>NZ_CP034444.1:2400000-3600000 GCF_003952385.1 Mesorhizobium sp. M1D.F.Ca.ET.043.01.1.1
TGGCGGATCATCGGCAGGCACAGGGGCAATACCGGTTTCCTCCTCGAGCACGTTGAAGCGTATCAATGGAGCCGAGGTCTATTCCGCGTACCGGTGCGATCATAGGGCCTGGAAAGGACGACGGTAGACCCACCTTGGGCAGTTGTCGTCCTCGAGATGGGTCGACTTGGCCAACCTCATCCTGATCATTGCCGGGAGACGAGCGGGACGTGCAGTTGAAAGGTCGGCGATGAGCCGGTGCGAGGCCCGGTCCGCCGGCGAAGCATTTAACCCCAGGAATTTGCGCTTAGATCAAAGAGCTTCCTCGATAACCGCAATGAATTCTGATTGCACCAGAGACGGACTGTCCGGCGGCAACGGTTGAACATGTCGTGCCGGTCGTGACTCGGGATTGGGAAACATCCTGAGCCATTCTTCGTTCACGGCATTCCTGTCGCCGCTGTCGCGGAGATAGATATCCACCTTGACGATGTTTTCCGCGCTACCGCCGGCGGCCTCGATGATGGCGCGCATATTGGCAAACACGTTGGCCGACTGTTCCGCTATTTCGGACGGCAGTTCGTGCGTGATCGGATTGACACCATGAACCGCTCCCGAAAAAACCATGCTGCCGATCCGACAGGCGTTGGGGATTGGATGTCTGTGGCTCAATCCTTTCACCGAAATGCTTTTGCGCATCGCTCAGTCGATCCTTTGCGGATGTGTTCCATGGAATGATCGGTGACCTGCGATGCAGTGCACTTGCGGGCGCACTGGGGCGGCTATCGCCTCGCGCGCAGGACCGGTTCCTGGCTCAGACGCGAAGAGCCCCCGATGTCGGGGCGTGGCGCGGAAGGCTCATGGCCGGACGTCAGTTGAATTCCGCGTGTCTCGGGCAGCACGAGGGTCGCGGCGAACGCGATGCTGTAGCCCAGCAGCGCAACCAGGCCGATGGCCTCCGCCAGGCCGATATGCTGCGCCAGTATTCCGATCGCCGACACGGCCGCCGCGCCGGTTGCTTTGCCGAAATTGTAGGCGAAGCTCTGGCCGCTCGCGCGAATGGCAGAGGGGAAAAGCTCGGTGAAGAATGGGCCCAGCGCCGCATAGTTTCCGATCGTGAAAAAGCCGAACGGCGCGCCCAGGGCAATCAGCGGCCAGCCGGAGAGCGGCAGGAACATGTAGGCGATGGTGATCGACCAGGAGCACAACAGAAACAGCTGGAACGTCCGCCGCCGGCCGAGGCGATCGGCCAGATACGCGCTCGCCAGAAACCCGAAGAACGAACCGCCGGTGACCACGAAGACATAGTATCCCGAAGTGCTCGGCGACAACTCGCGCACCGTCTTCATGAAGGTGGGCAGCCAGTTGACGATCGCACCGCCGACACCAATCACGCCGAATGCAAGCAACGAGGACAGCACCGTTGTCGGCAATATCTCCGGCCGAAAGATCGCGCCCAACCCCGGGCGATTTCCGGTTTTCTCGACCCGCTCGCGCGTTCTGACGAAGATCTCCGGCTCCTCCAGCTTGCGGCGCAGATAGAGAACCAGAAGGCCAGGAAGGACGCCGATCATCAACAGAACACGCCACCCATAGTCCTGGGGAAAATACGCCAGGACCAGCCCTGCCAATATGGCCGCCGCGCTCCATCCGATACCGAACCCGCTCTGGACCGAGCCGACGGCCTTACCGCGATGCTCGGCGCGGATGATCTCACCCATGAGAACCGCGCCGGCGGCCCACTCACCGCCAAAGCCCAGCCCTTGCATGATGCGCAGGGCCATCAGTTGCTGAAAATCCTGTGCGAAACCAGCAAGGAAGGTGAAACTGCAGAACCACAGGATGGTGAACTGCATGATGTGGGCCCGGCCAAAGCGGTCCGCGAGGTAGCCACAGGCCCATCCTCCAATTGCCGCGGAGAGCAGCGTTGCCGTTGCCAGATAGCCCGCCTGTGCCGTCGACATTCCCCAGGCCGCGATAAGAATTGGCAGCACGAAGCTGAAGAGCTGTGCATCCATCGCATCGACCGCCCAGCCGGCGAAGCAGCCCCAGAAGGTGTTCCGCTCGCGCTCCGTCAACTGCTTGTACCAAGTGAACATTTCTTCCTCCCGTAGTTTCCTCGCGGCTGCCTGCTAAACGACCAGTGGCGTGAGGCCTCCATCCATGGTCAGCGAAGCCCCTGTCACGTAAGAGGACCTTGCGCTGGCGAGGAAAAGCGCTGCGTCGGCTACTTCTTCCGGCCTTGCGTAGCGCTGCAGCGGGATGCGCTGCTCGTTCAGCCGCAGCAGCTCTTCCGGCGTCTTGCCGGTCATCTTGGATTCCACTTCAAGCGACAACTGCAGACGCTCTGTCATGGTAGCGGCGGGATTGAGCACGTTGACCCTCACGCCTGCTGGTCCCCAGGCAGCCGCAAGCCCCGCCGAGGCGAGCATCAGCGCCGCGTTGGCGGCCCCGCCTGGCAGATGCATGGGCGAAGCAATTTTGCCGCCGGTGCCGACGATGTTGACGATCGTGCCCGCACGCCTTTGCACCATCAGAGGCAGGACATAGTCCATGACGTTCATGTAGGTGAAGAATTTGGCGTCCATCGCAATGCGCCATTTGTCCGGCGTCAGCTCGTCGGGAGGAACTCTCCTGGCGCCGCCGGCCGAATTGACCAATGACGCAATCGGACCCACCCTATCCTCGACGACGGCGACCATTTGCTTCGCGGCAAGCTCATCCGACAGGTCGGCGGCGAAGCTCGCCGCAGACAGGCCGTCGGCAGCCAGCTTTGCCTTTGCGGCGTCCAGGTTCTGCTGACTGCGCGATACGATCACCACGCGGGCGCCTTCTCTCGCGAAGGCCCGCGCGCAAGCCAGCCCTATTCCCTTGCTGCCTCCGGTTATCAGGACGACCTTATCGTCGAGTTCGAGGTTCATTTCAGTGATCCTGTTTTGAGGTCTGGGCGCTGTGGACGTTGATGGGGCTCCCCGCAGCAAAAGCGATGATCTGGTCGAACGCGTTGCCATAGGCGAACTCGTAATTGTCCCGTTCGACGTAGCCGAGATGTGGCGTGCACAGCGCATTGGGAAGCCGAAGCAGGGCATCGTTCGCATCGGTAAGCGGCTCCCGTTCGAACACGTCGATGGCGGCTTTCCCGGGGCGGCCGCTCTTCAGCGCCGCCACCAGCGCTCCCGGTTGAATCAATTCGGCGCGGCTGGTGTTCACCAGCAATGCGGTCGGCTTCATCAGGGCCAGGTCATCGGGGCCGATCGCGCCGGCGGTCTCGACAGTCAGCCGCAGATGCAAACTGAGAACGTCCGAAAGACTGAACAGCGCGTCCCTGTCCGGAGCGGTTTCAAAGCCCTCGGACCGGGCCCGATCGAGCGAGCCTTCGCGGCCCCAAACCAGCACCTCCATGCCGAAGGCCCTGCCGATCTGAGCGACCATCGAGCCCAATCGGCCGAAGCCGAAAATGCCCAGGACCCGCCCCCTCAGGCCCAACCCTATTGTCGTCTGCCAGTGACCTTGGCGCAGCGATGCCGCTTCGAACGGGATGTTGCGCATCGCAGCGATGATCAGCCCCCAGGTGAGTTCCACCGTCGAATAGGACGGGCGCGATGTGAGCGCGGACGAGACGATGACGCCATGCCTGTCGCAGGCCTCCAGATCGATGTGGGGAATGTGGCCGTTCTGGCTGATGAGCTTCAGCTTGGGCAGACGACGGAGCAGATTTTCATCTATCCTGGTTCGTTCTCGCATGAGCACCAGAACGTCCGCATCGGACAGCCGGTCCGCCAGGACGTCGATGTCATCGACGATATCGGTCCAGATGCTGACATCATGGCCCTCCAGCTTGGAAAAGCAATTCAGCGTGCGAACCACGTCCTGGTAGTCGTTGATGATGGCGACGCGCAGTTTTCGCGATGAATGTCTTGTCGCGTTACGCATTGCCGGGCAGGTCCGCTACGGCGACGCCGGCATCGATCGCCTCGCATTTGGCCTCTTCGAAGGCCGACTTTTTCAAAGCCTTCGCGAGGACTTCGGAGGCTCGGGCGATTGGGATGAAGCAGACACCGGTTTCGTCGGCAACCACGATGTCGCCGGGGCTTACCCTTATGCCTGCGACCTCGACGTCGCCATTGATCTCCACGGTCTCGATCCGCCATTTGCCGGTGACAGGCGTGACCTCTGTGGCCCAAAGCGGATATCCGACCCGCCGCGAATGCCCGACGTCCCGAATCCCTCCCGAGACGATTGCTCCGGCTTCCCCCTGCCGCTTTCCCGTCTGGGCCGAAATCCCACCCATGTTGGAAACGCCGGCGACGCCGTCTATGACGATCACGTCGCCCGGCAGCGCCAAGTTGTGGGCTTCGAATTCCGCCATGCGATTGACGTGGTTTCTCGCCGTTTCGTAGACGTGCTCGCGCTGGATGATGTTGCGCACCGTGAGCGCTGGACCGACGATCGACGTCGAGGGCAAGGTCGGCTTCAGTGTCGATGCGCCGACGACGCCGGTGATGCCGAGCTCATCCATAATATCCGAAATAACGCTCGTGGCGTCGCCGATCCGCTTGAAGCCGTCGATCAGCTCCTTCGACGGCCGCGGCGTTCGCATCAATCGGATGCGCTCGGCGCTGATCTTGCCGGTGAGCTTCGGCAATACGTCCGCGAAGGCGAGATGATTCATGGCGTGTCCTCTGTTTGTACGGAGCTTTTATCACCGACTGCGAGGTGCGCGTCTTCACTCGCATGTGTTTCGGCTGCTCGTTCGAAACAGGATTGCCTGCCCGGTTCAGTACGTCCAATTTAGATTCAGACACGAGCATCATTTCCCAGGTGAATAACGTGCGCCTCGATCTGAACCTGATCGCTGTCCTTGAAGCCATCATGCTGGAAAGGAATGTAACGCGCGCAGCCTCGAGCCTGGCGATGAGTCAGCCTGCGGTCAGCAATGCGTTGCGCCGCGCCCGCAAGCTGACGAAAGACCAGCTCTTCCTCAAGACAGCGACCGGGGTCGAACCCACTTCGCGAATGGTCGCGATGTGGCCTGAACTTCACCGATCGCTTACGGCGATCCGCGCCTCCTTCGCGCCCGACGACTTTGATCCCGCATCGGGCACGACCAGTTTCCGGATCGCGGTTACGGACAGTCTAGCAATGGAAGCGGTCAGCGCGATCGCGCTGAAGTTACAAGCTGCGTCCCCGCGCGCCCGCGTTTCTTTTGCCGTCCATACCCATGAGGCTTCGCTGGACGGGATCGATCGCGGCACGCTCGACTGCGCGGTAGGCATGTTTGCCTCGCTGCCGAGAGAAGTGCACGTGCAGAGTCTGCGGACGGATCGCTATGTCTGCGTCATGCGCAGCGGACACAAGCTGGCCCAGGGCCTGACCCTGGACCAGTTCACCGCCGCGGCGCATGTGCTGGTGACCCCATCCGGTCTGGGACTGGGATTGGTCGATGGCTGGCTCAGCCTGACGGGGCGGACGAGGACGATCGCCATGGTGGTCAATCACTTTGCCGACGCGCTGAGAATCGTCTCAGGCAGCGACCTTCTCACCTGCGTGCCGCTTGGCTTCTTCCTGGGACCATGGCGCGTCATTGCAGATGAACGTGCGTTCGTCGTGCGCGACCTGCCGTTCGAGACGGAGAAACTCCTCTACAAGCTGATCTGGCACGAACGGCTGCACGCCCACCCCGCCCATCAATGGTTTCGAGCGCTGGTAGCAGACGTTTGCGGATCATCATCGAACGACCCGTCAAGTGGCGAAGCGGTCTCTGGCGGGCAGGCATGACCTGCCTTGCGCAAGCGGAACCGGCTACGGGCGCGCGAATGCGCCACCTCTGGTCAAAGGCAAACGCCTAGCCATAGTTCAACGGCACATAGGTGTAGACATTCTCGGCATCGCGGCGCACGCGGCCCAGGCCGGGAAACGATATGTGCGCACCGCCGACGATGTAGCCGTTCTTCGCCGCATCGGCGAAGGCCAACCTGTGGATACTCTCAGCCCGCGAAGCGTCTCCATCGTAGCCGATGGTGACGGAGGGATCCTTGAATTGCACCGCGGCGACATGCACGACGTCGCCCCATAGCAAGATTTTTTCGCCTCTGCTCTCGACCAGGTACATGGTGTGTCCCGGGGTATGCCCGTAGGCGGCTCGCGCACGCACGCCGGGCACGAGGTCGGTGTCGCCCTCGAAGGCGGCGAGCTTGCCTGCTCGCATATAGGGCGTGATCGACGCGACCGCAGCTTCAAAGAAACGCTTCGCCTCAGCGGGAGCGGCGCGCATGCTTGCCTCGCTCAACCAGTAGTCGGTGTCCCGTTTGTCGACACGCACGATCGCATTGGGAAAAGCTCTGTCGCCGTCGGCCATGAGGCCACCGACATGATCGGTGTGCAGATGCGTGAGATAAAGCTCGTCGACCTCCTCCGGCTGATATCCCGACGCGCGCAGATTGCTGACAAGCTTGCCTGTGGTAGCGCCCAGCAGCGAGCCTGCGCCGGCGTCGATCAAGATCAGCTTGGTTCCGGTGTTCACGAGGAAGGAATTGTGCGAGGTCTCGACGACATCGCCAAGGAAGTTGCGCTTCAAGGCGTCTTCGATCCGTGCCGGGGCGCCCTGCAGCAACTTCGCGGCGGCCAGCATATCGCTGCCATCGGACAGTGCCGTCACCTCGAAGTCGCCGACCGTCAGGCGATAAAACCCGGGTGCCTGGCTTTTCGCCATGGGCGCATCCGCGAGCGCAGGCCCGGCGAAGCCGCAGGCCAGGCAAAGACAGCCGGCGGCCAAAAAGGCGCGACGGGTAGGATTTATGGCGCTGTTGCTCGGCCGGGGCTGGACAGAACCTTCGGTGTCGTTGAACAAGCGATCAAGCGTGAGCCGGGGAGCGACCATTTTCGAACCTCTGTCTGCATTCTGGCGGGGCACTGCAGATGAGAAGAAGCCTTCCGTTCGCTTCTCGTCGCCGGGTTTTGCAGTTAGGCCGCACTCTTATGCGTATACCGTTCCCCGAGATGATTGGCCCGTCCAATTTCCTTATCAGGGCGGCATCATTACTCTGCTGAATAACCGCTCTCCGCTGCGGTTGGTCCAGGCCAATATCGGTTGTGAAGCTGACGGTCGCGCATATCAGCCTGTCGCGAGGCGCATTGCCCGCTGCGATGCACTTCAAAGCCGAGTAAACAAGGCGCAACACCTTGCGCGTGAAGGGCTTGAGTGTTTTCAAAGGGATAGGCTGGTGCTGCGAGAGAGGATTGAACTCTCGACCTCTCCCTTACCAAGGGAGCAGGATGGGTTTTGGCAGACACAACAGACGCAGCAAACCCAAGGATTTGTGGGTTTTTGGCCTTTCCCTAACCGTGTGTTGGCCGACAAAAAGCGTGCTGCGATGCAGCGCAAAGGGGTCTGCGCTGCAATTTGCAGCACAGACGAAACGCCGCTGTTCTGACGACTAGTTCTCTTCCCATGGACAATTTCCGGTTGCGCTTTTGAGTGGCTGAAAACCCTCGACGCGCCCGAGGGGTATCGCTCATGGGATTTCGGTGCAGGGACGTGACGCCAACGCTGTCTGGCGCGCAACAAGTCAACTCTGCAAGCAGCTCGGCATTCCGGTCGCCGTCGAGTTCCGCTGGACGCACAAGGAACACATCAAATATCCCGGAGAAACCGGCCAATTGGCATTTGACCGCCCGAATTGCGTTGCGGCCAGGTCCGCGGACCCTGGCCGCGCAACAATGCGATTTGGGACGGCCTTTTAAGAAATTGAGCGAACTACAATAGCGAGGTCCAGAGTTCTGCGGACCTGGATTGTCTGCCTGGACCGACAGACAAAATGGACAAAGTTGGCCTTGCGCTGCATCGCAGCGCAAACAGACAAGGTTCCACGGAAGGGCTCAGAAATTTAAACTACTGATTTTATTGGAAAATCTGGTGCTGCGAGAGAGGATTGAACTCTCGACCTCTCCCTTACCAAGGGAGTGCTCTACCACTGAGCTACCGCAGCCTGCGATGGCGGCGCTTCTGCCATAATGAACCGGCAAGCGCAAGGCCAAGAAATGCAGCCGTTGACGCAGCTGTGGAGGCGCCCTTGACGGTCTTTTATGACATGGCGGCGCCATAATGATACCTATGCCTGAACCACAGCCGGCTAGCTGCCGGCGGGACGAGACGATGAACGACAAGGCAAATCCACCGAAAAAGGGCGACGGCGAACGCCAGGACCGGCTCGCCGAAGCGTTGCGCGCCAACCTGCAGAAACGCAAGGCGCAGGCGCGATCCCGGCGCGCCGGCGATGCTGACGAACGGCCGGAAGGCCTGCCCTCTGCTGGAAAAATGCAAAAAAAGTAACCCAAATCAGCCACACTGGCCGACCACACTTGGTCCACAGATGGGGAAATCCTATTTCTTGAACCGCACCGGCCAATAGTCTAGAGCCGGACATACTCAACCGATTGAAAGCGGCCCGTCCGGGCCGAGGGGACGTTCTCTCATGGATCGCATCAGAATTGTCGGCGGCAATAAGCTTGCCGGAAGCATTCCGATCTCGGGCGCCAAGAACGCGGCGCTGCCGCTGATGATCGCCTCGCTGCTGACCGACGACACGCTGACGCTCGAAAACGTGCCGCATCTGGCCGATGTCGAGCAATTGATCCGCATCCTCGGCAACCACGGCGTCGACTATTCGGTCAACGGCCGCCGCGAGAAGCAGCAGGAAGGCTATTCGCGCACCATCAATTTCTCCGCCCGCAACATCGTCGACACCACCGCTCCTTACGAGCTGGTGTCGAAGATGCGCGCTTCCTTCTGGGTGATCGGCCCGCTGCTTGCCCGCATGGGCGAGGCCAAGGTGTCGCTGCCCGGCGGCTGCGCCATCGGCACGCGTCCGGTCGACCTGTTCCTCGAGGGCCTGCAGGCGCTGGATGCCGAGCTCGACGTCGACAATGGCTACGTCATCGCAAAAACGAAGAACGGCCGTCTCCACGGCAATCGCTACGTGTTCCCGAAAGTGTCGGTCGGCGCCACCCATGTGCTGATGATGGCGGCCTCGCTCGCCAAGGGCGAGACGGTGCTCGAAAACGCCGCCTGCGAGCCGGAGATCGTCAACCTCGCCGAATGCCTGATCGCCATGGGCGCCAAGATCCACGGCGCCGGCACCTCCACCATCACCATCGAGGGCGTCGAGGCGCTGTCAGGGGCGCGGGTCCGCGTCATCCCCGACCGCATCGAGACAGGCACCTATGCCATGGCGGTGGCGATGACCGGCGGCGACGTGATGCTGGAAGGCGCGCGGCCCGACCTGTTGCAGACCGCGCTCGACGTTCTGGTCGAGACGGGCGCCGAGATCACGCCCACCAACGAGGGCATCCGCGTCAAGCGCAACGGCGCCGGCATCGCCCCGGTCGACGTGACGACCGCGCCCTTCCCGGCCTTTCCGACCGACCTGCAGGCGCAGTTCATGGGCCTGATGACGATGGCCAAGGGCAAGTCGCGCATCACCGAGACGATCTTCGAGAACCGCTTCATGCATGTGCAGGAGCTTGCCCGGCTGGGCGCCCACATCACGCTATCGGGCCAGACGGCGATCGTCGACGGCGTCGCCAGGCTGAAGGGCGCGCCCGTCATGGCGACCGACCTGCGCGCCTCGGTTTCGCTGGTGATTGCCGGCCTCGCCGCCGAGGGCGAGACCGTGGTCAACCGGGTCTATCACCTCGACCGCGGCTTCGAGCGGCTGGAAGAGAAGCTCTCCGGCTGCGGCGCGGTGATCGAGCGGATTTCGGGCTAAAGGAGCCGGGGCAGTCGCCAGAGGCAGAAATAGGCCTCTTCCGCATTGGAACGGCCAACTGTCGAAGTGGCGCCGCCCCTCATCCGCCTCAGCCTTGGCGCCTTTCCTGCACCGTTCGCAATTAGCGAAATCCCGGGCGAAAGCGTCCCTTCTCCCGTCATTTTGCCGGGAGAAGTGCCCGGCAGGGCGATGAGGGGCGGCGCCGATCTGAGGCGATTGCCTTGGGCAGTATCCGCGTCGCGGTTGCATGGACCAGAAAGGTCGCCTAACAGAAGGCTGAAACCAACCTTAGGTACAAATTCCGCATGGCTCTCAAGCTCATCGCGCTCGACGACCAGGATCTGGGCATTGTCTCGGCCCATGTCCAGGACGCCGTGATGAAGGTCTCCGACCTCGAGTACTTGCCGGCGGCCAAACGCTTCGTGCTGACCATGAACCGCTTCGTCTGGGAGGCGAAATCGGGTCTCTTCCGCCAGCACAATGAGCGGCGCCAGAGTGTTTTGCATTTCGACCGCGTGCTCGGCGCCAAGACCAGCGGCATCGCGCGCGACAAGCCGGCCGAGGTGCTTTCGCTGCTGGCGATCAGCTTCGTAGCAATCAGCAAGCCGGCCGGCATCGTCGAGCTGGTGTTTTCGGGAGGCGGCACGATCATGCTCGATGTCGAGTGCATCGAGGCCAGGCTCGCCGATATCGGCGGCTCCTGGGAAGCCGCCTCACGACCCGTGCACAGGACCTGAGCGCAGACCATGGCCATCACGCTTAGCCAGACCGACGCCGATTTCGAGCAGCGCTTTTCGGCCTTCCTCACCACCAAGCGGGAGGTGTCGGCCGATGTCGAGGCGGTGGTGCGCGACATCATCGCGCGCGTGCGCGCCGACGGCGACAGGGCGCTTGTCGATTACACGCTCAAATTCGACAAGGCCGATCTGAACAAGCTCGGCATCGCCGTCTCCAGCGACGACATCGCCAAGGCCTATGCCGCCGCCAATCCCGCGACGATCGAGGCGCTCGAATTCGCGCGCGACCGCATCCGCTCGCATCATGAGCGGCAGAAGCCGAAGGACGACCGCTACACCGACGCTGCCGGCGTCGAGCTCGGCTCGCGCTGGACGGCGATCGAGGCGGTCGGGCTCTATGTGCCCGGCGGCACGGCCAGCTATCCGAGCTCGGTGCTGATGAACGCGGTGCCGGCCAAGGTCGCCGGCGTCGAGCGTATCGTGATCGTGGTGCCGGCCTCGGGCGGCGTCATCAATCCGCTGGTGCTGGTAGCGGCCGATCTCGCCGGCGTTTCGGAGATCTACCGCGTCGGCGGCGCTCAGGCCGTTGCCGCGCTCGCCTACGGCACCGAGGCAATCCGGCCGGTCGCCAAGATCGTCGGGCCAGGCAACGCCTATGTCGCGGCGGCCAAGCGCCAGGTGTTCGGCACCGTCGGCATCGACATGATCGCCGGGCCGTCCGAGGTCCTTGTCGTCGCGGATGCGGACAACGACCCGGACTGGATCGCCGCTGATCTCATGGCGCAAGCCGAGCACGACGCGTCGGCGCAATCGATCCTGATCACCGACAGTGCCGATTTCGGCAAGGCGGTGGAGCAAGCGGTCGAACGCCAGCTCAAAGTTCTGCCCCGCGCCGAGACGGCCGCGGCAAGCTGGCGCGACTTTGGCGCCGTGATCCTGGTGCCGTCGATCGAAGCCTCGCTGCCGCTGGTCGACCGGATAGCGGCCGAGCATGTCGAGCTCGCCTTCGACGACGCCGAAAGCTTCCTTGCCAAGATGCGCAATGCCGGCGCGGTCTTCCTCGGCCGGCACACGCCGGAGGTCATCGGCGACTATGTCGGCGGCTCCAACCATGTGCTTCCGACGGCGCGCTCGGCGCGCTTCTCCTCGGGCTTGTCCGTGCTCGATTTCGTCAAGCGCACCTCGGTCCTGAAGCTCGGGCCGGATCAGCTCAAGGCGCTGGCGCCGGCGGCGATCGCGCTCGCCGAGGCGGAAGGGCTCGACGCGCATGCACGCTCCGTGGCGATACGGCTGAACATGTAGCGATGTCCGGCCACCATCAAAACCGCCACAGGCTGATCGACGTCGAGCTCGACGAATCGATCGGACGTTCGACGCCCGATGTCGAGCACGAGCGGGCAGTGGCGATCTTCGACCTGATCGAGGAAAACAGTTTTCGGCCGGTTAACGACGATGGCGCCGGCCCCTACCGGCTGAGGCTGTCGCTGGCCGAGCAGCGACTGGTGTTCGCCGTCAGCCGCGAGGATGGCGCCGACGTGGTCACCCACATCCTGTCGCTCACGCCGCTGCGGCGCATCGTCAAGGATTACTACCTGATCTGCGAAAGCTACTACGAGGCCATCCGCTCCTCGACGCCCAGCCATATCGAGGCGATCGACATGGGCCGGCGCGGCCTGCACAATGAAGGCTCACAGACGCTGATGGACCGGCTCGCCGGCAAGATCGAGATCGACTTCGACACGGCGCGCCGGCTGTTCACGCTGGTCTGCGTGCTGCACTGGCGGGGCTGATCAGGATGACGTTTCGTTGAATCGCCATCCTGATCTAACTGTTTGTTGGAGCATGATCTTCTCCGAAAACCGGGTCCCACTTTTTGCATGCGCTGACCTCCGGTTCGAGATCATGCTCTAGTGCTGGCCGCGTTGCCCCATTCGATCCTGTTTTTGTGCGGCATGAACGCCGTACGCTCGCCGATGGCGGAACAGCTGGCGCGACGGCTATTGCCCGCCACCACTTTCGTCGCCTCGGCAGGCGTGCGCAGCGGCGAGCGCGACCCCTTCGTCGACGCCGTGCTTGCTGAAGAAGGTCTCACCCTCGGCGAGCGGCAGCCTCGGACGCTGGAGGAGCTGGAAGACGACTATTTCGACCTGATCGTGACGCTGGCGCCGGAAGCGCACCACGCAGCGCTCGAACTCACCCGGTCGCTCGCCGTCGAGGTCGAGTACTGGCCGATGCCCGATCCGACCGACACCGTCGGCACGCGCGAGCACATCATGGCGGCCTATCGGGATGTGCGCGAGCGGCTGAAAGCACGCATAAGCCGACGATTCTTGCTTCCGGAAGCAAAAAACGCGACGGATTAAGCGTGTTCACAAGCGGACGATTATCATATAGGTTCCGCCGCAAATTCCGGCCGGCGTCGGATGATTTTCGGTCGGTTCGGCCGGAAACCATCCGACTCCGGATCAAAGAAGTAGAGCATCATGCCGTCCGAAAACCGCTTGACACTTTTCGGCATCATGCTCTAGCGCCGGAACCGCAATCCAAGCAAAGGTATCGAATGCCGAAGGAAGAAGTCCTCGAGTTTCCAGGTGTGGTCACGGAACTGCTGCCCAATGCGATGTTCCGCGTGAAGCTCGAAAACGAACACGAGATCATCGCCCACACGGCCGGCCGCATGCGCAAGAACCGCATCCGCGTGCTGACCGGCGACAAGGTCCTGGTCGAGATGACGCCTTACGACCTGACCAAGGGCCGCATCACCTACCGTTTCAAGTAACAGCCCGGCGCGAACCGCGATGAGCAACCTGCAGAAGCTCGTGCTTGCCTCGGGTTCGCCGCGCCGCATCGAGCTGTTGCAGCAGGCCGGCATCGAGCCGGACCGCGTGCTGCCCGCCGATGTCGACGAGACGCCGCTACGCGCCGAGCATCCGCGCTCGCTGGCCAAGCGCCTTTCCAAGGAAAAGGCCGAGAAGGCGCTGGCTTCGCTGAAAAGCGAAGACGACCACGCGCCGGCTTTCATTCTCGCCGCCGATACGGTGGTGGCGGTCGGGCGCCGTATCCTGCCTAAGGCCGAGACGATCGACGACGCCGTCAACTGCCTCGGCCTGCTTTCCGGCCGCTCGCATCGCGTCTATTCCGGTATCTGCCTGATCACCCCGGGCGGCAAGCTCCGGCAGCGGCTGGTGGAGACGCGAGTCCGCTTCAAGCGGCTGCCGCGCGAGGAGATCGACGCCTATGTCGCCTCGGGCGAATGGCGCGGCAAGGCCGGCGGCTACGCCGTGCAGGGGTTGGCCGGCTCCTTCGTCGTCAAGCTGGTCGGCTCCTACACCAACGTGGTCGGCCTGCCGCTCTATGAGAGTGTGGCGCTGCTTTCCGGCGAGGGCTTCAAGGCGCACAAGAACTGGCACGCTTCGCGGCCATGAGCCCGGACGATAAGGTCACGCCGCTCCGACCGAAGCGGCCTTGCCCTGAATGCGGCAAGCCCTCCGCTCGCGAGCACTATCCGTTCTGCTCGGCGCGCTGCAAGGACATCGACCTCAATCGCTGGCTGAAGGGCGCCTATGTCATCCCCGGCCGCGACGATGAGGAAGAAAACGACGAAGCCCCGCAGCAGGGCGCGGCGCCCAAAGACGAAGAGTGAACAGCAAGCGAAGCGGGCACAGGGGTGAAGTCGGCACAGCGACGAGCCGTTGTTTTCCGGCGATTTTTCTTTCCCAACGAAATCGACACCTAAGCGCTGGACAGGCCGAATTCCCGTGCTATAACCCACGCGCTTTCAGGGGCGCCGTTCGGCGTTCCGGTGAAAACCCGGCGGGCGATCCCGTTAGCCGGCACAGGCCCAGATAGCTCAGTTGGTAGAGCAGCGGACTGAAAATCCGCGTGTCGGTGGTTCGAATCCGCCTCTGGGCACCATCACTTTCCATAGCAAATTCAATGCTCTGACAGGGACCGGAGTTTAAGTCTAACCTGGTTTCGTGTCACATCATGTTGCAAATGCTTCCCTAGCGTTTCCAAGGTTTTTCAAGCGCTCCCGCTCAATCCGTGCAACATGGGTGCGACATGAGCCGGCGAGGAATTTGTGAGAGAGACGCGACCTTTCTATAGGGTCTTCACCGTCACAAAGTACGAAGCGGCGGTCCAACAGATCGAGGCCGCAATAGCCGCCTTCCATGCTGGTCATCTTGCCGTCACGATCACCCTGGCTGCAGCCGCCGAGGAAATGGCGCCTGGCAAAGCGGGCGGCTTGTGGGCGACCATACGCGATAACCCTTCTCGGCCAGTCGAGAAGACCAATTGGAGCGACAAGCTCAACGAGACGCACAACTGGCTCAAGCACCACGACAAGCCCGGCGAAACCAGGGCCTTGGCTTCCTTCGAAGCCTGTCTGTTCATCTTGAGGGCTATGGACAAATGAGAGCCTTGGACGCCGGCGATGATCGCCTTCAAGGATCTATGGTTCTCATCCCCAAAACTGACGCGTCCTGAGGACTATTCGCTAGACAAGTGAAAAGCCCGCTACCCGTGAGGCAGCGGGCCATCGTTTCGCGTGCGGCGCGGAAGCCGAAGCCGCCGTCAATAGCCAGTTCTGATCCACGGATCGGTGTCGTATCCTAAGCGGTGGTCCAGGAAATTTGCGGCCTGATTTGACGGGCGCGCAACCGCGGTGCCTGTCGATTTGCAATCCAGTTTCGGGGTCGGCTTGCTGCCGGCCTTCACATGCGCTGCAGAACACGAGGTCGCAGCCTGAGCGGTGGCCACCTTTTTCTTTTCTTTCGCAACAGCTGCGCCGGTGGCGGCCAATACTATTGCTACGCCAAAGATAACGAGTTTCATGGAAACGCCCTCACCCTGCACAATCCGAAATGATTGCGCTAGTTAACGGTACGTCAACCACGTTGTGTTCGCAACCTACCATCCCCGATGGGGTAGACCCTCGTGTCAAATCGGCGTACCGCGCACGCCGACCGATAACTTCGTCCGCCCAGGCATTGTCTGGATAATCACTGCTGAGATCGGCCGATACGGGGCCCGTCGACAACCACTTGGAGACGACCGCCGTGTAACCTCCGCCCGAAGGAGGTGCAGCAATGATCAAAGCTAGCACGGAGAGATGGGCATCGGTTTCTTCGCACAAATTCGGCGGCGAGCCTCAGATCATCGTCTCCTGGTCGGCTCCTGTAACCGTGAGCAATGTCTTGAATGGCATGGCGGCGACTCCTTGTCCGAAAGAGGTTCACAGACGACCGTAGCTGTAACAAACCGGTCGAAGGCCTCCTTGCGCTGAATCAAATCGATCCCTTCGAGATTGATCCCGGTCAACGTGCGCCCGCGCTGCACGCTCTAGGCTGACGTTGATAGCCGGAGGCGGATCAATGAGATTCTGGATGACGATGGGCTTCGCGGCACTGACCCTGAGCGTATCGGCGGCGCAGGAGATGAGCAACGGACAGCAGGAGTACCTGAATTCCTGCGCGGTCTGCCATGGTGTGGACGGCAAAGGAGACGGCCCCTTGGCCGACGAGTTGCGGAAGCGTCCCGCGGATCTGACGACACTCACGAGGCGCAACGGCGGGGAATTTCCCTACTGGCAGGTTTTCGCGACGATCGACGGCCGCGGCATGATACCGGAGCACGGCGAGCGCGAGATGCCGGTCTGGGGCGACCAGTTCCTGCCCGAAGATGTGAAGCGCTACGGGCCATATGGCGGGGAGGCCGTCACCACGGAACGGATCCATAACCTGGCCGGTTACGTCCAGACGCTTCAACGCTAGTACCGCTGCGGAACCGCAGACGACAAAGATCGAGAATTGGAGCAACCAAGGCGAAGGGCATAGGCGATGATCGTGGACAACCAGGACGTTGTCGTCGGGATATTGAAGGATCCTGCCACCTATGGCGAGGCTGGCCCCGTCGAGACGATCGAAACCCACATTTCCCGGATCTTCCTTGTGGGGCGGCGCGCATTCAAACTGAAGCGAGCGGTGAGGCTGCCCTATGTCGATTTTTCGACGCCGGAGTTGCGGGTCGCCGCGTGCGAAAAGGAAGTGGAGTTGAACTCCAGAACGGCACCCGGTCTTTATCTCGATGTCCGCCGCATCGCGCGCGCGGGAGATCGACTTACCCTGGATGGCTCAGGGGAACTGGTCGACGCGGTTATCGAGATGGTTCGCTTCGATCAGTCGAGGCTTCTCGATCGGATGGCCACCGCGGGAAACTTGACATCCGCGCTGATGACAGGCGTGGCGCGCATGATTGCGCAATATCACCGCAACGCGGAAGTGATCCATGCCGGCAGCGGGACGGCGAACATCGGCGGCGTGCTTGAGATCAATTCGGCCGGATTTGCAACAAGCCACGTGTTCGATCGAGAGGAGATCGAAGCGCTCAACGCGGCGTTTCGCGATGCCCTCGCCCGCCATGCCAGCCTGCTTGATCGGCGCGAAGCCGCAGGCCGGGTCCGCCGCTGCCATGGCGACCTGCATCTGCGCAACATCTGCGTCTTCGATGGCGAACCTCGCCTGTTCGATTGCATTGAGTTCAATGATCAGATCGCCACCGTCGATGTGCTCTACGACCTCGCTTTCCTGTTGATGGATTTGTGGCATCGTGGCTTCCCGCAATTCGCAAACCTGGTGATGAATCGCTATCTCGACGACGCCGACGACGAAGACGGCTTCATCCTGTTGCCGTTCTTCACGGCGGTCCGAGCAGCGGTGCGCGCGCATGTTACGGCAACGCAGGTCGAGGAAGGCAGCTCGGAGTCCACAAAGCTGATTGCCGAGGCAAGGTCTTATTTCGAGCTCGCGCGAGCCCTGCTCGCCCAGACGCCACCTCGGCTCATCGCGATCGGTGGCCTGAGCGGTTCAGGCAAGACGACGATCGCTGAAGTGCTTGCTCCTCACATCGGCGCGGCCCCAGGCGCCAGGATCGTCGAGAGCGATCGCATCCGCAAGGCCATGCACGGAGTGCCCGCTGAAACCAAACTTCCAGACAAGGCCTATCGGCGCGGTGTGTCGGAACGCGTCTATCGCCAGATTGCCTGGCGCGCCGAACTGATCCTCGCGGAAGGCGGCTCCGTCGTCGCCGACGCTGTTTTCGACAATCCAGGCGATCGCGACAGAATCAAGCGTGTCGCGAATGACAGGGCCATTCCTTTCGCGGGATTTTGGCTGATGGCCGATCCGTCAGTTCTTTGGCGTCGGGTCAGCGAGCGAAAGGGTGGTCCCTCCGATGCCACGGTCGACATCCTCTCGCGGCAATTGCAGCGCGATGCCGGTCCATTGACCTGGCGCAAGATCTCGGCAAACCGAGACGTCGCTGAGATCACGGCGGAGATGATGATTTTCCTTGAGGGCGCTGCTTTATCTCCAGTCAGCCTCAGGAAGACGGGGGCATAGAAGCAGACCGAGCCTATCTGACTTCCAGCGTCGCCACCGACAGGCCGGGCTCGCTGGGGTGGTGCGCAATCGAGAAACCCAACTCGCGGCACATTGTGAGCATCTTGCTGTTCTCGTTGAGGATTATGCCCTCGATCCGGCCAATGCGTTCAGCGCTCGCATAGTCGATGATCTGTTTCAGCAAGGCCCATCCCAGACCATGGCCCTGCAGGTCCGATCGCACAAGCAAGGCATATTCGCCGGTCCTGTGATCCGGGTCGCAGGAAAGTCTGCCGATTGCGGCCAGCGCGCCCGTATCCGTTTCGAGCGCGACGAAGGCGATGTCGCGATCATAGTCGAGCTGTGTGAGCCGCTTCAGCATCTGGTCCGGGAAGTTCCTGCGCGGTGAGAGGAAACGCAGCCGCAGGTCGTCTGGCGAAATCTTGGCCAGGAACGCGGGATAGAGCTGGACGTCCGCCGGCATGATTGGCCGGGTGTGGAAAGACATACCGTCCGACAGAAAGTCACGGCTCCACCCTGCGGGATAGGGTCTTATGGCAAGGGCCGGGTTCGGTGCCGGTTCATCCACGCGTCGCGGATCGATCTCGATGCGGGCGTCGAGCGCAATCGCGCCCTCTCCGTCCGCCAGCAGCGGATTGATGTCGAGAGAGACCAGGCAAGGAAAGTCGACGATCATTTGCGACAAGCCGTTCAGCGCGGCGATGATCGCTGCCCGATCGGCCGGCTTGCGATCACGATAGCCAGCAAGCAGGCGGCCTATCCGGGTCGCGTCGATCAGGTCTCCGGCGAGCACGTCGTCGAGCGGAGGCAGGGCGATCGCGGTGTCGTTCAGAACCTCGACCGCGGTGCCGCCGGCGCCAAACAGGATGACCGGGCCGAACATCGGATCGAGGTTCATGCCCAGGAGGAGCTCCTGCGCGTGCTTGCGCGCGACCATGCTTTGCACGCTGTAGCCGTCCGCCTCTGTCCCGGGCACCTGCGATCCCAGGCCTGTCTCGATCGACTTCGCGGCCTCTTCAGCCTCCTCGGCAGTCGCAATGTCGAGGACCACGCCACCGACGTCCGACTTGTGTGAAACCGTCCTTGACAGCAATTTGACGACAACTCTTTCCGACGTTTCGAGAAGCTGGCTGGCTGCCTGAGACACTTCGGCGGCGGAGTGGGCAACAATCGTCCGCGGCACCTGAATGCCGTAAGCGGCGATTGCCGATTTTGCTTCCGGTTCCGTCAGCATGCGCCGACCCTCACTTGCGACTTGCCGGAAAATTGGCTGCGCTGTCGCCTTGCCGTCCACCACGCCCTCCCGCTGGCCGGACGGTGTCCGCAAGAGTGCCCGCTGGGCTTGCGACCATTCGCCGAGATAGAAAGCCGCGATTGCTGCATCCTCCGGCGTTTCGAAACTGGCAATGCCAGCTTCAGTCAGGATACGCCGGCCCTCGCGCGCGGTATGCTCGCCGAGCCAGCATGCGAGGAGCGGTTTTCCTCCGATCTCACCTGCGTCCCCAAGTTCGGCCACCTTCCTGGCCGCGTCGGGCGAGGAACCTAGCCCGGTGGGACAGTTCATGACCAGGATGACGTCCGTTCCGGAATCTGCCGCCATGGCTTCGAGTGCCGCCCCGTAGCGCTCCGGCGCTGCATCACCGACGATGTCGATCGGGTTTGCATGCGACCAGGTCGGTGGCAGGAAGCGGTTCAGCCGCTCGATCGTCGACGGCGCGGGCACGGCCAACTCGCCTCCACGGTCGACCAGCTTGTCGACCGCGAGAACCCCGGCACCGCCACCATTGGTGACGATGCCGACCCGCGCCCGCTCGAGCGGAGAGTAGCGCGCGATAGTTTCGGCGGCATCGAGCAATTCGGCGAGGTCTTTTACGCGCAGCACCCCTGCTCTCCGCAATGCCGCGTCCACTACCCTATCCACGCCCGAAAGCGCACCGGTGTGGGTCGCTGCCGCCTTAGCTGCCTGTTCGTGTCGTCCGGGTTTGATAGCGATGACCGGCTTGAGGCGCGCCGCTGCCCGCGCGGCCGACATGAACTTGCGTGGATTGGGTATCGTTTCGAGATACATCACAATCGCTCGCGTGTGAAAATCGCCCGCCAGCATGTCGAGGCAATCGCCGACGTCGACGTCGGCCATGTCGCCGAGCGAGATGATCCGGGAAAAGCCAACATTGTTCTCGGCCGCCCAATCGATCAGCGACGTGGCGATTGCGCCAGATTGCGAAATCAGGGCGATATTCCCAGGCTCGGCCGCCATGTGGGCGAAACTGGCGTTCAGCTTTGCTGGAGGGACCATCAACCCGACTGTGTTCGGCCCGATGATCCGCATAAGCGAGGGTTTAGCCGCGTCGAGCATTGCCTGGCGCAGACCGTTCTCGTGATTGAGCCCTGCGGTAATGACGACGGCCGCTTGCGCACCTTTCTCGGCCAGCTCGCGCACGATGCCGGGAACAGTTTCTGGAGGGGTCACAATCACGGCAAGATCGGGAATGCCTGGAAGGTCGGCAACCTTTGCCCAGCATCGATGGCCGGCCACCTGTGAATGTTTCGGGTTGACCGGCCAGATCTCGCCCTCGAAGCCGCCCCCGACGATGTTGCCGAAGACAACGCGACCGACCGAGCCCACGCGCCCGGACGCGCCGACAACAGCGACGGATCTCGGGAAGACGGCGTATTCAAGATTTCGGATTGTCATCCCGAGAGCTCCTTGCGGCCACCTTCACCAAAGGCGCCGAGCCTTCGGCGATGCGGCAGCCGCCAATTCTGAATGCGCAGAACTTGCTTGCCAGCTCGCTGCCGTATCGCTCAGCGTTCGCTCCAGGGTGGCGCGCTCAGCAGGTGACGAGATCCGTGTGGCCAAAGCCCTTGGAGTAATCGAGCACCGAGATGACCGTAGGCACTACACGGAATATGCGAACCTGCTCCGGAGCGGGCATCGGCCCTGGCAGCGAGACTTGCTCCGGATACTTCAGCGTCAGCATCCGTAGAACCTTTTCCGCTTCGGCCCGATCTTCGACCGCCTGCGCGCGCGCCGCCATGGAAAGTCCGGTGATCTCCATCACCTGTGGGGTGTCGCGGTCAATGGTCAAGGACACGCGATCGTCTCGCGCCAAATTCGCCGCCTTCTGGCTGTCCAGACCGCAGAGGAAGTAGAGAGTGAGACCATCGTTGGCGTACCCTACGGTCGTCGCCTGCGGCCAGCCATCCGGCCTCAGAGTTGCAATTGTCATGATCCGGTGCTGATCCAACAGCGTCACGATCTTGTTTCTGACCTCTTCGTCCATCCCATTGTCTCCGAAGTCATTGCTGACCGTGACGATAGTGGGATCGTAGGCCGCCCGGCATTGACCTACATCAATCGAATGGCGGGCAAACGCCCCTCGGCCGCGATGGCCGGTTCGGGTTGCTTTGCTATCATTGGCTCGCTTCAAGGCCTTCCATCTGCGCACAAACGGAGCCGTTCGGGCGTAAATACCAGGCAGCGTCGACGGCGAGTGCCTTGCAAGGACACGCGCCCTTCGCTCTGAAGGTTGGAATGCTCGCATCGCATCATTCGGGCCTGCGACGTCTTGCTGCCGGTCAAAAATCATCGCGGCGACCGTTTGGTGCCCAGAGGGATGAATGCTAAATCAGCAACCACCCCTGGTCCTGCGCCCAGGGGCCTGCTCGGAGCTGGAAGAGGCGAGCCTTGTCGGATTCTGTTGCCAAGACGCCCCACGGTGGCGTGATCGAGCGGGAACACTTGCCCGAATATGAGCTTTTGGCGCTGATGTTCGAGCAGGCTCCGGGCTTCATGACCCTGCTCGGCGAGCCGGGCCATGTTTTCCAATTGACCAATGCCGCCTATCAGAAGCTGATCGGCGAGCGGCCGGTGATCGGCAAATCGGTTCGGCAGGCCTTGCCGGAACTGGAGGGCCAGGGATTCTTCGAACGGCTGGACCGTGTCTACGAAACCGGCGAGCCCTATGTGGGCCGCGGCGTAAAAGTCATCTACCGCAATGCCGAAACCGGAGCGGCGGAGGAACATATCCTCGACTTCGTCTATCAGCCGATCAGGGCGAAGGACGGCCGGATCACGGGCATATTCGTGCAAGGCACGGATGTCAGCGATCTGTCTTTCGCCAACGCCTCGCTGCAATTGCGCGAGGATCATCTGCGCTCGATCCTGGCGACTGTTCCCGACGCGATGATCGTCATCGACGAGAGCGGTCTTATCCAATCCTTCAGCGCGGCGGCCGAGACCCTGTTTGGCTACAAGTCCGCCGAGGTCATCGGCCAGAACGTCAAGCTTCTGATGCCTTCGCCGTACCGGCAGGAGCACGACAACTACATGCAGCGCTACCTGACGACGGGAGAGCGCCGCATCATCGGCCTCGGCCGCACCGTCACGGGGATGCGCAAGGATGGCTCGACCTTCCCGATGGAACTCGCGGTCGGCGAGATGCACCCCGGAACGGGCCGCTTCTTCACCGGCTTCTGCCGCGATCTGACCGAGCGCCACCGAACCGAAGCCAGGATGCAGGAGCAGCAGCAGGAACTGCTGCATATGGCGCGGTTCACCGCGCTCGGCGAGATGGCCTCGACATTGGCGCATGAGATAAACCAGCCGCTGACCGCCATCACCAACTATCTCAAAGGCAGCCGGCGCCTGCTGGAGAAGAGCCAGGACGACAATGCCGTCATCCTGCGCGAAGCCGTCGAAAAGGCGGCCGATCAAGCCTTGCGCGCCGGCGATGTCATCCGTCGGCTGCGGGATTTCGTCGCCAGGGGCGAGAGCGAGCGTCAGGTGGAACGCCTCCCGACCCTCATCGAGGACGCCTCCTCGCTCGCACTGGTCGGCGCCAGGGAAGCGGATGTGCGCGTCACATATGAGCTCGACCCGGCAGCCGAACTGGTACTCACCGACCGCATCCAGATCCAGCAGGTGTTGCTGAACCTGATGAGGAACGCGGTTGAGGCCATGCAGGGGCAGCCCCGCCGCGAGTTGCGCATCGCCACCGCGGCGCGGCACGATGGCATGGCGGAGGTCAGTGTCGTGGACACCGGCCCGGGGTTGGCCCCCGAAGTGTCCGCGCAGCTGTTCCAGCCGTTTGTCACCACCAAGAAACAGGGGATGGGCGTCGGCTTGTCCATTTGTCGCACTATCATTGAATCGCATGGCGGTCATATCTGGGCAGAGCCTGCGCTCGGGGGAGGAACCTCGTTTCGCTTCACCCTGCGTGCCGTGGAAAAGGAAGAGGTCGCCAGTGGCCGGTGATGTCGTGCATGTGGTCGACGACGATGTCGATGTTCGCAAGTCGCTGGGCTTCCTTCTGGCGACCGCGGATTTTGCGATACGCCTGCATGAATCGGCCACCGCGTTCCTGGCGGCGCAGTCCAAGGAAGTCGAAGGCTGTATCGTCACCGACGTGCGCATGCCCGGCATCGACGGCATCGAATTCCTGAGGCAATTGAGGTCCCGCGGTCTCAGGGTGCCGGTGATCGTAATGACGGGGCACGCCGACGTCGCCCTGGCTGTCCAGGCGATGAAGGAGGGTGCCGTCGATTTCATCGAAAAGCCGTTCGACGATCAGCTCCTCATCGACGCAATCCGTTCCGCCCTGGACAACCGCACGCAGGCGATCACCACACACCCGCAGTCGAGCGAGATCCGCAAGAACCTTGCCACGCTGTCGGAACGGGAGCGTCAGGTGCTCGACGGGCTCGTCTCCGGCTTGCCGAACAAAACCATCGCCTATGATCTTGGGATCAGCCCGCGCACGGTCGAAATCCATCGCGCCAACGTGATGAGCAAGATGGGCGCCGGCAGCCTGTCGCATCTTGTGCGCATGGCATTGATCGCCGACCATTGAAACCTTGGAACCGGTCCAGGTGATGCGCCACAAGCGTCAAGACAGATCTTGAAGCAGGCCCGCCTGATCCTTTTGGAGCTCCCAGTCCCGCCAGTGGGTCGGCCTGATGTCGATACGCAATCCGCTGACGGCGTGCAGCCAGCCTTCCCGGCTCTTCTCGCAGGGAAATACAAGCGCATGCAGGCCATCCTCGTCCAGAACGGCTAGTTCGAGGTTTCGGCCAAACGGAGCGCTTGCAATCGGATTCCACATCCGATCAGCGTGTGCCGAAAAGTTATCCGGCGCTTTGATTTGAATCAGTTTTGGACGGTTTGCGTCGAAAGCCTGTCCGCCGGGAAACCCTGCAGGCATCCTGCAATTTGACATAGCTCAAAGCAGTGCCCGTGCCCGGTCCGTAAGTTGCCTCCAGCCGCAACCTGCGGCGCCGCTTCTTGGAACAGGAAACTTCGACATGAATTACCAGCGGTTCTTCGAAGACGCGATCGACCAGCTCCATGCCGAGCGGCGCTACCGCGTTTTCGCCGACCTCGAGCGCATGGTGGGCAAGTTCCCGCGCGCCATCTGGCGCTCAGGCGGCCGCGCCCAGGAAATCACCGTCTGGTGCTCCAACGACTATCTCGGCATGGGCCAGAACCCGGACGTGATTGCCGCCTTCCAGACCGCGGCCGGCAAGATGGGCTCGGGCGCCGGCGGCACCCGCAACATCTCCGGCACCTCCAACCCGCTGGTCGAGCTCGAGCATGAGCTGGCCGACCTGCACGACAAGGAAGCAGCGCTTGTCTTCACCTCCGGCTTCGTCTCCAACGAGGCCTCGATCTCGACCATCGCCAGGCTGTTGCCCAACTGCCTGGTGCTCTCGGACGAATTGAACCACGCCTCGATGATCGAGGGCGTGCGCCGCTCGGGCGCCGAAAAGAAGATCTTCCGCCACAACGATGTCGCGCATCTGGAAAGCCTGCTGCAGGCGGCGGGGCGCGAGCGCGCCAAGCTGATCGTCTTCGAAAGCGTCTATTCGATGGACGGCGACATCGCGCCGATCAGGCAGATCGTCGAGCTCGCCGAGCGCTACAACGCCATGACCTATATCGACGAGGTGCATGCGGTGGGCATGTACGGCGCGCGCGGCGGCGGCATCACCGAGCGCGAAGGGCTGGCCGACCGCATCGACATCATCGAGGGCACCTTGGCCAAGGCCTTCGGCACGCTGGGCGGCTACATCACCGGCGCCAGCGCCGTGATCGACGCGGTGCGCTCCTACGCGCCGGGCTTCATCTTCACCACCGCGCTGCCGCCGGCGATCGCGGCGGCCGCCACCACCTCGATCCGGCATCTGAAGCGCTCGCAGGCCGAGCGCGAGGCGCAGCAGCGCCAGGCGGCCAGGACCAAGCAGGTGCTTGCCGCTGCCGGCCTGCCGGTGATGGAATCGGCCACCCATATCGTGCCGGTGCTGGTCGGCGATCCCGAGCTGTGCAAGATGGCCAGCGACCGCCTGCTCGGCGTCCACGGCATCTACATCCAGCCGATCAACTACCCGACGGTGCCGCGCGGCACCGAGCGGCTGCGCATCACGCCGACGCCGTTCCATTCCGACGCGCTGATCGCCGAACTGCAGGATGCGCTGGTCGAGACCTGGGACGCGCTCGGCATCCCCTATGCCACCTCCGGTCGTCCGGCCGTCGCCAAGAGCGACCGCATCATTCCGTTGCTGGTGCAACAGGCGGGCGGATAAAAAGCCGGCGCGGTGCGCGCATGTCGGGCGCGCCCAGCAGATCGTCAGCTGGTTCGTGGCAACCTGCCGGCAGACGCGAGCTGAGTCTCCCGCCGAGCCGGACTCGTTTGACTCTGATCAAGGCCGCACCCGAGCGCCGCGCTAGGAATGGCAGCGAAGGAGTTTGCCATGATCAGCTTGCACGACCTCACACCGAAATTCAGGAGCATCCGCCTGCTTCTCGCTCGCGAGAAAGGTCATCCGGAAGGAGACCGGTAAGAAGGCTATGATGTGCTGGCGCCACTCACCGACGAGGGACGGCTGGACGCGGAGGAATGGAAAACGCACCGGGCAATCTGTCGCGTCCGCCGTTTTCGCACCGGCGAAGAGGACCTCGTCGGTCGCCTGCGCCGCAAACCTGGCGGACAATGGTTTTTCGACTACGCCGAGGGCGACCATGACGACGAGGTGGGGTTTCATCTCGGTGAGGAGCGTTTTGTGACCGGTGAATATGTCTCCATAAAACGCAATGGGGCCATGCACACCTATCAGGTCGCCCGCGTCGAACAGCCGTAGCAAATCTTGTCGAAAGCGGGTCGGAGCCAGGCGATGCCACGCCGCATACTCATTGTCATCGGCCATCCCGACCCTTCTCCCGAGCGACTCTGCCGCGCCTTGGCCGCCTCCTATGCCGAAGGCGCGGAACGGGCTGGCCATGCCGTGCGCAAGATCGACCTGGCCTTGCTGGAGTTTCCGATGCTTCGAACAATGCAGGAGTTCGAGCACGGGGCGATCCCCGACAATCTCAAGGAAGCGGCCGAGGCGGTCGTCTGGGCAGAGTATATCGTGTTTGTCTTTCCGCTTTGGCTGGGGACCATACCGGCCATGCTCAAGGCATTCCTCGAGCAGGTCATGCGGCCGGGCACGGCATTCGCCTACCCGCAAAAGGGTGAGGGTTTCGCCAAATCCTTGCTGCGTGGCCGCTCCGCGCACCTGGTCGTGACGATGGGCATGCCCGCGCCGGTCTATCGGCTCTGGTTCCTCGGCCATGGGCTTGCCGGCATGCGGCGCAGCATCCTCAACTTCGTCGGCATCAAGCCGGTGCGCGAGACCTTGTTCGGCATGGTCGCGAACGCCAGCGACGCGAAACGAATTGGCTGGCTCAAGCAGATCCGACGGTTGGGCGAACGCGCGATCTAGTCGCCGAGGCCCTCACGGCTGCAGGACGACGGCGCCGCTCAGCCTGCCCATCCGCAAATCGTCCAGCGCCCGGTTGGCCTGTTCCAGCGGATATGTCTTCGTATGCGTGCGCACCTCGGCACGCTGCGCGATCGGGAAGAATTCCTCCGCGTCACGGCGGGTCAAGTTGGCGACCGACACCAGCTCCCTTTCTTCCCAGAGAAGCTTATAGGACATCGATGGAATGTCGCTCATATGGATGCCGCCGCACACCAACGGCCGCCCTTGCGAACGGCCCGCAAAGCCGCCGGCACCAGTGCACCGACCGGTGCGAAAATGATCGCGGCGTCAAGCTCGACGGCGGGCAGTTCGTCGGACGCCCCCGCCCAGACGACACCCAACGAGCGCGCGAAATCCTGCGCCTGGGTGTCGCCCGGCCGCGTGAAGGCGAAGACCTCGCGTTCCTGCCAGGTCGCCACCTGGGTGATGATATGTGCGGCCGCGCCGAAACCAAAGATGCCGAGCCGTGGGCCGTCACCAGCCTTCTTGAGGCAGCGCCAGCCGATCAGTCCTGCGCATAGGAGCGGCGCCAGCGACACCGGATCGGCAGCGGCGTCGAGCTCGAAAGCGAAGTGCTCGTCGGCAACGACGTGGCTGGCGAAACCACCGTCTCGCGTATAGCCGGTGAAGAGAGGCTGGTCGCAGAGATTTTCGACGCCGGAGGTGCAGTAAGGGCAGTGTCCGCAAGTGTGTCCGAGCCAGGGGACGCCTACCCTTTGGCCAAGCCGGGACGGCGATACGCCCTCGCCGACAAGGTCGACGACGCCAACGATTTCGTGGCCCGGCACGAGCGGCAGCTTCGGCCGCGGCAGATCACCATCCACGATATGCAGATCGGTCCGGCACACCGCGCAAGCCTCTACCTTCAGCCTGATCTCGCCCGGTCCCGGCGTGGGGTCGGGACGATCGACGAGGCTCAAAGGCGTGCCGGCCTTTTCCAGCACCATTGCCTTCATCACGCTCCCTCGGTTTCGAGGAAGCAGACGCCGCTTCCATTCGACAGACGAGAATGAAAACGCGGCAGGCGGGCGCCCGTTCCTATCGCAAGTGCCTGATCTTGACCGGGCGCAGCCGGGCGTGACGACCGAAATCATGGCTCGCCGAAACGCGGCTGCGCTTCCCGGCCGTCTCGAAATAGAGTCCCGCGCCGGCAAGATAGGCAAGGCCGAGCATCCCAGCCCAGATCGCGATGATGTCGGAGGTCATGGTCAGATTCCCTTGGTCGGTTCTGACCAAATAATTGCCTGGCCAATTCATGCCGGCCTTGATCGCGGTCAATCGCGCAAGCGGCCCGCTCGGGCGATTTCGGGCACTGCTCTAAGTAGTTTCCCGTAGGGACATAACCGAATTTCGGCATGGCGGGATTTGGGCGATTGCTGTTGTCACGGATCAACCGGGACCCCAGCCATGTACGCTCAAGCTTCCGCCAAGATTGAACTGCCTTCATACCTTTCGCAGCAGAGCCCCTCGCTGGTATTTGAAGGCGCGGCGGTGCAGCCGGTCAGCTTTTTCCCGGCGGGCGCCGAGATCTACGCTCAAGGCGAAAAGGCGGGCGCCCTCTACCAGGTCGAATTCGGCGCGGTCCGCATCTACCGCCTCCTTGCCGACGGGCGCAGACAGATCAGCGCATTCCATCTGGCGGGAGAGACATTCGGCTTCGAGGCCGACGCTACCCATCATTTCTTCGCCGAAGCGATCAACGCAACCGGCGTCCGGGTCTATCGCACTCCCACGGGCATGGACGTGTCCCGCCAGCTCCTGCCTCTCGCCCTGAAAGGCCTGACCCGGGCGCAGGAACATCTTCTGGTGCTTGGCCGCCAGAACGCGATCGAGCGCGTCGCGGCCTTCCTGGTCGAGATGTCGGAGCGTCAGGGCGGGCTGCGGCAGGTGGAACTGCCGATGTCGCGGATCGACATCGGCGACTATCTCGGCCTCACCATCGAAACCGTATCTCGCGTCTTCACCCGCCTGAAGGAGAAGGGCGTCATCCGCCTGCTCAGCCTGCGCAGCATCGAAATCCTCAAGCGGGACACGCTGCTGGCGATGGGAGAATGAGGCCCATTGCGAGCCAATCACCGCTCCCAATCTGCCGGAAGGAACGACAATGAAAAGCACGCTTACCACGCACACCGGATTTCGTTTCGAAGTGCGCCGCGCGCGCGCCGAAGATGAACCGATCGTCGCCGAGTTCTTCACCCATGTGACACCGCAGGATCTGCGCTTCCGCTTCCTCGGATCCGTGAAGGAGGTTTCGCACGAGCGGCTGGTAGCGATGACCCGCTCCGACGACCCGCACATCCATAACTTCCTCGCCTTCTCGACCGAGGGAATGCTGATCGCGGTGGCGACGCTTGCCAACGACCCGGCCGACCGGCGTGGCGAAGTCGCCATCTGCATTCGCGAGGACCGCAAGCATCTCGGCGTCAGCTGGGAGTTTCTAGGCTATATCGCACGATATGCCGACGAGCACGGTATCGAGACGATCGAGTCGATCGAGAGCCGCGAAAATCGCGCAGCGATCGAGCTCGAGCGCGATATGGGCTTCACCGTCGCGACGGACCCCGACGACCCGACGCTGGTCCTGGTTCGGCGCAAGCTCGGCGCTAAATTGCCAGGCTAAACCCTGCCCTGCCACGGCGCAGATCAGGCCGTTTCGAGGTCGAGGAGTTCCGTGGCCACCGCGCGTTCCTCGTCGGCCGGAATGACGAGAACGTCGGCGCGGGAATCCGGGGCGCTGACCAGTGCTTCACCGCCGTCATTCAAACCGTTTTCGAGAACGACGCCCAGCCACGCGGCGGCCTCGCAGATCCTTTGCCGGATTTGCGGCGCATGCTCGCCGATGCCCGCGGTGAATACCAGCGTGTCGAGGCCTCCCAGTGCTGCGGCAAGAGAGCCGATCTCGCGCCCGACACGGTAGACGAAGAGATCGACGGCCCGGGCCGCCGCCGGCTCGCTCGAGCCAAGCAGCGTCTGCATGTCCCCGGAAATGCCGGATACACCAAGCAGACCGGATTGCTCGTAGAGCAATTCGGTCAATCGATCGGCCGGCAGCTTGCGGTCCTCCAGAAGATAGAGGATCACGCCAGGATCGATGGCGCCGCAACGCGTGCTCATGAGAAGACCATCGAGCGTCGAGAAGCCCATGGTGGTGGCCTGACTAACGCCAGCCTTCATAGCGCACAGGCTCGCGCCGCTGCCAAGATGGGCGACAATCGTTCGGCCGCCTGCACCGTCGCCGTAACGCTCGCGGAGCTTCGCGGCGATATGGCTGTAGGAAAGCCCGTGGAAGCCATAGGAGACGATGCCCTGCTCCGACATCTCGCGCGGCAAGCCATAGAGCCTGGCGAGTTCCGGCCGCGCCGTGTGAAAGGCCGTGTCGAAGCAGCCGACCTGTCGGGCTTCGGGCAAAAGCCGACCGGCCAGGTGGACGATCTCAAGGTTGATCGCCTGATGGATCGGGGCGAGCGGCTCTAGCCGATGCAGTGCATCGAGCGCACGCTTGTCGAGCAGGGTCGCTTGGGCGAATTCCTGCCCGCCATGGACGATGCGGTGCCCGACCGCGCCGATCCGGCGCAAAAGAGCGCTGTCGGCAAGATAGGACGCGACGGCTTCGAATGCCTTGGCGATATCGATCGGTCCGTCCCCCAGGCTCCTGTCGATTTCGGGCGAGAAAGCCGAAGGCGCGATGTGCAATCGCGGAGAGTGACCGATCGACGAGACGCTGCCACGCACCGAAAGGTGAAGCTCGTCGCGCTGCTGAAACAGGGCGAACTTCAGGCTCGAGGAGCCGCCGTTGAGGACGAGGATCGCGTCGGTCATGGCCGGCCGGTCCCAGCCACTTTTGCGGCGTTTGTCCGCGCAGCCCGGCGCTTCTGCATCGGCTATTGCTCCCATTTCCAGCCGAGGATCTCCGGCATGTCCTGCCCGTGCTCGCGGATATAGGCCCGGTGCTCGATCAGCTTGCCTTCCATGGCCTGTTTCAGCTGGATGTGCGCACCGGCTGGCTCGGGAATACGGTCGAGCACGCCGAGCACGAGATGGTAGCGGTCAAGCCCGTTGAGCACGGTCATGTCGAAGGGCGTCGTTGTCGTCCCTTCCTCGTTGTAGCCGCGCACGTGGATGTTGTCGTGATTGGTCCGCCGGTAGGTCAGGCGATGGATGGTCCATGGATAGCCATGGTAGGCGAAGATGACGGGCTTGTCCTTGGTGAACAGCGCATCGAACTCGCGATCCGACAGGCCGTGCGGATGGTGTTCCTTTGGCTGCAGGGTCATCAGGTCGACGATGTTGACCAGCCGGATCTTGAGGTCTGGACTATGGCGTTTCAGAATTTGGACGGCGGCCAGCGTCTCGAGCGTCGGCACGTCGCCGGCGCAGGCCATCACCACATCCGGCTCGGTGCCGCGGTCGGTCGATGCCCACTCCCATATGCCGATGCCGGCGTTGCAGTGGATCTTCGCCTCGTCGATGGACAGCCACTGCCAGGAATTGGCTTTGCCGGCGACGATGACGTTGATGCGGTTCCATGTCCGCAGGACATGGTCGGTCACGCAAAGCAGGCTGTTGGCATCCGCCGGCAGGTAGACGCGCACGACATCCGCCTTCTTGTTCAGGGCCACGTCGATGAAGCCTGGGTCCTGATGGCTGAAGCCGTTGTGCTCCTGCTGCCAGACGTGGCTGGACAACAGATAGTTCAGCGACGCGATCGGCCGCCGCCAGGGTAACTTGCGGCAGGCGTCCAGCCATTTCGCATGCTGGTTGAACATGGAATCGACGATATGCGTGAAGGCCTCGTAGCAGGAGAACAGGCCGTGGCGGCCGGTAAGAAGATAGCCTTCCAGCCAGCCCTGACAGGTATGTTCGGACAGGATCTCCAGAACCCTGCCTTCGCGGCCGAGATGCACGTCCTCGGGCAGGATCTCCTCCATCCAGGCACGCTCGGTCACCTCGAAGACATCCTGCAGCCGGTTCGATGCCGTTTCGTCGGGACCGACAATGCGGAAATTTCGGGAGCTCTGGTTAAGCGCCATGACATCGCGCAGGAAGGCGCCCATGGCTCTGGTCGATTCGGCCTTCACTTGTCCCGGGCGCTCGACCGGGATCGCGTGCTCATTCAGGTCCGGCAGTTCGAGAGACCGTCGCAGCAAGCCGCCATTGGCATGCGGGTTGGCGCTCATGCGCCTGATGCCTTCCGGCGCGGTGGCTCGGATCGTGGACGAAGGCACGCCCGCTGCATCGAAGAGTTCTTCGGGCCGGTAGCTCCTCAGCCATTCCTCGAGCATCTTGAGATGCGCAGGGTTTTCGGCGAGGCCGGAGAGCGGAACCTGATGGGCGCGCCAGAACCCCTCGGTCTTCAACCCGTCGACCTCCTTGGGGCCTGTCCAGCCCTTCGGGCTTCGCAGTATGATCATCGGCCACTTCGGACGGGGCTGCGCGGTCTTCGCGCCGCTGCGCGCCGCCTGCTGAATCGCCCGGATGCGGTCCAGCGCATCGTCGAGCACGACGGCCATCCGCTCATGCATCAAGACCGGATCATCACCCTCGACCAACAGCGGCTCGTAGCCATAGCCGACAAACAGCGCGCGCAGTTCTTCTTCAGGGATGCGGGCGAGAATGGTGGGATTGGCGATCTTGTAGCCGTTGAGATGGAGGATCGGCAGCACCGCGCCGTCATGGGCCGGGTTCAGGAACTTGCTGGAGTGCCAGGACGTTGCCAGCGGCCCGGTTTCCGCCTCGCCGTCGCCGACGACGCAGGCGACGATCAGATCCGGGTTGTCGAAGGCCGCGCCAAAGGCATGCGAGAGCGCGTAGCCGAGCTCGCCACCCTCGTGGATCGAGCCGGGCACATCGGGAGCGGCATGGCTTGGGATGCCGCCCGGGAAGGAAAACTGCCGGAAGAGCTTCTTCATTCCGGCCTCGTCCAGCGAGACATCCGGATTGATCTCGCTGTAGGTGCCCTCGAGGTAGGTGTTGGCGACCATGGCAGGTCCGCCGTGGCCAGGGCCGCAGACATAGATGACGTTGGCATCGCGCAGCCTGATCGCGCGGTTGAGATGCGCGTAGATGAAGCTGAGCCCCGGCGAGGTTCCCCAATGGCCGAGCAGCCTGGGCTTGACGTGCTCCAGCCGAAGCGGCTCGCGAAGCAGCGGATTGTCGAGCAGGTAGATCTGCCCGATGGTCAGGTAGTTGGCGGCGCGCCAGTAGGCGTCGATGTCGCGCAGTTCCCGCGCGGACAGGCGATTGGTGCTGGAATGCTCGGTCATTTCCGACTCCTTCGCTGGTTCCAAACCGACCCGGCTGAGACACAACGCACGGATGCTGCCACCGGTTCATGACCGGTCGGTGTCAAGACCGGCGGCCATCGATCTACCCGGCGATGAACGGTCGAGCTTTGATCCATCGCAAATGCCAGGCCAGGGCGCAGGCCAGTTCCAAAACACCGGGGCAGGCTGCGGCTTCGGCCGAGGAGCAAGAGAGAGCGCCGACTTTGCTTCAGAGCAACGAACGTTCTGGTCGGCTCAGGCAGGATGCCGGCTTGCAGATGCGGACCGATGCCATGAAACGCAAATTGAACGACGACACGACGATGGACCAGATCATGCGCGAGACGCCGCCGGCGATCCGCGTCGTTCTCCAGCATGGGATGCTCTGCGTCGGCTGCCCGATCGCTTCCTTTCACACGATTTCTGAAGCCGCGCGCGAGCATGACCTTGACGAGGACCAGCTCCGCCGTGACCTGCAGGCGGCCATCGAAGAGGGCGGCGCGGACTAGAACGTTTCAGCGATTCATAGAATCGCCGAACCGCTCTAAGTATCTGTTTTTACGCAATTCCGGACGAAAAACCGTTACACACTTTTCCTGGAATTGCTCTAGCTCTTTGCCGCGCGGCCTTCGGCAATGACAAGCAGCCGATGCGGCTCGACCACGACGATCCTCTGGCGTCCGCTCTTGACCAGCCCTTGGTCCTCCCAGGCCGAAAGCAGCCGGCTTACGGTGTGGAGCGTGGTGCCCGTCATTTCCGCGACGTCCTGGCGTGAGATCGGGAAGTCGATCAGAATCCCTTCCTGGGTCTTTTTCCCCGACTGCTTGATCAGCTTGAGCAACGCATGCGCGACGCGCTGCTCCACCTGCTCGGTGGACATCTCGATGACGCGCGTGTGCGCGTCCTGCAGCCTGGTTCCCACGGTCTTGTAGGTGTTGGAGCCGAAGCTTGGAAAGCTCGTCGCGAATGTGGGCCAGAGCTGGCTTGGCCAGGCAAGCACCACGCAATCGACGGCCGCGATTGCATTTGCAGGATAGGTCGTCCGGCCCAGCGCGCTGGCGATCCCCATCAACTCGCCCGGACTGATGTATCGCACGGTCACCTCCTGCCCGTCCGGGGTCGATTTCACCACGCGCACATGGCCGTCGAGCAGCAGGAAGAAGGAATGGGCCTCCTGTTCCTGCTCGAAGACCGGCTGATCCTTCGCGATCCGAATGGACCTCGCCTGCCCGACAATGCGGTCGAGATCCGCGGCGGCGATCCCCTCGAAAAGGGACAGCCCGGCAATCAGTGATCGATCAAGGCTTGCCAACCGCCTTCCTCCCCAACTTCAACTGTGCAAACGCGCTCAGTTCCCCTGACCGGACTGTGTCACGGACGACCGCCTGTCGACAAGTGAAGCCTCTGGCGCTGCCAATCACTCGCTTGTTTGCGCTGAGGCAAATTCCATCCGTCAGCGCCGGGATAAAAGAGCCCAAAACGGGCAACCTGCCCGGTTTCCAATGAGGCATGTCATGGCAATTCCACGGACGCGGCCAAGCGCCTATCCGGCAATTCTCTCCTACGGGTTTCGACCCTTCTTCCTGCTTGGCTCGCTGCAAGCCGCCACCGCAATGCTTTTGTGGCTGCCTCTCTATTACGGCAAGCTTGGAACCTTCAGCACATTCCTGCCCGTAGACTGGCATATCCACGAATTGCTCTTTGGTTATCTGCCGGCGGTCGTGACGGGCTTTCTGCTGACCGCAATTCCGAATTGGACCGGGCGGCTGCCGGTTCAGGATTTTCGTCTGCTGGCGCTGGTGCTGCTCTGGATCGCGGGCCGGGTGGCCGTGTTCTTTTCGGCGGAAATAGGCTGGCTCCCGACTGCTGTCATAGACTGCTCCTTTCTTCTCGCGGTCGTGGCCGCGGCCGCAACGGAAATCGTTGCCGGGCGAAACTGGCGAAACCTCAAAGTACTCCTGCCGGTCGCGACGCTCTTTGCGGCAAACGTCACGTTTCATGCGGAAGCGCATTACCAGGGCGTCTCCGACATGAGCCGGCGCCTGGGTCTCGGGGCGATTGTCGTCCTCATCATGATCATCGGCGGGCGCATAATTCCGAGCTTCACCCGCAATTGGCTGGTCCGCGAGAAGCCGGGGCGGCTCCCGGCATCGTTCGGCAGGTTCGACATCGGGACGATCGCGCTGTCCGCTGTCGGACTCGCTGCGTGGAGTTTTTTCCCCGACGCCGTTGCAACCGGCGTGTTGCTGATCACCGCCGCGGTCTTCAATGCCTCCCGGCTTGGTCGCTGGGCGGGCGACCGAACGCTCTCCGATCCGTTGGTCTTGATCCTGCATGTTGCATTCGCCTTCGTGCCGCTTGGCCTTCTGCTTGCCGGACTCGCCATCTTCGCTCCAGGAGGAATCCCGCCGGTTGCCGGCATTCATGCCCTTGCAGTGGGCGCGATCGCCTGCATGACACTTGCCGTCATGACACGGGCCACCCTCGGTCACACTGGCCGCGAGCTGAAGGCAAGTGTTGGAACATGCGCCGTCTTCGCTGCGATCCTCATTGCCGCCGTTCTGCGCGTGGCCGCCGCAATCGCACCGGCCGAGGCAATTCTCCTCTACATGTCTGCGACGTTCTGGGTTGCCGCTTTTGCCGGCTACGCGGTGCTGTTTGGCGGGTATCTCGCGCGCCCCCGCCTGCGCGCACGCGCCATAGACCCCTCTTGAGGAACAGGCGGGCGAGGCCTGGCCGCCGTTCAATCTTCTCGCCGGCGATTTTCGTCACGCAATTTGCGCCAGCGCAAACCGCCGGGGCGTTCGGCGATCTACAAGGACGCAACGGTTGATGCCGTGGTGAAACAAAGAAAGGAACTCTCCAATGAAACTGCCCCTGATTGCCGCGGCTGTCGCCCTGCTCTCAATTGCCGGCGCTGCAAATGCCGAAGAACATGTTGTCCAGATGCTGAACAAGGGCGAGAAAGGCGCGATGGTCTTTCAGCCCGACTTCGTCCGGGCCGCACCCGGCGACACCATCAAGTTCGTGCCGACCGACAAGAGCCACAATGCAGAGATCATCAAGGGAATGATCCCGGATGGCGCTGAAGCCTTCAAAGGCAAGCCGAGCGAGGAGATCACGGTCACCCTTACCAAAGAGGGCGTCTACGGAGTGAAGTGCGCGCCCCACTACGGCATGGGCATGGTGGCCCTGATCGTCGTCGGCAAGCCTGTCAACCTGGAAGCGGCGGAAGCCGTCAAGCAGATCGGCAAGGCAAAGCCTGTCTTTGCCGAGCTGTTCGCCGAAGCGACCAAGACCGCTTCGAACTGATCAGGCAGCTTGTGAGACTGCCTCCGGCGATGGCGAGCCGGAAGCAATGGCCGGACAGACCTGGGGAGAGGTCTGATCCGGCCATTTTCATTTTGCGATTTGGCCACCGCCACAATCATCATCCGACGCGACGCCGGTGCTTTCGGAAAATCCCTGCCGAAGTCAAAATTCAATGATTCGGATTTGCGCAAACGCAAAGACGCTCCGCGCAAAGATATTATCCTGGCTTCATCGAAACGTTGAAGTCGAGGAGATGAAAATGCTTACGAGACGTGAAGCATTGCTGGGTTCTGTTCTTACCGCCGCCGCCGTTGCCACCATCGGCTCGGCACCGGTGATAGCGGCCGCGAAGGACGTGGCCGGACTGCCGCGCGAAAAGGCGACCCTGGTCGCGCCGCCTTTCGTGCACGCTCACGACCAGGCGGCCAAGGGCGGCCCCAAGGTGGTCGAGTTCACCATGAAGATCGAAGAAAAGCCGATGGTCATTGATGCCGACGGCACGCAGCTCAACGCCATGACCTACAACGGCTCCATTCCGGGTCCCCTGATGGTCGTGCATGAAGGCGACTACCTCGAACTGACGCTCGTCAATCCCGATACCAACACGCTCGCCCACAACATCGACTTCCATGCGGCGACCGGCGCGCTGGGCGGCGGCGGGCTGACGCTGGTCAATCCGGGCGAGCAGGTGACGCTGCGCTTCAAGGCGACCCGGCCGGGGACGTTCGTCTACCACTGCGCGCCCGGCGGAGCGATGATCCCCTGGCATGTCGTGTCGGGGATGAGCGGCGCGGTGATGGTGCTGCCGCGAGACGGCCTGAAGGACGAGAAGGGCAATCCTGTCCGCTATGACCGCATCTTCTATATCGGCGAGAACGACTTCTACATCCCGCGCGACGAGCAGGGAAAGTTCAAGAAGTACGATTCTGCCGGCGACAACTACGACGACACCGTGAAGGTGATGCGCGGCCTGATCCCGACCCATGTCGTGTTCAACGGCAAGGCAGGATCGCTGACCGGCGAGAACGCCATGAAGGCGAAGGTCGGCGAAACGATCCTGATCGTCCATTCCCAAGCCAACCGCGACACCCGCCCGCATCTGATCGGTGGCCATGGCGATTTCGTCTGGGAAGGCGGCAAGTTCGCGAACCCGCCCGCCAAGGACATGGAGACCTGGTTCATCCGCGGCGGATCGGCGGGTGCGGCGCTCTATACGTTCCGGCAGCCGGGGATTTACGCCTACGTCAATCACAATCTGATCGAAGCAGTCGAGCTCGGCGCGACCGCACATTTCATGGTCGACGGAAGCTGGGACGACGATCTGATGATGCAGATCGAAGCTCCCAAGGCAATCGCTTCGTAGCGGGGAGGCCGATCGCATTGCAACCCGCCGACGGTGTCGACGGGTTGCCTCGGCGGTCGGAGTTTTCGGCATGTCCTTCGATCCTGTCTTCACATTTGGAGCCGTCGGTGCTGCCGTCCTCATCGGACTAGGCGTCAGCCATGCGCTGGATGGTATGTCCTTGCGCGCTGGAAACTCATCTGTGGTGAGCGAGTTGGTGACGCTGCCACCCGGCTCATTCGACCACGCCCAGCCCGGCGAATTCCTCAGGGACAACCATCCCGCGCCGGCACCTATAGTGAGGGAAACGATCGACACGCCGCTGGAAATCATGAAGTTCCAGGTGACCGCATCGGACTATGACCGTTGCGTCTCTGATGGCGCCTGCAAGCCCGCCGACTCGCGCCTTGCCGGCAACGTTCCGGCGACGGGCGTCAGCTTCCTCGATACGCAGGCCTATGCGAGCTGGCTGTCGGCGAAGACAGGTGAAGCGTGGCGGCTGCCGACCGATGTGGAATGGGCTTATGCCGCGGGTGAGCGATTTCGGGCCGACATAGAAGGCGGCGAAGGCGATCCGGCCGATCCTGCCAAGCGATGGCTCACGCAGTACCGCAACGAGACCGCGCTCGGTCGCAAACCAGATCCGGAACCGAGAGCACGCGGGTCCTTTGGCCTCAACTCAAAGGGTGTTGCGGATATTGCCGGCAATGTCTGGGAGTGGACCTCGACCTGCTATGCGCACGCGACGATGTCCAGCGGCGGCGTCGCCAGCTCGATCGGCAATTGCGGCGTGCATGTTGTGGAGGGTTTCCACAGGACCTACATGTCGAACTTCATCCGCGACGGCAAAAGCGGCGGTTGCGCGGTCGGCACGCCGCCCGACAATCTCGGCTTCCGCCTCGTCCACGACCGCGGTGGCTTCCTGCAGGCCGCGCTTCGTCGCCTGGGCCTGACCTGATCGCCTAGACAACAAGGAATATGAATGATCTCGAAGTCAGTCTTGCCTGATAGGATTCGTCCTGCCGCCGAACAGCCCCTGATCCGCCCTGGTGTCGATCGCACATCGATCGGAGTACTGGTCCGCAAATTCTATTCCAGGGTGAGAAAAGATGAGCGCCTCGGCCCCATTTTCGCTCGCGAGATCACCGGTGATTGGGATCCTCACTTGGAGAAGATGACGGACTTCTGGTGCTCCGTCATACTGAAAAGCGGCGTCTATCAGGGACGGCCGGTGCCGGCGCATTTGAAGCTCGAGGACCTCACCGAAGCCGACTTCGAGATCTGGCTGGCTCTCTTCCGCGAGACAGCGGCGGAGCTGTTCGCGCCGAAAACCGCGGCGGTGTTCGTCGAGCGGGCGGAACGAATAGCAGCGAGCCTGAAGCTCGCCATGTTCTTTCGCCTCGACCGTGCCGCCCCCGCGGGCGGCCGGTAAGGCGCGCCTTCAGAACAGCCGATCGGCAGGTTTGATCTTGCGCAAGGAATACGGTTCTTCGGGCCGTAGTGTCCCGGGATGATCCTCAATCTTTTCGTCGGCACGATCGTCATCAGCCTGACGGTCCTGATCCACACTTTCGGCCTTATCGCCGTCACGCATGCGATGACACGCCTTGTGGCGCTCTTCCGCATGCACGGCCGCCGCAGCCGGGTCCTCGCCATGATCACGGTCGTGATGGGCCTGTTTGCGGTCATGACGGCGGAGGTCTGGCTATGGGCGGGAATGTACACGCTGCTCGGAGTCCTTAACGACTTCGAGACCGCGCTTTACTTTTCGACCATCACTTTTTCGACGGTCGGCTACGGAGACGTGGTGCCCGCCCATCGGTGGCGCGTGCTGGCGGCTCTGGAAGGCGTCAACGGGTTCCTGCTGATCGGCTGGTCGACCGCTTACCTGATCGCCGCCGGCACCCGGGTCGGCCCGTTCCGGGTCGGCGAACACTTCTGATCCCCGCCTTCGGGTGGTCGCTCAGACCGCTGCCGAATGCCTGGCGGTTCCGCTCCTGAGGTATTTGTCGAATTTCGCCGCCACCGTCCTGACCAGCGGGCGGCTTGCCTCCGGCACGACGAAGTTTTCGGCTTCGAGCCGCAGAAGCCGGCCAGCATCGCCGATTGCGAGCCGGCTCGCCTCGCAGAGTATCCTTTGGCCGACATTCCCAAAACGTTCGACAAGCTCTATCGCCGAGAACGCGAAGTTGCACATCAGACGCTCGATGACCCAGCCCCGCGCCTGATCGTCAACACTGAACTCGATGCCGCGCGCTATCGCCAGCTTTCCGGAATTGACGGCCCGCTCATACTCGCCGGTGGCAACGATGTTCTGGGCGTAGCCCTGGCGGTACCGGCTGATCGAGGAAGGACCAAGACCGATCAAGGTCTCGCACTGGTCCTCGGTGTAGCCCTGGAAATTGCGGCGGATCTTGCCAGCTCGCGCAGCGACCGCCAGGGCATCCTGCGGCTTTGCGAAATGATCCAAGCCCAAGGCCTCATAGCCGGCGCCGACAATCGTTCGCGCGGCAAGCTGCGATTGCGCCAGGCGTGCGGTGGAGTCGGGCAGCCAGGCCTCATCGATCATCGTTTGGTGCTTCTTGAACCATGGCACATGCGCATAGCCAAAAATCGCAAGCCTGTCCGGCGCCAGCGTCAGCGCCTGGCCGACAGTCGCCGCAACGCTCTCGCAGGTCTGATGCGGCAAGCCATAGAGGAGGTCCAGGTTGACGGAAGCGACGCCCCGCGCGCGCACCGCATCGACGATGCTTTTGGTCAGCGCGAAACTCTGCTCGCGATTGATCGCCTTCTGAACCTTGGGATCGAAGTCCTGGACGCCGAGGCTCGCTCTCGTCATGCCGATCGCGGCGAAGGCATCGAGCCGGCCCTCGTCCATGTCGTTGGGGTCGATTTCGACGCTGAGACTGGCATTGTCGAGGACGTCGAATCGATCCCGCAACGCTTTTCCAAGCAAGAGGATGTCGTCGGGCTTCAGCATTGTCGGGGAACCGCCGCCGAAATGAATGGCGCGGACCCTGCCCCGGCCGCTCAGCAGCCCGCCGACCGTTTCGATTTCCCCGTGCAGCGAGCGCAGGAAGGCGGCCACGGGCGCATAGTGCCGGGTCTGCTTGGTGTGGCAGGCGCAGAACCAGCACAGCCTGTCGCAATAGGGGATGTGCAGGTACAGCGATATCTCGTCATCGCCCTCCAACGCATCGATCCAACCGCGAACCGTTACCGCGTCGACGCCCGGGTGAAAGTGCGGCGCCGTCGGATAGCTCGTATAGCGAGGCACGCTATCGCCAAGGCCTGCGCTGGGCGTTGGGCGCGTTTCGCGGATGGTGGCGGTTGCGTTGCTCATGGCAAGCAAACTGCCGAAACTACCCCGGCCAAGCCTTGATTTCGATCAAGGCGGCACGGGCCGCAACCGGCGCAAATTGCGTCCCCTATTCTTGTTGCGAGCGTCGTGATGGCCGTCAAACTGGATGCCGAACGGGCCGACGTTCCCGCGACTTGCGGATCCTGCGAGGCGCGGCGAGGCGGATTGTGCGGCGCCCTCGACACCGGCCAACTCGCCGAGCTGGCGAAGGCCTCGTCAAGGCATGAGGTTCTGGCGGGGACGGAACTGTCCGACGATGAAACCTACTCGAACGTGCTGTCCGGCGTTGTCAAGCTGACGAGAAACCTGTCGGACGGTCGTCAGCAGATTGTCGGCTTCCATTTCGCGCCCGACTTTCTGGGCCGGCCATTCGAGGCAAAATGGCCGATCAAGGCCGAAGCCTTGACGAAGGTGGCGCTCTGCTCGTTTCCAGGCACACTCATCGAGCGAATGACGAACGATGCCCCGGAGCTTGGCCACAGGCTGCTCGAGCACGCGCTGAACGAGCTCGACGAGGCGCGCGACTGGATGGCGGCGCTGGGCCGCAAGACTGCGTCCGAAAAAGTCGCAAGCTTCCTTCTCATGGTCGCCAGAAACATCGATCGTGCCAACCATCCGGCTGGCCCGACGAGCTTCGACCTGCCGCTCACGCGCGCCGATATCGCGGATTTTCTTGGGCTGACCATCGAGACGGTTAGCCGCGAATTGTCCAGGCTGCGATCGGAGGGCGCAATCCAGATTGTCAACAAGCGGCATGTCAGCCTGGCAAGCCCGAGTGAGCTCAAGGAACGTTGCGGGGACTGAATAGCGACCGGCATTCTGCCAAACAGAATCGAGCTTGGCCTCGCCGAACCGGTCACGTGTCGGCCCGCTTCTTTGCGGTCTCTGCGTGATCGCCCCGCCGCGCGCACTCATGGCGACACGAATGCCTCCCAACAAAAAGCAATATGCATTTGACCTGAATCAAGGCCCGGGAATCGAAAATCCCGAAATGGTGCCGCGAGCGGTGAGCTTCCGCGGAAATTTTCGAGACGAGATCGGGGACTTGCGATGAGATTTGGCACGGAGATCGTCCTTCTAAGCCTGTTTGCCTTTGCCGCCCTCGTGGCGGCCGGCTTCGGCGCAGATGAACCTTTTCGCCAGCATATGTGGGTTTTGTTCTTCGCCGTGGCCGGCTTCACCGCGATCCTGCTGCGCAACACGGATTTCAAGCCGGCAGCGCCGATAGACCCCACCGCCTACATGGATGGCCCGGTCCGCTACGGAGCCATCGCCACGGTATTCTGGGGCGTCGTCGGCATGCTGGTTGGCGTTATCATCGCTCTCCAGCTCGCCTACCCCGACCTCAATATCGGGCCCTGGCTCAATTTCGGCCGGCTGCGGCCTGTCCATACCTCCGGCGTCGTCTTTGCCTTTGGCGGCAACGCCCTGCTTTGCACATCCCTGTACGTCGTCCAGCGCACATGCAGGGCGCGGCTTTTTGGCGGCAATCTCGCCTGGTTCGTGTTCTGGGGATATCAGCTTTTCATCGTCATGGCCGCGACAGGCTATCTGCTGGGCATCACCGAGAGCCGCGAATATGCCGAGCCGGAATGGTATGTCGACCTCTGGCTGACGATCGTCTGGGTCGCCTATCTGATCCTCTTCCTCGGCACCATCCTGAAGCGCAAGGAACCGCACATCTACGTCGCCAACTGGTTCTACCTGTCCTTCATCGTGACCATTGCGATGCTGCACGTGGTCAACAACCTGTCGATGCCCACGTCATTGCTCGGCTCGAAAAGCTACTCCGCCTTCTCAGGCGTTCAGGATGCGCTGACGCAGTGGTGGTACGGGCACAATGCCGTGGGCTTCTTCCTGACGGCCGGCTTCCTCGGCATGATGTACTATTTCGTGCCGAAACAGGTGAACCGCCCGGTCTACTCCTACCGCCTTTCAATCATCCACTTCTGGGCCCTCATCTTCCTCTACATCTGGGCGGGGCCGCATCACCTTCACTACACCGCCCTGCCCGACTGGGCACAAACGCTCGGCATGGTGTTCTCGGTGATGCTGTGGATGCCTTCCTGGGGCGGCATGATCAACGGCCTCATGACGCTTTCGGGTGCCTGGGACAAGATCCGCACGGATCCGATCGTCCGGATGATGGTCGCCGCCATCGCCTTCTACGGCATGTCAACCTTCGAAGGCCCCATGATGTCGATCAAAACCGTCAACTCGCTGTCCCACTACACGGACTGGACCATCGGCCATGTCCATTCGGGCGCGCTCGGCTGGGTCGGCCTGATCACCTTCGGCGCGATCTACTACATGGTGCCGAAGCTTTGGAACCGTCAACGGCTCTATTCGCTGCGGCTCGTCACCTGGCACTTCTGGCTGGCAACCCTCGGCATCGTCGTCTACGCGGCGGTGATGTGGGTCTCGGGCATCATGCAGGGGCTCATGTGGCGCGAGTACGACGAGCAGGGATTCCTCGTCTACTCCTTCGCCGAAACCGTCGCCGCCATGCATCCCTACTACATCATGCGCGCCGCGGGCGGCGCCATGTACCTCGCCGGCATGCTGATCATGGCCTTCAATGTCGCCATGACCATTCTCGGCTACCAGCGCGAGGAAGAGTCCTCGCCGGCCGCGCCCGCGTTCCAGCCCGCCGAATAAGGAGCCAGACATGGGTTTGATGGATAAACACGCGCTCATCGAGAGGAACGCCACGCTGCTGCTCGTCGGGTCGCTGCTGGTCGTGACAGTCGGCGGCATCGTCGAGATCGCGCCGCTCTTCTATGTCGACAACACGATCGAGAAGGTCGAGGGCATGCGCCCCTACTCGCCGCTGGAGCTCGCCGGGCGCAACATCTATGTGCGCGAGGGATGCTATCTCTGCCACAGTCAGATGATCAGGCCGTTCCGCGACGAGGTGGAACGCTATGGCCACTACAGCCTGGCGGCCGAGTCGATGTACGACCATCCGTTCCAATGGGGATCCAAGCGCACAGGCCCCGATCTCGCCCGCGTCGGCGACCGCTACTCCAACAGCTGGCACGTCCAGCATCTTACCGACCCGCGTTCCGTCGTGCCGGAAACCATCATGCCGAGCTATGCCTTCCTGAAGGACACGCCGATCGAGGTGAAGGACTTCTCGACGCACCTCGTCGCCAACCGACGTGTCAGCGTCCCTTACTCCGATGACATGATCGCCAATGCCAACGCCGATCTGATGGCGCAGGCCGACCCCAATGCCGACACGTCTGGCCTGGAAAAGCGCTATCCGAAGGCCAAAGTCGGCGACTTCGACGGCAATCCGCAACAAGTCACCGAGATGGATGCCCTCGTGGCCTATCTCCAGATGCTCGGCACGCTGGTCGATTTCAAGAACTACGACGAAGCCGCCGGCTATCGCTGAGGAGGGCAAACGATGGACTACAACCTGATGCGCGAGTTCGCGGACAGCTGGGGGCTGCTTGCCATGGCCCTGTTCTTCGTCGGCTGCGTGGCCTTCGCGTTTCGCCCTGGCGGCAGGGCGCATGCCGACCAGGCTGCACAGATCCCACTCAAGGACGATTGATCATGAGCAACGAGCATATCGACGAAATCTCGGGCGTCACGACGACCGGCCATGAATGGGATGGGATCAAGGAGCTCAACAACCCCCTGCCGCGCTGGTGGGTGATCACCTTCTACGTCACCATAGCATGGGCGCTCGCCTACACGATCGCCTACCCTGCCTGGCCGCTGCTGAGCTCGGCCACCAGCGGCGTCCTGGGCTTTTCCAGTCGCAACGACGTCAAGAACGAACTGGCTGCCGCGGAAGCCGCCAGGGCCAAGTATGTCGCCGCCATACAGTCCAAGAGCGTTTCCGAAATCGCCGGCGACGACGCGCTGCGCGAGTTTGCCGTCGCGGCCGGCGGCGCGGCATTCAAGGTCAACTGCGTGCAATGCCACGGATCCGGTGCGCTTGGGTCGAAAGGATTCCCCAACCTCAACGATGACGATTGGCTCTGGGGAGGAAAGACGGAGGAGATTCACCAGACCATCACCCACGGAATTCGTTTTGCCGCGGATGCCGATACCCGCCAGTCGGAGATGACTGCTTTCGTCGACGTGCTTAAGCCGGAGCAGATCGCCCAGGTCAGCGCCTATGTGGCGAGCCTTTCCGGACCGGTGCAAGACAAAAGCCTGATCGAGCCCGGCGCCAAGGTCTTTGCGGACAATTGCGCCGCCTGCCATGGCGAGAGCGCAAAGGGCAACAGGGAACTTGGAGGTCCCGACTTGACCGACGCGATCTGGCTCTACGGCTCCGGCGAGGCGGCAATCGCCGCACAGGTACGTGGCCCGAAGAACGGGGTGATGCCCGCCTGGGGCGGCCGCCTCGGCGAGACGACGGTCAAGGAGCTGGCTGTCTATGTCCATTCGCTTGGCGGCGGAGAATAGGAAGCGGGGCCTATTCTCGGCCCTCGGCCGTTCAAGCGACGAGGCCCGGCCCTGCCGGGCCTCGATTTGTTTTTGATGGCTCAATTTGACCTGCATCAACGCGACGACCCGTAAGCGATTGCAAGAGTTTTCGAACAGCAGCGGTGTCATTTCGCCGCGATTGGAGAACGTCGTGCTGGATCAAACGCAGGTAGAACGGCTTGAGGCCGAGGCGGTCAACTCCGCCAAGACGCGACAGCCGCTCTACGCGGCGCGCAAGAAGATCTTTCCCAAGCGTGCCTCGGGCCGTTTCCGCCAGTTCAAATGGCTGGTGATGGCGATCACGCTCGGCATCTATTATCTCACGCCCTGGCTGCGCTGGGACCGCGGAGCCTTCGCACCCGACCAGGCTGTGCTCCTCGATCTGGCGAACCGGCGCTTCTATTGCTTCTTCGTCGAGATCTGGCCGCAGGAATTCTACTACGTTGCCGGCCTTCTCATGATGGCGGGCGTCGGTCTATTCCTGATCACATCGACGGTCGGGCGAGCCTGGTGCGGTTATGCCTGCCCACAAACCGTCTGGGTCGACCTCTTCCTTGTCGTGGAACGCGCGATCGAAGGCGACCGCAATGCCCGCATCAAGCTCGACGCCGCTCCCTGGAACGCTCGCAAGCTGTTCTTGCGCGTATCCAAGCATGCCATCTGGATCGCCATCGCGGTTGCCACGGGCGGCGCCTGGATCTTCTATTTCGCCGATGCGCCGACGTTGCTCGGCGAAGTCGTCACCGGCGCGGCGGCGCCCGTCGCCTATGTCACGATCCTTGTCCTGACCGGCACCACCTATGTTTTCGGCGGACTGATGCGCGAGCAGGTCTGCACTTACATGTGCCCGTGGCCGCGCATCCAGGCCGCCATGCTCGACGAGAATTCGTTGACGGTGACGTATAACGACTGGCGCGGCGAACCGCGGTCACGGCATGCCAAGAAGGCCACGGCCACCGGGCAATCGGTCGGCGACTGCGTCGACTGCAACGCCTGCGTCGCCGTCTGCCCGATGGGGATCGATATCCGCGACGGCCAGCAGCTGGAATGCATCACCTGCGCGCTGTGCATCGACGCCTGCGACAGCGTCATGGACAAGCTCGGCCGCGAACGCGGGCTGATCTCCTATGCAACGCTGGCCGACTACAACGCCAACATGGCGGTGGCGACTTCGGGCGGCACCAGCCCGGTCGATCCGGCGCGCGTGAGAACGGCGAGCGGCAACTTCGTCGATGGCCTGGCACATTTCCACCTGGGCAAGATCTTCCGGCTGCGGACCTACATCTATCTCGGCGTATGGTCGGCGATCGGACTGGTGCTCGTCTATTCGCTGCTGACGCGCGAGAGGCTGGAGCTGAATGTCCTGCATGACAGAAATCCGCAATTCGTGACGCTTTCGGACGGCTCGATCCGCAACGGCTACACCGTCAAGCTGCTCAACATGATCCCCGAGCCGAGGACGATCGAGGTGAGGCTGGAGGGTCTCGACGGCGGTGAGATGAGCGTCGTCGGCATCGACCAGCCTCCGAGCCGCTCGTTTCCCATTTCGGTCGAACCTGACCGGCTGAAGACGCTGAAGGTCTTCGTCCGGCAGCCCGCGGCCCAGATCAAGAAGCCGATTCAAAGCTTCGAATTCCGCATCGCCGACCAGGCGGGTTCCGAATCCGCCGCCTACACCGCCAGTTTCAACGCGCCGGAGAACGGCAAATGAGCACCGATACGCAAAAGCCGCGCGAGTTCACCGGCAGGCACATGCTGATCTCCATCCTCGCCTTCTTCGCGGTGGTGATCGGGGTCAACGTCACCATGGCCACGCTCGCGCGCAGGAGTTGGACCGGCCTCGTCGTCGAGAACACCTATGTTGCCAGCCAGCAGTTCAACGAAGAAGCAAGGAAAGGAAGGGCGCAGGCGGCCCTCGGCTGGACGGGCAAGCTGATCATCGCCTCCGGTGTGGTCCATTACAGCCTTGTCGACAGCCAGGGCAAACCGGTGCCGCTGGACGGCGTCAGAATGCTGTTCCGCCACCCGGCCTACGAGGCCGAGGATGAAGCGGTGACGCTCGCCGCGGCCGTCGACGCCTCTCCCGGCAATACGCAGGAGTTTGCCGCCCGGCACACACCGAAGGACGGCGTATGGATCGTGGAGATCGATGCCGATGCCGGACTGACGCTGCCGTTCCGCGATGTTCGTCGCATCATGATCGCGAAGGGAACCCTGCAATGAGCTGCTGCGCGCCGGGTGCCGAAATGGCGTTGGAGGTCGCCGCCACGGTGTCCGCTACGCCGTCGAGCGACGAGATCAAGCTCGCCAGCCGCAGCCTGGGCGGCGACCTTCACCAGACCGAGTTGTCGGTGCCGATGGTTCATTGCGGCGCCTGCATTCAGGCGATCGAGGCTGCGCTCGGCAAGGTCGAGAACGTTGAAGCCGCTCGCGTCAACCTGTCGACGAAGCGCGTGTCGATTCGCTGGCACGGAGACAGCGTCCCGCCATTCTTTGCCGTGCTCGGTCGGATGGGCTACCAGGCGCATCTGTTCGACCCGGAAATTCACGAGAAGGACAAGACGCTTTCGGAGTTGATCCGCGCCGTCGCTGTGGCAGGCTTCGCGGCCGGCAACATCATGCTGCTGTCGGTGTCGGTCTGGTCGGGCGCCGAAGGTCCGACGCGGGATCTGTTTCATTGGCTGTCCGCGCTGATCGCCATTCCGGCTCTCGCCTTTGCCGGCGGCATCTATTTCCGCTCCGCGGCGAACGCATTGCGCCATGGCCGGATGAACATGGATGTGCCGATCGCGGTGGGCGTCTCCCTGGCTTACGCGATGAGCCTCTATGAGACCGTCAATCACGGTGAGCATGCCTATTTCGATGCCTCGGTATCGCTGCTCTTCTTCCTGCTGATCGGCCGCACGCTGGACCATGTCATGCGCGAGCGGGCCCGGACAGCCGTCAACGGCCTTTCGCGACTTGCGGCGCGTGGGGCGGTGGTCCTGCGGGACGACGGCACGCGCGAATACGTGCCCGTCGCCGAACTCATGCCGAGAATGCGCCTGCTCATCGCGGCCGGAGAACGGATACCGGTCGACGGCGACATAACCAGCGGGAATTCCGACCTCGACTGCTCGATCGTCTCCGGCGAGAGCGCGCCCAAGGCTGTGAGCGCCGGGACATACGTCCAGGCCGGCATACTCAACCTCACGGGTCCGCTGACGATGCGGGCAACCGCCGCCGCGAAGGACTCTTTCCTGGCGGAAATGGTTCGCCTGATGGAAGCCGCGGAAGGCGGCCGCTCGCATTATCGGCGAATCGCCGACCGCGTATCGGCGCTCTACGCGCCCGTGGTCCACCTGGCGGCCTTTGTGACATTTCTCGGCTGGATGGTCGCGTCCGGCGATTGGCACCGGGCTATGACCATCGCCATCGCCGTGCTCATCATCACATGTCCCTGCGCGCTCGGCCTCGCTGTGCCGATCGTCCAGGTGGTGGCGGCCCGGCGCCTGTTCGAAGCCGGCGTCATGGTCAAGGACGGCTCGGCGATGGAGCGCCTCGCGGCGATCGACACGGCTGTGTTCGACAAGACTGGAACGCTGACCATGGGGCAGCCGAGGCTCATCAACGCGTCCGAGATCGATCCGACCATGCTCGCGATGGCCGCTGACATGGCAGCCCATTCGCGGCACCCGTTTTCAAAGGCCATTGCCGCCTATGCGGGCTTTGCCGGTGAGCCCAAGCTCGACTCCGTGCGCGAAGAACCCGGCTTCGGCATCGAAGCGATCGCCGGGAATGACATTTGGCGCCTGGGCCGGCGCGGTTGGGCCGGGTGGAAGGCTCGCACCGGCGGCGAAGGCAAGATCGGCGGCTATGGCGGCACGGTGCTTTCGAAGAATGGGAGCATCGTCGGATGCTTCGCCTTCGAGGACGCGCCCCGATCGGACGCCAGGGCGGCTATCTGGCAATTGAAGGACGCCGGCGTGTCGGTCGATATGTTGTCCGGCGATACTGAGAAGGCTTGCAGTGAAGTTGCCGGTACATTGGGGATCGAGAATTTCGTGCCGGCGGTGCTGCCCTCGGGCAAGGTTGAGTGGATCGAATCGCTGACGCGTGCGGGACACAAGGTGCTGATGGTGGGCGACGGTCTCAACGACACGCCGGCGCTGCGCGCGGCGCATGTCTCGATCGCTCCGGCAAGCGCGGCCGACATTGGCCGCAAGGCCGCGGACTTCGTCTTCCTGCGCGAAAGCCTCCTCGCGGTCCCTCTTGCCATGGAAATGTCGCGCAAGGCCGGCCGGCTCATTCGCCAGAACATCGCCATCGCGATCGTCTACAACGCTTTTGCCGTTCCGATCGCCATCCTCGGACATGTGACCCCGCTCATCGCCGCGGTCGCCATGTCCGCTTCATCGTTGATCGTGATCGCAAATGCGATGCGCCTGCAGGCCACGGCGAATGCGATTCCCGAGGTAACTCCGACCAGGCGCCGTTCCGATGTGGTGGGAGTGGCCCGCCCATGACCACGCTCGTCTATCTCATTCCCGTCGCCCTGTTCCTGGGAGCGCTCGGCCTGTCGGGCTTCCTTTGGGCGCTGCGCAGCGGCCAATACGAGGATCTCGATGGAGCCGCCGAGCGGATACTGATCGATCAGGACGACACCGGGAAGGATATCGGGCGCCGAAAATGAGCCAGGTCAGGGCGGCCGGAGTATCTCATAAACATCCGAGAAGGGTGGAGGCGGACATGCAGGCCAGTGCCATAATGACGACCCCGGCGATCACGATCGACACGGCTGCCTCGATCGCCGATGCAGTCGAACTGATGTTGTCGATGAACATCGGCTGCCTGCCGGTCACGCGCGCCGATGGTACGATGGCCGGCATCCTCAGCGAGGGTGATTTCCTGCGGCGGGCGGAGCTCGGCACGGAGCTTACGCGACTGCGCTGGCTCGAATTCCTGGCCGGCCCCGGCAAGATCGCCGACGAATATGCTCGCGCCAACGGCCGGCGGGTCGACGAGGTGATGACGACCGAAGTCGTGTCTGCGCCGCCCGCCGCTTCGCTGCCCGAGATTGTCGCTTTGATGGCCCGCCACGACATCAAGAACGTGCCGATCGTCGAGGCGGAGAAGCCTGTCGGCATCATCACCCGAACCGACCTGCTGCGCGCCCTGCTGCGGATGATCCCGAAATCCAGCGCGACGACCTGCGACGACGAACTGATCCGCGATACCATCCTGACCGAGCTTCGGAGCCAGCCGTGGAGCGGCGGCGATTTGATCGGCGTCGTCGTCGACAGCGGGGTTGTCGAATTGACCGGCGCGATCTTCGACGAACGTCAGCGAAAGGCGGCGATCGTCGCCGCCGAGAACGTCGCCGGCGTCAGGAAAGTGAACGACAAGCTCTTCTGCGCCGGCCCGTTCTCGGTCGTGCTCGTGTCCTAGAGCCTGGCCGCGTTCTTCCGGCCTTGCAAATCCCATGCCCGGTGCGGAGTCCCCGGTCACCGTTGACGGGTGAGCGGTCGCAGTCCACCTTCGCAGCGATCCGATTCAGCTTCCAGAATCGTCTCTGATCGACGCGCTCGTGAATCATGCAGGACCAAGCAGCAGCAACCAACAGAGGACGACCTTCAAGCAACGTCCAGGACGCCAGCGTGGATCTGATCGCAGTGGTCGTGGCGGTCACCGATCAGGGGCCGAGCGTTCTGACCGTCGGGCCAGGCAGTGGCCTGCCCTCGGGTCCCTTCGAGCTTGGCCATCGGTCCCTGCAGTCCGGCCTCAGGGCATGGGTGGAACAGCAGACCGGCCACCAGCTCGGCTATATCGAGCAGCTCTACACTTTTGCCGACAGCGACCGAATCGGCGAGCGACGTCAGCAGCGCGTGATCTCGATCAGCTATCTCGCCCTGACCCGCGTCGAACCAGCCGCTGGATCGGGCAAGCGGGCCTGGCGGGGCTGGTACGACTACTTCCCTTGGGAAGATCACCGCTCCGGCGTGCCCTCGATCGCGACGGACATTCTGCAGCCGCGCCTGCTCGCCTGGGCGGACGGCGCCGGCCAAGACCAGATGAAGCGCGAGCGCCGGCAGCGCGCCGCAATCGCCTTTGGCTTCGACGGCCGCGACTGGAATGAAGAGCTTGTCCTGCAGCGCTATGAACTGCTCTACGAGGCGGCCCTGATCGAGGAAGCGATGCGCGGGCCGCGGCCTGGCGCATCCCCGCCTGTTCCCGGCGTCCCGATGACAGCCGACCATCGGCGCATCCTGGCCACGGGGATCGCGCGGCTGCGCTCCAAGATCAAATACCGGCCTGTCGTGTTCGAGCTGATGCCGCCGGTCTTTACCCTCCTTCAGCTGCAACGCACCGTGGAGGCGCTGTCCGGAAGGCTGCTCCACAAGCCGAACTTCCGGCGTCTCATCGAGCAGCAGGAACTGGTCGAGGAGACGGGAGAGACAACCGCCGACACGGTCGGCCGGCCGGCGAAACTCTTCCGCTTCCGCCACGCCGTCCTGGACGAGCGGGTTGTCGCGGGACCGAAATTGCCACTATCGCGCCCTTGACAACCATTATTCTCAAAGTAAGTATATATCCATATTATACTCACATAGAGAATAATTGGAGCGCCAATGCCAACCCCGCTTTCGACCGCCGCGTCCCTTTACGATCGCGTGCGCCGGGTGATCCCGCCGATCGAATGGCCGGCCTTCGCCGATGACATCGAAGCCATCCTGGCGCTGAAGCGAAAGCGCAATGCCGTCATCCTGGCGCACAACTACCAGACGCCCGAGATCTTCCATTGCGTGGCCGACATCGTCGGCGACAGCCTTGCGCTCGCCCGCAAGGCGATGACCGTCGATGCCGACGTCATCGTGCTCGCCGGCGTGCATTTCATGGCCGAGACGGCCAAGCTCCTCAATCCGGGCAAGACCGTACTCATTCCCGACCTCGGCGCCGGCTGCTCGCTGGCCGATTCCATCACCGCATTCGACGTGCGCCTGATGCGGCAACGCTATCCCGGCCTGCCGGTCGTAACCTATGTCAACACCTCCGCCGCCGTTAAGGCGGAGTCGGACATCTGCTGCACCTCGGGCAATGCGCTGGCGATCGTGGAATCCCTCGGCGCGCCACGGGTGACCATGCTGCCCGACGAATACCTGGCAAAAAACATCGCGGCGCAGACAAAGATCGAGATCATCGCCTGGAAGGGACATTGCGAGGTGCACGAACGCTTCAGTCCCGCCGACATAAGCGAGCTGCGCGAGGCGCACCCCGGCGTCACCGTGCTTGCCCATCCCGAGTGCCCGCCGGAGGTTGTCGCGGCGGCGGATTTCGCGGGGTCGACCGCGGCGATGTCCGACTATGTCGGACGCCACAAGCCGGCGCGCGTCGTGCTGATGACCGAATGCTCGATGAGCGACAACGTCGCCGTCGAGCATCCCGACGTCGATTTCGTGCGCCCGTGCAATCTCTGCCCGCACATGAAGCGCATCACGCTCGCCAACATCCGCGCCGCGCTCGAGGAGAACCGTCACATCGTCACCATCGATCCGCATGTCGCCGAGCGAGCGCGCCAGGCGGTGGAGCGGATGCTCGCCATATGACCATGCACCACCTCCACGGACTGCCTGTCATTATCGGCGGCGGCATTGCTGGCCTGGCGACGGCGCTCCATCTCGCCCCTGAGCCGGTTGTCATCATCTCCAAAACCTATCTTGGGGACGAAGCCTCCAGCCTACTTGCACAGGGTGGGATTGCAGCGAGCCTCGGCAGCGATGATAGCCCGGACCTGCATCTTGCCGACACGCTCGCGGCCGGCGACGGACTTTGCGATGAGAAGGTGGCAAGACGCATCGTCGAAGCCGCTTCTCAGGCGATCGAATTCCTCGGGCGGCTGGGCGTTGCCTTTGACCGTGCTCCGCACGGCTCGTTGCGGCTCGGGCTCGAAGCCGCGCATTCGCGCCGGCGCATCGTCCATGCCGGCGGCGATGCCACCGGCCGGGAACTGGTTCGCACGCTCGCAGCCGCCGTGCGGCGCACACCTTCGATAGCGATCCTCGAAGGCGTCGAAGCCCGGCGCCTGTTCGTCGAGGACGGCGAAATCACGGGCGTGCTGCTGGTTGGAGACGGCGACGCCATCTCGCTTCCCACTGGCCGCGTGGTGCTCGCGACCGGCGGCTTTGGCGGGCTGTTCGATCACACGACCAACCCGCTTGGCTCGTTCGGCCAGGGCCTGGCGCTGGCTGCGCGCGCCGGCGCGGAGCTCGCCGATCTCGAATTCGTCCAGTTCCATCCGACCGCGCTCGACGGCGCGCGCCAGCCGATGCCGCTGGTCAGCGAGGCGGTACGTGGCGAAGGCGCGGTGCTCGTCGACGAGCACGGCCGGCGCTTCCTTGGCGACACACCGGGCGGCGAGCTCGCGCCGCGCGATGTCGTGGCACGCGGCGTGTGGCGCGAGCTTCGCGCCGGACATCGCGTCTTCCTCGATGCCCGACAGTGTCTCGGACCGAGATTCGTCGAACGCTTTCCGGCGATCGCATCGCTTTGCCGCGAGGCCGGCATCGATCCTGCCTTGCAGCCGATCCCCGTGCGTCCCGCCGCCCACTATCACATGGGCGGCGCGGCGGTGGATGCCGGGGGCCGAACCTCGCTGCGCGGCCTGTGGGCCTGTGGCGAGGTCGCCCGGACCGGCCTGCACGGCGCCAACCGGCTTGCCAGCAACTCGCTCGTCGAAGCGGTGGTCTGCGCCGCCTGGGTCGCGGCAAGCGTCGCCGCCGCCTCTCCGGGCATGCCGAGACGACTGAAGCCCGCGATCGTTCCGCCGCGAGCCGATGCTTCGCGCATCCGCCCGATCGTCTCGCACGCGCTCGGCATCGAGCGCGACGGCGAGGCGTTGCGCGATGCGGCAAGAGCCCTGGCGCCGATTGCCGCGAGAGCCGATGCCGCGTCCGATCCTGCGCTGGTCGCGCTGATGATCACGATCGCCGCCCTTCGCCGCGAGGAAAGCCGGGGCTCGCATTTCCGCAGCGATTTCCCCCGTCGCGACGCTCAATCGAAATCGCTGCGGTTGACGCTCGACGAGGCGCTTGCGGCGGCAGCATCCCTTTCCGACACCGCCGCACCGCTCGGCAGGAGGGCCTGATCATGACGCTGACACCGCTGCCGCGCGTGATGGTGGAGCCGCTGGTACGCTCGGCCCTGCTCGAGGATCTGGGACGCGCCGGCGATATCACCACCGACGCGATCGTTCCCGTCGACGCCGCCGCGACGATGGTGCTCGCGACAAGGCAGCCGGGCGTGATCGCCGGCATCGACGTCGCCACCCTCGCCTTCGAGCTGATCGGCCCGAGCGTCGAAGTCACCGTGATCCATCCGGACGGCGCCGCCGTCTCGGCCGGCGATGCGATCGCGACCGTGCATGGACCCGCCCGCGCGCTGCTGACGGCCGAACGGACGGCGCTCAACTTGCTCTGCCATCTGAGCGGCATCGCCACGCAGACCGCGGCGGTCGTCGATGCCGTGCGGGACCACAAGGCCAGGATCGTGTGCACGCGCAAGACGACGCCTGGCCTTCGCGCGCTGGAGAAATATGCCGTGCGCGCCGGCGGCGGCGCCAATCACCGCTTCGGCCTCGACGACGCCGTGCTCATCAAGGACAACCACATCGCGATCGCCGGTGACATCCGTACCGCCATCGAGCGGGCGCGCGCCCGCGCCGGTCACATGGTCAGGATCGAGGTCGAGGTCGACACGCTCGAGCAACTCGACCTGGCGCTCGCGGCCGGGGTTGACGCGGTCCTCTTGGACAACATGTCGGTCGAGCAGCTCACCGAGGCGGTGGCGATGGTCGGCGGCCGCGCCATCACCGAGGCATCCGGCCGGGTGACTGCGCAGACGGCGCGAGCGATCGCGGCAACCGGCGTGGACCTGATTTCGGTCGGCTGGATCACGCACAGCGCGCCGATCCTTGATATTGGGCTGGATTGCCGGTAGCGAAGCGTGTCTTTGATCAACGCGCGTGACCTTTGAACAGAAACCGGCGCTCATGAGCCGGCATAAATGTCCAGTTTGGCCAAGAGAAGCTCCGTTCACCGGAATTCGGTCGCGAATGAACATCCAAACGATGGAGATGGCATGAACGTCGAACTACAGTTGAATGCCGCCTTGGGCTCGACTCAAGGAGCGTCCAGCCAGTGGATCCGGGAAGCGGCACAGGCAGTCTACGATCTGCCGTTCAACGACCTGCTCTTCCGGGCCCAGACCATCCACCGCGAGAATTTCGATCCCAACCGGGTGCAGCTTTCGCGCCTGCTGTCGATCAAGACGGGCGGTTGCCCCGAGGATTGCGGCTACTGTAGCCAGTCCTCGCATCATCAGTCGGGCCTCAAGGCCTCGAAGCTGATGGAGGTTCAACGCGTCGTCGCCGAAGCCAGGAAGGCGCGCGACGCAGGCGCCACGCGCTACTGCATGGGGGCCGCCTGGCGCAGCCCCAAGGAACGCGACATGGACGCCGTGGTCGCCATGGTCGAGGGCGTGAAGGCGCTTGGCATGGAAACCTGCATGACGCTCGGCATGCTCGACCTCGGCCAGGCACAGCGGCTCAAGCAGGCCGGCCTCGACTACTACAACCACAACATCGACACTTCCGAGCGCTACTATAGCGAGGTCATCTCGACCCGGACCTTCGCAGACCGGCTGGACACGCTTGCCAACGTCCGCGACAGCGGCATCAAGGTCTGCTGCGGCGGCATCGTCGGGATGGGCGAGGAGAAGGCAGACCGCATCGACATGCTGGTCACGCTGGCCAACCTGCCGGAGCCGCCCGACAGCGTGCCGATCAACATGCTGATCCCCATCGAGGGCACGCCGCTCGGCGAGGCCGAGCCGATCGAGCCGATCGAATTCGTGCGCACGATCGCGCTTGCCCGCATCATGATGCCGAAATCGCATGTGCGGCTTTCGGCCGGCCGCACGGCGATGAGCGACGAGATGCAGGCGCTGTGCTTCTTCGCCGGCGCCAATTCCATCTTTGTCGGCGACACCTTGCTGACCGCAGAGAACCCCGGAGAGGACAAGGACAGCGCTTTGTTCCGCCGGCTGGGCATCAAGCCGATGGAGCGCGACGCCCAGTGAACGGGCGGGTGAACGGCCGAGCGCTGCTCGACCGCTACGAGGCCAGCTTGCGCGGGCTGGCCCGCAAGGACCGCTTGCGGAACCTCAGCGCCCGCTCGGGCACCGACTTCGCCTCCAACGACTATCTCGGCCTCGCGCGCTCAAGCCGCCTGGCTGATGCGGTTGCTGCTGCGCTAGCCGCCGGCACCCCCGTCGGGGCGACCGGCTCGCGGCTGCTGCGCGGCAATGACCCGGAACACGAGGCGCTCGAAGCCAAGGCAGCCGGCTTCTTCGGCACGGAGCGCGCCCTTTTCTTCGGCGGCGGCTATGTCGCCAATTTCGCGGTGCTCACGACCTTGCCCCAGAAGGGTGACCTGGTGGTGCTGGACGAACTCATCCATGCCAGCGCCCATGAGGGGGCGCGGGCCGGTCGCGCCGAAGTGGCGGAAGTCGCGCACAACGAAGCGAGTGCCGTGGACGATGCAATCCGAACCTGGCGCGCGAGAGGCGGCGCCGGCCGACCCTGGATCGTGGTCGAGAGCCTCTACAGCATGGATGGCGACCGGGCGCCGCTCGCTGAGCTGATCTCGGTCGCGGACCACCACGATGCATTCCTGTTTGTCGACGAGGCGCATGCCACCGGCGTCTACGGCGCGGACGGGCGCGGGCTCGCGCACGACTTCGAAGGCCGCGACAATGTCGTGGTGCTGCACACCTGCGGCAAGGCGCTGGGCGCGTCCGGCGCGCTGGTCACCGCTCCGGCGGTGCTGTGCGACTATCTCGTAAACCGCTGCCGTCCCTTCATCTACGCCACGGCGCCCTCGCCGCTTATTGCGGTGGCAGCGGCGGCGGCCCTCGACATCGTCGCCCAGGAGCCCGATCGTCGCGAGCGTTTGGCCCAGTTGGTCACGCTTGCGGGCAAGAGGACCGAGGAGCTCGGCTTGCCTGCGAGCGGTTCGCAGATCCTGCCGATCATCGTCGGCGACAACGCGCGCGCCATGGCGCTGGCGGAGGCCTTGCAATCGCGCGGCTTCGACGTGCGCGGCATCCGCCCTCCAACTGTGCCGGAGGGCACGGCGAGGCTGCGCATCTCGTTGACGTTGAATGTCGGCGAGGCCGATGTTTCGGCGCTGTTCGATGCTCTTGCCGAGGAATGGGAGCGCTGGCAATGACGCCACGGATCGTCGTGACCGGCACCGACACCGGTGTCGGCAAGACTGTTTTTTCGGCTGGCCTCGCGGGCCTGCTCGACGGCTTCTATTGGAAGCCGGTTCAATCGGGTCTCGACGAGGAGACCGACAGCGAAGTCGTTGCCCGCCTCTCCGGCTTGCCCGCGGGGCGCGTCGTGCCTGAAGTGTACCGTCTGAAGATGCCTCTATCGCCGCATCGGTCGGCCGAAATCGACGGCGTCGCGATCGAGGCGGCAAAGCTCTCGCTTCCAGAGTTGCCAGGCACGCTCATCATCGAAGGTGCCGGCGGGCTGATGGTGCCGCTCAATCGGCAGACGAGGTTCATCGATATTTTCCGGGAATGGCAGCTGCCCGTCATTCTTTGCGCGCGCACGGCGCTCGGCACCATCAACCACACCTTGCTTTCGTTGGAAGCTCTGCGTGCCCGCTCCATACCGCTGCTCGGCATCGCATTCATCGGCGACGAGATGGCCGATACGCAAAAGACGATCGCCGAGATGGGCAAGGTGCGCATTCTCGGTCGCCTGCCCCGCGTCGACCCGCTGACGCCGGAGGCGCTCTTCGCGGCCATGTGGGCTTCTTTCAACGTGACCGACTTCACGGAGGGCCGGTCATGAGTGGCACCGCGGTCTGGCATCCCTTCACCCAGCATGCCACCGAGCCGGTGCCGCCGACGATCGCGCGCACCGAAGGCGCCTATGTCGAGACCCGCGAGGGCAACCGCATACTCGATGCAATCTCCTCGTGGTGGGTCATCACCCATGGCCATCGCCACCCGAAGATCATGGAGGCGATCCGCAACGCGGCTGAGACATTGGACCAGGTGATCTTCGCCGGTCTCAGCCACGAGCCGGCCGAGCAATTGGCTTCGGCGCTGGTCGACATGGCGCCGGCGGGCCTCGACTGGGTTTTCTATTCCGACAGCGGCTCGACCAGCGTCGAGGTGGCGCTGAAAATGGCGCTGGGCTATCATCGCAACAACGGCGCGCCGCGCTCGCGCATCGTCGTCATGGAACACGGCTATCACGGCGACACCATCGGCACGATGAGCGTCGGCGCGCGCGGCGTCTTCAATGCCGCATACGAGCCCCTGCTGTTCCAGGTCGACACAATCCCATTTCCCGCCGCCGGCCGGGAGCAGGAAACGCTCGACGCCTTCGAACGGCTGGCACGCGACCGCGAGGCTGCCGCATTGATCGTCGAGCCGCTGGTGCTCGGCGCCGGAGGCATGCTGATGTATCCGGCTTCAGTTCTCGCCGAACTCAAGCACATTGCCGAGCGCTCCGAAACGCTTTTCATCGCCGACGAGGTCATGACCGGCTGGGGCCGCGCCGGGTCCATCTTCGCCTGTGAGCAGGCAGCGATCGCGCCCGACATATTGTGCACCTCCAAGGGACTGACAGGCGGCTCGTTGCCGCTTGCGGCGACACTTGCCACCGATGCGATCTTTCGTGCGCATTACTCAAAGGACCGAGCCAGGACCTTTTTCCATTCGAGCTCCTACACGGCGAACCCGATCGCCTGCGCGGCGGCACTTGCGAATGTCGGCATCTGGAACGACGAGCCTGTGGCGGAGCGCGTTGTCGCGTTGTCGCGGATGCAGGCCGAGAAGATTGCGCGGTTCAAGGGGGACGCGCGTTTCGAGAATGTGCGCACCACCGGCACCATTGCCGCGCTCGACCTCAGCGTCGGCAACGCAGGCTATCTCGCCGAGGTCGGCCCAAGGCTGCGCGCCTTCTTCCTCGATCGCGGATTGCTGGTGCGGCCGCTCGGCAACGTCATCTACCTGCTGCCGCCTTATTGCGTAACATCGGATGAGCTCGACCGCCTCTACGCGGCAATAGACGAGGCGGCCGAGCTTGCAGGCGACAGGAGATGAACCGCACCGCGCGCATCATTGGCCTTGGCCATCACGTGCCGGCGAGCCGGGTCGGCAACGCCGAGATCGAGGCGAGCCTCGGGCTGGAGGCAGGTTGGATCGAGGGGCGCACCGGCATCCGCTCGCGTTTCTGGGCGGAGCCCGGCGACACGCTTTCGGGACTGGCGGCCAAGGCGGGCGCCATGGCTCTGGAGGCAGCCGGGATCGATCGCCAGGAGATCGGCCTGCTTTTGCTGGCGACTTCGACGCCTGACCATCTGCTGCCGCCGAGCGCGCCGCTGGTGGCGCACAAGCTCGGCCTCGAAAAGGCCGGCGGCGTCGACCTGGCCGGCGCCTGCGCGGGATTCATCTATGCCTTGACCTTCGCCGACGGCTTCGTGCGCCTGCACAACAAGCCGGCCATCGTCATCGCCGCCAACATTCTGAGCCGTCGGATCAATCCGGCCGAGCGGGCGAGCGCCGTGCTGTTCGCCGATGCCGCTGGCGCCATGGTGCTCGCCCCCTCAAGCGATCCCCGCTACGGCATCCTCGGCTCCTCCTTCGCCTCGGACGGCTCCGCCTACGACCTGATCCACATCCCTGCGGGTGGCAGCAACCGTCCGTTCTCCGACGAAATCGACATCGCAGAAACCCGCATGACGATCGCCAACGGCCGCGAAGTCTTCGCCAAGGCTGTGGAGATGATGAGCCGCTGTTCTGCCGAGGCGCTGGCTTCAGCCGGCCTTTCGGCGCCGGACGTCACCCGCTTCGTGCCGCACCAGGCCAATGCCCGCATCTTCAACGCCGTCGGCAAGTCGCTCGGCATCGAGGATGAGCGGATCGTCAAGACCATCACCGACTATGGCAACTCGTCAGCCGCGACGATACCTCTGTCATTGTCGGTTGCTCACAGCGCCAATCCCTTTCGACCGGGCGAGAAATTGCTGTTCGCAGCGGCCGGTGCCGGGTTGACCGGCGGGGCGCTGGTGGTTGGCGTTTAGCTTGGCGTGATATTCAGGAACCGAACCAAGCCACAGCAATATTTCGTTGGTCGCCGTTACCACTGCGCAATCCTCTGGCAGCATCCCCTCTTCGCCCGACATGCCCTCTCGCCGGAGCCTCTATGCTTCAGTCTCCGCAAGCAGCCGAATTGTTTGTCTTTCGACACGGAAGTCGTGCTTCAGCGAATTTCATCGCGGTTCGGCAAACTTCGTCCAACGGGCCGAGGCGTTGGTATTTTCGGTGGTATCGGCGGGCCTGAAACCGAGCCGGTATCGTCCCGTCAACCTGCCCACGCATTTGCCCGGACTCGCAGTTCGGACTTTCTGCGCGCAATGGCACCTGCCGAGCGCAGGACAGCCATCAGGCTGGACGCATGATGCAACGGAAGCCGAGGTGACAGGTCGATGTGTCCACCGGCTGCGCCATGCGAGCCGCCGGGCGGTAGCGGCGGCAGTAGCTGGGGGCGCACAGGAAAGACCCGCCCTTGGTGACCTTTCGCGGAATCCTGACGTCGGGCGTCAGCGGATCGTAGCTCGCGTCGCGCTCGCCGCCGCGCGGATTTTCCATCGTGCAGCAGGGGCTCTCGATGCGGCGGTGCTCCTGGTACCAGTCCGTGGTCCACTGCCAGACGTTGCCGGCCATGTCATGGAGCCCGTAGCCGTTTGCCGGGAACGAGCCGACCGGCGCGGTCCATTCGTAGCCGTCTTCGCAATCGTTGCGGAATGGAAATTCGCCCTGATAGGTGTTGGCCATATGCTGACCACCTGGGGTCAGTTCGTCGCCCCACACGAATTCGGCGCCGTCCAGCCCGCCGCGCGCGGCGAACTCCCACTCGGCCTCGGTCGGCAGCGCCTTTCCCGCCCAGGCCGCATAGGCTTCCGCGTCCTCGTAGGCGATGTGCACGACGGGATGGTTTTCGAGCCCCTTGAGGCCGCTGGCAGACCCGCGCGGATGCCGCCAATTGGCGCCGCGCACGTAAGCCCACCAGTTGTAGTGATTGTTGCGATCAATCCCGCGCGAGGGCCTGACGAACAAGGCTGATGCCGGCGCCAAGGCTTCCGCGCCGGCTCCAGGATAATCCGCCGCATTTGCCGGACGCTCGGCCAGCGTGACGTAACCTGTGGCCTCGACAAAGCGTCTGAACTCAGCATTCGTGACGGTCGTGCGATCCATCCGGAAGCCGCCGACGACAACGCGGTGCGCCGGCGCCTCTTCGGGATAGTGGCTGTTCGAGCCCATCAGGAATTGGCCGCCGGGGATCCACAGCATGTCCTCGCGCGCCGGCGCCTCGATCGACCTGCCCATCCCGCCGTTAGGGCGATCAGTCCCCGACATTGAACATTTCGGATTCGTCAGGCAGCAAGGTTTCTGTATGAAGCACTATTCTCACCGAATCCAGCAGGAACAGAGGGGGAGCCATCTGAGATGCAAGTTCGACAATCCGCGCTTGCAGCTTCTTGACCATGTCAGGATTTTGATCGGCCAGGTTGGTGGTTTCCGACGGATCCTTGGCAAGATCAAAGAGCTCGACCTTCGGCGGCAGCACTGCCTTCCACACCACTTTCCAGTCGCCCTGCCGCACGGCGCCGTCCATCGGTTCAATGTTATAGACAATCTCGGTTCGGGGAGAGGGTTTTCCTTCGGCGATTGTCGGCCACATGTCCATGCCGTCCAACGGCTTGCTCTTCGCCGGCTTGGCGCCAGCCACGGCCGCGAGTGTCGGAAACATGTCGGTGACATGAACCATGCCGTCAACAACACCGGGCTTGATCTTTCCCGGCCAGTTGAGGAGTGCAGCGACACGGGTGCCTCCTTCATAGGTCGTACCCTTGCCCTCCCGATAAGGACCATTGTCGGCGGGGAGCTTGCCCTTGACGGCGCTCTCGCCGGCAAAGTGCGCGTTGGTCACGCCGCCATTGTCGCTCTGGAATACGATCAATGTGTTCTCGCGCATGCCACGCTTCTCGAGGGCGGCGACGACCTTGCCGACCTCGTCGTCCAGCAGCGAAACCATGGCAGCATACTTCCGTCGGCTCTCGTCGGCGATATGGCTGTAGCGATCGATATATTCCTTGGGAGCCTGGAAGGGGGTATGCGGCGCCGTAAAGGCCAGGTAAAGGAACAACGGTTTCTTGCCGTCATGCTTCTCGATCACGCGCACCGCTTCGGCGCCGAACAGGATGTTGTCGAAGCCTTTCTCCTTGAGAGGCTTGTTGTTGCGGAACCAATCCGCAGTTCCGTTGGCCGCTTTATGAGTGAAGTGGTCGATCTCGCCAAGCAAGGCGCCATAGAAAGAATCAAAACCACGCTGGCGCGGCCATAATGCCGTCTTAGCTTGCCCGAGGTGCCATTTGCCGCTCATGGCAGTGGTGTACCCCGCGTCCTTGAGCATCTGCGGCAACATATATTCGTCCAGTGCCACGCCATATGAGCCGCCCTGAGGAATAACGGCCGTTTGCATGCCATAGCGGCATGGATAGCGGCCGGTCATCAGTGCGGCGCGTGTCGGCGTGCACATCGGTTGGGCGTAGAATTGCTCCAGCCGCACGCCTTCGGCCGCCAGTTTGTCGATGTTGGGCGTCTTGATGTCCGAGCCATGGTAGCCCACGTCCTTCCAGCCTTGGTCGTCGGTGATGATGTAAACGATGTTGGGAGGTGTCGTTTCGGCCGACGCCGGCTGAACACCGGCGAGGCCGGCAAGCGCCCCTGAAAGGCCGACGGGCGCGGCAAACCGCGTAACGGCAGCAGCCGTCCCCGCCATCAATGCGTCGCGCCGCGTTATCTTGGCGCTTGCACCGGCTTCAGTCGGGAAGTCACGATCATTGCTCATGTTGTGCCCCTGCTCTGCTAATTCATACCGTCCTACTCAAAACAATGGCGCGTCTAGCGTTCTGGCGCGGATCATTTCCTTGGAACCCAGGGGCAGCGAAAGGGCTTGGCATCGACATCGGCCGCCGGCTTGCCGCGATATCTCTTGGATTCCGAAAAAAGCGTGTCAGCACCGTCATGGCCTCTCCAGGAAGCCGCCGGCTCCACAAGGCACGATCGCAGCCGGGCGCTCGATGTCCCTCTGCACACGCCTCTAAATGGTCTTGCCTGTTCATGCTCCCCGTTCGCCGTACATCGGCGATATTCCTGCGCTATTTGATCTCGCGCAATTCGAGCTTAAGCTATACCTAATACAACCGTCCTGCTATCCACTTTGCGCAAAGGATGTATTTTTTCGTCCCTGGCCCGTATCGCTTTCGCACGGCGAAGCGCCGTTCGACCTAGAAAGCCGGCCGACGCGGCCTTCGAGGCATGCCCGGCCACCGCCGATGATGAGAGCGGCATTCGATATGGCAGCGCAGACGCTCTTCCCTGGCGCGTGTCAGTGCGTCAGTTCAGCCATGGGAACGGAAGCATTCCGGAACCAAACGCGGGCGCTGCCGCGAACAATCAGTTCCGGTCAATCTTCTATTGGGTGGCCTCTATTGGGTGGCCGAGAATTGATAGGTGAACCCCAACATCGGACCCTGCTGGGTGAGTTTGTTCACGAATCCGTCGTGGCTATAATTGTCGTGCACGGCCCGATAGCCGACGAACATCGACATCTTGTCGTTGAACTGATAGCCGGCGCCGCCCATCACGTCCCACATGGATTTGGATCCTGCGCCGAAACCACCCACAAGGCCCCAGCCGGCGAGGTAGATTCCATTGCCGACATCGGCCTTGAATTTGGCGCCGATCACCGGATCGACCCAGGTATCGCCGTCACTGGCTGAGCTGCCATCAAGCGCACCGCCATGGAAGTCGAAACTGTTGTCGACCGACCAGAGGCGGGCGCCGGCCACGAGGTCGAAATTCGTCCCATCCTGATAGTAAACGCTGTAACCACCGAGCGCTGTCCCCATGAAAGTGCTCACCGTCGCATCGATGTTGGAGGCGAGGATACCCTTCGGGGTGCCTATGTTGGCGTCGAGCTTGGCGTAAACTATGTCCGTGCTGATGGTGAAAGGCCCGTTGCGAGCTTCCGTAAGCCCCATGAACCCGAATTTGAGGTGGTTCAGCACGTCGCTGAAACTCACATCGACATCCTGAGGCGGGAATCCGAAGATCCCGCTTTCGCCTTTGATACCCGACGCCCAGAGATATGGGGCGACAGTGAAGGTCCAGCCATCATCCTTTTGCTTGGTGACGTCTGCCGCAAACGCATTGGCCGCACCAAATACCAATGCTCCCGCCATTGCAAAGCCGGCCAAACGAATTTTCTTCATCATCGTCCCCACTTGTCGTCTTTGCAGCCCCGACTCGGCCGAGCCGAGACTCGGGCCTCGATGCTGAATGAACCCTCACTTTGCGCGCTCCGTCAATTTGGCCGCACGCGATATCCCCACTGAGCCGTTCGCCGGCGATATTGAGCGCGAATTGACCTCGCGCAATTTGCGCTTAAGCTATAACTAATACAATCGTCCTGCTATCCACTTTGCGCAAAGGACGCCTTGCTTGACCACGTGGCCTTCATCGCCTTCATACAGGGATGTGTTACTTGGTCCTGACGACCTTACCAGCGCCGCCTCCGGTCTGCCCGTGAAGGTCGACAGGCTTTCGGCCGGCTGGCTTCCCTCGCGCATCCGGCAAATCCAGTCCCCCGGCAAGTGGGCGCTCGACCTGCCGGAATTCAATTGCGCCTTCCGCGCCCGCGGCGGTTTCGATCAAGACTCCGTGGCGCTGGTGGCCATCGAGCGGGCCTGTGGGTCGACGATATGCGGCATCCCGCTCGAAGACGACTTGATCCTGGCAATCCCTGCCGGCACGAGCGTTACGGCGACGGTGCGGCCCGGCCTCAATTACGCAGTCGCCATCGTTCCGGCCGCGACCTGGATGGAAATCCAATCGATTGCCGCGGGTATGGTTCTCGAACAGATCAACAATCACCCCGCGGCAGTTCGGCTCGCCACGGACGAAGCGCAAAGAACCCGACGCCAGATCAAGTCGATGGCAGACCATCTCGGGACAGTTGCAGGCGATTCGGCCCTGCTGGGGCAGCCTCCGGGCGCCTTCTTGGACTATCTGGGGGCGGCGGCCGACGCGTTCGCGGGCGCAGACAGTCGTGAGACCGGGACAGCCGGTTCCGCGAGCCGCCATTTCAGACAAGCGTCGGCGGCGGAGGATTTCATTCGCACTCACATCCGGGAAGACATACCCATTGTTCGACTGTGCAAGGAAATCGGTGTCAGCCGTCGGCAGCTGGAGTACGCCTTTCGCACCACATTCGCTGCAACCCCGCTCGAATTCATCAGAGCGCTGCGCCTCAACGAAGCCAGACGGCTCCTTACCACTGCACGTGCAAACGGCTTGAGCGTTACAACAGTCGCCATGGATGTCGGGGTCAACCATCTGGGCCGTTTCGCCGCGAGCTATCGCCTGTTCTTCGGCGAGTCTCCCAAGCAAACACTTCAGCGTGCCGGGAGAACGTGACCAGGGCGTAGCGCGCCAAGAATTGCGCCACGTATCATTGCAAGCAGTTTCGATGGATTTTGCGCAATCCGGATAGAAGTCGCTCTCGATAATTAGTATATTCTAAAATGCTAACAAAAAACCGCCTCTGGCATGCGGGGCCAGGGAGCGGGCGCAGGCTTGCAACGGGCGCGTGGTCATATCGGCCGCGAAACGCACGGAGTGGTGAGCTTTTGGGAGGATGCAAAAATGACAAGACCTAGCTTGAAGTCGACCGGCGCTGCCGGATTCGCCGTCGCCCTGATGTTTGCAGGGCTCGTCGAGACCCCCTTCGCCTCTTTCGTCGGCGACGCGCAGGCGAAAGTCGGCCGCCCGCTCACGCCAGGCAGTGTCGCGGGGGTTGCGAGGCGCACGACACGCCGGACGATTCGCCGCTCGACCATTTACGTCACCAGGCTGCCCGCGGGGTGTGTGAGGAGCTCGATCAACGGCACTGTGCTGTGGCACTGCGGCGGCACCTATTATCAGCCCTATGGCGGACGCTACGTGGTCGTGCACGTACATTGAGCGGAAGTGGCCGGAGCGCTCGATGAGCAACGCACTGCTCACTCGAATTGGCATTCTGCTGTCGGCCGTCGTCGTGATTTGCTTCTGGGGGCTTGGGGCCTCCTGGGCCCAGCAGCCTGCCGCCGGCATGCCGCCTGAAAAGGCACGGCAGTTCCTTGACCTGCTGTCCGACCCGGAGGTGAAGGTATGGCTCGAAGGAAAGATACCGCCGGCCGCCGAGGAGCCGGCTGCCGCATCGCTGGCCGACGCGATCTCGAGCTGGGAGGCAGCCGTTCGCACACGTGTCGCCGCGCTCGCCGATGCCGTTCCCCGCATCCCGCAGGAGCTCGCTAACGCCGCCGGCGTCGTCTCGCGCGACGTGAATTCAGGCAGGCCCGGCCTGGTGATCCTGATCCTGTCGGTCCTGATTGTCGTCGGCTCTGGCGCCGAGTGGCTGGTCCGCCGGGCTTTGGCGCTCGGCCGTTCCGAGGGAACAGTTGACCCCGGGCAGGCGGCCCTGTCCGAGGTCGCTGCCTTGCTGACGTTTGCCCTGGCCAGCATCAGTTCGTTCCTCGTGTTCGAATGGCCGCCCTTGCTGCGCCGCATCGTGCTGACCTCGCTGCTCGCCTTCATCGCCGTGCGTGTCGTCCGCGCAACTGTCAGGTTGCTGTTTGGACTTGCCGGCACGGGAAACCGAACGTCGGATGAGACGCCGACGGCAATTTCCGTCGCAAGCGACATCGCGCAGCGTTTCTGGCTCCCACGCGTGAGCCTCATCGCCGGCTTTCTGCTGTTTGGCTGGGCCTTGGTCAGCCTCATGCCCAGCATCGGTTTCTCCATCGACGTGACGCGGGTGGTTGCCCTGTTTTGCGGCCTGGGCATGTTGGCCATCGCCATCGAAATCGTCTGGCGGCGGCCGGCCACGACAGCATCCGCTGCCAGGCAATCGCTGCTGACACTCTATCTGATCGCGCTCTGGCTGGCCTGGGTGGCAGGACTGCTCGGCGTGCTGTGGCTCGGCCTCTATGCGGTGCTGTTGCCGGCGGCGGTGCGTGGGGTTGGCAACGTCGCACAGGCCATCGCCGGCAGAGCGGAGCGCAGCGGCGCCCTCGGCATCATGCTGAACGTTTTGATCGTCAGGGGCGCCAGGGCAGCGGTAATCGGCGCTGCGGTCGCCTGGCTCGCCTATATCTGGCGCATCAGGGCTGCAGCCCTTGCCGGCAGTGAAGCCGGGGCGATCGTGATTTCAGGCCTGCTCAACAGCATCATCGTGCTCCTGGTGGCGGATCTGCTTTGGCAGCTGGCGAAAGCGTTGATCGCTTATCGGATGGAGCTTGCGCCAAAGGAAGGGTCCCATGCCGACGAGCTTGCCCGCAGCGGCCGGCTGCGCACGCTGCTGCCGATATTCCGCAACGTGCTCGCTGTCTTCATCGGGGCCGTCAGCGTGCTGACAATCCTGTCCGGACTCGGCGTGCAGATCGCACCTTTGATCGCCGGCGCGGGCATTTTCGGCGTGGCCATCGGCTTCGGCTCGCAGACCCTGGTCAAGGACGTGCTGAGCGGCGTTTTCTATATGCTCGACGATGCCTTCCGTGTCGGCGAGTATATCCAGAGCGGCAGCTATAAGGGCACCGTTGAATCGTTCAGCCTGCGGTCGGTCAGGCTGCGGCATCACCGCGGACCGATTTTCACCGTGCCGTTCGGCGAGCTCGGCGCCATCCAGAACATGAGCCGTGACTGGGTGATGGACAAGATGGCTCTCAGTATCACCTACGATTCTGATGTGGATCTCGCCCGCAGGCTCATCAAGAAGATCGGCCAGGAGCTGGCCGCGGATCCCGAGTTCGCGGCCGATACGATCGAGCCGCTGAAAATGCAAGGTGTCGACAGCTTTGGCGACTCCGGGATCGACCTCAGGATGAAGCTGATGACCAAGCCGGGAACCCAGTTCGGCATCAAGCGGCGAGCCTTCATGATGATCAAGAAGGCATTCGACGAGAACGGCATCAAGCTCGCCGTTCCCACCGTGCATGTGGAGAGTGGCGGCGACAACGCGGCCGCCGCCCAGCAACTGCTCAAGATGAAGCAGGCAGCCGAGCTGGCGGCAAACTCCGGCACCTGACGGCACTCGGTCGGTCACGGCGCTGCAGCCCATGGGGGCGAGGTGCTGGTAAGAGAAGAGCCTTGGCTCAGCTACGGACGCAATCCCGGCGAATAGCGCGGAGCTGCAGTCTCACGAGCCGAGGCGATAGGCGAGTTGCGGACGAGACAGGCCGAGAAGACGTGACGCCGCCGCGGGATTTCCACCGGCCAGGTCAAGGGCGGCTTGATAGACCGCGCGCTCCAAGTCCCTCAACGAAACCCTATTTCTTTCCATCAGCTCAATCACATGGCAGCCTGATGACGCTGGAATTGATCCAGGCTTCGGCGCATGCTTCACCAAGCAGGATGCCCACTGGTCGCTCGACTTCACCTTCGTGATGGTGCGGGCGAAGAAAGAGCGGAGGGCGGCATGACGCGCAACTTCACCTACCAGGGCAGCAGCGCGCGCATCATCTTCGGCAACGGTGCGTCGATGCAAACCGCCGAGCATGTCGAGGCGCTGAACTGCCGCCGCGCCCTGGTGCTGTCGACGCCGCAGCAGGCGAAGGACGCCGAGGCGCTGGCGGAACGGCTCGGCGCGCTTTGTGTCGGCACTTTCTCCGGCGCCACCATGCACACGCCGGTCGAGGTCACCGAACGCGCGGTCGCCGAGGCCGGCAAATTCAGAGCCGACTGTGTTGTGTCGCTCGGCGGCGGATCGACGACCGGGCTCGGCAAGGCGATCGCCTACCGCACCGACATCGCACAGGTCGTCATCCCGACGACCTATGCCGGTTCGGAAGTGACGCCAATTCTCGGGCAGACCGAAGGCGGCGCCAAAACCACATTGCGCAGCCCCAAGGTGCTGCCCGAACTGGTGATCTACGATCCGGAGCTGACGCTTGGCCTGCCGGTCGGCATCAGCGTGACAAGCGGCCTCAACGCCATCGCGCATGCCGCCGAAGGCCTCTATGCCGAGGACCGCAACCCGATCACCTCGATGATGGCGACCGAGGGCATGCGCGCGCTGAAGGAAGCGTTGCCGGTGATCGTCGTCAGCCCTCGCGATGCGGATGCGCGCGCCAAGGCGCTCTACGGCGCATGGCTTTGCGGCACCGTGCTCGGCCAGGTCGCCATGGCGTTGCACCACAAGATCTGCCACACGCTGGGCGGCAGTTTCGACACGCCGCATGCCGAGACGCATGCGATCATGCTGCCGCACACGATCGGCTTCAACGCGGCTGCCGTGCCCGACCTGCTGCGGCCGGTGGCGGACATCTTCGGCGGCTCGCCCGGACAGGCATTCTACGATTTCGCCAAGACCATCGGCGCGCCGCAGGCACTGAAGGATTTCGGGTTGAAGGAGAGCGACCTCGACCGCGCGGCCGAGATCGCCACCAAAAGCCCCTACCCCAATCCGCGGCCATTCGATCGCGCGTCCATCCGCTCGCTGCTGCAGAGCGCATGGCAAGGAGGCCGTCCGCCACATTGAGTTCTGTCGGGGGATGATTACCAGACGTGAATTGCTGAAGACCGCCGCCGGCTGCCGATCACCGCGCCTGCGACACCAGCGGCTGCATCGTCTTCAGCATGGCGACGAGCTGGCTCTGCTGATGGGTGCCGGTTTTCTGGAAGACGCGCTCGAGATAGGTGCGGGCGGACTTGACGGTGACGCCGTGCCGGCTCGCGGACTGAGCCAGTGTGAGACCGGCCGCCAGATCGGTCGCAAGCCGCGCTTCCGCCGGCGTCAGGTCGAACAAGGCGTTGAGAAGGCTCGCCGACGGCACGAGCGCGCTGGGTTTGACCGGCGTCGCCATCACCAGCATGTCGGCATTGCCGAAGATGTCGTGCGCGGCGCGCCGCAGCGGCAGGAGATGGATGACGAAGGGAGCCTCGTCGCCGATCTTCGGCACGGGAATGGACCCGACCGCGTTGCCGGATCGGCCCATTCCTGTCACGGCCTCCTGAAACAGCCGGTTTGCATCACGGTCGGCGATCGCCAGTCCGCCATGGGCCACAGGCAGGAACGCCGCATCAAGCCGGTCCAGGTGCGGGTTCGTCGCCACGACCCGCCCGTTCGACGAAAGCACGGCGGCCGGCAGGCCGAGCAGGTTGAGCGCCGAGGCCGTCGCTTCCGCGCGCTCGACCCTCAATCGCCCGGCGACCAGGCTGGCCCTGGCCAGATGAGGCCTCAGCCCATCGAGCCGATCGACCTCGCCATGCTCGTAACCGCCATCCTTGATCCACTTCTGGAACACGAATGTCGCGAGCTCGCCGGTCGGCATGGGAATTGCGGTGCACAGATGAGCGCCGATACCGAATTGCCTCAGCATGATGCGGGCCGGGTCCCGCTCGATCTCCTGCTGGCTCATGAAGTCGTCGACGCGCACGAAGCTTGCCGGCTGCAGGCTGCACATCTTCTGGACACTGTCGCAGAATTTCCAGAAATCGCCCTTGACGAACTCGTCGAACAACACCCGCAGATTGTCCAGCGTCGTTCCGCGCGGCGGGCTGTCATCGCTGAAGAAGAAAACCTGCGCGCTGGCCGAGTTCGACAGCTCGCTCGCCTTCTGGAGCACGTGGTTCCACCGCTCCGGGACGAAGGCAGCCTCGTAGATGAGTTCAATCAGGTCGATCATGATTGCCGTGGGGATCGATATGAGCGCAAAGGTGCAGACAGCGGCCAGTATCTGTCGCCGGCGTCCCGATCTCAAGCCGGAGCGCCGCATGAGCACGGGACTGGGCCTCGGCGATGAAATGCATTTGCGCGCATCGGGCCGATGGCGGATTTCATTTGCTTGGTGATCCCCCTTCGATAGGGCAAACTGCCTGCCGGGCTGTCAGGAGGAGAAATGAGAGCACGCGCAGCGACGGTCGGAGACCTCGAGGATGTTTTCCGCAGCCTGTCCAAGCGAATGTCGGACGAGTACCTGGCGGCCGGCAAGGACAGCAAAGCCGCCTACGACAATCTGATGATGAACCTGAAGGAAGGCCGGGCGCATGCGCTGGTCGAGGACGACAAGGCCGTCGCCATTGTCGCCTGGCATGAGCACGGCGACGCGGCCGACACGTTTTTTGCGGCACAGGAGGATTTCTTCAGAGCGGCAACCGTTCGCTTCTGCAGGCGTCACATCCGCCATATCCAGGCACTCGCCGGCAACCTGCCCGTACACTCGCGCAGCTGGCTCCATGGACCGGACGTCGCAAAATGGTTCCGGGTCATCGGCTATGTCGACCAAGGGCGGCTGAGTGGCGCTACCCTGTTCGAGCTGCCGCCAGCGCCCAATGGCTGAGACCGGTTGTTCCCGCAGCGGCTTGCACCGCACACGAATTGGCGGGATGGTATGGAAGGCAGCCGGGGGCGCTGGCACGCCGGAGGTTGATGGCTGCTGGAAATCGAAATGGTGCGCGCTTGTTTGGCCTTCGTCGCCCTTGTTGCCCTGATGGGGCCGACAGACGCAGGCGAGCGGCTGGCTCATCTCATCGACAATTCCGGTCTAGCGGCAGCCTACTTGGGTGAATCCGACCTTGTGACTGCCTATACAACCGGGATGGCCCGCTACCGTCTTCAGCTCATGGCGCGCACCGGCACGGGCAACCTCGCCGCTCCTCTCGAACCCCTGACTTTGCGGCCGGAATTTCGCCAGCGGACATGGCGCTCCGCCGATGGCAGCCTGCTGCAAGGCTTCGCCGGCAAGGGCGGCTTCCGGCTGACCGTCGGCAACTGCCTTGCCCGCATTTGTGCGGCCAGCGAATGCAGCGAGGCCGGCTGGCCGGTCTATGCCTGCAGCGACGGCCGCAAGCGCAAGATGTCGGTCAAGAGCTTCGTGGCGGCAACCTTCGACGGCATTCCCTACCGGCGGCTGAGCGCTCCGCCGGAACCATGACGCCGCAACGCGTCGACTGCCCTGCCCGCTTCAACGTCACCGAAACGCCTGCGTGGCGCGCGGAAGGTTCTGGCGCGAAGCCAGCAAGATCATGATTGCGCGTCACGATCCCCCTACTGCTCCAGCATGCCAATTTTCGAAATCCATCTCGATTCCCAGCCAACCAGAACAATTCCAGGCAAAGCGAACAGCGATTCTGTGAAAGCCGAACGCTCCGGGTTTGAAGCTGTCAGGTTGCGCATGCGCCGCGCCGCATGGCATCTGTCGGCCGATGACACGCAAGCCCGCACGACAGCTCCCCGAACCGCCGCGACGACCGCTCGCTGGGAAAGTCAGTCTCACCCGGGCACTGTCGAAGCTTGGATTCTGCTCTCGCAAGCAGGCCGAACTGAAGATCGCCGAGGGGCGCGTGCGCGTTGCCGGCAAGGTGGCGCGCGACCCGTCGCTGCGTGTCGATCCCGACCGCGATCGCATCACAGTCGATGGCGCGCAGGTCGCCGCGGAACGGAAAATCTACCTGATGGTCAACAAGCCGCGCGGGCTGGTCACCACGCGCGACGATCCTGAAGGGCGAGGCACCGTCTATGACTGCCTTGTCGATCTCGAGCTGCCTTTCGTGTCGCCGGTCGGCCGCCTCGACAAGGCGAGCGAAGGCCTGCTTTTGATGACCAACGACACGCGCTGGGCGAACGCGCTGCTCGACCCGGCCTCGCATGTCGCCAAGACCTACCATGTGCAGATCGCTTCCGCCCCTGACGAGGCGATGCTCGAGCGGTTCCGCCAGGGCGCTGTCGTCGATGGCGAACTGCTGACCGCAAGCTCGATCGAGCTCTTGCGCAGCGGCGGGCGCACGGCGTGGCTGGAGATCGTGCTCGACGAGGGCCGCAACCGCCAGATCCGCCGCCTGCTCGGCGCCTTCGACTTCGAGGTGCTGAGACTGGTCCGCGTCGCGATCGGGCGCTTGCAGCTCGGCGATCTGGCGAAGGGCAAGGCGCGGCATCTGACCGCCGAGGAGCTGGCGATGCTTGCCGAGTGACCTCGGTATGGAATTACCGTTGGTTCCAGCGGCGAATGACCGGCTCGGTCAGGTCGTGCTCGTAGCCGAGGACGCTGAGGCTTGCGGTGTCGAGCACGAAATGCGCGCCGCCCTCGGGAGGAAGGGTGACCCAGCGCGCGGCAAGCACGCGCAGGAAATGCGCGCTGGAAAAGATCAGCACATTGCCGGCGACGGCGCGGAGTCCGGCGATGATTGCATCGGCCCTGGCGCCGACATCGGCAGCCTGCTCGCCGCCCGGGCAGCCGTCGCGAAACACGTTCCAGCCGGGACGTCCGGCGACGATCTCCTTCGTCGTCACGCCTTCATAGGCGCCGTAGTCCCATTCCTGCAGGTCGGCTTTCTTCACCACGCGCTCGCCGAGGCCGGCAAGCCGGCAGGTGTCAAAGGCGCGTTGCGACGGGCTCGACCAGACGGCCTCGAAGGTCAGGCCCTTGAGGCGCTCCGCCACACCGCGCGCGGCCTCCTCGCCTTTCGCGGTCAGCGGAATGTCGGTGCGGCCGGTATGCTTGCCGGACGCGCTCCATTGCGTCTCGCCATGGCGGACGAGGTAGATTTCGGGAAACGCGCTGCTCATGGACCGCCCTCACGGTTGACTGCTCAGCCGGGAATCCGGCGCGCGCAGCCTATGCGGCGGCCGACAAAAAGAACAGGCCACGGCTAAGCCGTGGCCTGCATAGCTTGGGAGGATGCCTTCTTTTTGTCGCGCAATTCCGGACCAAAACCGCTGGGCGGTTTCGCGGAATTGTTTTGATCACTCCGCGGGCTGGAGACCGCCTGACAGCGCCAGGTCTGCCTCTTCCGGCAGCTGGCCGGCCATGGCGGCGGCGAACTGCTTCTGGTCGAGCTCGCCTTCCCAGCGCGCCACGACGATGGTCGCAACCGCGTTGCCGACGAAGTTGGTGAGCGCGCGGCATTCCGACATGAAGCGGTCGACGCCGAGGATCAGCGCCATGCCGGCGACCGGCACCGAAGGCACGACCGAGAGCGTGGCGGCCAACGTGATGAAGCCGGCGCCGGTGATGCCGGCCGCACCCTTGGAGCTCAGCATGGCGACGAGCAAAAGCAGGATCTGGTCGCCGAAGGTAAGCGGCGTGTCGGTGGCCTGGGCGATGAAGAGCGCAGCGAGCGTCATGTAGATGTTGGTGCCGTCGAGATTGAAGGAATAGCCGGTCGGGATGACCAGGCCGACCACCGAGCGGTTGCAGCCAGCGCGCTCCATCTTGGCCATAAGGCCCGGAAGCGCAGCCTCCGACGACGAGGTGCCGAGGACCAGCAGCAGCTCTTCCTTGATGTAGCGGATCAGCGCCAGGATGGAGAAGCCGTTGTACCATGCGACCGCGCCCAGCACGACGAGCACGAAAAGCAGCGACGTCAGGTAGAAGGTGCCGATGAGGAAGGCGAGGTTGGCGATCGTGCCGATGCCGTATTTGCCAACGGTGAAGGCCATGGCGCCGAAAGCGCCGATCGGAGCGGCCTTCATCAGGATGGCGACAAGGCGGAAGATCGGCGCGGTCAGCGCCTGCAGGAAATCGACCACCGGGCGACCGCGTTCGCCGACCAGCGCCAGCGCCACGCCGAACAGCACCGAGAAGAACAGCACCTGCAGGATATCGCCCTGCGCGAAGGCGCCGGTGATGGTGTCAGGGATGATGTTCATCAGGAAGCCGACGATGGTCGTGTCGTGCGCCTTCTCGGTGAAGGTCGAGATCTTCGAGGCGTCGAGCGTCGCCGGATTGATGTGCATGCCGGCGCCGGGCTGGACCACGTTGGAGACGACGAGGCCGACGACGAGCGCCAGCGTCGAGAAGACGAGGAAATAGATCATCGCCTTGCCGGCGACGCGGCCGACCTTATGCAGGTCGGAGACGCCGGCGATGCCGGTCGCGACCGTGAGGAAGATGACCGGCGCGATCACCATCTTGACCAGCTTGATGAAGGCGTCGCCAAGCGGCTTCAACGAGGCCCCGATGTCGGGATAGAAATGGCCGAGAAGGATGCCGGCCGCGATGGCCGCCAGGACCTGCACGTAGAGATGCCGGTAAAAGGGAATTTTGCCGCGCGGTTCCGCGGCGGCGATTGCCGTCTGCATCGTATCCTCCGTTCAGCCCCGATCGAGAAACTCGACCTCCCGGGGCAGTTGACCTCCACAGCCTCGCGGCTGCTGCGGAATCATTTGCAACGGACGTGCCAGATTCCGTTTCGACGCTCCAATTATTGATTCTGCTGACTTTTTTGGCCTGGCGATCGGTATTTTTCGCGCCCGCCGTGCGGCGATCCGCATAGGTCGAATTGTGCTTTGTGCGAAATCATGCACAAATGCGGCATGCTGCAACGCCCTGCCGCTGCCTTATCCCCGACGCCCGAGCTGCTTGCCGGGCGGGCGCGGCGCGCCTGGCTGCTGTTTGCGGCAGTGGCGCTCGCGATTGTCGCTGCAGCGCTCTATGGCGCCGGGCTCTACGGCCGCTCGACCGAGGTCGAGGCGCTGGCGGCGCAAGGGCGCACGGATGCCAATCTCAAGGTCGCGCTGCTGCGCGCGGTGCTGGAGAATCCGCGCGCACTGCCGCTGCTCCTGTCCGCAGACCAGCAGGTGCGTGACGCGCTGACCGAGCACAGCGCCGCCTCCATCGACGTGCTCAACCGCAAGCTCGAAGGGCTGGTTTCCGGCACCAAGGCCTCGGTGCTTTACGTCACCGGCACCGACGGCTTGGCGATCGCTTCGAGCAACTGGCGCGAGCCGGTGAGCTTCGTCGGCAGCGACTACAGTTTTCGCGCCTATTTTTCCGGAGCGATGCAAGCGGGCACCGCCGAATATTTCGCGCTCGGCAATGTCAGCAAGCGTCCGGGCCTCTACATTTCGCGCCGCGTCGACGGCGCTTCCGCACCCCTCGGCGTCGTCGTCGTCAAGATGGAGTTCGACCAGCTCGAGGCCGACTGGCACGAGGCGAACCGCCCGGCCTATGTCAGCGACGAGCACGGCGTGGTGCTGATCACCAGCGTGCCCTCCTGGCGCTTCATGACGACGGCGCCGCTGGCCGCCCCGGTGCTGGCCGGCATCCGCGCCAGCCAGCAGTTCGCCGAAGCGCCGCTGGTGCCCTTGCCGATCACCAAGCCACAAGCGCTCAGTGCCGATGTCGCGCTTGTCCACGCCATCACGCCGGGCGGCAGCGACGCGGAATATCTGCGGCTGTCCACGGCCGTGCCTTCGACGCCTTGGCGGCTCGACTATCTCGTCCCCGCGGAAGCGCCGATCGCCTCGGCACAGCGCGAGATGCGGCTCCTGGTGCTCGGCGTCCTCGTTCCGCTACTCGCCCTAGCCGCCTATCTGTTGTGGCGCAGGCAGTCCGCCCAGATGCGCATCGCCGCCGAGCAGGCGGCGCGCGCCGAGCTCGAGCGCCGCGTCGTCGAGCGCACGCGGGACCTCAGCCTCGCACGCGACCGGCTGCAGGCCGAGATCGCCGACCACCGCAGCACCGAGGCCCGGCTGCAGGTGATGCAGCAGGAGCTGGTGCAGGCGAACCGCCTTGCGACCCTCGGCCAGGTCGCCGCCGGCGTCGCCCATGAGATCAACCAGCCGGTGGCGACCATCCGCGCCTATGCCGACAATGCGCGCGTCTTCCTGGAGCGCAGGCAGACGGCGCCGGCCGAGGAAAACCTCGGCGCCATTGCCGCGCTGACCGAGCGCATCGGGTCGATCACCGAAGAGCTGAAAGCCTTCGCCCGCAAGGGCCGCACCGCGGCCGAGCCGGTCGAATTGCGCGGCGTCATCGAAGGCGCGGTCGTATTGCTCAGAAGCCGCTTCGCCGGCCGGCTGGAGGCGCTGGCGATCACGCTGCCGCCGCCGGCGCTGAATGTAATGGGCAGCCGGCTGCGGCTGGAACAGGTGCTGATCAACCTGTTCCAGAACGCTCTGGAAGCGCTGGAAGGCCGCGACGACGCAAGGGTCGAGGTATCCGCCGCCGAAACCGCCGACGGCGTTGCGTTGATCGTGTCCGACAACGGACCGGGCATCCCGCCGGCGATCCTGAAATCGCTGTTCACCCCGTTCAACACCTCGAAGGAAAGGGGGCTCGGGCTTGGCCTCGTCATCTCGAAGGATATCGTCGCCGATTATGGCGGACGCATCGAGGTGGCGAGCAGCGAGAGCGGCACCCGATTCACCATCCATCTCTCGAAGGCCGACCCGACATGACCAACGGCAATCCGGTCATCCTGATCGACGACGACGGCGACCTGCTCAAGGCGACGAGACAGACGCTGGAGCTCGCCGGTTTTGCCGTGTCCGCCTTTGCCTCGGCAAGCGAGGCGCTTGCCGGCCTCGATGCCGGCTTCGCCGGCGTGGTGGTGTCGGACATCCGCATGCCCGAAATGGATGGCCTGCAGCTCTTCGACCGCGTGGTCGATCTCGACCCGGATATCCCCGTCATCCTCGTCACCGGGCACGGCGACATCGCCGTGGCGGTCAAGGCGATCAAGGATGGCGCCTATGATTTCATCACCAAGCCTTTCGCCGCCGACCGGCTGGCGCAGAGTGTATGGCGCGCGGCGGAGAAGCGCCGGCTGGTGATGGAGAACCGCGCCCTGCGTGAGGCGGCCGAGCAGGCGCAGGAGGGTTTGCCGCTGATCGGCCAGACGCCGGCGATGGAGCGGCTGCGCCGCACGCTCAGACAGATCGCCGATACCGATGTCGACGTGCTGGTGACCGGCGAGACCGGCTCCGGCAAGGAAGTGGTGGCGAGCCTGCTGCACCGCTGGAGCCGCCGCGCCACGGGCAATTTCGTGGCGCTCAATTGCGGCACGCTGCCGGAGACCGTGATCGAGAGCGAGTTGTTCGGCCATGAGGCCGGCGCCTTCACCGGCGCGCAGAAGAAGCGCGTCGGCCGCATCGAGCATTCGAGCGGCGGCACGCTGTTCCTCGACGAGATCGAAAGCATGCCTGCCTCGACGCAGGTGCAGATGCTGCGGGTGCTGGAAATGCGCGAGGTGACGCCGCTTGGCACCAACGAGGTCCGGCCGGTCGACCTGCGCGTCGTTGCCGCCGCCAAGGTCGATCTCGGCGACGCGAGCCAGCGCGGCGCCTTCCGCGAGGACCTCTACTATCGGCTCAACGTGGTGACGCTTTCGATCCCGCCGCTGCGCGAGCGCCGGGACGACGTGCCGCTGCTGTTCGGTTATTTCGCAGAGCGCGCCGCCGCCCGCTTCCACCGCCCTGTGCCCGCGGTTCCGTTCGCGGTCCAGCGACATCTCAGAGAGCATGACTGGCCCGGCAATGTCCGCGAGCTCGCGCATTTCGCCGAGCGCTTCGTCCTCGGATTGGGGGAGATCGGCGGCAGCCCTTCGCCTCATCCGGCCGATTCGGATGCCGCCCTGCCCCTGCCGGAACGGCTCGAGCGCTACGAGGCCGAGATCATCCGCGAGACACTTGGTCGCAACGACGGCGACGTCCGGCGCACGATCGAGGCGCTCGGCATCCCGCGCAAGACCTTCTACGACAAGCTGCAGCGGCACGGCATCGTGCGCAGCGATTTTTCCAGGTAGATCAAGCTTGTGGAACCCGATCCAACCCCAGACCGTTGAGCCTGTCCAGGAAACCGTGGCACGTCGGCACCAGCCGTGCGGCGAACGCATGAGCGCGATGGCGTTGCCGGTTGCACTTGGCAAGCGTTGATGGTTTGTTGCCGCTCAGCGGAGAACGAATGATGCGCGAATCCCTCGGTCAAGACGAATACGGCTCGGCCAGCCCCTTCGATCCGGACGACCTGCCGAATCTCAACGCCATGGGGCCGGCGATGGGCAGCGGCAACGATTTCGAGAAATACGCCGTCGCCGTCATCATCGTGTTCGGCGCGCTGATTATCGGAGGCCTGATGGCCGCGTCGATGGCTTTCGGTCACCGCAACGGCTTCCTATTCGCGCTCGGCGGCGCCACCGCCGCCTGGATTTCCGGCAATGCGCTGCTGCTCGACCGGCCGCGCATCTATGCGCTGTTCGTCGGCATCGCAGCCGTGCTGCTCATCGCCTCGACCATCACGCTGGTCGCGTAATTTCATCTGAGCCTGAGCACGATCTTTTCCAGAAACCGGTCCGCACTTTTCCCGGACGGAAAGCCGCGCACACCTTTCCTGGAATTCCTTTAGAGCGTTTCAGCGACTCATAGAATCGCCGAACCGCTCTAAGTATTTGTTTTTGCGCAATTCCGGACGGAAAACCGTTACACACTTTTCCTGGAATTGCTCTAGTAGCCCAGCGCCTCGCCGGAAGCGGCGCGGCTGTCGATGGCGCCGTTGTACCGAGCGCCACCGCCCTTCTCGATCTCCGCAAGGCTCTTGCCGCCGACCAGTATGCCGGCCGCCTGGCCCCAGGTCTGGTCGCTGAGATCGAGGTGATAGCCCATGCCGGCGAGCAGCCTTTCGGTGTCGGGCGAAAGCCCGAACGGTTCGACATAGACGGTATCGGGCAGCCACTGATGGTGGATGCGCGGCGCGTCGATCGCCTCCTGGATGTTCATGCCGTGGTCGACGACGTTGACGATCGCCTCCAGAGTGATGGTGATGATGCGCGAGCCGCCCGGGCTGCCGATGACCATGAACGGCTTGCCGTCCTTGGTGACCACGGTCGGGCTCATCGAGGATAAAGGCGTCTTCTTCGGCTGGATGGCATTGGCCTCGCCCTGGACCAGCCCGTAGAGGTTGGGCACGCCGGGCTTCTGGGTGAAATCGTCCATCTCGTTGTTGAGCAGGATGCCGGTGCCGTCGGCGACGACGCCGGCGCCGAAGGAGCCGTTCAATGTATAGGTGACGGCGACCGCGTTGCCGTCCTTGTCGATGATTGAATAGTGCGTTGTCTCCTTCGACTCGCCGAAACCTTTCGGCATCAGGTCTTTCGAGACGCCGGCACGGAACGGATCGATCTTGTCGCGGATGTCCTTGGCGTAGCCCTTGTCGAGAAGCTTCGAGACCGGATTGTCGACGAAATCCGGATCGCCCAGCGCCGAGTTGCGGTCGACATAGGCATGACGCATGGCCTCGACCATGACATGGACCGTCTCGGCCGAGCCGGCGCCGAGATAGGACAGCGGATAGCCCTCGAGCACGTTCAGGATCTCGCAGATGATGACGCCGCCCGAGCTCGGCGGCGGCGAGGAGATGATCTCGTAGCCGCGATAGGAGCAGGTCACGGGTTTGAGCTCGCGCACCGCGTACTGCTCGAAATCACCCTTGGCGAGGATGCCGCCCTTGGCGCCGCTTGCCTTGACGATGGCGTCGGCAATGGAGCCTTTGTAGAAGGCGTCCGGGCCTTTTTCCGAGATCGCCGCAAGCGAGGCGGCGAGGTCCGGCTGGACGAGCCGCTCGCCAATCCCGTACGACTTGCCGTCGGGCTTGAGGAAGATGGCGGCCGCGGCCGGATCCTTCGCCAGCCGCGCCGCGCCGCCGGCAAAGGAAGCGGCGTCGCCCTGGTTGAGGACGAAGCCGCCCTTGGCGTAGGCGACGGCCGGGGCCATCAGATCCTGCCTGGACAAGGTGCCGTATTTCTCGCGCGCCATCTCGAAGCCGGCCACCGAGCCCGGCACGCCGACTGCCAGATAGCCGTCGAGGCTGGCGCCCTTGATCGGCTTGCCGTCCTTGTCGAGATACATGGTCTTGGTTGCCGCAAGCGGCGCGCGCTCGCGAAAATCGATGAAGGTCGAGCGGCCGTCCTTCAAGCGAATGGTCATGAAGCCGCCGCCGCCGATATTGCCGGCGTTGGGGTAGACGACGGCGAGCGCATAACCGATGGCGACAGCCGCATCGACGGCGTTGCCGCCCTTCTTCAGCACCTCGACGCCAACCTCCGTCGCGAGATGCTGGGCGGTCACCACCATGCCATGCTCGCCCTTGGCGGGGGCTGGCGAGGCAGCGAAGACGGCTGCCGATGGCAAGAAGGCGAGCGTGAGCGAAAGGCTGACGGCGATCAGCGTCCGGCGGGTGAGATGCATGGCGGGGACTCCTGGGCGTGGGGGACGCCTAGGAAAGGCCTTTGTGGTTGGTACGTCCAGCCAATAATGACGCTTCGGACGGGGCAAGAGAGACCGCCCTGCAGCGGTCTCTTCAAATCCATCGGACGGCTGGGCCATTCTCAGCCGTTTTGAACAGCGGCCACAGCCTTTCGGATTGCATCGATGACGACGGTGGGCTGGGAGAGCATCGGCACATGGCTGCTCGTCACCTCGGTGACGGTCGCTCCCATGCGCTTCGAAACCCAGCGCTGGAGCTCTGGATGCACGGTGTGGTCCTTCGTAGCCAGCACGTACCAGCTCGGCTTGCTCCGCCAGGCGACCTGGTCGGCGGTGAGCTTCTGCTCATTGAACGAGTCGGCATGCAGGGGGAAGTGCGTCGCCCACACCAGCTTCTGCTCGTCTTCCGGCAGGTCGCCCGCGAAGAATTCGGTGCCGGAGGGGAGCAGCCAGACCAGATTGTCGGCGACCTCCACGTGGCTGAAGATGTCGGTCGGGTACTTGTCGAGCTGATCCTGCACGGTCTCGCCCGCGTCGGGCGCGACCGCCGCGATGTAGACGAGGCCGACGACGCGATCGTCCGTGCCCGCACCGGTGATGGTAGCGCCGCCGTAAGAGTGGCCAACGAGCAATACCGGACTGCCGACGCGGTTGAGCGTCCGCCTCACGGTGGCCAGATCCTCCTCGTAGGACTCGAGGCTGTACTGTACCGCGATGACCTCGTGCCCGTCCGCCTGCAGCGCCGGGATCACCTTGCTGAAGCACGAGCCATCGGCCCAGACGCCGTGGCAGAACACGATCGTAGGCTTGGACGCTGTAGACATTCTGCATTCTCCTTCTTTGATCTCTGCGAGACGGTAAATCTCCCTTCTACCGGCGACAAATACCTTGTAGGTTCGACCTATGCCTCGAAGGCATAGCGAGTGGATCGATGGAACTGCGGCATCTGCGTTATTTCATTGCGGTCGCGGAGGAAGGCGGCCTGTTGACCGCCGCCCAGCGGAGGCTCAATACCTCGCAGCCGTCCTTGAGCCGGCAGATTCGCGATCTGGAAGCTGAAGTCGGTGTGAAGCTGCTGGAGCGGCAGGCGCGCGGCGTGGCGCTCACTCCCGCTGGGCGTGTCTTCCTCGATCACGCACGGTTGGCGCTGCTGCAGGTCGATGCCGCGACTGATGCCGCCCGGCGGGCCGCAGAGCCGGAAAGGCCCGCACTTGCAATGGGCTTTCTGGTTGGACTGGAGGTCATGTGGCTACCCCACTTATTGCGCATCATCCGCCAGGAAGCACCGGAGACCGAAGTTACGCTGTGTAGCCTCTCCTCCCCGGAACTCGCCCTTGCGCTGATGCGCGGGAAGCTGGACTTAGCGTTCCTTCGCCCCGAGAAACAGAGCTTGGGTCTATCCTTCAAATTGTTGGCGAAGGAGCCTCTGATCGCCGTGCTGCCGGCAGGCCACCCCTTGGCATCGCGCAAGAAAATTCGGCCGCAGGATCTGGCCCACGAAGTTTACGTCAGCTCGTCGAGAACATCTCCGATATTACAATCTGTGATCCAGGATTACGCATCAAGGACCGGGATCACGCTGAAGGCAAAGTACGAAGGCGAGAATATATCCTCGGCAATGTCGCTCGTCGCATCCACAGGCGGAGTCACTCTTGTCCCGCTTTATGCGCAAAACATGCTGGCGCCAAACGTTGTTGCCAGGGCGCTTGAGGGTGAGCCTCCGACCGTTGATCTCACCTTGGGATACAGCGAGGCAAATTCGTCGCCCTTGCTCCGCCGACTACTATCTCGCGCAGATGAATTGGTCGAAAGCGTTCAAAATCAGAGTATCATCCGATACGCTGATGCTCTTTCATAGAGTCCTCGGTACAACGCGCCCGGCCCCCGGGATAGCTCTCCGTTGGCACTGCGAAATGGCGCGACATCCACCCTCGCCTCCGTCGAATCGACTGAAGAGTCGAATTAGAACGCCCTATCTCCGTGTTTTTTGCGGAATTCCGGACGGAAAACCGCTCACACTTTTCCTGGAATTGGTCTAGGCCTCAGACAATCCCGCCACCACCGCCGGCCACCGCCGGCCGCTCCGCCGCCACCTTCGCCCGGTAGCCGGCCTCGCGATAGGCGGCGACCGGATCGATGGCGCCGCCGGTGCGCAATCGCGCCATGGCGAGGATCGGCTCGACATCGGTGCGGTAGGCGGCTTTCAGAGTCTGTGTCGCCATCAGCGCGTCGTTCGCCTCCTGGAAGCCTTCAAGCGCCTTGCGGTCGACCAGCAGCGCCTGCGCATAGGCGCGCTGCACCTCTACCGCCGACAGCATCAGGCTCTCGATCGGGTCGGTGACGTTGTGGCTCTGGTCGAGCATGTGCGCGGGATTGAATCCTCTCGCGCCCGAAAGCTCGGCGTCGACCAGCTCGTTGAAGACCAGGAACAGCCGGTAGGGATCGATCGAGCCGGCATCGAGATCGTCGTCGCCATATTTGGAATCGTTGAAGTGGAAGCCGCCCAGCTTGCCGAACTGGATCAGCCGCGACACGATCATCTCGATGTTGACGTTGGGCGCGTGATGGCCGAGGTCGACCAGGCAAAAGGCCTTGTCGCCAAGCTCCCTGGCGATGATGTAGTTGGTGCCCCAGTCCTGCACGACCGTCGAATAGAAGGCCGGCTCATACATCTTGTGCTCGGTGAACAGGCGCCAGTCCTCCGGCAGCCCGGCATAGATCTGGCGCATGGCGTCGAGATAGCGCTCGAAGGCTTTGGCGAAATTGACCTGGCCGGGGAAATTCGAGCCGTCGCCGATCCACACCGTCAGCGCCTTCGAGCCGAGCGTTCTGCCGATCTCGATGCATTCGAGATTGTGCTCGACGGCCTGGCGTCGAGTGCCGGCGTCGGCATGCGACAGCGAGCCGAACTTGTAGGAGAGCTTCTGGTCCTTGGCGTCGGAGAAGGTGTTGGAGTTCATGGCATCGAAGCCGAGGCCGAAGCGGGAGGCCGCCTGCTTCAGCCGGTTCGGATCGGCCTTGTCCCATGGGATGTGCAGCGAGACGGTCGGCGTCGCCTGCGTCAGCTGGCTGATGACGGCGCAGTCCTCGATCTTGTCGAAGATGTCGCGTGGCTCGCCGCCGCCCGGAAAGCGGGCAAAGCGCGTGCCGCCGGTGCCGACGCCCCAGGACGGGATCGCCACGGCGAATTTTTCGATCCTGTCGCGGATGGCGTCGATGGCGATGCCGCGCCGGTCGAGGCGCTCGCCGAGCGAGGCGTAGTCGCGCTTGAGATCGGCCTTGCGCGCGGCGTTGCTCTTTTCGACAACGTCGGCCGAGATGATCAATTCGGACACTGTAGTTTCCTCCCAGTACTCGTCGGCTGGCGCCGTCCCTCATCCGCCCTCGGGCACCTTCTCCCCGTGAACGGGGAGAAGGGAGCTTAGCGCGTAAAGCTCTGCGCGTTCCCGGCGTCGACGTTGATGATGTTGCCGGTGGACTTGGCCGACATGTCGGAGGCGAAGAAGTAGATCGCTTCCGCAATATCCTCGGGGAAGACCGAGCGCTTCAGCATCGAGCGCGAGCGGTAGTGCTCCTCGAGGTCGTCGGTCGACATCTTGTAGGCGGCGGCGCGCTGCTCCTTCCATTCGCCGCTCCAGATCTTGGAGCCGCGCAGCACGGCGTCCGGATTGACGACGTTGACCCTGATCTGCGCCTCCGCGCCTTCCAGCGCGAGGCAACGCGCGAGGTGGATCTCGGCCGCCTTGGCGGTGCAATAGGCGGCGGCGTTGGGCGAGGCGGCGAGGCCGTTCTTGGAGGCGACGAAGACGACGTTGCCGCCGATCTTCTGGGCGCGGAACAGCCGGAAGGCCTCGCGCGAGACGAGGAAATAGCCCGTGGACAGGATGTCCATGTTCCGGTTCCACAGCGAGAGTGTCGTTTCCTCGATCGGCGCCGAGGAGGCAAGGCCTGCATTGGAGACCAGGATGTCGATGCCCCCGAATTCGACCGCGGTCTCGGCAAAGCCGGAGGCCACCTGGTCTTCCGATGTCACGTCGATCCGAACCGACCGGACGACGTCTTTGCCGTAGGCTTTCGACAGTTCATCGTTGGCGGTTGCAAGCGCCGCCTCATCGATATCGGCGAGCACGACGCAAGCGCCTTCGCGCAGCAGCCGGTCAGCGGTGGCCCGGCCGATGCCGCCGGCGCCGCCGGTGACGAGCGCGATCTGGCCGGCGAGCGCCTTGGGCTTCGGCAGGCGTTGGAGCTTGGCTTCCTCCAACTGCCAGTACTCGATGTCGAAGGCTTCTTGCGCGGGCAGGCCGACATAGGACGAGACGGTCGAGGCGCCGCGCATGACATTGATGGCATTGACGTAGAACTCGCCGGAGATGCGGGCCGTTGCCTTGTCGCCGGCGAAAGTGAACATGCCGACGCCGGGCATCAGATAGACAACGGCATTGGGATCGCGGATGGCGGGCGAGTCCGCGTGCTTGCAGCTGTCGTAGTAGGCCTCGTAGCCGACACGATAGGCCGCGATATCGTCTGCGAGGCGCGCAATAACGGCATCGACATCCGGCTTTGCCGGATCGAACTCGATCACCAGCGGGCGGATCTTGGTGCGCAGGAAATGATCGGGGCAGGAGGTGCCGAGGGCCGCGAGCGGCCGCAGGTCCTTCGAGTTGACGAATTCGAGCACCGCCGGCTGATCGTCGAAATGGCCGAGCTTATGGCTCTTCTCCGAGATGAGCCCGCGGATCCTCGGCATCAGCTTCGCGGCGATGGCGCGCCGCGCCGGTGCGTCCAGCGACTTGACCACCTCGCCGCCGAAGATCGCCACACCTTCCGATCGACGCTCGAACCACTCGATCGCCTGGTTGATCACCGAGATCGTCGTCTCGTAGCACTCCTTCGGCGTGTCGCCCCAGCTAAACAGGCCGTGGCTTTCGAGGATGACGCCTTTCGCCTCGGGGTTTTCCAGGCAGAATTTCTCCAGCCACAGGCCGAGCTCGAAGCCCGGCCGCTTCCAGGGCAGCCAGCCGATGGCATCGCCAAAGATCTCCTTCGTCAGCGCCTTGGAATCCTTCGCCGCGGCAATGGCGATGATGGCGTCGGGATGCATGTGATCGACGCACGCCTTCGGCACGAAGGCATGCAGCGGCGTGTCGATCGAGGCCGCGCGCGGATTGAGATTGAACGTGCAGTGGGGCAGATAGCCCACCATCTCGTCCTCATGCGCGAGGCCGCGATAGAGGCCTTTCAGGGCGCGCAGCTTGTCCATGTAGAGGGTGGCGAAGCCGTCTTTTTTGATCGAGGCGCTGTCGCCGCCGGAACCCTTGACCCAGAGCACCTCGACCTCCTCGCCGGTCAGCGGATCCTTCTGCCAGACCTTGGACGAGGTGTTACCGCCGCCATAATTGGTGACGCGCTTGTCGGAGCCCAGCGTGTTCGAGCGATAGACCAGGAGCTCGGGGCCGCTCATCCCTTCGGCTTTTGCATCGTCCCACAGATTGGCGAGGCGCGAGCCGGAGCGCTTTTCGAGCATAGGTATCCTCCCTTGGGACGCAAAAAGGCGCAGTCCTTTTCGCCGCGAATGTCTACGCAACGGGCGCGCTTGTCAATCACAAACGATCAATATCGATCATATTGCACTGCACAATGAAAATATTTGATCGGAAATGATTGACACTGCGCGTTTTCTGGTGCCTGATGGCTAGGCAGGGAGGAACCATGCACGAAAAAGAGCGCCACAGGATCATTCTGTCCGCCGTCCAGGAAAAGCCTGTGGTGACGGTGCAGGAAATGGTCGACCTGACGGACTCCTCCGAGGCGACGATCCGGCGCGACATTGCGGCGCTGCATGTGCAGAAGCGCCTGCGCCGGGTGCGCGGCGGCGCCGAGGCGATCTCGCCGCCGCAGTTCATCGGCCTGGCCGGGCGGCCCTTCTCGGTCAACGAGACGCTGAACGCCGCGCAGAAGCGGGCTATCGCGCGGGAAGCGGTGAACCTCTGCCAGGACGGCGAGCCGATCATCATCAATGGCGGCACCACCACCTTCCAGATGGTGCATTACCTGACCGGCCGCCGCATGCCGATTTTCACCAACTCCTTCCCGATCGCCGAGCATCTGCTCAAGCACTCGAAGAACACGGTGATGCTGTCGGGCGGCACGATCTATCGCGAGCAGAACATCATCCTGTCGCCCTTCGACAATGATGTGACGCGCAATTTCTACGCGCGGCGCATGTTCATGGGCGCGCAAGGCCTGGGGCCGCTCGGGCTGATGGAAGGCGATCCGCTGCTGATCCAGGCCGAGCAGAAGCTGATCGACCAGGCCGACGAATTAGTGGTGCTTGTCGATTCCTCGAAATTCCGCATGCGCTCCAGCCTGATCCTGTGCGGGCTGTCGCGCATCGCGACCGTGATCACCGACGACGGCATCGAGGACCGCGAAGCCAAGATGCTGGAGACAGCAGGCGTGACGCTGGTGGTCGCTCGTAAGCCGTCAAGCGACAAGGAAGAATCTTCACTGCAGGCCTGAGGAAAACTCGCGCCCGCAGCGGCGATGGAATGCAACGCTCAAGGGAGGATATTCGATGAGCTTTTTGAAGAAACTGCTGGTCACGGCGGCCTTTTCCGCCGCCATGTTCGTGAATGCCGCCTATGCCGAGAACGTCAAGATCGCACTGGTGGTGAAGTCGCTCGGCAACGGCTTCTTCGACGCCGCCAACAAGGGCGCCGAGGAAGCGGCCAAGGAACTGGGCGATGTCGACGTCATCTATACCGGCCCGACCAAGGCTACCGCCGAAGCGCAGATCGAGGTGATCAACTCGCTGATCGCGCAGAAGGTCAACGCGATCGCCGTTTCGGCCAATGACGCCGACGCGCTGGTGCCGGTGCTGAAGAAGGCGATGGATCGCGGCATCACCGTGATCTCGTGGGATTCCGGCGTCGCCAAGGAAGGCCGCCAGCTCCACCTCAACCCGTCCGACACCAACCTGATCGGCGAGACCATCATCAAGCTCGCCGCCGACTACCTGCCGGAAGGCGGCGACGTCGCCATCCTGTCGGCCTCCTCGACCGCGACCAACCAGAACGCCTGGATCGAGGCGGCGAAGAAAGTGCTGCCGGAGAAGTTCCCGAAGATCAAGCTCGTCGCCACCGTCTATGGCGATGACGACTCGGCCAAGAGCACCGACGAAGCCAAGGGCCTGTTGAAGTCCTATCCGAACCTCAAGGCGATCATCGCGCCGACCACCGTCGGCGTCGTTGCCGCCGCGCAGGTCGTCACCGACGAGAACCTGATCGGGAAGGTCAACGTCACCGGCCTGGCGCTGCCTTCGGAGTTCAAGAAGTTCATCGACAATGGCGCCAGCCAGGCGGTGGCGCTGTGGAACCCGATCGACCTCGGCTACTCGGCGATCTACCTCGCCCATGATCTTGCGGTGAAGAAGGAAGAGGCCAAGCCCGGTGCCACACTGTCGATCGGCCGCGTGGGCAAGGTGACGCTCGACGACACCAACTCGGCCGCGATGGCTCCGCCGTTCCAGTTCGACAAGACCAACATCGAGAAGTTCTCCAAGATCTATTGATCCCGGTCGACTTCAAGCTCATGCGGCGGGACAATTGTCCCGCCGCATCTTCAAACGGACCTTCTCTCAGGGCCTGACACGGATATGGACACGACAGCCCAGCACAAAGTGGAGACGGAGCGGCCCGAGCCTTCGGTTCCGGCCCAGATCGTCAGCCCCCGCCTGACGCTTTCCGGCATCTCCAAAAGCTTCCCTGGCGTGCGCGCGCTGCACAATGTCAGCCTGTCGCTCTATCCGGGACAGGTCACCGCACTGATCGGCGAGAACGGCGCCGGCAAGTCGACGCTGGTCAAGATCATGACCGGCATCTACCAGCCCGATGCCGGCGACATCAGCATCGACGGCCAGGCAACGACATTGCACAGCGCACATGCCGCCTTCGGCCACGGCATCACCGCCATCCATCAGGAAACGGTGCTGTTCGACGACCTCTCGGTCGCCGAGAACATCTTCCTCGGCCACGCGCCGCGCACCCGCTTCGGCACCATCGACTGGCGCACCATGCGCAAGAACGCCCGCGAGGTGCTGGACACGATGCGCGCCGGCCATATCGACGCCGACGCGCGGCTGAAGGACCTCGGCATCGCCAACAAGCATCTCGTAGCCGTTGCCCGCGCGATGTCGATCGATGCGCGCATCGTCATCATGGACGAGCCGACGGCCGCCCTTTCCATGAAGGAGATCGAGGAGCTTTTCCTCCTGATCGAATTCCTGAAGAGCGACGGCAAGGCGGTGCTCTTCATCAGCCACAAGTTCGACGAGATCTACCGCATCGCCGACCGCTACACAGTCTTCCGCGACGGCGAGATGGTTGGGGAAGGCCTGCTCAAGGACACCGGCCAGAACGAGATCGTGCGCATGATGGTCGGCCGCAACGTCGACCACATTTTCCCTGAGCGCAAGCCGAAGATCGGCGCGCCGGTGCTTACCGTGTCCGGCCTGTCGCATCCGACCGAATTCGACGACATCGGCTTCGAATTGCGCAAGGGCGAAATCCTCGGCTTCTACGGCCTCGTCGGCGCCGGGCGCAGCGAGGTCATGCAGGCGATTGCCGGCATAACCCGCACGAGCCGAGGCACCATTTCGCTCGACGGCCAGACGATCGCACCGAAATCGGCCGCCGATTCCATCGAAGCCGGCATCGTCTATGTGCCGGAGGAGCGCGGCAAGCAGGGCGTAGTCATCGGCCTGCCGATCTTCCAGAATGTTTCTCTGCCGTCACTCGCGCGCACCTCGAAATCCGGCGTGCTGCGGCTGGCGGAAGAGTTCGCGCTCGCCCGCTCCTATACCGAGCGGCTCGATCTGCGCGCCTCCTCGCTCAGCCAGGATGTCGGCACGCTTTCCGGCGGCAACCAGCAGAAGGTGGTCATCGCCAAATGGCTGGCCACGACGCCGAAAGTGATCATCCTCGACGAGCCGACCAAGGGCATCGACATCGGCTCCAAGGCCGCCGTGCACGGCTTCATGGCCGAGCTCGTCGCGCAAGGCTTGTCGGTGATCATGGTCTCGTCCGAGCTGCCCGAGATCCTCGGCATGTCGGACCGCGTTGTCGTCATGCGTGAGGGCCGCATCGCGGCCACCTACGACAACAAGGGCCTGGATGCCGAAACGCTGGTCAGGACGGCAGCGGGGATCGCGGCATGAAGAATTTTCTCAAATACCGCGAAATCTGGCTGCTCGCCGGCATCGTCGTGCTGATTGGCCTGATCTCGACCCGTTTTCCCGGCTTCGCCGATCCGGCCAATCTGCGCCAGGTGTTCAACGACACCTCGATCCTGATGATCCTGGCGTTGGGACAGATGGTGGTCATCCTGACGCGCTCGATCGATCTTTCGATGGCCTCCAACCTCTGCTTCACCGGCATGGTGGTGGCGATGCTCAACGCCGCGCATCCGGCGATCCCGATCCCGGTGCTGATCGTGATCGCGCTCACCGTCGGGCTGGTGCTTGGCGCCATCAACGGCTTCCTGGTGTGGCGGCTGAACATCCCGTCGATCGTGGTGACGCTCGGCACGCTCACCATCTATCGCGGCGCGACCTTCGTCGTTTCCGGCGGCGCCTGGGTCAACGCCGACCAGATGAGCCCGGACTTCATCAATTTCCAGCGCGCCGCCTTCCTCGGCCTGCCGGTGCTATCGTGGATCGCGCTTTTCGTGATCGCGCTGTTCTTCCTGGTGATGACGCGCACGCAGATCGGCCGCTCGATCCACGCCATCGGCGTCAACCCGACCGCTTCGGTCTATGCCGGCATCGATGTCGGCCGCACAAAATTCATCGTCTTTTGTATCTCCGGCATGATCGGCGGGCTGGCCGGCTATCTCTGGATCTCGCGCTACGTGATTGCCTCGGTCGAGGTCGCCAACGGCTATGAGCTCAACATCATCGCCGCTTGCGTCATCGGTGGCATCTCGATCGCCGGCGGCATCGGCTCGGTCGGCGGCGCGGTGCTCGGCGCGCTGTTCCTCGGCATCATCTCCAACGCGCTGCCGGTCATCAACATCTCGCCCTTCTGGCAGATGGCGATCTCGGGCAGCGCCATCATCCTGGCCGTGGTGCTCAACGCGCGCGGCGAGCGCCGGCAGGGCCGCATCATCCTCAGAAAGGCGGAAGCGGCATGACCGACGCCCCTCACCCGCGCCGCATCCCCGACCGGCTCGACAAACCGCTTTCCTCGGCGATCTTCTCCTGGGAGGCCCTGCTTGTCGTCATCGCGGTTCTCATCTTCGCGGTGAACAGCTTCGCCTCGCCTTATTTCCTCGACCCGTGGTCGCTGTCGGACCTGACCTTCAACTTCACCGAAAAGGGCCTGATCGCGCTCGCCATGGCGCTGCTGATCATTTCCGGCGAGATCGACCTGTCGGTCGCGGCGATCGTGGCGCTCGCCTCGACGATGATGGGGATGGCGGTGCAGGCCGGCGCCGGAACGCCGGTGCTGGTTGCCATCGGCATCGTTGTCGGGCTCGGCTGCGGCGCCTTCAACGGGCTGCTCGTCACGCGCCTCGGCCTGCCGTCCATCGTCGTCACCATCGGCACGATGAGCCTGTTTCGCGGCATCGCCTTCATCATCCTCGGCGACCAGGCCTACAAAGGCTATCCGGCAAGCTTCGCCTTCTTCGGCCAGGGCTATGTCTGGTGGGTTTTCTCGTTCGAGCTGGCGCTGTTCCTTGTCGCGGCGCTGATCTACTGGTTCGTCCTGCATCGCACGAGTTTTGGGCGGAAGGTCTTTGCCATCGGCAACAATCCGGTCGCCTGCCAGTTCTCCGGCGTGCGTGTCGGCCGCATCAAGTTCATCCTGTTCTGCCTGACCGGGCTGATGTCCGGCATCGCCTCCGTGCTGATCACCTCGCGGCTCGGCTCGACAAGGCCGTCGATCGCGCAGGGCTATGAGCTGGAAGCCATCACCATGGTGGTGCTTGGGGGTGTGTCGATCCTCGGCGGCGCCGGCAGCATCCTCGGCGTCGTGCTCGCCGCCTTCATCATGGGGCTGGTGACCTTCGGCCTCGGCCTGCTCAACGTGCCGGGCATCGTCATGTCGATCTTCATCGGCCTCCTGCTGATCATCGTGATTGCGCTGCCTATCGTCTGGCGGCGGCTGCGCGAAGGACGCTTCGCCTGATGGAAAAATACGCCTTCAAGATGAAGCTCAATCCCGGCATGAAGGCCGAGTACAAGCGCCGCCATGACGAGATCTGGCCATCGCTGGTCGCGCTGCTTAAAGGCGCCGGCATTTCCGACTATTCGATCCATCTCGACGAGGAGACCAACATCCTGTTCGGGGTGCTGTGCCGGCGTGACGACCACGGCATGACGGATCTGCCCAAGCACCCGGTGATGCAGCGCTGGTGGGCGCATATGGCCGACGTCATGGAGACCAGGGCCGACAACGAGCCGGTGGCGCTGCCGCTGGAAACAATGTTCCATATGGCATGATCGTCGCCGTCATCGATATCGGCAAGACCAACGCCAAGGTGGCGCTGGTCGACCTCGCCGCCATGCAAGAGGTGGCGCTGCGCCGCACGGCCAATGCCGTCGCCACGGACGGCCCCTACCCGCATCACGACATCGAGTGGCTGTGGACGTTCATCCTCGATAGCCTCGCGGAGCTGAACCGCGAGCGGGCCATCGACGCCGTCTCGATCACCACCCATGGCGCGACCGCAGTGCTGGTCGATGCCGAAGGCGGATTGGCGCTGCCGGTGCTCGACTATGAATTTTCGGGACCAGACGACTTCGCCGAGGACTATGACCTCATCCGTCCGCCCTTTGTCGAGACAGGCACGCCGCGCCTGCCGGCCGGCCTGAACATCGGCGCGCAGCTCTTCTGGCAGCAGCGGCGCTTTCCCGAGGAATTCGCGCGAGCGACCGCGATTGGGATGTATCCGCAGTATTGGGCGCTACGGCTAACCGGCGTCGCGGCCAACGAGGTGACGTCGCTCGGCTGCCACACCGATCTGTGGAACCCGTGGAAGTCCGACTACTCGACGCTGGTGGACAAGATGGGCTGGCGCCGACTGATGGCGCCGGTGCGCCCGGCGAAAGAACGCCTGGGGCCGATCCTGCCGGCGATCGCGCGACGGACCGGGCTCGACCCGCAAACGCCGGTCTTTTGCGGGCTGCACGATTCCAACGCCTCGCTGCTGCCGCATCTGTTAGTCGATCTACCGCCCTTCTCCGTCGTTTCGACCGGCACCTGGGTGGTGTCGATGGCCGTGGGCGGCAAGATGGTCGAGCTCGATCCGGCGCGCGACACGCTGGTCAATGTCAATGCGCTCGGCGACCCCGTCCGTTCAGCGCGCTTCATGGGCGGGCGCGAGTTCTCGCTGCTCACCGAGGACCGGCCTCAGCACTGGACCGAGGACGATGTCGCCGTCGTGCTCGCGCAGAAAGCCTCGCTGTTGCCTTCCACTCAGCAAGGTTCCGGTCCGTTCCCGCATCGCGCCGCGCAATGGCGCGATGCCGAGGACTTGAGCCCCGGCCAGCGCTTCGCCGCCATCTCGTTCTATCTGGCGCTGATGACCGCGACCTGCCTGGATCTGATCGGTGGCGACGGGCCGACAACCGTCGAGGGACCCTTCGCGCAGAACCGGCTTTTTATCCGCATGCTGGCGGCAGCGACGGGTCGCGCCGTTGTTGCGTCGGAGACCTCGACGGGGACCAGCATCGGCGCGGCGCTGCTGGCATCGGACGGCGCTGCCGTGATGAGCAAATGCCAGCGGACTGAACCGCCGGCTGAGCGCGTCTGGGGCGACTATGCACGTGCGTGGCGGCAGGCCGTGGCGGCATAGACTGATCGATCAGCCAGCCGTCCCGTAGAGCAAACCCTGCGGGTCGATCTCCGGCTTGCGGCCGGCGACGATGTCGGACAGGAATTTGCCGGACCCGCAAGCCATGGTCCAGCCGACATGGCCGTGGCCGGTGTCGAGATAGAGGTTGCGGTATTTCGCCTGGCCGATGACCGGCACCGAGTTCGGCATCATCGGCCTCAGGCCTGCCCACAGCACAGCCTTCTTCTCGTCGAAGGCGCCAGGGAAAAGGTCCTTGCCGGTTTCCAGGATGGTCCTGAAATCGCGCGGCTTGAACGAACGGTCGAAGCCGGTGAACTCCGCCGTCGAGGACATGCGCAGGCGGTTGCCGAGCCTGGAATAGCCGATCAGCCGGTCCTCGTCGGCGCCGCCCATGGTCGGCCCCTTGCTCTCGTCCTCGAGCGGGGGTGTAGCCCTTCACCGGATAGACGGGCAGGTCGATGCCGTAGCGGCGGCCGAGCAGACCGCTTTCCGGACCCATGGCGATGACGACCGCGTCACCGGTGACCGGGCCGGCCGAGGTCATCACCGCGCGCACCCGGTCGCCCTCGATGTCGAGGCCCCCGACCGTCGTGCCGAACAGGAATTTGACGCCGAGCTTCTCGGCCGCATGGGCGGCGAGCCTGTCGGTGAATTGCTTGGAATCGCCGGTCTGGTCGATCGGCGAATAGACGCCGCCGGCGATCTTGTCCTTCACGCCGGCGAGCCCGGGCTCCAGCTCGACCAGACGGTCGCGGCCGACGATCTCGATCGGCAGGCCGTGCTCGCCGAGATAGCGGTAATTGTCGGTGCCGGTGTCAAAACTTTTCTGGGAGCGGAAGAAGTAGAGGATGCCCCGCTTGCGCTCGTCGTAATGGATGCCGGTTGCGTCCGAGAGCGCATTGATGCAGTCGCGCGAATAGAGCGCCAGCCTGAGCTTGATGTCGGTGTTGGCGCGCAGACGCGCCACCGTGCATTCGCGCAGGAAGCGCAGGCTCCAGACATAAAAATAGGGATCGAGACGCAGCCTGACCTTGATGCCGAGATCGTGGTTCCAAAGCGCGCGCAGGAAGGTCTTCAGCGCCGCAGGCGAGGCCCAGGCGGTGGCGTCGCCCGGCGAGACCAGTCCCGCATTCGACTGGCTGGTGCCGCGCGCCGCCGCTTCATGGCGCTCGACGACCGTTACCTCATGGCCATCATTGGCCAGATAGTGGGCGGCCGCCGTGCCAACAACGCCGGCCCCGAGCACCACAATTTTCATGCCGCCCCCTCAAGGATCGCAACCAGACGACGCGCCTCCAGGCGCCGCCTTTCAGACCCTCAATAGCGCGTCGCGGCACGCCGGACGAGCCCTTGGCCCAACAGCTTGCTGCGCCTAGAGCGGTTCACCGTTTCACGGAAACGGCGAACCGCTCGATTTCCTTGTTTTGACGGAATTCCGGACGGAAACCGCTCACACTTTTCCTGGAATTGCTCTAGCTCCGTGCCGAGTTCTTGCCGGTCAGGATGCGCTCCCAGGCCAGCGCATCCTTGACGATCTGGTCGAGATCGTCGCGCTGCGGCGTCCAGCCGAACTCCTTGCGTGCAAGGTCGGAATTGGCGACGACGGCGGCCGCGTCGCCCGGGCGGCGCTCGCCCACGCGGACGTCGAAATCATGGCCGAAGGCGCGGCGCACGCTGTCGATCACTTCGAGCACCGAATAGCCGTGGCTGTAGCCGCAATTGGCGACGAGGCTCTCGCCGCCCTGACGCAGCCGCTGCAGCGCCAGCCGGTGCGCCGCCGCGAGATCGCTGACATGGATATAGTCGCGTATGCAGGTGCCGTCCGGTGTCGGATAGTCCTTGCCGAAGACCTGCATGAAGGGCCGCTTGCCGAGCGCAGTCTCGCAGGCGACCTTGATCAGATGCGTGGCGCCGGGCGTCGACTGTCCCGTGCGGCCCTTTGGATCGGCACCGGCGACGTTGAAATAACGCAGCGCCGTGTAGCGGATATCGTGCGCGAGGCCGGCGTCGCGCAGCATCCACTCGCTCATCAGCTTGGAGAGGCCGTAAGGCGATTCCGGCGCCAGCCGCGCATCCTCGCGCACCGGCTCCAGCCCGGCGCCGCCATAGACGGCGGCGGTGGAAGAGAAGATGAAATGCGGCACGCCCTCGCGCACGGCGGTTTCGATCAGCGTGCGGGTCTTGCAGGTGTTGTTCTCGTAGTAGCCGAGCGGATCGGCGACCGATTCCGGCACGACGATCGAACCGGCGAAGTGGATGATGGCGTCGACCTTGTTTTCCCGGATGATCCGGCCGACCAGATCGCGGTCGGCGACGTCGCCGACGACGAGTTTCGCCTCGGGCGCGACCGCCCATTCGAAGCCGGTGGAAAGCCGGTCGAGCACGACGACGCTTTCGCCGGCGTCGAGAAGCTCCCAGACCATGTGACTGCCGATATAGCCGGCACCGCCCGTCACCAAAACCGTCATCATCTACCTCGCTGATCAAGATTTATCGGAAACTGTCTCAACAGCCACCGTGCTGGAAACCCCGCCGCAAGCCGGTATTGCTTGATGCATGTCGTCCTCCCAAAACCGCTGCGCACTTTTGGGCGACATGCAATACCCTCCCTGCAGTGTTAAGTCCGTAACAGTTCCTCCCGTCCGAGGCATCGTACTGAAACAAAAACGCATCAAACAGTCGGGAATAGGCCACGATCCGGCGTCGTTAGGAACAGGCCCAGGGCGTGGCATTTTGACCGTTGGGGCGCGGTGGACGTGCACAGGACCAATGACTATGATCCGCGGCAAAATTGGGAAGCCGACATGAATTACCAGCGGTTCTTCGAAGACGCGATCGACCAGCTCCATGCCGAGCGGCGCTACCGCGTTTTCGCCGACCTCGAGCGCATGGTGGGCAAGTTCCCGCGCGCCATCTGGCGCTCAGGCGGCCGCGCCCAGGAAATCACCGTATGGTGCTCCAACGACTATCTCGGCATGGGCCAGAATCCGGACGTGATTGCCGCCTTCCAGACCGCGGCCGGCAAGATGGGCTCGGGCGCCGGCGGCACCCGCAACATCTCCGGCACCTCCAACCCGCTGGTCGAGCTCGAGCATGAGCTGGCCGACCTGCACGACAAGGAAGCAGCGCTTGTCTTCACCTCCGGCTTCGTCTCCAACGAGGCCTCGATCTCGACCATCGCCAGGCTGTTGCCCAACTGCCTGGTGCTCTCGGACGAATTGAACCACGCCTCGATGATCGAGGGCGTGCGCCGCTCGGGCGCCGAAAAGAAGATCTTCCGCCACAACGACGTCGCGCATCTGGAAAGCCTGCTGCAGGCGGCGGGGCGCGAGCGCGCCAAGCTGATCGTCTTCGAAAGCGTCTATTCGATGGACGGCGACATCGCGCCGATCAGGCAGATCGTCGAGCTCGCCGAGCGCTACAACGCCATGACCTATATCGACGAGGTGCATGCGGTGGGCATGTACGGCGCGCGCGGCGGCGGCATCACCGAGCGCGAAGGGCTGGCCGACCGCATCGACATCATCGAGGGCACGCTCGCCAAGGCCTTCGGCACGCTGGGCGGCTACATCACCGGCGCCAGCGCCGTGATCGACGCGGTGCGCTCCTACGCGCCGGGCTTCATCTTCACCACCGCGCTGCCGCCGGCGATCGCGGCGGCCGCCACCACCTCGATCCGGCATCTGAAGCGCTCGCAGGCCGAGCGCGAGGCGCAGCAGCGCCAGGCGGCCAGGACCAAGCAGGTGCTTGCCGCTGCCGGCCTGCCGGTGATGGAATCGGCCACCCATATCGTGCCGGTGCTGGTCGGCGATCCGGAGCTTTGCAAGATGGCCAGCGACCGCCTGCTCGGCGTCCACGGCATCTACATCCAGCCGATCAACTACCCGACGGTGCCGCGCGGCACCGAGCGGCTGCGCATCACGCCGACGCCGTTCCATTCCGACGCGCTGATCGCCGAACTGCAGGATGCGTTGGTCGAGACCTGGGACGCGCTCGGCATCCCCTATGCCACCTCCGGCCGTCCGGCCGTCGCCAAGAGCGACCGCATCATTCCGTTGCTGGTGCCGAAGTCGGGCGGCTGAAGCCGTTTGAACTCTACTCCGGCGGTCATCCGCCGCGGCTTTCTGCGCTTCTACAGCGCCGCGCGTTCATTCGGACGCGCAAAGGACGCTGTAGCAATTTCTACTTGGCGCATGATCCTTTCCGAAGATCGAACCCGATCTTCGGGGTCATGCGCGTGCTCACGGACCTGCCCGCTGCGCTCCGGTACTCGAAAGCCACACCGGCTGACTCACCGGACCGAGTTTCAATCCGGCTTCAGGGCGTTCAGACAGTCTTAATCCACTTCGCCAGGCGATGCGCGGCTTCCTCGAGCTGATCGAGGCGGCGGTGGAAGCATAGTCTGAGGAAGGCCTCGCCGCCGGGGCCGAAGGCCGTTCCGGGCGCCAGGCCGACATTGGCGTTGTCGACGATGTCGAAGGCAGCGGTGCGGGAATCGGCGATGCCGTCGACGGTGAAGAACAGGTAGAACGCGCCTTGCGGCACGGTGAAGCGCGCCTTGCCGGTGGCGCCCAGGATATCGCAGACGAGGTCGCGTGCGGCGTGTGCCCGTTCGACCTGCTCGACGATGAATCCGTCGCCTCCGTCGAGGGCGGCAACCGCACCGCGCTGCATGAATTGGGCGACGCCGGAGGTCGAATACTGGATCAGGTTCTCGAACACCTGCTGCAAGGCTGGATGGGTCTTGATCCAGCCGACGCGCCAGCCGGTCATCGCCCAGTTCTTGGAGAAGCTGTTGACGAAGAGAATCTGGTCTTCCGCCGTCGCGACGTCGAGAAAGGACGGCGCGCGGCCGCGGCCGTAGTGGAACAGCGAATAGATCTCGTCGGCGATGATCCAGAGATTGCGAGCACGGGCCAAATCGAGGATCGCTTGAAGCGTTTCCTTGTCGGCGGTCCAGCCGGTCGGGTTCGACGGGGTGTTTACGAACAGCGCCTTTGTCCGCGGCGTGATAGCGGACGCGATCTTGTCGACGTCGCAGGACCAGCCATTGCCGGACTGGTCGAGCGTGACCGCGACCGGAACGGCGCCGGCGACGCCGGCAGCGGCGGCGAAATTCGGCCAGGCCGGCGACAGATAGATCACCTCGTCGCCGCTGCCGGCGATCGCGTCGATGGCGAGTTGGATAGCGTGCATGCCGGAAGCGGTGACAATGAACTCTTCCTCGGCCAAGCGCTTGCCGAAATGCCTGGCGTAGTAGCGCGCGAGGGCCTGCCTGAGCTCGGGAATGCCTTTCTGCCAGGTATAGAAGGTCTCGCCATTGGCGAGCCCGCGGGCGGCGGCGTCACTGATGAAGGCAGGCGTCGGCAGGTCGCCCTCACCGGCCCAGAGCGGGATCAGGCCTTCGCGCAAGCGGCCATGGTTGACGACGGCGACAATGCCGCTTTCAGGCGCGGCACGGGCCTCGGTGCGCAAGGTCTGGATCAGGGTCATGCAAGAATCCGTCCGGTTTTCCACGACTGCTAACGTCTTTTACGACAGCCGCAAACAGAAAACCCCGGCCGCGAACGGCCGGGGTTTTGGTCCAGAAATCCGCTTCGCGCTATTTCCTGGCGAGGAGATCGCGAATTTCGGTAAGCAGCGCGATATCGGCGGGCGGCGGCGCCGCAGGTGCCGCGGGCTTTTCGCGCTCGAGCCGCTTGCGCATGCTGTTCACGGCCTTGACCATCAGGAAGATGATGAAGGCAAGGATCAGGAAGTTCAGTACAGCGGTGATGAAGCTGCCGTACGCAAAAACGGCGCCCTCCTTCTTGGCGTCGGCCAGCGCTGCCGAATGGACGTTCGAGGACAGTCCGAAGAAGTAGTTGTTGAAGTCCAGCCCGCCGAAGATCGCACCGACGATCGGCATGATGACGTCCTCGACCAGCGAAGTGACGATCTTGCCGAAGGCTGCGCCGATGATGACACCGACGGCCAAGTCCATGACATTGCCCTTGGAAATGAATTCCTGGAATTCTTTCAGCATTCGACCCTCCTTGCCGTGGCCACGCTGCCGTCCTCAGCTTCCACTCGGCGCCAGCCCGCGCTTAGCATAACAAAAACCCCCGGTTGCAAAACCGGAAATAGGGCGAAGCCACCGCTTTGTGTCACAGGTCGCGTCACCAGTTGAATATGCGCCGAAAGCCGCGATGGACTTGGGCTTTAAGCTGTGGTTGCGTCTAAATCGATCCAGCGTTTGATGGAAACGCCGGATCGTTCTAAGTATTTGTTCTTACGCAATTCCGCACCGAAAAAAGGCGATACACTTTTCGTGGAATTGGTTGAACGGACCGGATGGGAGACCGGTCAGGGAGGAAGTTCGAACCGTGCAAGGCTGGTTCGTCGTCATCATCGCGATCGCCTATGTGACGCTGCTTTTTGCCATTGCCAGCGTCGGCGACCGGCGCTCGGTGGCTGCCGGGCTCGGCCGGGCGCGGCCCTTCATCTATGCGCTCAGCCTCGCCATCTACTGCACCTCCTGGACCTTCTTCGGCTCGGTCGGGCTTTCCTCCGAGCGGGGCCTCGAATTCCTCGGCATCTATACCGGCCCGGTGCTGGTCTTCGTGTTCGGCTTCCCGCTGCTCAACCGCATCGTGCGGCTGGCCAAAAGCGAGAAGATCACCTCGATCGCCGACTTCCTCGGCGCCCGCTACGGCAAGAGTTTTGCCGTCGCGGCGATCGCGACGCTGATCGCCACCATCGGCGCCGTGCCCTATATCGCGCTGCAGCTGAAGGCGATCTCCGGCTCCGTCAGCCTGATGATCGAGCACTACACGGGATCGCCGCCCTCTTTCGACCCGTTCGTCAGCGACATTTCGCTTGTGGTCGCTATGTTGCTGGCACTGTTCGCCGTGCTGTTCGGCACCCGCCATGCCGACGCCACCGAGCACCAGGACGGGCTGGTGCTGGCGGTCGCTGTGGAAACCGTGGTCAAGCTCGCCGCTTTCCTCGCCATTGGTCTGATGGTGACCTTCCTCATCTTCGGCGGCCCCGGCGACATGCTGGCGACGCTCGCCGCGAATGCCGAGGTGCGCCAGGCCATGGGCTACAACACCTCCCTGGCCACGTGGCTGGTGCTGACGACCCTGAGCGGCTTTGCCATACTGATGCTGCCGCGCCAGTTCTACGTCACCATCGTCGAGAACCGCAGCGAAGCGGAACTGCGCACCGCGACCTGGGTGTTTCCGCTCTATCTCGTGGCGATCAACCTGTTCGTGCTGCCGATCGCCTTCGCCGGCCTGTCGCTGGTCGGCACACGCACCAGCAGCGATCTTTACGTGCTGTCGCTGCCGCTGTTCAGCGGCCACGACGTGCTTGCCATGGCCGCCTTCATCGGCGGCCTGTCGGCGGCGACCGCCATGGTCATCGTCGAGAGCGTGGCGCTGTCGATAATGATCTCCAACGACCTCGTCATCCCGCTGTTCGTGCGCCGGCTGCTCAAGACCGCCTCTTCGCAGAATGAGGACTGGTCGACGCTGATCCTGAACGTCAGGCGGGCGTCGATCTTCATCATGCTGTTCATCGCCTTCCTCTATTACCGCGAGAGCACCAACAGCGCGCGGCTGTCCTCGATCGGCCTGATGTCGTTTGCCGCGATCGCTCAATTCGCGCCAGCGCTGATCGGCGGGCTGATCTGGCGCCGCGCCAATGGCCGGGGCGCAGCGCTCGGCATGGTCGCCGGCATCGCGGTCTGGGGTTATACGCTGCTGCTTCCCTCGCTCGTCGGTCCCGGCTCCGACTTTGTCGTGCACGGCCTGTTCGGCTTCGAGGCGCTCAGGCCGCAGGCGCTGTTCGGCACCGTCGGCGAGCCGCTGAACCACGGCGTGCTGTGGAGCCTGTCGGTCAACACGCTGTTCTTCGTGCTTGGATCGCTGTCCCGAGCGTCAGTGCCGCTGGAGCGCATCCAGGCGGCGATCTTCGTGCCGCGCGAGGCCGGCCCGATGCCAAGCCTGCGCCGCTTCCGCACCGCCGTCACAGTCAACGACCTCAAGGACACGATTTCCCGCTATCTCGGCGTCGAGCGCACCGAGCGTTCGTTCCAGTCCTTCGAGAAGAACGCGAATGTCTCCCTGCACGGCAAGGAACAGGCCAGCATGGACGTCATCCGCTTCTCGGAGCAGCTGCTGGCGAGCGCCGTCGGCTCATCGTCGGCGCGGCTGATCCTGTCGCTGCTCTTCCGCCGCAACGACCGCGATTCCAAGGATGCCTTCCGGCTGCTCGACGACGCCACCGAGGCGCTGCAGCACAATCGCGACCTGCTGCAGATCGCGCTCGACCAGATGGAACAGGGCATTACCGTCTTCGACCGCGATTTCCGGCTGATTTGCTGGAACCGGCAATACCGGGCGCTGTTCGATCTGCCGGACGATATGGGCCAGGTCGGCGTCTCGCTCGACCAGATTCTGCGCCACCTGGCCGAGCGCGGCGATATCCCAACCGACCAGCGGGTGACGATGCTCAACCGGCTAACCAGCTTCGCGGGTCCCTGGCAGATGGAGCTCAGGACCAGCGGCCGTATCCTGGAGCTGCGCTCCAACCCGATGCCGGACGGCGGCATCGTCGCCACCTACGCCGACATTTCCGGCCGCGTCGAGCAGGACCTGGCGCTGAAGCGGGCCAATGAATCGCTGGAGCAGCGGGTCAGGAGCCGCACCGCCGAGCTCACCCGCGTCAACGAGGAGCTGGCGCAGGCGCAGATGCTCGCCGAGGAAGCCAACCTCAGCAAGACGCGTTTCCTCGCCGCCGCCGGCCATGACATCCTGCAGCCGCTCAACGCCGCCCGGCTCTATTGCTCGTCGCTGATCGAAAAGGCCGGCAAGGGTCGAGCCGGCAAGGCCGCCGTCAACATCGAATCCTCGCTGGAGTCGGTCGAGACCATCCTCGGTGCAGTGCTCGACATCTCACGGCTCGACGCCGGCGCGCTGAAGCCCGAGGACACCACCTTCAGCCTCGGCGGGCTGCTTGGCCAGATCGGCAACGATTTTCGTCCGCTCGCCGCCGAAAAGAAGCTCGGCCTGAAAATCATGCCGTCGTCGCTCGGCGTCATGACCGACCGCAACCTGCTTCGTCGGCTGATCCAGAACCTCGTCTCCAACGCGATCAAATACACGCGCGAGGGCCGCATACTGGTGGGTGTCAGGCGGCGTGGCGAATTGGCTGAGATCCAGGTGATCGACACCGGCATCGGCATTGCCGGCGACAAATTGAACACCGTCTTCCACGAATTCACCCGGCTGGACGAAGGCGCGCGCGAAGCCGAAGGGCTTGGCCTCGGCCTCTCGATCGTCGACCGGATCGCCAGGGTTCTCAGGCTCGAGATCCGCATCTACTCCGATCCGGGCAAGGGAACGCGCTTTTCGGTCATCCTGCCGGTCGCGGCGGTCGCGCCGCAGCCGCGCGAAGTCGGCAAGGCGCCCGCGCGCGCGGCATCCTCACTTGCCGGACTCAACGTGCTGTGCATCGACAACGACGCGCGCATCCTGGACGGCATGCGGCTGCTGCTCGAAGGCTGGGGCTGCAGCGTCGAGACCGCCTCGGGATCGGGCGATTTGTTGCGGCCGGGCGCGATGAGGCCGGATGTGGTGCTTGCCGACTACCATATCGACGGCAGCACCGGGCTCGACGCGATCCACAGGCTGCGCGCCGCTTACGGCCAGGACCTGCCATGCGTATTGGTCACCGCCGACCGTTCCAGCGAAGTACGAGCCGCGGCAAGCCAGCTCGACGTTCCAGTGGTCAACAAGCCGCTGAAGCCCGCCGTGCTGCGTTCGATGATGGCGCGCGTCAGGGCGCTGGCGCCGGCGGCGGAGTGATCCTCTTTCTGCCTACCCCTGGTGTCCCAGGCTTCTGAGATAGGCGCAAAACATGCCGGCGAGGGCGTCGGAATAGGTTTCGATCTCGGCCGACGTGCGCGGGTTTGTCGAAAAATCCGCTCCGACCGCGCTGAGCGTCTTGATGATCAGCTTTCCGGCGAGGGCGCGGACAGGATCCGAAGCTTCTGGCAGCGTCTCCCGCATGAAAACCTCGACGGTGCGGTTTGCCATGGCCCTTGCCTCCTGGGCCTCCGGCGCGTCCCGATAAAGAGGGGCGGCGTCGTTCAGCGCGCCACGCACCGCCGCCTCCTCGCATTCGGAGCGGATGAAGGCATGCACCAGCGTGCGCAGCCGTTCGAGCGGCGGTTTTCCGACGTCCTCGAGAATGCCGCACAAGAGGTCGGTCGTCTGGCGCCATTCATCACTCTGCAGCCGGAACAGAAGCGCCGCCTTGTTCGGGAAATATTGATAGAGCGAGCCGACGCTGACACCCGCCTTCTCGGCGACGCGCGTTGTGGTGAAACGCCGCGCGCCTTCGCTCGCCAAAACCTGAGCAGCCGCCTGCAAAATCGCCGCCACGAGCTCCGTCGCGCGCGCCTGTTTGGGCTGTTTTCGGGTGGAAATTGAAGGGCTTGGGTGTTGGATCATGGCAGCGCTCGGGAATGCGAATTGGAAACCTGAAGGATTATTCGTATTTTTCGAGGCGACACAAGAACACACCCTACCGGAGCCAATCATGCCAACCCTGACCGGAACCCCGCTCGCGCCCCTGCTCACCCGCCTGTTCGAGGAAGCCGCCACGGCGACCAGCCCGGCGATAGCCCGGTACTCGCGCGAGGAACGGGCACGCCTGCTCGGCAGCAAGACCGAGTATCTCGATTTCTACGGCAACCTGAAGGACCTCTGGCTGGCAATCTCGCCCGAGACCGGCACGCTGCTCTACATGCTGGCGCGCAGCACCGGCGCGCGCATCATCGTCGAGTTCGGCACCTCGTTCGGCATCTCCACGCTCTATCTTGCCGCGGCGCTCAGGGACAATGGCGGCGGCCGCCTGATCACGACCGAGTTCGAGCCCTCCAAGGTGGTGCGCGCCAAGGCCAATCTCGCCGAAGGCGGCCTTCTCGACCTGGTCGATATCCGCGAGGGCGATGCGCTGGAGACGCTGGGCAAGGACCTGCCCGACCGCATAGACCTCCTGCTGCTCGACGGCGCCAAGGCGCTCTATCCGGAGATCCTCGGCCTGGTCGAGAGCCGGCTCAGGCCCGGCGCGCTGGTCATCGCCGACAATGCCGACTTCTCTCCGGAATATCTGGAGCGGGTGCGCTCGCCGGCATCGGGCTACATGTCGACGCCGTTCGGCGACGACGTGGAACTGTCGATGCGGCTCGGCTGAACCGCGCAAGGCCAGCAGATCAACAACTCACGCCGCTCTTCGAACGGCCGTAGGCGTTCACGTCAGCCAACGCGCCATCCCGGCCCTTGGGCTTCGAGCCCGGGGCCCTGACGCGTAGGTGACATCATGACCACAATTTCATCCTCCTGGCTCGGACTGCCGCGCCCGGCGCTGCTCGGCCTCTTCCTGTTCTTCTGCGCAGGCTTTGCCGACGGCGCGCTGGTGCCGTTCTTTCCGCTCTGGGCAAGCAGCGAAGCCGACATTCCCATCGGCGCGATCGGCCTGCTGTTCGGCTGCTATGCCGGCGGCGAACTGGTCGCGGCGCCGCTGATCGGCGGCGTTGCCGATCGGGTTGGCCGACGGCCGGTGCTGATCCTGTCGTCGCTCGGGGTGGGGTGCGGCTTCCTCGCCCTGTTCTTCATCCACGGGTTTGCGGCCACCGCGATCGTGCTCATTTTGACCGGCATGTGCGAGTCGGTGCTCCATCCGACCATCCTCACTGCGATCGCCGATGTGACCGAGCCGTCAGCGCATCCGCGCTGGTTCGGCATGGCGCGCGTCAGCTCGAGCGCGGGGCAGATTCTCGGACCGGCCTGCGGCGCGCTGCTTGCGCTGCTGTCGCTCAGCACCGTGTTTCTCGCCGCCGGCGGCATGCTCATTCTGGGCGGTGTCGTGATGCTGGCGGCGCTTGGCGAGACGATCGGCAGCAGACGCGTCGGCGACCGGCAGGAGGAGGAAGAGGAGGAAGGCCTGTCGGCGCTGCTGCCGGCCCTGCGCGACGGCCGCCTGGCGAAGCTGCTCCTCTGGGTCGTGCTGTTCGAGATTTCCGGCAACTGGATCGAGGCCGTCATCCCCCTCTACGCGCGGGACGCCGGCACGCTTTCCCCATCCGGCGTCGGCGCGCTGTTTGCCTATGCGGCTGCTTTGACCGTGGGCTTGCAGATGCTGGTGAGCCGTTTTGCCGGGGCGCGATCGGCGCTTTGGCTGACGGCCGGCGCAGGCCTCTCGACCATCGCCGCCTTTGTCCTGCTCATGGCTTCGCCGGCAACCCTCTCGCTGATTGCCGCGGTCAGCCTGTGCTCGATGGCGCAGATGCTGGTCGGTCCGCTGGTGCCGACCGCCGTCAACGCACTCGCGCCCGCAGCGCGGCGCGCCTCCTATATGGCGGCTTCGTCGGTGGCGGTGGATCTCAAGGATTCGCTCGGACCTTCGATCGGCACCGCGCTCTATGCGCTCGCGCCCCGGCTGCCCTGGGCCGCCGGCATTCCGCTGGTGGCCATCGCGTCTGTCGGACTGGGCGTGGCGATCGGCAGGGCGCGTCAGGTTTCCGGCCCGGCCACAGCGGAGGCGTGCTTCGATGCAGAGGCCGCCAGGCCGGAGACACCCGCGGCCTGGTCGACAGGCCCGGCGATGGAGGAATACTCTTGAAACAGGAGGGCGGCGATCAGGCGACCGGCTGCAGCGGGTCGCCGCCGATCTTGGAAAGCTGGATGACCGCCTGGGTGCGGCTGTCAACGCCGAGCTTTTGCAATATGGCCGAGACATGCGCCTTGATGGTGGCTTCGGAGACGCCGAGCTCATAGGCGATCTGCTTGTTGAGCAGCCCTTCGGCCAGCATGCCGAGCACCCGCGTCTGCTGCGGGGTCAGCGCCTGCAGCCGCTTGATCAGGTCCGAGATTTCCGGATCGCGCTCGACGCCGAGCTCGATGCCGGCAGGTGCTGCGATATCGCCGGCAAGCACTGCCTGCACGGCGGCGCGAATTTCCTCCATGCTTGCCGATTTGGAGATGAAGCCGGAAGCGCCGAGATCGAGCGCGCGGCGGATGGTGACGAGATCATCATGCGCCGACACCACCACCAGCGGCACCGATTGGTGGATGCCGCGCAGCGAGATCAGGCCCGACAGGCCACTGGCGCCGGGCATCGACAGGTCGAGCAGCACCATGTCGATATCCTCATTGGCCATGACCAGCGCCTTGGCGCCTTCGAAATCGCCGGCCTCATAGATGGCGGCGACGTCGCCGATGCCGGCAAGCGCCTCCTTCAGCGCACCGCGAAAAAGCGGATGGTCGTCGGCAATGACGAAAGTGTGGCCCGACGGCAAATATTCCTCCCCGATCCCATCGCTGATTTGTCTGCTTCTTGCGGGATCGGGACGATTATGCGGCCGCGCGGCGCGTTTTCAAGCGGCAAAGACCGCTCTTGCTCCCTGTTTTAAGCAATTTCGGAGGGAAAACCGCTTCGCGCTTTCCTGCAATGCTCGTGGCTCACGTCTTTTGCGGGTCAGGCTTCACGCCGCCGCCGCCGTTTTCCTTGTCCATATCCTTGACGATGTCCATGAAGCTGCGGAAGAAGCGCTCCATGTAGCTCATCGTCTTGTTGAAATCCTCCTCGCTCGGCAGTTGGGATTCCAGCCGGGCGGAGAGCGAATTCTCGAGCTTGGCGACGCGCTCATCCAGCGCCTTCACCGAACCCTGCAGCCGGTCGATCTCGTCCTGGAAGGCCGCACGCTCGTCGGCCGCCATCTTGCAGACGAGCTGGCCGGAGCGCTCCTCGCAGATCGACATCGCGCCGGTCTGGGTGTCCATGCGCACATAGCCGTTGGCCGATTTTTCGAGCCGATAGCGATCGGTCTCCTCGGAATAGGCCGATGCGGCGACCAGCGAGCAGAGCGCCGCCGGGATCAGGATGTGCTGCAGACGCATGTTGTTTATCCTCCATGAGCCGTTGAGCCAAGAATATCACAGGTTTGCGCCTGAAATGGGGAAGAGTTCGCGGGCACCCTTTCCCCCATGGTTCGTTCGGACTATAGCGCGACAATGTCTCAGATTATCTACAAGATCGCGCCTGAAGCCATGTGGCGCGAAGCGGAGCGGAGCGGCCGTTTCACCGGAGCGCCGGTCGACATCGCCGACGGCTTCATCCACTTCTCCACCGCTGCGCAAGTGCGCGAGACGGCGGCCAGGCATTTCGCCGGGCAGACAGATCTGCTTCTGATCGCGATCGACGAAGCAAAGCTGGGCGATGCACTGAAATACGAAGTCTCGCGCGGCGGCGCCTTGTTCCCGCATCTCTACGCCGCACTCGACCTCGATGCGGTCGTCTCTGTGTGGCCACTGCCGCTCGGCGCGGATGGCTCGCATCGATTTCCGAAACTGGAGGGCGAATGAGCGTGCTCGACCGGATCGGCCAGAAACTGCTTTTCTCCCTCGATCCGGAAACAGCGCATGGACTATCGATCGCGGCGCTGCGCTGCGGCCTGCCGGTCGCTTCGCCAGCCCCGCGCGACGCGCGGCTCAAGGTCAGCCTTTGCGGCCTCGATTTCCCGAACCCGCTCGGCATGGCGGCCGGCTACGACAAGAATGCCGAAGTGCCGGATGCGCTGCTCAAGCTCGGCTTCGGCTTCGCCGAGGTCGGCACGATCACGCCGCTGCCGCAGGCGGGCAATCCAAAACCGCGTATCTTTCGCTTGACGGCGGACGAAGCGGTGATCAACCGGCTCGGTTTCAACAATGAAGGACACGCAGCCGCAGAAAGGCGTCTCGCCGCGCGCAACGGACGTGACGGCATTGTCGGCGTCAACATCGGCGCCAACAAGGACAGCGCCGACCGCGTCGGCGACTATGAGCGCGGCGTCGCCCGCTTCGCGCCTCACGCCAGCTATCTCACCGTCAACATCTCATCGCCCAACACGCCGGGCCTGCGCAACATGCAGGCGCGCGAGCATCTCGGCGAGCTTCTTTCGCGCGTGATGGCGGCGCGCGCTAAGGCGTCGGCGCAGCCGCCCGTCTTCCTCAAGATCGCGCCGGACCTCGTCGAAGCGGAATTGGAAGACATCGCCGCTGAGGTTGCCGAGAAGAAGATCGACGGGGTCATCGTTTCCAACACCACGCTGTCGCGGGCCGGGTTGCGCAGCGCAAGCTTCGCGGGCGAAGCCGGCGGGCTGTCGGGCAAGCCGCTTTTCGAGCGCTCGACGGCGGTGCTCGCCCGCATGCGCAAGCTGCTCGGCCCCAAAATGGCGATCATCGGGGTCGGCGGCGTCGATTCTACCGAGACGGCGCTGGAGAAGATCCGCGCCGGCGCCGATCTCGTCCAGCTCTACACCGGCATGATCTATGCGGGACCGGCGCTGGCTGGGCGCATCGTTGCCGGCATGGCGCGGTTCGCGGATCGGGAGCGTCTCAAATCCATCGGAGACCTGCGCGACACCGCCTGCGCAGAATGGTACAAACGGCTCTGACGAGCCCACACGAAACCAGCCCCACGAAACCGGGGAGACAGACAATGGCCGAGGTTCTGAACTCCGTCGCAGACGCGATCGGCGGAACTCCATTGGTCCGGCTCGACAGGCTGACGGCGCAGGCGGGCGTCAAGGGCGAAATCCTCGCCAAGCTGGAGTATCTCAACCCGGGCTTTTCGAAGAAGGATCGCGCGGCGCTTGGAATAATCGAGGAAGCCGAAAGGTCCGGAGCCATCAAACCGGGACAAACGGTAGTCGAGCTTACCTCCGGAAACATGGGCACGGGCCTCGCGATCGTCTGTGCGGTCAGGGGCTACCCATTCGTCGCTGTGATGTCGAAGGGCAACTCTGAAGAGCGCGCGCGAATGATGACGGCGCTCGGCGCGGAAGTGATTCTCGTGGACCAACTGCCGGGGTCGGTGCCGGGGCAGGTGTCGGGTGGCGATCTGGCGCTCGTCGAGCAGACCGCCAGGGCGGTGACGACGGAACGAGGCGCATTTCGCGGCGATCAGTTCCACCGCGACGGGAACTGGCTTGCGCATTATCACGGGACCGGACCGGAAATCTGGGACGCCAGCCATGGCACCGTCGACGCATTCGTCGACTTCGTCGGCTCGGGCGGAACCTATGCGGGGATAGCGAGGGCGCTCAAGGAACGCAATTTCCTGATCAAGTGCTTCATCGTCGAGCCCAAGGGCGCCGCCGCCATCGCGGGAGAACCCATCACCCAATCCGAACATCCCATTCAAGGCGGCGGCTATGCCATGCCGGATCTGGCGTTCCTGCGCAACGTGCCGGTCGATGGCTATCTTCAGGTTTCCGGCGGTGAGGCACGTGAGGCCACGCGCCTGCTCGCGCGCAGCGAAGGCATCTTCGGCGGCTTCTCCTCCGGAGCGAATGTGGCCGCAGCATTGCGCCTTCTAGACGGCGATCAATCAGGCAAGACGATAGCCGTCGTCATTTGCGACTCCGGACTGAAGTACCTGTCGACCGACCTCTGGCACTGAGAGGCAACGCCGGCCCCCTGTCCGCGACGAAGCGCTAAAAAGCCGTCCGCACCCTGAGCCTCAGCACAGCGAGCAGGCTCAAACCCCGCACCAGCAGGAAGACGTGAAGTGCCGCCCACAGGCCGCTGTTGCCGAAGGCCGGCGCCAGCGTGATCAAAGCGGCGCTGAAGGCGAGGAACGACAGCAGCATCATGTTGCGCATATCGCGCGACCAGGTGGCGCCGATGAAGACGCCGTCCATCTGGAAGGCGAGCACGCCGCTCAGCGCCGTGAAGGCGGCCCAGGGCAGATAGGTGTCGGCGGCATGGCGCACATCCGCCGAGGTCGTCACCAGCGCCACCAGATTGGCGCCGGCCGTGAGCAGCACCAGGGTCGCAATGCCGGCAAGGCCGAAGCCCCAGATCAGCGTCAGCCGCACGGCCTGGCGGAAGGGGGTGGCCGCCTGCGCGCCAATCGCGCGGCCGGTGAGTTGCTCGGCGGCGGTGGCGAAGCCGTCGAGGAAATAGCCGGCGACGAGAAAGAAATTCATCAGCACGGCGTTGGCGGCGAGCGTCACCGTGCCGAACTGCGCGCCCTGCCTGGTGAACAGCGCGAAAGCGGCAAGCAGCGAGAAGGACCGGATCATGATGTCGCGGTTGAGCGACAGCATGTGCCGGTAGGCCGGCAGGTCGAGGATGCGCCGGCGCGACGGCCGCTCCAGCTTGCGGAAGCGGCCGAGCACGATGGCAAGGCCGAGCAGCATCGCCAGGAATTCGCCGGTGACGGTCGCCCAGGCGACGCCGGCCACGCCCCAGCCGAGCTCGAGGCCGAGCAGGAAACAGAGCAGGATGTTGATGCCGTTGAGGACGGCTTGCAGCATCAGCCCGAGCCCGCCCTCGCCGCGGCCCAGCACGTAGCCCAGAATGGCGTAGTTGATGAGCGAGAAGGGCGCCGCCAGCAGCCGGATGCGGATATAAGTGCCCATCGCCTCATTAACGCGCGGCTCGGCGGCCATGAACCATTGCCCGGCTAGGGCAACCAATGGCGCCAATGCCGCAAACACGACGCCGGCGACGACCGCGATCAGCACGGCGCGCCAGAGGACGGCCTGTTCCTCCAGCGGATCGCCGCGCCCGAAAGCCTGGGCGACGAGGCCGGTGGTGCCGGAGCGCAGGAAGTTGAAGGTGGTGAAGACGACGTCGAACACCAGCGCGCCGGCGGCCAGGCCGCCGAGCAGGGCAGCATCGCCGAACTGCCCGACCACCGCGGTGTCGACGATGCCGAGCAGCGGCGTCGTCAGATAGGCAAGCGTCATCGGCACGGCAATCGCCAGCACCGAGCGGTTGGTGACGATGAAGGACCTGGCGTTGATGTGGGTCGCACCCTTGTCCAAGGATTGCTGCCTTGTTCATTGCGGCTTGATCGAAGAGCCGATGTGCCCCAGTTTGCCGGTGCCGCGCAATCGCCATCCGGTGATCGCCAACCGAATTCCAGCTCTGGCGCAGGCCGCCCCATCATGGCTTTGCAGATCGTCCACCACCCCGACTACGACGCCGGCTTCGCCGTCAACCACCGCTTTCCGATGAGCAAATATCCATTGCTTATGGAGGCCCTGCGCAGCCGTGGCCTGACCGTTTCGGAAGCGCTTTCAATGCCGGAACCGGCGCCGGCCGCGTGGCTGAAACTTGCGCATGCGGCCGACTATGTCGACCAGGTGCTCGCATGCGAGGTGCCTGAAAAAATCGAGCGTGAGATCGGTTTCCCGGTCGGCCGGCGCGTGTCGCTGAGGGCCCAGCTTGCCGCCGCAGGCGCGGTGCTGGCGGCGCGGCTGGCGCTGAAACACGGCATTGCCTGCAACGCCGCCGGCGGCAGCCATCATGCCCGGCGCGCGCAAGGAGCCGGCTTCTGCACCTTCAACGACGTGGCCGTCGCCTCGCTGGCGCTGCTTGACGAGCGCGCAGTCGAAAACGTCCTGGTCGTCGATCTCGACGTGCACCAGGGCGACGGCACGGCGGACATACTCAAGGATGTGCCCCGCGCCTTCACCTTCTCCATGCATGGCGAGCGCAACTACCCGGCGCGCAAGATCGCTTCCGACCTCGACATCGCGCTGCCGGACGGCACCGGCGATGCCGCCTATCTCGACCGCCTCCGCGCCATTCTTCCGGAGCTTTGCGCAATACGGCGCTGGGACATCGTCTTCTACAACGCCGGCGTGGATGTCCACGCCGGCGACAGGCTTGGTCGGCTGGCGCTCTCCGACGACGGCCTGCGCAGCCGCGAGGCGATGGTCATCAGCCATTTCCGCATGGCCGGCATTCCGCTGTGCGGCGTCATCGGCGGCGGCTATTCGACCGACGTGCCGGCATTGGCCGCACGCCACGCCATTCTGTTCGAGGTCGCAGCCGCCTATGCCTGAGGATCGCCAGGCTACTTCCTGTAGCTGGCGATCCTGAGCAGGATGAAGGCCGGAACGACGATCGCGGCACCGAGCAGGATATAGCCCAGGAAACGGTCGATGGCATGGAAGCCGAGGTTCCACAGATCGATGAAGAACTGGCGGATGCCGTAGAAGACGTCCATCGGCGACCAGCCGAAGGCGTGCATGACGAGGCCGACGAGGAAGGAAACCACCAGCAGCTTCACGAGCACCCTGAGTGGCGTATCGCCGAGAAAGCGTGTCAGTGCGGACAAGGCCGTTCTCCGGTTCGAGCTGCCCCGATTCGGGAGCGCGGCTTCAGGAATACGCACTCAGGCGTCAGTCATCAAGGATTTGCGGGACTGGGCGAGCATGCGGTCGGGTATCTGGCCAAGCGGCGATGTCGCCGGGACCGTGCGCCCATTCATCCACTTCTTGAGTATCTGTTCGACCAACGAGACCGGTCAAAGTCGCCAGCGCAAGATGCGGGCCCAGGGCGGCCGGTCGCGATAGACCTCCCGCGAACGCCAAAGCCGGTTGTAGCGGTTGCCGCCGCCGATGCCGAGCTGCGATATCGGCTTGCCTCCGCGCTTGCGCTTTATCGCCACCAGTTCTCCGTCATGGCTAAGGGCATGGCCGGGCCTCGTCGTGGACTCTCCGTTCGGCAACGGCAGTTGGACCGCTTCGCCGACGATGAGGTCCTCGGGCTCGCAGGTCAGCGCGATGGCCTTGCCGAACAAGGTCGGGCCCGTCGGGCAAAGCGCCGTCGGTCCATAATATTCAAGCTTCACATTGGCACAGACGAGCTCGATGGCTTTCGCCATCGCCTTGTGGCGCCGCGGCGCGGCCACCACACCGATGCTGGTGTCCCAAGGCGTCGAGCTCAGGAAGTCACGGAAGATCGAGAGCCTCCCGTCTGCCCGGGGAACGCCGCGCAGGAAGAAATAGGAGAGATCAGCATAGAGCCCACCGCGCTCATGGAGCAGGCAGTATCTGGCGAGGTCGGCCTTGTAGGCATAGGGCCTGAGCGTCCGGAAGGCCGAAAGCACCTCGGCGTCGAAATGCGTTGCAATGAACTCCGCCAGCGCCGCCTCCCGGAACAGGAAATGCTCCTGGCCGGGATGAGAGGTCTTGAACGACTGGATGTTCTCCGCAACGAGCCCGGAAACCTCCTCGCTATCGCCGTCCGTTATAAGGATGCTGAAAAGCGGCATCGGCACATCCTCAACGTCAACGCGCGTCGAAGGCGGTCAGTTTCTCCCAGTCGCGCCACTGGTGGGGGTAGGCCTTCAGATAGGGCAGATGGCGGTCTGCGAAGTCCTGCGTGGCGCCCTGGATCATTTCGGCCTTGTCCCGGCGCGAATCGAGATCGATCGGCCGCTCCACGCTCACGCGGATCTTGCCAGAGCTGTCGTCGCGCACGACGAAGACCGGCAGCAGCTGTGCCCCGGCAACTTTTGCCAGGCGGGGCGCGCCACCGGCAAGTTCCATGGCCGATTGGCCGATGCGGGCGCTCACCAGCAACTCGCCTTCCCAGGCGCCGGCGGTGATGGAGACAAATCTGTTTTGACGAAGCAGGCGCCTCGCCTCGTTCATGCTGGCAGCCGGATTGGCGCGGTCGATCACGACGCGGCCGGCCGCGTATTTCAGTTCCGCGCCCGTCCTGATCGGATTGAGGAACCGGATGCCGAAGCGCGACTTCGAGAAACCGTGCTCCGGCCTGCTGACGTGAAAGACCTCAAAGTCAGCCCTTGCGAAAGCCATCTTCGCGGCGAGCGCGTTGAAAGCGAAATGCGCGATCCACAGGACAGCGCCGTGGCCGGCCTGGCGCGCCGCGTCGAGATGCTCGAGACCGCAGAGCTCGATCTCGGGCGCCCAGCCGACGAGCCGCTCCCGCACGATCTGGATATTGTGTTCGCTCCGCATTGCTCCGACGCGGCGCCGATCCGCGCCGCCGGCCACGCCAAAGGCGGCCAGGTCCTGTCGCGGAGCGATATCACCTTGAGGCAAGGAAGGCCGTTTCAGCCGCTCCATCCAAAGACAGACATTTCGCCATCGCGCTTCGGGCACGAGCAGCGAGACGATGGCAAAGATGGGAAGCCTGAACAGGAATCCCAAGTCTTCCGACGTGAAGAAAGCCCCGGAGCGAGAGGCTCGCTTCCTCTTTCGAACATTGATTTTCAAGCTGGGTCCCCACCCTGCACCACGCGACGCATTTATCACGTTGGCGCCCGGTATCAAGGGGACTGCCGCGACCGACCGGTCTTTTGATGGCGTTGCCGATTGCTTGAGGCCCCGCCATCATGGTAACGAGGCTGCTGCGCGGGTATGATGTAATGGTAGCTTGTCAGCTTCCCAAGCTGAACGCGCGGGTTCGATTCCCGCTACCCGCTCCAATCTCCCGTCACCTGTTTGTTGAAAAAAAGCGTCGCGTCTACCTGCTGAGTCGCGCACCAGGCTAGGTGTCCTTGAGCGTTTCACGGACACGCCGGACCGCTCTCCTGTTTCAAGCAATTTTGGACGGAGATCCGTTACGCACTTTTCCTGGAATAGCTCTAAGGCACCGCATTGGGTCCTGCACGACTGTGCAAGACCCAATGCCTTTCGCTTAGTCTTTGACCGACGCTTGGACTACAGCCAGATGCCTATCCAGACGCGTTCGCGCCAGCAGCGGCGAACCCAGTAGCCATGGCGCCAGTAGCGGCGGCAGACCCGGCGCCAGACGCGGCGCCGTCTGCGGCGACGGTAGCCGTGATGCCAATAACGATGGTGAACCTTCTCCAGTTCGGCCCGATCCTCGCCGTCCTCGAAAACGGTTGGATCCGGCTTGTCGAGCTCATCAAGAATTCCGTTGCCGCCGGGAATTCCGGCAACAGCCTTGCTGGGTCCGGCGAGGCTTGCAAATGCGGCCGCCCCCGCAACGCCAAGCATTCCAGTCAGAAACAACCGACGTTCCATCAAAACCTCCGACTGTTGAGCATCGGCAGTTCGTTCCCTCACCCGAAAAAGGCTCCAGTGAGCTGCCGATCCGGTTGAACGCACAGGTAGCATTCTCGTTCCATCACCCCACTTCGCGCAGTATGAAGTCGTGCAGCATCTTGGCGGCGGGCGAAAGCACGCGGTTCTTGACCGTGATCAGGCTGTAAGGCCTGACCTCGATGTCGAATTCGGTCTGCACCACGTCAATCGCTCCCGCCAGCCCGTCGGCGCTCTGGATGAACTTGGCGACCTGGACCGAAACGGGGGCGATGGCGTCGGATTGCGCCACCATCACCAGCGTCAAGAGCAGCGAAGAGGTGTTGAGGATACGGTCGGGAAGCGGGATGTCGCGATTCAGGAAATTGCTTTCCATCGCCTGGCGCAGCGGCGAGCCCCCGGACTGGAAGACCCAGTCATAGGCCGCCGTCTCCTCCAGGCCGACCATCCTGCCGCTGGCAAGCGGATGGCCGCGGCGCACGATCAGGCAGGCCTTCTCGATGCCGATGACGCGCGATTCGAACAGCCGCGGATTGAGGTCGTCGGGAATGCGGGCGATGATGAAGTCGTGGCGGGAGGCTATCAGCTCGCGGGCGAGCACGTTCGAGGTCTCGACCTGCATGGTGATCTCGATGCGCGGGTAGATGCGGCGGATCTCGCGAATCGCCGGCACGGCCAGCTCGATCGCCGGCGCGGTCACGGCGCCGAGGAACACCGAGCCGCCCTTGCCCGCCTTGAGCTCGGAAATCTCGCGGTCGGCTTCGCGCATCTCGAGCAGGATCGAGCGGGCGCGCCTGGCGAGCGCCTGGCCGTAAGGGGTGAGCGTGATGCCGCGCGGCAGCCGCTCGCATAATTTCACGTCGAGCACCGCCTCCATCTCGGCGATCATTCGCGAGGCGGCCGGCTGGGAGATGTTCATGACCTGGGCGGCGGCGCTCACCCGTCCGTGATCGTCGAGGGCGGCGATCATGCGCATATGGCGCAAGCTCAAACCGCTGCGCAGGAGTGTTTCCCCGTCGCCGGGGAGTTTTTCGTAACTTACTGAAATCGCACCAGGATCGCGCAACGCCGCCATGATTTCCCAGCCTCTCCGCCAGTTCTCTGCCGCATGCTTAACCATACCAGTTTCGGTATAGCAACCAACAAAGATCGCATTTGACAGTTATGTCAAAGGAACCCACCCTTCGCGCGTTCCGAGGCGCAACGATCGGCAACGAGCAAGATCGTATCGATTGAAACTGCGTCGCGGAGCCGATTGGGAGGATACCGGAGATCGATAAAGCCGACAGAGGCGCGCTTGCGCTCCTGCTCGACTGCGCGGCCCGCGAAGCCCCGAGGTGTCGCGTCCATCAACCAGGGAGAGTAATGTGAAGATCATCAAGACGCTGGCCGCCATCGCGGCCCTTGGCATTGCCGCCACGAGCTATTCGGCGCACGCAGCCGACAAGGGTCTCGTCGGCGTGCTGATGCCGACCAAGACCTCGCAGCGCTGGATCAATGACGGCGACGCCGTCAAGTCCCAGCTCGAGGCGCTCGGCTACACCGTCGACCTGCAGTACGCGCAGGACGACATCCCGAACCAGCTCAGCCAGCTGGAAAACGAAATCACCAAGGGCCCGAAGGCGCTGATCATCGCCTCGATCGACGGCACCACGATGGCCGACGCGCTGCAGAAGGCCAACGATGCCGGCGTCGTCACCGTCGCCTATGACCGTCTGATCAAGAAGACCCCGAATGTCGACTACTACACCACCTTCGACAATTTCGGCGTCGGCGTGATCCAGGCGAATTCGCTGGTCAAGGGCCTCAAGGAGCGCTTCCCGAACACCAAGCCGTGGAACGTCGAACTGTTCGGCGGCTCGCCCGACGACAACAACGCCTTCTTCTTCTACAACGGCGCGATGTCGGTCCTGCAGCCGCTGATCGACGACGGCTCGATCAAGATCAAGTCCGGCCAGATGGGCATGGACAAGGTCGGCACGCTGCGCTGGCTGGCGGCCACCGCCCAGGCGCGCATGGACAACCTGCTTTCGGCCAACTACTCGGACGGCAGCCGCGTCGATGGCGTTCTGTCTCCCTATGACGGCCTGTCGCGCGGCATCACCGCCTCGCTGCGCGCCGTCGGCTACGGCACCGACGCCCAGCCCTGGCCGATCGTGACCGGCCAGGACGCCGAGACCGCCTCGGTCAAGCTGATCATCTCGGGCGAGCAGTATTCGACTGTGTTCAAGGACACCCGCGAACTGGCCAAGGCCACCGTGCAGCTGGTCGACAAGGTGCTCTCCGGCGGCAAGCCCGACGGGCTCGACGACAAGACCTACAACAACGACGTCAAGGTCGTTCCCTCGATCCTGTTGACGCCGCATGACGTCGACAAGTCGAACTACCAGGCTCAGGTCGTCGACTCCGGCTACATCAAGGCCGACGAGCTGAAATAATCCGGCTGCAAAGGAGGGGTCCTGCGCGACGCAGGGCCCCTTTTCGTTCAGAAGCGAGCCCGGTATTGTTTTTGCCGGCTCCTGCAGCGCCATGCGCCGTCGCTGCGCGGGCAAGACTGCAGTATGTTGATTTCGCGCATGACACTTTCCGGAAATGGAAGGCATGCGCCAGGGAGCGGAATTCCTGATGACCTCGACGATTTTGGAGATGCGCGACATCACCAAGACGTTCCCCGGCGTCAAGGCGCTGTCGAACGTCAACCTCAGCGTCGAGGAGGGCGAAATCCATGCCGTCGTCGGCGAGAACGGCGCCGGCAAATCGACGCTGATGAAGGTGCTGTCAGGCGTCTATCCGGCCGGCACCTATGAAGGCGAGATCGTCTTCCGCGGCCAGGAATGCCATTTCAAGGGCATCCATGACAGCGAGCACATCGGCATCGTCATCATTCACCAGGAACTTGCCCTGGTGCCGATGCTGTCGATCGCGGAGAACATCTTCCTCGGCAACGAGCACGCCACCTATGGCGTCATCGACTGGAACGCCAACGAGAAGCGCACCAAGGCGCTGCTCGACAAGGTCGGCCTGAAGGAAGACCCCAAGACACTGATCACCAATATCGGCGTCGGCAAGCAGCAACTGGTCGAGATCGCCAAGGCGCTGAGCAAGGAGGTCAAGCTCCTGATCCTCGACGAGCCGACCGCCTCGCTCAGCGAAAAGGACAGCCAGGCGCTGCTCGATCTCCTGCTCGAGTTCAAGCGCCAGGGCATGACCTCGATACTGATCTCGCACAAGCTCAACGAGGTGAACCGCGTCGCCGACAAGGTGACGGTGATCCGCGACGGGCGCACCATCGAGACCCTGCCCAGGAAAGACATCAGCGAGGACCGCATCATCACCTCGATGGTCGGCCGCTCGCTGGACGACCGTTATCCGCCGCGCGAGCCGCAGATCGGCGAGGTCGTCTTCGAGGTCAAGGACTGGTCGGTCTACCATCCGATCCACGCCGAGCGGCAGGTGATCAAGAACGTCAACCTCAATGTGCGCAAGGGCGAAGTGGTCGGCATCGCGGGGCTGATGGGCGCCGGCCGCACCGAATTCGCGATGAGCCTGTTCGGGCGCTCCTATGGCCGGCACATCACCGGCGAGGTTTTGCTCGAAGGCAAGCCGATCGACCTTTCGTCGGTGAGCAAGGCGGTGGAGAACCGCATCGCCTATGTCACCGAGGACCGCAAGACCTACGGCCTCAACCTGATCGACCATATCAAGCACAATGTGACTTTGGCCAATCTGGGCGGCGTCTCGAGCCGCGGCGTCATCGACGACATGCGCGAAATGAGCGTCGCCAACGACTATCGCAAGAAGACAAACATCCGCGCGTCCAGCGTCTATCAGCTGACCGGCAATCTTTCGGGCGGCAACCAGCAGAAGGTGGTGCTGTCGAAATGGCTGTTCGCCGACCCGGAACTGCTCATCCTCGACGAGCCGACGCGCGGCATCGACGTCGGCGCCAAGTACGAAATCTATACGATCATCGCCCGTCTCGCCGCAGAGGGTAAGGCGATCATCGTCATCTCGTCGGAAATGCCGGAGCTGCTCGGCATCACCGACCGCATCTATGTCATGAACGAAGGGCGAATGGTCGGCGAAATGGCGGCAAGCGACGCCAGCCAGGAAAAGATCATGCGAGCCATCGTTCGCGGAGAAGGAAAAAAAGCATCATGAGCACAGAAAGCGCTCCCGCGCCGCAGAGCGGCGCAGCCGAAGACGTCAAGCAGGGTCCGCGCATCGCCGTCTCGGCGCTGACGACGAACCTGCGCGAATACGGCCTGATCATCGCGCTGATCGTCATCATGCTGTTCTTCCAGTACACGACGTCGGGAACGCTGTTCAAACCGGTCAACCTCTCGAACCTTGTGCAGCAGAACTCGTTCATCATCGTGATGGCGCTGGGCATGCTCTTGGTCATCGTGTCCGGCCACATCGACCTCAGCGTCGGTTCGGTGGCGGGCTTCATCGGGGCGCTGGCGGCGATGATGATGGTCATCTGGCCGCTCGGCCCGCTCAGCAATCCGCTGGTGGTGTCAATCGTCTGCCTGATCGTCGGCGGCGCCATAGGCGCAGCACAAGGCTACTGGATCGCCTACCACCGGATACCGAGCTTCATCGTGACGCTGGCGGGCATGCTGATCTTCCGCGGCATCTGCCAGGCGCTGCTGGGCGGCGGCTCCTCGGTCGGCCCGCTTCCCGACAGCTTCAAGGCGCTGAGCTCGGGCTTCATTCCCGACGTGATCGGCCCGCTGACGTTGATCCCGCCGACGGTGAATGCCGCCGGCAAGACCATCCTCGGCAGCGGCCTTACGCTGCACATGACGACGGTCGTGCTCGGACTGATCGCGGTGCTCGCCTATGCCTATTTCGGGCTGCGGGCCCGCCGCAAGCGTGAGCGTCACGGCTATGAGGCCGAACCCTTCCCGCTGTTCGTCATCAAGACCCTGGTCGGCAGCGCGCTGGCGCTGTTCCTGGTCGTCCAGTTCGCCAGCTACAGGGGCCTGCCGGTGGTGCTTCTGGTGATGGGCGTGCTGATCTCGCTGTTCGTCTTCGTCACCAAGCGCATGACGATCGGCCGCCGCATCTATGCGATGGGCGGCAACGCCAAGGCGGCGCAGCTGTCGGGCATCAACACCGAAAGGCTGACGCTGCTCGTCTTCATCAACATGGGCGTGCTGTCGGCGCTCGGCGGCCTGATCATCGCGGCCCGCCTCGGCCAGGCGGTGCCGGCGGCCGGCCTCGGCAGCGAGCTCGACGTGATCGCCGCCGTCTTCATCGGCGGCGCCTCGGCGATGGGCGGCGTTGGACAGGTCATCGGCGCCGTGGTCGGCGGCTTCATCATGGGTGTCATGAACAACGGCATGTCGATCATGGGCGTCAATGTCGACTGGCAGCAGGTGGTCAAGGGCCTGGTGTTGCTCGGCGCGGTCATCTTCGACGTCTACAACAAGAACAAGGCTTAACGGCTGAAGACAAGGACTAAGGAGGCATACGGGTTCTAGATCGCGGAGCTGCCGGCAACCCGTCGGCGCGAAGAAGTCCCGAAAGGACCAGGCCCGCGAGCGCAATCCGGCGCAGGAGTTTCAACCGTGGCACGGATCGGTTCCGGGCCGCGCGGTCAGGGTTTGCCGCCGGCAACCGGGCCAAGGCAAAAGAGAGAGGGTTTCATCATGCTGATTTCCCAGATCCTCGACGACGCCGAGACGATCCGGGTCGTTGCCCGCAGCGGCGGCAAGACCCGGATCATCAACGGCGCGCGCAGCGTCTATTCGCTGGCGATGGAGGCAGCCCGCACGGGCATCGGTCTCGAAGCCCTGATCGAGCGCAAGGGCTACGGCGAGACGGTCGATCTCGATGCCGCCTACAAGAAGGGGCGGCTGGTGTCGCCGATCAACCATCCGGACCCGGCGCATTTGCACCTCACCGGCACGGGCTTGACCCATCTCGGCTCGGCGGCGACGCGCGATTCCATGCACAAGAAGCTCAGCGACGGCGAAGAGCAGCTCACCGATTCCATGAAGATGTTCCGCATGGGGCTGGAAGGCGGCAAGCCGGCGAAAGGCCAGATCGGCGTGCAGCCGGAATGGTTCTACAAGGGCAACGGCACCATGGCGGTGGCGCCCGGCGCTGCGCTGATGTCGCCAGCCTTCGCGCAGGACGCCGGCGAGGAGCCCGAGATCGCCGGCATCTATGTCATCGGCGACGACGGTGCGCCGTTCCGCGTCGGCTTCACGCTGTCGAACGAGTTTTCCGACCATGTGACCGAACGGGTGAACTACCTGTTCCTTGCCCACTCCAAGCTGCGCAACGCCTCCTTCGGGCCGGAGATCCTGATCGGCGATCTGCCCGCTGATATCAGGGGTTCGTCACGCATCCTGCGCGACGGCAAGGTGCTTTGGGAAAAACCGTTCCTGTCGGGTGAAGCGAACATGTCGCACACCATCGCCAATCTTGAGCATCACCATTTCAAATATTCGGCCTTCCGCCAGCCCGGCGACGTCCATGTGCACATGTTCGGCACCGCCACGCTCTCCTTCGCCGACGGCGTCAGGACTGAAGAAGGCGACGTGTTCGAGATCGCGGCGAAGGATTTCGGCCTGCCGCTGCGCAACCCGCTGGAAATCGAGAAGCCGGTGAAGGTGGCCGTGAAGGCGCTTTGAGGTGAAAGCGTGATCTCCCCCCTCGTGGGGAGATGGCCGGCAGGCCAGAGGGGGCGCTGTCCCGCCAGCGTTCGCAATCCAACCGGCTCTGCCTGCGGACTGTCTTCTTGGCTACAGGAGAGGTTGGCGATCCTTCGCGCCCCCCTCTGCCCTGCCGGGCATCTCCCCCACAAGGGGGGAGATTGGCCGCTTCAGCCGCTCAATAAATATCGAAGTCGAAATATTTCGCCTGGATCTTCTTGTAGGTGCCGTCGGCGACGATGGCGTCGATGGCGGCGTTCAGCCGATCACGCAGCGCGGTGTCCTCCAGCCGCACGGCGATGCCGGCCTCGGTCTCGGTGCCCTTGACGTCGCCGACCAGCTTGCAGCAGCCGTCGCTCGCCTTCTTCATCCAGTCGACCAGCACGAACTTGTCCGAGATGACGGCGTCGAGCCGGCCGTTGAGAAGATCGGTAACCGCCTCTTCCTGGGTCGGATAGAGCTTCGCCTCGGCGCCGGCCTTGCCGTAAACGTCCTGGGCGTAGTTGGCCTGGGTGGTCGAGGCCTGGGCGCCGACGGTCTTGCCGGCGAGCGCCGCCGGTTCGGTCGAGGCGATGTCGCTGTCCTTGAGCGCCACCAGCGCAAGCGGCGTCGTATAGTATTTGTGGGTGAAGGCGACCTGCTTCTTGCGCTCCTCGGTGATGCTCATCGAGGCGATGATGGCGTCGAACTTCTTGGCCTGGAGGGCCGGAATGATGCCGTCCCAATCCTGGGTGACGATCTCGCACTCGACCTTCATCTGGGCGCAAAGCGCATTGGCGATGTCGATGTCGAAGCCCTCAACCTTGCCGTCCGGCGTGATGGTGTTGAAGGGCGGATAGGCGCCCTCGGTGCCGATCTTGATCTTTTCCGCCGCGATCGCGGAACCGGCGCCAAGCGCCAACATGGCAGCGACTGTCGCCGATACGATCCATCTGGTTATCTGCATTTTTTGTCTCCCTCAGTCAGGCGTCTAGATTGGTGAGGTGCAGCCAAGCATGGCGCGCCCAGCCGGGCAAGCGGTGTCTGACGTGAACGGTCAGCGCGCGGCGCGGAAATGCTTAGAGAGCTTAAGCCCCTGCGCCTGGTAGTTCGAGCCGAGGTCGCTGCCATAGAGCGCCTGCGGGCGCTTGAGCATATGCTCGTAGACAAGGCGTCCGACGATCTGGCCGTGGTCGAGGATGAAGGGCACCTCATGACTGCGCACCTCGAGCACCGCTCGGCTGCCGCTGCCGCCGGCGGCGGAGTGGCCGAAACCGGGATCGAAGAAGCCGGCATAGTGGACGCGGAACTCGCCGACCAGCGGGTCGAAAGGCGTCATCTCGGCGGCATAGAGCGGCGGCACATGCACGGCTTCGCGCGAGACCAGGATGTAGAACTCGTCCGGATCGAGCACCAATTCGCCGGCGCCGCTCTTGTAGAGCGGCTCCCAGAAGTCGACGACGTCCTGCGCGGCGCGCTTGTCGACATCGACGAGGCCGGTGTGGTGCTTGCCACGATAGCCGACCAGGCCGTCCTTGTCGCCGTCGAGATCGATCGACAGCGCGATACCGCCGCCAGAAATGTTGGGCGGCTCGGTGGCGACCAGCATCTCGGCATGGTGGAGATCGCGCAATTCGCGCTCCGACAAAAGCGCATTGCCGGTGCGGAAGCGTATCTGCGACAGGCGCGAGCCGGCGCGCACGACGATCGGGAAGGTGCGCGGGCTGACTTCGAGATAGAGCGGACCATGATAGCCGGCCGCGATCTTGTCGAACTCGTGGCCGCGGTCGGTCATGACGCGCGTGAAAATGTCCAGCCGTCCGGTCGAGCTCTTCGGATTGGCCGAAGCCGACACGTTTGAAGGCAGCGCCAGGCTTTCCAGCAGCGGCACGATATAGACGCAGCCCGTCTCCAACACCGCGCCCTCGGCGAGATTGATCTCGTGCAACTTCAGCCGGTCGAGCTTGTCGGCCACCAGGTGATCGGGACCGGGCAGGAAGGAGGCGCGCACGCGGAAAGCCGTGTCGCCCAGCCTCAGATCGAGGCTGGCCGGCTGGATCTGATTGGTATCGAGCACGCGCGGCGACTTCAGCGCGCCCGCCTCAAACAGCGCCGCGATGTCCTGATCGGGAAGAATGCCTGTCTGCCGCAAAGGCTGGCTCCGTTCCAACTGGTACAAACCTCTTAATCAAGCCGGCAATTGACGCAAGCGCGGTGCGGGTCTAAAGGGTCGTTATCCCGTGGTGATTTGGCCGGTCGGCTTGCAGCCACGTTAAACAAGTCGCTAAAGGACCGTTGGCCGCAAGGCCGTATGGACCGGTTGCGACATCGCGGCCGGTTTTTTTGTGTTTGGACGTTCTTTGCGAGTGGAATTAGGGCGATGACGAAGACGCGCAACTGGAAACCTCAGACGGCACTCGTGCATGGCGGGACGCTGCGTTCCGGCTTCGGCGAGACCTCCGAGGCGATGTACCTCACCCAAGGCTATGTCTATGAGACGGCGCAAGCCGCAGAAGCCCGTTTCAAGGGCGAGGAGCCGGGCTTCATCTATTCGCGCTACGCCAATCCGACCGTGGACATGTTCGAAAAGCGCATGTGCGCGCTGGAAGGCGCCGAAGATGCCCGCGCCACCGCTTCCGGCATGGCGGCGGTCAGCGCAGCGCTTCTGTGCAGCGTCAAGGCCGGCGACCATATCGTTGCGGCGCGGGCGCTGTTCGGCTCCTGCCGCTGGGTGGTCGAGACGCTGGCGCCGCGCTACGGCATCCAGGCGACGCTGATCGACGGCACCGACATCGCCAATTGGGAAAAGGCGGTCAGACCCAACACCAAGCTGTTCTTCCTGGAGAGCCCGACCAACCCGACGCTGGAAGTGGTCGACATCGCCGCCGTCGCCGCTTTAGCCAACTCGATCGGCGCGCGCGTGATCGTCGACAATGTCTTCGCCACGCCGCTGCAGCAGAAGCCCTTGCAGCTCGGCGCCCATATCGTTGTCTATTCGGCGACCAAGCATATCGACGGACAGGGCCGCTGCCTCGGCGGCGTCATCCTGTCGGACAAGAAGTGGATCGACGAGAACCTGCACGACTATTTCCGCCACACCGGCCCGAGCCTGTCGCCCTTCAACGCCTGGACGCTGCTCAAGGGCCTGGAGACGCTGCCGCTGCGGGTGCGCCAGCAGACGGAAAGCGCCGGCAAGATCGCCGACTTCCTCGCCGGACGGCCCGAGATCGCCCGCGTCATCTATCCGGGCCGCGCCGACCATCCGCAGGCGGATGTCGTCAGGAAGCAGATGTCGGGCGGCTCGACGCTGATCTGCCTCGACGTCAAGGGCGGCAAGCAGGCGGCCTTCGCCTTCCAGAACGCGCTCGACATCGTGCTGATCTCCAACAATCTCGGCGACGCCAAGAGCCTGATCACCCATCCCGCGACGACCACGCACAAGAACCTCAGCGACGAAGCGCGCGCCGAACTCGGCATCGGGCCGGGCACGCTGCGCCTGTCCGTGGGGCTTGAGGACACCGACGATCTGCTGGCCGACATCGAAGAGGCGCTGAAGGCGGCGAAGTAGCGGCGGCAAAGAGCGGCCTTGAGCCGCAGCCGGCTCAGGCAATCTCTTCGAGTTCGGTCATCTCCCCGGTGCGGATCGTCATGGCGTTGCCGCGCCATTCGACGACACCGCCCAGCCAGCCGCGCGCCCAGATGGTGGGGAGCATCGCGTCGCGAACGATCATCGCGGTCAGGCTGCGCGGCGACAGGTACCAGCCCTTGGACCAGGCGAGCAGGCATTCCGGCACATAAGCGATCGCCAGCACGCAAAGCGCGGTCGTAGGCAGGCTGACGCCGGCGCCTGCCGCCGCGATCAGCGCGAAAATCAGCGGCACGACCATCCCGGTCAGGATCTCGGGCGCGAAGAACAATGGGAAGGTGACGCGGCGCAGCCGCGCCCAGCGCGCCTGGCGCGACCAGATCTCGGCGAGCGTGCGCTGGCCGAGCGGCTGCTCGAAGGGCGAGGCCACGAGATTGACCCGTAGGCCCAGGCCGTTGACCAGCTTGGTCGCCGCCGCATCCTCGGCGATCTCGGCGGCCAAAGCCTGGATGCCGCCATGGGCATCGAGCACCGGCTTGTTCCATAGCATGCTCTTGCCCTGGGCGAAGCCAAGGCCGAGCGCCTCGCCGGCATATTGCCAGCGCGCCTGCAGCGTGTTGAGGAAGGCGCATTCGACTTCGGCCCAAAAACCGTCCGGCCGCGAGCCGACCGGTGTCGAGCAGACGAGGCCGGTGTCCGGCCGCCAGGCCGCCATCAGATGCTGGACATAGTCCTTGGGCATCAACACGTTGGAATCGGCAAGGATCACCCAATCGTGCCGGGCCGCCTGCCAGCCCTTGACGCAGTTGTTGAGCTTGGGATTGGCGCTGATCCTGTCATCGCCGACGAGCAGCCTCGCCGGAACCTTGGGGAAGCGCGCGATCGCGGCATTGATCAGTCCGACCACGGGATCGTTGGCATGGGCGACGCAGAAGATCAGCTCGTAGCGCGGCCAGTCGAGCGAGAAGGCGCGGTCGAGCGTCTCCCCGGTGAACGGCTCCACGCCCCGCGACGGAACGACGATGGAGACCGGCGGCTGGTTACCGGAGGACGCAGGTATGACGCGACGCGCCTTCAGCCGCGAGGAAGCGAACAGAATGCTGGCGAAGTTGGAAAGAAGAAGGGCTGACGAGGCAAAGGCGGCTGCGAGAGTCAGTTCCATCGAGATCTGGTCACTCCGGAAAGGCCGCCCGCGGCGTTTCATCAGTCGACGGAGCGCCCGAGTCGCCCACACGGTTTGTGCACACCAACATTGTCATGTGTCACTTAAATGACATTGTTTGTCGGCACGTGCGGTGGAAAGCCGGCAGGATGGACGGCGCTAGCGTAACAACCGCGAAGCGCGACGAATGTTCCCGGCGGCGGCAACCGGAGTGGCACATGTATCGCGCCGTCACGCGCAACATCGAAGTGCAGGTCAGGCCGTTCTACCTGGAGGACCGTTCGGACCCGTCCGAGAACCGCTATGTTTGGGGCTACCAGGTGACGATCGACAACCGTTCGGACGAGTTCGTGCAGCTTCTGTCGCGCTACTGGCACATCACCGACGGACGCGGACGCGTCGAGGAAGTGCGCGGCGCGGGCGTCGTCGGCGACCAGCCGGAGCTCAATCCCGGCGACAGCTATCAGTATACGTCGGGATGCCCGCTCTCGACGCCGTCCGGCATCATGGTCGGCCACTACACGATGCGCAACGGGCGCGGCGAGACGTTCGACGTCGCCATCCCCGCCTTCTCCCTCGACATGCCGGGGACAAGGCGCACGGTGAACTAAGGGCGAAACCCTACGGGGCAGCCTCTTTCTCCCCGTTTACGGGGAGAAATGCCCGGCAGGGCAATGAGGGGCGGCGCCAGGTTTTGAGATTTTCTTTCGGACAAAGCGAGGGCGCCTGCATGGCCAAGGCCGGCGCTGCCCCTCATCCGCCCTTCGGGCACCTTCTCCCCGTGGAACGGGGAGAAGGAAGGGCATTTCACTCGCCCGCGAACTCCATCGGGTCGAAGTCGTACTGCGTCGAGCAGAATTCGCAGGCTACATGGATGCCGCCGTCCTCGGTCGAGTCCTTGATCTCCTCGGCCGAGAAGCCTTCGAGGATGCCGCGGATCTTCTCGCGCGAGCAGGAGCACTGGTCGTCCACCGGCACGCTGCGGAAGACGCGCACGCCATGCTCGTGGAACAGCCGGTAAAGCAGCCGCTCGGCACCCACCGTCGGGTCGATCAGTTCCGTCGGCTCGATGGTGCCGAGCAGCGCCAGCAATTCCTGCCAGGAATTGTCGGCCGGATGGTCGGTCACCTCGCGGTCGTCGCCGTCGCCGCCCGAAATGTCGGGAATGCGCATGCGCTCGGGCGCCTGCGGCAGAAACTGCGCCAGGATGCCGCCGGCGCGCCACTGCTCGCGCGCTCCGGCCGGGCCGGGCGTCACCAGCTTGGCGACCGACATCTTGATCTCGGTCGGAATCTGCTCCGACTGGCGGAAATAGGTGCGCGCGGCATCCTCCAGCGTGGTGCCATCGAGCTGGACGATGCCCTGATAGCGCTGCGTATGCGCGCCCTGGTCGATGGTCAAAGCCAGGACGCCGTTGCCGAGCAACGCCTGCTGCGAGGTTTCGCCGGCGGCGATCAGCGCCTGCAGGCGGTCGGCGTCGAAACGCGCATAGGCGCGCAGCGCATGCGGCGTGGTGAAATCGGCCACCAGCATATCGACCGGACCGTCGGTGCGGGTCTGCAGGATGAACTTGCCCTCGAACTTTAGCGACGTGCCGAGCAGCACGGTGAGCACGCAGGCTTCCGCCAGCAACCGTGCGACCGGTTCGGGATAGTCGTGGCGGCTGAGGATAGCGTCGAGCATCGGCCCGAGCTGCACGGTGCGGCCGCGCACGTCGAGCGGCGCCACTTCGTATGGCACGACATGATCGTCGCCGGCGAAGCCGAATTCACCGAGTTTGGGTTGATGTTCAGCCAATGGACGGGTTTCCAGCATGACAAAGCTCCAGGGCGCGTCCATGCCGCTTTCCGGGCGGCATGCGTCGAAGCGCGTTCGATTTACGTGATGGCCCGCAAATAGGCATCGCGTAATCCTGGATCAAGACAACCTGGTTCAAGCCGGGCCCGATCAAGCGCCCAGGCACCAGGCCAGCACCGCCTTCTGGGCGTGCAGCCGGTTCTCGGCCTCGTCGAACACCACCGAATGCGGCCCGTCGATGACCTCGTCGGTGACCTCCTCGCCGCGATGCGCCGGCAGGCAGTGCATGAACAGCGCATCGGACTTCGCCCTGGCCATCAGCGCGGCATTGACCTGGTAGGGCAGGAAGACGTTGTGGCCGCGGGCGCGATGTTCCTGGCCCATCGACACCCAGCTGTCGGTCACGACGCAATCCGCCTGGTCGACGGCCTCCTCGGCAGTGCGGGCAAACCTGACCTTGCCGCCATTGGCCTTCGACCAGTCGACATATTTCTCGAACGGCTCGCTGCCTTCGGGCACCGCGACATTGAGATTGAAGCGGAACCGCGCCGAAGCCTCTAGGAGCGAATGCAGCACATTGTTGCCGTCGCCGGTCCAGGCGAAGGTCTTGCCGGCCACCGGGCCGCGGTGCTCCTCGTAGGTCATGATATCGGCCATCAACTGGCAGGGATGGGTATCGTCGGTCAGCCCGTTGATCACCGGCACGGTGGCGTTCTCGGTCAACTCCAGCAGCCGGTCATGCGAAGTGGTGCGGATCATGATGGCATCGACATAGCGCGACAGCACCTTCGCCGTGTCGGCGATGGTTTCGGAACGGCCGAGCTGCATCTCGGTGCCCGTCAGCATGATGGTCTCGCCGCCGAGCTGGCGCATGCCGACGTCGAAGGAAACGCGCGTGCGCGTCGACGGCTTGTCGAAGATCATCGCCAGGACCTTGCCTTCGAGCGGCTTCGAACGCTCGCCGGCCTTGAGCCTGGTCTTTCGCGCCACCGCATCGTCCAGCATGATGCGCAGGTCGCCCGCGGAAACGGCGGACAGGTCGGTGAAGTGGCGAACGCTCATCGGCAAATTCCAGAATTACTTCGCGGCTTCGGCCGCAATCGCATCGGTCAGGCCCTTGGCGCCGGCGCGGATGCGCTTCAGGGCCTCGCCGATCTCCTCGTCGGTAACGGTGAGCGGCGGCAAGAGGCGGATGACGTTGTCGCCGGCCGGCACGGCAAGCAGGTGCTGGTCGCGCAACGCCATGTTCACCTTGGTGTTGGGCATGGCGCACTTCAGCCCAAGCATCAGGCCGGTGCCCCGTATGCCGTCGATGATCTCGGGATATTCGTCGACGACCGCGGCCAGGCCCTGCTTGAGCAGCAGCGCCTTGCGCTGCACGTCCTCGAGGAAACCCTCGGCCAGCACCACGTCGAGCACGGCATTGCCGACGGCCATCGCCAGCGGATTGCCGCCGAAAGTGGTGCCGTGCACGCCGGCCGTCATGCCGGTCGCGGCCTCGTCGGTGGCGAGGCAGGCGCCCATCGGGAAGCCGCCGCCTATGCCCTTGGCGATCGCCATCAGGTCGGGCGCGACGCCCGCCCACTCATGCGCGAACAGCTTGCCGGTGCGGCCGATGCCGCACTGGACCTCGTCGAAGATCAGAAGCAGGCCCTGCTGGTCGCAGAGCTGCCGCAGGCGCTTCAACGACTGCGTCGGCACCGGGCGAATGCCGCCCTCGCCCTGCACCGGCTCGATCAGGATGGCCGCGGTTTCCGGCGTGATCGCCTTCTCGGCGGCGTCGATGTCGTCGAACGCGACCTGGTCGAAGCCCTCGACCTTCGGACCGAAACCCTCGAGATATTTGTACTGGCCGCCGGCGGCGATCGTCGCCAGCGTGCGGCCATGGAAGGCGCCTTCGAAGGTGATGATGCGGAAACGCTCCGGATGGCCCTTGACGAACTGGTAGCGCCGCGCCGTCTTGATCGCGCATTCCAGCGCCTCGGCGCCCGAATTGGTGAAGAACACCTTGTCGGCGAAGGTCGCTTCGACCAGCCGCTCGCCCAGCCGGCGCTGCTCGGGGATCTCATAGAGGTTGGAGACATGCCAGAGCTTGGCGGCCTGCCCGGTGAGAGCGGCGACCAGATGCGGATGGCTGTGGCCAAGCGAATTCACGGCGATGCCGCCGGCGAAATCGAGATATCGCTCACCCTTGTCGGTGACCAGCCAGGTCCCCTCCCCGCGGTCGAAGGCCAGGGGTGCGCGAGCAAAGGTCTCGTAAAGCGCCGAACCGCTCATTATATGCGTCTCCGGAACCGGAAATCAAAAAAGCCGCCAATGCGGCGGCCTTTGCGGCTTATCATGTTTTTCGGCCATGAAGTCAACGAAAACGTCGCGCAGTAGCGCACGGCAAGCCTCCAGCGGCACGCCGGCTCATGAGCGGTCAGGCAAGTTGGGGAAAACCGAAAAAACCGAATCGTGTTGCCCTGGGGACTCTTGTCACCGAGTCAGCGCATAAGGTAATTGTAGTCGAGAAATAACTAGATTTCGTGCGGCGGATCTAATCACCCGGTACATGTGGTGTTGTTTGCCCGGCGGGAGCCGGGGCGGGAAAGGATTCTGGCTGCCGTACGCCTCAGCAGGAGCGCGGTCTCATGAACTGGACTGACGAGCGGGTCGAACTTCTCAGGAAATTGTGGTCGGAGGGCCTCAGCGCCAGCCAGATCGCCGCGCAGCTCGGCGGCGTGAGCCGCAATGCCGTCATCGGCAAGGTGCATCGCCTGAAACTGTCGGGCCGCGGCCGCGCGACCGCGGCACCCGCGCGGCAGAAGAAGGCGACGCAAGGGGCCTCGATGCAGAAATCGGTCGCCCGCGCCGCAAGTGCTGCGCGTCATGTGACGGCTACTATCGGCGCGACCGCGCTGCAGGTGCAGTTCGACGCGGAGCCGGTGGCGCGCCATTATATCCGCCCGGTCGAGAACGTCGTGGTGCCGATCTCGCGCAACCTGCAGCTCGTCGAGCTGACCGAGCGCACCTGCAAGTGGCCGAACGGCGATCCGCTATCGGAAGACTTCAGCTTCTGCGGCAACGACGCGGGCGAGACCGGGCCGTACTGCAAATATCACTCTCGTGTCGCGTTCCAGCCGGCGGCGGAAAGACGCCGCGCTCGCTGATAGCGAATAGCGAATAGCGAATAGCGAATAGCGAATAGCGAATAGCGAATAGCGAATAGAAGGGTGCTGGCATCCGAGTGGGGCGCAAGCTTCTCTTGTCCTATTGGCTACTCCCTATTCGCTATTCACTTTTCACAACCAACCATTCTTCCTGAACCGCCAGTACAGGAACGCGCAGATCAGCGCGATCGCCATCAGCACGGCGGGGTAGCCGTATTCCATCCTCAGTTCCGGCATGTCATTGAAATTCATGCCGTAGATGCCGGCGAAGGCAGTCGGCACCGCCAGGATGGCCGCCCATGAGGCGAGCTTCTTGGAGATCGCCGTTTCCTGGCTCTGTCCGACCAGAAGGCTGGCCTCGAAGGCGAAGGCCAGGACCTCGCGCAGGCTGTCTATCTTTTCCTGCACGGTGCGGATGTGGTCGGTCACGTCGCGGAACAGCGGATGCATGGCGGCATGGATCTGCGGCAGCTCGGCGCTGGTCAGGCGGCGGCAGACCTCGACCAAAGGCAGCGCCGCGTTGCGCAGCCTGAGCAGATCACGGCGCAGCATATAGAGCCGTTCGATGTCGGCGCCGGTCATCGGCTTCAGCAGCACCTTGTCCTCGATCTGCTCGACCTCGTCCTCGATCTGCTCGAGGACGGGCATGTAGTTGTCGACGATGAAGTCGAGAATGGCATAGAGGACGAAATCCTCACCCTTGGCGAGCGAGGACGGGCAGCTTTCCCAGTGCTGGCGCACCGCGGCGTAGGACGTCGAGGGGCCATGCCTGACGCTGACGATATAGCCGCTGCCGACGAAGAGATGGGTCTCACCGAAGGTGACGCGGCCATCGATCAGCTGCGCCGTGCGGGCGACGATGAACAAGGCATCGCCATATTGCTCGATCTTCGGCCGCTGATGCGGATGCTCGGCGTCCTCGATCGCCAGGTCATGCAGGTGAAACTGCGACTGCACCCTGAGCAGCAGGTTGCGGTCCGGCTCGAGCAGCCCGATCCAGACGACATGGCCGGGCTTTGTCGCCCACACACCTGCCTCTTCGATCGCAATGTCGGCCACGCGCTTGCCGGCGGAATAGACGCTGGACGCAATGATGCCGGATGTCGGCTGCAGGGCCGGGGTCAGGTTTCGAACTTGTTCCATCGCAAACCTCCCGAGACAGCGACTGACAAAATCGCTGCACCTGGAGGAGCTTAGCCTAAATTAGAAAGCCGTTCGAGGGGCCCCCGTTCACTTAGCCGATATCGGGCCGATATCGGGTCATTTGGCCGATACGGGGCCAGGAAACACCACCTGGTCGGTCTTGTCGCCCTTCGGCCGGTCGGCCGGCATCTGGTCGCCGGTGACGATGTAATAGATGGTTTCGGCGATGTTGGTGGCGTGGTCGCCGATCCGCTCGATGTTCTTGGCGCAGAAGAGAAGATGGGTGCAGGGCGTGATGTTGCGCGGATCTTCCATCATATAGGTCAGGAGCTCGCGAAACAGCGAGGTATACATGGCGTCGATCTGGTCGTCGCGGTCGCGCACGAAGCCGATCTTCTCGACCGAGCGCGAGGCGTAGACGTCGAGCACTTCCTTGAGCTGCGTCAGCGCCAGATTGGCCAGCGCCTCGAGGCCGCGGAACAGGCTGCTCGGCTGGCGGCCGTCGATCACCGCCGCGACGCGCTTGGCGACGTTCTTGCCGAGATCGCCGACGCGCTCGATATCGGCCGAGATGCGGATCGCGCCGACGATCTCGCGCAGATCCGTCGCCATCGGCTGGCGCCTGGCGATGATGACGATCGCCTTGTCGTCGATCTCGCGCTGGCCCTCGTCGAGGACAAGATCGTCCTGGATGACCTTCTGCGCCAGGCCCGGATCAGCGTTCACGAGGGCCGCCACCGCCTGCTCGACCATGCGCTCGGCGTGCCCGCCCATGGCGGCGATGCGCTTCGACAGGAATTTCAATTCTTCGTCATAGGCACTCATAGTATGGACGGACTGCATGGTTATGCCTTCCCGGTTTTTGCCGGCTGGTGCGTTCCCTCAATCTGTCGCTGATACGCGAACCGGATGACAGAAAGAAGAAATTGCCGGTTGGCAACCAATACAGGAGTCAGCTAGTCGGCAAATGAACCGTGAACGCCGCGCCCTTGCCGACTTCCGACTTGATCGACAGCCTTGCATTATGACGAGTCAATATATGCTTGACGATGGAAAGGCCAAGGCCGGTGCCTTTCTGGGTCCGGCTGTTTTCGACATCGACGCGGTAGAAACGCTCCGTGATGCGGGGAATGTGCTCCTCGGCTATGCCGGGGCCATAGTCTCTTATGGTGACGTCGATGCCCGCTTCCTGGCCGTCTTCGCTGCCTGCGATGGACACGGTGACGCGCCCGCCTGACTGGCCGTATTTGCAGGCATTCTCCAGGAGATTCTCGAAAACCTGGAAGAGCTCGTCGCGGTCGCCGGGCACGGAAAGCGGGCCATCGATGAAATCCCATTCGATGACGACGCCGTTCTCGCTGGCCAGCGGCCCGAGGGAATCGATGACGCTGTCGATGGTCTGGCGAAGATCGACCTCGGTTCCCGGCCCTAGGTAGGGCTTCATCTCCAGCCGCGACAGCGACAACAGATCGTCGATCAGGCGCGCCATGCGGCCCGTCTGGTTCTGCATGATCTGCAGAAACTGGTCGCGTGCCGCCGGATCGCCGCGCGCCGGGCCGCGCAAGGTCTCGATGAAGCCGGCGATGGAGGCGAGCGGGGTGCGCAACTCGTGGCTGGCATTGGCGATGAAGTCGGCGCGCATGCGGTCGATGCGGCGTGCCTCGCTCTGATCCTTGAACACCAGCACATAGAGACCGGTGGCATGGCCGACCGATGACGCGCTCACCCGGTATGTGCGCTCGACCGGCAGCTTTTCCGTATACTCGACGACATCGGACGCCACGGCCCCCGAGACGATGCCGTCGAGCAAGGCCTGCATTTCCGGAGCGCGGAACTTGAGCGACAGCGACATGCCGGGCGCCAGTCCGCCGAAGGCGGCAAAAGCGGCCGCGTTGGCATGGACGATGGCTGCCGTCCGGTCGAAGATGATCAGCGGATCGGCAACGGCGGCGGCCAGATACTCGCCAGACAGCCGCTGCAGGCCGCCGGCCTCGATCGCCGCCGCATCGTCGGCGGACTGCCGCTCGACGTCGGCGGGCAGCATCGCGGCAGCAGCCAGCAACGCCAGGGCCAGCAGCGGCACATAGATCGACAGGCCGCCGAAAGCGTAGACAGCGAGGACCGCGACGACAGCCGCGGCCAGCAACCAAGGGCTGCGCCGCAGCCCGGCTACGGCCGCCTGCGTTGCGCCTTCCTGGTCCTCGCCCTTATCGACCACGCGCTGCCCCGTATCTCCGCGGTGAAATTCACCCGACCGGACCGGCGCATGACACCCCACAAAAATCAGAATCGATTTTCCGGAATGTTCATGCGCAAAATCAACATGCTACGACGCCCTCGCGTCCAGACGGACGCGACGCCTTACAGGCTCCCATAGCACGAGTCCGCAAGCTGGAAAGGTTCGCCTCGATGAAAAATGCCAAGGAAAAAGCCGAAGCGGCGCCTGCCGCGGGACCGATCAAGATCAGGATCGGCGGCAAGGAACGCGAGTTCGACATCGACAACCCGGTGCTTCCGGACTGGATCGAGGACAACAAGCTGGCCGCCGGCGGCTATCCTTACGACAAGAAGATGAAGAGTGAGGACTACGACAGGGAGCTCGAGGAACTGCAGATCGAGCTGGTCAAGGCGCAGGCCTGGCTGCAGGCGACCGGCAAGCGGGTGATGGCGCTGTTCGAAGGACGCGACGCGGCCGGCAAGGGCGGCACGATCTTCGTGCTGCGGCAATATATGAACCCGCGCACAGCGCGCAACGTGGCGCTGACCAAGCCGACGCCGACGGAAACCGGGCAATGGTATTATCAACGCTATGTCGACCATTTCCCGACCTCTGGCGAGTTCGTCACCTTCGACCGCTCCTGGTACAACCGCGCCGGCGTCGAGCCGGTCATGGGTTTCTGCACGCCGGAGCAGCATGAGAAATTCCTCGACGAGACGCCGCATTTCGAGCGCATGATCTGCAACGAGGGGATCCATTTCTTCAAATTCTGGTTGAACATCGGCCGCGCGACGCAGCTCGAACGGTTCCACGACCGGCGCTGGTCGCCCCTGAAGAACTGGAAGTTCTCGCCGATAGACATCGCCGGCATCAACAAGTGGGACGATTACACCAAGGCGCGCGACGTGATGGTCGAGCGCACCCACAAGGAGTTCGCGCCCTGGATCATCGTGCGCGCCAACGACAAGCGCCGCGCGCGGCTTGCCGTCATGCAGCGGATCCTGTTGTCGCTGCCTTACGACGGGCGCGATCTCGACGCCATCGGCAAACAGGACAAGAAGATCATCGGCGAAGGGCCGTCGTTCCTGGAGAAGTAACTTTCCCCGACGCCCGCCGATCGGGCGCCCGACATTACAGCGCCGCGCACTGTCGGTGCGCGGCGCTGAGGTTTTATGCAGGAATCAGGCGGCCAGGCGGGCGATCCGCTGCAGCCGCTTCAGCGTGGCGTCGTCTTGAAGCGCCTGCTGGAACAACGATATCTCATGGTCGATGCGGTCGCACAGAACGTCCGTATCGCCCTTGAGCAGGCCGCGCGTCTGAAGCAGCGCGGCAACCGGCTTCTTGGCGAGCTGCCTCGCCCGCGCCAAAGCCATTTCCTCGGCGCTGCCTTCCACGATCTCGCCGACCAGGCCGAGCGCCTTGGCGTCGTCGACGCCCAGCGTGTCGCCGAGGCAGAAGAAGCGGAAGGCGCCGGCATAGCCGAGCTTCTGCGGCGCCAGGATGCTGGTCGCGGCGTCCGGCACGAGACCGAAATCGACGAACGGCACCCTGAAGGTGCTCCCCCTGGAAGCGATCACCATGTCGCAGTGGAACAGGATGGTGCAGCCGACGCCGACGGCATCCCCGTCCACGCAGGCAAGGACCGGCTTGGGGAAGGTCGCAAGCATGCGAAACATGTCGGTGACGGCGGCGATCAGCTGCTGGTGCTTGGTGGCGTCGAGGAACTCCGAGAAGTCGCCGCCGAGGCAGAAGCAGCCGGCGAGGCCGCGCAGCACGATCACGCGGACGTCGTCATTGACGGCGGCCTCGTGGAAGGTCCTGGCGAGGCTCGCATAGGCGTGCCTGTCCAGCACAGGCCTGCCGTCGTGCGAGGAGACCGTGACGACCAGCGTGTGGCCGCGCAGTTCCGGTTCGGGATGGAAGCTCATGACCGCCTCCATCACGAAGCCTGCCTCAGGCCGAGCTGGCCGGGATAGCCCCGGTTGAGCACCGGCAGGAAGTGGTTGCGGCGCTGGCGCACCACATCCAGCGTATGCTCGGTGAAGGTGAGCAGCGTCGCCACGACCTGCTGGTTGCCGTAGGTGCGCTGGTAACCGAGCGGCTTGGCCAGGAAGTGCATTTGCAACGCCCGCAGCACCCACATCGGTTCGAACTCGATGATGACCTGGTTGACGTTGCGCTTGAGGCCCCATTCGACGAAACCGGCGATCAGCTCGGTGCCGACCGTCGAAACGCCGCGCTTGCCGTCACGAAAGCCCGGCGCCACCGCATAGCGGGTCAACTCCCAGACATGCGGGCCCGAGGGAGGCGTTCCCTCGTAGAGGTCCGCCAGCACATCGGTCAGAAGGTGCGCCCGCGTCGTCGGCAGCATGCGCTGATAGCCGGCGAGCTCGCCATTGCGGATGACGAGATGATGTTCGGCCTCCTCATGGTCGAACTGATCGATCTCGAGACCGTCCGGGCGTTCGAGATCGGTCCACCCCATCTCCTCGACGAAGATTCTGTAGCGTAGACGATGGGCCGCTTCCCAAAGGTCGGGACGTTCCATCAGTTCCTGAGTGGTAAGGGAAAATAGCATTAGCCGTCTCCTGGGCTTAAGAGGAAGATACGGCCGGGCTTTCCCGAAAATATTACGCGAACGCGTAGGCAAGAATTTCTAGGCCCGCACGGCCGATCTGGCTAATATAGCCGCGCCTAACAGCCTCTGCGACGCCCGCACACGGTTGGCGGCGCCCAGTTTGCTCTTGGCGTTAAGAAAGCATTAGCCGTCTCGCACCCTCAAGACGAAGATACGGCCGGATTTCCCGGAAATGCGGCGATCCACGGGCAGAATTTCCAGGCCGGAATGCCCGACCTAGCTGATATAACCGCGCCTGATCGCCTCGGCGACCGCCTGGACACGGTTGGCGGCGCCCAGCTTGCTCTTGGCGTTGAGGAGATGTTTCTCGGAAGTGTGCTCCGAGATGCCGAGTATCTGCGAAATCTCCCACTCGGACTTGCCGACGGCCGCCCATTGCAGGCATTCGCGCTCGCGCGGCGTCAATTCAATGTGATCGATGACCTTGCCGGCCATCGTGTGAAGCTGCATGGCGCGGCCGACGGCGTAGGTGGACGCCAGCGAAACCATCCCGAACTCGGCCTCCGAGAGCTCCACGGCCTCGCCGCCCAGCGAGACCATGACGATCTGACCGTCGAGCGTGACCAGCGGGAAGGCGAGCCCATCGCGCAGCTTGAACTCGCGGGCATCGCCCATGACCTCGTCGCTGCTTTTGTCGATGACAATGGCCTGCGAGGCCTCGCGCCACTGGAACGGGGCCTGCAACTGCTTCATGTGGCTGACGACCGGGTCATGGTCGACATAGTTGCGCGCCACGTAGCGCTCCAGCCATTCGACCGGCCAGTCGCAGAGCAGGACATGGTCCTTCTGCTGGCCGCGCGGCGTGCCGGGTTGCGGCACGGTCCCGGCCATCAGCGCCGTCAGCCCGAAATTCGAGGTGACGCCGAGCAACCGCTCGCAAACCGCCGCCGCCGTATTGGCATGCTGCAGTTGGTCTATGTATTCCAGAGTTCTATCGAACATGCTCATCGCAACATCTACCCCATGTTGCTTCTGCTTCGTTTGCCAATGGTAGATGCCCGAACCACCCTTCGCCATCAACCCCGGATTGCAAGCTGCTTCGTGACGCCGGTTATCTCCCCCGAGCCCTGCGCGCGCTGCCACTTGCAAACATGCTAAACCATACGCCTAATTCGTCCGTTTGAAATCAAAAACAATTGTGCCCGCTTCATTTTCATACGAAAAGCCAAGAACATGACTGGGCGGAACCTTATCGTGACTTTCCGGTGGATATTCATGGCCCTGATGCCGGCGCTGATCGGGGCGCCGCCATTTGCAGGCGCGACTCAGGCCGCGGAGCCGCAGGTTCCGGTGCTGTGGGATGCCAAAGAGCGGCTGCCGAAGCCCGATCTTTCCGCGCTGCCGAGGCTGAGATTCCTCACCACCACCGATTTTCCGCCCTTCAACTTCCTCGACGGCTCGGGTCGGCTGTCGGGTTTCCATATCGACCTGGCGCGGGCGATCTGCGCCGAACTCGGCATCGTCGAGAAATGCCAGATCCAGGCGCTGCCATGGAACGAGCTCGACGACGCGCTGCAGAAAGGCGAAGGCGAGGCGATCATCGCCGGCATCGCGGCGACGCCGGAAAGCCGCGAGAAATACGCCTTCTCGCGTTCCTATCTGCAGTTCCCGGCGCGCTTCATCATGCTGAAGGCCAAGTCCTTCACCGAGCCGATCCTCGACAAGCTGCGCAGCAAAAGGGTGGGCGTCATCGCCGGCTCGGCGCATGAGAAGATGCTGCGCGACTATTTCGGCACGGTGCAGGTCGTGCCCTTCGACAAGACGGAAGACCTCTACGCCGATCTCAAGGCCGGCAAGATCGATGCCGCCTTCGGCGACGGCATGCGCTTTGCCTTCTGGCTCGGCGGTTCGGATGCGGCCGGCTGCTGCCGCTTTGCCGGCGGCCCGTACCTGGCGCCGGAATATCTGGGCTCGGGCATGGCGATCGCCACCAGGGCGGGCGATCCGGCGCTGGCGGCCGCCTTCGACTATGCGCTGCAGGAGATCTCGATCAAGGGAACCTTTGCCGAGTTCTACCTGCGCTATTTCCCGGTGAGCTTCTTCTGAGTCGCCGCGGTTCGTCAGGTAGCTGGCGCTGTCGTAACTTACTTGCCCTTGGACCATGTTAGGGCAAAAAAACACCCGGCAAAAAACAAAATCCCTGAACCGACCTCAACGATCCGAAGCCAGTAAACAAACTGGCTTTGTTCAGCCGTCACATAAACATGTACGCCCTTAACGTGATAAGGAATGACTTTCCCTGAGTCAGCTTCTGGGCTTCTCGGGTAGTAAACAAATCTGTCGTCCAACAATGAATTGTATAAGACGCAGCCTAAGAAGATGGCCGTTACCAGGTAAAGCGCATGTTACCAGGTGACGGGGCGCATCGCGGTACGATCACGTCAGCGTGCGCAGGCGCGCCTTGGCCGCACGCGCGATCGCGGCAACGGTCAACGTATCCAGATCGAGCTTGAGGCGGATGAGTTGCAGCACCCGCACCTCCTCCATGCGCATTTCGAGATCGACGGCCGCAACCTCGAAGGCTGCCGCGTAGGCCGTGTCGCGCAACCGCTCCGGCAGCGCCGCCGCGACATGCGCGAGGACGCCTTCCAGTCCGTCCCTGTCATTCAGCGCCTTCTGGCATTCCTGCGACACCGCCACCAGCCTGTCCTGGTTGAAATCGACGAACACCGGCCAGGAGCGGACGACGTCGCCGATACGCGCCAGTTCGACATCGGTCATGTCGCGGTCGGAAGCCGAGGTGATGACCATCAGGTAGATCAGGGCTTCATGCGGCGTCAGCGAAGGCATTCAAAACTCCTTGATACATCGAGCTCCAACGTAGGAGCGCCATTGTCGCGCCGCAAGGAAAACCGCCGCAAATCGTTGACGCTCCGGCCAGTCGCGCCTAGAGACCGGTTGAAAAAATCTTATCGCGGCGAAAGCCGGCACATGACTGGAACTTTGACATGACGGGATCAAACATCATCGATCTCAATCCCGAGATGCTTGCGGCGGCCGCCGAAAGCAAGGCATGGCCGTTCGAGGAAGCCAAGAAGATCATTGCCCGCTATAAGAACAAGGATTTTCCCGAGACCGTCCTGTTCGAGACCGGCTACGGCCCGTCCGGCCTGCCGCATATCGGCACCTTCGGCGAGGTGGCGCGCACCACCATGGTGCGCCACGCGTTCCGCGTGCTGACCGGGGACAAGGTCAAGACCAAGCTGTTGTGTTTTTCCGACGACATGGACGGCATGCGCAAGATCCCCGACAACGTGCCGGATCGCGCGGCGCTCGAGCCCTATCTGCACAAGCCGCTCACGGCGGTGCCCAATCCCTTCGGCGGCGACTATGCGAGCTTTGCCGACCACAACAACGCGATGTTGTGCCGCTTCCTCGACACGTTCGGCTTCGACTACGAGTTCGCCAGCGCGACCCAGTACTACAAGTCCGGCCGCTTCGACGAAGTGCTGCTGCGCGCCGCCGAGCGCTATGACGAGATCATGGCGGTGATGCTGCCGACGCTGGGCGAAGAGCGCCAGGCGACCTACAGTCCGTTCCTGCCGATCTCGCCGAAGAGCGGCCGCGTGCTCTACGTGCCGATGAAGCATGTCGACGCCAAGGCCGGCACCATCACCTTCGACGACGAAGGCACCGAGACCACGCTGCCCGTCACCGGCGGCAAGGTGAAGCTGCAGTGGAAGCCGGATTTCGGCATGCGCTGGGCAGCGCTCGGCGTCGATTTCGAGATGTTCGGCAAGGACCACCAGACCAACGCGGCGATCTACGACCGCATCTGCAACATTCTCGGCGGCCGCGCGCCGGAGCATTTCGTCTACGAACTGTTCCTCGACGAGAACGGCCAGAAGATCTCGAAGTCGAAGGGCAACGGCCTCACCATCGACGAATGGCTGACCTATGCGCCGACCGAGAGCCTCGGCCTCTACATGTACCAGCGGCCGCGGCAGGCCAAGAAGCTCTATTTCGACGTCATCCCGAAGGCGGTCGACGAATACTATGCTTTCCTCTCCGCCTATCCCCGGCAGGACTGGAAGGAGCGGCTCGGCAACCCGGTCTGGCACATGCATGACGGCAATCCGCCGGCCATCGACCTGCCGGTGCCGTTCGCGCTGCTGCTCAACCTGGTGAGCGCTTCCAACGCGCATGACAAGGCGGTGCTGTGGGGCTTCATCTCGCGTCATGCGCCGGGCGTGACGCCGCAGACGCACCCCGAGCTCGACCGTCTGACCGGCTACGCGATCCGCTATTTCGACGATTTCGTGAAGCCCACCAAGGTCTATCGCGCCGCCGACGAGGTGGAGCGCGAGGCGCTGGCGAAGCTCTCGGAAGCGCTCGGTGCCCTGCCGCAAGGCGCCGACGGCGAGGCGATCCAGAATGCGGCACTCAACGTCGCGCGGCGGATCGAGCGCTACCAGGACCATTCCAAGCAGAGCCCGGAAGGCGGCCCCGGCGTGTCGGTCGCCTTCTTCCAGATGATCTACCAGGTGCTGATCGGGCAGGAACGCGGGCCGCGCTTCGGCTCCTTCGCGGCGCTCTACGGCATCGCGGAGACGCGCGCGCTCATTGTGCGGGCGCTGGCAGGTCAGTTGGCGGCGTAACGGCGCTATCTTCCGCAGGCAGGATTGAAGCTGGCGCGGCAGGCGCCGACGCGCTGGCGGCTGGCAATGCCGGCAGGCCGCCAAGGTTCGGCGCCGTGCCGAAGATGCCCTTCCTGGCCGCACGCGCCTTGTCGCTCGCCTCGACATAGGGGCCGCCCTTCGTGGCGCGAGCCCAGCCGTTTTCCACCAGCCACTCTCCGATATCCTTGTTGCCGACCCAGCACTGCGCGGAAACGGCATCCCGCCCGCCTTGCGAAGGCACGGCGCAGGCTAGCGTCCGCCCTCGCAGGAAGGCACGGAATGCGGTCCGGGCACGCGCACCGCACGCCCAGGATTTGCCTTCATCGCTGCAGGTCTCGTCGTCCTTCACCACCTCGATACCCGAAACGGTGACAGAATAGCCTTTCGCCTCAATAACGCCGGCGGCGGAAGCGACGGGTTGGAACAGCTTGGTGCCGTCCCGGCCGTCCGGCATCTTCGATTTGCGCGGCTTGGGCGGGCCGGCCAGCGCAAGATCGCTGAGCGGCGCGCGCGGCCCGACCCGCTCCAACTGCTCCTCGGAAAGCTCGGGCGGCGCCACGATCTCCGGATCGATCGCCCGCGAATGGGCCACCGGTTTCGGCGGCTCGGGAGCAGCCGGCTGCGGAATGGCGGAGGTCGCAGGCTCCTCGGGCGCCGCATCGGTGCCTTGCCTAGGAAGCGCATCGGCCGGATCGATCCGATCGACCGCGACGACGCTTTCGCTGCCCTTCAGCGAACGGCCTCCGGCGACGACCAGCGCCGCCATCGCCGGAACCGCGAGAAGCGCAAGGCCAAGATGGAGAATCCGCACCAGCCCGGACCTACTGGCTTGCCCAGACGATCCGCGCCACCCATTCGACCTCGCGCATCGGGATGTCGCGGTCCGGGTGAGCGGGATTGAGCGAGACCAGCACGATCGATTTCGCGGTCTGGCGAGCGAGCACCTTGGCCATAACCTCGCCGGCAACAGTCTTGACGACGACGCGGTCGCCCTTGCGCGTCGGCGCGCCCGGCTCGACGATCAGCACGTCGCCGTTGCGGTAGAGCGGCAGCATGGAATCGCCCTGGACTTTCAGCGCATAGGAGGTTTCCGCCGCCCGCGTCGGAAGCTCGACCAGATCCCAGCCCTGCCCCGAGGGATAGCCGGCATCGTCGAAGAAGCCGCCGGCGCCGGCCTGGGCAAAGCCAAGCAGCGGCACGGCCATTCGCGGCTGCGGCGCCGCGGTGCCGCCGCGGCCTTCGACCAGCACGGTGAATTCCTGCAGCGAGGCGCCGGTGGCCTCGATGATCTTGGCCAGCGATTCGGTCGAGGGCCAGCGCGGTCGGCCGTCGGAAGACAGGCGCTTGGACTTGTTGAAGGCGGTCGAATCGAGGCCCGCGCGCCTGGCGAGACCGGAAGCAGACAGCGAATAGCGCTCGGCAAGAGCGTCGATTGCGGCCCAGACGCGATCGTGTGAGAGCAAGTCCGCTCTCCTTCGAAACAGGAAAAAATGCCTCAGCGTTGTCTAGCGCGCGACCGTCCGATTGTCCATCGGCGCGGACAGCGGATTGAAGAGAAAGTCGAAGAGAGCCTCGATAGCCGCCCTACGCAAGCGCAGGCCGCCTGCGAGCCGGCCAATGGCGTTTTCCGTGTTAGTCGGCGTTGGTGTCGAGCGTGCCGACCTCGGCCAGGCTGGTGTCGCGCGCCAGCCCGCCGATCGAGCCGCGCAGCACTTTCAGCCGCTGGCTCGCCATGCGCGCCCATTCCAGCAGCGGCCACAACGTCAGCCGCACGACGTCGTTGGACGGTATCCCGTCCGCTCCCATGGCGACAGCGCACGGCCCCGGCACACGATAGGTGCCGAATATCCAGTCGAAGAACGGGAACACGTTGGCGAGGTTTTTGCCGTACGCCGCCGGCTCGTTGGCATGGTGCCAGCGATGGAAGCGCGGCGAGGCGATGAGCATCCGCAGGGGGCCATGGCCCCAGTCGACATCGACATGGACATAGACGTTGTGAAGCACGAGGATCGCCGCGCCGATGCCCATGGCGTCGGCGGGCAGTCCAAGCCAGGTCAGCAGGATCGTGTAGGAACCCCACATCACCAGCATTTCGAGCGCGTGGACGCGGTACGTCGTCAACCCGTTGACCACCGGATCGGAATGGTGGATCGCATGCACGGGCCAAAGCCATTTGAGGTGCATGATGCGATGGTTCCAGTAATTGGCGAAGTCATGCGCCAATATGGCCACGAGGCTGAGCAGCCAGACCGGCAATCCGTCCCAGACGGCGCTCGCCACGCTGGGAACGCCGAGCAGGCTGTAAAGCGTCTTGAATTGTTCCGACAGCAGCCAGACCGCGGGGACCAACACGAGGTTGATGTGGAAAATAGCCAGTGTCGCCGCAACGCTTTCGACGGCGCGGCGCGACCAGGAGAGCCGCCAACCCTTGCGCGCGATATCGACAGCCAGGAGCAAGAGCAGGAACGAAAAGACGCACTGCTTGCCGGGGTCATTCACCTGGCCGCGCCAGGCGTCCAAAACGGCATTGATGTAATGGACTATGTCGCCCACGCCCCTGTCCCCACCCCGTGCCGGAGAGCGGGCGCGACCCCGTTCGCGCGACCCCGGTCCGGCAGTCAGAGCGGTTCAGCTTTTCAGTGATCCGCCCCAAGCATCTGTTTTTGCGCAATTCCGGACGGAAAACCGCTACGCAGTTTTCCTGGAATTGCCCTAGCCTTAGTCGGATTTGCTTAAGGTCGGCTGAAGAGGGGCTTGCGCATTGAATCTTCTCTTCCCGCCGACGACCGCCGGAGCATTCCAGGAAAATCCGCAGCGGTTTTCAGCACGCGACGCGTTCTAGGGCGTGCCCTTGGCCAAGCGTCGCAGTGTCTGGTGAGACGCCATGAACATCCGCTCCGCCTCGGTGGGTGGGCGCGGCGCGGCGGAACGGCCAAGCGCGGCGACGACCTCGTCGATCTCGAGAAAGCGGCGGCCACGACGGTCATAGACGCCGCCGGTGGTCTTGATCAGCGCCGCCGTTTCGCCATTGTCCAGGACGAAACGGTGCCTGCCGATGACCGATGTGCCTTCCCAGGTCTCGATCGACGACATAACCTCGAAGCGGCGCCACAGCCTGATCTCGCGTGCATAAGCCACCTGGAGTCCGCCGATCATCGGCGCCCAGCCGTTCCTGCGCGCCAAAGCGACGAGGCCGATGCGCAGAAAGAGATCGATGCGGCCGAGGTCGGCCAGCATCATGTAGCGCGCGTTGTTGAGATGGCCGTTGAAGTCGATGTCGGTCGGCAGGCAGCGGAAGGCCAGCCGGCTTTGCTCGCCGACCACGTAAGGGCCACGGCTTCGCGCCGTGGCCGTCATGCGCGCGAGGCGCCCCCAGACATACATGACTGGGCCTCAGGCGGCCTTCCTGACCTCGCCCTTCTGGTAGGGGTCGAAGCGCTGGTAGAAGGTCTCGCCTTTCTCGGCCATGTCGAGCAGAAGCTTGGGCGCCTTGAATTCGGCGCCGTATTTCTTCTGCAGGCCCTTGGCGATCTTGACGAAACGCTTGGCGCCGATGCCGTCGATGTAGGACAGCGCGCCGCCGGTGAAGGGAGCGAAGCCGAAGGCCAGGATCGAGCCGACATCGGCCTCGCGCGGATCGGTGACGATCCCCTCTTCCATCACGCGGACCGCCTCAAGCGCGATGGTGACCAGCAGGCGCTCCTTCAGTTCCTCGTAGTCGACCTTCTCCGGCCTGAGCTGCGGATAGAGATCCTTGAGGCCCGGCCACAGCTTCTTCTTCGCCGGCTTGGCCGGATAGTCGTAGAAGCCCTTGCCATTCTTGCGGCCGAAGCGGCCATGCGTGTCGACCATGGTGTTGATCAGCGCCATCTGCTCCGGATCGACGGCCTTCTCGCCGAGATCCCTGATGGTCTGCTTCATGATCTTCTGGGCAAGATCGATCGCCGTCTCGTCGGTCAGCGCCAGCGGGCCGACCGGCATGCCGGCGGCCTTGGCGGCGTTCTCGATCATCGCCGCCGGCACGCCTTCGATCAGCATCTTGTAGGCTTCGGACATATAGCGCAGCACGCAGCGGTTGACGTAGAAGCCGCGCGTGTCGTTGACGACGATCGGCGTCTTCTTGATGGCGCGCACGAAATCGATGGCGACCGCGAGCGCCTTGTCGCCTGTCTTCTTGCCCAGGATGATCTCGACCAGCATCATCTTGTCGACCGGCGAGAAGAAGTGGATGCCGACGAAATTCTTCGGCCGCGTCGAGTTCTTCGCCAGCGAGGTGATCGGTATGGTCGAGGTGTTCGAGGCGAAGATCGCCGACGATTTCAGCACCGCCTCCGCCTTCTCGGTGGCGAGCTTCTTGACGGCCGAATCCTCAAAGACCGCCTCGACGACGAGGTCGCATCCGGCGAGGTCGGCATAGTCGGCCGTCGGCGTGATCAGCGACAGGAGCCTGTCCTTCTCCTCGGGCTTGGCACGACCCTTCTTGACCTGATCCGCCATCAGGCCGTCGGAATGCGCCTTGCCCTTCTCGGCCGACTCCATGTCGCGGTCGAGCAGCACGACCGGAATGCCGGCCTTGGCCGTGACATAGGCAATGCCGGCGCCCATGAAGCCGGCGCCGAGGATGCCGATCTTCTTGAACTTGGTGTCCGGCACGCCGGCCGGACGGCGCGCGCCCTTGTTCAGTTCCTGCAGCGACACGAATAGCGAGCGGATCATCGCCGCCGCTTGCTTGGTCTGCATGATCTCGGTGAAGTAGCGCTGCTCGATCCTGAGCGCCGTGTCGAAGGGCACCAGCAGGCCTTCATAGACGCATTTCAGGATCGCGGCCGCGGCCGGGTAATTGCCGTAGGTCTCGCGGCGCAGGATGGCGATGGCCGGCGGCCAGAGATTGGCGCCGGCCGCCGAATAGATCGGACCGCCGGGCAGCTTGAAGCCTTTCTCGTCCCAGGGCGCCACCGGCCTCAGGCCGTCTTTGATCATCGCCTTGGCGGTCTCGACAAGCTTCTTCGGCTCGGCGATCTCGTGGATCAGGCCCATCGACTTCGCTTTCTGCGGCGTGAGATTCTGGCCGGTGGTCAGCATCTGCAACGCTTGCTGCTGGTCGGTCAGCCGCGGCACGCGCTGGGTGCCGCCGGCACCCGGGAAGATGCCGATCTTCACCTCGGGAAGCGCCATCTTCACCTTGTCGGAATCGGCCGCGACACGGCCGTGGCAGGCGAGCGACATCTCGAAGGCGCCGCCCATGCAGGTGCCGTTGATCGCCGATACCCACGGCTTGCCGGACGTCTCGATCTTGCGGAACAGGCCGGTCATGTAGCCGGCATTGTCGAACAGCGCCTTGGTCGCCTTGTCGAGGTCCTTCTCCTTGTCGACGGCGAAGGTGGCGAGCATCTTCTGCAGCATGGTGATGTCGGCGCCGCCGGAGAAGCTGTCCTTGCCGGAGGTGATGACCGCGCCCTTGACGGCGGCGTCGCCGGCGACCTTATCGACGATGGCATTGAGCTCGCGCATCGCCTCCTCGGTGAAGACGTTCATCGAGCGTCCCGGCATGTCCCAGGTGATCAGTGCGATGCCGTCGGCGTCGATGTCGAGGGTGAAGTTGGTGTAGCTCATCTTTTTCTCTCCCCTTCAGACGCGTTCGATGATGGTGGCGGTGCCCATGCCGGCGCCGATGCAGAGCGTGACCAGCGCGGTGTTGAGGTCGCGGCGCTCCAGCTCGTCGAGCACCGTGCCGAGGATCATCGCGCCGGTCGCGCCGAGCGGGTGTCCCATGGCGATGGCGCCGCCGTTGACGTTGATCTTGTCGTGCGGGATGTCGAACGCCTGCATATAGCGCAGCACGACGGAAGCGAAGGCCTCGTTGAGCTCGAACAGGTCGATGTCCGACAGCTTCATCTTGGCGCGCTTCAACAGCTTCTCGGTGACGTCGACCGGGCCGGTCAGCATCAGCACCGGCTCGGAGCCGATATTGGCGAAGGCGCGGATGCGCGCGCGGGGTTTGATGCCGATGGTTTTCCCGGCCTTCTTCGAGCCGAGCAGCACGGCGGCGGCGCCGTCGACGATGCCGGAGGAGTTGCCGGCATGGTGGACGTGATTGACCTCCTCGACTTCCGGATGCTTCTGCACGGCGACGGCGTCGAAGCCGCCCATTTCGCCAGGCATGACGAAGGACGGATTGAGCGAAGCCAGCGACTGCATGTCGGTCGAAGGCCGCATGTGCTCGTCATGGTCGAGGATGGTGAGGCCGTTCTGGTCCTTGATCGGGATCACCGAATTCCTGAAGCGCCCCTCGGCCCAGGATTTTGCCGCGCGCTTCTGGCTTTCCACGGCATAGGCGTCGACGTCGTCGCGGCTGAAGCCGTATTTGGTGGCGATCAGGTCGGCCGAGATGCCCTGCGGCACGAACCAGCCGGGAAGGCCGACGGACGGATCCATGAACCAGGCGCCGCCGGACATGCCCATGCCGACGCGCGACATGGATTCGACGCCGCCGGCAATGACGATCTCGTCCGCCCCTTGCGCGATCTTGGCGGCGGCGAAATTGATGGCGTCGAGGCCCGAGGCGCAGAAGCGCGAGATCTGCATGCCGGGCACCTTGGTGTCGTAGCCGGCCTCGAAGGCGGCGGCGCGCGGAATGACCGAGCCCGCCTCGCCGACCGGATCGACGCAGCCGAAGATGATGTCGTCGACGTTGCCGGTGTCGAGCCCGTTGCGGTCGCGCAGCGCTTCGAGCGTTTTGGCGGCGAGCCGCACCGCCGGCACCTCATGCAGCGAGCCATCCTTCTTGCCCCTGCCGCGCGGCGTGCGCACGGCGTCATAGACGTAAGCTTCGGCCATTTTCGGTTCCTTCCTTGTGGTGCCGTCTAAGGCTTGCTTTAGCGCAAAGCCGCACGCAGGCGATTCAGTTCGTTCTTGAAGTTGGCTGCGTCAGCCGGAGCGGCTTCAGCCCAGAGTTCCATCAGTTCAGAGTTAGGGCCGCTCACGCATTCGACTGCCTGGATTGCCTTGCCCTTCAATCCACTCAAAGCTTGCCAGTTCGAGACAGTTCGCAACGCTGTTCCTGCGGGTTCAGACAAGAACTCGGACTTCCCGTTAGCTGCGGCGACAATTGCAGCGGCGGCCAGTGCAACCGAGCCATCCGGCGCCTCGATGTAGTCAGGATTGCTGCAAGCCGCATCAAGCGCATCCGCAACGGCGACGGCGCCACTGTTCTCAAATTCGGCCACGAAATCGGCTGCGTCATCGTTTTCGAATATTTTGAAACCCCATGCGCCCATAATTGCTATCCTAAAGGCTCCTGCCGATCAGCAATTTCATGATCTCGTTGGTGCCGCCGTAGATGCGCTGGACGCGGGCGTCGCGGTACATGCGGGCGATCGGGTATTCATTCATGTAGCCATAGCCGCCATGCAGTTGAAGGCATTCGTCGACGACTTTGCCCTGCAGATCGGACAGCCAGTACTTGGCCATCGAGGCCGTCACCGGATCGAGGCCGCCATCGATGTGGCGGGCGACGCAATCGTTATAGAAGACGCGGCCGATCGTTGCTTCGGTCTTCAGCTCCGCCAGCTTGAACTGGGTGTTCTGGAAATCGATGATCGCCTTGCCGAAGGCCTTGCGCTCCTTGACGTAGTCGATGGTGAGCGCCAGCGCCCGCTCGACCATGGCGATCGCGCCGGTGCCGATCTGCAGCCGCTCCTGCGGCAACTGCTGCATAAGCTGGACGAAGCCCTTGCCTTCCTCATGGCCGAGCAGGTTCGAGGTCGGCACGCGCACGTCGTTGAAAAACAGTTCGGACGTGTCGTTGGCCTTCAGGCCGATCTTGTCAAGGTTGCGGCCGCGCTGAAACCCTTCGACCTCGTCGGTCTCGACAACGATGAGCGAGGTGCCCTTGGCGCCCTTTTCCGGATCGGTCTTGGTGACGACGATGATCAGGTTGGCGAGCTGGCCGTTGGTGATGAAGGTCTTGGAGCCGCTGATCTTGTAGTGGTTGCCGTCCTTCTCGGCGCGAGTCTTGACGCCCTGCAGGTCGGAGCCGGCGCCAGGCTCGGTCATGGCGATGGCGCCGATCAGCTCGCCGGTCGCCAGCTTCGGCAGCCACTTCTGTTTCTGCTCTTCGGAGCCGTAATGCAGGATGTAAGGGGCGACGATCGAATTGTGCAGGCCGATGCCGAAACCGTCGACGCCGACATGGCCGATCGCCTCGATGATGGCGCTCTCCTGCGCGAAGGTGCCGCCCGAGCCGCCGTATTTTTCCGGCATCGAGGCGCAGAGCAGGCCGGCGGCGCCCGCCTTCAGCCAGCTCTCGCGGTCGAACATCTCGTTCTTCTCGAACTCGTCGTAACGCGGCGCGATCTCCTCCGACATGAAGCGCTGCGCCATGTCGTAGAGCATGCCGACCTCGTCCGCCGCCCAGGCGGGCTTCGGCAAGCCAAGAATTTCGGCTGGATTTGTCGCCACGATTTCCTCCGCGTTCCAACAATTGTGGGCCGGCTTCGCCGGCCCGCCAAACCTAGAACGCTTCCGCCGGCAGCGCCATTAGCGTGTCCGCGCCACTGGAAATGCGGGCAAGCCGCGTCGCCGTCTCCGGCATGATCCGCTCCATGAAGAAGCGCGCCGTCACCAGCTTGTTGTCGTAGAACGAGGCGGCGCCATTGGCGCCTTCGGCGAGCTTCGTTTGGGCGGCCTTGGCCATCTGGCCCCACATATAGCCAAGCGCCACCAGGCCGAAAAGATGCATGTAGTCGGTCGAGGCAGCACCGGCATTGTCGGGCTTGGCCATGCCGTTCTGCAGCAGCCACATGGTGGCGGCCTGCAAATCGTTGAGGCCCTTCTTCAGCGGCTTGGTGAAGGGCGCCATCTTCTCATCGGCCCGGTTCTCCTCGCAGAACTCGCCGACTTCCTTGAAGAAGGCCTGCACGGCGCGGCCGCCGTTCTGCGCCAGCTTGCGGCCGACGAGGTCGAGCGCCTGGATGCCGTTGGCGCCCTCATAGATCATGGCGATGCGGGCATCGCGCACGAACTGGCTCATGCCATGCTCTTCGATGTAGCCGTGCCCGCCGAACACCTGCTGCGCCATCACAGCGTGGTCGAAGCCCTTGTCGGTGAGCACGCCCTTGACCACCGGCGTCATCAGGCCGGTGTAGTCGTCGGCCGCCTGGCGATCCTTGTCGTCGCCGGCCCGGTGCGCGACGTCGGACTTGATCGCCGTCCACAGCGCCAGCGCGCGGCCGCCCTCGTTGAACGCCCGCATGGTCATCAGCGAGCGGCGGATGTCGGGATGAACGATGATCGGGTCGGCCTTCTTGTCCGGCGCCTTGATGCCCGAAAGCGAACGGCCCTGGAGGCGATCCTTGGCGTAGGAGACCGCGTTCTGGTAGGCGATCTCGGAGACCGAAAGCCCCTGCAGGCCGACGCCGAGGCGGGCCTCGTTCATCATCGTGAACATGGCCTTCAGGCCGCCGTTCAACTCGCCGAGCAGCGTGCCTTCGGCCTCGTCATAGTTCATGACGCAGGTCGAGTTGCCGTGGATGCCCATCTTCTCCTCGATCGAGCCGCAGGAGAGCGCGTTGCGCTCGCCGACATTGCCCGAGCCATCGAGCTTGAACTTCGGCACGATGAACAGCGAGATGCCCTTGACGCCCTCCGGCGCCCCCTCGACGCGGGCCAGCACCAGATGGACAATGTTGTCCGCCATGTCGTGCTCGCCGGCGGAGATGAATATCTTCTGGCCGGAAATCCTGTAGGAGCCGTCGCCGTTCGGCACCGCCTTGGTGCGCAGCAGACCGAGGTCGGTGCCGCAATGCGGCTCGGTGAGGTTCATGGTGCCGGTCCAGGTGCCGTCGATCAGCCTGGGCAGCCAGGTCGCCTTCTGGTCGTCGCTGCCGTGGGTGACGATTGCCGCGATCGCGCCTTGCGTCAGGCCGGGATACATCATCAGCGCCATGTTGGCGGAGACCATGTATTCTGAGACCGCGGTGTGGACCGTGTAGGGCAAGCCCTGGCCGCCGAACTCGGCGGGCGCGGCCAGCCCCATCCAGCCGCCTTCGCGATACTGGTCGAAGGCATCCTTGAAGCCCTTGGGCGTGGTCACCGATCCGTCGTCATGACGCACACAGCCTTCCATGTCGCCGACACGGTTCAGCGGATGCATGACGTTTTCGGCAAGCTTGGCGCCTTCGGCGAGGATCGCCTCGAGGACGTCGGGCGTGGCGTCCGAGAAGCCCGGAAGATTGGAATAGCGCTGATAGCCGAGCACGTCGTTGAGCACGAACAGCGTGTCCTGGACGGGCGCCCTGTAGATCGTCATGCCTTCCTCCACCCTTGCGGTCCTGGCCAGCCAGCAAGTTCCCGAATCCAGGTCCGGATAGGAGGCCGAGCCAATGTCGATGTCCCGATAGCAAATATTGACGTTTGCGTAAACGTCAACTTCGTCGCAGCCAAAAAATTTTTGGTTGCCCGGGATGGAAGACGACAAAAAAAAGCCGCGCGGCCATGGCCACGCGGCTTTTTTGCTTGTTTTCGAGGGGCGGGAACGATCAGCCGGCAGCGCTTGCCTGCAGAGCGGCCCGCTCGGTCAGCATCCGGCGGACGACCGTCATCGAATTGCTCAGCTCGTTGATAGCGTCCTCGATCAGCGCCCGCTGTTTCTGCAGGCGGGCAAGCTGCTTCTCCGACTTGTCGAGCGCCAGCCGCAACTGCTTGGTGTTGGAGCCGGTCGGATCATAGAGATCCATCATCTGCTTGACGTCGCGCAGCGAGAACCCGACCTTGCGGCCGAGCAGGATCAGCTTCAGCCGGGCCTGGTCGCGGCGCGTGTAGAGACGGGTCGAGCCGTCGCGCTTGGGATTGAGGAGACCCTTGTCCTCATAGAAACGCAACGTGCGCAAGGTCACGCCGTATTTCTTGGCCATCTCGCCGATGCGGACGAATTCCTCGCCGGCCTCGGCCGGTATGTCATTGCTATTGGCCGCGGCTTCGCCGGGCGAAACGAGTTTCATGGTCACTGGCTTTCCCCTGATGGCGTCGCGGTCGCGGACCAAGCGTCGCCTGAGTGGAAGCGGGGGCGTGCTTCCAATCGTGGTTTCGACAAATCAATCGCAAGAGGCACGGCTTCGCACCTTTTACGTTTACGTCAATTCTATACCGACAGCCGGCACTTGACGCAAGGGCGTTGTCGGAGCGGAACTTTATGACGCACCCGAGCTCTCGGGGAGATCAAAGCGGTGGCGCTGGCGAGCCGAGTGCCGCCCTATGCGACGGCAATGCCGGGCTGAACCATCCGGCCATCCTTGCGGGCGAGCCGGTCCTTCCAGCGCAGGAACGGCTTCTCGATTGCCAGATGAAGGACACCGGCAGCGGCGGCGCTTGCGAAGAAGTAAGCCGCCCAGAAAGACACCGATCCATGCGGGAGAGCAAGGGCCAGGACCAAGGGGAGCAACGGGTAGTGGACCAGATAAAGGCTATAGCTCAGCCGAGATAGAAGGTGGAAAAACGGCGTGAACGGCAAAGGCGTGCCGACAAGTTGCACCGCGCCGGCGACCAAGACGCCGGCAAGGACGGCGATCAGCGCCGGCTGAAGGCTGGCATCGAAAAAGTCAATCGACGACATGAAATCGCCGCTTGCGAACCAGACGCAGAAAACAACGGCGCCTCCACCCAACAGGCAGATTCCGCTTCGGCGAGACGGGACGATGAGACCGCGTTGCTGCGCCAGCGCGATGCCGACGCCATTCACCAGGCCCTCCAGGGTCATATGAAACGGGCTCCGGAAGATCGGCCAGAACTGGAGATAGTCCAGCGTCTCGTGAAGATTGAGATAGGTCACCGTCCGAAACGCGACGGGGAACGCAAAACACAGCAGCAAGAGAACCGCCTGGAGCCAGCCGGCCCTGCAGCGCAGCAGGAGAAAGATCAGCAGCGGAGCCAGGAGATAGAACTTCTCCTCGACGCCCAACGACCAGAAGACGACGTCGATGTCGGACGGCAGATAGTCCTGCAGGAAGACCAAGTGGTAGACGACGCGCAAGGCAAGCCGCTCGGGCGCCACGCCGAAGAGGGGAAAGGCTCCGGCCACGACCAGCGCAAGCACGGCGAAATAGGCGGGCACGATGCGCAGCGCGCGCATTGCCAGATAGCGTCCAATCCGGAAATCGGGGGAGCCCACCCCGGCGCGCAGCAGATGGCTGGCGATCAGATAACCCGAAAGCACGAAGAACAGGTCGACCCCGACCCAGCCGTTCATGAAGATGGTTTGCAAGGCGCCGAGATCAGCATCACCGGCGGCGAGATGGAGCGCTCGCTCGCCATGGCGCAGCACGACGAGCAAAATCGCGGCGGATCGAACCAGGTCGAGCCAGGGATTGTTCCGGCCGAAAGCGACGGCGGCCATGGGCGCTACGTCTGCAATCCAAGCGTCCTGCGGATCGGCTCCTTGCGCACCTTCCAGATTCGAGAATCGACGACGTAGTGATGGAAGTTCACGATCTGGTAGAGCACGATTGTCGTGGGCAGCCCGGCGAAGAAAAATGCCTCTAGCGTTCCCAGGATTGCCCAGTAGATGACGCCCGTGATCAGGATGCATGTCGCAAGATAGAGCCAGAGGCGTTGCGGCTGGCTGATATAGGAAAGAAAACGTGCATCGGGGTCGATGCCGTCCTTGAAGCGGCGCGAATTGAACATCCAGACGAAGAGCACGTACTGGGCGTTGTGCCACATGTTGATCACCAGCCAGCCTACGGTGATGTCCCGAATGACCAGATAAGCGACGGCAAAGATCAAGAAGTGGGTCAGCATGTACATCGTATGGACAAGCGCCAGGCGGCCTTGACGCGCGCCCTGGAAGCGACGCCAAACCCAGATCGCCAGCAATATCGCTGTCGCGATGGCAGCGACACCAAGCATGGCGGCCGGCACCGGCACGACACGCAGCTCCATTCCGATAAACAGGCCCGGATCCTGGTACGACCTGAACAGGATTCCGAGAACCGGCACGGCATAGAAAATAGCCTGGTCGAGCCAGCCGTCCTCATAGAGGGCGTTTCTTTCCTTGCCCCGGTAGGCCCGGGAAATTCCCCAGCTCTGCCTGGTGTAGTGGAACCACTGCCAGTAGAAATAGACCGATACGACGGTCCAGAGACCGACGAAATAGACGATCGCCAGCGTGCCGACGGCGACCGCCGGAAGCAGCACGACAAGCAGCGGCCAGTGCGCCGAGAAGCTCTTTCGATCGAAGCACAGGCGCGTGTAGGTCGCGATGACGTGGTGATAGCCAAGAAACCAGAGGTCGAAGAGCAGGATCGGCGTGAAGAGTTGCGGCTGCCAGAGAATGACCGCGCCCGTCAGGAAGGCGACGGCGGGAATGCCCAGGATAAACGAAAGATCGAACCGGGTTCCGCGAAGCCAAGCCCGGTTGGACCGCCTCAAAGACATGGCAATGTCGGACACTTGCCGTTCCCCGCCGCCGTGGAATCACACCCAGGCCGAAAATACGGCATGGTGCCAGGATCGTCCACATCCGGAAAAAATGACGCTTAAGCCATCCTAAACGCGCAAGCTGACGGCGGCCCGGCACGGGTGAGATCGTGACCGGCCGGCCTTGTGGCGCAAGCATCCGTCCATCGACAAAGTTTCAACTTCTTAAGCTTGGTTAACGCGTTGTTTACCACGTTGGGCGAAATGTGCGCATGTCGGTCACCCGTGTTTATCCTGTAGCGAATTTTTCACGGTTTTTCGAAGCGTGGGTGAAAAACCCGGGAAGCCCGTCTTCCTCCGCAGCAAAACCGAGCGGACGCCTCGTTCCCGGCAGGACTTGGGAAACCGGCCACGGCCGGTCATTCTGAACACGGGCGCATCGATGAACAGCAAGCGGTCCTATCTCGATACACTCAACACCGGCAGGCAACGCCGGCCGCACACCTCGCTGGAGGAGCTGAACCGCTCGCTCGAAACGCTGGAGCAGCGGCTGGAGCGGACCCGCGCCGACACGCCCGAGCGCCCCGATCCGCGGGGACCGGCCGCCGAGCCACGCTATGGCGCCGCGCAACCTTACGGATCGCCCCGCTGGTACGAAGACCCCTACACCACGCAGAGGGAGCAGAACCGGGGGCCGCAAAATCCGGCGCCCGCCGCTTCCGACCTCGGCCCCAACTACCAGGCCATCGCCCGCGACATCGACCGGGTGCGCGGACAGGAAGACGGCGTCGCGATGGTGGGCAAGATCGCCGTCGAATTGCGCGGGCTGCGCGAGGAGTTGCGCCATCAGATGACCGCCGGCCTGCAGCGCGAATTCGACGCGCTGCGCCAGGATATCGATCGCGCCATGCAGGCGGCGAGCCGGCATGGCGTCCCCGCCGACAAGAGCAGCGCCGAGCTCGGCCTCGAGTTCGAACGGCTTTCCGGCGCCATCCACACGCTTGCCGAGAAGAGCGACGACCGCAGCGTCAACCTGCTGCGGCTGGAACTGGAACAGGTCAAGGCGGCGCTCGACACGCTGGCGCGCGAGGAAAGCGTGCAGGCCGTCGACCAAAGCGTGCGGGCCGTCGATCGCCGCTGGGACGATTTCGACCGCCGCTGGAGCGCCTTCGAGGACCGCGTCGACGCCGACCAGCGCCAGCGCGCCGAAGGTCCCAGCCTTTCGATGCTCACCGACCGGCTCGAACAGATCAGCAGCGCGGTCAACAACCTGCCGCAGTCGCTGTCGCTCGCCTCGCTGGAGGAAAAAGTGCGCACCCTGGCCGGCGCGGTCGACCGTTTCGCCAGCCAGCAGACGATGCGCGGCGGCGAGACGCTTGCCATGATCGACGAGCGGCTGGACGAGATCTCGCGCGCCATCGTCGCCTCGACCGTGGCCGCCCAGGCCAATGCCTTCGATCCGGAAACCTTCAGCCGCATCGAGAAGCGGATCGCCTCGCTGGCGCAGCAGATCGAGGAGGTCGCGCAGTCGCGCCCCGGCGCCGAGGTCATCGAACGCCTCAACCTTCTGTCCAGCCGGGTGGACGAGCTCGCCGGACGCACCAACTTGCCGGAGCAGGCGATGGAGCGTCTGGGCAATCAGATCGCCCTGATCACCGACAGAATAGACCGCGCGCCGGCAATGCCCGACGCCGACCATATCTTCCAGGGCCTGGAGCAACGCTTCGACGCGCTGTCCAGCCTGCTCGAGCGCCGCCAGGGCGATGCGATCGAGCAGGGCAACATGCTGTTCCGCGACCTCGAGCGGCGGCTGGACGAAGTCGCCGACAGGCTCGACCAGCGCATGCGACAGGACGACGGCGCCGGCATCATGGAGGCGATCGACGCTCGCTTCACCGCCCTCGCCAAGCGCATCGAGACGCGCGTGCCCGATCCCGCCAACGAGATGGCGATCCGCGGCCTGGAAAGCCGGCTCGAGGATATTTCCAGCCGGCTGGAATCGTCCGCGGCGCAGGTCGCCGGCATCGATCCGGCGCTGATCCGCAGCCTGGAGTCGCAGGTGACCGCCCTTTCGGCGCACCTGTCGAAGCCGAGCATGCCGCTGCCCGATTTCGAGGACATCAGCCCGCGCCTCAACGAGATCGAGAAGTCGCTGGCCGGCACGCGCGATTCCATCCTCAGCGTCGCGCGCGAAGCGGCGGAGAACGCCGTGCGGTCGCTGGCCGAGTCGAGCTCCGGCACGGCCGCTTCCAACGCGGCCGCAGTCGGCGGCCTCGCGCAGGACCTAAAGACGCTCGAAGCGCTCACCCGCCGTTCCGACGAGCGCAATTCGCGAACCTTCGAGGCGATCCACGACACGTTGCTCAAGATCGTCGACCGGCTTGGCTCCCTTGAGGCCGACGAGCCCAGCGAAGCGGTCAGCGAACTGGTCGACCCGCAGCCGGGCGCCAGACGAGCTGCCCGCGCCGGCAAGATCGCGGTGCAGGATGCGCCGTCGATGGATATCGACCAACCGTTGCCGCTGACCGGAGACATGGCCGATCTCGACGCGCGGGCCGCTTCCATCCTGCGCAACGAGCAGGCTGCACGGGGCGAACCTGTCGCGCGTGGCGAAGCTGTCACGCATGGCGAACCTGCCTCCCGCACGCCCGCCGAGGCCGCGGCGGCGGCCGCCATGGCCGCGCTCGGATCGGACGCGATTGGCGAGAAGGCCGAGAAGACCGGCCGCAAGAAGTCGATGTTCAGCGGGCTGGCGCGCGCCTTCAAGGGCAAGAAGAACGAGGACACGCCGCCACTCGCAGGCTCGGCGCCGGCCGGCGATGTTCCGACCGTCGATATCGACGAACCGCTCGACCCCAGAGCGGCCAACCGGCCGCTGGAGCCGGGCTCCGGCGCGCCGGACCTCAACGCCATCATGAAGCGGGTGCGCGACGAACGCGGCGCCCAGCCGGCCAAGCGCAGCGAGACGGACGCCGCCAAATCCGATTTCATCGCGGCCGCCCGCCGCGCGGCCCAGGCCGCAGCGGCGGAAGCCGATGCGCTGAAGCGGCAGTCGACCATGACCGGTCCGGTGAAGGCGCTCAGAATCGGCGACCTGCTCAAGGCGCGGCGCAAGCCCATCCTGATGGCGGCCGCTGCGATCATGATGGCGCTGGCCGGCCTGCAGCTCGGCAAGGCCTTCTTCTCCGATCCGGCGCCGGTCGCCAGCAACGACGTGGCGCCAATCGTCTCCACGCCGACGGTCGATACGGCATCGCTCGACACCGCCGGCGCTCCCAAGGCCGACGCGGACATCGCGAAGCCCGAGAGCGCGCCGGAGCGGGTCGTCAGGCAGGCCGAGCCGTTGAAGGACGATCCGGCGCCACAGGCCGCCGCTCAGCCCGCCGGTCCCGAGACGCCGGTCGCCGCGGCGCCGGCCGAACCGGCGCCTGCTCCGATGGCGCTCGCCGCGCCGTCCCAGCCTGCGCCGGCGCCACAAGCCTCGCCCACACCATCCGAACCGGCCGCTGCGGCCGCGAACGCACCGGCGATGGACACGGATGCGGATGCGCAGCCCATGACCAGCGCACCAGCGGCCAGCACTCCGGCCGCCGGCGCTTCTTCGGCCAGCACGCCGGCTGCCACGTCCGCCGACACCACGGGCACCGTCCCGCCGGCAGGCGGCCAGCCCGCGAATTCGGTCGCCAAGATCGATATCTCGACCGACATCGGCCCGGTGGCGCTGCGCGACGCAGCCGCCGGCGGCGACGCCAAGGCGCTGTTCGAGATCGGCTCGCGCTACGCGGAATCGCGCGGCGTCAAGGAAGACATGGCGGCGGCGGCCAAATGGTACGAGAAGTCCGCCGAACTGGGCTTCGCGCCGGCCGAATACCGCATCGGCAATTTTTACGAGAAGGGCATCGGCGTCGCGCGTGACATCAAGAAGGCCAAGACCTACTACCAACTCTCGGCGGAACAGGGCAACGCCAGCGCCATGCACAATCTGGCGGTGCTGTTCGCCATGGCGGCGGACGGCGTGACCGACAATGAATCGGCGGCGCACTGGTTCCAGGAGGCAGCCGACCTCGGCGTCAAGGACAGCCAGTTCAATCTCGGCATCCTTTCGGCCAAGGGCGTCGGCATGAAGCAGAACCTGGAGGACTCCTACAAATGGTTCGCCCTCGTCGCCAAGACCGGCGACAAGGACGCCGCGGCCAAGCGCGACGAGATCGCCAATGCGCTGAGGCCCGAGCAGCTCGAGCGCGCCCGCGCCGCCACGGAACTGTGGAAGCCAAAGCCGCTCAACGCGACGTCCAACTCTGCCGATGTCCCGGAATCCTGGCAGGACAGCACGCCGCAGACCACCGCCAGCATCGACATGAAGAAGGCGGTGAAGAACATCCAGCTGATCCTCAACAAGAACGGCTATGACGCCGGCGGCGCCGATGGCGTGATGGGCGACAAGACCAAGACCGCCATCATGGCCTTCCAGACCGACAACAAGATGAAGCCGACCGGCGAGATCGACGCGCCGCTCGTCAAGGCGCTGCTGGCGCGCAAATAACGGCAGGCGCGTCGCTTCCGCGACGGCTTGCCACAGATTTGCCTGTTAACTGATTGAGATGGTTTTTGTTTCGGCGCGGCGGCGGGGGTTGACCCCCGCCGCCGCGCCGGCGCAAGAAAAAATTGGCTTTTCGGTGTGAAACTGCCGGGGACGGCGGCATTCGCCGATAGGCAAACTGATCGAGACAGACGGGTGGGCATCTATCTCCCGATCGCGGAAATTTCCGTCAACGTCTTCGTGCTGCTGGCGATGGGCGCGGCGGTGGGTTTCCTGTCGGGCATGTTCGGGGTCGGCGGCGGATTCCTGATCACACCGCTGTTGATCTTCTACAACATCCCGCCGGCAATCGCGGTGGCCACCGGGGCCAACCAGGTCATCGCCTCCTCCTTCTCCGGCGCGCTGTCGCACTTCAAGCGCGGCACGCTCGACTTCAAGCTTGGCGGCGTGCTTCTGGCCGGCGGCATCGTCGGCTCGAGCGCCGGCATCTATGTCTTCGCGCTGCTGCGCCGGCTCGGCCAGTTGGACCTCTTCATCTCGCTGCTCTACGTCGCGCTGCTCGGCACCGTCGGCGGGCTGATGCTGGTCGAAAGCGTGAACGCGCTGCGCGCCAGCCGCAGCGGCGCGGCACCGGTGCTGAAGAAATCCGGCCAGCACAACTGGATCCACCGGCTGCCGTTCAAGATGCGCTTCCGCGCCTCGAAACTGTTCGTCAGCGTCATTCCGGTGCTTGGGCTGGGCGCCGCCATCGGCTTCCTGTCCTCGATCATGGGCGTCGGCGGCGGCTTCATCATGGTGCCGGCGCTGATCTACCTGCTCAAGGTGCCGACCAATGTCGTTATCGGCACCTCGCTGTTCCAGATCATCTTCACCTCGGCCTACACCACCCTGGTGCATGCAACGACCAACCAGACCGTCGACGTGATCCTCGCCTTCCTGTTGATGGCGGGCGGCGTCGCCGGCGCGCAATACGGCGCCAAGGCCGGCCAGAGGCTGCGCGGCGAGCAGTTGCGGGCCCTGCTTGCGCTGCTGGTGCTCGCCGTCGCCATCCGCCTCGCCATCGACCTTTTTGTCACCCCGCCCAATCGCTATTCGCTCGCGGGCCTGACCTGATGGCGGGATTGAGAGCGTTCGCAGCCGCCTCCTTCCTGTTGCTAGCTTCCGCGGCACTGCCGGCGGCGGCACAGACGCCGGCAGCCGAAAGCATCCAGATCGGCCTGTCCACCGACGCCATTTCGATCACTGCCGGATTTTCCGGCGCCGACCTCACCATTTTCGGCTCGCTGGAAAATCCCGATCCGCTGATTGCGCGCCAGGGACGCTACGATGTCATCGTCGTGCTGGAGGGTCCCGCCCGCCCCGTCGTCGTGCGCCGCAAGGACAGGGTGCTCGGCGTCTGGGTCAATCTGGAATCGGAAACGTTCGAGAACGTGCCGGTGTCCTATTCGGTCGCGACCACCCGCCCGCTGCAGGACATCACCGAGCCGAACAGCTACAAGCAACTGTCGCTCGGCGCCTCAAACCTCTACATGCAACCGGCGGAGCCCAGCGACAGCCCGGCGACGATCGAGGAATTCACCTCGGCACTTCGCTCGCGCAAGGCGGCGACCGGCCTCTACAGCGAAAATGTCGGCGGCGTGCAGTTCCTGTCGCAGAACCTATTTCGCGCCACCGTCCGGCTCGCGCCCAACATCCCGGTCGGCACCCACAAGGCGCGCGCCTTCCTGTTCAAGAGCGGCATGTTCGTCAAGGAAAGCTCTGCCCAGCTCGAAATCCGCAAGTCCGGTTTCGAGCAGTCGATCTTCCGCGTCGCGCACGACTATTCCTTCCTCTACGGCGTGTTCGCCGTGTCGCTCGCCATGCTCACCGGCTGGCTCGGACGCATCGTCTTCCGCAAGGATTGAGGCTTCAGGGAAAAATGGGAAGACCCATTTTCCCGTGAAAGAGGGTTCCCCTCTTCGCAATCTTGCGGTAGACCGCCGCCTCCCGCCCGACGGGCAACCAACGCACATTCAATTTCGGCAGAGCGGTCCGGCCATCCGGACGACGGCGCGTTTTCCGACGCCGGCAATCCGGTGCCGCGGCGCAATGACAGGAGGCTGCGATGCAATCGGCATTCGGCGGCATCGATTTCGGCACGTCCAATTCCACGGTGGGCGTGATCCGCGACGGACGCGCTCGACTGGTGGCGCTTGAGGGCGAGCAGCCCACTTTGCCGAGCGCCGTCTTCTTCAACTTCGAGGACGGCCATACCTATTTCGGCCGGCGCGCGATCGCCGACTACACCGACAGTGTCGAGGGCCGGCTGATGCGCTCGCTGAAGAGCGTGCTCGGCAGCTCGCTCGCCAGCGAGAAGACGCGCATCAAGGCACGCCTGATCGGCTTTACCGACATCATCGGGTTCTTCATCGGCCATTTGAAGAAGCGGCTGGAGGAGGATGCCGGCGGCCCGGTCGAGCGCGTCGTGCTCGGCCGCCCGGTACAGTTCGTCGACGACGATGCCGAAGCCGACGCGAAGGCGCAGGGCGAGCTCGAAAAGGCGGCGCACGCGCAGGGCTTCAAGCATATCGCCTTCCAGTTCGAGCCGATCGCGGCAGCGCTCGACTACGAACAGAACGTCGCGCAGGAAGAGCTGGCGCTGATCGTCGACATGGGCGGCGGCACTTCCGACTTTTCGGTCGTGCGCGTCTCGCCGGAGCGCGCCCGCTCGGACGACCGCAAGGGCGACATCCTCGCCAATCGCGGCATCCATATCGGCGGCACGGATTTCGACCGGCTGCTGAGCATCGCCCATGTCATGCCCGAGCTCGGCTATCTGACGCCGACCAAGGACGGCAAGCGCAATCTGCCGGCGAGCTATTTCGTCGACCTCGCGACCTGGCAGCGCATCAACCTCGTCTACACCGCCAAGGCGATGTCGGACCTCAAGCAGATCCGCTTCGAGGCCGAGCGCGCCGACCTCGTCGACCGCTTCATCCACATCGTCGAGCATCGTTACGGGCATGCGATGGCCGGCCTGGTCGAGCGGGCCAAGATCGCGCTCACCGACCAGTCTTCGGCCGAAGTCAAAGTGTCGCTGCCCGGCGCACGCTTCGCGGCCGGGATCACGCGCGCGGGCCTCGAGGAAACGATCGGCGCGGACATCGAACGGGTGACCGCGACGGTCAGGCGGACGATCGCCGACGCCGGTGTTGCCGCCTCCGCCATCACGGCCGTGTTCCTCACCGGCGGCTCGACGGCGATCCCGCTGGCAAAGCGGCGGATCCTCTCACTGGTGCCGCAGGCCTCGGTCATCGAAGGCGACATGTTCGGCTCGGTGGGGCTCGGCCTGGCGCTGGATGCCAAGCGGAAATTCGCTTGAAGCTTCTTTTCTCTGGTGGCTAAAGTCTGACGCTTGGTATTCGACACGGACTTCCGTTTTGGGTGGTAAGCGGACCCTCGGATGGGCGCGCCCGAATTGTCACGGACATACAGGGCGGAATCCAGTACAATGATCTGTCTCTGCTCGCAGACGATCACCTGTGTTCTCGACTCCAATTTGGCCGCAGAGCCGATGGGCCTAAATGTCGGGAGGACGAAAATGCGCCAGATCAAGTCCCTGATCCTACTGTCAATTCTTTCGCTAACGCCAGGATTGAGCATCGCGGCGGAAGAACTTCCAGCCGATACGCTTGTGATCCAGGCGGAAATCCAGAGAGGCGGCGATTTTATAGGGTTCGGGTTCAATTCCCTTTGGATGATGAGCGGCAACCTCCTTGAGCGCGTCAACGCCGCGGACAACAGCGTCATCGATATCGACGTCAACGGCCGCGGTGGATCTCAATCCCCCGCCATCGGCGAAGGTGCCGTCTGGGTGCCCGCGACGGGCAAGAAGATGATCCTCAAAGTCGACCCGATCGCCAACAAGCTGGTCCAGGAAATACCCGCCCAGATACTCAGCAACGAGGGGAGCATCGGCGTCGGCGAAGGCGGGGTTTGGGTCGTCACGGGGAAGGGCATCGGCAACACGAAGCTGACTCGGTTCAATTCCCGCAGTGGCGCTGTCGATGCGAATATTCATTTGCCAGCATTGAGCGCCGGCGTCGTCGTTGACTTCGGCTCCGTGTGGGTGACCGGTTACGGCAACAGTGAGCTGTACAGGATCGATCCAAAAACCAACACTGTGGTCTCGACCATCAAGCTTCACTCGTCGCCGCGCTTCATCGCCTCCGGCGAAGGCTCGATCTGGGTGCTCAATCAAGGCGACGGCACCGTTCAGCGAATCGATGGAAAGACCGGCCAACTGCTGGCGACGATTGAAACAGGCCTGTCCGGCAGTGGCGGCGATATCGTTTGCGGTGGCGGCTATGTGTGGGTCTCGACGCCGGGAACGCCGGTCGCCCAGATCGATCCCAAAGCCAATACACTTGTCCGCAAGTTCAAAGGTAACTCGTTCGGCGACGCAATTCGCTACGGTGCCGGTTCGCTCTGGGTGTCGGGATCGACCATCCATCGGATAGAGCCCCCAAAATAGAGAGCGCGTCCACCACTAGCCCCTGTCCGTAGACGACGCATCCGCCTTGCCCGTCAGATGCGCCTTCAGCGCCATCTGGGCGAGGCTGGCCTGCCGGTCGCGGTGCGTGATCATGGCGAAATCGCGCTTCGGCAGATCGACTGGCACGGACCTCAGGCTGCCCTCTGCCAGGGAGCGCGCGACGACGAGCTCGGAGATGATGGCTGCGCCGGCGCCGGCTTCCACCGCCTGGCGCACGGCCTCGTTGCTGGGCAGGACCAGGAAGATCTGCAGCTCAGCCGGCGACACGCCTTCGCTGCGCGCGAAATCCTCCAGCGCCTCGCGCGTGCCCGACCCGCCTTCCCTGATGATCCAGCGCAATGCCCGGATGTCGAGGCTCCCAGCCGGCGTCGTCGGAATTTCGGGGTGCGAGCGCGCCACCACCAGCATCATGCGATCCTCGTCGACCGTGGCGCGCCGCAGGATGTCGGACTCCGTGCGCCCCTCGACCAGCCCGAAATCGGCCCGGCCGTCCAGCACATTGGTCTCCACCTGCCTTGTGTTGCCGATCGTCACGCTGAGCCGCACCGCCGGATAGGCCTCGTGGAAGGATGCCAGGCGCCGCGGCAGCCAATAGCTGGCGATCGTCTGGCTGGCCGATATCGACAGGCTGCCGGTGACGGTCTGCGAGACATGTTCCAGCACGTTGTGGGCGGCGGCCGCCCGCTCCAGCACCGCCTTGGCCTCGGGCAGGAAGCGGTGGCCGGTCTGCGCGAGCTCGATGTTGCGGCCGACGCGGTTGAACAGGCGCACGCCATGCTGGCTTTCGAGCGCGCGAATGGCCGCCGAGGCGGCGGATTGCGAGATGCCGAGCAGCTCTGCCGCCTTGGTCATGTGGCCCTGCTCGGCGACGGCGACGAAGATGCGCAACTGATCGAGGGTCATGGCCAACTAAGAAGCAAAATCGATCGGAATTACAAGAGCTGCTTGTTAGACGGATCAATTGCTTTGTTCTAACTTTCTGCCTGGGCTTGGAAAAATTTGGCTGTTCCGCCGCCAAGGTTGGAAATGATCGGGCGCTTCAAATCCCTGTTCGCGCATTGGAGCCGCCGGCTGAGGCGGCAGTTGGCCGGCGAGCGCTACCATCCCGAGCTCCACTATATGCGCGGTCCGGGGCCGAAGACGAAGGCCAAGGCGGCGGTCAACAAGAGCGTGCGCGGATCATGAGCCCGGTTGCGCCGCGTGGCGCCAATTCAGCCCCGTCCCAGCGGCCATTGGCCGACAGCCAGGCGCCTGACGAGGGCGACGGCGTCGCCACCTCGCCAAGCGTCTCCGACCGCATCGCCAAGACCACCTGCTACATGTGCGCCTGCCGCTGCGGCATCGACGTCCACATCAAGGACGGCAAGGTGCGCTACATCAACGGCAACAAGGACCACCCGGTGAACCGCGGCGTGATCTGCGGCAAGGGCAGCGCCGGCATCATGCAGCATTACAGCCCCGCGCGGCTGAGGAAGCCGCTATTGCGCACCGGCCCGCGCGGCTCGGGCGAATTCCGCGAGATCGAATGGGACGAAGCGCTCACCATAGCTACCGAGCGGCTGTCGGCGATCCGCCGGACCGATCCGAAGAAACTCGCCTTCTTCACCGGGCGCGACCAGTCGCAATCGCTGACCGGCTGGTGGGCGAGCCAGTTCGGCACGCCGAACTTTGCCGCCCACGGCGGCTTCTGCTCGGTCAACATGGCGGCCGGCGGCCTCTACACCATCGGCGGCTCGTTCTGGGAGTTCGGGGAGCCCGACTGGGACAACACCAAATACTTCATGCTGTTCGGTGTCGCCGAGGACCATGATTCCAACCCGATCAAGATCGGCCTCGGCAAGCTCAAGGCGCGCGGCGCCAAGGTGGTGTCGATCAACCCGTGCCGCACAGGCTACAATGCGATCGCCGATGACTGGATCGGCATCCGGCCCGGTACGGACGGATTGTTTGTGCTCGCCCTCGTCCATGAACTGCTCAAGGCCGGCCGCATCGATCTCGACTATCTGCTGCGCTACACCAACGCGCCGGTGCTTGTCGTGCAGGAGCCCGGGTCCGCCGATGACGGTCTGTTCGTGCGCGACGCTGCCGGCAACCTGCTCGCTTGGGACAGGGTGGCGAAGATCCCTGTCAACGCGATCGACCCAGATGCCAAGCCGGCGCCGACCGGCAGCCACATGGTCAATGGCCGGCGCTGCGTGCCGGTATTCCAGCTGATCGCCGACCGATACCTGGACGAGAGCTATTCGCCCGATGCCGTCGCCGGCCGCTGCGGCATCAGCGCCGATACGATCCGGCGGATCGCGGCGGAGCTGGCGCATGTCGCGTTCGAGCGGACGATCGAACTGCCGGTCGCCTGGACCGATTGGGCGGGCCGGCGGCACGAGACGATCAAGGGGCGGCCTGTCTCGATGCATGCCATGCGCGGCATCTCGGCCCATTCCAACGGTTTTCAAACCTGCCGCGCCATCCACCTGCTGCAGGTCCTGCTTGGCACCGTGGACGTGCCCGGCGGCTTCCGCTTCAAGCCGCCCTACCCCCGCTGCGCGCCGCCGGGGCCGAGGCCAGCGGGCAAGAATGTGCGGCCGATGACGCCGCTGGACGGCATGCCGCTCGGTTTCGTCTCAGGGCCCGACGATCTGCTCGTCGACGAGGCCGGAACTCCGATCCGCATCGACAAGGCCTATTCCTGGGAAGCGCCTTTGGCTGCGCATGGGCTGATGCACTCGGTCATCCGCAACGCCTGGGCCGGCGATCCTTATCCGATCGACACGCTGATGATGTACATGTCGAACATGGCCTGGAATTCCTCGATGAACACGGTCGAGACGATTCGCATGATCACCGACAAGGACGAGGACGAAAACTACAAGATCCCCTTCATCATCTATTCCGATGCCTATTATTCCGAGACGGTGGCGTTCGCCGACCTGGTGCTGCCCGACACCACCTATCTCGAGCGGCACGACTGCATCAGCCTGCTCGACCGGCCGATCAGCCACGCCGACGGTCCGGCCGACGCCATCCGCCATCCCGTCGTGCAGCCGGATCGCGATGTCAGACCATTCCAGTCGGTGCTGATCGAGCTCGGCGCGCGGCTCGGCCTGCCCGGCTTCGCCAACGAGGACGGCTCGGCGAAATACCGCGACTACGCCGACTACATCGTCAACCATCAGCGCACGCCGGGCATCGGCCCGCTCGCCGGCTGGCGCGGCAGGAACGGCGAGGCGATCGGCAAGGGGGAGGTCAATCCCGACCAGCTGCAGCGTTACATCGACAATGGCGGCTTCTGGCACCACAAGCTCGCCGACGACCAGCGCTACTACAAGATGGGCAACCGCGCCTATCTCGACTTCGCGGTCGAGATGGGCTTCATCGGCAAGGCCGAGCCGATCGTGTTCCAACTTTACTCGGAGCCGATGCAGCGCTTTCGCCTCGCAGCGCGGGGCCATGGCAAGGCCCAACCGCCGGAGGCCGAGCGCGGTCGCATCGAGGCCTATATGGACCCGCTGCCGTTCTGGTACGCGCCCTTCGAGGACGATGCCGTCGAGCTCGAAAAATATCCGCTGCATGCGCTGACGCAGCGGCCGATGCATATGTACCATTCCTGGGGCTCGCAGAATGCCTGGCTGAGGCAGATCACCAGCCAGAACCGACTGTTCGTGCACCGAAAGACGGCAGGCAAGCTCGGCCTTGCCGATGACGACTGGGTGTGGATCGAAAGCGTCAACGGCAGGGTGAAGGGACAGATCAAGCTGATCGACGGCGTGAACCTGGACACGGTCTGGACCTGGAACGCCATCGGCAAGCGACGCGGCAGCTGGGGCCTGAAGGACGATGCGGCCGAGAGCAATCGCGGCTTCCTGCTCAACCACGTCATCGGCGACCAGACCGCGGCCGACGCCAGCGGCAAGCGCTATTCGAATTCCGATCCGGTTACCGGCCAGGCGGCGTGGTTCGACGTGCGGGTGCGCATCGTCAAATGCGCGGCGGAGGAGGCCGGCTTCACCGAGCCGCAATTCGAACGTTTTGCGCCGCCGCCGCATATGGAGGCGTCGCCGGACATACTGCGGTTCGGCGCATCGTTCCGTATCAAGAGGGAGGCCGCCGAATGACCTGCCTTCCCGGCCAGACCGAGAAAAAGCTTGGCCTCGTCATCGACCTCGACACCTGCGTCGGCTGCCAGGCCTGCGTCACCGCCTGCAAGGAATGGAACACTGGCGGCCACATGGCGCCGCTGACCGACACCGATCCCTATGGCGGGCATGTCGACGGCGTCTGGTTCAACCGCGTGCACGCTTACGAGCACATGACGGAGATGGGCGGCCGCACGGTCAACTTTCCGCGCTCCTGCCTGCATTGCGAGCAGCCGGCCTGCGTCACCGTCTGCCCGACCGGCGCCTCCTACAAGCGCGTCTCGGACGGCATCGTGCTGGTCGACGAGGACAAATGCATCGGTTGCAAGCTCTGCAGCTGGGCTTGTCCGTACGGCGCGCGCGAGTTCGACACTGACGTCGGCGTGATGAAGAAATGCACGCTCTGCGTCGACCGCATCTACAACGACAATCTGGCCGAAGAAGACCGCGTGCCGGCTTGCGTCGCCGCCTGCCCGACCAGCGCCCGGCATTTCGGCGACCTCGGCGATCCAGCTTCCGCCATTTCGCAGCTTGTGGCGGAGCGGGGTGGCGTCGACCTTATGCCGGAGCTCGGCTACAAGCCGACCAACAAGTACCTGCCGCCGCGCGCCCATACCCGGCGCTCGGCAAAGGTGGACGCGCCGGCGCTGGAGCCTATCAAGGCCGAAGGCGGCTTCCTCGGCTGGATCGACCGCATGCTTTCGACCTAGCCCGAGCCATCATGCACCCCGCCTTCTCGGTCGTCTTCTTCACCACCGCCACCGGCGCCGGCTACGGCCTGCTGGCGCTGCTCGGCCTGCTTGGCGGGTTGGGTTTCGCCCCGGCCGATTTCCGGCTTGGCGTCGTCGGCATGACGCTGGCGCTCGGGCTGATCATCGTGGGCCTATTGTCCTCGACCGGCCATCTCGGCCGGCCTGAGCGCGCCTGGCGCGCCTTCTCGCAATGGCGCAGCTCCTGGCTGTCGCGCGAGGGCGTGGCCTCGGTCGCGACGTTCATTCCGGCCGGGCTGTTCGGCATCGGCTGGGTGGTGCTTGGCCGCAGCGGCGGCTGGGTGGCCGTCGCCGGACTGCTGGCTGCGGCCGGTGCGGTAACTACCGTCTGCGCGACAGGCATGATCTACGCCTCGCTGAAGCCGATCGCGCAGTGGCACAGCCGCTATACTTTGCCGGCTTATCTTATCTTTGCCGGCATGACGGGTGGCGTGTTGCTCAACGCTCTGCTGCAAGGGTTTGGCGACGGATCGACGGCGGTGCTTGCTGGCGCATTGCTAGCCACGCTCGCCGGCTGGGGCTGGAAACTCGCGACCTGGCGCTACAACGACCAGCTGGAAATCCCGACCACCGCCAACACGGCGACGGGCCTGGCCGGCGGCACGGTGCGGTCGATCGAATGGCCGCATACCGAAGAGAACTACCTGCTCAAGGAGATGGGTTTTCGCATCGCGCGCAAGCACGGCGCGAAGCTGCGACGGATCACGCAGGCGCTGGCTTTCGCTGTGCCGGCTGTCTTGCTCGTCGTCGCGCTCGTCTCACCGTGGCCAGTCGCGGCCATCGCGTCGGCGCTCGCGGCTATTGCCCAGCTTATCGGCATGCTGGTCGAGCGCTGGCTGTTCTTCGCCGAAGCGAAGCACACGGTGACGCTCTACTACGGCAGGGAGTAGCTCTCTTTGTGCATGTCGTTGTCCCAAAACCGTTTTGGGCGATATGCATCAGCCCGGCCTTAACATCGAGCCGGAAATTGCGAAAATCCGCTCGGCGCCCAGCATATAGGCCATCAGCGTTTCCAGGCGGAACAGGCCGGCATAGGCGCGATCGAGCACGTTGAGCGAGCCGGTATAGGCGCCGAAGGCCGGCATGATCATGCGGCCGCCGTCGCCGGCGAAACAGCGCCGCCGAACCGAGCGGCCGCGCTGGACGATGCGGGCGCAGGGATGAAGATGACCTGCGATCTCGCCTTCGATCCGCAGCTTCGACGGCTCGTGACGGAACACCAGCGAGCCGACGGCGAGTTCCTTCACCGTCTCGCCCGGCAGGTCGGCCGGCGCCTCCGGATCGTGGTTGCCGGCGACCCAGAACCAGTCGCGGCCGGCCATCATCGCCTCCAGCCGCTCGCGGAAGCTCAGATGCATGCGCTCGGCGCCGCCGCCATCGTGGAAGGAATCGCCAAGGCTGACGACGATCCGCGGCTGATAGTCGGCGATCACTGCCTGCAGCCGCAGCAAGGTGGCGCCGGTGTCGTAGGGCGGGATCAGCGCGCCGCGCTTGGCGAAGGACGAGCCCTTTTCGAGATGCAGGTCGGAGACGGCGAGCAGCCGCAGATCGGGGAAGTAGAGCACGCCGCGCCGGTCGCAAACCGCGCGCTCGCCGGCGATGCCGATCAGATCGGCCTCGGCGATCAGCGTTGCGCGCGACAGCGAAAAATTCATCCCCTCATAGCCCCTCTCGCTCCTTCACCCTCGGCCCATCGCCTCTTCGACCAGATCGGCGGCTTCCATCAAGAGCGTGTCGTTGGCGCCGCCATTGACCGATTCCTTGCCGATCTCCAGCATCACCGGCACCGCCAGCGGCGAGATCTGGTCGAGATGCTTATGCATGATTCGACCGCGCACGCGCGAGAGCATCTCGCCAAGTCTGCTGACATCGAGCAATCCGGCAGAGGCGTCGGTGCGCGTCGCCTGCAGCAGGATATGGTCGGGCTCGTGACTGCGCAGCACGTCGTAGATCAGGTCGGCCGAGACCGTCACCTGGCGCCCGCTCTTCTCCTGGCCGGGGTAGCGTTTCTCGATCAGCCCGGCGATGACGGCGCAGGTGCGGAAAGTGCGCTTCAGCATCCAGCTGTCGTTCAGCCAGGCTTCCAGATCGTCGCCCAGCATGTCCTCGTCGAAGAGTGCGGCCAGCGACGGCTTCCTCGCCTTGAAGAGTGCCGCCATGTCGTCCAGCGCCCAGACGGCGAGCGAATAGTCGGTGGCGACGAAACCGAGCGGCCTGGCAGACGCGCGCTCCAGCCGGCGCGTCAAAAGCATGCCAAGCGTCTGGTGCGCCAGCCGGCCCTCGAAGGGATAGGCGACCATGTAATGACGGTTGCCACGCGGAAAGGTCTCGATCAGCAAGTCGCCGCGCTTCGGCAGAACCGACTTCTCCTTCTGCAGCCGCAGCCAGTCGGCGACCTGTTCCGGCAAGGCTTTCCAGCGGTCGCTGTCGGCCAGCATGCCGCGCACCTGCTCGGCGAGATAGGTCGACAGCGGGAACTTGCCGCCAGCATAGGACGGCACGATGATGTTGGCGCCGGCGCCGTTGGAGACGACGCATTCGTTCTCGCGGATGCCTTCGAAGCGCAGCACCTTGCCGGCGAAGAGGAAATTGTCGCCGGGTCTCAGCGTCTCGGCGAAATATTCCTCGATCTTGCCGAGCACAGGCCCGCCGCGGCCGGCCATGCCCCGGCCTTGCCGGACATAGCGGATGTTGAGCTCCGGCATCTCGACGATGGTGCCGACATTCAGCCGGTATTGCTGCGCGACTCTCGGATGCGAGACGCGCCACAGCCCGTCCTTATTGCGGCGTATGCGGGCATAGCGCTCGTAGTTCTTCAGTGCGTAGCCGCCGGTGGCGACGAAGTCGATGACGCGGTCGAAGGTCTCGCGCTCCAGCGTTGCGTAAGGGGCGGCGCCGCGCACCTCCTCGAACAAAAGGTCGGCGTCGAACGGCCCGCCGCAGGCGACGCCCAGCACATGCTGCGACAGCACGTCGAGCGCGCCCTTGATCAGCGGCGGCGTGTCCTGCGCGCCGAGGTAGTTGGCGTCGAGCGCGGCGCGGCATTCCAGCACCTCGAAACGGTTGGCCGGGATCAGGATCGCCTTCGACGGCTCGTCCATGCGGTGGTTGGCGCGGCCGATGCGCTGCGCCAACCGGCTGGCGCCCTTCGGGGCGCCGACATGCACGACCAGGTCGACGTCGCCCCAGTCGATACCGAGATCGAGGGTGGAAGTGGCCACGATGGCGCGCAACGCATTGTCGGCCATCGCCTTCTCGACGCGGCGGCGCTGGCCGACATCGAGCGAGCCGTGATGCAGCGCGATCGGCAAAGAGTCCTCGTTGGCCCGCCAGAGCTCCTGGAACAATAGCTCGGCCTGGCTGCGGGTGTTGACGAAGAGCAGCGTCGTGCGGTGCTCCTTGATCGCTTCATAGATCTCGGGGATGGCGTAGCGGGCCGAATGGCCCGACCACGGCACACGCTCGCGCGAGTCGAGGATCGAGATGTCGGGCTTGGCGCCGCCGGCAACCGTGATCAGCCCGGCCATGTCGGGATTCTTTGAATTTTTAGGTGGATTCTGCGCGACCAGCCAGCGCCGCAATTCGTCCGGCTCGGCGACGGTTGCCGACAGGCCGATGGTTTGCAACTGGGGAACGAAGGCGCGCAGCCGCGCCAGGCCGAGCGCCAGCAGGTGCCCACGCTTCGAGGTGACCAACGAATGCAACTCGTCGAGCACGACATAGCGCAGGTCCTCGAAGAAACGCTTCGCGTCGTTCGAGGCGATCAGCAAGGCGAGCTGCTCGGGCGTGGTGAGCAGGATGTCGGGCGGCACCAGCTTCTGGCGCTGTCGCTTGTGCGAAGGCGTATCGCCGGTGCGCGTCTCGATGGTGACCGGCAATCCGATCTCCTCGACCGGCTTGCCGAGGTTGCGCTCGATGTCGACGGCCAAAGCCTTGAGCGGCGAGATGTAGAGCGTGTGGATGCCGCGATGCGCTTCGCCGGGCTTGCGGCGCGGACGTTTCGCGAGCTCGGTGAGCGACGGCAGGAAGCCGGCAAGGGTCTTGCCGGCGCCGGTCGGCGCGATCAGCAGCACCGATTGTCCGGCCTCAGCCTTCGCCAGCAGCTCGAGCTGATGGAGACGCGGCGACCAGCCTTTTGCGCCGAACCATTTGACGAATGGCTCGGGCAGGAGGACGGCGGCATTCTGTTCGGCAAGGCGCGGCTGCTCTGTCACGCGCCAGAGGTAGCGCGACGACGCGCGCTCGCCAAGGAAAATCGGAACAAAAGGGGATCAGCATTCCTCGCCCCTTCTCCCCTTGTGGGCCTGTTGCGTAATTGGCTGGTTGTGATTCTCTGAGTTGGAACTCGGAGGGAATCGCGATGGCGGTGAAGCGGACGGGTCAGTTGAGCCTGGCGGAAGCATTTCTGGGCCAGAAGCTTGCTGGTGGATCCTCGCCGCTCGATCGGCTGTCCGGTCTGGTGAAGTGGTATCGCTTCGAGAAGCTGCTCAACCCGCTACGCGATGGCGGCCCGGGACGTGCGGCCTGGCCGCCATTGGTGCTGTTCAAAGCACTGCTGCTGCAATCGCTCTATGGGCTATCGGATCGCGAACTCGAGGAAGCGCTGGGTGACCGGCTGTCGTTCCGGCGCTTTGTCGGGCTTGGCCTTGAGGAGAGCATTCCCGATCACACAGTGCTGTCGCGCTTCCGCAACCTGCTTGTCGGCGAAGGGCTGATGGAAAGGCTGTTTGGCGAACTGGACCGGCAGGTGGAGAAGGCCGGCGTGATCCTGAAGCGCGGCACGATGCTGGATGCGACGCTGATCGATGCGGTCTCGGCGCCGCCGACAGCCGAGCGGCCCTCGAAGGATGCCGATGCCCGTCCCGTGCGGCGGGGCAAGGGCGGCTTTACCTTCGGCTACAAGGCCCATGTTGGGGTCGACGAGGGCTCTGGTCTGATCCGCACGGTGATCACCACGCCGGCCAACGTCAACGACACGGTAGTGGCCGATCACTTGATCCGAGGCGACGAGAAGACGGTGTGGGCGGATGCCGCCTATGACACGCATGCCCGGCGTGCTCGGCTCAAGGCCGAGGGCAGGAAGCCGCGCATTGCCCGCCGCCCCAATAAGCACCATTCGCTGCCCGAGCGGCTCAAGCGCTACAATCGCCTGATCGCACGACGGCGGGCGGCGGTGGAGACGACCTTCGCCACGCTCAAGAACCGCATGAAACTGACCACAATCCGCTATGTCGGACTGGCCAAGGCCGCAGCCCAGGTGACACTTGCCGCGATCGCTTTCAACATGCGCCGATGGGCGGCAATCACAGGATAGGTGCGCCTAGCATCCAGCCTAAGGCCGCCCGCCACCATCAAACTCCACCCCAAAAGCCAAAAATGAGCGAGACCTCACGGGCCAAACCGCCTCGCGGGTCTGTCCGCGCTAACTGCGCAACAGGCCCCTTGTGGGAGAAGGTGGATCGGCGCGCAGCGCCGAGACGGATGAGGGGTGTTCCAGCGGAGTGAGACGCTGGCGTTCCCTGGAGCACCCCTCATCCGTCGCCTTCGGCGACACCTTCTCCCACAAGGGGAGAAGGGGAGTCTGCGCTACGGCCTCCGGAACCCCGTCGGGCCGCCATAGAGATAGCCGATGCGCTCGACCGCCTCCTTCAGCCCTTCGCGCGAGACCAGCATGGTGTGGCCGTTGGCGTGGATCATCTCTTTCGCGTCGGTCATGATCGCGACATGGCCCTTCCAGAAGACGAGGTCGCCGCGCTGAAGTCCGGAGAAATCGGGGCCCGGCTCGATCGGCGTGCCGATCGACGCCGCCTGCATATCGGTGTCGCGCAGCACGTCCCTGCCAGTCATGCGCATTGCCAGCTGCACGAGGCCGGAGCAGTCGATGCCGAAGCCGGAGACGCCGCCCCACAGATAGGGCGTGCCGAGGAAGCTTTCGGCGACCGTGACATAGTCGTCGGCCAACTCCGCGATCGGTCTGAGATGGCGGGCGATGACCGCCTGGCCGGAAGGCAGCAGCGCATAATGCGTGCCGCGCGTTTCGGCCGAGCCCGTCACCGTCACCGTCGAGCCCATCGACAATTGTCCGCCGACCGGAAAGCGCAGATCAGGGCCCGGATAGAGGAAGGTGCGCGGCACGGAAATGATATGCGTCGGTGCTTGTTCGCGCTGACCAAGCACATTGTCGGCGACATAGCCGACATAGCCGTCGCGCTCGGCCTGCACCCAGGCCCAGCCTTCCGCGTCCTCGAAGACCAGCACGTCGTCGCCGAAGAGCGCCTGGGTGTTGACCCCGGCATCGGGGCGCGGCGCCTTGCGCAGGTCGGCGACGGCGGCGGTGATCCGCGCCCGGCGGCCGGCGACGAAGCGGTCGGCGGCGACCTCTCCTTTCAGCCTGGCATCGGCGAGATCGGAACGGAAGGCATGAAGGCGGGCATCCCTGGCGGTCAAATCGGCAATCCAGTCAACTTGGTGATCGGTCAGATGGGCAGCTCATGCGCCCGGTCGACGATACCATCGCCGAAGCGCTCGACAAAGAGCGCGCCTTCCACCGTGCGCCGGACGAGCACGTTGCGCTTGTCGAGCTCGTCGCGGTGGCGCGAGACGAGCTTCAGCGCGCCCATCGTGTCGAGCGCCCGGGTGATGACCGGCTTGGTGACGTTGAGCCTTGCGGCCAGCCCGCGCACCGTATGCGGCGGCGGGTCGAGGTAGATGGTGAGCAGGATCGCCGTCTGGCGCATGGTGAGGTCGGACGCGCCCTCGCGCACCTGCGACAGCAACACCTGCTGCCACAGTCGCAAGGCCTGGCTCGGGCGCATCGAGATCGACATCCGCCCAGTATGGCGGCAATTCGTTTCGCTTCCGTTTCAGTGCCCGGCATTTGCCGGCTTTTCCGCCGCCTATTTGTTTTAGGCAATTCCGGACGAAATTGCTTTATCCGAACCGGCTCGAAATGATCCGTTCCAGGGCGCGAATGCCTTGCGCTTCGCCGCCGGTCAGACCGTGCGGGCGATCGTTGGGATTCCAGGCAAAAATGTCGAAATGCGCCCAGCTGGGCGTCTTCTCGACGAAGCGCTTGAGGAACAGAGCCGCGGTGATCGATCCGGCAAGGCCGTCCGTGGTGACGTTGCTGACGTCGGCGACCCTGGACGAGAGCTTTGCATCATAGGGACGCCACAAGGGCATGCGCCACAGCGGATCCTCGACAGCGAGCGAAGCCGCAGCCAGGTCGGCCGCCAGCGCCTCATCGCCGGTGTAGAATGGCGGCAGATCGGGGCCGAGCGCGACGCGGGCGGCTCCGGTCAGCGTCGCCATGTCGATGAGCAGCGCCGGCCTTTCCTCGTCGGCGAGCGCCAGGGCGTCGGCGAGGACCAGCCTGCCTTCGGCGTCGGTGTTGCCGATCTCGACCGTGATGCCCTTGCGGCTTCTCAGCACATCGCCCGGCCGGAAGGCGTTGCCGGCGATGGAATTCTCGACCGCGGGGATCAGCACCCGCAACCGCACATTCAGTTTCGCCGCCATGATGATCGAGGCCAGACCCAGCACGTTGGCAGCGCCGCCCATGTCCTTCTTCATCAACAGCATGCCCGACGACGGCTTGATGTCGAGACCGCCGGTGTCGAAGCAGACGCCCTTGCCGACCAGCGTCACCTTCGGCGCATCGCTTGGACCCCATGTCATGTCGATCAGCCGCGGCGCGCCGGTGGAGGCGCGGCCGACGGCATGGATCATCGGGAAATTCCGCGCCAGGAGGTCGTCGCCCTTGACGACGGTGATTTCGGCGCCGTGGCCGGCGGCCAGCACCTCTACGGCCTCCTCCAGCTCACCCGGCCCCATGTCGCTGGTCGGCGTGTTGACGAGGTCGCGCGTCAGAAAAATGCCCTCGGCGATGCGGCCCACACGCGCCCTGTCGGCGCCCGGCGGCAGCGCGAAGCGCAACACCTTGCCGGGCTTCTTGCCGTAGCGGGTGAAGACGTAGCCACCGAGGACGAGGGCCAGCGCCGCAAGATCAGGCGCTGGCAAATCCTGGGCGAAATGCCATTCGCCCTCGGGCAGCGATCTCGCCAGGGCGCCGACGGCAAGCTGGCTGTCGCCGTCGCCGGTGCCGAACAGCGCGCCGGCGAGAGCGCCACCCTCGCCCGGCAGAACGAGCGTGCGGCCCGCCTCGCCGGAAAAGCCATTGGCCCGTGCCCAGGCAATGACCGAGGGCGGAAGGAACGAGGCGTCGAGGCCGTCCTTTCCCACCAGATAAACTGGCAAGGCGGTTTCCGGTTTGTGGTCAATGAGTTCGACAGGCATTCGATGGTCTCCGGCAGGCACGGCGAGTCGGGCTTTTTAACGATCCGTTAGGGTTAACAGAATATTTCTGGGAGAGGGAAGACGGCCAGCCTAATGGCCGCGCAGGAATGGAGAGACGGCGCGATGCCGATCAAAGCATTAACCTTCACGAGCAAGCGTCTGATCACCACCGCATTCATGGCCGCGCTGGCGGCCAGCGTAGCGGGCTGCGGCAGCACCAGCAAGTTCACGACGGGCTCCATTTCCCGCTCCGACAACCGGCCGCTGGAAACGATGTCGGCCGGAGAACTGCACAGCGCCACGACCAGGCTCGGCGAATCCTACGCCAGGAACCCGAACGACAAACGCATCGCCACCAATTACGCCGCGGCGCTGCAGATGGATGGCGACGCAGACCAGTCGCTGGCGGTGATGCGCAAGCTCGCCATCGCCTATGCCAAGGACCGCGACGTGCTCGCCGCCTACGGCAAGGCGCTAGCCGCGAACGGGCAGTTCGAGCAAGCGCTCGATGCGGTGCGCCGCGCGCAGACGCCGGAATATCCGGACTGGCGCCTGGTATCGGCGGAAGCCGCCATCCTCGACCAGATGGGACAGCGGGACGAGGCGCGTCAGGACTACCGAAAGGCGCTCGAGCTCAAGCCGAACGAACCTTCCATCCTTTCCAATCTCGGCATGTCCTATGTGCTGGAGGGGGATCTGCGCACCGCCGAGACCTATATGCGCTCGGCCGCGCAGCAGCCGAACGCCGACAGCCGCGTGCGGCAGAACCTGGCGCTGGTCGTCGGCCTGCAGGGCCGCTTCGACGAGGCCGAAAAGATCGCCTCGCAGGAGCTTTCGCCGGAGCAGGCGCAGGCCAACGTCGCCTATCTGCGCCAGATGCTTGCCCAGCAGAATGCCTGGAGCCAGCTCAAGGATCAGGACAAGGACAAGGCGAAGGTCGCGACGAACTGATCGGGCATTGCGCCGGGATCGCAGATCGAAGACAACAGGCCGCGCGGCATCGACCGCGCGGCCTTTCCACATTCGTTCGGGATTTCTACTGGCTGCTGGAGTTGTGCTGGTCGCCGAAGATGCCGCGCTGGCTGACCTGGATGCCGGCCGGTCCCAGAATGATGGCGAACAGGACCGGCAGGAAGAAAAGGATCATCGGCACGGTGAGCTTAGGCGGCAGCGCCGCGGCCTTCTTCTCGGCCGCGTTCATGCGCATGTCGCGGCTTTCCGACGCGAGCACGCGCAGCGCATGCGCCACCGGCGTGCCGTAGCGTTCCGCCTGAACCAGGGCCTGGGACACCGACTTCACCGATTCCAGGCCGGTGCGGCTTGCCAGGTTCTCATAGGCGACCTTGCGGTCCTGCAGATAGGACAGCTCGGCATTGGTAAGCACGAATTCCTCGGCGAGCGCGACGGACTGGGTGCCGATCTCGTCGGCGACCTTGCGAAGCGCTGCTTCCACCGACATGCCGGATTCCACGCAGATCAGCATCAGGTCGAGCGCGTCCGGCCATGCCAGCTGGATCGACTGCTTGCGCTTGGTCGCGCGGTTGTTGACGTAAAGGATCGGCGCGTAGAAGCCGCCATAGGCGACAACAATGCAGACGAACAGCTTGATGAAGGCCGGCTGCTGCGCCAGGCCGCCCAGAACGAACAGGTAGATCGCCGCGAGCGCGAAACCGATGAAGGGCAGGATCAGGCGGAAGAACAGGAAGCGCGTCAGCGGATTCTGGCCGCGGAAGCCCGCCACCTTGAGCTTCTGCAGCGTGCCTTCATCGGCAAGCGCGCGCTTGAGGTCCAGCCGCTCGACGATGTTACGCATGCCGATCGACTGCTCCTCGCGCAGACCCTTGCGGCGGCGATCGGCCTCGTTGGCGAGCCGCTGACGCTGCCTGGCGCGCAGTTCGTCACGCTCGAGCGCCACGGTTTTCATGCGCGACTTGAGCTGATTGCCGCCAAGCGCCGGCAGGAGCGTGAAGACAGTGGCAAAAACCGCGATGCCGACCAGCAGCGCGATAAGAAAGGAAGGATCGGTTAGCGTCTTGACGACCTGGTCAGTCATTGGGTCCGCATCCCTACACTTCGAAATTCATCATCTTGCGCATCACCACGATGCCGATCGACATCCAGACGCCGGAGCAGCCGAGGATCAGATTGCCGACGCTGGTCGTGAACAGCGGCATGATGTAGTTCGGGCTTGTAAGATAGACGAGAAAGGCGACGACGAACGGCAAGGCGCCGATGATGACGGCGGATGCCTTCGCTTCCATCGACAGGGCCTGCACCTTGGCCTTCATCTTCTTGCGGTCGCGCAGCACGCGCGAAAGATTGCCCAGCGCCTCGGAGAGATTGCCGCCGGCCTGCGACTGGATCTGGATGACGATGCCGAAGAAGCCGGCCTCGGTGCACGGCATGGTCTCGGACATGCGCAGCGTCGCGTCGGGGATCGACATGCCCATCTGCTGGGAATCGACGATGCGGCGGAACTCGGAGCGGACCGGCTCGGGAGATTCGTTGGCGATCAGGCGGATCGCATCGTTCAGCGGCAGGCCGGACTTGACCGCGCGCACGATGATGTCGAGGGCATTCGGGAACTCCTCCAGGAAAGCCTTCACCCGGCGCGTGCGGCGAAACGATACGAACCAGCGCGGCAGGCCGAGGGCCCCGGCCAGGAGAGCGCCGGGCAGGACCAGCAACGGCGCGCCGGCAAAATAAGCGAGGAAGGTCAGCACGATGCCGCAGATCACCGAGTAGATGTAGAAGCGCTCGATGGAAACCGTCATGCCGGCCTGGCGGAGCTGAGCCTTCAGCGGCGGCTTCTTGATGTTGCGGTCGTTGGTCCTCTGCTTCTCGTCGAGCTGCTTGAGCGAATCCTGAAGCGTCTTGCGCCGCCTGACCGCTTCCGCGGCGCGGTCGCGCGTGGCCTTCACCACCGACCGGTCGGTCTCGGCCGTCTTGATCGTTTCAAGCCGCTTGCCGGCCTGCTTTTCGTTGTCGATGCGCTTGAACAGGAAAGCATAGGCTATCGCGCCGGCGCTTAAGCCCGCAAGCACGACGAAAGCCAGAACCGTGGTGTCAATTCCGAACATCGACCGGGGCCCCTACACCTCCAGATGCACTAGAGCGGTTCAGCTTTTTGAAGAAGCGCTGACCGCTCTTAGTATTTGTTTTTATGCAATTCCGGACGGAAAACCGCTACGCACTTTTCCTGGAATTGCTCTAGTCAGCGCGTTTCTCCATGGCTTCGAGCGCGTTGGCGAGGCGCTGCTCCTCGCCATAGTAGCGGGCGCGATCCCAGAAATGCGGCCGGCCGATGCCGGTGGAAACATGCTCGCCGATCAGACGGCCGCTCGCGTCTTCGCCCTTGATGTTATAGAGGACGAGATCCTGAGTGATGATGACGTCGCCTTCCATGCCGATCACCTCGGTGATGTGGGTGATGCGGCGCGAGCCGTCGCGCAGACGAGCTGCCTGGATGATCACGTCGACCGAGCCGACGACGATCTCGCGCACCGTCCTCTGCGGCAGCGAATAGCCGCCCATGGCGATCATCGATTCAATACGGTTCAGACATTCGCGCGGGCTGTTGGAGTGGATCGTTCCCATCGAGCCGTCATGGCCGGTGTTCATCGCCTGCAGAAGGTCGAACACTTCCGGTCCGCGCACCTCGCCGACGATGATCCGTTCGGGCCGCATGCGCAGGCAGTTCTTGACGAGGTCGCGCATGGTCACCTCGCCCTCGCCTTCGAGATTGGGCGGCCTGGTTTCGAGACGGACCACGTGCGGCTGCTGCAGCTGCAACTCGGCCGAGTCCTCGCAGGTGATGACCCGCTCCTCGCGATCGATATAGTTGGTCAGGCAGTTGAGCAGCGTCGTCTTGCCCGAGCCCGTGCCGCCCGAGATGACGACATTGCAGCGGACGCGGCCGATGATCTTCAGGATTTCCGCGCCTTGCGGCGAGATGGCGCCGAACTTGACCAGCTGGTCGAGCGTCAGCTTGTCCTTCTTGAACTTGCGGATGGTGAGCGCGGTGCCATCGAGCGAGAGCGGCGGCGCGATCACGTTGACGCGCGAGCCGTCGGGAAGACGCGCGTCGCAGATCGGGCTCGATTCGTCGACGCGGCGGCCGACCTGGCTGACGATGCGCTGGCAGATGTTGAGCAGTTGCTGGTTGTCGCGGAAGCGGATGCTGGTCGGTTCGACCTTGCCGTTGACCTCGATGTAGACGTTCTTGGAACCGTTGACCATGATGTCGGCGATGTCGTCGCGCGCGAGCAGCGGCTCCAGCGGCCCGTAGCCGAGCACGTCGTTGCAGATGTCCTCGAGCAGCTCTTCCTGCTCGGAGATCGACATCACGAAATTCTTGATCGCGATGATGTCGTTGACGATGTCGCGGATTTCCTCGCGCGCGCTTTCCGGATCGAGCTTGGCGAGCTGCGACAGATCGATCGTGTCGATCAGCGCCGAAAACACCTGGCTCTTGGTATCGTAGTAGGTTTCGCTCCGCTCGCGCTGGGCCCTTCTCGGCGGCTCGGGCGCCATCGGCGGCGCCTCGACCGGACGCCGAACGGGCGGCGCGGCGGGCGTGCTCGGCGCGGGCGCGGCCGGCCGGTCGAGCGCCATCGTCCCGGCCGGAGCGGGCGCGGCCGGAGGAGGTGCCGGCGGGCGGAATTCGGGAGCTGCCCGGCTGCCGTCGTCTGTGCCTCTTTTACCAAACATGATCGACTACCCGATGCCGCTCCGCGAGCGTCACTTCCTGTTGCGCGAAAGCTTGCCGAGGATGGAGCCCAGGCCTGCCTTCTTCTTCGTCTTGATTTCGCTGCGCCCGGTCAGCACATGCGCGATTTCGTTGATCGTGCCGACGACCGGGCTCTTGGCGTCCATCTCGCCAAGCATGCGGCCGTTGTTGGCCGCGTTGCCGAACAGCAGCGGCTCGAAATTGATCACCGCCATGGGCGTGATGCCGAGCGGTTCGGAAAAATCCGATGCCGCGATCTCCGGCCGTTTCGGAACGCCGGCCTGGTTGATGATCAGCTTCGGCGGCGGGTCGTTCGGACGCAGCCGCTTCAGCATGTCGACCATATTCTTGGTGTTGCGCAGATTGGCGAGTTCGGGCGTGGCCGTGATGACGATCTCGTCGGCCTTGATCAGCGTGCTCTTGGTCCAACCGCTCCAGACGTGGGGAATGTCGAGCACGAGCAGGGGCGCGCTGCGCTGGGCCGTTTCGATGACCTGGGAGAAGGCGTCCGGATCGAAATCATAGACGCGCTCGAGCGTGGAAGGCGCCGCCAGCAGCGACAGATGCTCGGCGCACTGCGCGAGCAGCCGGTCGAGATAGACCTCGTCAACGCGCTCGGGCGAAAACACCGCCTCGGCGATGCCCTGCGCGGGGTCCTGGTCGAAGTTGATGTTGGCGGTGCCGAAAGCGAGATCGAGATCGGCAACGACAACTTCGGACTTGAACAAGGACGACATCGCCCAGGCGACGTTGTGGGCGATCGTCGAGGACCCGACACCGCCCTTGGCGCCGATGAAAGCGATGGAGCGGCCTATCGGATCGGACTCGGGATCGACGAAGATCGACGACACGACACTGACGATATCGGTCATCGAGACCGGCGCGATGACATATTCGGAAATGCCCGAACGGATGAGCTCGCGGTAGAGGCCGACATCGTTGTAGTGGCCGATGACCACGACCTTCGAGGTCGGGTCACAATATTCCGCGAGCTGACCGAGCTGCTCCAGCAGCTGTTTAGGCTCGCTGCGCGATTCCAGCAGGATCAGGTTGGGTGTCGGCGCCGACCGGTAGAATTCGATCGCGGTGGCGATGCCGCCCATATGGACCTTGAGATGGGCCTTGGCCATGCGGCGGTCCTCGCCGGCCCGCTCGATGGGGTTGGCGACGCCCTCGGTCTCGCAGAAAGCCTGGATCGAGATGCGCGGCACCGGGCGCAGCGCCTGCATGGCGGCGACGTCCTGTTGCGAGAGATCGCCGGTATCCGTGGGCGTGTCGTAGGCGAGATTGCTCATCGTCATGTTCTTTCCGTCATCCGGCGCGGCTCAGTAAGTCACTTCCGAATTGCCGAGGAACTCGTCCGAAACGCCTCGGGCGCGATAGATATCGATCACGTTGCCGCGGTTTTCGGCGTCGATGTCGGACTGCTTGCGCGGCCCGAGCAGATCGTTGGGATTGGCCATCTGGGCGGCAAGGTTGTTCTGATAGGAGCATCCGAAATCGGCGTAGTGCCTGTTTTCCGAGGTCTGCAGCAGGTCTTCCGGCCAGCGCCCGCATTTGTCGGTCTGGGCCTTCACGGCGACGAAGGCGACGCGGACCGGGGCCGAAGCTTCAGGCACGGCCGACTGGTAAGACGTCATGACGATCCGGTTGCGCTTGACGCCGGCCGCGATGGCAAGCCTGGCGAAATCGCGGCTGGCGGCCTGGGCGGCGGCCTGGTTCGCGGAGCCGACCGGGGCCGCGATCGTCAGCGCCGGAGCGGCGCTCCTGTCGTAGCCGTCGAGGAAGCCGAGCAGAGTGTCGCGCTGCGAGGCGGTCATGCCGCGATCGCCGGCGCCGACCGGAAGGTCTATCTTCTGGTTCTTCTCGGCGATGACGATCGGATGATTGGTGCGGTAGTCGTCGGGAATGGCGCCCACCGTCACGCTGTCGCGATGGAAATTGGCGCATCCGGCGAGCGACGCCGCAAGAGCGATCGCCAGGACCGCAGACGACCCGCGAAAACGTCCTCCGCCGGATTTTGCCGCTGCGATCGTCATGGCCTTTGATGCTGACTTGGACATGTCCGCTTTCCCGCTCACTTGTAGATGAAGCCGACCACGCCGTGGTAACGGCCAGGTGGCCTGTCGGTCTGCATGGTGCCGTAGACGCGATTGACGCGACCGAGGAACATGCCGGCGCCATCGCTCGGCGCGTTGAAATTGTCGTCAGGCTTGGCCAATTCGTTGCGCGCCACGGGCCGCGCCAGATAGGGCGTGATGATGATGACGAGCTCGCTCTCGTTGCGCACGAAGTCGCGGCTGCGGAAGAGCGCGCCGAGCACCGGGATCTTGGTCAGCCCGGGCAGTCCGTTGACGGCCTGCCTGACGTCGTCGCGTACGAGGCCCGCGATCATCATCGAGCCGCCGGAAGGCAGTTCCACCGTCGTATCGGCCAGGCGCTTGCGCAGCGACAAGGCGTTCATGCCGGGACTTCTCCCGCCATCGGAAAGCGAGACCGATGCCTCGGTTGTCGGCTCGGAAACGGCGGTCCGCACCTTCAGGCTGATGCGGCCCGGCGATAGCACCACCGGCTGGAATTCCAGTCCGATCCCGTATTCGATCTTCTCGATCGAATAGGTCTTCAGACCTGTCTGGTTGTCATTGGAGACATTGGCGGAAACGCTGTTCACCATGTTGTATTCGCCGCCGACCTTGAAGGTCGCCTTCTCGCCGGACACAGCGGTGAGCGTCGGTTCTGCCAGCGTCTTCATGACGCCGGCCGATTCCATGGCATTGATGTAGGCCTGGATCGAGGACGTCCCGACATTGAAGCCCGAGTTGGACAGTTGCTTGCCGAGGCCGGTGAAATTGTCGCTGAGCGCGCCCCAGGAAATGCCGTTGCTGCCGCCGTTGCCGACCATGTTGACGCCGAGCTGCTTCATCACCGAACGGCTGACTTCGGCCACCGTCACCTTCAGCGTCACCTGATCGTCACCGATGATCTGCAGCAGATTGACGATCTTGGAGACCCGGCGTTCGGCGTCGGGATTGTTGATGTCGACGCCGCCATTGGCCGAGCCGCCGGCGGCTGTCTGCGAATATTGGCCGGTTGTCGCTTCGCCGCCGGAGACGAAGATGGTGGCCAGGTCGACGGCGCGCTTGGCGTCGAGCGGCGTGTCCACATTGCCGGTGAGAATCACGTTGTCGTTGAGCAGCTCGACCTTGATCTGCGACGACGGCAGGAAGCGCTTGAGATAGTCCTCCAGCCCGGCGACATCGCGTTCGACCGCCAGGTCGAGACTGGCGATCTGCTCGCCGTTGGGGCCGAAGACGAAGATGTTGGTTTCGCCGACCGCCTTGCCGAACAGATAGATGCGGCGCGCCGTGCGCGTCACCGCGTCGGCGACGGCCGGATTGGCGACGAGGATGTCGTAGGCGTCGCTCGGCAGGTCGATGACTACCGACTTGTTGAGGCCGAGCTTGACGCGCTGCGAGGCAACCGAGGCGGTCACGCCGGCCGCCCTGTTCGCCGCCTTGGCCTCGACGAGGCCGGGCGCATCGGTGCCGATCAGGAACAGGCCGATTGCCACCGCCGCGACGACGGGCAGTTTACCGCTTAGCCTCATTTCCTTGCTCCCACTTCGGAAACTTCGCCCGACTTGATCAGCCGCACCGTGCCGCGCCGGCCGTTGCCATTCACCAGATAGTCGGCCTCGCCCAGGTTCTTCTCATTGGTGTCGGTGATCGGACGCAGCGCCAGGGTCAGACGGTCCGCCATCTGCTGCGCCACCGTGATGATCTCCGCCTGCTGCGGCGTCAGTTCCAGCGTCGCGGTCTGGCCGACCCTGGTCTTCTTGCCTTCCTCGTCCTCCTGGATGGTCTGGTCGATGGCCAGGACGCGGATGTTCTTGAGGATGGTCTCGGTGTTGAAGCCGCTGCCGCCGTTGCTGGCGTCGGCGCGCCGGGTCATGATGACGTCGACGAAGTCATTGGGCAGGATGAAGCCACCCGCCGATGTGTCGGCCGATATGGCGGTCGCGACGGCGCGCATGCCGGACGGCAGGATCGACGACATGAAGCTCTGCCCCTCGCCGACCAGCTTGGAGCGCCGCAGCGGCTCACCGGTATACATGGCCACACGCGCCACCGAGCCCTTGAGCTTTTCGACCGCGTCCGGTTCGACCGCACGGGTGATGAAATTGGCGTTGACGCCGCTGGCCGGCCACTGCTCCCAGCTGATCTTGTCGCCCAGCTGGCTGCCCATGGCGACATCGCCGGAAAGCACCAGCACGTCCTGCAGCGCGATCGCCGGCTCTTTGGGAGCGTCGACGACGACCTGAGCAGGCGGCGCCACCATGTTCTTAGCGACATAACCCGCGCCACCCGCCGCGGCCACAGCCACGCCCAGAATAATCAGTCGGGATGCTGGCATTCGTCCGAACCCTTCGCCTCAAGGCAAACCACCTTAGCCAGGGCGGACTTTGCAGCCGCAATCGTCAAAACAAGGTTAATGCAATGCTTACGATCGTGATTAATTTAAGGTTTACTCAAATTAGACGGAACCGCTTGCCGTTAAAGTGTGTCGCGCTGAAACGGCGTCGGGCGACAGGCCTTAAGTCGTTGTTTTGATGCATGTCGTTGTCCCAAAACCGCCGCGCACTTTGGGGCGACATGCATTAACGAAAAAGGCGGCCAGGCGCCGCGAGAAACCCTCTTGTCAAAGAAAACGAATGATTCCGAAAGGGAACCGGTTTCGAGGCAGGGCGGCGTAAAGCCACCCCCAAGCGCACAGACCTGTCTGAAAATGGCGATGTGCCTAAAACGCGTCGCGACGAAGCGGATTCAGGTGACACGCTTTAAGTCTTTGTTTGACGCATGCCGTTCCCCCAAAACCGATGCGCCCTTTGGGGCGACATGCGTTTAGGCGGTGAGCCTGTCCAGCGCCCAGATCATCAGCGGAGAATCCGGAAAGGTGATGAGGCCGCCGAGACCAAGCGCGACGCCGTAAGGAATGCCTCCGCTCTCATCGGCGAAATGGCGCAGAAAACGGTTGTGGCCGGTGTAGACCGCAAATGGCGATTTCCGGTAGGCCAGAATGGCAATCGTCAACAGACCGCCGATCAACGTCGAGGTTACCAGGTAGCCGACGAGATTGATGTTGAGCCCCATCCATACCGCGGTTGCCGCCAGGAGCTTGGCATCGCCGCCGCCCATGCCGCCGAGCGCGAACAGGCCGAAGGTCACCGCCAGCACCAGGGCACCGGCCGCGAAATGCCCGCCATAGGTTGCCCAGTCCATCCCGGTCAACGGAGCCACCAGGGCGAACGTCGCGACCAGCAGCACCGGCACGCGGTTGGCGATCGTCATCGACAGCGTGTCCGAGATCGCCGCGAACAGCATGCAGAAAGGAAAGACGACGAAGATCGCGGCTTCAAGCATGGCGCGGTGCCTATGGCGCAATTGACCAGCTGCAGTCTAGGCATGCTGGAATTAACGATTGATGAGGCCGGATCGTCGAAATCACCCGACCGCATGAAAGAAGGGCCGCCCATGGGCGACCCTTCCACTTTAAAGCAACTGCTGGCTTGTGCAGCCTATCACGGTGCCTTGCCGGTCTTGACGGCGCTGGCGATCGCCACGAACTTGCTGTTCAGGGCGGTGCCGAGCTGGCTGGCGCCGACCATGATGGCGAGCGCGATGAGAGCGGCGATCAGACCGTATTCGATGGCGGTCGCGCCGGATTCGTCCTTCACGAAACGTGCGATGAGGTTAGACATTCGAGAGCTCCTACTCCACGTGTTACAGCACTTCCGTCAACTTCTCTTGGCGGTTGATCGGATGCTGCAAATCTAGGGAGAAGCCCTTTCAATCGGCTTAATAAATACCCTTACCGATTCCTTTCCGGTGGCGAACCCGTTGCTTGGTTAACCGTGGCCTAAACGCCCAAAGACGGTTCGGCGGGCAGGAAAAGCGCGGAGATCCGGCCAACCCGCGATTTTGCTAAAACAGCGCATGCTTCAGGTTCTTAACCCTCGAGGCGGCAATGCTTGTCGTGGCAGCGCGGCATTTAACCGTCGGTTCACCAATTTCGTTCATGTTCCGTTGAACAGTCTGCCGCTCCGGAGCGCTTCCATGACCTTGTCGAGATCGCCTTTTCCAGTCGTCGCGCTGCTGGCCGTTGCCGCCTTCGCCATGCCCGCCAGCGCCGGTGCCGGCATCGAGGTCACCATGAACCAGGCAAAGATCGTCAAGTTGTCGCGCGCCGCCGACACGATCGTCATCGGCAATCCGGCAATCGCCGACGCCGCCGTGCAGGATGCCTCGACGGTCGTTCTCACCGGCAAGGGTTTCGGCGTTACCAATCTGGTCGTGCTCGATTCCGATGGCAGCCCGATCGTCGATGAGCAGGTGACGGTGGTCCGGCAAGCTGCGTCTTCGGTGCGCATCTACCGGCGCGCCGACGTCCAGACCATGTCGTGCACGCCCTATTGCGAAAGCTCGTACAAGAGCGAAGCGGAGAGAACCTCCGAAACCGAAATGAACGCAAGTCGCTGAAGCTGGCGTCGGCAAGCGCCCGCGACGTTAATGGCGGGTTAAAAGTCGTCCGGCGAATTTAACGCTCATCCAAACCCGACCTCAATGGGTTTTCGCTATGTTGCCGCCCGACTTTGCAGGGGATCGGCAGGAACGGACATGAGCATGGATCCGGCATCCGAGGGTGGCATGGACGGCAAGGCACGGGCAAAAACCCGTCATGGGTTCTTCAGCGACAGGCGCGGCAGCACTGCGCTGGAATTCGCGATGCTGGCCATACCGTTCGCCCTGCTCGTTTTCGCCATCCTGGAAAGCTGCATATCGTTCGCCGGCCAGGAAGTGATGGCTAACGCCACCGACGATATCGCGCGCCAGCTCAGGACCGGTCAACTGAAGAAGGCCGACGTCACCGATGCCTCGATCAAGAAGCTGATCTGCGACAGGCTGGCGATCATGGTCGCCACGAATTGCCCCGGGTCCGGGTCAAACGCCACCCTGCTGGTGGACCTGCGCGAATATCCGACCTTCGCCGACGCCGCGGCGGCGGGCTTCAAAATCCAAAGCGGCGAAATCGTGCTGACAGGCACGAGCTCAACGGCCTTCACGGTGTCGCCGGGCCTGGCAGAATCGAAGAACATGCTGCGGGTTTTCTACAAATGGCCGGTAATCACCGATTTCCTGGCCAAACAAATGGCCAATCTGAATGGCGGCAAGACGCTGCACTTCGCATCGGTGACCTGGCAGAACGAACCATTCGACGACTAAAGCAGGTCGCGTGATGCGACCTGCTTTAGCTTTTTGATTTAGGCATGTCTTTATCCCAAACCGGGTCCACTTTCGGGAGACATGCTTCAAGGTTGCGGCCGGCCAAGACTACGGCGGCGTGGGGGTAGGATATGTACCGTGCGGGGGCACACCCGGGAATTTCGGCCATTCTGGCCAAGGCGACGCGGTTTTGCCGCGATCGCCGCGGCGTCGCGGCAATCGAGTTCGCGTTCATCGTGCCGGTGCTGCTCATCATGTACTTCATCACGATGGAAGCCTCGCAGGCGATCGAGACCAGTAAGAAGGTCAGCCGCATCGGCAGCATGGTGGCGGATCTCGTCACGCAGCAGCCGAGCGTCAAGACAGCCGATCTCGATGCGATCATGAAGATCGGCACCTCGACGCTACAGCCCTACAACCGCTCCACGCCGACGATCATCATCACCGGCATCCAGATTACCGACGAGGCATCGCCCAGGGTGAAGGTGGCATGGTCGCGCAAGCTTGTTGGCACCACCTATAGCGCCGACGCCCTGAAGGACAGCATCACCACCGTTCCGGCGACCCTGAATATCCGCAACACCTTCCTTGTTCGCGTGGAAAGCGATCTCGGCTATGAGGCGATGATCGCCTGGTCGGCCAGCGGTTCGAAGGCGCTTGGACTGACCTCGGCCTTCAACAAAATACCGATGGGCGAAACATATTATCTGAGGCCGCGGCGCGGTCCCTCGGTCCCCTGCAGCGACTGCTGAGGGAGCAAGGCGCGTCGCGACCTTTCAGCTTTGCTCCACGCGCTTGGACTATTGGTTCTACGCATGTCTTTATCCCGAAACCGGTTCCAACTTTCGGGAAACATGCTTCAATCCCGCCCGCCCGCTTCCCGCCGCACGATGGCCAGCGCCGTTGCGTAGTCCTTTGCTACGGCCAGTTCGAAACCGCCGGCATGGGTCGATTCCAGAAGGTCGTAGACGTCCGGGGTCAGCGACTTGAGATTGGTCAGGAAGACGGCCAGCCGGTGCTTCGCCTCGAGATCGAGATCGCTGCGCACGGCATGAGGCCCGTATCGCAGCGGAGCCGAGGTCCATAACACCCGAAGCGACGTCTTCGGAACGCCGCCGGCCTCGAGCCGCACGATCGTGCCGCCCGTATCGGTGGGCTGGCCATCGGCGCCGACGGGCTCCCAGCCGAACAGGCCGTCGGCTTGGCCGTCGCCGAACATCGTCTCGGCCGCGGTGGCCGACGGCGCGCGTGTCAGGAAGGGTGAATCCTCGGCGATCTTCACGCCTTCGCCGCCCAAGGCGGTCAGCGGCAGCAGAGAACCGGCGACATTGTCCGGCGGCGCGATCGCGATCCGATGCAAGGTGATCGCTGCGAGGTCCGGCACCTTGTCGTCGCGGGTCACCAGCACGGAACGGATACCGATGGCCCCGTCCGCATCGACCGGCGCCACCAGCGGCTCGACACATCCGCAGCGCTCGGACGCCGCGGCATAAGCAAGCGCCGAATAGACCGCATACTGGACGCGGCCGCTCGCCTGCGCCTCGATCAACGCCGCATAATCGCGGGCAACCACGATCTCGACCTTCATGCCGAGAGCATTCGTGTAGGCATCCGTCAGGCGGGCCAGACCGGGCACCGAGTTGCCGCCTCCAGGCTCGGCGACGATGCCGATGCGAAAGGTGCCGATGTCGTCGCGCCAGTCGGCGCGCGCCGGCGATGCCGAGGAGAGCAGCGCGAGAGCCGCCGCGCACATCCCCAAAGCCCGGCCTGCCGCGAATCCCGCGCCCTTGCCCATCTCTTGCCGCGCTCCCGCCGACACTGCGCCCGATCGCACCACTATGGCGCCGTGCCGTTTCGGTTTGGTTTCCGATTTGCCAATGCCGTCATGGAACCTTATGTCTGGCTGCCTGGACTGGCAACGACGGCATCTATGGCTCGGGCTTTCTTATTCGTTCTCGATTCTTTCGGCATAGGCGGAGCTGCCGATGCCGAACGCTACGGCGACGCCGGTGCCGACACGTTCGGGCATATCGCGCAGGCTTGCGCCGAGGGCCGCGCGGACCGTGAAGGCTTGCGCAGCGGCCCGCTCGCTGTGCCGAACATGACCGCGCTCGGGCTTGGCCGCGCGGCAAAAACCGCGACGGACTTCCATTTCGACGTCGACACGCCGCTCTTTGCCGCTTCTTTTTATGGCGCTGCCCAGGAGGTCTCGAGCGGCAAGGACACACCGTCGGGCCACTGGGAGATTGCCGGCCTGCCCGTGCGCTTCGACTGGGGCTACTTTCCCGACACCGTGCCGGCCTTCCCGGCCGAGCTGACCGGCGCGATCATCCGCGAAGGCAAGGTGCCGGGCATCCTTGGCGATTGCCATGCGCCCGGAACTGAGATCATCGAGCGTTTCGGCGAGGAGCACATCCGCACCGGCAAGCCGATCTGCTACACCTCGGTGGACTCCGTACTGCAGATCGCCGCGCACGAGACGCATTTCGGCCTCGAAAGACTGTATGAGCTTTGCCTGACGGTGCGCCGGCTGGTCGATCCGCTCAAGATCGGACGGGTGATCGCGCGGCCCTTCGTCGGCGAGACGAAAGCCACCTTCCAGCGCACCCACAACCGCCGCGACTACGCCGTGCCGCCACCGGAACCGACCTTGCTCGACCGGCTGACGGAGCGCGGCAGCAAGGTCATCGCCGTCGGCAAGATCGGCGACATCTTCGCCCATCGCGGCATCTCGGAGGTGCGCAAGGCGGGCGGCAACATGGCGATGTTCGACAAGGCGCTGGGCGCCTTGGACGACGCCGGCGAAGGCGACCTGGTGTTTGCCAATTTCGTCGATTTCGACACCGAGTTCGGCCACCGGCGCGATGTCGCCGGCTATGCCGCGGCGCTCGAGGCCTTCGACCGCCGGCTGCCCGAAGCGCTGTCGCGCATCAGGCCGGGCGACCTGCTCATCCTCACCGCCGATCACGGCAACGACCCGACCTGGCGCGGCACGGACCATACGCGCGAACGCGTTCCGGTGACCGGCATCGGGCCGGGACTGAAGGGCGGCGACATCGGGCTCAGGCCGACCTTCGCCGATATCGGCGAAACCGTCGCGGACCACCTCGCCCTTGCGCCCGGCCGCCACGGGACGTCCTTCCTTGCAACGATAGGCGGCCATGCCAGAACTGCCTGAAGTCGAAACGGTGCGGCGCGGGCTGCAGCCGGTCCTGGAAGGGGCGCGGCTCGTCAACGTCGAGGCGCGCAGGCCCGACCTTCGCTTCCCCTTTCCCGAACGCTTTTCGGAGCGGCTTACCGGCAAGACCGTGACGGCGCTTGGCCGACGCGCCAAATATCTGACGATGCACATCGAAGACGGTCCGGTGCTGATCTGCCATCTCGGCATGTCGGGATCGTTCCGCGTCGAAGCCGCGGGGAGCAGCGACATCCCCGGCACCTTCCATCACGAGCGCTCGAAGAGCGCGGCGCACGACCACGTCGTGTTCGACGTCGCCTCGCCGAAGGGCGAGCGCTCCCGCGTCATTTTCAACGATCCGCGCCGCTTCGGCTTCATGCTGTTTGCCGAAGGGGCGCCGGACACGCACCCGATGCTGGCGGGGCTCGGCATCGAGCCGACCGGCAATGCGCTCGACGGCCCCCTGCTCGCCGCGCTGCTCAAAGGCCGCAGGTCGCCGCTCAAGGCGGCGCTGCTCGATCAGCGGCTGATTGCCGGGCTCGGCAATATATATGTGTCGGAGGCGCTGTGGCGCGCCGGCCTGTCGCCGCTGCGCGAAGCCGGCACCATCGCCGGCTCCGGCAAGAAAGCGAAACAGCAATGCGAACGCCTGGCCGAGGCGATCCGCTCGGTCATCGCCGATGCGATCGCCGCCGGCGGATCCTCGCTGCGCGACTATGTCCAGGCGGACGGGTCGCTCGGCTACTTCCAGCATTCCTTCGCCGTCTACGACCGCGAAGGCGAGCCGTGTCCGACACCGGGTTGCAGCGGCCACATCGAGCGCATCGTGCAGAGCGGCCGCTCGACCTTCTATTGCCGGACCTGTCAGCGGTGAGCTAGACCGGTTTCCTCAAACCGAAGCGAGGAGACGATGCCATGACCTATGAAACCATTCTCGTGGAAACACGCGGCAAGGTCGGGCTGATCACGCTGAACCGGCCGAAGGCGCTCAATGCGCTGAATTCGCAAGTGCTGAGGGACGTGGTGGCGGCGGTGAACGCGCTCGGCGCCGATGCCGGCATCGGCGCCATTGTCCTTACAGGCTCGGAAAAGGCCTTTGCGGCCGGCGCCGACATCAAGGAAATGCAGGATATCTCCTTCGTCGACGCCTACACCGGGGACTTCTTCGTCGGCTGGGAGGAATTGACGCGCGAGCGCAAGCCGATCATCGCGGCGGTCGCCGGCTATGCGCTTGGCGGCGGCTGCGAGCTGGCCATGATGTGCGATTTCATCATCGCCGCCGACAACGCGAAATTCGGCCAGCCGGAAATCACGCTCGGCGTCATGCCGGGCATGGGCGGATCGCAGCGATTGACCCGTTTCGTCGGCAAGTCGAAGGCGATGGACATGTGCCTGACCGGGCGGATGATGGACGCCGCCGAAGCCGAGCGCTGCGGACTGGTGTCGCGCTTGGTGCCGGCCGGCGAACTGGTCGAGGAGGCGCTGAAGGCGGCGGCGAAGATCGCCGAGTTTTCCATGCCGTCGGTGATGATGGCCAAGGAAGCCGTCAACCGGGCCTATGAGACGACGCTTGCCGAAGGACTGCGCTTCGAGCGCCGGCTGTTCCATTCGCTGTTTGCGCTCGACGACCAGAAGGAAGGCATGGCCGCCTTCGTCGAGAAGCGGAAGCCAAATTTCACCAACCGCTAGGGCGCGGCTTCAAGTCCCAAAAAGACCGCGAAGCAGCGTTGACGCGCCGGAAAAGCTGAACTATAAGCCGCACCAACCGAGGCGGCCCCGTGGCTGCCCGTTTGTTTTTTGCGCCCTGCGGCACCCCGCTGGCGTCCACCAGATCAGAAGAGAGGCATCATGGCCAATACGTCTTCGGCCAAAAAGGCAACGCGCAAGATCGCCCGCCGCGCGGCGATCAACAAGAACCGCCGGTCGCGCGTCCGCACCTATGTCCGCCAGGTCGAAGAGGCGCTCGCCGCCGGCGACAAGGCCGCGGCGCTGGAAGCGTTCAAGGCCGCGGAGCCGGAATTGATGCGCGCCGCAACCAAGGGTGTCATTCACAAGAACACGGCTTCCCGCAAGGTTTCGCGGCTGGCCCAGCGGGTCAAGGTGCTGTCGGCCTGATCCGACTTGCCTTTAGGACCGTTATCCTTGAACCCGGCCGCACAGGCCGGGTTTTTTCGTTTGCCGGCAAGTACTTAAAAAGAACGCTCGCATAACGACGCTCGGGCCGAATTTCAAAGTTGCGAATGTTTTGCCGGCATATACATAATCACTGATGTCGGTGACCGGCGGATGCGGGCATGGCCACAGATTAGCCTGTCACAAATTCCTTATATTTTTCAAAAACTTACAGACGGTCATCCACAGCTTGTTCAACTCGCGGAGGAGCGGCGGGGGACAAGTAGCTGTCAAGAGAATTATTTCAGAAAATTTCCTGTCGGCCGGCCTTTTTCATATTCGCCGGAAAAGGGTTTGAATCACAATGGCTTTGTCAAAACATGCCCTGACGGCACCTCATCCGAACACGTCTCCGGTAACCAGATTCGTTAAAAATCGGTTAGACGTGGCCTTGCCCTATCCACAGCGATTTCGGTAATGTCCATACATCGAAGGGACGGGCTTTAGCCCCTGACCCAGCCTGAATCGGCCAGCAAAAAATGGCGGAATTCATGACGCGGAGCAATTCCGCGTGCGGCTTGGTTTGTCTCTTCGGTGCGGGTAGGGGACTGGCGTAATTGTACATTGCAGGTTGACGTTGTGCCGGCGTTTTCGCCGGACGATGTTGTATTGCCCTGGCATGTTCAGGCCGGCTCGCAAGAGCCGGTATCGGTCCCTTGCGCAACGTTGCGACGATATCGCCGGCGGCGGCGACGGCGCAGCGAAACTCGCCGGGTCCAGGGTGCAGGAGGCGCACCCCCGGCGGAAAAAGGGTACGAGCGACAAGGAACTTGATCATGCAGAGCGGCATCGAAAGGGAGATAGCGGGCGAACTCCCATTCCCAGCAACTATCGTCGGAGGGGACGGCATGGCGGCATCCAGCGACGCTGAACAGAAGTTCGAGCGGGTCAAGGCTCAGTTGAAGGCGCGCCTGGGAGCCGAGGTCTATTCGAGCTGGTTTGGCCGCATGAAGGTTGCCGAGGCGTCGCGCGGCATTGTCCGCATCTCCGTGCCGACGGCGTTCCTGCGCTCGTGGATCAACGGCCACTATCTCGATCTTATCGCCGAGCTGTGGAGGCATGAGGATCCCGACCTTCTCAAGATCGAGATCGTCGTGCGGACCGCCACGCGACAGGGCCGCAACAACGTCGAGCCGGAGATCGCGCCGGCGCGCAAGATGACCAAGCAGGCGCAGACCGCGCTTGCCGCCGGGACCGCAAGCGCAGGCCGGGTGGAACGGGCGCCGGCGCCCCGCCAGGGCGTGCCGGCGGAGACCGAGTTCCGCCACAATGTGCTGGGGTCGCCGCTCGACCCGCGCTACACCTTCACTTCATTCATCGAAGGGCCCTCGAACCGGGTGGCCTTCGCCGCGGCCAAGGCGGTGGCCGAATCGCAGTCGAGCGCGGTGCGCTTCAACCCGCTCTTCCTTCATGCGACCGTCGGATTGGGCAAGACGCACCTTTTGCAGGCGATCGCCGCCGAATCGCTGCGGCACAATCCGAAATCGCGCGTGGTCTATCTGACGGCGGAATATTTCATGTGGCGTTTCGCCACCGCGATCCGCGACAACAACGCGCTCACCCTCAAGGAGCAGTTGCGCGACATCGATCTTCTGATCATCGACGACATGCAGTTCCTGCAGGGCAAGTCGATCCAGCACGAGTTCTGCCATCTCATCAACATGCTGCTCGACAGCGCCAAGCAGGTGGTGGTCGCCGCCGACCGGCCGCCGTCGGAACTGGAATCGCTGGAGCCGCGCGTGCGTTCGCGCCTCAATGGCGGCGTGGCGCTCGAAATGTCGGCGCCGGATTTCGCCATGCGCCTCGGCATGCTGAAGCTGCGCCTCGCCACGGCCAAGGTCGACGATGCCTCGCTCGATATCTCGGACGAGATCCTCGACCACGTCGCCCGCACGGTGACGGGCAGCGGGCGCGAGCTCGAAGGCGCCTTCAACCAGTTGCTGTTCCGCCAGTCCTTCGAGCCGCAGATCACCATCGACCGCATCGACGAGATCCTCGGCCACATCTACCGCTCGGGCGAGCCGAAGCGAGTGCGCATCGAGGACATCCAGCGCATCGTGGCGCGACACTACAACGTGTCGAAGACGGAGCTGCTCTCCAACCGGCGCACGCGCACGATCGTCAAGCCGCGGCAGGTGGCGATGTATCTGTCGAAAGTGATGACGCCGCGCTCGCTGCCGGAGATCGGGCGGCGTTTCGGCGGCCGCGACCACACGACGGTGCTGCATGCCGTGCGCAAGATCGAGGACCTTTCCGGCGCCGACAACACGCTGGCGCAGGAACTCGAACTGCTCAGAAGGCTGATCAACGAGCAGGCCTGAGCAGTCCGAAAACGCCAAAGCGCGTCGGGTCGAAACGGCTCCGAGCGACGCGCTTTAAGTTCTTGTTTTCATGCGTGTCGTTTTCCCAAAACCGCCGCGCACTTTTTGGCGACATGCATAAGGCGGCGCGCTTCGCCGGCTTTATCCCCAGAAAGCCCGCGCAACCGGCCGGAACCGGTGTCGCGGGCTTGCGTTTGCAGGGCTTTTACTGTCAGCTTACATAGATTCTGAGCTTTTCGGAGCTTTCGCGGGACGCCGCCCCCTGGTGGACCCGCCCATTCATTGAAGCGAGCCTGTTTGGTCATGCGTGTTATCCTGGAACGGTCCAATCTCCTGAAGTCCCTCAACCACGTCCATCGCGTGGTGGAGCGGCGCAACACCATACCGATCCTGTCGAATGTGCTGCTCAGCGCCGATGGCGCGAGCCTGGAAATGAAAGCGACCGACCTCGACCTCGAAGTGACGGAGGCGACGCCCGCCAAGGTCGAGCGCGGCGGCGCGACGACGGTTCCGGCGCATCTGCTCTACGACATCGTGCGCAAGCTCGCCGACGGCGCCGAGGTGATGCTGAAGACCGACGAGGACGGCAATGCGATGACCGTCACGTCCGGCCGCTCCAGCTTCCGCCTGCAGTGCCTGCCGCAGTCGGATTTCCCGGAGCTTTCGGCCGGCTCCTTCTCGCACATCTTCCGGCTCGATTCGGTGGCGCTCAAAGGGCTGATCGAGAAGACGCAGTTCGCCATCTCGACCGAGGAGACGCGCTACTATCTCAACGGCATCTTCCTGCACACGCATGAGGCGGGCGGCAAGCTGAAGCTGCGTTCGGTCGCGACCGACGGGCACCGCCTGGCGCGCGCCGAGATCGACGCGCCGGCAGGCTCGGAAGGCATGCCCGGCATCATCATCCCGCGCAAGACGGTAAGCGAGCTGCAGAAGCTGGTCGACGACCCGGATGTGGCGGTGACGACGGAGCTGTCGGACACCAAGATCCGATTCACCATCGGCAGCGTCATCCTGACCTCGAAGCTGATCGACGGCACTTTCCCGGACTATCAGCGAGTCATTCCGACCGGCAACGACAAGAAGCTGATCATCGACCGCCAGAGCTTCGCCGCCGCCGTCGACCGCGTCTCGACCATCTCGTCCGAGCGCGGCCGGGCCGTGAAGCTGTCGATCAATGACGGCCAGCTCACGCTCGCCGTCAACAATCCGGATTCGGGCAGCGCCACCGAGGAACTGGCGGCCGATTACTCGTCCGATCCGATCGAGATCGGCTTCAACGCCAAATATCTGCTCGATGTCGCGGCCCAGCTCACCGGCTCGGAGGCGAAGTTCATGCTGGCGGATGCCGGGTCCCCGACGCTGATCCACGACATGGCCGACGAGACCGCGCTCTACGTGCTGATGCCGATGCGGGTGTAGGCTTTTTGAACGAGCCCACATGTTACCGTGACCGAGGATAACAAGCAGTTCCGGCAGCAAAGCTACATAAGTAAGTTAACGCTTACCAATTTCCGCAACTATGCGGGGCTTTCGCTCGAGCTTGGCCCCGGCGCCTTGGTGCTGTCGGGCGACAACGGCGCCGGCAAGACCAATTTGCTCGAAGCCATCTCGCTGCTGACGCCGGGACGCGGGCTGCGCCGCGCGCCCTATGCCGACGTGGCGCGCGAGGGCGGCGACGGCGGCTTTGCCTTGCACGCCCGCATCGAAGGCCCGGAAGGCCAGGTCGAGATCGGCACCGGCATTTCCGGCGGCGATGGGGAAGGCGGCAGGCGCGTTCGCATCAACGGTGCGCCGGCGAAGTCGGTCGAGGACATGCTGGAATGGCTGCGGGTCGTGTGGCTGACGCCGGCGATGGACGGGCTGTTTCCGGGACCGGCCGCCGACCGGCGTCGCTTCCTCGACCGGCTCGTGCTGGCGATCGATCCCAGCCATGGCCAGCGGGCGCTGGACTATGAAAAGGCGATGCGCGGACGTAACCGTTTGCTTACGGAAGGTTCTCGCGACAGCGGCTGGTTCGACGCGATCGAGACGCAGATGGCCGAAACCGGGGTGGCGATCGCGGCGGCGCGGACGGAACTGGTGCGGCTGCTTGCGGCCATGATCGACAAGCTGCCCGGCAGCGGCCCGTTTCCGCAGGCCGACATAAGTCTTTCCGGCGAATTGGAGGGCGAGATCGCCGTCGCGCCGGCCGTCGACGTCGAGGAACGGTTCCGCGCCGCGCTCGCCAACGGCCGCGAGCGTGACCGCGCCGCAGGCCGCACGCTCGACGGTCCGCACCGGTCGGACCTTGTGGTTCGTCACCGGCCGAAGTCGATGCCGGCGGAGTTGTGCTCGACCGGCGAGCAGAAGGCGCTGCTGGTCGGCATCGTGCTGTCGCATGCGAGGCTGACCGGCGAGATGTCGGGCCTGACGCCGATCCTCCTGCTCGACGAGATCGCCGCGCATCTCGACAGCGGCCGGCGCGCGGCACTGTTTTCCATCCTCGAAGAGCTGAACTGCCAGGCCTTCATGACCGGCACGGATGCGGCGCTGTTTTCCAGCCTTGCCGGGCGGGCGCAATTCCTGACGGTCGACCACGGCAGTGTTGGAACGACAGGCTAACCTCGTGAGGAAACCAACGGACCTCGCCCTTCGGGACAAGGCTTCGCCTTGCCCGTACATGCCCTGCGGGACAAGGCTTCGCCTTGCCCGTAATTGCCCTCGGGACAAGGCTTTGCCTTGCCCGTACATGACGAGGCTGTGCCTTGCATGTGACAAGGCTTTGCACCAGCTATAAGGTCCCGCCATGACCAATGCCGCGCTGACCGACGAAGAGCTCGAACGCTATGCCCGCCACATCGTGCTGCCGGAAATCGGCGGCCCCGGCCAGCAGAAGCTGAAGCGGGCGCGGGTGCTGGTGATCGGCGCGGGCGGACTGGGGGCGCCGGTGCTCGAGTATCTTGCCGCGGCCGGCGTCGGCACGCTCGGCATCGTCGACGACGATGACGTCTCGCTGTCCAACCTGCAGCGGCAGGTGATCCATGGGACAGACACGATCGGCATGGCGAAGACCGACAGCGCCTCGGCCGCGATCATGCGCATCAACCCCAATGTCAGGGTGGAACTGCATCGCCTCAGGCTGACGGCGGAAAACGCCCCTGCCCTCGTCGCCGGCTACGATGTCGTCGTCGACGGCTCCGACAATTTCGAGACACGCTATGCGCTGGCCGATGCCTGCGCCCAGGAACAAAAGCCCCTGGTCACCGCCGCCGTCGGTCGCTTCGACGGCTCTGTGACGGTGCTGAAGCCGTTCGAAACGGGCGCCGACGGCAAGCGCAATCCAGGCTACCGCGACCTTTTCCCGGAAGCGCCGCCCGAAGGGCTGGTGCCGTCCTGCGCTGTGGCAGGCATCGTCGGCGCGCTGACGGGCGTTGTCGGCACCCTTGAGGCGATGGAGGCGATCAAACTGATTGCCGGCATCGGCGAGCCGCTGGTCGGCCGGCTGCTGCTTTACGACGGGCTCACCGCCCGCTTCGACACCGTCCGCTACAAGGCAGTCTGATCGAGGGCAGTCTAAGCGCATGGACCAGCCGGCCACTCCTCTCGTCACCGAGCTTCCGCCGGACTTCGCACGGTGGGAGGAAGTGCATGCGCTGATCCGGCGCGCCTTCGCCTATATGGACGGCGTCATCGACCCGCCGTCCTCGGCGCATCTGCTGACGCCCGAAGGCCTCCGGGATAAGGCGGCGCTGGAGAAGGCCTTCCTGGCCGTGGAGAACGGCCGGATCGTCGGTTGCGTGTTCGCGCTGGAAAGGGCGGAGGATCTCTATGTCGGCAAGCTTGCCGTCGAGCCCGGCCTTCAGGGGCGAGGCATAGGCGCACGGCTGATGCAGGCCGTGGAGGACTTTGCCCGCCGGCGCAGCAGGCATGCCGTCGAGCTGCAGACGCGCATCGAGCTCGCCGCAAACCACGCGACGTTCGCCCGGCTCGGCTTTCGCGAGACCGGGCGCACGGCGCACGAAGGCTATGACCGGCCGACCTCGATCACCATGCGCAAGGTGCTGTCTTGAGCCTCGTGCTCAACCCCCAGGAACAGGCAATCGCCGCCGGCGAGGACGGCGCCGGGATGGCGATGCGCATCGTCGCCGAAAGCGCGCGTCTGCTCGGGGCGCCGCAGCTGATCGGAATCGCTTCGGCGCATATCGACGGCGCGCTTTACCACGGCGATTCCGGCACGCTGTTCGCCGAACGGCTGGTCGAGGGCGGCGCCAAGGTGGCGGTCCGCTCGACGCTCAATGTCGGGGCGCTCGACCTGACGGGCTGCTCGCCCATCCGCCTGCAAGAGCCGCAGCGCGGCATGGCGCGGCGGATGATGGAGGCCTACCGCAAGCTCGGCTGCGAGCAGAGCTGGACCTGCGCGCCCTACCAGGCCGGGCACAGGCCACTGCAGGGCAGCGATGTCGCCTGGGGCGAATCCAATGCCGTAGTGTTCTGCAACTCGGTGCTGGGCGCGCGAACCAACCGCTATGGCGACTTCCTCGACATTGCCTGCGCCATCACCGGACGCGCGCCGGACTATGGCCTGCATCGGCCCGAGAACCGCCGGGCGCGGCTGGTGTTCGACGTCTCGGCTCTGTCTCCATCCTTCCTCGCCTCAGAGATCGTCTGGCCGGTGCTGGGTAGCCTCTATGGCCGTGAGGTCGGCAATGCGATCGGCGTCGTCACCGGCATCGCCAATCACCCCGGCGAGGACGTGCTGAAGGCTTTCGGCGCCGCGGCCGCTTCATCCGGCGCGGTCGGCCTGTTCCATATCGCCGGAGTGACGCCCGAGGCGCCTGATGTCGAAACCGTTCTGGCCGGGTCGGAACCTGAGGCGGTTATCCGCGTCACACCTGAGATGGCGGCGAAGGCCCGCGCCGGCCTGTCGACGGCGTCAACGCCAGAGGCCATCGACGCCGTGGCGATCGGCAGCCCGCATCTTTCCGATGCCGAGTTCGACATGCTGGAGCGGCTGATCGCCGGAAGACGGCTTGCCGTGCCGGTCTATGCCTGCACTGGCCGGCACGTGCTTTCCTCACTGGAACGCGACGGCCGCCGGAAGCGGCTCGAAGCAAGCGGCGTTGTCATCGTCGCAGACACCTGCGTGGTGGTCACGCCGATCATGCCGGAGCTGGCAGGCGGCGTGCTGATGACCAATTCGGGCAAGTTCGCGCATTACGCGCCCGGCAACACCGGCTACGCGGTGCTCTATGCTTCGCTCGCCGACTGCGTCGAAAGCGCCGCAACCGGCAAGCCGACATTCACGGATATCGCCGCATGAGCGCCGCCGAGATCCTGGTGCCGGGCAAGGCCGGCGAAGGGGAGGCTTTGGTGCTGACGGCGCCGATCAGCTTCTGGGGCGGCGTCGACCCGGAGACCGGGCGCATCGCCGATGTGCGCCATCCGCAGCATGGCGAGATCATTTCCGGCCGGGTACTGTTCCTGCCGGGCACGATCGGTTCGTCGTCGGCTTCCGCCGTGCTGATGGAGCTGGTCCACAACGGCCGCGCGCCGGCCGCCCTGGTGCTGCGCGAACCGGACGCCATCCTGCTGCTCGGCCTGATCGTCGCCCGGGAAATGGGCTGGGAGACGCCGGTGGCTGTAAGGCTCGCCCATGGCGCGTTCGACGCCTATCGCGGAAGCATCGTCAAAGTTGCCGCCGACGGCGCCGTCGGCGTCGCCGCCTGAACAATCGCTGTGTTTCAGGTCCTGAGCGGCAGCACGCGGTCCGGCGGCCGATGGCCGTCGAAGAAGGCGCGGATGTTGATGATCACCTTCTCGCCCATGTCGATGCGGCCTTCGAGCGTCGCCGAGCCCATGTGCGGCAGAAGCACGACCTTGCCTTTGTGGGCAAGCTTCAACAGCTTGCTGTTCAGCGCCGGCTCATGCTCGTAGACGTCGAGCCCGGCGCCGGCGATCTTGCCGTCCTGGATCAGCTTGATCATCGATTCCTCGTCGATGATGTCGCCGCGCGCGGTATTGACGATGTAGGCCGCCGGCTGCATCAGCGCCAGGCGCCGGGCGGACAGGAGATGGAAGGTCGCCGGCGTCGACGGACAATTGACTGAAATGATGTCCATGCGGGCAAGCATCTGGTCGAGGCTCTCCCAATAGGTCGCTTCCAATTCGTCCTCGACCGCCGGCAGCACGCGGTGGCGGTTGTGGTAGTGGATGGACAGGCCGAATGCCTTGGCGCGCCTGGCGACCGCCGTGCCGATACGGCCCATGCCGACGATGCCGAGGCGCTTGCCCCAGATGCGGCGGCCGAGCATCCAGGTGGGCGACCAGCCGGCCCATTTCTTCTCGCCGGTGAGCACGTTGGCGCCTTCGGCGAGCCTGCGTGGCACGGCTAGCATCAGCGCCATGGTCATGTCGGCGGTGTCTTCGGTAAGCACGTTCGGCGTGTTGGTGACGGTGATGCCTTTCTTGGCCGCCGCGGCGACATCGATCTTGTCGACGCCGTTGCCGAAATTGGCGATCAGCTTCAGGTTCTCGCCGGCCTGGGCGATCAGCGCCGCATCGATGTGGTCGGTGATGGTCGGGACCAGCACGTCGGCTTCCTTGACGGCCGCGACCAGCTCCGGCTGGGTCATGGGCCGGTCCTCGACATTGAGGCGCGCGTCGAACAGCTCGCGCATGCGGGTTTCGACCGGATCGGGCAGCTTGCGCGTGATGACGACGAGGGGCCGTTTTTTGCCTGCCATTTTATCCCCGAAGCTTCCTAGATCGGGATGACGTTTCGTTGAATCGTCATCCTGATCCTACTCTTTTTTTGGAGCATGATCGTTTCCGAAAACCGGTTCCCACTTTTCGGGATCATGCTCTCGAAACCGATCTCGTTGAGACCTCTTTAACCAAGACCGGCGAAACTTGTAGCCGATCGCGGCATCAGCCCACTCCTGTAACAAGCGGTGCCGCCGAAGACAAAGAAAAAGGGGCGCTCATCCCTACGGACCGGCGCCGAAAGGAACAAAGGTGTCTGGTTTCGCGTCGCTTCGCCTGGCTTTCAGCGCGGCCGTCCTCGGGGCTTTGCTTTGCGTGCCGCAGGCATCCGCGCAAAGCGCGGCGGCGCCCGCCCAAACCGTGGTCCTGGGCCCGAGCGGCCTGCCGCTGCCGCGTTTCGTCAGCCTGAAATCGGGCCGCGTCAATTCACGCGTCGGCCCGGGCGCCAACTATTCCGTCGACTGGATGTACATGAAGGCCGGGCTGCCGATGGAGATCATCCAGGAGTTCGACACCTGGCGCCGCGTCCGCGACGCCGACGGCTCCGAGGGCTGGATCAACCAGTCGCTGCTTTCGGGCCGCCGCACCGCGATCGTCGCCCCCTGGCAGCGCGGCAAGGGCGGACGAATCAATCTGCTCTACGATCCCGACAAGGACGCCGGCGTGGTCGCCATCCTCGAGCCTGGGGTCATGGGCTCGATCAAGAAATGCGACGGCCAGTGGTGCGAGATGACCTTCGACGGCCATAGCGGCTGGATAGCCCAGTCGCAGGTCTGGGGCGCCTATCCGGGCGAGAAGGTCAAGAACTGATCGTGGCCCGGTCGCGGCCGATCCGCCCGAGATGCGTATCCTGAAAGCCGGTTGACAGTTTCAGTCCGTAGCCAAGTGCGCGGTCGATGGCGATGTGGGCGATCCAGATCAGCGCCACCGCTGTCGTGATTGGGGCGGCAAGCAGGACGCCGGCGAGCGCCAGAACGAGCGGGGCGAACAGGACGTGCAGCGCGTTGTAGGCCATCGCGCCGATACGCGGCCCGGCGAGGTAGCCCAGCATCGACAGGTCCGGCGCCAGGATGAGGAGCGCGAACAGCCACCAGGATATGCCGGTCATTTTGTAGAGGACGATGGCCACCGCGGCGGCGGCCGCCCATTCCAACCGGACCGCCAGATCGACAGGCCTCATCGCCATCGATCAATCGCGGCGCGTGGGGCGCAGCCTGACAACGATGTCGACATTGGCGATCTCCATGCCTTCCGGAGGTTGCGGCAGGTTGGAGACGCTCACCGGGCCGCTGGCGATGTCGAAGATGCGGTTCTCGCCCTCGACATAGAAATGGTGGTGATCGGAAGTGTTGGTGTCGAAATAGGTCTTGGACCCTTCGACCGCGAGGATGCGCAGCAGGCCGGCCTGGGTGAACTGATGCAGCGCGTTGTAGACGGTCGCCAGCGAAACCGGCACGCCGGCGGCGATCGCCTCTTCGTGCAGTTCCTCGGCCGAGAGGTGGCGGTCACCCTTGGCGAAAAGCAGATCGGCCAGCGCGATGCGCTGGCGCGTCGGCCTCAGGCCGGCTTCGCGAACCCGCTTGTCCACAGCGACATTTTCCTTCCGGCAGCCCGAGTCCATCTATCCCGTCGAAGCGTTCAGCCAGCCCCATAGACCGGTCCAGAATGGCAAAAAGACGTCAATGCCAATAACTGGACATCACCTGACATATATTCGGTCGCCCAAATGCGATCAATAGCGCGCATTGACCCAGGAAGGCGCACGGGTTAAGCGCAAACGCCGGTTTCCGGCCGCAAACAGAGTGTGTTAGGAAACCAACGACAAGGGCGCCCTGCCGCCCGGAAGGAAAACGGGGACGGAATTAATGGCGGGTCAAAAGTCCAGCTACGATTACGAGGAACTGCTTGCCTGCGCCCGCGGCGAGCTGTTCGGACCGGGAAACGCCCAGCTGCCCTACCCGCCGATGCTGATGTTCGACCGCATCACCGAGATCAGCGAGACCGGCGGCGCTTTCGACAAGGGTTTCATCCGTGCCGAGTTCGACATCAAGCCGGATCTCTGGTTCTTCGCCTGCCATTTCATCGGCAATCCGATCATGCCGGGCTGCCTCGGCCTCGACGCCATGTGGCAATTGACCGGCTTCTATCTCGGCTGGTTGGGCGAGCCCGGCAAGGGCATGGCGCTGTCGACCGGCGAGGTGAAATTCAAGGGCATGGTGACGCCGTCGGTCAAGAAGGTCGAATATGGCGTCGACTTCAAGCGCGTGATGCGCGGCCGCCTCGTGCTCGGCATCGCCGATGGCTGGCTCAAGGCGGATGGCGAACCCATATACGCGGCAACGGATCTGAAGGTCGGCCTGTCCAAGCAGTCCGCCGCCTGATCGTTTTCACCACGGGGCCTCGCGTGTCAGACGGATGCGCAAGGACGCCGGGCAGTTATTTTGCGTATGATCGAGCGCGAAAACCGATTAGGTTTTCGCCAAACTACGCCGGAAGGAGTTGCGAATGAGACGCGTCGTAGTGACAGGCCTCGGCATTGTGTCGTCGATCGGCAACAACGCCAATGAGGTGCAGTCCTCGCTTTACGATGCCAGGTCCGGCATCAGCTTTTCCAATTCCTTCGCCGAGCACGGCTTTCGCTGCCAGGTGTGGGGCGCGCCGACGCTCGACCCGTCAGCGATGATCGACCGCCGCGCCATGCGTTTCCTGAGCCAGGGCGCCGCCTGGAACCATGTCGCCATGGATCAGGCGATCGCGGACGCCGGTCTGGGCGAAGGCGACATCACCAACGAGCGCACCGGCATCGTCATGGGCTCCGGCGGACCGTCGACCAGGACCATTGTCGAGGCGGCGGAAATCACGCTCAAGAACAGCAGCCCGAAGCGCATCGGTCCGTTCGCGGTGCCGAAGGCGATGTCGTCGACCGCTTCGGCCACCTTGGCCACCTGGTTCAAGATCCACGGCGTCAACTACTCGATCTCGTCGGCCTGCTCGACCTCGGCGCACTGCATCGGCAATGCCTATGAGCTGATCCAGTGGGGCAAGCAGGACATGATGTTCGCCGGCGGCCACGAGGATCTCGACTGGACGATGTCGGACCTGTTCGATGCCATGGGCGCCATGTCGTCGAAATTCAACGACAAGGCATCGGCCGCATCGCGCGCGTATGACGTCAACCGCGACGGTTTCGTCATCGCCGGCGGCGCTGGCGTGCTGGTGCTGGAAGAGCTGGAGCATGCCAAGGCGCGCGGCGCCAAGATCTATGCCGAGATCGTCGGCTACGGCGCGACCTCCGATGGCTACGACATGGTGGCGCCCTCGGGCGAAGGCGCCGTCCGCTGCATGCGGCAGGCGCTTGCAACCGTCTCGACACCGGTCGACTACATCAACACCCACGGCACCTCGACGCCGGTCGGCGATTCCAAGGAAATGGGCGCCATCCGCGAGGTGTTCGGCGACAAGATGCCCTACATCACCTCGACCAAGTCGCTGACCGGCCATTCGCTCGGCGCCGCCGGCGTCCAGGAATCGATCTACTCGATCCTGATGATGCAGGGCGGCTTCATCGGCGAGAGCGCCCATATCGAGGAGCTCGATCCGGAATTCGAGGGCATGCCGATCGTGCGCAAGCGCATCGAGAACGCCAAGATCGACACCGTTTTGTCCAATTCCTTCGGTTTCGGTGGCACCAACGCAACGCTGATTTTCCAGCGCTATTCCGCATAAGGATTGCCTTTTATGGAAGGGTTGATGAAGGGCAAGCGCGGGCTTGTCATGGGGGTCGCCAACGATCATTCGATCGCCTGGGGCATCGCCAGGAAATTGTCCGAACACGGGGCGGAGCTCGCCTTCACCTATCAGGGCGACGCTTTCGGGCGGCGGGTCAAGCCGCTGGCCGAGAAGGTCGGCGCCTCGCTGATCGTGCCTTGCGACGTCGAGGACAGCGCCTCCGTCACCGCGACCTTCGAGACGCTCGGCGAGGCCTGGGGCGGGCTGGATTTCGTCGTCCACGCCATCGGCTTCTCCGACAAGAACGAGCTCAAGGGCCTCTACGCCGACACCAGCCGCGACAACTTCGTCCGCACCATGGTGATCTCCTGCTATTCCTTCACCGAGATCGCCCGCAATGCCGCGGCGCTGATGACGAATGGCGGCTCGATGATCACGCTGACCTATGCCGGGTCGGTTCGGGTCATGCCGAACTACAACGTCATGGGCGTCGCCAAGGCCGGGCTGGAGGCGAGCGTGCGCTATCTCGCCAATGACTACGGTCCGCGCGGCATCCGGGTGAACGGCATCTCGGCGGGACCGGTGCGGACGCTCGCCGGCTCCGGCGTTTCGGACGCGCGCCACATGTTCTCCTATCAGCAGCGCAACTCGCCGCTCAGGCGCACCGTGACCATCGACGAGGTCGGCGGCTCGGCGCTCTACCTGCTGTCCGATCTGTCTTCGGGGGTCACGGGCGAAATCCACTATGTCGATTCCGGCTACCACATCGTCTCCATGCCGACGCTCGAGGAGCTGAAGCAGAACGACGGCGCCCGCGAATAATTCGCTAACGAAAAAAATACCTTCCGGTAAAATTGGAGGCATTGGCGGAAACTCATTTTAAGGAGGTATCCGCTAGAAGGTCCCGTAGTTTGGGGACCTTGCATGTCTGCAGTCAGCAACCCGAAGCGAACACCGCTGTTCCGGCTGATCACCATCGCCAGCTCGGCCATGGGCAGTTTCATCCTCGGACTCTGGGGATTGCAGTTCGGCTTCGGCGACGGCCTAGCCGGCATGACGGCGGAGACGATGGCGGCAATCATCGCGGCGCTCTGCGCCCTTTCCGCCGGCGGCGCCGCGCTCTCGTTCTTCGCGGGCGTCGATGAATCGGCCGAATACGTCTTCAAGGAAACGCATTTCGACAAGCTGACGGGGCTGCTGTCGCGCCCGGCCATGGTCGGCAAGATCGCCGCGGCGGCGTCGGAAACGATCAGGACCGGCGAACCGGTCTACCTGATCGATATCGACATCGACCGCTTCAAGCAGATCAACGATGCCATCGGCTACAGCAATGGCGACGAGCTGGTCCGCGCCTTCACCGGAAGGCTGCAGGAGAGCATGCCGGAGAATGCTGTGATCGGGCGCATCGGCGCCGGCGAATTCGCCGTGCTGCTGCCGGACTGCGAATTGACGGGATCGCTGGAACGGCTGCTCGAGAAGCTGATCAACCAGATGATGGAGCCCTATCAACTCCAGAGGCACCTGCAGTCCGTCAGCATGTCCGTCGGTGTCGTGGCGATGCCGAAGGACGGCGTCGATCCGGTGCTGATCCTTCGCCGCTCGAACCTGGCGCTGCAGAATGCGCGCGCAAGCGGCATCGGCAACTGGTCGGTCTTCCACGCCGATATGGGGCGGGTGGCGGACTACCGGCAATGGATCGAATCCGAGCTGAAAACCGCCTTCGATCGCGGCGACTTCAGCCTCCACTACCAGCCGCAATTCGACCTGCCGAGCGGCCGTATCATCGGCTACGAAGCGCTGATCCGTTGGAAGCACCCGGAACGCGGCATGATCCCGCCGATGGAATTCATTCCGATCGCCGAGGAAACCGGCATGATCAATCCGATCGGCGAGTGGGTGCTGCGCAAGGCCTGCAGCGACGCCCAGCACCTACCGCAGGATTGCTTCGTCGCCGTCAACATCTCGCCGGTCCAGTTCATGACCAAGGACTTCGTCGGCATCGTGCGCGAGACCATGGCATCGACCGGCATCAAGCCGTCGCGGCTCGAGCTCGAAGTCACCGAGACGGCGATGATGCAGGACCGCGACCGCGCGGCCGTCATCCTCAAGCAGCTCGCCGAGATGGGCATCTCCGTCGCCGTCGATGATTTCGGCACCGGCTATTCGAATCTGAGCTACCTGATCGACTTCTCGTTCGGCAAGCTGAAGATCGACCGCTCCTTCGTCAGCCGCATCGATACCGATTCCAGCTCGGGCGCCGTGGTCTCGACCATCGTCGGGCTGTCGCGAGCGCTTGGCGTCGGCATCATCGCCGAAGGCGTCGAGACCGAGAACCAGGCGACGCTGCTGAGAGCCGCCGGCTGCGAGGTGGTGCAGGGCTATCTGTTCGGGCGTCCCGCGCCGCTCAGGGTCGAGCTCGGCGAGACGCGCCCTGCCTTCAGCGCGCGGGAGCCCGCACGTATCGTCAGCCTGCAGTAATCCGCCTTGATCCTGCGCGATTCCGGACGGAAAACCGCTCTGCACTTTTCCCGGAATTGTGTTCTTCCTTGACGCAATTCCGGACGGAAAACCGCTTCACACTTTTCCTGGAATTGTGTTCTTCCTTGACGCAATTCCGGACGGAAAACCGCTTCACACTTTTCCTGGAATTGTGTTCTTCCTTGACGCAATTCCGGGCGGAAAACCGCTTCACACTTTTCCTGGAATTGCTTTTATCGCCGCGCCGAAAACACCTTGAACATGCCGTCGCGCGCGATCTCGGCGTGGCTTGAGAAGGCTCCCGCCAGCACCTGTTCGTAGGGCAACTGCCGGTTCGCCACCATGAACAGGCGCCCACCTGGTTTCAGCGCCTTCGACGCCGCACGGATCATGCCTGAGCCGATGCCCGGCTCGGCAGCCCGGCCGCTGTGGAACGGCGGGTTCATGACGATCGCGTCATAGCGCCGCTCGACCGTTTCCGACACCAGGTCGGTCCAGAAGAAACGCGGCGCGGCCACGGCTGCGCGGACATTGACCTTCGCCGCCTCCAGGGCCTCGAAATCCGCCTCGTAGAGATCGAGACCGGAGAGGTCCGGCGAGCGTTCCGAGACCTCCGCCGCCAGATAACCCCAGCCGGCGCAGAAATCGGCGACGTTGCCCGCAAGGCCCCGCGGCAGGCTGTCCAGCAGAAGCTTCGAGCCGGCGTCGACGCGATCGAAGGAAAACATGCCGGGCGCGGTGCGGAAGCGGCCCGCAACGACCAGATCGGGATTGGCGACGCGAAGCGCGCGGGCCGCATCCGTTCCGGCCTGGCGGAACCAGAAGGCGACGCCGTGATGTTTCGGCAGGTGGGCTTCCAGCGGCGCCAGCGCATCGACGCGCTTGCGCAGGCTGTCGATGCCGTCCTCCTTGCCGCCGGCGACGACGATCAGCCCGCCCGGTGCCACGCGCTCGATCGCCTCGGCGATGCGCAGCTCGTTCTGGCCGCGATGCCGGCCGGCCAGCACCAGGGCGGTATCGAACCCGGAGGCTTCCGCTCGCGGCGTAACCCTGTGGCCTGTCGCCTGCAGGGCGCGAAAATGCGGCCGGAAGCCTTGCACGAGATGCAGCGCGCCATCGAAACCGTCGGGTAAGCGGAAACCGGGTTCGGCCCCCAGGAACAGCACGCGAGCGTCCCGCCCCGGCAGAGGGAGCGTCTCGGCCTCGAAGGGATGAAACAACGTCTTCAGCGGCTCTGCGACCATTCACATGCCCTTGAAACAAAAACGGGCGCGACCTCGCGGCGCGCCCGTTCAACTATCCAGTCAGACCGATCAGGCGGCGTCTTCCTCGCCTTCCGGCTTCTTCTTCTCCTGAACGATTTCCTTGCCGGTCGCCTGGTCGACGACCTTCATCGACAGGCGAACCTTGCCGCGCTCGTCGAAGCCCATCAGCTTGACCCAAACCTTGTCGCCTTCCTTGACGACGTCGGAGGTCTTGGCGACGCGCTCATTGGCGAGCTGCGAGATGTGGACGAGGCCGTCGCGCGGGCCGAAGAAGTTGACGAAGGCGCCGAAGTCGGCCGTCTTGACGACGGTGCCCTCGTAGATCTCGCCGACTTCCGGCTCGGCAACGATGGTGTGGATCCACTTCTTCGCAGCCTCGATCTCCTTGGCGTTGGCCGAAGCGATCTTGACCGTGCCGTCGTCCTCGATGTTGATCTTGGCGCCGGTCTTCTCGACGATCTCGCGGATCACCTTGCCGCCAGAGCCGATGACGTCGCGGATCTTGTCGGTCGGGATATGCATGACCTCGATGCGCGGCGCGAACTCACCAAGCTCGGCGCGCGAGGAAGAAATCGCATGCGCCATCTCGCCGAGGATATGCAGGCGGCCGTCCTTGGCCTGGCCGAGCGCGATCCCCATGATCTCCTCGGTGATGCCATCGATCTTGATGTCCATCTGCAGCGAGGTGACGCCATTGGCGGTGCCGGCGACCTTGAAGTCCATGTCGCCGAGGTGATCCTCGTCGCCGAGGATGTCGGAGAGCACGGCGAAGCGTTCGCCTTCCTTGATCAGGCCCATGGCGATGCCGGCCACCGGCTTGGCGATCGGCACGCCGGCATCCATCAGCGCCAGCGAGGTGCCGCAGACGGTCGCCATCGACGACGAGCCGTTGGACTCGGTGATCTCCGAGACGACGCGCAGCGTATAGGGGAACTGGTCGGCGGAGGGCAGCATCGGGCGGATCGCACGCCAGGCAAGCTTGCCGTGACCGATCTCGCGACGGCCGGGCGAGCCCATGCGGCCGGTTTCACCGACCGAATAGGGCGGGAAGTTGTAGTGGAGGAGGAACTTCTCCTTGTACATGCCGGTCAGCGAGTCGACATACTGCTCGTCCTCGCCGGTGCCGAGCGTGGCGACGACCAGCGCCTGGGTCTCGCCGCGGGTAAACAGCGCCGAACCATGGGTACGCGGCAGGACGCCGACCTCGGAGACGATCTTGCGCACGGTCTTCAGGTCACGGCCGTCGATGCGCGAGCCAGTGTCGAGGATGTTCCAGCGCACCACCTTGGCCTGGAGCTCCTTGAAGACGCTGCCGATCTGTTCGGAGGCGTACTTTGCTTCCTCGCCTTCGGCCGGCGCGAACGCTGCCTTGACCTTCGCCTTGACGGCGTCGACGGCGGCGTAGCGCGACTGCTTGTCGGTGATCTTGTAGGCCTCGCGCAGCTCGTCCCCGACGATCTTCAGCATCTCGCCTTCGAGCTCGGAATAGTCCGGAGCAGTGAAGTCGCGCGGCTCCTTGGCGGCGACCTCGGCCAGCTTGATGATCGCCTCGATCACCGGCTGGAAGCTGTTGTGGCCGAACACGACGGCACCGAGCATCAGGTCCTCGCTCAGCTCCTTGGCCTCGGATTCGACCATCAGCACGGCGTCTGCGGTGCCGGCGACGACGAGGTCGAGCTTCGATTCCTCCATTTCGTCGATATGCGGGTTGAGCACATATTCGCCGTTGATGTAGCCGACGCGGGCGCCGCCGATCGGGCCCATGAACGGCACACCGGAGAGCGTGAGCGCAGCCGAGGTGGCGACGATCGACAGGATGTCCGGATCGTTCTCGAGATCGTGCTGGACGACGGTGACGACGATCTGGGTATCGTTCTTGTAGCCGTCAGCAAACAGCGGGCGGATCGGGCGGTCGATCAGACGGGAAACCAGCGTTTCCTTCTCGCTCGGGCGGCCCTCGCGCTTGAAATAGCCGCCCGGGATCTTGCCGGCGGCATAGGTCTTTTCCTGGTAGTTGACGGTGAGCGGGAAGAAATCGAGGCCGGGCTTCGGTTCCTTCATCGAAACGACGGTGGCGAGAACCACGGTCTCGCCGTAGGTGGCGAGCACGGCACCGTCAGCCTGGCGGGCGATCTTGCCGGTTTCCAGGATGAGCGGACGGCCGCCCCATTCGATTTCCACTTTGTGATGATTGAACATATCTTGTCCTTCATATGCGGAAAGGGCCGCGCCGTCTCAACGGTCGCGGGGCATCCCTTTCCTGGCTTCCTTCGGGCAGCCACGGGCAAGACAACGGGAAGCTCGATAATCCGGCGTATTGCCGAGCGAGCATCCTGCAATCCTGCCCCATGACCGTCCACGGGCGGTTCCGAATGGCCCTCTGCACTTTCGGAACCAGGTCTGGCCGACCGGTCGGCCGGCCTTGCGCATGACGCCGAAAATCCCTGTTTCCGGAACGCGCCCTGCGCGAATGCGAATTTCGAGAGCGCTTCGCGCTCCATTCTCAGCATCGAGACACCGGACCAGCCGATGCGCCAATGCGCGACCGGCGGGCTCTCCGCAGAGAGCCCGCCGGTCAATTCGTCAGCGACGCAGACCGAGCTTGTCGATCAGCGTCTGATAGCGCGCGTCATCCTTGCGCTTGAGGTAGTCAAGCAGGCTGCGGCGCTGGGAAACGAGAGCAAGCAAACCACGGCGGGAATGGTTATCCTTCTTGTGGTCCTTGAAGTGCTCCGTCAGGTTCTTGATGCGCTCGGAAAGGATGGCAACCTGGACTTCCGGGGACCCGGTATCGCCCTTGGCGGTTGCGAATTCAGTCATCAATTCCTTCTTGCGATCGGCAGTAATCGACATCGTGTTTTTCCTTATCTGTTCGAGGAAACGGGACGCCCACAGCCGGGATGTCGTCCAGCAGGGGCCGGTGCAAGCGACGCGTCAGGGCGCGAAGCTGCGGCGCATATAGTGCAATTTCCTGCAAAACGCCAGCCTAATCGTCGAGCCGGCTTGTCGCAGGTCTTGCCGCAAAAACAGAGGGTTCCGCCCGCTACAGCCACTTCTTCCATTTGAAGAAGGCGACGAGCCCGACGGCGACGACCAGCATGAACAAAAGTGCCGCCGGGTAGCCGTAGTAAGCCTTCAGCTCCGGCATGTTCCAGGGCGAGCTTTCCGGCTCGAAATTCATGCCCCAGACACCGACAAGGAAGGTAAGCGGCATGAAGATCACCGAGACGATCGTCAGATAGGAGATGACGTCGTTGGTACGCGCCTGGGTCAGCGACAGATGCATCTCGATCAGGCCGGTCAGCATGTCGCGCTGGTTCTCGACCAGCTCGATCAGCCGCAGCGCATGGTCGAGCGTGTCGTTGAAGAAGATCTTGGTCTCTGCCGTTACAAAGGGAACGTCGTTGCGGATCAGCGTCGCCAGCGCATCGCGCATCGGCCACAGCACTCCCTTCAGCACATTGGCGTCCCGCCGCAACTCGTGCAGCTGCCGCATCTGATGCTTGTGCGGCGTGTTCAGCATCTGGTCCTCGATGCCGTCGACCAATTCGCTCGCCGCCTCGATCGGCGGGAAATAGCTGTCGACGATGGCGTCGATTAGCGCATAGGCGAGATAGTCGGCGCTGCGCGAGCGCAGCCGGTTGGGCATGGCCGCCGCGATGCGCTTGCGCACGGGGTCGAACGGATCGCCTTCGCGCTCCTGGAAGGTGACGACGAAGCTCTTGCCGAAGAACACCGCGATCTGCTCGTAGCGGTGCGCGGTGACATCGTCGATCATGCGCATGGCGACGAAGGCATGGTCCTCGAAGAAATCCACCTTCGGCCGCTGGCCGGTGTTGACGACATCCTCCAACGCCAGCGGATGCAGGTTGAAAATCCGGCCGATCTCCTCGATCAGCGGGATGTTGGCAAGTCCGGTGCAGTCCAGCCAGACGAGCGGCCATTTTTCGCAATGGGCGTTGAGCTCGTCGATGCTGGCATTGTCGATGGTCTTGAATTTTTCGGGCGAGATCAGCGTCAGCCTGAGCTCGCTGCGCCGCGCCGCCGGATCGGCGATCAAGGTGCCAGGCGAAGCTCCAACTGGCGGCCGGCGGGTTTTCAACGGCGCCCGTTTCCTGTCGCTGTCAGCCATGTATCCCTCGACGCCGAGCGCCCGTCAGCCTGAGTCTCGCACTGAAACTAACGCATGACGTCGCCGACCGGAATCGGTTTTCAGAAAGGACCAAGCGCAGATTCAAGGCTTTAGAGGAGACTTACCCGACAAAGACGCGCTTGGGCTTGAACATGCCCTGCTCGATGGCGCCGATGGCGACGAGCTTGCCGCGCGCGGTGGCGCAGGCCTCCTCGGCCTCGACCGGCGCATCGCGGCCGCGAATGATGACGGGGTTGCCGAGGCGGATCTTGGTCGCCGCGTCGTCGCTGACGGCGACCTGCGGCAGGCAGTCGAGCGCCGCGGCGGTATCGACCAGCAGCTGATCGATGGCACCGAAATCGGCCGGCGCCTCGGCTTCCTCGCCAGAATTCTCATCGGCCCTGCCGCCGAAGCGCGCGGCTTCGAGCTCGGCGACGGTGACGAAATCGTCCGCCGTGAACGGCTCGACCTCGACGCGGCGCAGTTCGGCGATATGGCCGAAGCAGCCCAGATCGCGGCCCATGTCGCGCGCAAGCGAACGCACATAGGTGCCTTTGCCGCATTCGACCTCGAAGACGGTCTTATCGGCGCCATGCTCGACGATGTCCAAACGGCCGATCTCGATCTCGCGGGCGGGAATTTCGACGGTCTCGCCGTCGCGGGCAAGGTCGTAGGCGCGTTCGCCGGCGATCTTTATGGCCGAGAATTGCGGCGGCGTCTGCATGATGATGCCGGTGTATTCCGGCAGCAGCGCCCTCACCTCGGCCTCGGCCGGGCGCCGGTCGGAGCTGTTCGTCACCGGCCCTTCGAGGTCGTCGGTCGAGCGCTCCTCGCCCCAGGCGACGGTGAAGCGGTAGACCTTGGCGCCGTCCTGCACATAAGGCACGGTCTTGGTCGCCTCGCCGAGCGCGATCGGCAGCATGCCGGAAGCGAGCGGATCGAGCGTGCCGGCGTGGCCGGCCTTCTCCGCCTGGAACAGCCATTTGATCTTGGAGACCGCTTCGGTCGAGCCCATGCCGACCGGCTTGTCCAGCACCACCCAGCCGGAAACCGGCCTGCCCTTCTTCTTGCCGCGACGCGCCACTTATTCTTCGTCCTTGTCGTTATCCTGGTCGTCGAGGTCGCGCGCGACTTCGGGCGATTTCAGCAGTTCGTTGATCCTGGCGAAATTGTCGAAGGACGTGTCGAGCCGGAAGCGAATCTCCGGCATGTACTTCATCTGCCTGAGCGCGCCGGAGACGCGACCGCGGACGAATTTCGCGTGTTTGTTGAGGGCCCCGACCACGGCATCGGCGTCGCCGACGCCGAGCGGCGAAACGAAAGCGGTGGCGATCTTGAGGTCGGGCGACATGCGCACCTCGGAGACCGAGACGACCGCGTTCTCGATCACCGGATCGATGATCTCGCCGCGCTGCAGGGTTTCGGACAGGGCATGGCGCACCTGCTCGCCGACGCGCAGCATGCGCTGGGAGGGGCCTGATGTTGTCGAACGGGACATTTTCTTCAATCCTGAAATCGTGAAGCGCGGGATAGGACCGCGCCACATGTCTCAAATATGAAATAAGGCTTTGGGCGGCAGCCTTTCGGCCGCCGCCCGGGGTCATTCCGGCAAGTATATCCGAATTTAGAGCGTCCTGCTCACCATCTCGACGCGGAAGCACTCGATGACGTCGCCGACGCGCATGTCCTCGTAGTTCTGGAAGGCCATGCCGCATTCCTGGCCGCCCGGCACTTCAGAGACTTCGTCCTTGAAGCGCTTCAGCGTCTTCAGCGTGCCTTCGTGCACGACGACATTGTCGCGGATCAGGCGCACGCCCGCGCCACGCTCGACCTTGCCTTCGGTAACGCGGCAGCCGGCGATCTTGCCGACCTTGGAGATGTCGAAGATCTCGAGGATCTCGGCATTGCCGATGAAGGTCTCGCGCCGCTCCGGCGAGAGCATGCCGGAAAGCGCCGCCTTCACGTCATCGACGAGGTTGTAGATGATCGAGTAGTAGCGGATCTCGATACCGGCAGCGGCAGCGGCCGTACGCGCCTGCGCGTTGGCGCGGACGTTGAAGCCGATGATCGCAGCACCCGAGGTCTCGGCAAGCGACACGTCGCTTTCGGTGATGCCGCCGGCGCCCGAATGGACGATCCGCGCCCGCACCTCGTCGTTGCCGAGCTTTTCGAGCGCGGCATTGATCGCCTCGATCGAGCCCTGCACGTCGCCCTTGATGACCAGCGGGAATTCCTTGAGCCCGCTCGTCTGCAACTGCGACATCATCTGCTCGAGCGAGCCGCGCTGGCCGGCATGCTTGGCCACCGCCTTCTCGCGCGCCAGGCGTTGGCGGTACTCGGTGATCTCGCGGGCTCGGGCCTCGTTGTTGACGACGGCGAAACGGTCGCCCGCCTGCGGCGTGCCCTGGAGGCCAAGCACCTCGACCGGCGTTGCCGGCGAGGCTTCCGGCACATGCTCGCCACGATCGTTGACGAGCGCGCGGACACGGCCCCACTCGTTGCCGGCCACCAGGATGTCGCCCGGCATCAGCGTGCCGGTCTGCACCAGAACGGTGGCGACAGGACCACGACCCTTGTCGAGCTTGGCCTCGATGACCGCGCCTTCGGCGGTACGGTCGGGGTTGGCCTTGAGGTCGAGGATTTCGGCCTGCAGCAGGATCGCCTCGAGCAGCTTGTCGATATTGGTGCCCTTGGTTGCCGACACCTCGACGTCCAGCACCTCGCCGCCCATCGATTCGACGAACACTTCATGGCGCAGAAGCTCCGCACGCACCTTCTGCGGGTCGGCGTCGCGCTTATCGATCTTGTTGATCGCCACGATGATCGGCACGCCTGCCGCCTTGGCGTGATTGATCGATTCGATCGTCTGCGGCATCACGCTGTCGTCGGCCGCCACCACCAGCACGGCGATGTCGGTGACCTGGGCGCCGCGGGCGCGCATCGCCGTGAAGGCGGCGTGGCCGGGCGTGTCGATGAAGGTGATCTTCTGGCCGTTCTTCTCGACCTGGTAGGCGCCGATGTGCTGGGTGATGCCGCCGGCCTCGCCGGAGACGACATTGGCGTTGCGGATGGCGTCGAGCAGCGAGGTCTTGCCGTGGTCGACATGGCCCATGATGGTCACCACGGGCGGACGCGACACCAGATCTTCCGGACGGTCGGCGATATTGAACAGGCCTTCCTCGATGTCGGACTCGGCGACGCGGCGAACCGTATGGCCGAACTCCGAAGCGACCAGTTCGGCCGTGTCGGCGTCGATGACGTCGCCCGGCTTCAGGATCTGGCCCTGCTTCATGAAGAACTTGACAACGTCCACGGCGCGCTCGGACATGCGCTGCGCCAGTTCCTGGATGGTGATGGTTTCGGGCAGGATCACTTCACGCATGACTTTCTCGCGCGGCTCGTTGTGCATCGCGCGTTTGAACTTCTCCTGACGGCGGCGCATCGACGACAGCGAACGACCACGGGCGTCCTCATCCGACAGCGCCGAATTCAGCGTCAGCTTGCCGCGGCGGCGGTCTTCCTCGCCCTTGGTGGGCTTGGCCGGACGCGCCACTTCGGGCGTGGCGAGGCGGCGGGCGGGTGCACCGGCACCGCTACCGGCTCCAGTACGCCTCGGCTTGGCCTCCTCCTCCTCGTCGGCCGTGGCGGTATCCGCGGCCTGCGGCGCGCGGCGGCGGGCCTCTTCCTCGGCGCGGCGGCGGGACTCGGCCTCGGCCTGGAGGCGCGCTTCTTCCTCGGCCTGGCGGCGCGCGGATTCCTCACGCTCGCGCTTGCGCCGTTCTTCTTCCTCGGCGCGGCGCTTGCTCTCTTCCTGAGCGCGCTGACGGTCCTCGATCTCACGTGCCTTGGAACCCTCAAGCGCCTTGCGGCGCGCTTCCATCTCGCCGCGCGACAATTCGTTCAGCACCATGCCCGAGCGTTCCGGCGGCGGCGGCGCCTTCGGCGCTTCCTGCACGGCAGGCGCGGGTGCCGCGGCCGCGGGCTTCGGCGCGAAGACGGACGGCGCCACCGGCTCCGGCTTGTCGCCGGGCAGCGAGAACTTGCGCTTCTTGGTCTCGACCACGACCGACTTGGTGCGTCCGTGCGAGAAATTCTGGCGCACGGTGCCCTGCTCCAGGCCGGGACGCTTCAGCGTCAAGGTCTTCTTCGGCGTAACGCTCAACGTCTTGTCGTCGCCCGATTTCGTATCGTTCATTCCATATCCTCTGCGGCATCATCTTCGTCGGCAACGGCCGCAAGCATTGCCAAATCGTCCGGGGTTCCGCCCCGATACCGGTCGAGCGCGACCATGCGCTTCTCAACCGCCTTTCCCGCGTCCTGCGCGAGGACGGCAGCATGTATCACATTTGTACCCCCCAATGCCAAGCTCAACTCGGCCTCGGGGAAAAGTTTGTAGGCAAGGATGGCGGGGCCGCCGAGATGGACGGTTGCCCGCCGCGCCTGACTGATCTTGCGCACACCGTCGTCCGAGGCCTCGGTCGCGTGCAGCACGAGGAGCGCCTGCCCGTCGCGCACGGCGGCCTCCACCTTTGCGGCGCCGAGAACGACCGCTCCGGCCTTGCGAGCAAGACCCAACATACCCAGAGCGGATCTGGAAAGCAGCCCGTCGACCATGCCGCCGAGATCGGCGGGAACATCGACCTGCGCCTTGAAGGCCCGGGCAAACAGATTCTTCGCCGCAGCCTTGTCGATATGTAGGCGATCGGCGGTGACCCAGCAACCGCGGCCGGGCAGATTCCTCTTGATGTCTGGAACGACGGCCGAATCCGGGCCGACGACGAAACGGATCAGCTCATCCGCGTCGGCCTGCCTGCGCGTAACGATGCAGGTGCGATCGTTCATCTCGTCCACGGGCTTTGCGATGCGCGTTCACCTCACGCACCGACGGTTTCGCCGGCAGCCGCTTCTTCCTCAGCGGCCGATTCTTCCTCGGAGATCCAGCCGGCCTTCTTGCGAGCCGCCAGCACCATCTCTTCGGCTTCGGCGCGCGAAACGCCGTGATCGGCGAGCACGCCCGGAAATACCTTGGTCTCGCCGTCCTTGCGTTCCTTCCAGCCGATCAGATCGTCGACGGCATAGCCGGCGAAATCCTCGATCGTCTTCACGCCGTCCTCGCCAAGCGTCACCATCATGGCCGTGGTGATGCCGGGGATCTCGCGCAATTCGTCCTCGACGCCGAGCGCCTTGCGCTTCTCGTCGTGCTCAGCCTCGATCTTCTCGAGATATTCGCGGGCGCGCGACTGGATTTCGGACGCGGTGTCCTCGTCGAAACCGTCGATCGAGGAGATTTCGCCCGAGTCGACATAGGCGACTTCCTCGACGCTGGTGAAGCCTTCGGAGGCAAGCACCTGGCCGACCATCTCGTCGACGTCGAGGGCTTCCATGAACAGCGCCGAACGTTCGACGAATTCCTTCTGGCGACGCTCGCTCTCCTCCTGCTCGGTCAGGATGTCGATGTCCCAGCCGGTGAGCTGCGAGGCGAGGCGAACATTCTGGCCGCGGCGGCCGATGGCCAGCGACAGCTGGTCGTCCGGCACCACCACCTCGATGCGCTCGGCATCCTCGTCGAGCACCACCTTGGCGACCTCGGCCGGCTGCAGCGCGTTGACGATGAAGGAGGCGGCCGAAGGCGACCACGGAATGATGTCGATCTTCTCGCCCTGCAGCTCGCCGACGACCGCCTGGACGCGGCTGCCGCGCATGCCGACGCAGGCACCGACCGGATCGATGGAAGAATCGCGCGAGATGACGGCGATCTTGGCACGCGAGCCCGGGTCGCGGGCGACCGACTTGATCTCGATGATGCCGTCGTAGATCTCCGGCACTTCCATGGTGAAGAGCTTGGCCATGAACTGCGGATGTGTGCGCGACAGGAAGATCTGCGGGCCGCGCTGCTCGCGGCGCACGTCATAGACATAGGCGCGGACGCGGTCGCCATATTTGTAGTTCTCGCGCGGGATGAGCTCGTCGCGGCGGATGATCGCCTCGCCGCGGCCCAGGTCGACGATGACGTTGCCGTATTCGACGCGCTTGACGGTGCCGTTGACGATCTCGCCGATGCGGTCCTTGTACTCGTCATACTGACGATCGCGCTCGGCCTCGCGCACCTTCTGGACGATGACCTGCTTGGCCGACTGGGCGGCGATGCGGCCGAAATCCATCGGCGGCAGCTGTTCGGCGATGAAGTCGCCAAGCTGGGCGTCGGGGTTGCGCTCGCGCGCGGTCGAAAGAGCGATCTGCGTGGCGTAATCCTCGACCTTCTCAACCACTTCCATCAGCCGCTGCAGCTTCATCTCTCCCGTGTTGGGATTGATGTCGGCGCGGATATTGGTTTCCTGACCGTAACGCGAACGCGCCGCCTTCTGGATCGCATCGGCCATGGCGGCGATGACGATCGACTTGTCGATCGACTTTTCACGCGCGACCGCATCGGCGATCTGCAGCAGTTCGAGCCTGTTGGCGCTTACAACCATTGTCTTTCTCCCGACTTCGCTCCGGGCTCGCGGCCCGAAAACTCAATCAACTTTCCTGTTCTGTTTCGTTTCCTTCGCCGGCGGCGGCATCTTCCGCTTCGCCCCGGCGTTTTTTTGCTTCCTTGCGGGCCCTGTTGTCCTTCGACAGGGCCTCGCGGATAAGATCGTCGGTCAGCACCAGCCGCGCCTCGGCGATCGCATCATAGGGCACGCGCACAGTCGGCTCTTCGCCATAGGCCGCCTTGTCGCGCTCCAGCAATATGCCGTCGGCGTCCGCCTCGGCAATCTTGCCCTTGAAACGCTTGCGGTCGCCGATGAGGACCGAGGTCTCCATCTTGACCAGATGGCCGGTCCAGGTGGTGAAATCCGACTTGCGCACCAGCGGCCGGTCGATGCCCGGCGACGACACTTCGAGATGATACGCCTTTTCGATCGGATCTTCGACATCGAGCGCCGGCGACACGGCGCGGCTGACCTCCTCGCAGTCCTCGACAGTCATGGTGCCGTCGTCGCGCTCGGCCATGATCTGCAGCGTCAGCCCGTTCTGTCCGGTCAGATGCACCCGCACGAGGCGGAAACCGATGGCCTTGAGCACCGGCTGCACGATCAGCGCAATGCGCGCATCGATGCCGCTCTCGCGGATGATGCGGTCGTCGGCTTCGTTTGCCGCTGCGGTCATAAACTTCCTGTCGCTTTGTCGCTCCGGCCGGCAGGTAACAAAAAAGAGCGGGACCGGGTGGACCCACTCTTCGTCATACCGACCAAGAATTTGAGGCTGATATAGACGATCCCGGCCAGCGTTTCAAGCCTGACGATGCCAGCAGGCAAAGTCGCGCAGGAGGTGGCAGCGTTGCGTGCCGAGCATGGCGGCCATGCGCCGGCACCTCTGTGATTCCAGTTTGCCAGCACCCATTTATGCTGCAACGCAAAAAGAAGGTCGCGCGCGGCGGCGCGCGAAGGTATTCGTCATGGACCGTGGATTGTTTTTCCTAATCGGTGATTTTCTGACGACATTCGGCAGCGCCGCTGCCGCGTCGCGAGCCGTCGAGGCCGGCCGCAAGCCGCGCCGCAGCGACCTGAAGAAGCTCGGCATCGACCCGACCGCTTTCGACAGGATCGGTCGGTTCTGAGCCGCGGACAACAGGGCGCTTGCCGCCCTCTTGAAAGATTTCGAGCTACGTCCGGATAAAGGTCAGATAAGCCGGCCGCCGTCCCTCGCGGATCGCCTTTGCCTCATAGCGCGTGCCGGGCCAGCCCTCATAGGGCGTTTGCCAGCCGGCGGCCTCGCTGGCCTGCCAGGCGAAGCTGCCATTGGCGCGGCAAGCGAGCAGCGTCCAGTTCACATAGCTGTCGATGTCGGAGGCGAAGCGGAATCTGCCGCCCGCCTTCAGCACCCGGGCGAACCGGTCGAGGTTGGCAGGGCTTACGAAGCGCCGCTTCCAGTGCTTCTTCTTCGGCCATGGATCGGGATAAAGCAGATCGATGCCGTCGAGCGAGGCCGGCGGCAGCCAGTCGAGCAGGCGCGTGGCGTCGTCGTCATAGACCCTGAGATTGGCGAGCGGCGCCTTGGCGAGCGCGGTCATCATCTTGGCCATGCCGTTGACGAAGGGCTCGACGCCGATAAAGCCCGTCGCCGGCGCTTCCGTCGCGCGGTGCAACAGATGTTCGCCGCCGCCGAAGCCGATCTCGAGCTGAACGGCTGAGACCTTTGCCTCGAATAGCATTCCGAGGTCCGCCGGTGGCTCCGCCGCCAGGTCGAGCCTGTAGGCGCGCAGGCCGCTCTCCAGCGCCGCGGCCTGCTGCGGACGAATGGTCTTGCCGTGCCGGCGGCCGAAAAATGCTTCGGTCGCGCGGCTCGGCCGGTCCTTCGGGTCCACTGGCGTCAGGCGGCGACCGCGTCCTTGAGCGCCTTGGCGAGGTCCGTCTTCTCCCAGGAGAAGGAACCGTCGCGGCCGGCCTTGCGGCCGAAATGGCCATAAGACGAGGTCTTGGCGTAGATCGGCTTGTTGAGGTCGAGATGACGGCGGATGCCAGAAGGCGACAGGTCCATCACCTGACGCAGAGCTCCCTCGAGCCTGGCCTCGTCGACCCTACCGGTGCCGTGCAGGTCGACATAGACCGACAGCGGCTGGGCGACGCCGATGGCGTAGGACAGTTGGATGGTGCAGCGGTCGGCGAGCTTGGCCGCGACAACGTTCTTGGCGAGATAACGCGCCGCATAGGCGGCCGAGCGGTCGACCTTGGTGGTGTCCTTGCCGGAGAAGGCGCCGCCGCCATGGGGGGCCGCGCCGCCATAGGTGTCGACGATGATCTTGCGGCCGGTAAGGCCGGCGTCGCCGTCGGGACCGCCGATCACGAACTTGCCGGTCGGGTTGATATACCAGTTGCAGTCCTCGGCGACCTTGAGATCGCCAAGCGCCTCGCGGATGTACGGCTCGACGACCTTGCGCACCTTCTTGGAATCCCAGCTGGAATCGAGGTGCTGGGTGGAAAGCACGATCTGCGTCACTTCCGCAGCCTTGCCGTCGGCATAGCGCACGGTGACCTGGCTCTTGGCATCCGGGCCGAGCCTGCCGGCATCGCCATTGCCTTCATGGCGCGCGGCGGCCAGCAATTCGAGGATCTTGTGGCTGTAATAGATCGGCGCCGGCATCAAGTCGGGCGTCTCGCGGCAGGCATAGCCGAACATGATGCCCTGGTCGCCGGCACCTTCCTCGCCCTGGCGGTCGGCAGCATTGTCGACGCCCTGGCCGATGTCGGGCGACTGGCCGTGCAGCAGCACCTCGATCTTGGCCGTCTTCCAGTGGAAGCCTGCCTGCTCGTAGCCGATCTCGCGGATGGCCTTGCGGGCGACCGACTTGAACTTGGCCGGATTGACGACCGGGTGGCCCGCCGCATCCTTGAGGATGCTGCCGGCCTTGTCCTTCTTCAGCAGCGTCTCGGGGACCCTGACCTCGCCGGCGATGACGACGCGGTTGGTGGTGGCCAGCGTCTCGCAGGCAACGCGCACCTTCCACGGGTCCATGCCCGTCTTCCTGGCTTCGCGATAGACAAGATCGACGATCTCGTCGGAGATACGGTCACAGACTTTGTCGGGATGGCCCTCGGAGACGGATTCCGAGGTGAAGAGATAGTTCTGCCGCGTCACGGGTGTCCCCTCTTGAAAAAGATCGGCAAGGCTGCCGATTTTGGCGCGCCACGTGTTAGCGGTGCCGGGCGCCGCTCGTCAAGCGGCGCGACGGATCTGGCATGACTTTCGGCACAATCAGCTTGTGCCACCGGCGGCAAGGCACCCCCGGCAGCATGAGCCTGGAATCACTCGGCGTCGTCCGGCGAAAGGGACTTCACAAGATCGATGATCCGGCGCCGCACCTTGACGTCAGGAATCTTGACGAAGGCACGATTGAGCTGAAGCCCTTCCGGGCTGCCGCAGAATTCGATGGCGAACGCCATCGAGGCATCCTCGGCGAATCCCCGATTGCCGGCCCCGGCCTCCTGACCCGGGGCGTCCTCGAAGAAGAAGGCGACCGGAACACTCAGAATGGATGCGATGGCCTGCAGACGGCTGGCCCCCACCCGGTTCGTCCCCTTTTCGTATTTCTGGATCTGTTGAAACGTGATGCCGAGATTTTCACCCAGCTTTTCCTGGCTCATTCCAAGCATATTGCGACGCAGCCGAATACGACTCCCGACATGGATGTCGATCGGATTCGGCTTCTTCTTGTTCTCTTCTGTCATTTTTTCCTCGCCGAATTTTTCCGGCTTTTTCTATTTTTGCCGCCCAAACGAAGCCGGAGCCACCTGCCCCAACAGACCCCTCCGACCGACTTCGAGAAAATTTTAGGCGTTACAGTATGAGTTTCTAATGTGCCGACTGTCAATTCACCCGTAGCCGCTGCCTTACATTCAATGTGAAGGCCATGAGCGCAAACAGCAACATGATCAGCAATCCGTTAATGCGCCGCTGGTCGGCAGAAAGCAGCGCGTGCCCGGAAATCGGCAAATGCGCATCGATGGCGCCGCGCGCGTCGACCGCCAAGGCATCGACGATGCGCCCCCGCGAATCGACAACGGCGGAGATGCCGTTGTTAGCCGCACGCAACAAAGGCAACCCGTTCTCCACCGCGCGAATCTGCGCCTGCCGGAAGTGCTGGTACGGGCCTGGCGTATCGCCAAACCAGGCATCGTTCGTGACGTTCACAATAAGTTCAGATGACGCGGCGTCAACCGCTACAAGGTCGGGAAAGATGACCTCGTAGCAGATGAAGGGAGCGGCGCTGAGGCCGTTCGGCACCGCAATCGGATGCCGCTCGTTGCCGGCGGCGAAATTCATCGGCCCGGCGACGAGTTGTCCGATGCCGAAACGTTCGAACAGACCCTCGAAAGGCAGATATTCGCCGAACGGCACCAGGTGCACCTTGTCGACGGCATCAACCATCTCGCCCTTGTCGTTGATCGCCACCACGGAATTGTAATAACGGCTGCCGGCAGTCCCCGCGCCGCCCTCCTCGCGCACCACGCCGGCGATCAGCATCTGGCCATCGGTCAACATATCGCCGAGGGCCGTCAGCGCGTCCGGACGCTCCGTGAACAGGAACGGCACCGACGTTTCCGGCCACAGGATCAGTTGCGGCCTGGCATGGCCCTCATCCGGCGCCTTGGCCGATATCCCCATCAGCGTGGCGAAGATGCGGTCGCGCACCGAGGCATCCCATTTCTCGCTGAGATCGACGGCTGGCTGGACGATGCGAACGTCGATCGCGCGGGCGGCCGGCTCGGCCGGGGCGGCGAGCCTGAAATAGCCGAAGCCGACATCGGCGGCGACAAGGATGACGAACAAGGCAAGGCCCAGCTTCAGATGCCGGCGCGCGGCGACAAGCGCCGGCAAGGAAAAGACGAAGACCGCGAGCGCGTTCATGCCGATCATGCCCGTCACCGACACGCTCTGCATCAGGAGCGGCACCGGCATCGCGGCATAGCCGACGGCATTCCAGGGAAAGCCGGTGAAGAGAAAATCGCGCAGCCATTCGGCAAGGCTGAAGCCGAAGGCGAGCGCGGCGATGCGGCCGATGTCGCTGCTCCAGAAAAGCCGCGCCGCGACCGCCGCAAAGCCGTAGAAGAAAGCGAGCGCGAAGGGAATCCCGACCACGGCGAAGGGCAAGGCCCAGGCGAAGCTGTCGGCTTCGACCAGAAGCGCCTGGCCGATCCACCAGAGGCCGGCGAGGAAATAGCCGAAGCCGAACCACCAGCCGATGGCGAAGGCCGGCCGCAGGCGCTTGAGCCAGCCGTCGGACGCTTCCCCGGTGGCGCCGTCGAGCAGCCAGACAAGCACCGGAAACGAGACGAAGCAGACGGCGAAGAAATCGTAAGGAGCCTGGGCAAGAACCGCGAGCGCTCCCGCGGCAAACGCGACCAGCGACCGCCGCCATCCCCACAGCAGAATTATCCGGCCGGCAAAGCGCTGCATCTAGCTTCCCAAGTCGCGCGAATCAGGGAGCCAGAGATTTAACAGGCCGGGCCGGATGCTCCAAATGACGGTGACTTGAGGAACGTCTTTCTATCGGTGCCACCCTTGGATGCTGAGACCACTCATCCGCTCGGCCTCTTCTTTGGGCACAACGCGCACGGTCTGCGTGAAGGTCCAGACATGGCCTTCGGGATCGCGGGCCCGGTATTGCCGTTCGCCGTAGAAGTGATCGATGGGCGCCTCGACGATTTCGGCCCCCGCGACGCGCGCTTTCTCGCAGTGGGCGTCGAGGTCTTCCCTCAAACGGACGTAGACCGATTGGGTGTTCTTGCCGCCGACCGAGGCGGGGCTGGCAATGTGCTCGGCCCATTCGGAATCGATGATGATGTAGCCGTCGCCGAACCGCATTTCGGCATGGACAGGCCGCCCATCGCCGTCGCTCACCAGCATGCTCGGCTCGAAGCCGAACGCCCCCTGAAGCCAGGCCAGAGCCGCGCGTGGATTTCGATAGAAGACGCCGGATCCGAGGACCGCATGCTTGAACGGATCGTCGACCGGCATGGGGCGCGACGGTATCAGGCTTGCTCGGTGCGCGCCGCGCGGCGGCGCTGCCGTTCGCCCTTCGGGCTCTGCACGATGCGCACCCGCTTGACGCGGCGCGGATCGGCGTCGAGCACATGGAACTCGAAGCCCGGTATGGCTTGCACCACCTCGCCCCTGGCCGGGACGCGGCCAAGCGTGTTGAAGATCATGCCGCCGATCGTGTCGACATATTCGCCATGCTCGCCGGCGGCGAAATCCTCGCCGATCATCTTGGCGACCTCGTCGATTTCGGCCTTGCCGTCGACGACGAACACGCCGTCGCCGGTCTGGGTGATCATCGGCTCGTCGTCATCGTGCTCGTCCTCGATGTCGCCGACGACCATCTCGACGATGTCCTCCAGCGAGGCAAGGCCGTCGGTGCCGCCATATTCGTCGATGACCAGCGCCATCTGGGTGCGCGTCGTCTGCATGCGTCCCATCAGGTCGGAGGCAAGCATCGACGGCGGCACGAACAGGACCGGGCGGATCAGGTCGAGATCGCCGATGGTGCGCGCGAGGTCGACCTGGGTGAGATCGAGAACGGTCGGCGCCGGCGCCTTCCTGTTCGCGCGGCCCTTCTTGACGCGGGCGAGCTTGGTGATGTGGGCAAGAACGTCGCGGATATGGACCATGCCACGCGGGTCGTCGAGCGTTTCGGAATAGACCGGCATGCGGGAATGGCCCGATTGCTCGAAGAGGCCAAGCAGATCGCCGAGATTGGTGGTGATCTCGACGGCTTCGATGTCGGCGCGCGGCACCATGACGTCCTCGACGCGCACTTCGCGCAGCCGCAGGATGTTGTTGAGCATGGCGCGTTCGCCGGGCGAGAAGGATTCGGCATCGGTGGCCGTCTCGGCCAGCGCGTCGGCGATCTCCTCGCGCAGGTTGGTGCCATTGCGGTGCCGGAACAGGCCGAGCACGCGATCGAAGAGCGAAGGACCGGCATGCGAAGGCTCAGCGGCTGCGCTGCCGGTGGGAATACTCGGACTGGAGCCTTCTTCCGACTTTTCGGAAGGTCTGGCCGCACTGCCGGCGTCCGGACGGGCGGCAGTTTCTGGTTTGTCGTTCATCGCCATCAGGTCAATTGGTCTTTTTTGTTACGCGTAGGGATCGGGAATGGCAAGCCTTGCAAGCGCGGCGCGCTCGATCGCTTCCATCTCCTCGGCCTCGGCGTCGGTCTCGTGATCATGGCCAAGAAGATGCAGCAGGCCATGGATGACGAGATGGGTGATATGGTTCGCCAGCGGCTTGTCTTCCAGGGCGGCCTCGCGCGTGACCGTCTCCGAGGCCAGCACGATGTCGCCCAGCATCGGCGGCAGTGCACCGCCCTTCGGGAAGGAAAAGGCAGGGAAAGACAAGACGTTGGTCGGTTTGTCCTTGCCGCGCCATTCGGCGTTGAGGGTCTGGATATGGGCATCGTCGGAAAAAACGATGCTGAGCTCGGAGGCGCCACTTGCGCCGGTCTCGGCAAAGACGGCGGCGACCGCCCGATCGACCAGGCGCTCCAGCTCGGCCTCCGCGGGCCAGTCGCCGGCCTCGACGAAAATATCGATGTCGACCGGCGTCTCGCCGCTGGTTTCCGGATTTTCAGCCATTTGGCCTTCGATCAGCTTTCGGCGCCGAGCCCTCTGGCCAGCTTGCCGTCGCGGTCGTAGGCCTTGACGATCTCGGCGACCAGCGGATGGCGCACGACGTCGCCCTCGTTGAAGCGGACCGTGACGATGCCCGGCACGCCGTCAAGGATGCGCAGCGCTTCGACGAGGCCCGACTTGGTGTTGGGCGGCAGGTCGATCTGGGTCGGATCGCCGGTGACGATCATGCGCGAGTTCTCGCCGAGACGGGTGAGGAACATCTTCATCTGCATCGGCGTGGTGTTCTGCGCCTCATCGAGGATCACCGCCGCATGCGCCAGCGTGCGGCCGCGCATGAAGGCCAAAGGCGCGATCTCGATGACCTCGGCGGCAATCGCCCGCTCGACCTTGTCGGCCGGCATCATGTCGTAGAGCGCGTCGTAAAGGGGCCTCAGATACGGATCGACCTTCTCCTTCATGTCGCCGGGCAGGAAGCCAAGCCGCTCGCCGGCCTCGACCGCCGGGCGCGACAGCACGATGCGCTCGACCATGCCGCGCTCCAACAGCATCGCCGCATGCGCCACCGCCAGATAGGTCTTGCCGGTGCCGGCCGGGCCGATGCCGAAGACCATTTCGGAGCGCTCCAGCGCGCGCATATAGGCGTCCTGGTTGAGCGAGCGGGCATAGATCGTGCGCTTGCGCGTCGCGATCTGGGCGGCCGAAACCTTGCCTTTGCGCTCCATGGTCGGCAGCGTCAGCTGGTCGTCGGCGGCGATCGCCATGCGCACCGCGCCGTCGACGTCGGACTGGCCGATCTCTGCGCCTTTCTGCAGAATGCCGTAGAGTGTATCCAGCGCGCGGCGCGCCTGCTCGGCGGCTGAGGCCGTGCCTTTGATCGCAAGCTGGTTGCCGCGCGAGCGGATGTCGACACCGAGCTTCTGCTCGAGCCGGGCCAGGTTCTCGTCGAACTGGCCGTAAAGGGCGCTGGCAAGCTTGTTGTTGTCGAAGGTCAGTACGATGTGCGCCATGTCGGAGGCCCCGGATGCCTGGTTCTGGGGCGGATTCTTCAGTTCAGCAGCGCTCAACCGTCTCTCCTCATCTGCCGAGGCTTGTGGCTATGCATCAGGCCAACTCGGCGAACAGGCTGTTGGGGCCCGTCTTCGTGATTCGTACGTCGATAATGTCACCGATTCCGCCGGCCTTGTCGTCAACAATTACCGGCTGTAGCCAGGGCGAGCGGCCGACGATCTGACCGGCACGCCGGCCGGGCTTCTCGATCAGCGTGCCGACGGTGCGGCCGACCAGGCTGGCGATGAACGCCCGCTGCTGCTCGTTGATCAGCGCCTGCAGGCGCTGCAGCCGTTCGTCCTTCACGGCTTCCGACACATGGCCGTCCATCTCGGCGCCCGGCGTGCCGGGACGCGGCGAATATTTGAACGTGAAGGCCGAGGCGTAATTCACCTCGCGCACCAGCTTCAGCGTCGCCTCGAAATCCGCTTCCGTCTCGCCGGGAAAGCCGACGATGAAGTCGCCGGACATGGCGATGTCGCCGCGCGCGGCGCGGATGCGATCGATGAGGGTCAGATAGTCGCGTGCCGTATGCCTGCGATTCATCGCCTTCAGTATCCGGTCGGAGCCAGACTGCACTGGTAGATGCAGATAGGGCATCAAGGCGGGCAGGTCACGATGCGCGGCGATCAATTCGTCATCCATGTCGCGCGGATGGCTGGTCGTATAGCGCAGCCGCGCCAGGCCGGGGATTTCCGCCAGGCGGAAAAGCAGGCGTCCGAGGCCCCATTCCTCGCCGTTTTCGCCCTCGCCGTGCCACGCATTGACGTTCTGGCCGAGCAACGTCACCTCGCGCACGCCGGCCTCGGCGAGGCGCCCGGCCTCGGCGACGATCTGCGCCACGGGACGCGAGACTTCCGAGCCGCGCGTATAGGGCACGACGCAGAAGGTGCAGAACTTGTCGCAGCCTTCCTGCACGGTGAGGAAGGCGGTAACGCCGCGCTTTGCCACCTCGGCCCGTTTCGGCTGCGGCAGATGCTCGAACTTGTCCTCGATTGCATAGTCGGTCTCGACGATCTTCTGGCCGCCGCGGACCCTCGCCAGCACATCGGGCAGGCGGTGATAGGTCTGCGGGCCGATAACGAGATCGACCGCTGGCGCGCGGCGGATGATCTCGGCGCCCTCGGCCTGCGCCACGCAGCCGGCGACGCCGATCAGCAGCTCGCGCCCGGCCACGGCGCGCTCGGCCTTCATGTCGCGGATGCGGCCAAGCTCGGAATAGACCTTTTCCGCCGCCTTCTCGCGGATATGGCAGGTGTTGAGCAGCACCAGATCGGCGTCCTCGACGGCGTCGGTCGCGACATAGCCGTCGGCGGCCAGCGCATCGGTCATGCGCTGGGAATCGTAGACATTCATCTGGCAGCCATAGGTCTTGACGAAGACCTTTTTTGCCGCCGGGGCAGGGCTCGCCACATGCTCGGGGGCCGTGCCGATGTCGTGGCTTTCGATCGTGTTCAATTCCATCGGCCGGCTTCTAACGCCTTTCCGTGACAAAAAACAGACGATTCTGGCTGAAGCGCGTCGTGCTGCATGGATTCAGCCGGCGCGCTTCAGACTTTGTTTTGTGCATGTCGTTGCCCCAAAAACCGCTACACACTTTTGGGCGACATGCATCGATTCAGCGGCTTGGGCGCGGTTCGGCGAGCGCGGCCTGCATCATCTCGCGCACCTTGGCTTCCATCAATCTCGCCGTTTCCTTGCGGTTCGAACCCTTGGCGAACGGCACCGGATCGCCGAAATGCACCTCGGCATCGACCGCGCCTTCAGCCAGCAGCACCTTCAGATGCGGCATCAGATCCTGGTCGCCGATCCAGGCGGCCATCGGGCGGTGGCGGCGGCCCATCGGCACGCCATGCACCCGCGTATAGGCGATCGCCACCGGCTGGATGAACACCTGTTCCGCCGCCCCTTCGGAAATCGCCATCGAGGCCGCGCCGAACAAGGTGCTCTTGAACGGCAGAACCAGATTGCCGTCGCCGGTCGAGCCCTCGGCGAACAGCACCATCGCGTCGCCCTTGGCCATGCGCCTGGCGATCTCGCTCGCCTGGTCGCCGGAGCTGCGCTTGCGCTCGCGCTCGATGAAGACGGTGCGCTGCAGCTTGGACAGCATGCCGATAAGCGGCCAGCCCGCCATGTCTGCCCTGGCGATGAACTTCACATCGACAAAGGAGCCGAGCACCATGATGTCGGTCCAGGAGATGTGGTTGGCCGCGATGAGCAACGGGCGCTCCCTGGACAGCGCGCCCTTGACGTGAACGCGAATGCCCAGCGCCTTGAGGATCATGCCGTGCCAGATCCTCAGGACGACCGTCTCCGGCCAGAGCCTGGTCTTCATCGACAGGAGTTGCAGCGGCGCCAGCACCAGCGTGCCGGCGGCGACAAGGGCGAACGCCAGGAAAGTCCGCAATCTCTTGATCATTCGCTCCCGCCCTGTGGCGCCGTCTGGCTAGCGAAGATCGCGGCGCATGACAAGCGCGCCGGTCGGGCCGTGCTCGGTCGACCGGTAGTAGTTCGGACGCTGGCCGACCTGGCGGAAGCCGAGCCTGCGGTAGAGCGCGATGGCCGGCTGATTGGTCTCGTCGACTTCGAGGAACAGCGCCTCGGCGCGCTGCGCGTGCAGTTCGCGCAACACCGCATCCATCAACTGCCAGCCGAGCCCCTGGCGGCGATGCGCGCGGGCCACGGCAACGGTCAGGATCTCGCCCTCGCCCGCCGCCAGCCGCGCCAGCACGAAACCGACCGGAGGTTTCGATCCCTGTCCTGTCTCGCGCGCGGCGTAGCCGAACACGGTGTCCTGCTCGAGCAGCGCCGCAAACTCACCATCGGTCCAGGGCCGGACAAAATCCTCGCGATGCAACACCGAGATGGCGGCGCTGTCGGCAACCGTCAGCGGCTCCAGGGCATAGTCCCTGCGGCGCGGCTGAAAGAAAGGTATGCGCATCAGGACTTTTTTCCCTTTGGCCCATGATCTTTTCCAGAATCCGGCTTTCCGGCTTCATGGCCCTGCCTCGGCAGAATGAAGCCGGCCTGCGGCTTGGCGTCAGCGCCGCGCAGATAGAGCGGCTTCGGCTTTTCGCCCGCCCCCTTGGCTGCGGCCAGCCGGGCATAGGTGGCGATGTCCGCCGTGGCAACGGCCGGCCCGATGTCGAAACCCTGTCCGGCCGCGGCGGCAATCAGCGGCGCGGCGGTGCCGGCAAGGACTGCTTTCGCATCGACCGCCATTGCGGTCGCATCGGAAAGCGTGGCCACCGATGGACCGTAAGTCAAGACTAACGCTTTATCGAAAAGAACGGCATGGATTTCCTCGCGGCCGGCGTCGAGCGCGGCAAGCACGTCTCGCCCGGGAAAGGCATTTGCAGCCTCCGCCGCCAGCGCTTCCAGCGTCGTCACCCCGACGGCCGGGATTTTCAGGGCCAGCGCAAGGCCGCGCGCGGTCGACACGCCGACGCGCAGGCCGGTGAAGGAGCCTGGGCCGATCGAGACAGCGACGGCGTCCAGCGCCTGATAACGGATCCCGCCGGCCTTCAAGGCGGCCTCGATGACGGCCATCAGATGCTCGGCGTGCCCCTTGCCGAGGTCGAGCACATGGCGACCAAGCTCGATGCCCGCGCCGGCGTCATAGACGCAGGCGGCGCAGAGACTGGCGGCGCAGTCGATGGCAAGCAATTTCATACGGGCAGCTTCATATTGGCAGCTTCATGGGGCCGGTTGACGAACACCTTCCCTCTGCCCGGCATGGCCCGCCGCCGCAAGTACCAGGCGGCATAAATGTTAAGCGGCTTTGCTTCGGCCGTCAGGCAGCGGCCGCAATGCGCAGCATGTGATTGTCCCAGACATAGTCGGGCTCGGAATGCGCGGCGCCGGCACCGCCGACGATCGCCCCGGCGCCCGTCGTCGCCATGTAGCCGGCGCCGTCCGGGGCCAGGCCGCAAACCTCGACAAGCGACCTGGTCGCGACCACGCGTCCGCTGGCGGCGTCGATGACGGCGAGCGAATTTCCCTCGGGCGAGGTGACGGCGACCGTGCCGGCAACGGGATTGGCGGCGACCGAGCCGATATAGTTGCGGAGGCCCGAGAGCACGTCCTGCGGCATCTCCAAGAGCTCCAGCTCCTTGCCGCGCGCGGCGCGGCCGACCAGCGCCGGACGGTCGGTCGCCGGTCCGCGATACTGGCAGCCTAACCAGACGGTGCCCGCCTGGTCGCGGTCCATGTGGCGGATCGAGAGCTGGTGCAGCGCCGGGGGCAGCGCATGCTTTTCGATCAGGTCGCCGGTGACGCGGTCGACCAGCGTGTAGGAGGGCTTCATGGTCGCGATGTTGAGCTCGGCGCGGCCGAAATCCGGATGCGTCTCGATGCCGCCATTGGCGATGGCGAGCGTCCGGCCGTCGCCGAGCAGCAGCAGCTCGTGGGGGCCCATGCCGTAGGTCGGGAACTCGCCGACGCGGTTGAATTTCGCCTTCGCGTCATAGACGCCGACGACGCCGGCGGCATTGTCGAAATCATTCTCGGTCGCATAGAGCAGCCCGCCGTCGGGCGAGAACACGCCATGGCCGAAGAAATGCCGGCCGGCGATGCTGGCGATGGTCAACGGCTTCTCGCGGCCGGCATGGTCGAAGACGACGGCGAAGGTGCCAGGCTGGCGGGCGAAGACGACCGAGCGCTTCGACACCGGATCGAAGGTGACGTCGTGGCCGCGGTCGGGCAGATCGAGGGTGTGCAGAACCTTGCCGGCCTCGGAGAGCACGGCGGCGCCGAAGCTGCCGTCGCGCTTGACGAAGGCGGTGGCAAAGACGGCATCGGCTGCCAGCATGTCCGCCCAGGCGCGCGGCGCCATGGCGGCGGCGAAGCCGGCGCCGGCGGCCTTCAGGAAATCGCGGCGATCGATGAGTTGCGTGCCTCTCCAAGCCATCGATCAATCCCCGTCAAGCGAGGAAAAGCCGGCGGTCAGGCCGAATTCCGCGGTCATCCTGGTGCCGAACAGGGTCGACAGGCTGGACGTGATCAACGCGAAATGCTCGAGCTTGTCGCGCAGCGCCGGATCGGCGAGCGCCTTGTCGATCGGGCCGTTGGCGGACTTTGCCGTGGCCACGCCGTTGACGAGCTGAATGTGGATGGATTCGGCCATCCACCGCGCATCGGCGGGCAGCGCGTCACCGAGCTTCGAGGCCTGGAACAACTGGTCGATGCCGGTGAGATTCCCGGCCAGCGAAGTCGTCGTGCTCTGCGAGCGCCAGTAGATCGCCTGCTTCGGCTTGTCGGCGTCCGGCTTGGCGCCAAGAAAACCCTTGAGCCGCACGTCGCGGATCATCTCCAGCTCGTTGATGAAAACGCCTACCAGTTCCGTCACCGCTTCGGTGCCGTCGCGGTAAAGCGGGTTCTTTGGTCCCGGATTGGCCCAAAGCGAAGCAAAGCCGTCGGGCTTGTTCCAGGCGTCGCGGACCTCGCCGGCGATCGTTTCGATGTTGCCGGCCACCGCCGCGCCATAGGCGCAGCGATAGGGCTCGTCCTTCTTGGCAAGCACCTCGGCGCCATCGCCGAACAGCACATATTCCAGCGCGCCGAGGCCCTGCATGGCGACGCTCTTTCCCGCCAGCAGCGCCGGATCGGTGGCGGAGGGATCCTTGGCGGCGAGCGTCGCCTGCACCTGCCTCAGACCGATGCTCTTGCGGTCCGGCCAATAGAGCATGCGCTCCAGCCGGTTGTTGTCCTTGATCGGTCCGAAGGCGATGATCTCGGCCACCGACCAGGTCTCGACGGTGGCGGAAAAATCCGTGCGCGCCGCTTCGAGATTTTGCTCGGACGGTGCCGCGCAAAGCTGGCGAATCGCCTTGGTCAGGCTCGCGGCACGATCGTCGAGACTGGCATAGGCCGGGCGGACGAAGCCATCGATCGCGCGTCCGATGACATCGGAGGCCTTGACCGCGGCGGACGCCGGCCACGCGGCGGCCAGAAAAAGCGAAAGAGCAAAGGCGGCTGCCAGGCGTTTCGACATCAGAGCGACTCCAGGAATTTGATCAGCGCGGCGCGGTTCGCGGCATCGGCGGCGGCAAAACGGTCGCGCGCCTTCCGGCCCTCGCCGCCATGCCAAAGGATCGCCTCTTCGAGCGTGCGCGCGCGGCCGTCATGCAGATAGAAGCTGTTGCCGTTGACCGTCGCGGTCAGGCCAATGCCCCAGAGCGGCGGCGTGCGCCATTCGCTGCCGCTCGCTTCTCCCACGCGCTGCCCGTCGGCCAGCCCCTCGCCCATGTCATGCAGCAGAAAATCGGAATAGGGCCAAATCAGCTGGAAGGCCTGCGCCTTGTTGGGCGTGCCGCGCAGCGTGACGAATTTCGGCGTGTGGCAGGAAATGCAGCCCTTCTCATAGAATTGCTTCTTGCCGGCAAGGACCTCCGGCTTGCCGAGATCGCGCCGCGCCGGCACCGCAAGGTTCTGCGAATAGAAGGTGACGAGGTCCATGACCGGGGGCGGCGCTTCCGCCGCGCCCAGGCGCTGCTGCACGCCATTCGGCATGGCAAGGCAATGCTTTTGCGCGTCGGTGCAGTCGCCCCAATGTTTGGGCACCTCCGGCGTCGAGATGCCGATGTCGCCGGCAAAGGCATCTGCCGTCTGCTGACGGATCGATGCGGCCTGCGCCTTCCAGCCGAAGCGGCCTAAGGTGATCTCGCCGCTCAATTCATCGCGCACGATGTTGGGCCTGCCGGAAATGCCGTCGCCGTCGCGGTCGTCCTGATCGGCATGCGATTGGATGTCAGCCGGAGCGATCCGCTCAATCAGGCCGAGGCCGATCATCGGCGGCGTCAGGCGCGGCGACAAAGTCGTGCGCGGATCAAGCGGCCCATAGGCCAGATCCTCGACCGAGTAGCTGGGCCTGCGCAGCGACACGACGGCGCCGCTGGCAAGCACAACCTTCTCTTGCGCATAGTCGACACGCATGCGGCCTTCGCCCTTGAGGCCTGGAACCGCGAGCTCCTGCAATTGCGAGCCGTAGACCGGATCGGGGAAGTTGAGCGCCTTGTGGTCGGCAAGCGCGGCCTTTTCTTCCTCGCTGCTCGCATCGCGCGCAAGCCGCAGGAACATCGACGTCGAGCCGATACCACCTTCCGGCGGACGGCCGCGGCCGTCCTTCAGATGGCAGTTCTGGCAGGCGCGTTCGTTGAACAGCGGGCCGAGCCCATCGGAGGCTTGGGTCGACGACGGCGACGACACCCAATTCTTGCGGAAAAGCGCGTTGCCGAGCTTGAAGGTGCCTTCTTCCTCGAAGGTGATGTTGGCGGCGGATTGCGAGAAGGCATCGCGGTTGACGTCCTTCTCCGACGTGCCAGCGCCGCCTTGCATCAGCTCGAACGGCTCGGGCTTGGAAAAGTCCGTGGTCGGCCTGGTGACGGCCAGCACCCGCGCCTGATCCTGCGGCGTCAGATCGGCGCGGCTGGAGGCGAAGCCCACAGGGCCCGGCTCGCCGGCGATGGCGGAAGCAGAAAATGCAAGTGCCAGCAAGAGCGAAGCCCCACGACAATTCCGGTATCGCGGGGTCTTCTGAGGCGGCGGGCCAACACCTTTGGCCCGCCGCGAGCGGCGCGAAAAATCTATGGGGCGCCGCATTCCCGCACGTCCTTACTCCGCCTCGTTGGCCGAGTCGGCGTTGAGCTGGCCGTACTTCTCCTCGCCGATCGAGGCGAGCAGGTCGAGTTGCGTCTCGAGGAAGTCGATATGGCTTTCCTCGTCCGCCAGCAGGTCCTCGAAGAGCTTCATCGACACGTAGTCGCCCTCGTCCTGACAGATCTCGCGCGAGCGCTTGTAGGACGTGCGGGCGTCATATTCGCCGGCGAGGTCGGATTCGAGCACTTCCTTCACGTTCTGGCCGATGCGCAGCGGCGCGACGGATTGCAAGTTCGGATGGCCTTCGAGGAAGATGATGCGGGCGACCAGCCGGTCGGCATGATGCATTTCCTCGATCGATTCCGCCCGCTCCTTCTTCGCGAGCTTGGTGTAGCCCCAGTCCTCGAGCAGACGATAGTGGACCCAGTACTGGTTGACTGCTCCAAGCTCCAGAAACAGGGCCTCGTTAAGCCGCTCGATGATCTGCGGATCGCCTTTCATGGAATCTGCTCCCGTATTGGACCCGCAAGCCTCTCACGCGGTCCAGGTGATCCGCGCCGCTCCCCTCTGAACGGGCGTGGTAGTTCTCGGTGACCCGAATGATCGTTTCCACCACATTTGGGAAGCAGCCGCAACAGCGGCCGCGCTTGCGCATGGCATGATAGACCTTGGCCGGCACAATAAGCTGCCAGGGATCTTCATCCAGCAGACCGATGATCGTCTGCTCGATCTCCTTTTCGGTGATGATGTTGCAATGGCAGATCAGCATTTACTTGCTCTGGCTGACGGCGCCACTCCGGCGCCGTTTGGCTTGTTTCTCAATCGGGCATGATCTTGGCCAAAAACCGGCTTCCACTTTTTGGGGTCGTACCCGGGTCTTACTTGAACACCTTGGCTTACTTGAACACCTTGTCCGGCGCGTCGAGGCTGTCGGAGCCCTCAAAGGCGATGGCGTTGAGCTTGAGCGAACCGACGGCGCGCTCGACCGACTTGGTCTGGTCGATCAGCGCATCGATTGCCGCCTGCACGGTGGCGTTGCCTTCGGTGTTGCCCTCGGCGATCTGCTGGTCATAGGCTTCGCCGGCCAGCGCGCGCGCCTTGATCGCTTCCATCCTGGCGACCGTCACGTCGAGCTTGTCCGACAGCTCCTTGTCGATCGCCGGGTCGGCGGCCTTCACCATATCCGCCACCGACGGACCGGAAACCACGGTGCCATCGAGCCGCGTGTAGCTGGCGTGATATGCGGCGCGGATGCCGACGGCGTCGTAGAGATGCGAGTTGTAGGTGTTATCGGAGAAGCAGTCGTGCTCCTCCTCCGGATCGTGCAGCAACAGGCCAAGCTTCATGCGCTCGCCGGCCAGTTCGCCGTAAGAGAGCGAGCCCATGCCGGTGAAGATGGTGGAGATGCCGGCGTTCGGCTCGCCGTCGGCAAGGTTCTTGCGCGCCGCGCCGTCTTCCTTCCAGTTGTTGACCATCTCCTGCAGGTCGGACACCAGAAGGTCGCTCGCCGACTTCAGATATTGCGCGCGGCGATCGCAGTTGCCGCCGGTGCAGTTCTTCAGATCGTAGTCGGTGTAAGGCCGCTCGCCGGCGCCGGGACCGGTGCCGTGCAAGTCCTGGCCCCAGAGCAGGAACTCGATGGCGTGATAGCCGGTCGCGACATTGGCCTCGACGCCGCCGGCTTCCTGCAGCGTGCCGGAGAGGAATTCGGGCGTCAGTTTCGAGGCGTCGACCTTCTTGCCGTTGATCTCGATCTCCTTGTTGGCGATGACGTTCGCGGTATAGAGCGAGTTCTCGTCCGACTCGGTGCCGTAGCTCTTGGCGACGTAGTCGATCAGGCCTTCGTCCAGCGGCCAGGAATTCACCTTGCCTTCCCAGTCGTCGACGATCTTGTTGCCGAAGCGATAGACCTCGGTCTGCTGGTAAGGAACGCGCGCGGCCTTCCAGGCCTCGCGGGCGGCGTTGAGCGTCTCGGCCGAAGGCTTGGCGATGAGCGCGTCGACGGCCTTGTCGAGCGCCTGCGCGGTGGTCAGCGAATCCTCATACTTTGCCAGCGCGATGTCGGCATAGGCCTTGATCACCGCCTTCGGGTCCGTTTCGGCTTTCGCCGGCAGCACGAACACGGCCGCCGTGAGCGCCGCGGTGGCGCCGATCGCGGCAAGCCTGCTGCCCCAGCGTGGCGCAATAATCCGCGGCGAAATTATCGCTTTCATCAATCCCATCTCCTCAGAAATTCAATGACATAGGTGCGCGGCTGCAGGCGCGCGGCGCCGGCGCAGGAACCAATGAGCCGAAAGGCAAAGTTGCCGCGCAATGGCGCGGCCAGTCAGCAAAAGACACCGAAATGCCTCCAATCGAAAGGGTTCAAGGCCCAGACATCAAAGGAATGCGCCAGGAGCGCGGCCCTCCATAAAGCGGCGGAAAGGCCGGAAGTCAACTGGAGAGGCAGAGAAAATTCAATTGAAACAACAGTTTAGAATTATTCTAAACTGCAATTATCAACTTTAACCCCGGTATCGGCGCCGAACATCCGGATTGACAGGCGGCCATTCTGGGTGCGACCGGGACCAGGGCTCTTGCGGCGGCGGCGGACAATCGCCACCTGGCGGAAGATCCTAGATTCGAAGGCAAAAAGGGCTGCGATGAAGAACGGGGTGGTCATTGTCGGTGCGGGTCATGCCGGCGTGCAGGCGGCCGCGAGCCTGCGCGAGGAAGGCCATGACGGACCGGTCATCCTGATCGGCGCCGAGAACGAACTGCCCTACCACAAGCCGCCGCTGTCCAAGACCTTCATCAAGGATGCCGAGGCCAGGCCGCAGCCGCTGCGCGGCGAAGCCTTCTATTCCGGCAATGCCATCGATTACCGGCCGGGCGTTTGGATCGACAGGATCGATAATGGCGCGCGCAGGCTCGACGTTTCCGGCGGCGCCGCAATTCCCTTCGACCGGCTGGTGCTCGCGACCGGCGCGCGGCCGCGCCTGCTGAAGCTCGAGGGCGTGGAGCTCGCCGGCGTGGTGTCGCTACGCTCGCTGGCCGATGCGCGGCTGATCCGCGAGCTCAGCGCGCAGAGCGAGGACGTCGTCATCCTGGGCGGCGGCTTCATCGGCCTCGAAATCGCGGCGACGCTGAGGGCCGCCGGCCGCAAAGTCACCGTCGTCGAGGCCGTCGACCGGCTGCTCGGCCGTGCCGTTGCGCCGGTGATTGCCAGCCATGTGCGCCAGCGTTTGGAAGCGATCGGCGTGCGCATCCTGACCGGCACCACGGTTTCCCGTCTGGAAAGCCAAGGCGGCCGCGTCTCGGCCGCGATCATGTCGAGCGGCGAGCGGCTGCCGGCGCAGATGGTGGTCATCGGCATCGGCGTGGTGCCCAATGTCGAGCTGGCGGAAGCAGCCGGCATTGCGATTGGCAACGGCATCCGCGTCGACCAGCATATGCAAAGCTCGATCCCCGAAATCCTCGCCGTCGGCGACGCCGCCTCCTACCGGCACTGGTTTACCGGCGGCGACGTGCGGCTGGAATCGGTGCAGAACGCCAGCGACCAGGCGCGGCTCGCCGCGCGCACCATCCTTGGCCATGCCGAACCCTTCTCGGCCGTGCCATGGTTCTGGTCGGATATCGGCGACATGAAGCTGCAGATGGTCGGCCTGACGCAAGGCGGCGACAACCATGTCGTGCTGGGCGAGCCGGCCGAGAACAAGTTCTCGATCTACCACTATGCCGGCAACCGGCTGCTCGGCATCGAATCCGTCAACCGCCCGGCCGACCACATGCTTGGCCGCAAGATGCTCGGCGCCGGTTTTTCGCCGGCGCCGCAGACGGTCGCGGCAGGACCGGATGCGCTGAAGGCGGCGCTCGCGGCGTTCAGCCAGGACGAGCCGGCAAGAGCGGCGGGTTAGGCCGCGCGAACATCCCGGATCGAGCTCTCCAGGATATCCAGCGCCTCGGTCATGACGCCGTCCTGGATGGTGATCGGCGACAGGAAGCGGATGACATTGCCGTAGACGCCGCAGGTGAGCAGGATGAGGCCCTTGTCGAGCGCCTTCAGCCGCACCGCGTTGGCGAATTCGGCCGATGGCAGGCCCTTCTTCACGTCGTTGAACTCGACGGCGTTCATGAAGCCCGGGCCGCGGATGTCGACGATCTCCGGCACATCCTCCCGGATCGATTCCAAACGCTGCTTCAGCCTGGCGCCCAGCGCATTGGCGCGGTCGCAGAGCTTTTCCTCCTCGATGACATCGAGCACGGCATGCGCCGCGGCGACGCCGATCGGGCTGCCGCCGTAGGTGCCGCCGAGACCGCCGGGGCCGGGCGCGTCCATGATCTCGGCGCGGCCGGTGACGGCCGACAGCGGGAAGCCGCCGGCGAGGCTCTTGGCCATGGTGGTGAGATCGGGCGCCACGTCATGATGCTCCATCGCGAACATCTTGCCGGTGCGGGCAAAGCCGGTCTGCACCTCGTCGGCGACGAGCAGGATGCCATGCTGGTCGCAGATCTTGCGCAGGGCCGTCATGAATTCACGCGGCGCCTCGTAGAAGCCGCCTTCGCCCTGCACCGGCTCGACGATGATGGCGGCGACGCGGGCCGGATCGACGTCGGCCTTGAACAGCTTGTCCAACGCGGCAAGCGAATCCGCGACCGAAACGCCATGCAGCGCGACCGGGAACGGCGCATGGAAGACGTCGGCCGGCATGGCGCCGAAGCCGACCTTGTAGGGCACGACCTTGCCGGTCAGCGCCATGCCCATGAAGGTGCGGCCATGGAAGCCGCCGGAAAAGGCGATGACCGCCTGGCGGCCGGTTGCGTTGCGGGCGATCTTGATCGCGTTCTCGACCGCCTCGGCGCCGGTGGTGACGAAGACGGTCTTCTTGTCGAACTTGCCGGGCAGCATGCCGTTCAGCCGCTCGGCCAGCCGCACATAGCTTTCATAGGGCACGACCTGGTGGCAGGTGTGGGTGAAGCGGTCGAGCTGCGCCTTGACAGCCTCGATCACTTTCGGATGGCGGTGGCCGGTGTTGACGACCGCAATGCCTGACGAGAAGTCGATGTAGCGGCGGCCCTCGACATCCCAGATTTCCGAATTCTCGGCGCGATCGGCATAGATCTGCGTGGTCATGCCGACGCCGCGCGAGATCGACTGGTTCTTGCGCTCGGAAATGGCTGAATTCTTCATCTCATCCCTCATCGGGCAGCCGCGCCCGTTCTGTTTTGATGTCGTCAAAGCCTCTTCTGACCTTATTTCAGGTTTTCCTCAAGTCGGCACATTGGCCCAGTCGATTGGGCCTGCCCCAAAAGCAATTCCAGGAAAAGTGGTAAGCGGTTTTCCGTGCGGAATTGCGTCCAACAAAAAGATGGAGCGGCTCGCCGTTTCCATGAAACGGTGAACCGCTCCGAAGTTGGCCAAGCCGGCGATGAACGTGCGGAAATGGTTTCCTTTTTCCGCTGATCGATTATCCTCATTCTATCCGTGACGTGCCGCCGTCAGGAGCGGCTCCCGCGAGCTGAGGGGAACCATGAGCAGGAACGCGACAACGTCCGCCTTGCCGTCTTCGCCGCTCAGCCCCCTGTCTCGTTCAAACACCCTGTTGCTGCTGGCCTGTGGCGCAGCGCTGCTGACCTCAGGCTGCCAGAAGCAGGAGGCGGCGGAAAAGAAGCTGCCGGTCCTGGTGACCACGCAGACGGTCGCGCTTGCCGACTATGCGCCGAGGACCTCGCTGACCGGCGTGATCGCGGCCCGCACGCTCAACAATCTGTCGTTCCGCGTCGGCGGCCGCGTTGCCGAACGGCTCGTCGATGTCGGCCAGCATGTCGACCAGGGCGCCGTGCTCGCCCGCATCGATCCGCAAGAGCAGGAATCGGACCTGCGCTCGGCGCAGGCGGATCTCGACGCCGCGCAGGCGCAACTGACCCAGGCCGCGGCCACCTACCAACGGCAAAAGACGCTGCTTTCGCAAGGTTTCACCACCCGGCGAGACTTCGACAGCGCCGACCAGACGCTGAAAGTGGCGCAAGGCAGCGTCGACGCCGCGCAAAGCGCCCTGGCCAACGCCAAGGAAAACCTCTCCTACACCGAGCTCAAGGCCGGTGCTGCAGGCGTCATCACCGCGCGCCAGGTGGAGGCCGGCCAGGTGGTGCAGGCGGCGCAGACTGTCTTCACCATCGCCGAGGACGGCGACCGCGACGCCGTCTTCAACGTGCATGAGACCCTGGTTGCCAGGACACCTTCGGGGCCCGCGGTGACGATCACGCTGCTCTCCGATCCGCAGATCAGGGCGGTGGGAAAGGTGCGCGAAATCTCGCCGGCGGTCGATCCGGCTTCGGGGTCGATCAGGGTCAAGGTCGGAATACCCGACACGCCCGCCGCCATGCCGCTGGGCGCAGCCGTGATCGGCTCGGCCAGTGCCAAGCCGGTGAAAGCGGTCCTGCTGCCGTGGCAGGCATTGACGTCCAATGCCGGCAAGCCCGCCGTATGGATCGTCGATCCGTCGAGCAAGGCGGTGATGACGGTGCCGGTCGAGGTGCTCGCCTACGATTCCGGCGTGGTCGTCGTCGACAAAGGGCTCGAGGCGGGCCAGAGCGTCGTGACCGCCGGCGGGCAGTTGCTCAGTCCCGGACAGGCGATCGAGGTGTCGGGGGTGAAGCAATGAGCCGGTTGCCGCACATCGCTTCCCTGTTGATCCTCACAGCGCTTGCCGCCTGCTCACGTTCGGAAGAGAAGCCGCCGGAGGTCATCCGGCCGGTTTTGTCGGTGGTGGTCCAACCAAAGACCGTCGAGACCTTCGGTTTCGCCGGGACGGTCGAACCGCAATACAGCGCCGACCTTGCCTTCCGCTTGCTCGGCCGCGTCGTGTCGCGTGACGTCAAGGTCGGCGACCTGGTCAGCAAAGGCACGACGATCGCGGCGCTCGATCCGACGGCGCTTGAGCTCGCCCTCCAGGCATCGAAAGCGGATCTGTCGAACGCCGAGGCGCAATTCGCCAATGCAGCGGCCAGCGAGGAGCGCCAGCGTGCCCTGCTTGCCTCCGCCAACACCCCACAGTCCGTCTTCGACGCCGCGCAGCAGGCCCGGCAAGCCGCGGCCGCCGGCGTCGAGCGGGCGAATGCGGCTTTAGCCAAGTCGCAGGAACAGCTGGGCTATGCCCGGCTGTTCTCCGACTTCGACGGCGTCGTCACGGCGGTCGGCGCCGAGGTCGGCCAAACCGTCTCGCCCGGGCAGACCGTCGTCACCGTGGCGCGCACCGATCCGCGCGAGGCAGTGGTCGACATTCCCGACCAGCTGACCGGCGATCTCAGCGTCGGCACGCCGTTCCAGATCATCCTGCAGTCGCTGCCCAGCATCACGACCGAGGCCAGGCTGCGCGAGATCGCGCCGCAGTCGGAAGGCTCGACCCGCACCCGCCGCGTGCGGCTGACGCTGACAGACCCGCCCACGGCCTTCCGGCTTGGCTCGACGATCACGGCGACGCGCATGACCAAGGTGGAGCCGACGATCGAACTGCCGATATCGGCGCTGCTCGAAAAGGATGGCGCCGAAAAAGTGTGGATCGTCGATCCGCAGACCGCCAGCGTGAGCGCGCGCGAGGTCGAGATCGCCTCGAAGAATGGCGGCAGCTTCACGGTGGCGTCCGGCCTGGAGGCCGGCATGCGCGTCGTCACCGCCGGCGTCCATAGCCTCAGCGAGGGCCAGAAGGTCAAAGTGCTCGAGGGAGGCGCCTGATGAAGGGCTTCAACCTCTCCGACTGGGCGCTCAGCCACCGTTCGCTGGTCTGGTATTTCATGCTGGTCTTCGTGGTCGCCGGCATCTTCTCCTACCTAAATCTCGGCCGCGAGGAAGACCCCGCCTTCACCATCAAGACGATGCTCATCCAGGCCAACTGGCCGGGCGCCTCGGTCAACGAGACGGTGCGCCAGGTGACCGATCGCATCGAGAAGAAGCTCGAAGAGCTCGACAGCCTGGACTACACCAAATCCGTCACCACCGCCGGCAAGACCGTCATCTTCGTCAACCTGAAGGACACCACGAAGGCTCGCGATGTCGTGCCGACCTGGCTGCAGGTCCGCGACATGGTCAACGACATCTGGCCCGAGCTCCCGCAGGGCGTGCAGGGACCGTTCTTCAACGACCGCTTCGGCGACGTCTTCGGCAACATCTACGCCTTCACCGCCGACGGGCTGACGCCACGCCAGCTGCGCGACTATGTCGAGGATGTCCGCACCAAAATCCTGACCGTGCCGAACGCCGGCAAGGTCGATCTCGTCGGCGCCCAGGACGAGGCGATCTATCTCGAATTCTCTTCCCGCCAGATCGCGGCGCTCGGCCTCAACCAGCAGCAGATCGTCGCCAGCCTGCAAGCGCAGAACGCGATAACGCCGTCGGGCGTGATCCAGTCCGGTCCCGAGCGTATCAGTGTGCGCGTCGGCGGCCAGTTCACCTCCGAGGAGAGCCTGCGCGCCATCAACCTGCGCGTCAACGACCGCTTTTTCCGGCTAAGCGATGTCGCGACGATCACGCGCGGCTATGTCGATCCGCCGACGGCGCTGTTTCGCTTCAATGGCCAAGACGCCATCGGGCTTGCCATCGGCATGAAGCCGAACGCCAATCTGCTCAAGTTCGGCGAGGCGCTGCACGAGGAGATGAACAAGGTGCTGGCCGACCTGCCGGTCGGCGTCGGCGTGCATCTGGTCGCCGATCAGCCGGTGATCGTCGAGGAAGCGGTCTCCGGGTTCACGCGGGCGCTGTTCGAGGCGGTGGCGATCGTACTCGCGGTTTCCTTCATCAGCCTTGGCATGCGCGCCGGTTTCGTCGTCGCGCTGTCGATCCCGCTGGTGTTGGCCATCACCTTCACCGTCATGGCCTATCTCGGCATATCGCTGCAGCGCATTTCGCTCGGCGCGCTGATCATCGCGCTGGGCTTGCTGGTCGACGACGCCATGATCGCGGTGGAGATGATGGTGGCGCGGCTGGAGGTCGGCGACAATCTGCGCAAGGCGGCGACCTATGTCTACATCTCGACCGCGTTTCCGATGCTGACCGGAACGCTGGTGACGGTTGCCGGCTTCATTCCGATCGGCCTCAACAACAGCGCCGCAGGCGAATACACCTTCACGCTGTTCGTCGTCATTGCGGTGTCGCTCCTGGTGTCATGGATCGTTGCGGTGCTGTTCGCGCCGCTGCTCGGCGTAACCCTCCTGCCGGCAACGATGAAGGCCAAGCACCACGACCAGCCGGGGCGGTTCACATCCATGTTCCGGCGCGTGCTCGTCCTCTCGGTGCGCCGGCATTGGCTGACGATCATCGCGACCGTGCTGCTGTTCGCGGCCTCCATTGCCGGCTTCGGGCTTGTCCAGCAGCAGTTCTTCCCGCCGTCCGACAGACCGGAACTGGTCGTCGACTGGAACCTGCCGCAAAACTCGTCGATCGCCGAGACGCGCGACCAGATGGAGCGCTTCGAGCAGCGCGCGCTGGTCGGCAATCCCGATATCGATCACTTCAGTTCCTATATCGGCCAGGGCGCGGTGCGCTTCCTGCTTGCCTATGACGTGCAGCCGGCCAATCCCTATTTCGGACAGACCGTCATCGTCACCAAGAGCATCGAGGCGCGCAACCGGGTGAAGCCGGCGCTGGAAAAACTGCTGCGCAAGGAGTTCGTCGGCACCGACGCCTTCGTCAAGCTGCTCGAGCTCGGGCCGCCGGTCGGGAGGCCGGTGCAGTACCGCGTCGGCGGTCCCGATATCCAGACGGTGCGCGAGCTGGCGCAGCAATTCTCCGGAATCATCTCGGCCAATCCGAAGCTTGCCCCACCCACTTTCGACTGGAACGAGCCGCAGAGGGTGCTGCGGGTCGACGTGCTGCAGGACAAGGCGCGCCAGCTCGGCATCACCTCCTCCGACATCGCCAGCGCGCTGAACAGCACGGTCGGCGGCGCGACGATCACCCAGGTGCGCGACGCGACCTATCTGATCGATGTCGTGGCGCGCTCGCGCGAAGCGGACCGGAGCTCGATCTCGACGCTGCAGAATATGCAATTGCCGACCGGCACCGGCGAGGCGATCCCGTTGGCTGCAATCGCCAACTTCCGCTATGAGCTCGAACAGCCGACGGTCTGGCGGCGCAACCGCACCCCGACAATCACCGTGCGCGCCGGGCTGGTCGGCGACGTGCTGCCGGCGACCGTGGTCAACGAGCTCAGGCCGTCGGTCGACACCTTCATCGCCAAGCTCCCGCCTGGCTATTCGGTGCAGACCGCCGGCTCGGTCGAAGAAAGCGCAAAGAGCCAGGGACCGATTGCGGCTGTCGTGCCGCTGATGCTGTTCGTCATGGCGACGATCCTGATGGTGCAATTGCAGAGCTTCCAGCGCCTGTTCCTGGTGGTGGCGGTGGCGCCGCTCGGCTTGATCGGCGTGGTGGCCGCGCTGGTGCCCAGCGGCGCGCCGCTCGGCTTCGTCGCCATCCTCGGCGTGCTGGCGTTGATCGGCATCCTGATCCGCAACTCGGTCATCCTGATCGTGCAGATCGAAGACCTCGTCGCCGAGGGCAAGGACCATTGGGCGGCCGTGATCGAAGCGACCGAGCACCGCATGCGTCCGATCGCGCTGACGGCGGCGGCTGCCAGCCTGGCGCTGATCCCGATCGCGCGCGAGGTGTTCTGGGGGCCGATGGCCTACGCCATGATGGGCGGCATCATCGCCGGCACCGCGATCACGCTGCTGTTCCTGCCGGCGCTTTATGTGACGTGGTTCAGGATCAAGGAGCCGAAGGACAGGGGGCAGGAGGGCGAGGCCGCGCATGGAAAGGCCCTGCAGGAAGGCGGGGCGGTATGAAGCCCAAACTTCTGGGACACGGTACGACTGCGAGAACCACTGCCGGCGTATCGACTGTCAGCCGGCCAGATCGGCTCGATCGTCGAGACCTTTCCGGTCCCTGTTGAGGCCTATGAGGTCGAGTTTTGCGATAGCGCTGGCAGGACATTGCGACCGTGGCGCTACAGCCGTTTCAGTTTGATGTGGTCACGCGGTGCGCACAAACCCCTCGCTCGCTCTGAGCAAGTTGCGCGTATAGTCCTCGCTGACGCGATGGCCGATCAGCTGGCTCGCGGTCAGCGTTTCCACCGCCTCGCCGTTCTGCATCACCATCAGCCGCTCGCACATGTGGGTGATGATGGCGAGGTCGTGGCTGACCATCAGGAAGGTGAGCTTGCGCCGCCGGCGCACCTCTTCGAGCAGGTTCAGCACCTCCGCCTGCACGGACGCGTCGAGCGCCGACGTCGGCTCGTCGAGCAAAAGGATCGACGGCTCGAGGATCAGCGCGCGGGCGATCGCCACGCGCTGGCGCTGGCCGCCCGACAATTGGTGCGCGTAGCGGAAGCGGAAGCCGTTGCCGAGGCCGACCTCGTCCAGCGCCCGCTCGATGCGCTTCTCGCCGTCGGCGATGCCGTGGATGGCCAAAGGCTCCTGCAGCAGACGATCGACGGTCTGGCGCGGATGCAGCGAGCCGTACGGATCCTGGAAGACCATCTGCACGTCGCGGTAGAAGGCCTTGTCGCGGGTCTTGCCGAGTGCCTTGCCGTTGACGGCGATGGTGCCGGAAGAGACGGGCGCCAGCCCGGTGATTGCCTTGAGCAACGTCGACTTGCCGGAGCCGCTTTCGCCGACCAGCCCGTAGGACTCGCCTTCCCTGACTTCGAGGTCCACACCCTTCAGCGCGCGGAAGCGGTCGAAGACCACCTCCAGCCCTTCCACGGAAAGCGCCGCCGTCATGCCGCCCACTCCGGCTTGCGGTCGAGCACCGGCAGCGGATGACGCTCGAAGCCGATCCTCGGCATGCAGTTGAGCAGGCCGCGCGTGTAGGGATGGCGGGCATCGCGCAGCTCGGAGGCCTTGAGCTGCTCGACCACCTTGCCGGCATACATGACGACGACGCGGTCGCAGAAGGAGGAGACGAGCCGCAGATCGTGCGAGATGAAGATCAGTCCCATGCCGCGCTCGGCGACCAGCTTGTCGAGGATGTTCAGCACGTCGAGCTGCACGGTGACGTCGAGCGCCGAGGTCGGCTCGTCGGCGATCATCAGCTCCGGTCCGGCGATCAGCATCATGGCGATCATGGCGCGCTGGCCCATGCCGCCCGAGACCTCATGCGGGTGAAGGTCGAAGACGCGGGCCGGATCGCGGATCTGCACTGCCCGCAGCATCTCCAGCGCCCGCTCGCGCGCCTCGGCCTTGGAGACCTTTTCGTGCGTGCGCAACGTCTCGACGATCTGGCGGCCGATGGTCATCACCGGGTCGAGCGAGTATTTCGGATCCTGCAGGATCATGGCGATGCGGTTTCCCCGCAGCGCCCGGCGTTGGCGGGGCGAAACGGCAAGCAGATCAATGCCGTCGAAGCTGAGCTTCTTCGCCGACACCTCGGCCTGCGGCGGGGTCAGGCCCATGACGGCGCGGCCGGTCTGCGACTTGCCGGATCCGCTTTCGCCGACGATGCCCAGCCGCTCGCGGCCAAGCGAGAACGAGACGCCGCGCACCGCCTGCACGATGCCGGTGCGGGTCGGGAAGGTGACGCGCAGATCGTCGACTTCGAGCAGCGCGCCTTTTGTCTGCTTGTCCGGATTGCCGCTGCTCACTGGTCGCCGCTCCGTGGGTCGAGTGCGTCGCGCAGGCCGTCGCCGAGCAGGTTGAAGCCGAGGCTGACGATGAGGATGGCGGCGCCTGGCGCCGCGGCCACCCACCACTGGTCGAGGATGAAGCGGCGGCCCGAAGCGATCATCGCGCCCCATTCGGGCAGCGGCGGCTGCGCGCCAAGGCCGAGGAAGCCGAGGCCGGCGGCCGTGAGGATGATGCCCGCCATGTCGAGCGTCACGCGGATGATCAGCGAGGAGATGCAGAGCGGCATGATGTGGCGCAGCACGATGCGGAAGGGCGAGGCGCCCATCAGTTGCACCGCCTTGATGTAGTCGGAGTTGCGCACCGTCAGCGTCTCGGCGCGGGCGATGCGCGCATAGGGCGGCCAGGAGGTGATGGCGATCGCCAGCACCGCGTTCTCGATGCCGGGCCCGAGCGCCGCGACGAAGGCGAGCGCCAGCACCAGCTTCGGGAAGGCGAGGAAGATGTCGGTGATGCGCATCAGGATCGCGTCGGTCCAGCCGCCGGCATAGCCGGCGACGGTGCCGACCAGGAGGCCGATGGGAGCGGCGATGACGGCCACGAGAACCACCACGTAAAGCGTCCAGCGCGAGCCGTAGACGATGCGCGAGTAGATATCGCGGCCGAGGTCGTCGGTGCCGAACCAATGCGCGGCGCCAGGCGCAAGCAGGCGGGCGTTCTTCAGGTCACCCACGGTCGGCGAATAGGGCGCCAGCACGCCGGCAAGGGCGGCAACCACCACCAGGGCGAGGATGATGAGCAAACCAATGAAGGCCAGCCGATTGGCCGAGAAGCGCCGCCAGGCGACATAGGCGCGGCCGAGCCTTGCCTGCATGCGCGAAGCCGGCCTCTCGCTGAGCAGCCACTCGCGCCGGCTCTGGACGACCTCTGCGCTCATCGGATCTTCGTCCTCGGATCGAGAAGCTGGTAGAGCAGGTCGGACAGAAGGTTGATGCCGATGAACACCGAGCCGATGATGATGGTGCCGCCGAGCACCGCGTTCATGTCGGCATTCTGCAGCGAATTGGTGATGTAGAGGCCGATGCCCGGCCAGGAGAAGACGGTTTCGGTCAGCACCGAGCCTTCGAGCAGGCTGGCATAGGAAAGCGCGATCACCGTCACCATCGGCACCGCGGCGTTGCGCAGCGCGTGGCCCCAGATGATGCGGCGCTCCGACAAGCCCTTGGCGCGCGCGGCGACGATATATTCCTGCGCCAGCTCGTTCAGCATGAAGGAGCGCGTCATGCGGCTGATATAGGCAAGCGCGAAATAGCCGAGCAGCGAGGCCGGCAGGATGATGTGGCGCCAGGCGTCGTAGAAGACGTCCCACTGCCCCTGCATGGCCGCGTCGAGCAGGTAGAAACCGGTGATCGGCGTGAAAGTGTATTCGTAGACGACATCGAGCCGCGCCGGAAAGGCGACCCATTGCAGCTTGGCGTAGAACAGGACGAGGCCGAGCAGCCCCAGCCAGAAGATCGGCACGGAATAGCCGATCAGGCCGATGATACGCACGATCTGGTCGATGAGGCTGCCGCGCCGCACCGCCGCCAGCACACCGAGCGGCACGCCGATGACGGCGCCGATGATGGTGCCCAGCGTCGCGAGCTCGATGGTCGCCGGGAAGACGCGGCGGATGTCGGACATCACCGGGTTGGTGGTCAGCACCGAGGTGCCGAAATCGCCGTTGAGCGCGCTTTTCACATAGATGTAGAACTGTTCGATCAGCGGCAGGTCGAGCCCCATCTCGCGGCGCGTGCGCTCGACGACGGCCGTGGGCGCCCGGTCGCCGAGCACTGCCAGCACCGGATCGATCGGGATGACGCGGCCGATGAAGAAGGTCACCGCGAGAAGGCCGAGATAGGTCGTCACCGCGATGACCAGGAAGCGGCCGATCGACGACAAAATGGCGACGGCACGGGCGCTTCCGCGCCCGGCCGCCGGCTGGTTCTCAGCTACGCTCACGCGGCGCGCCCGAAAACGCTATTCCTTTGAGACCGCCCCGACGAAGTTGGTGTCGAAGCTCGGTCCGAGCGCGAAGCCCTTGAGGTTCTTGCGCAGGCCGGCCACTTCAAGCTGCTGGTGGATGATGACGAAGGGGCTGGTGTCGAGGATCTTCTTCTGCAGATCCTTGTACATGTCGGCGCGCTTGGCCGAATCCTTTTCCAGCAGCGCCGCCTCGGTCTGCTTGGTCAGGTCCGGAATGTCCCAGGCATTGCGCCAGGCCAGGGTCTTGATCTTGGCGGCGTCGGAATTGTCCGGGTTGGAGGCGAAGGTCTGGGCATTGGAGTTCGGATCGAAATAATCCTGACCCCAGTTGCCGATATAGATGTCGTGGTTGCGGGCGCGATACTTGGTCAGCGTCTGCTTGCCGTCGCCCGGAATGATCTCCAGCTTGATGCCGACCTGGCCCAGCGTCTGCTGGATCGATTCGGCCATGCCCGTCTCAGGCTGTTTGCTGCGCACATCCATGGTCACCTTGAAGCCGTCCGGCAGGCCAGCCTTGGCCAGAAGTTCCTTCGCCTTGGCGACGTCGAGCTTGAACGGATTTTCATCGACGGCGCCGAGATCGCCCTTGGGCAGGAAGGACTGATGGATCTCGCCGATGCCCTTGAGGATGGTCGAACCCAGCGCGTCATAGTCGACCAGATATTTGAACGCCTGGCGAACCTCCGGCTTGGCGAGGTTGGCGTTCTTCTGGTTGAGGCTGATGTAATAGACCGTGCCCTTCGGCGCGCTGGTGGTGGTGAGATCGGCGTTCTTGGCGATGGCGTCGAGGTCGTTCGGCTCGAGGTTGCGGGCAACGTCGATGTCGCCGGCCTCGAGCGCCAGGCGCTGCGCCGAGCTTTCCTTCATGAAGCGGTAGATGACGCGGGCGAGCTTGGCCTTTTCGCCGTTATAATTGTCGTTGCGTTCCAGAACGACGACTTCATTGGCACGCCATTCGCGCAGCTTGTACTGACCGGAGCCGGCATAGCCGGTCTTCAGCCAGGCGTTGCCGAAGTCATTGTCCCATTTGTAGTCGGCGCTCGGCGTGACGGCCGCGACATGTTCCTTGACCAGCTTGCTGTCGACGACCGAAGCGACGGTGGCCGACAGGCAGTTCAGCACGAAGCTCGGCGCATAGGCCTTGTCGACGACGAACTGGAAGGTGGTGTCGTCGACCGCCTTGGCCTTCTCGGTGACGTTGTCGCCGCTGATGCCCAACTGGTTGATGATGAAGGCCGGGCTCTTGTCGAGCTTGATGGCGCGCTCGAAGGAATAGGCGACGTCGGCCGCGGTTATCGGATTGCCGGAAGCGAACTTCATGCCGGGCTTGAGCTTGAAGGTGTAGGTCAGGCCGTCGTCGGAAACAGTCCAGCTCTCGGCGAGATCGCCCTTGACCTTGGAGGTGTCGCTGAGGTCGAGGCGAACCAGGAGATCGTAGGTATTGCCGGTGACTTCAGCCGTCGACAATTCGAACGCCTCGCCCGGATCCATCGTGATGATATCGTCGAAGGCAAAGCCTTCGACCAGCGTGTCGGCAGGCGTGACGGCGAAGGCCGGCGCTGCCAGCAGCGCAGACATCGCCACACCCGCAAGCAAGCTACGGAGAGCAAACTTTTCCAGCATCATGATGATCGTTCCCTGTTTTGTTGACCTGAGTTCCCGGCTCAGGGCCGCATTATTCTTTGCGAAGCCGACGGCGGCTTGGACCACTTACCGTCGTGGTTTTTGTCCAGTTGGTCAACACCCTATCGGCAGCGTTCGAACCGGCAACGCGCATTTTGCGAAACAGCCTATTGGGCCAGAATGGGCCGCCACAGGCCAACCCTTGCGCCGGCTAATCGAGGCTTCCAATCGGGAAAAATCTGCCAAACTTTTGACGCTCGGAAATCGCCCGTCATTTCAGCTGCGCAACCAGGCTCGCATCGGGAAAGCAGGTCGCCGCCTTGCCGTTCTTCGCCTGCCAGACGCCGATCGAACGGCGCGTCTTGAAGCCGGGCAAGCCGTCGGCGCTGCCGACATCGTAGTCCTTCGCCTCCAGCGCCCGCTGCAGTGCCGCGATATCGGACCGGTGGAGATCGCCGACCGGCCCCCAGGCGCCGGCGAAGGTGGCGTCGCCCTTTGCAATGCGGTCTGCGGCGTGGCCGATGAACAGCGCATAGAGGTCGCTGGTGTTGTATTCCTTCAGCACATAGAAGTTCGGCGTGACGATGAAGGCCGGACCGCTGCGCCCGGCCGGCATCAGGAGGAATCCTTCGGCTTTCAGTTCGCTGGCCTGGAACGCCTTGCCGTCGGCGCGCCTGATGCCCATCGCCACCCAGTCGGAAATCTTCCTGCCCTGGTCGGGTCCTTCGAGCGCGCATGAGACATTTGCCGGCGCGATCACCTCGGTCCCCCAGCCGCGGCCCCTCACCCAGCCATAGTGGACGAGATAGTTGGCGATCGAGGCGAGCACGTCCGGCGTTGAATTCCAGATGTCGGGGCGGCCGTCGCCGTCGAAGTCGACGGCATGTTTGAGGAAAGAAGTCGGCATGAATTGCGGCTGGCCGAGCGCGCCGGCCCATGACGACTTCATCGCGTTGACCGGGGCAAGCCCGCGTTCGACGATCTCCAGCGCCGCCAGCACCTCGGTGCGGAAGAAATCCTTTTTCGTCGACATGAAGGCCTTGGTGCCCAGCACCTCGAAGGCATCGTAAGGCAGCTTGGCGGCGCCGAAGCCGGTCTCGCGACCCCAGATCGCCAGCACGATGTCGCCGGACACGCCGTAGCGCTTCTCGATCAGTCCGAGCACACGGGCGTTGGCGCTCTCGCGCGACCGTCCGCCGGTGGTGACAGGGCGGATGATCTTCTCAGCGAAATAATTGGCAGGCGGGCCGAACTCCGCCTGGTGCTGCTTCTCAGGCGTCGTCGGCTTCTCGCCGGGCATGACGAGATCCGGCAATTTCAGATTCGGCTTCACACCGAGAAAGGCGGCGTCGAAGGTCTTTTTCGATATGCCTTTGGCCTTGGCCTCGGGCCACAGGTCCGTCTGCAGCCAGGCCTGGAACTGGTTGTCGATGGACGCGGCGGAGGCGGGGATCGTGAAGAACAGTCCGACAAGCGCTGCAAGGAGGGAAAGTACAGCCAGTCTGAGAAGCTTGCACTCCTTCACTGCCCCCTCCAAATCCCTCAAAACGCCGTCCTCGATCGCAGCGCCGCGGCAAGCGTGCCTTCGTCGAGATAATCGAGTTCGCCGCCGACCGGCACGCCATGCGCGAGCCGCGTCACCTTGACGTCGAAGCCCGAGAGCTGGTCGGTCAGGTAATGCGCCGTGGTCTGGCCCTCGACCGTGGCGTTGACGGCGAGGATCACCTCCTTCACCTCGCCGCCGGCGACACGGTCGACCAGCGAGCGGATGTTGAGCTGTTCCGGGCCAATGCCGTCGAGCGGCGACAGCGTGCCGCCGAGCACGTGATAGCGCACGTTCATGGCGGCGGCGCGCTCCAGCGCCCAGAGGTCGGAAACGTCCTCGACGACGATCAGCGTGCCGGCGTCGCGGCGCGGGTCGGTGCAGATCATGCAGGGATCGGCGGTGTCGACATTGCCGCAGGTCGAGCAGATGCGCACCTTGTCGACCGCCTCGCCCATGGCGGCAGCGAGGGGCTGCAGCAACTGCTCCTTCTTCTTGATCAGATGGAGGGCCGCGCGCCTGGCCGAACGCGGTCCGAGCCCCGGCACCTTGGCCAGGAGCTGAATCAGGCGTTCGATCTCTGGACCGGCGATTCGTTTCGACATCGCTCTGATTTAGGATTTTTCAGAGCGGTTTGGAACAGCCCGCAATGGCGCACGACCCGCCCTGCTGCCATGGCGGGTCGTTGAAGAGGTTGGCTCAGTAGGCTCAGAGCGGCCGGTTCTGGCTGACGATCAGCGCGCCGATGGCGTCGGTGTTCTCAGGCGTCGACTGGAACCCCATCGCCGCTTCCTGCGGCGCGCTCGGAACGGAGGTGATGTAGCGGCCCTTCAAGGTCCCGCCGAAGCGGGACGCGTCCGGCTCTTCCATCGGCTCCTGCATCGCCACCACCGTCGGCTTCGCCGTGACACGGCCGGACTTCTGCGCCGGCGCGATGGAGGCCGTCACATAGGTCTGCTCGGCCGGAACGGTCGCGGTCCTGGGCGCAGCCACCGCCGCGGTCATTGCTGCCTGCTTGGCCGGATCGGCATGGACGATGGTCTTGACCACCGGTTCGGCTGAAGCGACGAGCACGGGAGCGGCAGGGTCGATCTTCTGCGACTTGCCGGAGGCCATGGCGACCATGGGCTCATCGGGCAGCGGCTGCCAGTTGCGGCCGCGCTTCTCGTAGAAGGCGTTGCCGCCGGCCACCATCGTGTAGTGCATGTTGTTGTAGGGGAAGCGCAGGCCGGCGGTATGGAAGAACATCGTGTTCTTGAGCTTGGACTTGCGCTCGCCCTTGAGCACCGCCTCGGCGGCTTCCTCGACATCGGGCAGCGCCCTCGAATTCATCGGCCGCGTCAGCACGCCGGGAGCGAACTGACCCCTCTCGCCGACGACCTCGCAAATGGTGTTGCCGTGCTGGCCGGAACGCAGCCGGTTCATGACGACGGTGCCGACCGCGATCATGCCGTCGCGGCTCGACCGGTTGGACTCGAAGAACATCGCCCTTTGCAGGCATTCCTTGTCCTTCATCGAATATTTGTAGGAGCGCGAGCTGAGGAAGCTCGGCGTGACGGCGTCGGTCAGGCTCGCCATCGACATGCCGTGTGAAGCGGTCTGGCTGCAGCCGGCCAGGAGCAAGGGGGAAGCGGCGATGCCGATAAGCAGCAGCGGCGTCTTCCATCGCGTCGCGATCAACAAAAAAGCCTCATTTCCAGATGCCAGCCCGCCCCAAGATGTGGCAAGAATGAGACTCTTTCAGGCAAAAAGATGGCTAGATGGTTAGCAACCTCTGGACTTGGGTAAAACTTTATGAATGTCGCGAAATGAGCCCGTGAGCAACGCCGGCAAAATGGTTAATATTGCGGCCCGGGCTCGATTTTCGTTCATAATCAATTAACTGGCGGCAGCCGCCTCAGAACGGCAATTTCATTCCGGGCGGTATAGGCAGGCCCGCCGTCAACGCCTTGGTCTTTTCCTGCATGACCTGCTCGACCTTATTTTTGGCGTCATTGTGAGCGGCCAAAAGCAGGTCTTCGAGGATCTCGACCTCGTCGTCCTTGAGGAGCGAAGGATCGATCTTCAGCGCCTTCATCTCGAACTTGCCGGTCAGGGTGACGCTGACCAGGCCGCCGCCCGCCTGTCCGGTGGCTTCGAGCGTCGCGATCTCGTCCTGCATGGCCTGGAACTTGGCCTGCATTTCCTTCGCCTTGCCCATCAGGCCGAGAAGATCCTTCATCGCAAACGTCCTTTTTGTTCCTTCAGATTTCTTCGTCGTCGGCCGACGTCTCGACCGGCAGGTCGGCATCGGCCTCTTCCGCTTCCGGCACCTCCGGAATGCGCACGTCGATGATCTTGGCGCCCGGGAAGCGGGCGAGGATGGCGGCGACCGTCGGATCGCTCCTGGCATCGGAGAAGGCGTTCTCGCGCTTCGTCGTCTCCATCTCGGCCAGCGTCTGGCCTCCCTCTTCCTTCGACAGCGAGACCAGCCAGTTGCGCCCGGTCCAGGCGCGCAGCTTCGCGGTCAGGTCGTTGAGCAGCATCTTGGGCGCGTCGTCGGTCAGGCTGACGTCGATGCGGCCAGCTTCGATACGCACCGGCCGCACGCAGCGCTTCAAAATCACCTTGAAGGCGATGTCGCGGTTGGCGTCGGCAAGGGCCGCTATATCGGCCAGCGACTTCACCGGAACGGCGGGCGTCTCGACGACCGGCTCAGGCGCCGGAACGAAGGCGGCGGGCACGGGCTCAGCCTCGACCAGCCGCATGGTCTGCGCGCCGCCGGTTGAGGCCGGCATCCTGGCCTGCGCCACGGCGCTCGCGCCGGCGCCACTGCCGGCCGGCGCTCCGTTGGCGCGCGGCGCGCCGTTTGGCACAGGCGCGGCGCCTTCCAGCGATTTCAGCGCCTCGTCCAGCGTCGGCAGGTCGGCGGCATGCGCCAGCCGGATCAGCACCATCTCGCCGGCGCTGACCGGGCGGTTGGAGGACTGCACCTCCGGAATGCCCTTGAGCAGCATCTGCCAGGTCCGCGACAGCACGCGCACGGAAAGCGCGCTCGCGAATTCGGCGCCGCGCCGGCGCTCATCCTCGGAGAGCGAGGCATCGTCTGCGGCGGCAGGCACGAAGCGCAGCCGGGTGACGAGGTGGTTGAATTCCGCCAGATCGGTGAGCACGGCGGCCGGATCGGCGCCGGTGTCGTATTGCGCGCGGAATTCGGCCAAGGCCGCCGCCACATCGCCCTTCATGACATGCTCGAACAGGTCGATGATGCGGGCGCGGTCGGCGAGCCCCAGCATGGCGCGCACCGCCTCGGCGCTGACGGCGCCGCTGCCGTGGGCGATCGCCTGGTCGAGGATGGAGAGCGAATCGCGCGCCGAGCCTTCGGCGGCGCGGGCGATCATCGCCAGGGCCTCATCGTCGACGGAAATGCCTTCCTTGGCGGCGATCGAGGAAAGATGCGCGACAAGCGCGCCGGCGTCGATGCGCCTCAGATCGAAGCGCTGGCAGCGCGACAGGACCGTGATCGGCACCTTGCGGATCTCGGTGGTGGCGAAGATGAATTTGACATGCGGTGGCGGCTCTTCCAGCGTCTTCAACAGGCCGTTGAAGGCCTGGGTGGAGAGCATGTGCACTTCGTCGATGATGTAGACCTTGTAGCGCGCCGAGACCGGCGCATAGCGGACACGGTCGATGATGTCCCTGATGTCGTCGATGCCGGTGTGGGAGGCGGCGTCCATCTCGATGACGTCGACATGGCGGCCTTCCATGATCGCCTGGCAGTGCTCGCCGGGCACGGACAGATCGACCGAGGGCTGGTCGACGGTGGCGGTCTTGTAGTTGAGCGCCCGCGCCAGGATGCGCGCCGTCGTCGTCTTACCGACGCCGCGCACGCCGGTCAGCATCCAGGCCTGGGCGATGCGGCCGGTGGCGAAGGCGTTGGTCAGCGTGCGGACCATCGGCTCCTGGCCGATCAGCTCGGAGAAATTCGAGGGGCGATATTTGCGCGCCAGCACGCGATAGGCGCCGGCCTTTTCCGTCTCCGGATTCTTTGGCCCCAAATTTCCGGCTTCGCTCATTCGCCGTCAAAAGCTCCAAGGACTGCAGGCGGCCGATTCCTGCGCATAGTCTCGCCCGCACGGCTCGGCGCCGTCAATGTCGCGGGAGAAAGGCGAAGAGGCGGGAGGCTGGAACAATGACCCGTTCCGGGCTCGTTAGGGCTGCTTCCTTCCGGACCTGACCCGGTTGGCGAGTGGATCGTCCACCACCAACCTCCCGCGCTCCATATCGGCAATTCAGCGGCGAAATGCAAGGGTGGAGGTGAACGACCACCCCGCCCATGCGCCAGAGACGACCTTCAAATCCGCAGTAGCGGCCAATGATTCGCTTGCAGCCATCTTGCCGCCGCTCTAGCGTTCCCCGGTTTGGAAAAGACCACAAGAGCGAAGGAAACGCCCATGCTGCCTGGCCTCAAGGCCGGATTCACGCTGGACGCCCGATTGGAGGCGGACAGCGAGCAGCTGATGTGGCTTGGCCTCTGCGAGCTTCGGCTGATGAACGATCGCCGCTGGCCGTGGCTGGTGCTGGTGCCGCAGCGGCCGGGGATCGAGGAATTGCACGAGCTGACGCCGCTCGACCAGACGATGCTGACCTTCGAGACCAATATGGTGGCGCAGGCGCTGAAGCGCGTGACGGGCTGCACCAAGATCAACACCGGCGCTTTGGGCAACATCGTGCGCCAGCTGCATGTCCATGTCATCGCCCGCACCGAAGGCGATCCCGGCTGGCCGGGACCGGTCTGGGGGCACGGCATGCGCGAGCCCTATCAGCGCCCCGAGATCCGACGGTTTGCCGAAACGATCAAGGCAGCGCTATAAGTCCCAACTCTCCCAACCCTTGAGTCCCCGGTCCCGAATCCCATGAGCTTCCGCCTGTTTGACGCGCCCTTGCGCGAGCCAAGTCAGTTCGTCGGCTTCGCCGGCAACCATATCGACCGGCAATCGGAAAACCGCGCCGACGACGCAGTCGAGAAGGCGCTTGCCGAGCGATCGGCGCGGCTGATGCTGATGCATGGCGGCAGGCTTTATCTGAAGCTCGCCGACGGCAGCTTCGACCCATGGTTCGAGGCGGCGGAAAGCCAGGCCTTCGAGGCTTCGCTCGACCGCGGCGTGCTGCTCGGCCTTTCCGAAAATGGCCCGGTGCTTGCCGTGCCTGCGGGCATCGAGCCGGAAAACCTGCCGGAAACGGTAAAGGCGATCGATTACCGCTCCGTCTACATGCAGGGGCTGATCGACGAAGCGGCGGCAGGCGCGCTGGCGCAAGGGGCGGCGCTGCTCGCCTGGCATGCCAGCCATGGCTTCTGCTCGAAATGCGGCAATCGCTCGGAAATGCGCGCCGGCGGCTACAGGCGCCATTGTCCGGCCTGCGGCACCGAGCATTTCCCGCGCACCGACCCGGTGGCGATCATGCTGACGGTGACGCGCGACAAATGCCTGCTCGGGCGCGGCCGGCATTTCGGGCCGGGCATGTATTCGGCCCTTGCCGGCTTCATAGAGCCCGGCGAGACGATCGAGGCCGCGGTGCGCCGCGAGACGCTGGAAGAGGCCGGGATCCGGCTCGGCCGCGTCGTCTACCATGCCAGCCAGCCCTGGCCGTTCCCCTATTCGCTGATGATCGGCTGCTTCGGCGAGCCGCTCAACGAGGATATCCAGGCAGATCTCAACGAGCTCGAGGACTGCCGCTGGTTCTTCCGCGAGGAGGTGCGCTCGATGCTGGAGAGAACCCATCCCGGCGATCTGATTACGCCGCCGAAAGGAGCGATCGCCCACCATCTCATCCGCGCCTGGGTCGACAGCGAGTAGGAGTAGGGAGCAAAATGATCCGTCATACCGTCGTGTTCACGCTGAAGCATCCGCCGCATTCGCTGGAGGCGAAGCGATTCCTCCATGACGCGAAGAAGATCCTGACTGGGATAAAAGGTGTCACGCATTTCGAGCAGCTGCGGCAGGTCAGCCCCAAGAACGACTATCAGTTCGGCTTCTCGATGGAGTTTGCCGACCAGGCCGCCTACACCAGGTACAACGAGCATCCCGACCATGTCGCGTTCGTGCGCGACCGCTGGGTGCCCGAGGTCGAGGCGTTCATGGAGATCGACTACGTGCCGCTGGGTTTCTGAAGCGGGTCGCGCCTAATCCGCGACCTTCCACTGCTCACGCGAGGCGCTCGCCGGATAGACGCCGAGGATGCGCATCTCGCGCGAGAAGAAGCGCAGTTCGTCGAGCGCCAGCTTGACCAGCGGATCGTCGGGGTGGCCCTCGATGTCGGCATAGAACAGCGTCGCGGTGAAGGCGCCGAGCTGGTAGCTCTCGAGCTTGGTCATGTTGATGCCGTTGGTGGCGAAGCCGCCCATGGCCTTGTAGAGCGCGGCCGGCACGTTGCGGACGCGGAAGATGAAAGTGGTCATCATCCTGGCGTCCGGCGACGGGCGTTCGGCCCATTGCTTGTTCTTGGTCAGCACGACGAAACGGGTAACGTTGGAGTCGGTGTCCTCGACATTCTTCTCGATGATGTCGAGACCGTAGAGCTCGGCGGCGAGCGCCGGCGCGAGCGCGGCCATGGTGCGGTCCTTGACCTCGGAGACCATTTTCGCCGACCCAGCCGTGTCGCCGGCGACCACCGGCTTCCAGCCGTTCTTGCGGATGTATTTGCGGCACTGGCCAAGCGCGTGGATGTGGCTGTGCACGGTCCTGATTTCTTCGCGCTTGACGCCGGGCAGCACCATCAGCTGGAAGTGGATCGGCAGGAAATACTCGCCGACGATATGCAGGCGCGATTCCGGCAGCAGATGATGGATGTCGGCGACACGGCCCGCGATCGTGTTCTCGATCGGGATCATGGCGAGTTCGGCCTTGCCGGTCTCGACCGCGTTGAAGGCGTCCTCGAAGGTCGGACAGGGCAACGGCTCCATCGGAGGGAACATGTTGCGGCAGGCGGTGTCGGAATTGGCGCCCGGCTCGCCCTGGAAGGAGATTCTGTTGGTCTTTTCAGGCATGCGCCGATGTCTCGCTTGCGGATGTCTCAGTTTGAAATGATTTGCCTGGCGCGCTCGAGGTCGCCGGGCGTGTCGACGCCGAGGGGCGGGGAATTGACGATCTCGGCGTCGATGCGCATGCCGGCTTCCAGTGCCCGCAACTGCTCCAGCCGCTCACGACGCTCCAGGGGCGACGGCTTCAGCGCCACGAAGCGCTCAAGCGCGGCGCGGCGGTAGGCGTAGAGGCCGATGTGGTGATAGAGCGGGCCTTCGCCCCACGGCGCCGTGGCGCGCGTGAAATAGAGCGCCTTCAGCCTCGTCGCGGAGAGCGGCGAGCCGACGATCTTGACGACGTTGGGATTGGTCTTTTCCTCGTCGCGCACGATCTCGACGCCGAGCGTGGCGATGTCGACCGAAGGGTCGGCGAACGGCCGCAGCGACGCACCGATGATTTCGGGGTCGATCGTCGGCAGGTCGCCCTGGACATTGACGATCGTTTCGACCTTCTTCTCCGGGTCAAGCGCTGTGAGGGCCTCGAAGATGCGATCGGAGCCCGATTCGTGGTCCGCGCGCGTCATGACGGCCTCGAAGCCGTGCGCCCGCACCGCGTCGGCGACGGCCTCCGTGTCGGTCGCCACCACCACGCGGCCAAGCCCCGCCTCGGCGCCGCGACGGGCGACATGGACGATCATCGGCGCGCCGGCGATGTCGGCCAGCGGCTTGCCCGGCAGGCGCGTCGAGGCCATGCGAGCGGGGATCAGGATCAATGTCGACATTAGACTTTCGGGGCGGCCGGGAAAGCGGATGGAAAAGTGGCAAAACGTCTCACTGGAAGCGCCCTTATAGGTGTTGCAACGCCGAAGCAAAAGACCTAGTTTCCGCGCGATTTGACTGGCCCTTCCGGGCCTTTCGCGATACCGACGGACGGAGTGGACGGGACGGTCCGCCGGAAAAGGGAGCAAGGGGCGTATGGATTCCAACGAAGTCAACAAGCTGCTCGCCGGATTCCTCGGAACCGTCTTCGTCGTCTTTTCCGTGGGCATCGTGTCGAACGCGCTGTTTGCTTCGCCTGCGCCCGAAAAACCCGGCTTCGCCATCGAGGCTCAGGAGCCGGCCGAGGGCGGTGGCGCAGCTGCCCCGGCCGCGGAAGCCAAGCCGATCGCCGATCTGCTCGCAACCGCCAATGCCGAGGCGGGCGCCGCCATCTTCAAGAAGTGCCAGGCCTGTCACTCCGGCGAGAAGGGCGGCCCGAACAAGGTCGGTCCGGATCTGTGGGACATCGTCGACCGGCCCGTCGCCGAGCACGAAGGCTTCGCCTATTCGGCCGGCATGAAGGATTTTTCGAAGGGCGGCGCCGAGAAATGGACCTACGACAACCTCAACCACTTCATCAACTCGCCGAAGAAGTTCGTGAAGGGCACGGCGATGGGCTTCGCCGGCCTGCCCAAGGATGAGGATCGCGCCAACGTGATCGCCTACCTGCGCACGCTGTCGGACAATCCGAAGCCGCTGCCGCAGCCGGGCGCTTCGGCCGAAGCAAAGCCGGCGGAAGGCGCTGCACCCGCCAAGCCTGCCGAAGGAGCGGCACCGGCCAAGCCGGCCGAGGGCGCCGCGCCCGCCAAGCCGGCTGCGCCCGCTCAATAAACAATTTGTCATGAAGACACCTTGGAAAAGCCGGGTTCGTCCCGGCTTTTCTGTTAGGAAAGCCGCATATTGGGCGACAAAGACCGTCCCTTGCGGTTTTCACCGGCGTCAAATGATCTAGATTGCCGGTGGGCAGAGCAATTCCAGGAAAAGTGGGAACCGGTTTTCCGTCCGGAATTGCGTCGAAACAAAGCGAAGGAGCGGTCGTCGTTTTCGTAAAACGATGACGCTCCAGAGCTCGCGACGAGGAGAACGCATGACGGTTGGCCGCTCCCGGACACTTTTCCCATCGACGACACTTTTCGCATCGATGCTGGCGTTCGTCCTTGCAGCCAGTCTGCCGGCCGGTGCCGCCGACGAATGGCACACCTCCTCCTCGCTGATCGGCCCTTCCAAATACGGCGAGAATTTCCAGCGCTACGACTACGTCAATCCGGACGCGCCGAAGGGCGGCACCTACAACTCCGTGGTTACCGGCACTTTCGACAGCTTCAACCCTTATATCGTGCAGGGATCGCCGGCCGCCGGCTTCGCGCCGTTCGGCGGCGGGCTGCTCTACGACACGCTGATGGATCAGGCACAGGACGAAGGCAGCGTCAGCCACCCGCTGATCGCCGAGGCCTACAAATACCCTGCGGACTACTCCTCGGCGACCTACCGGCTCGACCCGCGCGCCAAATGGCACGACGGCCAGCCGATCACCGTCGACGACGTGGTCTGGTCGTTCCAGGTGCTCAAGACCAACAGCCCGATGTACAACCGGTATTTCGAGAATGTGACCGAAGCGGTCGCCCTCTCGGACCGCGAGGTCGAGTTCCATTTCAACCAGAAGGGCAATCGGGAACTGCCGAAGATCATCGGCGACTTGGTCGTGCTGCCGAAGCACTGGTGGGAGGGCACCGACGCCAGCGGCAAGAAGCGCGACGTCACCAAGCCGACGCTGGAGCCGCCGCTGGGCTCGGCCGCCTACAAGATCGCCAGCTTCAAGCCTGGCTCGGAGATCGTCTGGCAGCGCGTGCCCGACTACTGGGGCGCCAAGCTGCCGGTGAAGGTCGGCCGCGAGAATTTCGACACCCAGCGCTTCACCTACATCCTGGACGACAATGCCTCCCGGCAGGCCTTCACCAAGGGCGGGCTCGACGACATCAAGCCGGAAAACAGCTCGCGGCGCTGGGCGACGGCCTACAACTTTCCGGCGGTGGGCGCCGGAGACGTGGTCAAAAAGGAATTCAAGACAACCTCGCCCGAGCCGATGCAGGCTTTCGTGCTCAACCAGCGGCGGCCGCTGTTCCAGGATCGGCTGGTGCGCGCCGCGCTGACCTATCCGTTCGACTTCGAAACGATGAACCGGACGCTGTTCTACAATTCGAACACGCGCACCCACAGCTATTTCGGGGGTACGGAACTGGCGTCGAGCGGGCTGCCGCAAGGCAAGGAGCTCGAAATCCTGGAGAAATATCGCGACAAGCTGCCGCCGGAGTTGTTCACACAGGAATTCAAGCTACCGGTCTACGATTCACCGCAAGCCGAACGCAAATATCTGAAGCAGGCTGTCGACCTCTTTGCCAAGGCAGGCTGGGTGATCAAGGACGGCAAGATGGTGAACGCCAAGACCGGCGCGCTGTTCAAGTTCGAAATACTCGGCTCGAACGACACCGACCAGGTCATCGCGAGTCCCTGGATCGCCAACCTGCGCAAGATCGGCCTCGACGCGACGCTGCGGATCATCGACCAGACGCAGTACATCAACCGCGTCAACAATTTCGACTACGACGCCATCACCAGCGTACTCCAGCAATCGGAATCGCCAGGGAACGAGCAGCGCGACTTCTGGAGCTCGAAGGCGGCGGACTCGCCGGGATCGCGCAACTATTCCGGCATCAAGAACCCGGTCGTCGACGCGCTGGTCGACCGCATCATCTTCGCCACCGACCGCGACGACCTGGTCGCCGCCACCCATGCGCTCGATCGGGTGCTGTTGTGGAACTACTACGCCGTGCCGCAATACTACCGCGCGGTGGTTTGGCTTGCCTATTGGAACAAGTTCGGCATGCCGGAAAAGCAGCCCAGCTACCGCGGCGCCGATATCGATTCCTGGTGGATCGACACGGCGAAGGAAAAGGCGCTGGCGACCAGATACAGGGGCAATTGATGGGGCGGCACGGGTTGCTTCCTCGTCGCGACTTCCTGGCGCTCGGCGCCGCGACGGCGGCCTCGGCGCTGCTTCCCGCCAAGGTCTTCGCCGCCATCCCGACCGGCGTGAAGATGCACGGCCTGTCCGCCTTCGGCGACCTCAAATACAAGGCGGATTTCGCGCATTTCGACTATGTCAATCCGGACGCGCCCAAGGGCGGCCGGATGAATTTCGCGCCGCCGAACGCCACCTTGAATCAGAGTTTCCTGACTTTCAATACGCTGAATTCCCTCGTGCTGAAGGGCGATTCGCCGCCGCGCACCGAACTCTGTTTCGACTCGCTGATGACAAGCGCGCTCGATGAGCCGGATGCTGTCTACGGTCTGCTTGCCGAGTCCGTCACCTTGTCGCCGGACCGCAACAGCTTCCGCTTCACCCTGCGGCCGCAGGCGAGATTCCACGACGGCACGCCTCTGACCGCCGACGACGTCGCCTTCGCCTTGAAGCTGTACAAGGACAAAGGCCATCCAAACCTGTCCAAGGCGCTGCGCTATATGACGGAGGCGGCTGCCATCGATGCCGTCACCCTCGACCTCACCTTCAACGGCGAACAATCCGCGCAGAACATTCTTTCGGTCGTGGCGATGCCGATCGTGTCCAAGGCCTTTTATGCGGCCAATGAATTCGATGCCTCGACGATGACGCCGCCGCTCGGTTCCGGACCGTACAAGATAGGACGCGTCGTGGCAGGACAGACCGTCGAGTATGAGCGCGTCGCCGACTACTGGGGTCGCGATCTCCCCGTGAACCGTGGTGTCAACAATTTCGATCGCATTCGTATCGACTTCTATCTCGACCGCCAGGCCGCGTTTGAGGCGTTCAAGAAGGGCGACACGCATTTTCGCGAGGAATTCACCTCGCGGGTTTGGGCAACCGGTTACGACTTTCCGGCGCTCAAGGATGGCAGGGTCGTCAAACGTGAGTTTCCCGGCGAGAAGACGCCGGACATGCAGGCCGTCGCGCTGAACCAGCGCCGCGCGCAATTCCGCGATCTGCGCGTGAGGCAAGCGATCGCCAGTTGCTTCGATTTCGAATGGACCAGGCGCGTCCTGTTTTTTGGTTCCTACGAGCGTTCGCAATCGAATTTCGAGCGCTCGGACTACAAGGCCGAAGGACTGCCATCGCCGCAGGAACTGGCCCTGCTGGAGCCTTTTCGGGCTGAACTGCCGCCAGAGACGTTCGGCGAGCCGGCGATGCAGCCAGTATCCGACGGTTCGGGCCGCGACCGCAAACTCATGGGCAAGGCCTCAAGACTGCTTGCCGCGGCCGGCTGGAAGCGGGCTGGCGATTTCGTCGTCAATGAGAAAGGGGAGCGGCTGCGCGTGGAGATGCTGGCCGAGGACGATGGCATCGTCCGTCTCTTCACCAAGTGGTTTGAGAATATGAAGGCGATTGGGATCGACGCGTCCATCCGGCAAGTCGATTCGACGCAGTATGAACAGCGGCAGAGCGATTTCGATTTCGATTTCAACCTGCTCCATTGGTCGATCGGGGCAACGCCTACCGCCGACGGCCTGGAGATGCTCTACGATTCGCGGATGGCGAAAATCCCGGGGCAGCGCAACTATCCAGGCACCGAGAGCCGGGCCATCGACGCGCTGATCGTGGCAGCGGGCAAGGCCGGCAATCGGGCAGAGCTGGTTACGGCGCTCCGAGCGCTCGACCGGGTCTTGCGCGCGCGGCTAGACTGGATTCCAACATATTATCTCGCGAATCACCGCGTCGCCTATTGGGACATGTTCGGCTTTCCCGAGCAGAAACCCGATTTCGGCTTTCCGGTCGAGACAACGTGGTGGGTCGACAAGGGCAAGGCGGCAAAAATTGGCAAAGCCTGACACTCCCCTTCGCGCTGGGCAGGCCTTGTGATGGGCGCTTACATCCTGCGCCGCATCCTTCTGATGATCCCGACGCTGTTCGGCATCATGGCGATCTCCTTCGCCGTCATCCAGTTCGCGCCGGGCGGCCCGGTCGAGCAGGTCATCGCCAGGCTGACCAACCAGGGCGGAACCGATCGGCTGGGCGGCGGCGGTGGCGATGCAGGCGCCAGCAATCTGGATGTCGCCGGCGACGTCAGCTCGAAATATCGCGGAGCGCAGGGGTTGGACCCTGAATTCATCAAGAAGCTCGAAAAGCAGTTCGGCTTCGACAAGCCACCGCTTGAGCGCTTCGGCATGATGCTGTGGAACTATGCCCGCTTCGATTTCGGCGACAGCTATTTCCGCGACATCTCGGTGCTCGACCTGATCCTGGAAAAAATGCCGGTGTCGATCTCGATCGGGCTGTGGATCACGCTGTTGTCCTACCTGATCTCGATCCCGCTCGGCATCCGCAAGGCGGTGCAGGACGGCTCGACCTTCGACGTCTGGACCAGCGGCGTGGTGATTGTCGGCTACGCCATCCCCGGCTTCCTGTTCGGCATCCTTTTGATGGTGCTGTTTGCCGGCGGCTCGTTCTGGGACTGGTTCCCGCTGCGCGGCATCGTCTCCGACAATTGGGACCAGTTGTCCTGGCCCGACAAGATCATCGACTATTTCTGGCACATGACGCTGCCGCTGACGGCGCTGGTGCTGTCGGCCTTCGCCACGACAACGCTTTTGACCAAGAACTCCTTCCTCGAGGAGATCCGCAAGCAATATGTGGTGACGGCGCGGGCCAAGGGCCTGTCGGAACGCAAGGTGCTCTACGGCCATGTCTTCCGAAACGCCATGCTGATCGTCATCGCGGGCTTTCCCGGCGCTTTCATCTCGGCCTTCTTCACCGGCTCGCTGCTGATCGAGAACATCTTCTCGCTCGACGGGCTCGGCCTGCTCGGATTCAAGTCGGTGATCGACCGCGACTATCCGGTGGTCTTCGCCAATCTCTACATCTTCTCGCTGCTCGGCCTGTTCGTCGGCCTCTTGTCGGACCTGATCTACACATGGGTCGATCCGCGTATCGATTTCGAGCGGAGAGATATCTGATGGCGGTAGCCTCGGCCGAAACCAAGCCGGCCCGCGCCGCCCGGCCGCGGCTTTCGCCGCTCAACCAGCGGCGGCTGCAGAACTTCAAGGCGAACCGGCGCGGCTACTGGTCGCTGTGGATCTTCCTGCTGCTCTTCGTGCTGTCGCTGTTTTCCGAGCTGATCGCCAACGACAAGCCGATCATCGCTTCCTACAAGGGCGAGATCCTGTTTCCGGTGCTGGTCGCCTATCCGGAAGAGAAGTTCGGCGGCTTCTATGCCGTCACCGATTATCGCGATCCGGTCATCCAGGACGAGATCAACGCCAATGGCTGGATGATCTGGCCGCCGGTGCGCTACTCCTACCAGACTGTCAACAACGCCATCCCGGAAGCTGCGCCCGCCAAGCCGTCCTGGCTCTACGACAGGAAGGCGCGCTGCAGCCAGTATCCGCAAGGCGAGGCCGATCCCAATTGCGTCGTCGGCAACTGGAACTGGCTGGGCACCGACGACCAGGCGCGCGACGTGCTGGCGCGCGTGATCTACGGCTTCCGCATCTCGGTGCTGTTCGGGCTGATCCTGACGCTCGGCTCGTCGCTGATCGGCGTCGCGGCGGGCGCCGTGCAAGGCTATTTCGGCGGCTGGACGGACCTTCTGTTCCAGCGCTTCATCGAGATCTGGTCGGCGATCCCGGTGCTCTACCTCCTGCTCATCGTCTCGGCGATCCTGCCGCCCGGCTTCTTCATCCTGCTCGGCCTGATGCTGCTGTTCTCCTGGGTGGCGCTGGTCGGCGTGGTGCGCGCCGAGTTCCTGCGCGCGCGCAACTTCGAATATGTCAACGCGGCGCGCGCGCTCGGCGTGCCCAACCTCACCATCATGTTCCGCCATCTTCTGCCCAACGCCATGGTGGCGACGCTGACCTTCCTGCCCTTCCTGCTCTCGGGCTCGATCTCGACGCTGACCTCGCTCGACTATCTCGGCTTCGGCCTGCCGCCCGGCTCCGCCTCGCTCGGTGAGCTGCTGAAGCAGGCACAGCGCAATCTCAACGCGCCGTGGCTCGGCATCTCCGGCTTCATCGTGATCTCGCTGATGCTGTCGCTGCTGGTGTTCATCGGCGAGGCGACGCGCGACGCCTTCGATCCGCGCAAGACGTTCAAATGAGCGAAGCCCTGCTTTCCGTCCGCGATCTGAGCGTCGCCTTCGCGCAAGGCGGCAGCCAGTCGGTTGCCGTCGACCACATCTCCTTCGATATCGCCAAGGGCGAGACGCTGGCGCTGGTCGGCGAGTCCGGATCGGGCAAGTCGGTCTCGGCGCTCTCGGTGCTGAAGCTCCTGCCCTACCCCGCGGCCAGCCATCCTTCGGGAAAGATCCTGTTCCACGGCGCCGATCTGCTCGGGGCCAACGAAAAGACCTTGCGCGGCGTGCGCGGCAACAAGATCACCATGATCTTCCAGGAGCCGATGACCTCGCTCAATCCGCTGCACACGATCGAGCAGCAGATCGTCGAGGTGCTGAAACTGCACCAGGGGCTGGGCGACCGGCAGGCGCGGGCGCGGGTGCTGGAACTGCTCACCGAGGTCGGCATACGCGATCCGCAGAAGCGTCTCGACGCCTATCCGCACCAGCTCTCGGGCGGCCAGCGGCAGCGCGTCATGATCGCCATGGCCTTGGCCAACGAGCCGGAACTGCTGATCGCCGACGAACCGACGACGGCGCTCGACGTCACCGTGCAGGCACAGATCCTCGAACTGCTGGCCGACCTGAAAAGCCGCAAGGGCATGTCGATGCTCTTCATCACCCACGATCTCGGCATCGTGCGGAAGATCGCCGATCGCGTCTGCGTGATGACCAAGGGCAAAATAGTCGAGACCGGACCCACCAAGGAGATCTTCGCCAACCCGCAGCACGCCTACACCAAGCACCTGTTGGCCGCCGAACCGAAGGGCAAGCCGCCGGCGGCCAATGCCGATGCCAAGGCGGTGATGACCGGCAAGGACATCAAGGTCTGGTTTCCGATCAAGCGCGGCTTCTTCCGCCGCACCGTCGACCATGTGAAGGCGGTGGACGGCATCGACGTCACTGTGCGCGCCGGCCAGACGCTCGGCGTCGTCGGCGAATCCGGCTCCGGCAAGACGACGCTTGGCCTGGCCCTGGCGAGGATGATCTCCTCGACGGGCGCGATCAACTTCGACGGGCGCGACATCAATCAGCTGTCCTTCAGCGCCATGCGGCCGCTGCGGCGCGAGCTGCAGATCGTCTTCCAGGATCCGTTCGGATCCTTGAGCCCGCGCATGTCGGTCGCTGAGATCATCGAGGAAGGGCTGAAGATTCACGCCCCGAAACTCTCGCCCGACGAGCGCGACGACAAGGTCGTCGAGGTGCTGAAGGAGGTCGGGCTCGATCCCGAGACGCGCCACCGCTACCCGCATGAATTCTCGGGCGGCCAGCGCCAGCGCGTCGCGATCGCGCGGGCCATGGTGCTCAATCCGCGCTTCGTCATGCTCGACGAGCCGACCTCGGCGCTCGACATGAGCGTGCAGGCGCAGGTGGTCGACCTATTGCGCAACCTGCAAGCCAGGCACAACCTCGCCTATCTCTTCATCAGCCACGACCTGAAGGTCATCCGGGCCCTTGCCAATGACGTGATCGTCATGCGCAATGGGCAGGTTGTCGAGGCCGGCCCGTCCGAACGGATTTTCGGCAGCCCGCAGACCGACTATACAAGGGCGCTGATCTCGGCCGCCTTCCGGATCGAAACGGCACCGACCGGCGTGGTCAGCCAGTAGGCTTGCCCGGGCTTCAATAACAGGAAAGAAAATCCGCCAATGGAAAAAGGCAAAATCCTGCTTGCCCTCACCGGCTTTCACCCGCAGCGCTGGCGCGAGCTGCTCGCGGTCGAGCGCGAGGTGGTGCTGGAGCCGGACGGCCCCAAAGATCCTTCGATCGCCTATGCGGTGGTGTGGAAGCAGAAACCCAATCTCTTGTCGTCGCTGCCCAATCTGCGCGCCATCTTCTCGATCGGCGCCGGAGTCGACCACATCTTCGCCGACCCAGGCCTGCCCGACGTGCCGATCATCAGGATCGTCGCCGACAATCTCACCCAGCACATGACCGAATATGTCGTCTGGCGGGTGCTCGACCACCATCGCCAGAGCAGGCACTACCGGGCGCAGCAGCAGAAGAAGATCTGGCGCGAGCTGCCGCAGCGCCCGGCGGAAGACATCTCCGTCGGCATCATGGGCCTCGGCAATCTCGGCCGCGCGGCCGCCTCGGTGCTGCTCTCGCTTGGCTTCGCCGTGAACGGCTGGTCACGCACCGAGCGGCCGATGAAGGGCGTTTCGACCTATTCCGGCGAAGCGGGGCTGATCCCGTTCCTCAACGCCACCGACATCCTGGTGGTGCTGCTGCCGCTGACCTCCAACACGCATGGCATCATCAATTACGGCGTGCTGAAGGAATTGCGCCGGCGCAACGGCCTTGGCGGCGCGGTGCTGATCAATGCCGGGCGCGGGCGGCTGCAGAAGGACGCCGACGTCCTGCGGGCGCTGGACGACGGCACGCTGAAGGAAGCGAGCCTCGACGTGTTCGAGGTCGAGCCGCTGCCGAAGACGAGCCCGCTGTGGAGCCATCCGAAGGTGTTCGTGACGCCGCACGCGGCGGCGACCTCTGATCCGGCCCATCTGGTGCCGATCATGCTTCGGCAGATGGATGCCTTCGAGCGCGGCGAAAAGCTGGAAAACCTGGTGGACCGCGAAGCGGGCTACTGAGCTGGCGAAGACGGCTTCGAGCCGGGCAGCGCGAACTTGTCCTTCTTCTTCGGCTTGCCGCAGTCACGGCGCTCGATCGACCGGCTCATGGCGTCGATCTCGCCGCTCGCCTTGTCGGCGTCGCGCTGCGCCTTCGAGCGCATGTCCGGCGTGAACGGGCCGAAGCCCATCGCCGGATTCGAAAAACTCGGCTTGGCGGTGATCGGCAGGTTGTTTTGCTGCGCCACCTGATTGCGCTGCGCCAACAATTGGTCGCAAGGCACATCGTCATATTGCAGCGAGGATTGCACGGCCTCGTCCTGGCGTTCGGCCATCGAGGTGCCGCCGACGCAGCCCGCCACCATCAGGCAAGACGCCAACACAACCATGTTGCAGCGCATGGTATCCCTCCGTGCTGTATCCGCCCAAGCATAACCCCGACCATGCGATTCGGGCTTTTTCGCGAGCAGCGATTCTGGCTTTCTCGCAGGATCGATAGAAACGTTGGCAGGACAGAGGGGTGTGAAGATCACGGCTTTGACGATTTCTCGGCCACGACGCCGAGGCCATCGACAGGCTCGCTCCGATCCTGGCGGATGACGGTTGGATCGAGCGACAGGACGGACAACCCGCAGGCGGCGAGGACGCGCCGCACATAGGCCTCGGAATGCGCGTAGCGCCGCGACGGCAGCAAGGCGAAGTCATCGCCGCCGGCAGTGGTCTCCACCGAGAACGCGAACACACCGTCGTCGGCGAGCGTATCGGCAACGGCTCCGACAATGCGTTCGAGCGCGCCGACATAGATGAACACGTCGGCCGCGACCACGAGGTCCGCTTTCGGGCCAGCATAAGAGAAATGCTGGAGATCGGCCCTGGAGAGCTGGTCGTAGATGCCTTTGGCGCGCGCCTTCCGCAACATGCCGGCCGAGATGTCGTAGCCTTCCAGCCGCTCCACGATCGGCCGCAGCCTTTCGCCCATCAGGCCGGTGCCGCAGCCGAGGTCGAGGGCCAGCCTGAAGCGACCCGGCCTGGCCAGGCGAATGGCCCGGTCGAGGACATCCGGCATCCGGTAGCCGAGCGTCCCGACCAGCGCTTCCTCGAACCGGTCGGCATAATGATCGAACAGGGTCTCGACGAACGCGCCGGGCGGAGCGGCTGCCGCCGGCGCATGGCCGATCAATTGCAGCTTGAGCGAAGCGCCCAGTCGGTCCGCGGGATCGAGCTTCAGCGCCATCGTCCACGCTTGCGCGGCCTGGTCAAGGAAGCCGGCCGCTTCCTGCATCCCGCCGAGGCGAAACCACCCGGCCGCCCATTGCGGCGCCAGCTCCAGCGCGCCGAGCAAAAGCTCCGCCGCCTGCGCGGGCTCGCCGGAGGCCAGCAGCATCTCGGCGAAGTCGGCGCGGCGGTCGGCGTTCAAGTCGCCGGACGAGGCCTGAAGCGGTTTCATGGTTAAAGGATCCAACCGGCAAGGCGAACCGGCGACCGGCTGTAGGATGAGTCAGCAGTCTCTTGCAACAGGCTTCCCGAGAGGAATTTAGCCATTATCTTGGAGCGATGCGCGCCAGCGACCTGCTCAAACCGCGACCTGAGGGCCTCTACTGCCCGCCGGGCGATTTCTTCATCGATCCGGTGCGGCCGGTGGGTCGCGCGCTGATCACGCACGGCCATTCCGACCACGCGCGCTCCGGCCACCGCTCGGTGCTTGCGACGCAGCAAACGCTGGACATCATGGGCTTGCGCTATGGCGAGGATTTTGCCGGGACGACCCAGGCGGCCGTCCTCGGCGAGACGACCGAGATCAACGGCGTCGCCGTCACCTTCCATCCGGCCGGCCATGTGCTGGGCTCGGCGCAGATCGCCGTCGAGCACCAGGGCATGCGCATCGTCGCCTCCGGCGACTACAAGCGCCAGAAGGACGCCACCTGCCTGCCCTTCGAGCCGGTCCTGTGCGATGTCTTCATCACCGAGGCGACCTTTGGCCTGCCGGTGTTCCGGCATCCGCCTGACCATGAGGAAATCGCGCGTGTGCTCAAATCGGCGGCGCAGTTCCCGGAACGCTCGCACCTGATCGGCGCCTATGCGCTCGGCAAGGCGCAGCGCGTCATGCGGCTGCTGCGCGACGCCGGCTACGACAGGCCGATCTACATCCACGGCGCGCTGGCCAAGCTCAGCGAGTATTACCAGAGCCAGGGGATCGATCTCGGCGACCTTGAACCCGGGACCGTGGAAAGCGGCGGCAAGGCCGATTTCACCGGGGCCATCGTCGTCGGCCCGCCGGCGGCCTTCGCCGACCGCTGGGCGCGGCGTTTCCCCGACCCAATCTCCTGCTTCGCTTCAGGCTGGATGCGCATCCGCCAGCGCGCCAAGCAAGGCGGCGTCGAGCTGCCGCTGATCATTTCCGACCATGCCGACTGGGATGAGCTCACCGTTACGATCAAGGAGACACAAGCCGAGGAGATCTGGGTGACGCATGGCCGCGAGGAAGCGCTGGTGCGCTGGTGCGAGTTGCAGGGCATAGCGGCAAGGCCGCTGCACCTTGTGGGGTACGAGGACGAGGGCGATTGAGGTGAACCGCTTCGCCGAGCTCCTCGACCGGCTGGTGCTGACGCCGTCGCGCAACGGCAAGCTGACGCTGCTTACCGATTATTTCCGCAGCGTCGAGGATCCCGACCGCGGGCTGGCGCTGGCGGCGATCACCGGCGATCTGTCAATCGCGGCGGTGAAGCCGGCGATGCTGCGCGCGCTGGTCACCGAGCGCATGGACCCGGTGCTGTTCGGCTATTCCTACGACTATGTCGGCGACCTCGCCGAGACGGTGTCGCTGGTCTGGCCGCAGCCCGCCGGCCATATCCCGAACCATGCGCCGACGCTGGCCGAGGTGGTCGGCAAGCTGCAGGCGGCGAGCCGCTCCGACGGGCCGCAAGTGCTTGCCAGGCTGCTCGACAGCGCCAGCATCTCGGCGCGCTTCGCCATCATCAAGCTGGTGACCGGCGGCTTGCGCATCGGCGTTTCGGCGCGGCTCGCCAAGCAGGCGCTGGCCGATCTCGGCCAAGCCGACGTCGCCGAGATCGAGGAGCTCTGGCACGGGCTGACGCCGCCCTACATCGAGCTTTTCGCGTGGCTGGAAGGCCGGGCGGAAAAACCGAGGAGCGCAGCGCTCGCCCTGTTCCGGCCGGTGATGCTCTCCAATGCGGTCGACGACGGCGACCTGGAAAAGCTCGATCCGGCCGACTACGCCGCGGAGTGGAAGTGGGACGGCATCCGCGTGCAGGCGGTGTGCGAAGGCGGCATCCGGCGGCTTTATTCGCGCACCGGCGACGATGTTTCGGGTGCCTTTCCGGACCTTGCCGCCGCGATGGACTTCGAGGCGGCGCTCGATGGCGAGCTTTTGGTCGGCGATCCGCGTGAGGCGACCGGAACCTTTTCCGACCTGCAGCAGCGGCTGAACCGCAAGAGCGTGTCGGCAAAAATCCAGCAGCAATATCCGGCCTTCATGCGCTGCTACGACGCGCTGCAGATCAACGGCGAGGATTTGCGCGGCCTTTCCTTCGCCGAGCGCCGAAGCCGGCTCGAAGCCTTCGTCAAGACGCTCGATCCCAGCCGCTTCGACCTCTCGCCGCTGGTCGAATTTCCGGATTGGCAGGCGCTGGAGCGGCTGCGACAGGCGCCGCCGCATCCGATCATCGAAGGGGTGATGCTGAAGCGCTGGGATTCGCCCTATCTCGCCGGCCGGCCGAAGGGCCCCTGGTTCAAGTGGAAGCGCGATCCGCACACGGTCGACGCGGTGCTGATGTATGCGCAGCGCGGCCACGGCAAGCGCTCGAGCTTCTACTCCGACTACACATTCGGCGTCTGGGCCGGACCGGAGGGCTCGGAAGAGCTGGTGCCGGTCGGCAAGGCCTATTTCGGCTTCACCGACGAGGAGCTGCGGCAGATCGACAAATATGTCCGCGACAACACGATCGAGCGTTTTGGGCCGGTGCGCTCGGTGCGCGCCGACCGCAACAACGGCCTGGTCCTGGAAGTGGCCTTCGAAGGCCTCAACCGCTCGACGCGTCACAAATCGGGGGTGGCGATGCGCTTTCCCCGCATCTCGCGGCTGCGCTGGGACAAGCCGGCCGCCGAGGCCGACCGCATCGAGACGCTGCAGGCGCTGCTCGACAGTTAGACAATCCGACTCAGGCGCTTCACCCACCCACGCCTGCGTCGAAGGGCGAGGTCACTCCGCGATCGAGACGCGGATCTCGTAGATGTCGACCGACTTGCCCTGCTTGTCGAAGTCGGAATTGACGGCGATGGTGCCGGCAGCACCCGGATGCTTGGCCGGGAACTGCACGTCGAACAGGTATTCGTTGCGCTCGTGGCCGACGGCATAGCGCTTGCGGCCGCAATCGCCGAGCTCGCGGAAATTGCAGTCGACCGAGATCTGCGTCTCCTTGCCTTCTTCCGAACGGGCGATGATGTCGAACATGGCATGCTTGCCGGCGAGCTTTTCCAGCACGCCTTGCCCGACGTCGAAGGCAATCGCCGAGCCGGACGCGCCGGAGCGGATGCGCAGGAAATGGCCGGTGTCGTCCTTCATCACGTCGGCGCCGGCGTCCGAAGGCGTGCTGACATGAGTTGGGTCGGCGGGCGAAAAGACGTTGATCCAGTTCTTCGACTGGTCGGCCTCGCCTGGCTTTTGCGGCGACCCGGTTTCGCCCTCCGGCTGTGAGGAGTCCTCGTCTTCCAACGTCGGGGTGGGCTCCGGCGGACCGGTGTTGAGCTCAGCCGCCGTCTTGAAGACGCCGGTCTGCTTCGCGAAATAGAGGCCGATGCCCGCGGCCGCAACGAGCGTCGCCACGACGAAGATGGCGGTGAGCGGCAGGCGCCGTCCCCGGATACGCCGCTCGTCGCGGTCCGGCGCCACTTCGGCGCCGTTGCCGACGGAGGCTCCGGGAGAATCATCGAGGCTCGGCGCGTTGGGAAGCGCCTCGTCCGGCATGATGTCGGGCACGCGGGGCAAGACGCGCGAACGCGGCGCGTCCGACGCGTCGGGCTGCACCGGCCCGTCGATAGTGATCGACGGCGACGGCACCCCCTGGGCCGGAGCCTGCCGCGGCGCATCCACCGGCGGCGCGGAAGACTGGGCCGGCGTGTCCACCGAGGCCCGGCCGCCATAGCCCGCAGGCGAACCGCTCTCGGACGGAAGCGTGACATCCGGGACTGCCTGGACGGCCGGCAGGAATTCGGATTCGATCTCGGCGATCTTGGCCTGCACCGCCTTGCGACGGTTGATGGCGGCCTCCACCGTCACATTCGGATTGGCCTGCAGCACACGGTCCAGCGCGGCAAAGGCCGAGCGATAGACCTTCTCGCGAAACACCCGGTCCTCGGCATTGCCTTTCTCGAAGGCGTTGCGGATCGCTTTCTCGATGGCGTCCAAGCGAGCTCCCTCTGCGCGTTCGCTCACAGTTATCGATCGTTAGCCGCAGGCGGCCAGTCAATCAACGGGCGAGCGGCTGCCTTGCCGACGCATCCAAAGCCCATTTCGGCGTTTTTTGTTGAAGAATCAACATTTTTGTCGCCGCAGCCTGATCGGCCTCGGCGAACGAACGCCAGCCCGCCGGCGGCCGCCAAGCCGCGCCGATGCGAGCCGGAGGCCGTCATGCGGCAGCAGCCGGCCGGAATTTGCCGCGCATGGGCGCAGGATTTCACCGCCAGCCATCTTGAATTAGCTGACGGTTGAGTCTATCAACCGGCCCATCTTGGAAGCCAGCGGCTTCCCGGGCCGCTTTAGCTCAGTTGGTAGAGCACATCATTCGTAATGATGGGGTCGCGTGTTCGAGTCACGCAAGCGGCACCAACCCATTCCTAAAAGCATGTATTTTCAATACCATGCACCCAGCGGGTGGATTTGGTTTCCCCCGTTAGTCCACCCAGGATCGCCTCAAGCCGAGATGCTCCGGCGTCGGGCGGCAGTATGGCGCCGCGTGCCGGCCTCAGCACCTCCACGCCCGGATTTCGGGTGAAATGCCCGATACAAAGGCGCCGCCACGGTGGCGTCAACCGGTTACACAGAGCAGGGAATATCCCCGGCCTTCTGGACGTGGCGTGTCGGCGTCCCCAGAGGCTGCGTGGGCGTATCGTCGGCTGGCTGTTGGCGCGCGACGGGAATGCCCCCGGACGGTGTAGCGAAATCTGGTGAAGGCAAGGGGCGAGTTGCTCTCCGTTCCAGCGACGGGCGGAGACTGGAAGAGATGGGTGCCATGCACATGGGGCGTGTGGAGGCTGGCAGGACATGGACGCGGGGCGGCCCGCGTGCAGGCGCTTGGCTGAGCAGTGCGATGACCACGCGGCGCCACCTCGCAGCGATCCTGGCTTGCGACGTGGTCGGCTATTCGCGCCTGATGGAGCGCGACGAGCGCGGCACGCTCGAGCGGCTGAAGACCTACCGCAAGGACGTCCTCGAACCGCTGGTGTCCGAGAACCAGGGCCGGATCGTCAAGTTTACCGGCGACGGCATGCTCTGCGAGTTCGCGAGCGTCGTCAACGCGGTGACCTCGGCGATGGCGATCCAGCAAGCCTTCGCAGAACACGAAGCGGAGACGCCGGAGGATGAACGGATCCGCTTGCGCATCGGCGTCAATCTCGGCGACGTGGTCTGCGAGGAGGACGGCGACCTCTACGGCGACGGGGTCAACATTGCCGCCCGCCTCGAAAGCGTCGCCGATCCCGGCACCGTGGTCGTCTCGGGCACCGCCTACGACCATCTGCAGGGCAAGCTCGACTGCGGCTTCACGCCGCTCGGCGAACTGCGCCTTAAGAACATCGAGCGGCCTGTGCGCGCCTACCGCGTCGAGACCGATGCCAGCGCTGCACCGCCTCCCCTGCCCGAGAAACCCTCGATCGCGGTTCTGCCTTTCACCAACATGAGCGGCGACCCCGACCAGGAATACTTCGCCGACGGGCTGGTGGAGGACATCATCACCGGATTGAGCCGGGTGAACTCGTTCTTCGTGATCGCCCGCAACTCGTCCTTCACCTACAAGGGCCGGGCGGTGGACCTGCGCCAGGTCGGGCGCGAGCTGGGCGTCCGCTACGTGCTCGAAGGCAGCATCCGCAGAGCCGGATCGCGGGTGCGCATCAGCGGGCAGTTGGTGGACGCGATCAGCGGACACCATGTCTGGACCGACCGCTTCGAGGGCGATGTGAGCGACATCTTCGACCTGCAGGACAAGGTAACCGAGAGCGTCGTCGGCGCTGTCGAGCCGAGCATCCGGCTGGAGGAGATCAAACAGGCGCGCATGAAGCCGACCGACTACATCAGCGCCTACGACCTCTACCTTCGCGCGCTGCCGCGCTTCTACAGCATGACGCGCGAAGGCTTTGCCGACGTGCGCCGGCTCACCAACGAGGCGCTCAGCATCGACCCTGGCTTCAACCTGGCGAAGGCACTCGGCGCCTATATCCGCAGCCTGTCCGTGAGCCAGTGCTGGCACGAGCCCGACGATATGCGGGTCGCCGCGCGCATGGCGCGCGAGGTCCTGGCGGAAGCGCGCGACGACCCCACCAGCCTGCGCTTCGCCGCGCAGGTGATCGCCTACAGCGCCAGGGACTACGAGATGGCACTGCGCACGATCGAACGGTCCCTGCTGCTCAACCCCAATTCGGCGCAGGGCCATACCGGCAGCGGCTGGGTGAACGCGCATTCCAGCCGCCCGCTCGCGGCGATCGAGCACTTTCACAGGGCAATGCGGCTTAGCCCGGTGGACCCCGAGAAGGGCATCGCGCTCTCCGGCATCGGTATGAGCTACCTGATGCTCGATCGCTACGAGGAAGCGCTGTCATGGGGAGAACGCGCGCTGCACGAGATGCCGAACTACGGCTCCTCGCACCGGGTGGTGATCATGGCGCTGGTCAAACTCAACCGGCTGGAGGAGGCACAGGCCGCGGCGCGGCGGCTGATGGAGGCGTTCCCGACCTACACGCTCGCCCTGCAGAGACAGATCAACCCGTGGCAGGACAAGGTGTTCGCCGAGCGTTACGTCGAGGCCCTGGGCATCGCCGGCGTGCCGGAGTGATCATCGCGGCTGCGAAGACGCCCCTCGTTGCGCGTCACATGCGGCCAGGCGACCTCCGTGCACAGGGGTTCGCGCTGAATTCCCGACCGCCAAGGGTCCTCTCCTTGCCGGTCGGGACCTGAGGTGTCGGGCTAGCGTTCGCGACCATTCTGCAAATTATCTCACCCTGTCAGTTTGTCGCCGGGACCCGCGCGATAACTTTGATCTCGAAGTCGAAACCTGCCAGCCAGTTCACGCCGATCGCCGTCCAGTTGGGGTAGGGCTTCGCGGTGAAGATCTCGCTCTTGACCTCCATCATGGTCTCGAACTGCGTTTCGGGATTTGTATGGAAGGTGGTCACGTCCACAATATCATCGAACGTCGCCCCGGCCGCATGGAGCACAGATCGGAGGTTCTCGAAGGCGAGACGCACCTGACGTTCGAAGGCGGGTTCGGGAGAACCGTCCGGAAGGCTGCCAACCTGCCCGGAGATGAACAAGAGGTCGCCGGAACGTATGGCAGCCGAATAGCCGTGCTCGTCGTACAAGGCGTGTCGGCCAAGAGGGAAAATCGCCTCGCGTGCATGCATTTCTATTGTCCTTTCCGGTTGAGCAGATGGCCTTTTTGCCTGAGGAGAACAGGCTTCACCACCTGGCTGCGATTTGGTATACAAAGCGTATGTGATCATATATACGATGCGTATGTCAACCCACATACGCTACGTATACGAAAAATTGGCGGGTCGCGGCTTATGAACAAGCGCATCGAATTGATGGAACAGAACCGAATCAAGCTCATCTCGGCTGCGCGAAAAGCGTTTGCCGAGAAGGGCTTTGCGGATGCCTCGATGGATGATCTGACGGCGGACGTCGGCCTGACGAGGGGCGCGCTCTACCACAATTTCGGTGACAAGCGCGGCCTACTGGCGGCAGTCGTCGATCAGGTCGACGGCGAGATGGCGGCACGGGCGCAAGCCATCGGGGCGGCTTGCGCCGACGAATGGGAGGGTCTGCTGGCCGAGGGCGCGGCGTATATCGAAATGGCCCTCGATCCTGAGATCCAGCGCATCGTATTGCGAGATGGGCCAGCAGTCCTCGGCGACCCCTCGCTTTGGCCAAGCCAGGACAGCTGCTTGCGGGCGACGAAGCGGACTGTTGGTCGCCTGATTGAACGCGGGGTGCTTAAGCCGCTCGACGTGGAAGCGGTGGCACGGCTCCTCAGCGGGGCAGCCTTCAACGCAGCTTTGTGGGTGGCGGCCACTCCAAATCAGGAGGTGGTCCTGCCGAAAGCAATTCGCGCGTTCAAAGAAATGGCCGGCGGTTTGCTGGCAGCTCCGAAGTTGTAAATCCAGCTTCCAAAGGACCTGCATCCACTCTGGTCAAGCAATCTGCACCAATCCGGCAAAGCATCTCGACCATTGTCGCGACTCAGGTTTGGTGGAAAACTGGGGGGCCTCAGCATGGGAGGTCGAAATGCCCAATAGTTTCAAGACCGGTGACATCGTCAAGCTGAAATCCGGAGGCCCGCAGATGACGATCAGCGACGGCGCGGCGTCCGGCACTTATCTGTGCCACTGGTTCAACCGCGAGGGCGGCGTCTGGACCCCGCAACATGCCGGCTTCAAGCCGGACCAGCTGGTGGTGGTCGACGAACGGAAATAATTTCGCCCACCCTCGGGTCGGCTCCGGTCCGGCTTTGCCGGACCTTCCTGCTCTCATTGTCTCGCCGGAAGCGACCGACGGATTCTCCCTGTCACCGCGTTTAACGGCTGAAGCATGGCCGCCAACGGCCGCGCGCAACCGGAGACGAGAGCATGATCCGCCACACGATATTCGTCGTTGCCCTTGGATTGCAGACCGCGGCCGCCCAGACAACGACGCCGACCGCCTCACCGGTGCAACCGGCACCAAGCGCGTCCACTCCCGCCGCCGTCAAGCCTGGCATCACGCTGGAAAAGTTCGAGGCGCGCCGGGAAAAGGCGTTCATGCGAGCCGACACCGACGGCGACAGCAAGGTCAGCCTCGCCGAATGGACGGCGTTCCAGACCGAGCGCAAGGCCAAGGGCGACCCGGCCAGGTCGTTCGCGCGCATGGACGCCAACAAGGACGGGGTCGTCGACAAGTCGGAACTCGACGCTTTCCTCGCCAAACGCTTCGCCAGGCTCGACAAGAACAGCGACGGCACGCTCGGCGCCGACGAGAGGCCGGGCCACAAAACCGCTCCCAATCAGGAGCAATGACCGAGAGGTTATGCAGCACGATGATCAGCGGGAGCGCCCAGCTTGATGGGCGCCGATCCGGACGAGGAACTGGTACGGCGTATCGGTGCCGGCGACCAGGCCGCCGTGCAGGCGATGGTGGCGCGCAAGCTGCCGCGCGTGCTTTCGCTCGCCAACCGCATGCTCGGCGACGCGGCCGAGGCCGAGGACGTCGCCCAGGAGACCTTCGTGCGCATCTGGCGTCATGCCTCCGGCTGGCGCCAGGGACCCGCGCGTTTCGACACCTGGATCCACCGCGTGGCGCTCAACCTCTGCTACGACCGGCTGCGGCGACGCCGCGAGTGGACGACGGACGAGCTGCCGGAGGTGGCCGATGAAACGCCGCTTCCCGACGCGGGAGACGAAGGCCGCCATGTGCGGCAGGCGCTGCAACGCATCGCGCCGCGCCAGCGCGAGGCGATCGTTCTGGTCTATTATCAGGAGATGTCCAACATCGAGGCCGCCGGCGCCATGCAGGTCAGCGTCGACGCGCTGGAAAGCCTGTTGGCGCGGGGTCGTCGCGCGCTGCAGGCAATGCTCGTCGGAGACGATGGCGATGACTGAGACGGTGAAGCACCCGGCGGTTCCTGGAGCATTGCCGATCCTTGGCGCCTGGGGGGCCACGTCAAGACCGCGGAAGGGGGAACGGGATGGCTGAGGAAAGAAAGACCTCGGACGTGCGGATGGATGCCCGGCGCTTCGCCGCGCTGGCGGACGCCTATGGCAGCGCCCTGCATCGCTGGCCGCGGGCCGAGCAGGCTGCCGCCACACTGTTTGCTGAGAGCGAGGAAGGCCGCGCCATCCTGGCGCGCGCCGGCAGGCTCGACGCCGTCCTCGACCGTCATCACGTCGAAGCCCCAAGCCGGACGCTGCATGGCGAGATTGTCGCGCGAGCCACCACGCAACTCAGACAAGGACGCCATCGCCGGTTCTGGTGGCTGGGCTTCGGGCTCGCCGGCGTTGGTCTCGCCGGCGCCGTGGCCGGGCTGGCGCTGGTCACCGTCGTCACGCCGGATGCCCCGTCCGACCGCTATGTGATGGACGCCAACGCAACGTCGTTCGGCGATGCCGGTCCCGACGCCGACACGGAGGACCTATGAACGCTCGTCTTTTCGCGGCATCGCTGGTGCTGAACGTCTTTCTGCTCGGCGCTGTCGCCGGCGGCGCCGGCTGGCTTATCGGCAGGTCCAGCGTGGGCTATTCGCTGGAATCGGCCGACGGCCAGCTTCCCGCCAACGACCGCAAGGCGTTCCGCCAGGCGATGCGCGAGGTTCGTCGCGAGTCACGACAGGTCATCCTCGACGGGCAGCAGGCACGGCGCGAGGCGGCAAACCTTTTGCAGCAACCGACGCTGGACGCGAACGCCCTGGCCGCCGCCCTGGAGCGGGCGCGCAATGCCGACGCCACCATCCGCAGCCGGCTGGAACACCGCATCGTCGAATTCGCCGCGTCGAGCTCACCCGAGGACCGCAAGCTGTTGGCCGACGCCTTGCTGCGCCATGTCGGCAGGCAGCGGTTGCCGGTTGCAAAAAATACGCCCTGACTAGCGACGGAAACCGCAAGCCGCCTCCGTTCAAGGGAAAGAGGGACAGGCCTGCCGCGGGAATGCGGCAGGTTCTCTTCAACCTCGAGAAATCCGGGAGTATCCCATGAACGGTCTGACGAAATATTCGCTCGCTGCCGCCCTCGCCATCGGCGGGACGGCCGCGGCAAGTGCCGCCTCGGCAATGCCGATGGCGCCGGTTGCAGCACCTGCGCTTGTCGAGCATGTGGCGTGGGGCTGCGGCCCCGGATGGCATCCCAACCACTGGGGGCGCTGCGTCCCCAATCGCCGCGTGGTCTATCCGGGCTACTACTCCGAGCGTCTATATCGGCCCGGTCTGGCATCCCTGGCACCGCTATCACTACTGGCGCCGCTGGTAAGCCGCCTGCCGGTCTCATGATGCCCGTGCCGGCATAATGAGACTTTTCGCCCATCACGACATGCCGGCGGCGCGACCTGCGCCGGCCCGCATGACGGAGGCTGTGTTGGCCCTATCCGTTTCAAATGCCGTTCCGCCCGATCCGGCGCTGGTCGCGCTCAACCGCTTCGGGCTCGGCGCGAGACCCGGCGACGATCTTGGCAAGATCGCGGCGGATGCGCGAGGCTATCTCAAGGCCGAGCTCAAGCGGCAGGATGTCGCCCTTATCACGGCCGACGATTCCAGGAATGCCGGGTTGCTGGACAGCACCGCCGCGATCCAGGCCAGCATGGCCGCTGCCGCGGAGCGCAAGGCGGCGCGGGAAGCGAAGGCGGCGCCCGTCATGCAGCCTGCGACAGACACCGCGGACAACCGGACCGACGCAAAAGAGAAGCCAGCCGTGCCGCCGGTCGAGGCCGATATCTATCGTGATGAAGCGCAAGCCCGTTTCGACAAGGCGCTCAATGCCGCACCGGGCTTTGTCGAACGTCTGGTCGGCTTCTGGTCGAACCATTTCTGCGTCTCGGTCGCCAAGGCCCAGGTCGTGCGGGCCTGCGCCGGCGCCTTCGAGCGCGAGGCGATCCGCCCCTTCGTGCTCGGCCGTTTCGCCGACATGCTGCTGGCGGTCGAGCATCATCCGGCCATGCTGTTCTTTCTCGACAACCAGCAGTCTATCGGGCCGGACTCCCGCGCCGGCAAAAGGCGCGGCCGTGGCCTCAACGAGAACCTTGCCCGCGAAATCCTGGAACTGCACACGCTGGGGGTCGGCAGCGGCTACAGCCAGGCGGACGTCACCAGCTTCGCCGGCATGCTGACCGGCTGGACCATGGCGGGCCGCGAGGGTCGCTTGGGCGAACCCGGCACGTTCGTCTTCAACGCCAATGCGCATCAGCCTGGCGAGGCGGTGCTGCTCGGCAAGACCTATCCGGCGGGCGGCATGGGCCAGGCAGAAGCCGCGCTCAACGACATCGCCCGCCACCCGGCAACCGCGCGACACATCGCCGCCAAGCTCGCGCGTCATTTCATCGCCGACGATCCGCCGCCACAGTCCGTCGCACATCTGGCCGCGGTCTTCACCAAGACAAACGGTGACTTGCGCGCATTGGCGCTCGCATTGGTCGACATGCCCGAAACCTGGTCGATGCCGCTCGCCAAGCTGCGCGCCCCCTTCGACTACGTCATGGCCTTGAGGCGGGCGATTGGCCCTGCCGCCGGCAACGAGCCGCAACGATCACTTCGCTGGCTAAGGGCCTTGGGCGAGCCGCTCTGGCAGCCGCCCGGGCCGAACGGCTTTTCCGACCGGATCGACAATTGGGCTTCGGCCGAAGGCCTGAAGACCCGCCTCGATATCGCCTGGCAGGCGGCGAAGCAGGCGGACGATGTCGGCAATCCCGACGACATGCTTGCCGCAGTGATCGGCGCCTCCGCCTCGAACGAAACGAAAGAGGCGATCGCGCGCGCCGAATCCAGGCAGCAAGGCCTGGCGCTGCTTTTGATGACGCCGGAATTCCAGCGCCGGTGAACAGCAATGGAGATGCGGCGATGAGCCTTCTTTGCGAAACCCCCAGCCTTTCCCGCCGCGCCGTGCTGATGAGCGGCGGCGCGCTGTTCGCCTGGGCCTATCTGCCGCGCTTTGCCCGCGCGGCAGACAATCGCGATCCGCGCCTCGTCGTCATCGTGCTGCGCGGCGCGCTGGACGGCCTGTCGACGATCGGCCCGGTCGGCGATCCCGATTATGCCGGCCTGCATGGCGACATCGCGCTTTCCCTCTCGGGCTCCAATCCGGCGCTGCCGCTCGACGGCTTCTTCGCGGTCAACCCGGCGATGCCGGTGTTCGCGCGGCTGTTCAAGGCGGGCCAGGCGGCGGTGGTGCATGCCGCCGCGACCGGGTATCGCGACCGCTCGCATTTCGACGGCCAGGACGTGCTGGAAAGCGGCCTCCCCGGCCCCGGCAACGCCACAACCGGCTGGCTCAACCGGGCTCTTGCCAGCCTGCCGGCGGGCGAGCGCGTGGCGAGAGCCGGCGGGCTGGCGGTCGGGCCGTCGACGCCGCTGGTGATCCGCGGCGCCGCGCCCGTGCTCGGCTGGGCGCCGCAGGCGCTGCCGACGCCCGGCGACGCGCTGGCCGAGCGGGTGCTCGACCTTTACAATCATCGCGATCCGGTGCTGGCGGCCGCCTTGCAGAAAGGCCTCGACGCCGACCGGCTGGCAATGAGCGATGAGCTCGACGGCAAGACGATGAAACCCAAGGGCGGCCTCGACAGCGCCGCCGGCATGCGGCAGTCGGCGCGAGGCGCGGCGAAACTGATGGCGGCCGACGACGGCCCGCGTATCGCGGCACTCGCCTTCGACGGCTGGGACACGCACGTCAACGAAGGCGGCGCCACCGGCCGGCTCGCCAATCTGCTCGGCGGCCTCGACGGCGCCTTCGAGGAGTTCCAGAAGGGGCTCGGCGAGCGCTGGAACGATACGGCGATCGTCACCATCACCGAATTCGGCCGCACCGCCCGCATCAACGGCACGGTCGGCACCGATCACGGCACCGGCACGGTAGTTCTGCTCGCAGGAGGCGCGATCAAGGGCGGCCGCGTCATCGCCGATTGGCCCGGCCTGAAGCCGGCCCAGCTTTACGAAGGCCGCGACCTCGCGCCGACCAGCGATGTGCGCGCGGTGCTGAAGGGTGTGCTCGCCGATCAATTCGGGCTGTCCGCCGCCGTGCTTGGCGACAAGGTGTTTCCGGACTCGTCGGCGGTGAAGCCGATGCGCAATCTGGTTGTGTGAATGGAAACCGCCCGCGCCGTTTCCAGCGCGGGCGTCTGCCCCAAAGGCGATCACCGGCTCCAATAGCCGGGGTGCCAGCGATGGTGGGCCCAGTAGCCGGGATGCCAATGGCGTACGGGCCGGATGAACCGGCGACCGTTCGGCACGCATCTGCCCCAGCCGTTCACGTGCCAGCCCGGACCGCAGCGCCATCCGACGCTTTCGATCAGCGGCGGCGCAGCGCTGGGCTTAGCCATCGGCATGGCCCGCGCGCCGGCGCCGGAGAGCATCAACGTCCCGGCAGCGAGTGCGAACGGCAGAAAATATTTGGTGAGCATAAGGTTCGTCTCCGTGATTCATCCCTACCTCCGTGAAACGGAGGAGAGGGGGAAATCCCGTCGCAGCGGGGCCGCTCACATCTTCGTTACATCGGTTCAGCCTTCCGGCCACGCGGCAGTTCGCGGGTTGGTATCCGCCGCTCCAGCCGAAGGTTCGCCATTGACGTGGCAAGCCTCAGCCCGTCCCGCGGGCAAGTTGATCCAGATCAACGAGCCATGATGTGGCTTGCACTAGGTTTGGCGAACAGTGGATGGACGGAGAGGCCGAAAGCCTGACGGGAGATCGTACCGATGATGATCCGCACGCTCTCGACTTTGGAATGCACGAAATTGCTGGCGGCCAACCGCACCGCCCATCTGGCATGCGCGAGGGACGGACAGCCCTACGTCGTGCCCCTCAGCTACGCCTACGCCGACAGTCACCTCTACGCGTTCTCCCTGCTGGGCAGGAAGATCGACTGGATGCGGGCCAATCCCCTGGTCTGCGCCCAGATAGAGGAACATACCCAGGGGCGCGGATGGAGAAGCGTGATTGTCGACGGCCGCTATGAAGAATTGACGGACCGGATCGGCCACAAGGTTCAGCGCGACCGTGCATGGTCGGTGCTGAGCAAGCACGCGGACTGGTGGGAGCCGGGCGCGCTCAAGCCTGTCGCGCCTCCCAGGTCAGACAGCTCGCCGCACATCTTTTTCCGGATCCTTGTCGAAAAGGTCTCGGGACGCGAAGCAAGTGAATAGGCTGCGGCAGCAGGTCGAACGTTTATGAAGCCGGGCTATCGCGCAGCGTCGCAACGGTCTTCAGCGCGCCGTCCAGCATGTCGCCTTTCTCGTCCTTCAGCGCCGCCTCGCGCAGGCGGCGGATCCAGTCGGCGGCGTCGTCGCGGCCCTCGAGCATGGCAAGCGCCGACAGCACGCGGTCGAATTTCGACTGGGCGCGGGCGTGGGTGTCGCTGTAGCCCTTGATCAGCCGGCGGCAGTTCAGGATCTCCAGCCCAAGCGCATAGTTTTCGCGCGCATGGGCGAGCGCCAATTCATACCAGCGCTCCAGATGTTCCATCTCGACCTTGTGGCGCAGCAGGCGGCGACGCCAGCGGCGCAGGCCGCCGATGAACCAGAGCATGGCGAAGCCGGTGAAACTGTCGGTGCGGATGTGGCGGCCGCGATTGATGCGGCGGTCGAGGAAGGCGGCGAGCTTCGGCCGGTCTTCGATGTAGCTGCCCAGCCCCGCCGGCAGCGTGCCGCAGAATTCCTCGATGCGCGGATGGAAGTACTCGGTGACCTGCAGGACCGTTCCGTCCTTGACGCCGACCTCCTTGCGCACGCGCCTGTCGCGGGTTGAACGGGTCTTCAGATCGGCGACGCGGATCATGTCGTCGTAGCACATGGCGTTGGCCAGATGTTTCGCCGCGGCGATCGACAGCGCATAGGCGTGCTCCGGGCCATCTAGCGCGACGGCCTTGTCCAGCCGGTCGAGATACTCGCCGCCATAGGCGATGTCCTGGTAGTCGACGACCTTCTTCAGGCCGCGTTCGGCCATGTCGCGCATCGGCTCCGGCAGCGCCCGGACGCGGGCGGCAAGATCCTGCCAGCCCTTCAGCAGCGTTTCGGGGCCGCTGACCTTCGGGCTGGCTTCGGGAGCGGCTGGTTTGGCCGCTGCCTTGTCGCCCGCCGGCGCGGCTGCGATGCCGCGCGCGCGGTCATAGGCGGCGCCGAAGGCGGCAAGGCTGGCCTTGACGCCACGGCCGCCGGCGCCGATCGCCTGCTCGTAGCTTGCGCGGGCAAACGGCAGCGCGTCGGAACCGGCCAGCGCGCCGAGCAGGCTGGCCGAGATCATCGTGCCGTTCTCGGCGGCGATCTTTTCCATGTCGAAGGCAATGAAGCGTTTCGCGGCAGCCTCCGCTGTCGCCTGCACCTTCTGCGAGGAGGCGCGGCCATCGCCCGGCTCGATCTTTTCCGAGACGGCGGCGATGCGATGCGAGGAGGCGATCAGCGTCGTGCGCTCGGGCGTGACGAAGCCGCGGATGATGGCGCGGCCGGCTTCCATCAGCTCGGCGGCGATCAGGATGTCGACGTCCCCTTGCGACGGCGACAGCGCGAAGACCGGCAGCCGGCCGGTGTCGCGGGCCATCTCGATGTAATAGATCGTCGCGCCGGTGCGCTGGGCAACGCCCGCAACGGACGTCGACTGCGCAATGTAGCCGCTGCGTTCGGCGACGTCGGTGATCCAGTCGGCGAGCACGCCGCCGCCCTGGCCGCCGACGGCAAGCACGGCGAGTTTTATCACCTGCTCGTCACCGACGGCGTCCGTCCTCGGGCGCAAGGGCGAGGCCTGGTCAAGCATCGGCGAACACCAGCCGGCGGCTCTCGCGGCGGCGCTGCAGAAGACCGATCGCGGCGCGGCGCGCGCTTTCCAGGAACCGGTCCCAGCGGCCGGGATTGTGGACGACGTCGGCGCGGTAGAAGGACGGGCAGAGCACGGCCGCGTCCGCCACCTCGCCGCAATTGCCGCAGCCGACGCAGTTCTGGTCGATCGATGCCACCGGATCGTCGCGCAGCGGATCGTCGAGCGACTTCACCGACAGCGACGGACAGCCGGAGAGCCGCATGCAGGCATGGTCGCCGGTACAAATGTCCTCATCGACGCCGAACTTCGGCTTAACCACACGCTCGCCGCCCTTGATCGCCTTGTCGACCAGCGGCTTCTCGCGGCGCTGGCGGTTGAGCATGCATTCGGAGGAGGCGACGATGACCTTCGGCCCCTTCTCCTCGGTGGTCAGCGCCTCGCGTAGCGCGGCTTGCATCTTGCCGACGTCATAGGTGCGGTCGATGTGACGCAGCCATTTGACGCCCATGCCTTTCACCGCCTCGGTGATCGGATGCCTGGTCGACTTGGTGCGGTTCGAGGCGCGCGACGACAGGATGTCCTGGCCGCCGGTGGCGGCCGAGTAGAAATTGTCGACGATGACGATGACGCCGTCATTCTTGTTGAACACCGCATTGCCGATCGAGGAGGTCAGGCCGTTGTGCCAGAAGCCGCCGTCGCCGACGAAAGAGATCGAGCGGCGTTTGGCTTCCGGAGAGTTGAAGGCCGAGGCAGATGCTGGCCCAAGGCCATAGCCCATGGTGGTGGCGCCGAGTTCGAAGGGCGGCATGATCGAGAACAGGTGGCAACCGATGTCGGAGGCGATGTGGTGCTTGCCGAGTTCCTGCTCGACCAGTTTGGTGGCGGCGAAGATCGGCCGCTCGGGGCAGCCGACACAGAAGCCCGGCGGCCGGCCCGGAACGACATTGATGAGATCGGCCGTATCGACCCCCTCGCCCAGCTTGTTCGGCGCGCGCACCTCGCCCGGCAGCAGATGCGGAGCATGCGCCCTGAGGAAGGAGCCGATGCCGTCGAGCATCACCTGTCCGGTGTATTCGCCAGCCATCGGCAGATGCTCCTTGCCGACCAGCTTCGTGCCGCGACCGGCCTTGTGCAGCACGGCGGCAAAGGCCTGCTCGATATAGTTGGGCTGGCCTTCCTCGACGACCAGCACCGCCTGCTTGCCTTCGCAGAAGGACAGGAACTCGTCGTCGATCAGCGGGTAGACGGCGTTGAGCACATAGAGCGGCACATCGGTGTCGCCATAGTTGTCGGCGATGCCGAGCCGCTGCAGCGCGCGGATGACGGAATTATACATGCCGCCCTGCATGACGATGCCGACTGGGCCGTGATCGGAGCCGAAGATCTCGTTGATCTTGCGGCCGCGGATGTAGTCGACCGCCGCCGGCCAGCGCTTGGCGACCTTCTCCTTCTCATGCAGGAAGGAAGCCGGCGGCAGCACAATGCGGCCGGTGTCGCGGCGAGGCGCCGACAGCGCATCGGCGACCGTCATCGGCGGGCGCTTGTTGTCCTTGGCGATGAAGTGGCCATGGACGTGGCAGCAGCGGATGCGCACCTGCAGCATGACCGGCGTGTTCGATGCCTCCGACAGCTCGAAGCCGTCCTCGACCGCCTTGACGATCGAGGGCAGGTTCGGGCGCGGGTCGAGCAGCCAGACCTGGCTCTTCATGGCGAAGGCGTGGCTGCGCTCCTGCATGATGGAGGAGCCCTCGCCGTAATCCTCGCCGACGATGATCAGCGCGCCGCCGGTGACGCCGCCGGAGGCCAGATTGGCGAGCGCATCGGAAGCGACATTGGTGCCGACCGTCGACTTGAAGGTGGCCGCGCCCCGGATCGGGTAATGCACGGAAGCCGCGAGCATGGCGGTGGCGGTGGCCTCCGAGGCACTCGCTTCGAAATGCACGCCGAGCTCGCCCAGGATGTCCTGCGCGTCGGCGAGCACGTCCATCAGATGGCTGATCGGCGCGCCCTGATAGCCGCCGACATAGCCGACGCCGCACTGCAGCAGCGCCTTGGTGATGGCGAGGATGCCTTCGCCGGCAAATTCCTGGCCGGCCCCTAACCTCAGCTTTTCGACTTCCTTGGCAAAAGACCGTTCGGCCATCTCTGCCTCCTTCCGTTGCCGCCTGTCCGTTGCCGGAGGGGGCGGCGCGTATGTCAGACTCAAATGTCGTGCTTGCGGATGTTCTTCAGCATCTTCTGCAGGATGGCGATCAGCGCGGCATATTCGGCATCGTCGACACCGTCGAACATCGCCTCGAAGGCATCGTGCATGGCGGGCCAGGCGCGGGTGAAGAGCGCCCGCCCGTCATCGGTCAGGAACACGTGGCGGATGCGGCTGTCGGTGACGCCCTGCTCGCGCCGCACCAGGCCCTGGCCTTCCAGCGTGTCGAGCGTGCGGCTCAAGGTCGACTGCTCGATCACCGTGTAGACCGATAGGTCGTTGACGGTGACGCCGTCGGTGATCGACAGCACGGCCAGTGTGCGCACCTGCGGGATGGTCAGGCCCTGCTTGCGGAAGTCGTCGCGCAAGGTGGCGTTGTAGCGGCCCATGATGCGGTTCATCAGATAGGGCGCGAACTGCTGCAGGCCGATCTCGCCGAGGGTCGAGATGCGCTGGCGCTTTTCCGGAAGCTTGCTGTCCATCAGAGCCTCCCCGCCAGGAGGAAGCCGGAGCCGCCGCCAAGGCCGGCGCCCGGATGCGTCGAAGCGCCGATGTGGTAGAGGCCCTGGATGCCGGTCTCGTGGTTGCGGCTTGCCTTGAACGGCCGCCACAGGAAGGCCTGGTCGATGGTCGACGAGCCGCCATAGGGATCGCCGCCGACAAGGTTGACGTTCATCGCTTCGAGATCGGCCGGCGAATAGGCGCGGCGCGCGATGACCGTCTTGCGGAAACCGTCGATGTGATGGGCGAGGATCGCCTCGACCCGGTCGGCAAAGGCTTCGCGCAAAGCGTCGCTCCATCGTCCGTCAGCCGGTGTTTCCAACTGGCCCGCCGCATCGCCTTTGACAACGCGCGGCGCCTCGGGCAGTTGCAGCCAGAGGATCGCCTTGCCCTCCGGACAGCGCGACGGGTCGAGCGCGTGCGGCTGGCCGACGCAGATGGTCGGCACTTGCGGCAGCAGGCCGCGCACCGCCTCGTTGCAGGCTTTCGAGACGCCGTCGAGCCCCGGCGTCAGATGCAGCAGCGCCACCTTGCCGAGGCCCTCGCCGCGCCAGGCCGGCGACTTGTTCAGCGCATAGTGGATCTGGAAGTTGCCCTTTCCGTAGCGATAGTCTTTCGTCGCTTTCGCGGCGGCCTCCGGCGCATCCTTGCCGAGCAGGCGGCCGTAAAGCTGCGTCGGCGTGACCGAGCAGACGACGCTCTTGGCGGCGCTTAGCGTCTCGCCGGAGGCGAGCTGCACGCCGGTGGCTCGGCCGCCGATCTGGACGATCGAGGTGACATCGGCATTGACGCGGATTTCGCCGCGGCGCTCCTTGATCAGCGCCTCGAAGGCAGCGAGCAGGTTCTTGGCGCCGCCCTTGACGATCGGCGCGCCGGCCGCCTCCAGCGCAAAGGCGATGACTTTGGCGATCTGACCGGAGAAGGCGTCTTCCGGTCCGAGCCCGGCATGCAGCACCCAGGGCGCCCAGAGCGCGCGCACGGTATCGGATGTATAGCCGGCTTCCAGCCAGCCGCGCGCGGGAACCAGCGTCTCGCCCATGAAGGCGGCAAGGTTGCGCGGGCCGCGGCGCCAGGCTTCGCCGGCCATGAGCCTCGTCGTCGGATAGGACCAGAGCGCGCCGCCGAGCAGTCCGAACAGCAGCCCGGCATTGCGCTCGACGTCGCCGACATCGCCGCCATGGCGGTCGCCGTCGCCGGAGGCAATCGCGTTCAGCGCCGCTATGTTGGCGGCGCGGTCGGTGGTGAGCACCGCATGGCTGCCGTCGGGCCGCAGCACGCCGGTGGGGGTGGCGGTGTGGCAGAATTCCAGCCCGTGCCGCGCAAGGTCCTTGCCGAGCGCGGCATAGGCCGGCGAGGTGATGAACAGCACGAAGGTCGTCGCCATCACATCATGGACGAAGCCGGGCGCAGTGATCTCCTCGCTGCGCATGCAGCCGCCGATGCGGTCGTTTCGCTCGAGCACGAGCACCCTGGCGCCCTTCGCGCCAAGCATCGCCGCGCAGACCAGGGCGTTGATGCCGCTGCCGACGATGATGTGATCGACATCGCTCATCGCCGTGGCCCGAACCTTAACCCCGCGGCACCAGCGCCAGCGCGCGGATCGGGCTGCCGGTGCCGTGCTCGATCTTGAGCGGCGCGGCGATCAGGATCGCGCCCTTCGGCGGCAGCTGGTCGAGATTGCAGAGGCTGGCGAGGCCGTAACGATTGGCCTTGTGCATCAGCGTGTGCGCCGGGAATGGCGGCTCCATGCCGCCGGCCTTGCCGGCATCGGTGCCGATCGTCTCGGAGCCCCAGCCCTTGATGTCCTTGCTGATCAGGAACTGGATAACTTCGGCCGTCGGTCCGGGCGTGTGCGGGCCGGTCTCGTTGGCGTTGAGGAATTCGGCCTCCGAGCCGTTGCGCTTGTACCAGTCGGTGCGCATCACAACCCATTCGCCGGGATTGATGGCGCCATGCTCGGCTTCCCAGGCCTTGATGTGGTCGACGGTGAGCAGGAAATCGTGGTCGGCTGCGGCTTCCTTCGAGCAGTCGATGACATTGACCGGGCCGACGAAATTCTGCGCCGGAATGGTGTCGGTGGCGCCGTCCGGATAGTCCTTGCCGGTGATCCAGTGCTGCGGCGCGTCGAAATGCGTGCCCGAATGCTCGCCGAGCTTCAGCCAGTTCCAGGCCCACCACGGGCCGTTCTTGTCATATTTGGAGATGGCGTGGATCTCGACCTTCGGCGTGTCGACGGCGAGCTCCGGCGGCAGCTTGATCAGCGGCGTGTCGGGCCCGAGCGGCGCCGACAGATCGACCACCTTGATGGCGCCCGAAAGCAGCTGGGCGGCGACTTCGCCGAGGAGTTTTTGCGTGTCCATGGTTCTGTTCCCTCTTGTTCGTGACCTTCAAGGCTCGTTGCGGCCCTTAATATCCTACTAGACGAAAACATATGCATCTGCAATTATCTTTAAGCATAAAGCATTTTGGGGAGGGGGGTGAGCGAGTTCGACGCCATCTTTGTCGGGGCGGGCCACAACAGTCTGGCCTGCGCGGCGCATCTGTCGCTCAAAGGCTGGAAAACCGCGGTTTTCGAGCGCAGCCAGGCGATCGGCGGCGCCGTCCGGACGGCGGAATATACGTTGCCCGGCTTCCGTCACGATTTCGGCGCGATGAATCTGAGCCTGTTCGCCGGCTCGGCCTTCCACCGGAAATATGCAAATGAATTGAAAGACCAGGGGCTGGAATTCGCGCCCGTCACCGACTGTTTCGCCAGCGCCTTCCCGGACGGGAAGTGGTTCGGCGTCAGCAACGATCTCGAAAAGACCGTCGCGCGGCTCGCTGCCTTCTCCGCCGCCGATGCCGCCGCCTGGCGCCGGCTGGTCGGCGCCTTTCCCGGAGAGGCCGAGCATCTTTTCCGCCTGCTCGGATCGCCGATGAGCGCGCGGGCGCTGGCCGGCACGGCCTGGAATCTCTGGCGCAGGAAGGGCCTGGCCGGCGCGCTCGACACCGGCCGGCTGCTTCTCTCCTCGCCGCGGGCGTGGCTGGAGGACAATTTCGAGACGCCGCATGTCAGGACAACGCTCGCGGCCTGGGGCATGCATCTCGACTTCGCGCCCGACATCGCCGGCGGCGCCGTGTTTCCTTATCTGGAATCGATGGCCAACCAGAGCTTCGGCATGGTGCTTGGCAAGGGCGGCGCCGACACCATCATCCGCGCGCTGGCCGGCATGGTCAAAACGGCGGGCGGCAAGATCTTCACCGACGCGGAGGTGGCGGAGATCACGGTCGCCGGCGGCCGGGCGACCGGCGTGCGGCTGGCGTCCGGCGATTTCCATGTCGCCAGCAAGGCCGTCATTGCCGGCGTCGCGCCAGGAGCGCTTGCGGGCAAGCTGCTGCCCAATGGCTCCGGCGACGCCGGATTCGACGCGGCGGTGAAAAAGTTCCGCCATGCGCCGGGCACGATGATGATCCATCTGGCGCTGGACGATCTGCCGGACTGGAACGCCGGCGCCGAGCTTCGCCGGTTCGCCTATGTGCATCTGGCGCCGTCCCTCGACGCCATGTCGCGCACCTATCAGCAGGCGATGGCCGGCATCTTGCCGGATCAGCCGGTGCTCGTGGTGGGACAGCCGACGGCTGTCGACCCCTCGCGTGCGCCCGACGGCAAGCATGTGCTGTGGGTGCAGGTGCGCATGTTACCGGCAGAAATCCTTGGCGATGCCGCCGGTAAGACCACGCCTGCTCATTGGGACGCGGTCAAGGACGCCTATGGCGAACGCGTGCTCGACATCATCGAGACCTACGCGCCCGGCCTGCGCAAGAAGATCCTCGGCCGCGCGATCTTCTCGCCGCTCGACCTCGAGCGCGAGAACCCGAATCTCGTCGGCGGCGACCAGATCTGCGGCAGCCACCATCTGGCGCAGAATTTTCTCTTCCGTCCGGCGCGCGGCTTCGCGCGCTGGAACACGCCGGTCTCAAACCTCTACCTCACCGGCGCCGCGACATGGCCCGGCGCCGGCACCGGTGCCGGGTCCGGCTTCATGCTCGCGCAACAACTGGGAGGAATTTGAGCCTAGGAACTCCAGGATGGACAAGGCGCGGTTGCTCACCAGACCTGCCGAATGAAAAACGCCGCGCGCACAATGACAGTCAAAAATGGACAACCAACAAGGGGAACGACCATGACTATCAACAGACGCGATTTGCTCGGATATGGCGCGGCGGCGATCGGCGCGGCGACGCTCGGCCTGCCGAGGGCAGCGAAGGCGGCGGACGAGCTGACGATCGCCTACAACGTCAACCTGCCCTCCTGGGACCCGACGACCGGCCCTTCGGCAGTGAACCCGACCATCCAGGGGCTCTACCAGTCGGTGTTCGACCAGTTCATCCCGCAGAAGCCGGATCTCTCCTTCATGCCCGGCCTGCTCACCGAATGGGGCTGGAACGACGACCGCACCAAGGTGACGATGACGGTGCGTGACGGCGTGAAGTGGCATGACGGCTCGCCCTTCACCGCCGAGGATGTGGTGTGGTCGCTGCAGCGGGCCGGCGACGAGAAGACCGGCAACCCGATCCAGTTCGTGTGGAAGAACGTCAACAATTTCAAGATCGACGGCAACAAGATCACCGGCGACGTGGTGCAGTTCGACCCGGTCTATTTCAAGTGGATGTCGTTCCTGACCGGCTACATCATGCCGAAGGCCTATTACGAGAAGGTGGGCGCCGAAGGCTTCGAGAAGGCGCCGATCGGCACCGGGCCCTATATGGTCGACAAGTTCGAGCGCAACGCCTTCCTGCGGCTCAAGGCCAATCCGCATTACTGGGGTACCAAGCCGGCCTTCGAGAATGTGACGATCAAGTTCGTCACCGACGCGGCGAGCCGCGTCGCCGAGGTCGAGTCCGGCTCCTCGCAGGTGACGCTCGAAATTCCTTATGAGGAATATGACCGGCTGATCGCCAAGGACGGGCTCGCCGGCTCGATCAAGAACGTCTCCGACATCGGCATGATCTTCTTCAACGACATCGAGGCGATGCTGGACAAGAACGTCCGCCAGGCGGCGGTGATGGCGGTGGACAAGGAGCTCTTGGTCAAGCGGCTGCTGCGCGGCTACGGCCAGCCGATCGCGACGCTGGAGACGCCGGAATACACGGCCTTCGATCCATCGATCAAGGTCGAGCACAATCCTGAGAAGGCCAAGGAACTGCTCGCGGCGTCCGGCTATTCGCCCAAGAAGCCGGTCAAGTTCACCATCCAGACGACCAAGGGCTTCAAGCCCAAGGACTATGAGATGATCCAGGCGATCGTCGGCATGTGGCGCAAGGTCGGCATCGAGGCCAATATTGAGGTCTACGAGATCGCCAAGCATTACGAACTGCGCGCCGCCGACAAGCTGGCGCCGGCCGCCTTCTACAACTGGGGCAATGCGATCGGCGACCCGACCACCTCGACCGGCTTTGCCATGTACGGCCCGAGCCCGCATTCGGTGTGGGACAGCAAGGACCTCGTCGACATGATCAATCCACTGTGGGGCGAGAAGGACGAGGCCAAGCGCATCGCGGGCTGGAAGGCCGTCGACAAATACATCGCCGAGCAGGCCTATGTGCTGCCGCTGATCCAGTATGCGCAGCCGATCGTGCATTCGAAGAAGGTCAATGTCGTGCAGCATGTGTCCGGCGCACTGCTGCCGGCGCTGATGACCCCGGCCTGACCGTCGGCCTCTATTGCCGCGCGCGCCGCCCGCAAGACGGCGCGCATTTTCATCCGGGCATGTTGGCAGATGCTGCTGCAGAGATTCCTCGTTCGTCTTGTGACGATGCTTGTCACGCTGTTCGGCGTGGCCGTCGTCGTCTTCGTCGTCATCCGCGTCGCGCCCGGCGATCCGATCGCCATGATGCTGCCGCCCGGCGCCAGCGACGACGACATCGCGCGGCTGCGCGGGCTCTACGGCCTGGACAAGGCAATCGTGCAGCAATTCTTCATCTGGCTCGCCGGAGTGCTGCACGGCGATTTCGGCACCTCGATCTCGCTGCGCCAGGACGTGCTCGGCCTGGTCTTCAACCGGCTGCCGGCGACGCTGGAACTGGCGACCGTCGCGCTGCTGATGGCGGTGGCGATCGGCGTCACCGCGGCGATCCTTGGCGCGCGATCGCGCGGCACGGCGGTCGAAGCCGGCATCGACATCGCCAGCGGCGCGACGCTCTCCATCCCCGACTTCCTGTGGGGCCTGGTGCTGATCCTGCTGTTCGGCGTGCTTCTCCCCGTGTTCGACATTTCCGGCCGGGTGTCGCCGCAGCTCGACCTGCCCTTCGTCACCCAGTTTTACCTCGTGGAGAGCATCCTGCGACTGCGCATCGATCTCACCTGGGATCTCATCAAGCACATGCTGATGCCGGCGATTGCGCTGGCGCTGCCGCTGGCGGCGATCATCGCGCAGCTCCTGAAGCAATCGCTGAAGGAAGTGCTCGATCTCGACTATGTCGTGCTGGCCAGGGTCAAAGGATTTTCCGAAACGCAGGTCATCCTGCGCGAGGCGCTGAAGAACGCGGCATTGCCGACGCTGACGCTGGTCGGCGTGCAGTTCACCTTCCTGATCGGCGGCACGGTCATCGTCGAGCGGCTGTTCTCCTATGAGGGCCTCGGCAATATGGCGATCGACGCCGTGATCAACCGCGACCTGCCGCTGATCCAAGGCATCGTGCTGGTCTTCGCGCTGCTCTTCGTGCTGATCAACTTGGCCGTCGACATGATGTATGCGCTGCTCAATCCGAGGCTGCGCCATGGATGAGGCGCGCATCCCAAGACGCGGGTCGAGCCCGCGACTGTGGCTGGCCGGCGGGTGGCTGCTCATTGCGCTCGCCGCGGCGATCTTCGCGCCGCTGATCGCGCCGCAGGACCCGCTGGCGCAGGATCTGATGCTGGAGCGGCTGCCGCCCTTCTGGCTCGACGGCGCCGAGCCAGGCTATTGGCTGGGCACCGACAGCCTCGGCCGGGATCTGCTGTCGCGCCTGATCTTCGGCGGCCGCATCGCCTTCATCGTCGCCTTCGCCGCGGCGACGTCGGCCTGCCTCATCGGCTCGGCGCTCGGGCTGATCGCCGGCTATTTCGGCGGCTGGGCCGACCGCATCATCTCGCGCATCGTCGATGTCTGGATGGCGTTCCCGCCTGTGCTGTTCGCGATCCTCCTGGTGGCCGTTCTGGGCACGGGCCTCAGCTCCGTCATCATCGCGATCGCCGTCATCGACTGGACGCGCTTCTGCCGGGTGATCCGCGCCGAGGCGATGAGCCAGGCGCGCATGGACTATGTCGAGAGCGCACGCATCGCCGGCTCTGGCCGCACCGGCATCATGCTGCGCGAAGTACTGCCCAATGTGCTGCCTTCGGTGGTGGCGCTGCTGTCGCTCGAAATGGGCATCGCCGTCATCGTCGAGGCGATCCTGTCCTTCGTCAATCTATCGATCTCGACCGACGATCCGACCTGGGGCGGCATCATCGCCGAAGGCCGGCTGTCGATCCATCAGGCCTGGTGGGTGCTGGTGTTCCCGCTGATCACATTGATCCTCACCGTGCTCTCCTTCAGCCAGTTCGGCGAAGGATTGACGGCACGCTTCGATCCGGTGCTGCGATGAGCGCCAACATGGAACCATGCCTCGACATCCGCTCCTTGAGCGCGGTGCTGCCCAACGGCCAGCGCGTGCTGCGCTCGGTCTCGCTCAGCGTCCAGCCGGGCGAGGTGCGGGCGCTGGTCGGCGAGAGCGGCGCCGGCAAGACGATGATCGGCAAGGCCGTGCTCGGCGTCCTGCCGAGGAGCGTGCGCATCGTGGAAGGCGAGATGCTGATCGAAGGCGAGGACCTCGGCCGCCTCGATGCGAAGGCGCGGCGGGCCTTGATCGGCGCGCGCACGGCGCTGATCCCGCAGGATCCGCTCACCGCGCTCAATCCGTCGCGCCGCATCGGCCGGCAGATGACCGACCGGCTGGTGCGCATCCTCGGCTGGAGCGGCGAGAGGGCCGACAAGCGCATCCGGCAATTGCTCGACGAGGTGCAAATCCGCGACCCAGAGCGGGTGCTGAAGAGCTATCCGCACGAGCTGTCCGGCGGCATGCGCCAGCGCGTTCTTATCGCGGCGGCCTTCGCGGCGGAACCCAGGCTGATCGTTGCCGACGAACCGACGACGGCTCTCGACGTGACCGTGCAGAAGCAGATCCTGCGGCTGATCGCGCAGTTGCAGCGTGACCATGGCACTGCGATCCTGTTCGTGACCCACGATCTCGGCGTGGTCGCCAAGATCAGCCAGAAGGTGTCGGTGCTCTATGCCGGCAAGGTAGTCGAGGAGGCCGAGACCGCCGATCTCTTTGCAGCGCCCCAGCACGCTTACACGCGGGCGCTGATCGCGGCGACGCCGCGCTATACCGATCCCTACGCTTCGCTGAAGCCGGTGGACGAAACCGTGCTCGCGGGACTCTCTGCAGAGATCGCCGCCGCCGACAAGGCATGGAGGCCCAGCCATGACTGAGCCGTTGTTTTCCGTGCGCGGGCTGAAAGTGGCGCTGCCCGACATGACGCGCAAACCGCTGATCGGCCGGGCGCCGCTTGCGGAAATCCTCAAGGGTCTCGATTTCGACCTGCCGAAGGGTTCGGTCACCGGCATCGTCGGCGAATCCGGCTCGGGCAAGTCGACGCTCGGCCGCGCGCTGGTCAGGCTGATCGAGCCGAGCGCAGGCTCGATCCGCTTCGAGGGGCGCGACATCAGCCATCTTTCGGAAGCCGACCTCAGACCGCTGCGCCGCGACCTGCAGATGATCTTCCAGGACCCGATGTCGTCGCTCAATCCTCGGCATACGATCTTCAATATCATTGCAGCACCCTTGAGGCAGAACGGGCTTGGCGACAGGCTGAAGGAACGGGTCGCGGACGCCTTGCAGCGCGTCGGCCTGCCGCAGAATTTTGCCGGCCGATATCGGCACGAGCTGTCCGGCGGCCAGCGCCAGCGCGTCGGCATCGCGCGGGCGCTGGCGCTGTCGCCGAAATTCGTGCTGGCCGACGAGATTGTCTCCGGCCTCGACGTCTCGACGCAGGCGCAGATCCTCACCCTGCTGGAAAAGCTGGCCGCCGAGATGGGGCTGACGATCGCCTTCATCAGCCACGACCTGTCGGTGATCCGGCGGCTCTGCCAGCAGGTCATCGTCATGCGCGAGGGCAGGATCGTCGAATCGAGCGCCACCGACGCGCTGTTCGACAAACCCAGGGAGGCCTACACGCGCGACCTGCTCGCCGCCATTCCGCTGCCCGAGATCGACGCGGACTGGCTGCGGCCGCCCGCGAAGGCGCCGGCATGAGAAAAGCTTGACCTGTCCGCACGCCGAACAGCGGGCCTCGGATGTGCAGGGAAGCAAAGTCAGCCCGCCAATGGAGGGTGACATGAACTACGCAGCAGGCGGCGCGATGCTCGCCGCAATCCTGTTCGGCTCGATGGGAGCGGCCTCGGCCGATTCGATCCCCGGCATGCGTGGGCACGACCATACCGGCATCACCGTGCCCGACATGAAGCAGGCCGTCGACTTCTTCACCGGCATGGTCGGATGCAAGAAGGCGATGTCGTTCGGCCCGTTCGCCGACGACAAGGGCACCTTCATGCAAGACCTGCTCGGCGTCGATCCGAAGGCGGTGATCGAGGAGATCACCATGCTCCGCTGCGGCACCGGTTCGAACATCGAGCTGTTCAAATACACCGCGCCCGACCAGAAGGACCTGCAGCCGAAGAACAGCGACATCGGCGGCCTCCACATCGCCTTCTATGTCGACGACGTCGCCGCGGCGAAGACCTATCTCGACGCCAAGGGCGTGAAGACCAGGCTGGGACCATTGCCGGTCAAGGAAGGGCCGGCCGCCGGCCAGACCATCCTTTACTTCCAGGCGCCGTGGGGACTGCAGCTCGAAGCGATCAGCTATCCGCAAGGCATGGCCTACGAGAAGGGCGCCGAAACGGTGCTATGGAGCCCCAAGGACCCGGCCAAGTGACCGGTTCCCGCGATGCGCACCGGAATTGTTCAATTATAAAACTTTAAGCTTGAAATAATTTCCGGAAGGCGCGATACTGACAGTCGGGATCGCTTGGCCTTGCCGGCGACTCCCGATGCGAAGAGGAGATCGCAAGACATGAAGGTTGCGGTTCTCGGCGGCGGACCGGCCGGGCTCTACTTTGCCATCTCGCTGAAGCTGCGCGACGCCGCGCATGAGGTGACAGTCTATGAACGCAACCGCCCGGACGACACGTTCGGCTGGGGCGTGGTGCTGTCGGCCGAAACGCTGGACAACCTGACCAGGAACGATCCGGTCAGCGCGGTCTGGATCAAGAAGCATTTCGCCTATTGGGACGATATCGCCGTCATCCATGACGGCGTGCGCACGGTATCCTCCGGCCATGGCTTCTGCGGCATCGGCCGCAAGCGGCTCCTGATCCTTTTGCAGCGCAGGGCGCGCGAGCTCGGCATCAAGTTGATGTTCGAGACCGAGATCTCGGACCCCAGGCCGTTCATGGAAACGCATGACCTGGTGGTCGCGGCCGACGGGCTGAACTCCAAGTCACGCGCGGCTTTTGCCGATGTCTTCAGGCCGGATATCGACACCCGCAAATGCAAGTTCGTCTGGCTCGGCACGACGCAGAAATTCGACGACGCCTTCACCTTCATCTTCGAGAAGACGGAGCATGGCTGGGTGTGGGCGCATGCCTACCAGTTCGACAGCGAGACCGCGACCTTCATCGTCGAATGCAGCGAAGAGACCTGGGTTGCCTTCGGCTTCGGCCAGATGACGCAGCAGGAATCGATCGCGGTCTGCGAGCGCATCTTCAAAAAGCATCTCGGCGGCCATCCGCTGATGACCAACGCCAACCACATCCGCGGGTCGGCCTGGATCAATTTCCCGCGCGTGCTGTGCGAGCGCTGGTCGTATAAGAACCTGGCGCTGATGGGCGATGCGGCGGCGTCGGCGCATTTCTCCATTGGCTCCGGCACCAAGCTCGCGCTGGAAAGCGCTGTCGCGCTCGCCGACTATGTCGAGTCCGAGCCGGACCTCGAGGCGGCCTTCCGCAAATATGAAGACGCGCGCCGCACCGAAGTGCTGAAGCTGCAGTCGGCGGCGCGCAATTCGCTCGAATGGTTCGAGGAAGTCGAACGATATCTCGGACTCGATCCGGTGCAGTTCAACTATTCGCTGCTCACCCGCTCGCAGCGCATCAGCCACGAGAACCTGAGACTGCGCGACGCCGAATGGCTGGCGGGCGCCGAGGAATGGTTCCAGCGCAGGGCCGGCGCGGACGGCAGAAGCTTGCGCCGCGCGCCGATGTTCGCGCCGTTCAAGCTGCGCGACATGGCGCTCAACAACCGCATCGTCGTCTCGCCGATGGCGCAGTACAAGGCCGTCGACGGCTGTCCGACCGACTGGCATTTTGCTCACTATGCCGAGCGCGCCAAGGGCGGCGCCGGCCTCGTCTATATCGAGATGACCTGCGTCAGCCCCGAGGGACGCATCACGCCCGGATGCCCCGGCTTCTACAAGCCGGAACATGAGGTCGCGTGGAAGCGCCTGGTCGATTTTGTCCATGCCGAGACCGAGGCGAAAATCTGCGCCCAGATCGGCCACTCCGGCGCCAAGGGCTCGACCCGCCTCGGCTGGGAAGGAACCGACGAGCCGCTACCCTCCGGCAACTGGCCGGTGATGGCGCCTTCGGCAATCCCGTGGTCGCCCGGGAACCAGGTGCCGAAGGCGATGGACCGCGCCGACATGGACGCTGTGCGCGACCAGTTCGTCGCCTCGGCGCAGATGGCCGAGCGCTGCGGCTTCGACATGCTGGAGATCCATGCCGCGCATGGCTACCTGCTCTCGGCGTTCATCACGCCGCTGACCAACAGGCGCACCGACGACTATGGCGGCTCGCTCGAAAACCGCATGCGCTATCCGCTGGAGATCTTCCACGCGGTGCGCGCGGTGTGGCCGGCGGGAAAGCCGATCTCGATGCGCATCTCGGCCAATGACTGGGTTGGCATCGAGGGCGTGACGCCGGCCGATGCCGTTGAGATCGCCAGGCTTCTGCATCAAGCCGGCGTCGACCTCTGCGACGTGTCGGCCGGCCAGACCACGATCGCCGCAAGACCTGTCTATGGCCGCATGTTCCAGACGCCGTTCTCCGACCGCATCCGCAACGAGGTCGGCATGGCGACCATGGCTGTCGGCAACATCTACGAGCCCGACCATGCCAACTCGATCCTGATGGCCGGACGCGCCGATCTGGTGGCGCTGGCGCGACCGCATCTCACCGACCCCTACTGGACGCTGCATGCGGCGGTCACGCTCGGCGACCGCGGCATCAAATGGCCGGATCCTTATCTGCGCGGGCGCGACCAGATCTATCGCCTGGCCGAACGCGAAGCAGCAGCGGGGCTGAAGGTATGAGCGCCGCTCCGGCAATCATGGGCAGGCACGCCCTGGTCACCGGCGGCGGCTCTGGCGTTGGGCGCTCGATCGCGCTGGCGCTGGCGGGTGCCGGCGTCACCGTCACCATCTGCGGCCGGCGCGAGGCGGCGCTTGCCGAGGTCGCAAAGGAAAACGACCGCATCTTTGGCATTGCCGCCGATGTCACCGACGAAGCGGAAATGGCCGCTCTGCACGAGAAGGCGGAAGCGGCGCGCGGACCGTTCGACATCGTGGTTGCCAATGCCGGCATGGCCGGCAGCGCCCCGGCGCACAGGATTTCGCTGGCCGACTGGCGACGCACGCTCGACGTCAACCTCACCGGCGCCTTCCTGACGGTGAAGCCGGCGCTGGCCGGCATGCTGGCGCGAAAGTCGGGCCGCATCGTCTTCGTCGCCTCGACCGCCGGCTTGAAAGGCTATGCTTATGTCGCGCCTTACGTCGCTGCCAAGCACGGCGTCGTCGGGCTGATGCGAGCGCTCGCAGCCGAGACGGCAAAATCAGGCATTACCGTCAATGCGGTGTGCCCAGGCTTCGTGGAAACCGACATGCTGGAAGAGTCGGTCCGGCGCATCGTCGAAAAAACCGGCCGCGCCGCCGACGAGGCGCGGGCGAGCCTTGCCGCGATCAATCCGCAAGGGCGTTTCGTCCAGCCGGACGAGGTCGCTGCGGCGGTGCTTTGGCTATGCAGCGACGCCGCGCGATCGATCACCGGACAGGCCATCTCGGTCTCCGGAGGCGAGACATGGTAGCCGGACCGACGTCCACCGGGCCGGGTAAGGACAGGCTGCGCCTGTGGATACGCCTGCTGCGTGCTTCGCGCACCATCGAGGCAGAGCTGCGCGAGCGGCTGAAGAAGGAATTCGACACGACGCTGCCGCGCTTCGACGTGATGGCGGCACTCTACCGGTCGCCGGAAGGCATGCTGATGAGCGATCTGTCGCGCTTCCTGCTGGTGTCGAACGGCAATGTGACGGGCATCGTCGACCGCCTGGTTTCGGAAGGCCTTGTGACGCGCGCGCGCCGCAACGGCGACCGCCGCACCTCGATGGTGCGGCTGACCGAGGAAGGCTCCAAATCTTTCGCCGCGATCGCCGCCGCGCATGAGAGCTGGGTCGGCGAGCTGCTCGGCACTGTCAGCGAGGACGAGGCGCGCCGTCTGACCGGCATGCTGAAATCGTTCCGCAGCAATTGGGAGGGACGCGAATGAGCGCCATGGCCAAGCTCAAGCCAAAGCACTTCCTTTGGGAGGTCGAAGGCCGGGTCGCAAAGATCCGGCTCGACCGGCCGGAGCGCAAGAACCCGCTGACTTTCGACAGCTATGCGGAGATGCGCGACACGTTTCGCGGCCTCGTCTATGCCGAGGATGTCGATGCCGTGGTGTTCCTGCCCAATGGCGGCAATTTCTGCTCGGGCGGCGATGTCCACGACATCATCGGGCCGCTGGTGAAGATGGACATGAAGGCGCTGCTCGCCTTCACGCGCATGACCGGCGACTTTGTCAAGGCGATGCTCAACTGCGGCAAGCCGATCATCTCGGCCGTCGACGGCGTGGCGGTCGGCGCCGGCGCCATTATCGCCATGGCCTCCGACATCCGCATCGCCACGCCGGAGGCGAAGACCGCCTTCCTGTTCACCCGCGTCGGGCTTGCCGGCTGCGACATGGGCGCCTGCGCGATCCTGCCGCGCATCATCGGCCAGGGCCGCGCGGCCGAGCTGCTCTATACCGGCCGCACGATGAGCGCCGCCGAAGGCGAGCGCTGGGGGTTCTACAACCGGCTGGTCGATGCGGCGGCGCTCGAGGCCGACGCGCTCGACATGGCGGCGCGCATCGTCTCCGGCCCGACTTTCGCGCACGGCATCACCAAGACGCAGCTCAACCAGGAATGGTCGATGGGCCTCGACCAGGCGATCGAGGCGGAAGCGCAGGCACAGGCGATCTGCATGCAGACCGGCGATTTCGAGCGCGCGTACAAGGCCTTCGTCGCCAAGGAAAAGCCCGTGTTCGAGGGGAATTGAGGATGGGCGGATTGTTGGAGACGTTGGCGGGACAGCACCCCCCTCTGTCCTGCCGGACATCTCCCCCTCAAGGGGGGAGATTTGATGTCGCGTCCGCTTTCGCCAATCTCCAGCGTCTCAGGAAGAGTGCCTGCGGCGACGCTGCCAATCTCCCCCCTAGAGAGGGAGATGTCCGGCAGGACAGAGGGGGGCGCCGTAGAGCGCAAGGCTCGAAGTACAGCGGAGGCGCAAATGCCTGACCGTTCCTTCCTCTCGTGGCCCTTCTTCGAAGACCGCCATCGCCAACTCGCCGAACGCCTCGACGCCTGGTGTGCGAAGAACCTCCGGGTCGATCACCACGACGTGGACGCCGCCTGCCGCGCGCTGGTGGCGAGGCTTGGCCGCGACGGCTGGCTGAAGCCGACGGCGCTCGACCCGCACAATCCCGCACCGCTCGACGTGCGCACGCTCTGCATCACCCGCGAGACACTCGCGCGCCATGATGGCCTGGCCGACTTCGCCTTCGCCATGCAAGGCCTTGGCACCGGCGCGATCTCGCTCTTCGGCACGCCGGACCAGCAGCGCTGGCTGGAGAAGACGCGAGCCGGTCAAGCGATTTCCGCGTTTGCGCTGTCCGAGCCGCGCTCAGGTTCGGACGTCGCCAACATGGAAATGACGGCGGTACGCGACGGCGACGACTACGTGCTGTCGGGCGAAAAGACGTGGATCTCCAATGGCGCCATCGCCGATCTCTATGTGGTCTTCGCCCGCACCGGTGAGGCGTCGGGCGCCAAGGGGATTTCCGCTTTCATCGTGCCTGCCGACACGAAGGGTCTGGGCATTGCCGAGCGCCTCGAGGTCATCGCTCCGCACCCGTTGGCGCGGCTTTCGTTCGACAATGTCCGCGTTCCGGCTTCCGCCCTGATCGGCAAACCCGGCGACGGCTTCCGCATCGCCATGTCGGTGCTCGACGTCTTCCGCTCGACCGTCGGCGCCGCTGCTCTCGGCTTCGCCCGCCGTGCGCTGGACGAAAGCATCAAGAGGGTGGCCGAACGGAAACTCTTCGGCGCGCCGATGGCCGAACTGCAGATGGTGCAAGGCCATATCGCCGACATGGCGCTGGACGTCGACGCCGCCGCCTTGCTCATCTACCGCGCCGCGTGGACCAAGGACATGGGCGCCGCCCGCGTCACCCGTGAGGCTGCGATGGCGAAACTGTTCGCCACCGATCGGGCGCAGGAAGTGATCGACAAGGCGGTGCAACTGCATGGCGGCGACGGCGTGCGCAAGGGCCATATCGTCGAGAGCCTCTATCGCGAGATCCGGGCGCTGCGCATCTATGAGGGCGCTTCCGACGTGCAGAAGGTGGTGATCGCCAGGCAAGTCATGGGAGCCGCTTGACACCATGCCCTGCGAACCGAATTTGAATTAGGGGAAGCTAGACATGCACACCATCCTGCAGCCGGAAGGCTGGGCCAAACCGATCGGCTACGCCAATGGCGTCGCGGCGCGCGGGCGGCTGGTTTTCGTCGGCGGCCAGGTCGGCTGGAACGCCGCGTGCAAATTCGAGACCGATGACTTCGTCGGCCAGGTGCGCCAGACGCTCGCCAATATTGTCGCGGTGCTGGCGGAAGCCGGCGGCGAGCCGCACCACATCACCTCAATGACCTGGTATTTCACCGACAAAGCCGAGTATCTCGCCAACCTCAAAGGGATCGGCGAGGCCTACCGCGCCGTTATCGGACGGCATTTTCCGGCAATGGCCGCCATGCAGGTGGTGGCGCTGGTCGAGGACCGGGCCAAGGTGGAAATCCAGGCTACGGCGGTTATTCCGGACTAGTGCGTTTCACCGTTTCACGGAAACGGCGAAACGCCCTATCTCCTTGTTTTTACGCAATTCCGGACGGAAAACCGCTCACACTTTTCCTGGAATTGCTCTAACGTCCAAGATCAACGCGGGCGTTCGCGGCCACAGCCGCATCGCACCGGCTTGGCCCTTCCTACAATTTGTGATCAGATGATCACGCCTGCCTCGGCGGGCCGCTTGTGTGTCTTCGCACATAGGCTTTGTTAGAGGAAAACAAAAGCGTGGCTCTGGGCTTCGAACCGGTATCGGGACGCATCACCGTCCAGGATGGCGTCTATCAGCAGCTCCGCCATGCCTTGATGGTCGGAAGCTTCGATCCGGGGCAGGTGCTGACCATCGCCTCGCTGGCGGAAGCGTTCGGCACCTCCAACATGCCGGTACGCGAGGCCTTGCGGCGGCTGGCGGCGGAGAACGCACTGGAAATCTCGCAGAACGGTTCGGCCTGCGTGCCGGTGGTGACACGGGCGCGGCTCGACGACCTCTGCCGTGCCCGCCTGGCGGTCGAAGGGCTGGCGGCCGAGCTCGGCGCGCCGCGCCTGACAGCGGTCGAAATCGCCAGCCTGCAGCGCATCACCGACGACCAGCAGGCGATCGGCCGCGACGGCAGCATCTATGAGCTGATCGCCAAGAACCAGCAGTTCCATTTCATCATCTACCGCGCCTCAGGCTCGGACGTGCTGTTTCAATTGATCGAAACGCTGTGGCTGCGCTTCGGCCCTTATATGCGGCTGTTGTCCAACCATGTCGCGCCGCTGATGCGCGCCGGCACCATGGAACCCTCGGGCCGGCACGTCGCGATCATCGCGGCGCTGAAGGACAAGGACTTTGCGCGCGCCCGCGACGAGGTGGTGGCCGACATCACGGCGACCCAGATGACACTGCGCGCCATCTGCCCCGATGTGCCAGAGCCCAAGACGGTCGACTTCACCGGTTTCGGCAAAGCTTCCTGATCTTCCTCAGCGTTGGGCTGACCCAAAGACCGAGAAGGTCCTGTCGCGGCCGCGCTGGGACCAAAGCAATCGGCTGCTTTCTGGCACCTTGCCGTTTTTCTTTAGCCTTAAAGGATTGATCCTCGCTCCGTTTTGTGATCACATGATCACAAGGGAGCGAGACAGAAGATGTCCGGCTATTTTCTCTACCACTCGATCGGCACTTTCCCCGGCAAAGCCGAGCAGATGGCTGCCGCGCTGGCGGACTTCTCCGGCATCTGGTCGGCGGAAGACGATGGCCAGTGGCCGGCGGCGCTCGCCGCGCGGCAGCGCTTCATCGATGCCTGGATCAGGCTGATCGAAGCACCGCAGGGCACGCTCACCACCGCTGAGAATGTCACCGCCGCGCTCTACAGCCTGATCGGCGCCCTGCCCTCCGAGTGTCTAGCGGGAAAGCGCCTGCTGGTTGCCGCCGACTGTTTTCCGAGCCTGCATTTCTTGCTGGCAGGCTTGGCTCAACGTTTCCATTTCACGCTCGACACCGTGCCGTTGCGGCCGGGCGAAAGCTGGGTTCGCGACGAGGATTTCATCGCGCGCTGGCAATCGGATGTCGGGCTGGCGCTGATCACCTTCGTCACCTCGACCGCCTCGCACCGCTGCGACGTCGAGCGGCTTGCCGCGCATGGTCGCGCCATGGGCAGCGTCGTCGGCGTCGACGTCACTCAGGGCATCGGCGTCGTGCCGTTTTCGGTTGCCGCGACGCCGGTCGATTTCGTCGTCTCAACATCGCTGAAATGGCTGTGCGGTTCCTCCGGCGCCGGCATCCTGCAGGTCGCACCGGATCTTCTGGCGACCTGCCGGCCGGAGCTGCGCGGCTGGTTCAGCCAGCCGAACCCGTTCTCCTGGGATCTCGACGCCTTCACCTATGCCGCCGATGCGCGGCGTTTCGACCACGGCACGCCGGGGATTCTCGCGAGCGTCGCCTCGCTGCCGGGGCTGGAATGGGTGGAACGGACCGGCATCGATACGATCCGCGCGCAGAACGCGGCGCTCATCGAGCGCATCGTCGGTGCCGCGCTGGACAATGGCTGGGCGGTCCGCTCGCCGCTCGACGCCAGAGAGCGCGGCGGCAGCGTCATGCTCGGCCTGCCGCAGCACGTCGAGGCGGCGAAGGTCGTCGCCGCGCTGCGCGACGAGCGGCTTTACTGCGATGCGCGCGGCACGACGCTGCGGCTGTCGCCCGGCATGGTCACGACAGAGGCGGCGGTCGAAACACTGATCGCCAGGCTGCAGCAGCATTTCGGCTCGCGGCGGCGCCGCGCATCCTGAATTCAGGCACCGCCTCGCCTGCGGCGCCCCGGGAGTTGGGCGCCGAAAGGGGCGGATGAGGAACCGAACCAGAGGGAAGCAAAAATGCTGAAACGTCTAGGACTGATTGGGGTGATCATCGCCGCCGGCGTCGCCTTCGCGGCCCCCGCCTTCGCCGACAAGATCATGGTTGGCGCCTATCCGGCCAACCCGCCATGGGAATACAAGACCGATTCCGGCGGTTTCGAGGGTTTTGAGATCGACGTCGCCAACGATGTCGCCAAGCGCCTCGGTGCCGAGGTCGAGTTCCAGGATCTCGGCTTCCAGGCGCTGTTCGCGGCAACGGCTTCGGGCCGTATCGACTTCGCCGTGTCGTCGATCTCGGTCACCAAAGAGCGGCTGCAGAACCAGGGCTTCACCCAGGCCTATTACGACAGCGACGGCACCATCGTCGGCAAGGCGGAATCCACCATCAAGTCGCTCGACGATCTGAAGGGCAAGACCATCGGCGTCATCGCTGGCTCCACCGGCGAAGCCTACATGAAGGAAAACGCCGCCAAGCTCGGCGTCGCCGAGACCAAGAGCTACAACGCCCAGCAGGACCTTTTGCTCGACGTGCAGAACGGCCGCATCGACGGCGGCGCCGGCGAGCTCGCCGGCTTCCTGTTCGCCATCAAACAGATGCCGGCGCTGAAGATCCTGGTCCGCATCCCGACCGGCGAGCGCTTCGCGATGATGACCAAGAAGGGCCACCCGCTGCTGGAAAAGATCAACGACGCCATCAGCGAAATGAAGAAGGACGGCACCATGGCCGCCATCCACAAGAAGTGGTTCGGCGTCGATCCGGAGGCCGGGACCAGCACGGTGACGCCCGGACCGATCCCGCAGTAAGCCGGCTAATCAAACGCCCTTGGAGGAGCGCCGGCGACCGGCGCTCCTCATCTCCAACCCCTTAGGCTGCGCGAACGCCGCAAGGTCTGGCGCTGCCTTGACGGTGAAGCGATGGAACTGATCGATACCTTCTTCAACTGGGGCATCCTGGTCCGATCGTTTCCGATCCTCATCCGCGGGCTCGGCAACACCATCCTGCTCGGCTGCGCCGCGATCGTCTTCGGCACCATTGCCGGGCTGGCGATCTGCCTGGTGCGGCTCTATGCGCCGAAGCCGCTGAGACGGCTGGCGACGCTCTATATCGACATGTTCCGCGCGCTGCCGATCCTGGTGGTGCTGATCCTGATCTACTACGCCCTGCCCTTCATCGGCATCCGGCTGTCGTCCTTCGTGTCGGCGGCACTTGCGCTGTCGCTGGTGCTTGCCGCCTTCACCGCGGAAGTCTGCCGCGCTGGCATCGAGAACATCCCGAAGGGCCAGTTCGAGGCGGCGGCGGCCCTCGGCCTGCCGTTCTGGGTCGCCATGCGCAAGGTGGTGCTGCCGCAGGCGATCCGCGTCGTCATTCCGCCGCTCATCAGCAACTGCGTCTCCGTGTTCAAGGACACCGCGCTCGCCTCTGTCGTGGCGATGCCCGACCTCCTGAAGCAGGCCACCGACGCGCAGGCGCTGATGGCCAATCCGACGCCGCTGATCGGCGCGGCGATCATCTATCTCGCCTTCCTGTGGCCGCTGGTGCGGCTGGTCGGCTACCTCGAAGAGCGCGGCAAGGCCCGGTCCGGCGCGCGCTAGCCTCCCCTCGAACTGACATCGACGACCTGAAGGAGACTCCCGTGAACCAGCACCACGTTTCGAAAGCGCAGGAGAGCGCCGCTGCGTTCCCGGTCGAGAAGATCCGCGCCATGTTTCCCGCGCTCCGGCAGGGCGGCGACTTCATCTTCATGGACAACGCCGCCGGAGCCCAGATACCGCAAAGCGTGCTCGAGGCGGTGACCAACCACCTGGTCGGGCACAACGTCCAGCGCGGTGGCCGCTATGGCCGCAGCGTCACCGTCGACCAGTCGGTCGCCGCGGCGCGCGAAAGCGTGGCGCTTTTGATCAACGCCTACAGCCCGTCCGAAATCTGCTTCGGCATGAACGCCACCTCGTTCATTCGCCTCGTCAGCCTCGGCATCGGCCAGATGCTTGCTAAGGACACAGATGGGGATCGCGACGAGATTGTCGTCACCGACATGGATCATGACGCCAATATCGCCACGTGGCTGGCGCTGGAGCACGCCGGCGCCAAATTCAAATGGTGGCGCATGCGCGAGGACGGCAATCTCCATGTCGACGACCTCGAGCCGCTGGTGTCGGAGCGCACCCGTCTCGTCGCCTGCACGGTGACGGCGCATTCGATCGGCTCGATCGTCGATGTCGCTTCGGTGGCGAGGATCGCGCATGCGGCGGGCGCGGAAGTGTTCCTCGACTGCGTGCATTACGGACCGCATGGGCTGATCGACGTGCAGGCCTGGGACTGCGACTATCTGGTCTGCTCCGGCTACAAGAACTTCTCGCCGCATATGGGCTTTCTGTGGGGCCGCTTCGAAACGCTGAAGCGGCTGCCGACCTTCCGCGAGGATTTCATTCCCGACGAGCCCCCCTACAAGGTCGAGGCCGGCACCTTCATCTACGAGAACGTGTCGGGCATGGACGCGGCCGTGCGCTATCTGGAATCCGTCGGCCGCAACTTTCTGCCCGAAAACAACCGCTCGCGCCGCGACAACATCGTGGCCGGTATGAACGCCATCCGCGACTACGAGCTGATGCTGGCGCGCGAGATGATGAAGGTGCTGAAGGATTGCGGCGCCACCATCTACGGCGTCGCCGACGAGGCGCGCATCAACGAGCGCGTGCCGACCTTCTGCTTCAACATCGGCAATCTGTCGCCGCAGCGGATCGTCGAGGAGATGGCCGCCGTCCAGATCGGCATCCGCGACGGCCACATGTATGCGCCGCGGCTGATGAAGCGGCTCAACCTCGCCATGGACAGCGGCGCCATCCGCGCCTCGCTGGTGCATTACAACACGGTCGAGGAGGTGCGCCGGTTTGGGGAAGCGCTGCGGGCGATCATCGCGAAGCTGTCGTGATCTGCGTATGACCTAAGAACGCGCTAGCACGGCCGTTCGGATATGCGTTTCGGAACGGCGGGAACGGGGCCGAGAGCAGACCGGCAGCTTCGGTCTGCGAATCTTCAAGAGCGGACATTTCAGGTTGGCCGTGGGCATCGTCCTGACGTGACCCTAGCCGGTCATTCGGGGCCAGCGAATCTGGCGTCCCGCTGCCAGACGGGCTAGATAGAATGTACGAGTTGACGAATTGCTGATCGTGACTCGAAAGGAAGTGAATGGCCGAAGGCCGTGCACATCGTCGCCTCGCCGCTATCCTCGCGGCGGACGTGGTCGGCTATTCGCGCCTCATGGGGACCGACGAGGCCGGAACGCTCGCGCGGCTGAAGACGCTGCGCCAGAACATCATTGACCCCTCCATCGCCTCGCATTCAGGCCGGATCGTCAAGCTGATGGGCGACGGCGCCCTCGTCGAGTTCGCCAGCGCGGTCGAGGCGGTGACCAGCGCGGTCGAAATCCAGAACAAGATGCGCGAGCACAACGCCGACGCTGGAGACAACGCGATCTGGTTCCGCATCGGCATCAATGTCGGCGACATCATCGTCGACGGTGACGACATCTATGGCGACGGCGTCAACATCGCCGCCCGGCTGGAGGCGTTGGCCGAGCCCGGCGGTGTGTTCATCTCCCGCACCGCCGCGGACCAGGTGCGCGATAAGGTGCCAATCAATATCGAGGACCGCGGCGACTTCGCGGTCAAGAACATTGCGCGCCCCATCCAGGTGTTCTGTGTCGTGGTCGACGACCGGCTCGCCAAGGCTGCCCAACGGGGCGAAGCGGCACCTTCCAAGCGGCCCAGAACTCCGTCAATCGCGGTTCTTCCGTTCGTCAACATCAGCGGCGATGCTGAGCAGGAGTACTTTGCCGACGGCATCAGCGAGGACATCATCACCGATCTGTCGAAGGTCGCCGGGCTGCTCGTCATCGCCCGCAATTCGAGCTTCACTTACAAGGGCAAGAGCATCGATATCCGCACCGTGGGGCGCGAGCTCGGCGTGACCTCGGTGCTGAAGGGCTCGATCCGGCGGGCCGGCAACCGGGTGCGGATCACCGCGCAGCTCATCGACGCCACGGCCGGGACACACCTTTGGGCGGACCGCTACGACCGTGACCTCACCGACATCTTCGTGGTTCAGGACGAGGTAACGCGCCAGATCGTCGAGGCGCTGAAAGTCACGCTTACGCCAGCGGAGTCGACGCGTATCGCCCGTACGCCAACGAGAAACATCGAGGCGCACGATCTCTTCCTGCGCGGGCGGGAGGCGTTGTTCGGTCCTGAAAAGACAAAGGAGTCTTTCGAGCGCGAAGTCGCGCTGTTCACCCAGGCGATCGAGCTCGACCCCGACTATGCCGAACCATATGTTGGTCTGGCCCACGCCTACAACCACGACTTCCAGAACCACTGGAGCGGGCGCACCGACAGCCAACAACTATCGGGCCACTACAGCAGGCTGGCACTCGAGAAGGACCCCACCCTGCCCTATGCGCACTCTGTAGCCGCGATCGTAAAGTTCTGGGAAAAGGATCTGGCCGGACATCGCGAGGAAGTGGAGAAGGCGCTGGCGCTCAACCCCAACTTCGCGTTGGCCCTCCGCATGCGCGGGGTGGGCAACATCTACAACGGCGCGCCACTGGAGGCGATTCCGGATCTGGAGCACGCGCTGCGCCTCGATCCGCTGGTGGGGCACTTGACCTGGCAGTTCATCGGCTCCGCCTATCTCATAGCCGGCCAATACCAGAAGGCTGTCGAGGCCTTCCGTGAGCGGATCCGCCTCTCGCCCAAGACCGACCTGTCGCGCGGGTTTCTCATTGCCGCCCTTGGTCACCTCGGCGAAGTCGACGAGGCGCGGCGTGTTTGGGCGGAACTGAAAGAGATAAATCCGAACTATCGCATCTCGGAGCATGTCGGGCGGCTGCCATTCCGGGATCCCGCCGATGCCGAACGCATCCGGGTCGGCTTCGCCATGGCGGTACCCGAATAAGCGGTTGCGCGGCCCTCTTTTGCGGGCGCGACGCGACCTCCAGCGTGGTCGCCGGCAATGTCTGGTTTCGGGCAACGCCATCCGCGCCTCGCTGGTGCATTACAACACGGTCGAGGAGGTGCGCCGGTTTGGGGAAGCGCTGCGGGCGATTATCGCGAAGCTGTCGGGATCTAGGTCTGGCCTAAGAGCGCGCCAGAACAGCCATTCGGATATGCGTTTTGGAAGGGCGGGAACGGGGCCGGAAGCGGACGGTCCGCTTGTAGTAGAGGGAAGGCCGACATGGGCGCTAGACCTCAGATCCGACGTGCTGACCCGGATGGACGTTCGATGCGGTTGCGAGATCCTCTGGTGATAGCATAGCGCACGACCCAAAGCTGGCACTGCCCCTCGCAAAAGAGGCGCGACCCACCTTAGTGTTTGCGATATAGTGATCGGGCAAAGCCTCCACCGCCTGGGAGGTAGGCACGTGGATATTCGGGCATGGCTGGTGAGCCTCGGCCTCGGCGAGTATGCCGACGCCTTCGGTAGCCACGATATCGATGAAGAAGTGCTCCCAAGCCTGACCGCCGACGATCTGACAGCGCTCGGAATCACGTCAGTTGGCCATCGACGCAAGTTGCTCAGCGGCATTGCGGCCCTCGCCGAAGGGCGGCCCACCACGGCTCAGCCCTCGCCTGCACGCTCGGAATCTCGCGCGGAGCGGCGGCAACTCACCGTAATGTTCGTCGACCTCGTCGGCTCGACCGAGCTTGCGCAGGCGCTCGACCCGGAAGACATGCGCGAGATCATTCTCGGCTATCAGCAGGCGGTCGCGCGTGAGATCGCTCGCTTCGACGGGCGCGTCGCCAAGCTGATGGGCGACGGTGTACTCGCCTATTTCGGCTGGCCACAGGCGCACGAGGATGACGCAGAGCGCGCGGTGCGAGCGGGCCTCGCCGCTGCTTCCGCCACCGGCCTGCTGACCGCGCCCAGCGGCAAGCCGCTCGCGGCGCGCGTCGGCATCGCCACAGGACTGGTCGTCGTCGGCGACCTGGTCGGAGAAGGTGCTGCACAAGAGGAAGCCGTTGTCGGAGACACGCCCAATCTCGCAGCCCGGCTGCAGGCACTCGCAGAACCTGGCGCAGTAGTCATCGCCGACGCGACGCAAAAGCTGACGGCGGGGCTGTTCGCGACAGCCGACCTCGGTGAGCGTCTGTTGAAGGGCTTTGCCACTCCAATGCGATGCCGGCGCGTCGTCAGCGAAACGGCCGCCGAAAGCCGGTTCGAAGCGCGGCACTCCGTGCTTGGACCTCTGGTCGGGCGGGACCGCGAGCTGGCACTCCTGCTCGAGAGCTGGCACCGCTCGACAACGGCAGAGGCTCGGGTCGTGCTTCTCAGCGGCGAGGCGGGCATTGGCAAGTCGCGCCTGATTGCGGCCCTCGCCGAGCGGGTTGCTGCCGAACCGCACACCGAGCTGCGCTTATTCTGCTCCGCCTATCATACGAACAGTGCGCTGCATCCTCTCATAGCGCATCTCGAGCGAGTGGCGGGTTTCGTCAGTGACGACAGTGCCGACAGCAGGTTCGACAAACTCAGGGGACTGTTCGCAAGGCTCCAACTGGAGACGGACGAGGCGCTGCCGCTGCTGGCGATCCTATTGTCGATCGAAGCAGGCGGACGCTACCAGCCGCCCAGATTGCCCGCGCCGACGCTCAGGGCACGCACGCTCACGGCGTTGATACGACTTGTCGAGGTGTCGGGAGCGAACAGACCGGTGCTTGTGCTGGTCGAAGACGCCCATTGGATAGACCCGACGACGGCGGAGTGGCTCGCGATGCTGGTTGAGCGGCTCGCTGGCCTGCGCGCCTTGTTGGTGGTGACGGCACGACCGGAATTCGAGCCGCGCTGGAAGGCGCTATCATCGGTAGCGATGGTGCAGCTCGAACGACTTGAACGGGAACACGGCATAGCGATCATCGAGCGCGTTGCAGGCAACAGAAAGCTGCCGCGCGATATTGCCGACCGGATCCTGGCCAATACGGAAGGTGTACCGCTGTTCGTCGAGGAGCTGACGCGGACGGTCCTCGATTCCGGGCTGCTGCGAGAGGCCGACGGGCGCTATCTCGCGATCGGGCCACTGCCGGACCTGGCAATCCCATCGACCCTGCAGGACTCGCTGATGGCGCGCCTCGACCGGCTGTCGCCGGTCAAAGAGACGGCCCAGATCGGCGCCTGTATCGGGCGCATCTTCGGCCACCGGCTGCTCGCAGCGGTGAGCGGTACGGACCATGCGCGGCTCGACGATGCGCTACACCAGCTCGAACGGGCCGAGCTGGTTTTTCGCAGCGGCGCTATGCCGGAGGCGACCTATACGTTCAAGCATGCGCTGGTTCGCGACACTGCCTACCAGAGTCTGTTGAAGAGCCGGCGCCAGCAAATCCATGGCCGGATCGCAGCAGCGCTCGAAGCCGAGTTCGCCGAAATCGCCGAAGCCGAACCTGAAACCGTCGCGCAGCATTACACGCTGGCCGGACTGGCGGGTAAGGCCGTGCCATGGTGGCTGCGGGCGGGGCAGCGCGCCATGGCAAGGTCTGCCAACCGCGAGGCCGCAGCCCACTTCACCAAGGGGCTTGAGCTTATCGCGTCGCTGCCCGCTTCCGAGTCCCGGCTCAGGCAGGAAGTTTCACTGTGGACTGCGATGGGCTCGGCCCTCGTCCCCGCCAAAGGTTGGGCCGCCCCGGAGCCCCTGCAGGCATTTTCGACCGCTCGGGAGCTTGCCGCGCGGCTCGGCGACAAAATCCAGCTATTTGCAGCGGTGCGCGGCGAGAGCGGCTGCCGTACGATCTCGGGCGACCTGCGCGCCGCCGAGGCTCTTGCCCTGCAGTGCAGGACGCTTGGGATGGAGCTCGCCGAGGCATCCGGCGATTCCGAATACCTGCTGGAGGCGCATCATCAGCTCTGGGGCGTCAATTTTTATCTGGGCAGGTACGGGTCCGCTGAATCGTTTGTCAGATTTGGTCTTGATACCTACGACTACGAGCGGCATCGCCACCTTGCGTGGGGCTATACCGGTCACGATCCCGGCGTTTGCTGCAGGTCTTTCCACGCGCAGATGCTTTGCATATGCGGCAAGCCTGACACGGCGATCCAGCAGGCAAGGGAAGCCGTTGCTCTGGCCCAGCGCGACTCGCATCCCCTTAGCCTCGCCCAGGCACAGGTGGCCCTCGGCGTTGTCCACCTCCTCCGGCAAGAGCCCGTAGAGGCGCGACGCTGGACCGAACAAGCGATTGCGGTGTGCACCGAGTTCGCCCTCCCGCTGCTGCTGGGGCAGGCTCGCGCCTTCTTTGGCTGGGCGCTTGCCGGTCTGGGAGCGTTGGACGACGGGATTGGCGAGATGCGCGATGGGATCGCAGCGATGGCAGCGACCGGGGCCGACATGGGGATGGCCGCTTATCTGTGCGCGCTCGCGCGGGCCTGCGGCGAACGCGGCGAGGCGGCCGAGGGACTGGCCGTTCTGGAAAAGGCCTTCGACACGCTCGCCAAATCAGGCTCCACGTATCAACTGCCCGAGCTGTTGAATGCGAAAGCAGAGTTGCTGTCACGGCTGAACCCGCGTGGCGACACCGCCGAAGACCTTTTGCGGCAATCTCTGGCCGCCGCCCGCGAGCAGGGCGCGATGCTGGCCGAGTTGAGAGCCGCTTTTCGCCTCGCGGGACTTTGGGCCAAGCGCGGCCGCGTTAAGCAGGCGCGAGAGTTGCTCGCACCGGTCTATGCCGCTTTCAACGAAGGCCTCGACACGCCTGACCTGGTGGAGGCCGGATTCCTTCTGCAACAGCTTCCGCAAGGAGCGACGGCGCAACCCTAGGGAGGAGTGTGGCATGCTCAACCGAATGTGGATCGGCCTACTGGCGGTCGTGGCACTGCTGCCGCCTGGCGCCCGAGCTGTTGCGACCGAACTGACGATCCTTTGGGCCGAATGGGATCCGGCCAACTATTTGCAGGAACTCGGCAACGAGTATGAGAAGGAGACCGGGGTCAAGGTTACCGTCGAGACAGTGAACTGGCCTGATTTCCAGGACAAGGCGTTCATGGAGTTCAATGCCCACGCCGACGCCTACGACATGGTCGTAGGCGATTCGCAATGGCTTGGAGCCGGCGCCACGGAGGGCCACTACGTCGAGCTGACCGATCTCGTGAAGGAGACCGATCTGACCAAAGTCATGACCCCGGCGTCGATGACTTATTATTCCGAGTATCCAAAGGGAAGCGGACGCTACTGGGCTGTTCCGCTCGAGGCCGACGCGGTCGGCTGGGCCTACCGTAAGGACTGGTTCGAAGATCCCGCCGAGATGAAGGCCTTCAAAGAGAAGTACGGCTACGACCTCGCCCCGCCTAAAACCTGGATGCAGCTCCGCGACATCGCCGAGTTCTTCTATCGACCGCACTCCAACCCGCCGCGCTATGGTGTGGCGATCTACACTGAGCAGCACGGCGACGGGCTCATCATGGGCTTCATGTCCGAGTTGTTCAGCTATGGCGGCGAGCTCGGGAACTACAGCACTTGTACGGTCGAAGGCATCGTTAACTCGCCGCAGGCCATCAAGGCGCTTGAGGCTTACAAGCAGCTCTACTCCTTCACGCCACCGGACTGGGGCAATACCACCAATCGGGAGGAAGACCTGGCGATCACCGGGGGCTTGGCGGCAATGAGTATGAATTTCTTCGCCTTCTTCCCGGCGCTGGCCAACCCGGCGATAAATCCGAACGCCTCCGTCACGGGATTCTTCGCGAGCCCGGCTGGACCGGGCGGAGATCGATTCACCGCGCTGGGTGGCCAAGGTATCTCGATCGTCTCTTATTCGCGCAAGCAGGCGGAAGCCAGGAAGTTCCTTGAATGGCTCGTTCGCGATGACACGCAGGGGAAATGGGCGGACCTTGGCGGCTATACGGCCGACGCGCACATTCTGGAATCGCAGAAATTCCGCAACGCTACACCGTACAATGAAGCGTTCTACCAGAGCCTATTCGTGGTGAAGGACTTCTGGGCAGAACCTTACTACGCCAAGCTTATCGAGCAGATGAACGCACGTCTGGCACCCTATTTGCTCAAGGATGGCGGATCGGCAAAGGAGACGCTCGACGGGATCGCGGCCGATTGGAAGACGACGATCTCCGAATACGGCTGCAAATAGCCGCAAAGCGACCGCCATGGCAGACGTAAGTCGCCATTCGTAAAACTCGGTCTTTCAGAACAGTGGAGTTTTCACTCTAGAGCAATTCCAGGAAAAGTGTGTAACGGTTTTCCGTCCGGAATTGCGCAAAAACAAATACTTAGAGCGGTTCGGCGATTCTATATCGCTGAAACGCTCTAAGCCGCCTTCTTCTTGGCCAGCCTTGCCTTGATGCTCGCCACATCGGCGCGCGGCGTCGCTGCGAACAGCGTCTTGGTGTAGGCGTGCTTGGGGTCTGAAAAGACCTCGTCGCGGGGGCCGTATTCGACCGCCTCGCCGAAATACATCACCATCACGTCGTCGGCGATGTAGCGCACCACCGAGAGGTCGTGGCTGATGAAGACATAGGTCAGCTGGAACTCGTCCTGCAGGTCGGCAAGCAGGTTGAGCACCTGCGCCTGCACCGAGAGGTCGAGCGCCGAGACCGGCTCGTCCAGCACCAGCAGGCTCGGGTTCAGCATCAGCGCGCGGGCAATGGCGATGCGCTGGCGCTGGCCGCCGGAGAACATGTGCGGATAGCGGTTGTAGTGCTCGGGTCCGAGGCCGACCTTCTTCAGCATCTTCATCGCAAGATCGCGGCGTTCCTCGGCCGACTTGTCGGTGTTGATGAGCAGCGGCTCGCCGAGCACGTCACCGATCTTCTGGCGCGGGTTGAGCGATCCGTAAGGGTTCTGGAAGACGATCTGCACCTTGCGGCGCATCTCCTTGGTCAGCCCGTCCCTGGCGATGTCGACCTTGTTGCCGTCGATGAACAGCTCGCCGGCCGTCGCCGGATCGATCAGCGTGATGATGCGGGCAAGCGTGGACTTGCCGCAGCCGCTCTCGCCGACGATCGCCAGCGTCTTGCCCTTGTCGACGCTGAAGGAAACGCCCTTCACCGCATGCACGGTGCGCGCGCCGCGGAACAGCCCGCCGCCGACATGGTAATCGCGCTTGATGTTCTTGCCTTCGACAACCTTGGTCATGCGCTAGCTTCTGGGGGCGCCGGTTCGAACAGCATGTCTGAGACGGTCGGCAGCCGGTCGCCGACGGCGTTCTCCGGCAGCGCCGACAGCAGCGCGCGCGTGTAGTTGCTCTTCGGGCTCTCGAACAGCGACAAGACGTCGGCCTCTTCCATCTTGCGGCCCCTGTACTGGACGATGACGCGGTCGGCGGTCTCGGCCACCACGCCCATATTGTGCGTGATCATGATCAGGCCCATGCCGTATTTGGCCTGCAGCGAGACCAGGAGATCGAGGATCTGCTTCTGGATGGTGACGTCGAGCGCGGTGGTCGGCTCGTCGGCGATCAGGAGCTTCGGATTGCAGGCAATCGCCATCGCGATCATGACTCGCTGGCACTGGCCGCCCGACATCTGATGCGGGAAGGAGTTGAGCCGCTCGGCCGGTTCGGGAATGCCGACCTGCTTCAACAGTTCGATGGCGCGGGCGCGACGCTGCGCACGGTCCATGCCGAGATGGAAGCGCAGCACTTCCTCGATCTGGAAGCCGACGGTGAAGCACGGATTGAGGCTGGCGATCGGCTCCTGGAAGATCATGGCAATGTCCTTGCCGATGATCTTGCGGCGCTCGGCCGGACTGATCTTGAGCAGGTCGCGGCCGCCGAACGTCATGCGGTCGGCAGTGACTGTTGCGGTCCATGGCAGAAGGCCCATCACCGCCAGCATCGACACCGACTTGCCGGAGCCGGATTCGCCGACGATGGCGAGCACCTCGCGCTCGTCGACACGGAGCGAGACGCCGTCGACGGCGCGGAACGGGCCGGACGCGGTCTGGAACTCGACGACGAGGTTCTGGATCTCGAGCAATGCCATCACGACCTCCTGAGCTTCGGATCGAGCGCGTCGCGCAGGCCGTCGCCGATCAGGTTGATGGCGAGCACGGTGATCAGGATGGCAAGACCCGGGAAGGTCACCACCCACCAGGCGCGCAGGATGAATTCGCGCGCCGAGGCGAGCATGGTGCCCCATTCCGGCGTCGGCGGCTGCGCGCCGAGGCCGAGGAAGCCAAGCGCGGCGGCCTCGAGGATGGCGTTCGAGAAGGACAGCGTGCCCTGGACGATCAGCGGCGCCAGGCAGTTGGGCAGGATGGTTCTGAGCATCAGCCTCAGATGTCCGGCGCCGGCGACCTTGGCCGCCACGACATATTCGCGGCTTTTCTCGGCCATGACGGCCGCGCGCACCAGGCGAGCGAAATGCGGCTGCAGGACGAGCGAGATCGCCAGCATCGCGTTGAACAGGCCGGGCCCGAGGATGGTCACCAGCACCAGCGCAAGCAACAGCGACGGGAAAGCCAGGATCAGGTCCATGACGCGCATGATCGCGACGTCGACCCAGCCGCGGAAATAGCCGGCCAGCAGGCCGAGCGTGATGCCGCCGGTCAGCGCCAGCGTGACCACGACGGCGCCGATGAGCAGCGAGAAGCGCGCGCCATAGAGCAGGCGCGAGAGGATATCGCGGCCGACCGGATCGGTTCCGAGCAGATATTGGGTGCTGCCACCCGTCTGCCATGCCGGCGGCCTCAGGAACGCGGTCTTGTCCTGGACGTCGGGCGCGTAGGGCGCGAGCAGCGGTGCGAAGAGCGCCGCCAGCACCAGCAGGACGAAGACGACCAGGCCGATGACGGCGCCGCGGTTCACCGAGAAATAATGCCAGAAGGTCTTGAAGCCGGTCAGCCGGTCGGGGCTGCCGGCGGCCATGGGGGCGATTTCGGTCGACTGGCTCATCACGCGGCCCTGATGCGCGGATTGATGACGGCGTAGAGCACGTCGACGATGAGGTTCACGGCCATGACGATGAGCGCGATCAAAAGCAGACCTGACTGCACGACGACATAGTCGCGCTTGAAGATGGAGTCGACCATCCACTTGCCGATGCCCGGCCAGGCGAAGATGGTTTCGGTGAGAATGGCTCCGGCAAGCAACGTGCCGACCTGCAGGCCAATGGTGGTGACGACCGGAATCAGCGCGTTTCGAAGCGCATGCACGCCGATGACGCGGGCGGCCGAAAGCCCCTTGGCGCGGGCGGTGCGGACATAATCCTCGCCCAGCACCTCGAGCATGGCCGAGCGCGTCTGGCGCGCGATCACCGCCAGCGGGATGGTGCCGAGCACGATCGCGGGCAGGACGAGATGGCTGAGGGCCGAGCGCAGGGCGTCCCACTTGCCGTAGAGGATGCTGTCGATGGTCATGAAGCCGGTGATCGGCTTCAGGAAGAACTGCAGTCCCATTCGGCCGGAAACCGGCGTCCAGCCGAGGTAGCCCGAGAAGAAGATGATGAGCAGCAGGCCCCACCAGAAGATCGGCATGGAATAGCCGACGAGCGCGGTGCCCATCAGCGACTGGTCGAACCACGAGCCGCGCTTGACGGCCGCGAATATGCCGGCCGGGATGCCGACCACCATCGCGAAGATCATAGCGAAGAAGGAGAGTTCCAGCGTCGCTGGGAAGAGCGTCTTGAACTCCTCGAGAACCGGGCGCTTGGATGAAATCGAGACGCCGAAGTCGCCGGTCGCGACCTCGCCGACATAGCGCGCGTACTGCTGCCAGACCGGCAGGTTGTAGCCGAACTGTTCCTTGAGCTCTTCGTAGCGCGCGGGCGTGACGCCATGCTCGCCGGCCATGGCCAGGATCGGATCGCCGGGCAGCAGCCGAACGAAGGCAAAGGCGCAGATGGTGATGCCGACGAGAGTCGGGATCAGGAGGGCGATTTTATTGAGAAGATATCGGAGCATCGTCGAATGGATCGGGGCGGCGCTGGAATTTGCGCCGCCCCGTTCGCAATATTATTCGGCCTTGTCAACGCCGTCGAAGCGGTGAATGCCGAGCGGGTCCATCTTGTAGCCGGAGATGTTGTTGCGAACGACCGAGTACACCTGGCTGTGGGCCAGGAGGAAGGCCGGCGCCTGCTTGGCGAAGATCTCCTGCGCCTGCTCATAGAGCTTGGTGCGCTCGCCCTCGTCGCTGGTCTTCTTGGCCTTCTGGATCAGGTCCTCGAAGTCCTTGTCGCACCAGCTGGAGTAGTTCGAGACGCCGATGGCCGAGCAAGCGAAGAGGGTGGCGAAGAAGTTATCCGGATCGCCATTGTCGCCGGTCCAGCCGATCTGGAAGGCGCCGGGGCGCTCCTTCTTCTTGCCTTCCTCGCGATACTTCGTCCACTCGTAGTTGACGATCTCGGCCTTGACGCCGACCTTGGCCCAGTCGGCCTGGATCAGCTCGGCCGCGCGCTGGAAGTTCGGGTTGTAGGGGCGAACGCGGTCGGAAGCCCAGAGCTGGATTTCCTTCAGCCCGGCATCGGCCAGCACCTTCTTGGCCGCTTCCGGATCATAGGAATCGAACTTCACGGCCTTGTTCCACGACCACATGGTCGGCGGGATCAGGTTCTGGGCCGGCGTGGCGCCGGCATCCTGGAACAGCGACTTGATCAGCGCTTCCCGGTCGATCGCCTGGTTGAGCGCATGACGGACCTCGGGCTTGTCGAGCGGCGGGATCGTCGTGTTGTAGCTCATATAGCCGATGTTGAGGCCGGCCTGGTCCATCAAGGTCACGTCCTTGTTGGCCTTGATGGTGGCGATGTCGGCCGGGTTCGGATAGGGCGCGACGTCGCATTCGCCGGCCAGCACCTTCTGGATACGGGCGGTCGCATCAGGCGTGATGGCGAAGACCAGATCGTCGATCTTCTCCTTGCCCTTGAAGTAGTCGGGGTTGGCCGCATAGCGGATGACCGAATCCAGCTGGTAGTCGACGAACTGGAACGGACCGGTGCCGATCGGCTTGGTCGAGAAGTCGGCCATCTTGCCGTCCTTCTCGAGCTGGTCGGCATATTCCTTCGAGACGATCGAGGCGAAGTCCATGCCGAGATTGGCCAGCATCGGCGCGTTCGGCTCGGTCAGCGTCAGCTTGACGGTGAGGTCGTCGACCTTTTCCCACTTGGCGACGTATTTCGGCATGTCCATGCCGGTGTAGTAGTCCCACGTCAGGTTCGGCAGATATTTCTCGCCGTTCCACGGATTCTGCTTGTTGAACTGACGGTCGAAGGAGAAGACGACGTCATCGGCGTTGAGGTCGCGGGTCGGCTTGAAATAGTCGGTGGTCTGGAACTTCACGCCCGGATGCAGGTGGAAAGTATAGACCAGGCCGTCGTCGGAGATTTCCCATTTGTCGGCGAGGCCGGGCTCGATCTCGGTGCCGCCGTGCTTGAACTCGACCAGGCGCGAATAGACCGTGCGCGAGGAGGCGTCGAAGTCGTTGCCGCCCGTCGTCGTACCCGGATCGAAATTGGCCGGCGACGCTTCCGAGCAATAGACAAGCGTCTTTGCATTGGCCATGCCGCCCAGGACGCTTGCAGCCAGCAACGCGGCTGCAAAAGTCATTGTCTTTTTCATTGAGCACTCCCTGATGTTCTTCCAAGCCCCTCTATCAGGCTCGCGAAGCGCGCATATAAGCACCGTTTTTGGGGCTTTGGAACACCCCGTTTGCGTACCCCACGGTAAGCAGGAAAAGAATCCGCATTTTCCTCAAATACCGGAAAAAATGAGCAGAATTTTTCGCTCACGACATTGTTAACGACCGCATTTTTTTATTGATTGGGCGCTTCTCGAAATCAGAACGAGGGGCGCCGTGCTCGCGATCCTGGTCCTCGCCGGCACGCGCCTCAGGGAGCGGTCGGCGAAGAGATTTCGGCGGCAAATCTTTCCGCCGCTGCCGCTGGGGCAAGACTTGCACCGCCGCTGATAGAGGCAATACATAGACGTCATGCCGGATTTCTTGGGAATCCGCGATCTGCCGCGGCGGAGGAGGTTTCCGACATCGGGAGCAAGCGCCGGCGTGTGAGGCAGCAAGACCTAAGCAAAAGACACCAGGGAGGGATTTGGTGGCAAAAGCAGCAAAGACAACGCCCCCAGCGAAGGCAAAAGTCAAGGCCGCGACCGGCAATGCCGGCGCGCCCAAGGCTTCATCTTCCAAGACCGCTTCATCTTCCAAGACCGCTTCACCCGCCAGGACGTCCTCACCTGCAAAGGCCACTGCCAAGCCGAAGGCCGCCGCCGCTCCGAGAAAGACGAGCTCCAAACCCGCCGCCAAGGCTGCAACCGCAAAGACCGGCAAGCCCGCGGCCGCGAAGCCGGCACCGCCGCAGGCCAAAGGGCTGCCTAAGGCAATCACCGAGCTCACGGCCGGATTGCCGGAAAAGCCGTGGCTGAAAAACTATCCAAAGAACATGCCGGCTGAGATCGGCCCGCTTCCCTACAATTCGATCGGCGACTTCCTCGTCGGCGCCTGCAAGCAGTTCTCCGGCCAGCCCGCATATGTGTGCATGGGCAAGTCGATCTCCTACGCCGAGCTGGAGCGGCTCTCGGCGGCCTTCGGCGCCTATCTGCAGTCGAAAGGCCTGGAGAAAGGCGCGCGCGTGGCGCTGATGATGCCGAACGTGCTGCAATATCCGGTGGCGATGATGGCCGTGCTGCGCGCGGGCTTCACGGTGGTGAACGTCAACCCGCTCTACACGCCGCGCGAGCTCGAGCACCAGCTCAAGGATTCCGGCGCGCAGGCGATCGTCATTCTGGAAAACTTCGCCAACACGCTGCAGGCGGTGATCGCCCGGACGCCGGTCAAGCATGTGGTGGTGGCGGCGATGGGCGACATGCTGGGCGGACTGAAAGGCGCGATCGTCAACCTCGTCGTGCGGCGGGTGAAGAAGATGGTTCCCGCCTGGTCGCTGCCCGGCCATGTCAAGTTCAACGCCGCGCTGAGGGCCGGCGCGGGCCTCGCCTTCAAGCCCGCAACGGTCTCGGGCGACGATATCGCCTTCCTGCAATATACCGGCGGCACGACCGGCGTCTCGAAGGGCGCGACGTTGCTGCACCGGAATGTGCTTTCCAACGTGGCGCAGAATTCGCTCTGGGTGGAGGATGCCTACACGGTCAAGCCGAAGCCCGCGCATCTCAACTTCATTTGCGCGCTGCCGCTCTACCACATCTTCGCGCTGACGGTGAACGCGCTGATGGGCATGCAGCAGGGCGCGCAGAACGTGCTCATCCCGAACCCGCGCGACATTCCGGCCTTCGTCAAGGAACTGCAGAAATACCCGGCCCACATCTTCCCCGGCCTCAACACGCTGTTCAACGCGCTGCTCAACAACGAGGATTTCCGCAAGCTCGACTTCAAGCCGTTGATCCTGACGCTTGCCGGCGGCATGGCGGTGCAAAGAGGCGTGGCCGAGCGCTGGAAGGCGCTGACCGGCTGCCCGGTGAGCGAAGGCTACGGGCTCTCCGAGACCTCGCCGGTGGCGACCGCCAACAAATTCAGCTCCAGCGAATTCACCGGCACGATCGGCCTGCCGCTGCCTTCGACCGAGATCGCCATCCGCGACGACGACGGCAACAACGTGCCGCTCGGCGAAGTGGGCGAGATCTGCATCCGCGGGCCGCAGGTGATGGCCGGCTACTGGAACCGGCCGGACGAGACGGCCAAGGTGATGACCAAGGACGGCTTCTTCAAGTCGGGCGACATGGGCTTCATGGACGAACGCGGCTACACCAAGATCGTCGACCGAAAGAAGGACATGATCCTGGTCTCCGGCTTCAACGTCTATCCGAACGAGTTGGAAGAGGTCGTGGCGCAGCATCCCGGCGTGCTCGAAGTGGCGGCGATCGGCGTGCCGGACGAGCATTCCGGCGAGGTGCCGAAGCTGTTCGTAGTCAGGAAGGACCCGGCGCTCACCGTCGAGACGCTGACCGCCTATTGCCGGGAGAACCTGACCGGTTACAAACGGCCGCGATACATCGAATTCCGCACCGAGCTGCCGAAGACGCCGGTCGGCAAGATCCTGCGGCGCGCATTGCGGGAGTAGACTTGAGCGAAAATGTTGCCGGCCTGACGCCAGAGCGTCGCGGCGGCCTCGATCCCGCGGAATTCATCAAGGCGAACATGCGCTTGTCGCCGGTGCCGTCGCTGCCCGAAATCCGTCTTTACACGGCCCATCCCGGCAGCGGGCTGAGGCGGCTGCTCGAACCGGATGATGACGCCGACGACGGCACGGCCGAGCCGCAGCCGCCCTACTGGGCTTATGCCTGGGCCGGCGGGGCAGTGCTGGCGCGCTACATTCTCGACCGGCCCTCGACCGTTGCCGGCCGCCGCGTGCTCGATCTCGGCGCCGGCTCCGGCCTTGTCGGCATCGCCGCGGCGAAGGCGGGAGCGAGCGCGGTGATCGCGGCGGAAATCGACCGCAACGGCATAGTCGCGCTCGGCCTCAACGCTGCGGCCAACGCCGTCGCCATCACCATAACCGGCGAGGACATCACCGCCGGTCCGTCGCCGGCGGTCGACCTGGTGCTCGCCGGCGACGTCTTCTATGGGCAGGCGGTGGCACGGCGGGTCGTCCCCTTCCTCGACCGGTGCCTTGCCGCCGGCATCAAGGTGCTGGTTGGCGATCCGGGCCGCGCCTGGCTGCCCAAGCCCAGGCTTCGCCTGTTGGCTGAGTATCAGGTGCCCGATGTCGGCGGGAATGGCGGCAGCGAGGCGAGGCCGAGCGGCGTGTTTGCGTTCGTCCCAGCCGGGGCCGGCTAGCTCGCCGCCACGCTCACCCGAGCGGCGAGAAAATCCGGAAGGTCGGCGACCGAATCCAGGATGACGTCGGCCATCGGCGACAGCGAGTCGCGCGTGCCGGTGCCGGAAAGCACGCCGATCGCCAGTCCGCAGCCGCCGGCGCGCGCCATTTCGAGATCGTGGCGATTGTCGCCGACCATGGCGATCTCGCTGGGCTTCAACCCGGTCAGATCGCAGAACGCGACGACGGTATCGGGCGCCGGCTTGGGATTGGCTACCGCATCATAGCCGAAGGCGGCGTCGAAGAGCTGCGCGACACCGAGCGTGGCGAGCGTCTTTTCGGCGCCGCTGGTGGAATCGTTGGTGGCGACGCCCAGCCGGAAGGATCGCTTGTGGAGCGCCCGCAGCGATTCGACGATGCCCGGAAGCGCAACCGCCATCGACGAGCCCTGCACCGAGGTGATCTCGTTGAAGCGGGAGACGGCCAGCATCTGGTCCTCGTCCGACAGGCGCGGGAACCAGAGCTCGACGACATCCATGTTCGAGCCGGAAGCAAAGATCGAATCGGGCTTGAAGCGCTTGCTGGCGAAATCGAAACCCGCAGCCGCGAGCAACCGGTCCGCCTTCCAGCGATCGCCTTCGGCGGCGTCCATGGCCATGAAATCGGCAATGCCGAGCCATGTTGCGTTGAAGTCGACCAGCGTGCCGTCCTTGTCGAAGAGAATGCCCTTGATATCCGCCAAGCCTTTTACTCCGTGCCGCGCAGTTGGTGGATATGAGCCACCAGTCCGGCAGTCGAGGCGTCGCGTTTTGCGGCAGTCTCCTTGCCTTCCACGACAGGCAGCAGGCCTGTCGCCAATTCCTTGCCCAGTTCGACACCCCATTGGTCGAACGAGTTGATGTTGAACAGCGTTCCCTCGACGAAGACGCGGTGCTCGTAGAGCGCGATCAGGCGACCGAGCGTGCGCGGATCGAGCTTCCGGTAGAGTATCGTCAGCGAGGGACGGTTGCCCGAAAAGACTCGGTGCGGCGCGATGCGGTCGACATCGGCCGGCTCCATGCCCTTGGCCAGCATCTGCGCGCGCGCCTCCTCCAGCGTGCGGCCCTTCATGAAGGCCTCCGACTGCGCAAGGCAGTTGGCGAGCAGCAGGTCGTGATGGGTCTTCAGTTCCGGCTCATGGCTGACGGCAGCCGCCAGGAACTCGACCGGGATGAAGTCGGTGCCCTGGTGCAGAAGCTGGAAGAAAGCATGCTGGCCGTTGGTGCCGGGCTCGCCCCAGACCAGCGGACCGGTCGGCGTAGTGACCGCGCCGCCGTCGAGCGTGACGCTCTTGCCGTTCGATTCCATATCGAGCTGCTGCAGATAGGCCGGCAGGCGCGACAGGCGCTGGTCGTAGGGAATGACGGCACGGGCCGGATATTTGCAGACCACCCGGTGCCACCAGCCGATCAGCCCCAGCAGCACCGGCAGGTTCTTCTGCAGGGGCGCCGAGCGGAAATGCTCGTCCATCTCATGCGCGCCGTCGAGGAAGGCGCGGAAGTTGCGCGGGCCGATGGCGATCATCACCGGCAGGCCGATGGCGCTCCAGACCGAGTAGCGGCCGCCGACCCAGTTCCAGAAGCCGAAGACGCGGTCGGAGGCGATGCCGAACTTCGACACCAGGTCGAGCGCGGTCGAGACGGCGGCGAAATGCTTGCCGATCGCCTCCTTGCCCAGCGCCTTCTCCACCCATTTGCGTGCCGTTTCGGCATTGGTCATCGTCTCGACGGTGGTGAAGGTCTTGGAGGCGATGATGAACAGCGTCGTCTCTGGCGAAAGACCCTTCAGCGTGTCGTGGATGTGGGCGCCGTCGACATTGGAGACATAATGCGCGCGCGGGCCGTCATGATAGGGCGCCAGCGCCAGCGTCACCATCGCCGGTCCGAGATCCGAACCGCCGATGCCGATGTTGACGATGTTGGTGATCTTCTTGCCGGTGGCGCCGGCGGCCTTGCCCGAGCGGATGGCATCGGCGAAGGCGCCCATGGCGTCGAGCACGGCAATCACATCCGCCTTGGTGTCCTGGCCATCGACCACGACGCTTTTGCCGGTCAGGTTGCGCAGCGCCGTGTGCAGCACGGCGCGGCCTTCGGTGATGTTGATCTTCCTGCCTTCGAACATCGCGGCGCGACGTCCCGCGAGATCGGCCGCGCCGGCAAGCTTTTCCAGCATTGCTATGGTGTCGGCGTCGACCGCGCATTTCGACCAGTCGAGCAGAAGGTCGCCATCGGTGGCGGAGAATTTCTCGAAGCGCTTGGGATCGGCGGCGAAGGCCTCGCGCATGGTGCCCTTGGCTGCGGCGCGCTGATCACGCAACGCGGCAAGTTGCTTGTCGAAGGCTGACTGATCCACTGGCGGGCTCCTGGCGGGTTTTTAGACCATTTTAACAGGCCGGATGTTTCCGGCGCGTGTCGGCGCGTCATTCTATTGAGCCGATTTCGATTTATTCAAGCGCGGCGATGCCGCAGCGCATCACGCTTTGATGATGCGCGGTATTGGGCGGTGAGATTGCGAGAATCCGTCGCGACGATGCTCCGCCTTCGCGCTTAGATAATGCTCCGCATCGCGCGTGAACGCGTGGCGACGATGCTCTGCATCGCGCTTGGGATTGTGCCGCGACGATGCTTCGCATCGCGCTTAAACGCGCCGCGACGATGCTTCGCATCGCGCATGATGGATCACTGGCATAAATCCCAGGGATCAGAAAAATTGATTGGCGCAACCCCTTGTGCCACCCCTACACTCGACTGGTCCAGCCAAGTGAAAACAGCTGGCCATCCGAGGAAGATCTCCCATGCCACAGCGCAATGACACGGCCATATGGTCCGGCCTGTTCCGGATTTCGGCCGAATCCGGACAAACCCTCCAGGCTCAGATCCGCCAGGCGATCGTCGCAGCCATCCTCGACCGACAAATCGCCGCTTCGATGCCGCTTCCGTCCTGCCGGATTCTGGCGGAAAAACTTGGCGTTGCCCGCGGCACGGTGGTGCTTGCCTTCCAGCAGCTGGTCGACCAGGGCTTCCTGGAGGCGCGCGAACGGCGCGGCCATTTCGTCAACCCTGACGTGCTGGCCACCCCCGCGAAGCCGCACCAGAAGGCGCCCGACCAGCAGAACGAGATCGACTGGAAGGCGCGCCGGCAGATCGCCGCCAGCGACATGCCGCCGCCGGCCAAGCACGACAACTGGATCAAGTCGTCCTATCCGTTCGTCTACGGCCAGTTCGACCCGGCGCTATTCCCGACCGCCGAATGGCGGGAGTGCAACCGCATGGCGCTGGCGGTGCTCGAGATCCGCAACTGGGCGTCCGACATGGTGGACCGCGACGATCCGCTGCTCATCGAGCAGATCCAGGCCCGGCTATTGCCGCGCCGCGGCATCTTCGCCAATCCGGACGAGATCATCGTGACGCTGGGCGCTCAGAACGCGCTCTACATGCTCGCCTCGCTGCTGATGACCAAGGGCTCGAAGGTGGCGATGGAAGACCCCGGCTACCCGGATGCCCGCTCGATCTTCCGGCTGGCGGGCGCCGATATCCAGCCGGTCCCGGTCGACCAGTCGGGTATCGTGACTTCGGCGATCCCCAGCGATTCCGGGTTCGTCTTCGTCACCCCCAGCCACCATTGCCCGACGATGGTGCCGCTGTCGGCGGAGCGGCGGCAGGACCTTCTGGCGCGGGCCAACCGCAACAACCAGATCATCATCGAGGACGGCTATGACAGCCAGCTTCTCGACGAGGCGCCGCAGCAGGCGCTGAAGAGCCTCGATCGCTCCGGCCGCGTCATCTATGTCGGCTCGATGTCGAAGACGCTGGCTCCGGGTCTTAGGCTTGGCTACATCGTCGCCTCGGCCGGGTTGATCGCCGAGCTTCGCGCGCTACGCCGCTTCATGCTCCGCCACCCGCCGGCGAACAACCAGCGCGCGGTGGCGCTGTTTTTGTCGCTTGGCCATCACGAGGCGCTGGTGCGCAGGCTCTCCGCCGCCTTCGACGAGCGGCGCAAACGTCTGGTCCATGCGATTTCCGCTTTCCTGCCAGAGTGGCGTTCGACCGATTCGGCGGGCGGAACGTCGCTCTGGCTGGAGGGGCCGCGCGGCACCGATTCCCGCGGGCTGGCCGAGGCGGCCGCGTCGCGAAGCGTCATCATCGAACCCGGCGACCGGTTCTTCGACCGCAGCGAAAAGCCCTCTCGTTTCATGCGCTTGGGCATCTCCTCGATCTCGCTGCAGCACATCGAGCCCGGCATCCGCGAACTCGCCACGGCAGCAGGCCGCCGACCCGCTGCGGCCTGATCGCCATCGACTTCCAAAAAGAGCCGGCGTTTTCGCCGGCTCTTTCTGTTTTGGCACGCCTCATCGCTTTAGCGTTCTGGCATATTCGACGGGATTGGCTGGCTCATAGGCTGTACCAATGCCGGCGGCATAGTCGAGCGACAAAGGGGACGAGGCAGGCCGATGGTGGACCAACCGCCACGCACCCTGCCCTAAAAAACTAAAGGTGGAGTGCTTTCCATGTCAGTGGCCCTTGAGAAGCAGGAAGCGTCGTCGGACCAGCGTTCGCGGCGCTCCGGCGGGCGCGAAGCGCGCCGCGCGATGCGGGCTGCGCCTTTAGCCGACGACATCCGTCCGGTGCGGCCAGGCCTCGAAGGGGGCAGCTACGGGCCATTGAGCCAGAACGACCGCGAGCGCATCCACGAGGCGGTGCTGACGCTTTTGGAGACCGTCGGCTTCGCCAACGCCATCCCCTCCTGCATCGAGGCGCTGACCCGGGTGGGTGCTGCCTATGGCGATGACGGGCGCGTCCGCCTGCCGCGCGCGCTCGTGCTCGACACGATCAAAAAAGCGGCGCGCCACTTCACGCTCCACGGACAGGATCCCAAGCACGACATGGTGATCCAGGGCAAACGCGTGCATTACGGCACGGCCGGAGCGGCCGTGCACCTGGTCGATGTCGAGAAGCGCGAATACCGCGAATCGCTGCTGCAGGACATCTACGACGCCGCCCGCCTGGTCGACGGACTCGACAACATCCATTTCTTCCAGCGCACCATGGTGCCGCGCGACATTCCCGACCCGCTCGAGATGGACTTCAACACGCTCTATGCCTGCGTGATGGGGACGTCCAAGCATGTCGGCACCTCGTTCACGGTGCGCGAGAACGTCAAACCGGCGCTGGAGATGCTCTATGCGATCGCCGGCGGCGAGGAGAATTTCCGGGCGCGGCCTTTCGTGTCCAATTCGAACTGCTTCGTCGTACCGCCGATGAAGTTCGCCGAGGACGCCTGCGGCGTGCTTGAAGCCTGCGTCGAGGGCGGCATTCCGATCCTGCTTCTTTCGGCCGGCCAGGCCGGCGCCACGGCTCCTGCCGCGATTGCAGGCGCGGTCGTGCAGGCGGTGGCCGAGGTGCTGATGGGGCTGGTCTACGTCAACGCGATAAAACCCGGCCATCCGGCGATCTTCGGCACCTGGCCGTTCGTCTCCGACCTCAGGACCGGCGCCATGTCCGGGGGCTCGGCCGAGCAGTCGGTGCTGACCGCGGCCTGCGCGCAGATGGCGCAATATTACGACCTGCCGGGCGGCTCGGCCGCCGGCATGACGGACTCGAAGCTGCCCGACATCCAGTCCGGCTACGAAAAGGGCATCACCAATGTGATGGCCGGTCTCTCCGGCCTGAACCTGGTCTATGAATCGGCCGGCATGCATGCCTCGCTGCTCGGCTTCTGCCTCGAGAGCCTGATCATCGACAACGACATGCTCGGCCACTGCCTGCGCTGCGTGCGTGGCATCGAGGTGACGGATGATGCGCTTTCGATCGACACCATCGCCGATGTCTGCCTCAAGGGTCCGGGCCATTATCTCGGCAACGAGCAGACGCTGAAGCTGATGCAGACCGAATATTTCTATCCGTCGGTCGGCGACCGTTTCTCGCCGAAGGAATGGAACGAGAAGGGTCGGCCAGACATATTGCAAAGAGCGATCGCCGAGAAGAAGCGCGTTCTGGCCGAGCGCTTCCCGCGGCATGTGTCGCGGCTCGTCGACGACAAGCTGCGCGCCCGCTTCGGTGAGATGATCAAGCTGCCACGCAACAAGATGGGCGGCTGATATTCAGGCGAGGCCGGGCTGCAAACGAGTCACTCCACACTCAGCCCGTAGCGCTCGACGACGTCGGCGTTGATCAGCTTCGCATGCAGCGTCATCAGCACGATCTGCGCATCGAAGCTGTCGCCGGCTTCGAGCGCGGCCTCGATGCGGCGTTCGGCTTCCAGCGTCGGCTCCCTGCCATTGGCCTGCTCGAAGGTCTCAGGCCCGGCGATGCAATAGCCGCAGAGTTGCGCCACCGACACATAGGCCTGTGGCGGCGGTTCGTCCGGCCAGCGGTCATTCATCAAATTGACGATGGTAAGTTTCACGCCCTCCGGCACCAGCGCCGGATGCAGGTCCGCCTGGCGCAGCGCGTCGTCGAGCTGGCGCAGGTCGCCGGAGCGGCCGAACATGCCGAGGAAGCCGAGGGAAGAACGCCGCTTGGTCATGAAGGTCCCATGTTCTCAGCCAGCCGGTATGACACCTATCTGGATGCGCCGTGACGCCGAAACAAGGGCATAAGAAGAGGGCGGCCCGCGCTTCGCAGGCCGCCCCTCGATTCCCGAAGCAAGCGACTCAGTGATTGTCGCGCGGCACGCCGCTGGTGTGTGCGACGTCCTGATACTTCACCGCCGGCTTCAGCACCATGCCGGCAGAGAACTGGTCGACCATGCCGCGCTGGATCTCCTGCCACGGCGTCTGGTGCTTGGGATAATGGTAGCCGCCATTGCCCTGCAGCGCGGCGCGCCGTCTGGCGATCTCCTCGTCGCTGACGAGGATGTTGGCCGTGCCCTTCCTCAGGTCGATGCGGACGCGGTCGCCGGTCTTGAGCAGCGCCAGGCCGCCGCCGACGGCAGCCTCAGGCGAAGCGTTGAGGATCGACGGCGAGCCTGACGTGCCCGACTGGCGGCCATCGCCGATGCAGGCCAGCGAATGGATGCCCTTTTTGATGAGGTAGGCCGGCGGCTGCATGTTGACCACCTCGGCGCCGCCCGGATAACCGACCGGACCGGCGCCGCGCATGAACAGGATGGTATGCTCGTCTATGCCCTGCGCCGGATCGTCGATGCGGGCGTGGTAATCCTCCGGGCCGTCGAAGACCATGGCGTTGCCCTCGAAGGCCTCCGGGTCGTTCGGGTTGGAGAGATAGCGCTCGCGGAATTCCGGCGAGATGCCGCTGGTCTTCATGATAGCGGAATCGAACAGGTTGCCCTTGAGATTGATGAAGCCGGCATTGGCCTTGAGCGGCTTGTCGATGCCGCGGATGACATCGTGATTCTCGTTGACGGCGTCGCGGCAATTGTCGCCGATCGATTTGCCGTTGGCGGTGATCGCGTCGGGGTGCGGCAGCACGCCGCCCTTCATCAGCTCGGCCACCACCGCCGGAACGCCGCCGGCATGGTGATAGTCCTCGCCGAGATATTCGCCCGTCGGCTGCAGGTTGACGATCAGCGGCACGTTGAGGCCGATCTTCTGCCAGTCGTCATTGTCGAGCGGCACGCCGAGATGGCGGGCAATGGCGTTGAGGTGGATCGGCGCGTTGGTCGAACCGCCGATGGCCGAGTTGACGACGATGGCGTTCTCGAAAGCCTGGCGCGTCATGATGTCGGAGGGCTTCAGGTCCTCATGCACCATGTCGACGATGCGCTTGCCCGTCTCGTACGCGATCTGGCCGCGCTCGCGGTAGGGCGCGGGAATGGCGGCCGAGCCCGGTAGCTGCATGCCGAGCGCCTCCGCCAGCGAGTTCATCGTGGTGGCCGTGCCCATGGTGTTGCAGTAGCCGGTCGACGGCGCCGAGGAGGCGACGATGTCCATGAACTCGTCATAGTCGATCTCGCCGGCCGACAGGCGCTGGCGCGATTCCCAGACGATGGTGCCGGAACCGGTGCGCTTGCCCTTGTGCCAGCCGTTGAGCATGGGGCCGACCGAAAGCGCGATCGCCGGGATGTTGACGGTCGCCGCCGCCATCAGCAGCGCCGGCGTGGTCTTGTCGCAGCCGATGGTGAGCACCACGCCGTCGAGCGGATAGCCGTAGAGCACCTCGACGAGGCTGAGATAGGCGAGGTTGCGGTCGAGCGCGGCGGTCGGGCGCTTGCCGGTCTCCTGGATCGGATGGCACGGGAACTCGAAGGGAATGCCGCCCATCGACACAATGCCTTCGCGCACGCGCTTGGCGAGCTCGAGGTGATGCCGGTTGCAGGGCGACAGATCCGAGCCCGTCTGCGCGATGCCGATCAGCGGCTTGCCCGACATCAACTCGGCGCGCGTCAGTCCGTAATTGAGGTAGCGCTCGAGATAGAGCGCCGTCATGCCCGGATTATCGGGGTTGTCGAACCACTCCTGCGAGCGAAATTTCTTCTTCTTGGTGGGGGCGCCTGCCATAGTGGTCTCCGTATTTGTATGACAAATCGATATGCCAATGCGCTCATGCAGGCAAGAGGCAGGAGCGCCGCGACCCCGCACTTTGGTGCGATAGACAGATAAAGGGCCGCGCGCTACGCCAATGGGCATCAGCAATGCGGGAGGTCTTGATGGCTTTGGTGATCGAAGGCGAGGAGCGCATCGCCGCACCCGTTGAGAAAGTGTGGAAAGCCCTCAACGACCCGGACATTCTCAAGCAAGCGATTCCCGGCTGCAAGAGCCTGGAAAAGAAATCGGATACCGAGATGGCCGCCACCGTGGTGCTGAAGATCGGACCGATCAAGGCGACCTTTAACGGCGAGGTGATGCTGAAGAACCTCAAGCCGCCGCACTCCTATACGATCCAGGGCGAAGGCAAGGGCGGCATCGCCGGCTTCGCCAAGGGCGGCGCCGATGTGACGCTGACCGCCGACGGCGCCGACACGACGGTGCTGAAATATGCCGCCAAGGCCGATGTCGGCGGCAAGATCGCGCAGCTCGGCAGCCGGTTGATTGAATCGACCTCGAAGAAGCTGGCCGGGCAGTTCTTCTCGACGTTCGGCGAGAAAGTCGGCGCCGCTTAGAGCAATTCCAGGAAAAGTGTGTAGCGGTTTTCCGTCCGGAATTGCGTAAAAACAAATACTTAGAGCGGTTCGGCGAATTCTATGAATCGCTGAAACGCTTTAGCTTGCGCCTCGCCTGAAGAAGACTCGGTCGTCGAGCGCCGGCGCCCCCTCATCGGCCGCCCAGGCAGACCTACTCGAACACGATCGAGGGCACCGCGGCTTCCGCCGCGCCGCGCTCGTCCTGGACCCTCTCCCAGACCTTCGCGGCGATATCGCGATAGATTTTCGCCTCGGCGCCGTCCGGCTTCGACGCGACCACCGGCGCGCCGGCGTCCGAGCTTTCGCGGATGCCCATTTCGAGCGGCACTTCGCCGAGGAAAGTGACGCCCAGCCGTTCCGCCTCGCGGCGCGCGCCGCCATGGCCGAAAATGTCGTAGCGTTTGCCGGTGTCGGGAGCGAGGAAGTAGCTCATGTTCTCGACGATGCCGAGCAGCGGCACGTCGACCTTCTTGAACATGTTGAGGCCCTTGCGCGCGTCGATCAGCGCAAGATCCTGCGGCGTCGAGACGATGACGGCGCCGGCCAGCGGCACCTGCTGGGCCATGGTGAGCTGGGCGTCGCCGGTGCCGGGCGGCATGTCGACCACCAGGACGTCGAGCGGTCCCCACTCGACCTCGCGCAGCATCTGGGTCAACGCCGACATCACCATCGGGCCACGCCAGATCATCGGCGTCTCCTCATCGACGAGGAAGCCCATCGACATCACCTTCAGGCCGTAATTCTGCATCGGCTTCAGGATTTTGCCGTCGACGGTCTGCGGCCGGCCATGGATGTTGAGCAGCCTCGGCATCGACGGCCCGTAGATATCGGCATCGAGCACGCCGACGTTCAATCCATTGGCGGCAAGCCCGAGCGCCAGGTTGACGGCGGTCGTCGACTTGCCGACGCCGCCCTTGCCGGAAGCGACGGCGATGATCGCGTCGATGCCGGGCACGCCGCGCTTGCCGTGGCTGTGCGAGGCGGGCGCTTGCGGGGCGGCGCGCTGCGGCGCTGGCCGCGGCGGCGCTGCCTGCGGAGCCGGGCGCGGCCGAACCGGTGCTTCCATGCCGCCGCCCTTCTTCTCCGCCGTCAGCGCGACGACGGCGTTGACGACGCCGGGGATGGCCTTGACCACGCGCTCGGCGGCGGCGCGCAGCGGCTCCATCTCCTGCGCGCGGGCCGCAGGAACGGTGATCGAGAAGAACACCTTGGAGTCGGCGATGAAAATCTCCGAGACCAGGCCGAGGTCGACGATGTTGCCGGTGAAATCCGGCCCATTGACCGTCTTCAGGCGTTCGATGACGGATTCCTTGGTTACGGTCATGATCTTTCCTCGGGCTTTGGTGTTCCAGATAGTGCAGTTTCCCGGCAGAACCAAGCCGTGCAGCAAAGGCGCGCCCGGCATGCTCCCGAAAGCGACCGATGGCGTCGGATTTTATCGGATGGCGGTTCCAATCGGACGGCAATTCTGCCGCTCGATCATGGCCAATCGATCCACGGGCCCTATCTCGGTTGCCATGAGCGACGGCAACCGGAAAGGAGACTGTCATGCTCGCAAACAGCAATGCAGCGGCCAATCTGGCAGTGAAAGACCTGGCGAGAGCAAAGGGCTTTTATGAAGGCACGCTGGGCCTCAAGCAGGTGGACGACATGGCCGGAGAACTGATCGTCTATAAAAGCGGCGACACGGTCATCAACGTCTATCATTCGGAGTTCGCAGGGACCAACAAGGCGACGGCGGTGACCTGGACGGTCGGCGATCAGATCGGCGCCATTGTCCCGGCGCTGAAGTCGAAGGGCATCGCCTTCGAACACTATGAGATGCCCGGCCTGACCCTCGAGGGCGATATCCATGTCGGCCAGGGCGTGAAGGTCGCATGGTTCAAGGACCCGGACGGCAACATATTGTGCCTTGCGGGTGAGTAGTTTTCATCCTCCGCTTCGCGTCAGGCTGCCAGGCGCGTGACAAAATAGGTTAGCGCCGAAATGGCGGCGGTTGCCGGCAGGGTGATGACCCATGCCACGACGATATTGCCGGCTATGCCCCAGCGCACGGCCGAGACACGGCGGGCGGCGCCCACACCGATGATGGCGCCGGTGATTGTATGTGTGGTCGACACCGGAACGCCGAGCCAAGTGGCGGCAAAAAGCGTGATCGCACCGCCGCTCTCGGCGCAGAAACCCTGCATCGGGTTCAGCCGGGTGATCTTCGAGCCCATGGTGTGGACGATGCGCCAACCACCGAACAACGTGCCCAGCGCCAGCGCCGACTGGCAGGTGATGACCACCCAGAGCGGCACGTAGAAGCTCTGGCCGAGCATGCCTTGCGAATAGAGCAGCACGGCAATGATGCCCATGGTCTTCTGCGCGTCATTGCCGCCGTGCCCCAGCGAATAGAGCGAGGCCGAGAAGAACTGAAGGATGCGAAAGCTGTTGTCGACCGCGAACGGGGTCTGCCGCACGAACAGCCACGAGACGACGAGGATGAGGACAAGCGCCAGCACGAATCCGGTCGCCGGCGAAAGCACGATGGCCGCGATCGTCTTGCCCAGCCCGGACCAGACGATGGCGCCCGTTCCCGCCTTGGCGACGCCCGCGCCAACCAGCCCGCCGATCAGCGCATGCGAGCTGCTCGACGGAATGCCGGCGATCCAGGTGACGATGTTCCAGACGATGGCGCCGATAAGCGCGGCGAAGATCACCGCCGGTGTCACGATCTCGGCATCGACGATGCCTTTCCCCACCGTCTCGGCGACATGCAGGCCGAAGAACAGGAAGGCGATGAAATTGAAGAAAGCGGCCCAAAACACCGCATAATGCGGCCTGAGCACGCGGGTGGAAACGATGGTCGCGATCGAGTTGGCGGCATCGTGTAGGCCGTTCAGGAAATCGAAGAACAGCGCCACCGCAACGAGGCCGGCCAGCAAGGGAAAGGCGATCGTGACGTCCATCGCTACACGTTCTCGATGACGATGCCGCTGATCTCGTTGGCGACGTCCTCGAAACGGTCGACCACCTTTTCCAGTTGGCCATAGATCTCCGAACCGATCAGATAGGCCATGGGGTCGCTGCGGCCGTGCCGCTTGAACAGATCCTTGAGACCCTGCTCGTGCAAATCGTCGGCGCGGCCTTCGACGCGCATGACCTCTTCCGCGATGGCATTCAGCCGCGCGGCGTTCGCGCCGACCTTGCCGAGCAACGGGATGGCCTCTGCGACCAGCCGGGCGGCCTGGACGATGACGCCGCCCATTTCCCGCATCAGCGGATCAAACTCCCTCATCTCGAACAATTTCACCGTCTTGACGGCCTTGTGCATCGTGTCGATGGCATCATCCATCGACTGGATCAGATCCTTGATGTCGCCGCGGTCGAAGGGCGTGATGAAGGAGCGCCTGACGGCAAGCAGGACCTCCGCGGTGATGCCATCCGCTTCGTCTTCCAGATCGACGATCTTCTGACACCAGCGGTCGATGTCCCTGCCCTGGAGAAGCTGCTCCAGCGCCTCGGCGCCGCCAACCACCGTGCGCGAATGCCGTTCGAACAGCTCGAAAAAGCGATCCTCGCGCGGCAACAGTCTGCGAAACCAACCCAGCATCTCGTCCTCCCTGCTTCCGCCTATCTCACATAACGCCACGCGCGGCGCGGGAAAACAGATAGCCGGCTCAAAAATGTGGATGAGATCCTGTCGTGCATGCGTCTTGCGGAGCAAAGCGATTTCCCCGACCTTGGGCAAACCGTGGATCGGATGATATGATCGACAAGCTGGAATTCTTCATCGCTTTGGCCAAGGAAGAGCATTTCGGCCGCGCGGCCGAAGTGTGCGGCGTCACCCAGCCGACACTGTCGGCCGGCATCAAGCAGCTCGAAGAGCAGCTCGGCGTCATGCTGGTGCTGCGCGGCTCGCGCTTCCAGGGCCTGACGCCGGAAGGCAAGCAGGTGCTGGTTTGGGCGCGCCGCATCGTCGGCGACACCCGGACCATGCGCGAGGAGATGCGGGCGGCGCGCCGCGGCCTTGCCGGCCGCATCCGCATCGCCGCCGTCCCGACCGCCCTTGCTATGGTGGCGCGGCTGACGACGCCGTTTCGCGAAAAGCATCCGGGCGTCACCTTCTCGATCCTGTCGCGCACCTCGATCGAGGTGCTGTCGCTGCTCGGCAATTTCGACGTCGACGCCGGCATCACCTATCTCGACAACGAGCCGCTGGGGCGGGTGACCAGCGTGCCGCTCTATGACGAGCGCTACCAGCTGATCACAGCGGTCGGTAACCCCTATTCCGACCGCGACAAAGTGACATGGGCCGAGATCAGCCAGTTGCCGCTCTGCCTGCTGACGCCGGACATGCAGAACCGGCGCATCATCGACCAGCATCTGGCGGAAGCCGGGGTGCAGGTGCGGCCGACGCTGGAATCCAACTCGATGATCGTGCTGTTCTCGCATATCCGGACCGGCAAATGGTCGTCGATCATGCCGCTCAACCTCGCGGAAACATTCGGCTTTTCCGAGCCGATCCGGGCCATTCCGATCGTCGAGCCGGATGCCAGCCACACAGTCGGGCTGGTAGCGGCGCCGCGCGAGCCGCACACGCCGCTGGTGCAGGCGCTGCTGGACGAGGCAATGGCGCTGGCAGACGATTTCCGCGCCCATCGCTAGGCTAGACAATGCGGACCGGTCGTTATTGATAGAAATTTTCTATCAAACAACGGAACGGCTTTATTGATTTCAGGGGTTTCCTCTGATTTCGTAAGGACTTAGCGATATTGCGCCCTGTGCATGTCGTTGCCCCGGAACCGCTCTATATGATGGGGTGACATATATTGGGCCACCACGACCAGGGAGGGCGCTGCATGCCGATGCAGCCTGCAAGTACCGAGATCGCGTCGCGCACGGCGGCGATCATCGAGGAGTTGAAGGACCTCGAAGGTCCGCTGTTGCCGATCCTCCACGGCATCCAGGAGGAGTTCGGCCACGTGCCGCAGGCAGCCCTTCCGGTCATCGCCGACGGGCTGAACCTCTCCAGGGCCGAAGTGCACGGTGTCGTCACCTTCTATCACGATTTCCGCGCCCAGCCGGCCGGCCGGCATGTGCTGAAGCTCTGCCAGGCGGAGGCCTGCCAGTCGATGGGTTCGGAGGCTGTCGCCTCCAAGGTCAAGCAATTGCTCGGCATCGATTTCCACGGGACCACGCGCGACGGATCGGTTACACTGGAGCCGGTCTACTGCCTCGGGCTCTGCGCCTGCTCGCCGTCGGCGATGCTCGACGGCGAAGTGATCGGCCGGCTCGACGACGAGAAGATCGAAGAGATCGTCGCGGAGGTGCGTTCATGATCCCGCGCATCTACATTCCCACGGATTCAGGCGCGCTGGCGCTCGGCGCCGAAAAGGTCGCCAGGGCGATCGAGAAGGAGCTCAAGGAGCGCGGCGTCGAAGCCAAGATCGTGCGCAACGGCTCTCGCGGCGCCTATTTCCTGGAGCCGATGGTCGAGGTGGCGACCGCCGAGGGCCGCGTCGCCTACGGGCGGGTGAAGCCGTCGGACGTCAAGAGCCTGTTCGACAGCGGCTTCCTCAAGGGCGGCCACCACAAGCGCTGGCTGGGCGCGCCAGACAAGATTCCCTTCCTTGCCAAGCAGACGCGGCTGACCTTCGCCCGCTGCGGCGTCATCGATCCGCTGTCGCTCGACAGCTACAAGTCGCATGGCGGTCTGAAGGGCCTTGAGAATGCGGTCGCCATGGCGCCGGCCGACATCGTGAAACAAGTGACCGAATCCGGCTTGCGCGGCCGTGGCGGCGCCGGCTTCCCGACCGGCATCAAGTGGAAGACGGTGCTCGATACCACCTCCGAGCGCAAATACATCGTCTGCAACGCCGACGAGGGCGACAGCGCCACCTTCGCCGATCGCATGATCATGGAAGGCGATCCCTTCGTGCTGATCGAAGGCATGGCGATCGCCGGCATCGCCACCGGCGCGACCAAGGGTTTCGTCTATATCCGCTCGGAGTATCCGCATGCGGTGGCGACGATGAACAGGGCCGTCGAGATCGCCCGCAAGCACGGCGTGCTCGGCGTCAATGTGCTGGGCTCGCCCAACGCCTTCGACATGGAAATCCGCGTCGGCGCCGGCGCTTATGTCTGCGGCGAGGAAACCTCGCTGTTGAACAGCCTGGAAGGCAAGCGCGGCGTGGTGCGCGCCAAGCCGCCGCTGCCGGCGATCCAGGGCCTGTTCGGCAAGCCAACGGTGATCAACAACGTCATCTCGCTGGCTTCGGTGCCGATCATCATGGACAAGGGCGCCGCCTACTACAAGGATTTCGGCATGGGCCGCTCGCGCGGCACGATCCCGATTCAGATCGCCGGCAACGTCAAGCATGGCGGCCTGTTCGAGACGGCCTTCGGCCTGACGCTCGGCGAGATCGTCGACGAGATCGGCGGCGGCACGGCTTCGGGGCGTCCGGTGAAAGCGGTGCAGGTCGGCGGGCCGCTCGGCGCCTATTTCCCGCGCGCGCTGTTCGACACGCCGTTCGACTACGAGGCCTTCGCCGCCAAGGACGGGCTGATCGGCCATGCCGGCCTCACCGTCTTCGACGACACCGCCGACATGCTGAAGCAGGCGCGCTTCGCCATGGAGTTCTGCGCCATCGAGAGCTGCGGCAAGTGCACGCCCTGCCGCATTGGTTCGACACGCGGTGTGGAGGTTCTCGACAAGGTTGCCGCAGGGGTCGAGGCAGAGAAGAACCTCGCTCTGGTCACCGACCTTTGCAATACGATGAAGTTCGGATCGCTCTGCGCGCTGGGCGGCTTCACGCCCTACCCGGTGATGAGCTCGATCACGCATTTCCCCGAGGATTTCAAGCCGGCGCCGACGCGCGTGGCTGCCGAATAGGAGCTGGCAGATGAACATCAAGGCCGACTTCCCGACACTCATCGAGGAGATCGACTACGGCACGCCGGAGTCGAAAGCGACGAAGCAGGTCACGCTGACCGTCGACGGGCAAAGCGTCACCGTGCCGGAAGGCACCTCGATCATGCGCGCGGCGATGGAAGGCGGGGTCGAGATTCCGAAGCTCTGCGCCACCGACATGCTGGATTCGTTCGGCTCGTGCCGCGTCTGCCTGGTCGAGATCGAGGGACGCGGCGGCACGCCGGCGTCCTGCACGACGCCGGTCGGCGAAGGCATGGTGGTTCGCACGCAGTCCGACCGGCTCGACGCCATCCGCCGCGGCGTCATGGAACTCTACGTTTCCGACCATCCGACCGGGTGGAAAGAGAAGGCCGGAACCGGCGCCAGCGAGTTCGACGCGGTGGCGAAGTCGGTCGGGCTGACCGAAAACCGCTACGGCGTCGAAGGCCGCAACCACGTCAAGGAAGAGAACGGCGTCGCGCCCGGCCATGGCTCACTGGCGGTCGACTACATCGCCCGCGACGACTCCAACCCCTATTTCACCTACGACCCGGCGCAGTGCATCGTCTGCTCGCGCTGCGTGCGCGCCTGCGAAGAGGTGCAGGGCACCTTCGCGCTGACCATCGAGGGCCGCGGCTTCGAATCGCGCATGGTCGCCGGCATGCACGAGGATTTCATCGCTTCGGAATGCGTCTCCTGCGGCGCCTGCGTGCAGGCCTGCCCGACCGACGCGTTGCGCGAGAAGACGGTGCTCGAGAAGGGCATGCCGGAGCGCTCGGCCGTCACCACCTGCGCCTATTGCGGCGTCGGCTGCTCGTTCAAGGCGGAGGTGAAGGGCGACGAGGTGATCCGCATGATGCCGTACAAGGACGGCAAGGCGAACCACGGCCACAGCTGCGTCAAGGGCCGTTTCGCCTACGGCTACGCCACCCACAAGGACCGCATCCTGTCGCCGATGATCCGCGAGAAGATCTCCGATCCGTGGCGCGAAGTGAGCTGGGAAGAGGCGATCGCCTATACCGCCAAGGAATTCCGCCGCATCCAGTATCAGTATGGACGCGGCTCGATCGGCGGCATCACCTCCTCGCGCTGCACGAACGAGGAGACCTATCTGGTCCAGAAGCTGGTGCGCCAGGGCTTCCGAAACAACAATGTCGACACTTGCGCGCGCGTCTGCCATTCGCCGACCGGCTACGGCCTTGGCCAGACCTACGGCACCTCGGCCGGCACGCAGGATTTCGATTCGGTCGAGTTCACCGATGTCGCCGTCATCATCGGCGCCAATCCGGCGTCCGCCCACCCGGTGTTCGCCTCGCGGCTGAAGAAGCGGCTGCGCGAGGGCGCCAAGCTGATCGTGCTCGATCCGCGCCGCACCGAGATGGTGAAATCGGCGCATGTCGAAGCGGACTATCACCTGCCGCTTAAGCCCGGCACCAACGTGGCGGTGCTGACGGCGCTGGCGCATGTCATCGTCACCGAGGGCCTGTTCGACGAAGCCTTCATCCGCGAGCGCTGCGACTGGGCCGAATTCCAGGACTGGGCATCGTTCGTCGCCCTGCCGGAGAACAGCCCGGAGACCGTCGGCAAGCTGTCCGGCGTCGATCCCGAGCTCATCCGGGGCGCCGCGCGCCTCTACGCCAAGGGCGGCAATGGCGCGATCTATTATGGCCTCGGCGTCACCGAGCACAGCCAGGGCTCGACCACGGTGATGGCGATCGCCAACCTCGCCATGGCCACCGGCAATATCGGCCGTCCGGGCGTCGGCGTGAATCCGCTGCGCGGCCAGAACAACGTGCAGGGCTCGTGCGACATGGGCTCCTTCCCGCATGAGTTGCCCGGCTATCGCCACATCTCGGGCGAGGCCGTGCGCGACATCTATGAGAGCCTGTGGGGCGTGAAGCTGGACGAAGAACCGGGCCTGCGCATTCCCAACATGCTCGATGCCGCCGTCGACGGCTCGTTCAAGGGCATCTACATCCAGGGCGAGGACATCCTGCAGTCCGACCCCGACACCAAGCATGTCGCGGCCGGCCTCGCCGCGATGGAATGCGTCGTCGTGCACGACCTCTTCCTCAACGAGACGGCGAACTACGCGCATGTCTTCCTGCCGGGTTCGACCTTCCTCGAGAAGGACGGCACCTTCACCAATGCCGAGCGCCGCATCAACATGGTGCGCAAGGTGCTGGAGCCGAAGGCGCGCTACGCCGACTGGGAGGCGACGCAGGAGCTTGCCCGCGCCATCGGGCTCGACTGGAACTACACGCATCCGTCTGAGATCATGGACGAGATCGCCAAGACGACGCCGAGCTTCGCCGGCGTTTCCTTCGATCTGCTAGACCGCGTCGGCTCGGTGCAGTGGCCGTGCAACGAGAAGGCGCCGCTCGGCACGCCGATCATGCATGTCGACGGCTTCGTGCGCGGCAAGGGCAAGTTCATCCGCACCGAATATGTGGCGACGGACGAGCGGACCGGTCCGCGCTACCCGCTGCTGCTCACCACCGGCCGGATTCTGTCGCAGTACAATGTCGGCGCGCAGACCAGGCGCACCGAGAATGTGACCTGGCATGCCGAGGACCGGCTGGAGATCCATCCGCACGACGCCGAGAACCGCGGCATCCGCGAGGGCGACTGGGTGCGGCTGGCAAGTCGCTCCGGCGAAACCACGCTGCGCGCGCTGATCACCGACCGCGTCTCGCCGGGCGTCGTCTACACGACCTTCCACCACCCGGACACGCAGGCCAACGTGATCACCACCGACTTCTCGGACTGGGCGACCAACTGTCCGGAATACAAGGTCACCGCCGTGCAGGTGGCGCCGTCCAACGGCCCGACCGACTGGCAGAAAGACTATAACGAGCAGGCCAAGCAGAGCCGCCGCATCGCTCCGCTGCAGGCGGCGGAGTAGGACTTGGGCGCGCGCCGCAAAGCCACGACGCAGATCTCGCGGCTGGCGCGCCGCGTTGGCGGCACCGCGGCCGCGAACCGCATGGTGCCGGAGGAGACGCCGGTGGCGTTCTCCTATGCCGGCACCACGCATGCGGTGATGATGGCGAGCCCCGCCGATTTCGAGGATTTCGCGCTCGGCTTCTCGCTGACCGAAGGCATCGTTGCCGATCCGGCAGAGATCGAGGCGATCGAGGTCGAGGATCTCGGCGCCGGCATCGACATCCAGATAAGGCTGAAGGACAAGGCCAACACGCGCTTCCAGGCGCGGCGGCGGAGGCTGGCCGGACCGGTCGGGTGCGGCTTGTGCGGCATCGAATCCATCGAGGAAGCGATGCGCTCGGTCGACGCGGTGGGTTCGTCGAAGCTTACGCTCGACGCCGAGGACGTCACCCGCTCGGTCAAGCTGCTGTCGAAGCTGCAGCCGCTGCATACGGAGACAGGCGCAGTGCATGCGGCCGGCTTCTACATGCCCGGCAAAGGCATCGTCATGGCGCGCGAGGATGTCGGCCGCCACAATGCGCTCGACAAGCTGGCCGGCGCGCTGGCGAAAGCCGGCATCGACGGCGCTAGCGGCGCGGTCGTGGTGACCTCGCGCGTGTCGGTAGAGATGGTGCAGAAGACCGCCGCCATAGGTGCTGCGATCATCATGGCCGTCTCGGCGCCGACAGCGCTGGCGATCCGAACGGCAGAGGCCGCCGGCATGACGCTGGTGGCGCTGGTGCGCGGCGACGATTTCGATATTTTCACCCACCCCGAACGGGTGGCTTGCGGAGTTGCCAAGCATGTCGCATGACGAAGACCACATCACCAGCACCAGGGAAAAGCTGGTGCGCATGGCCAACCAGATCGCCACCTTCTTCCATTCGAAGCCGCGCGAGGAAGGCATTACCGGCGTCGCCGAGCACATCAACAAGTTCTGGGAGCCCAGGATGCGGCGGCAGTTGTTCGAAATGCTGGACGGCGACCCGGAGGATTTCGACGACCTGGTCGTCGCTGCTTCGGTCAGGATCAGGCGGCCGCTGACGGCCGAACAGGCCGACAAGAGCCTCGGCTACGCAAGGCCGGCTGAGGCCGAGGGCGCCGTTCCGCACAAATAGCGCGGGAAGCGCCATCGGCGCCGAAGGTCTTACACTTCAGCTCTCTCCAAAGTTTGGCTGCCGTGAGCGGCACCGTTCTGCTATGGTCGACGACAGGAAGTCGTCTGGCCGGGCGGGGTAGCTTGCGTGAGGCCGATCGAGACCAGATACGCCCGTAGCGGGGATGTGCGGATCGCCTACCAGGTGGTCGGTCAGGGTTCGTTCGATCTCGTCTTCGTGCCGGGCTTCATTTCCAACCTCGACCTGCAATGGGAAGACGAAGGCTACAGCCGCCTCTTGAAACGGCTCTCGGCCTTCTCGCGGCTGATCCTGTTCGACAAGCGCGGCACCGGGCTTTCCGACCGCGTCGACCCCCGTCACCTGCCGAGCCTCGAGACCCGCATGGACGACGTGCGCGCGGTGATGGACGCCGCCGGCAGCGGCCGCGCGGCGATCCTCGGCGCTTCGGAAGGCGCGCCCATGGCGATGCTGTTCGCCGCCACCTATCCGGTGCGGACGCGGTCACTCGTGCTCTATGGCGGCTATGCGCATTTCCACAAATGGGTGATGCCACCGGAGCGTCTGGAAGCCTTCATCGCAACGGTGGAAACCTCGTGGGGAACCGGAGCGACCTTGCCCAATTTCGCGCCGGGCCGGGTGGACGACACGCATTTTTCGCAGTGGTGGGGACGGTTCGAACGGCTGTCGGCGAGCCCGACCGCCGCGGCTTCGCTTGCGCGCATGAATGCCGGGATCGACGTACGCGGCATTCTCTCCACAATCGCCGCACCGACGCTGCTCATTCATCGCCGCAACGACGTGCGCGTCGACCCAGAGGCCAGCCGCTTCCTTGCCAGGAAGATCCATGGCGCGCGGCTGGTCGAGATGCCTGGACGCGACCATCCGATCTGGACCGGGGACGTCGACCGGGTGGCCGACCTGATCGAGGAGTTCCTCACCGGCCAGCCGGCGGTGGCCGACACGGAGCGGGTGCTCGCGGCGCTGCTGGTGACGCGCATCTACGACACCGCCAAGCTCGGCGACCGCATGTGGAGCGAGCGCAGCCAGCGCTTCCAGGAAACATGGCGGCTGCTGGTCGGCCGCCATGGCGGGCGTGTCGCCGGCATGCATGGCGAGCTGATGGTCTCGCGCTTCGACGGGCCAGCGCGGGCCATACGCTGCGCGGCGGCGCTGCGCGATGCGGCGCAGCAGATCGGCGTCGCGAGCGCGCAAGGCGTGCATGTCGGCGAGATCGAAATGCGCGGCCAGCCGGTCGGCCTGACAGCGCGGGTGACGATGCAGCTCGCCACCCATGCCGGACGGGGCGACATCCTCGCTTCGCGGCTGGTCGCCGAGCTTGCGACAGGTTCCGGCCTGCGTTTCGTCGATGCCGGCCGCATCAGCCTCGACGAGCTGGGCGAGCCGCTGCCGGTCGTCCAGGCAACATCGGAACAGCATCTGGAACCGGCCTGCCGCCCCAAACCCAGGGCAATGGAGCCGGCGGCCTTGACGGCGCGGGAAAGCGAGGTGGTGAGCCTGATCGCGGACGGCATGAGCAATGCGGCGATCGCCGCCGAGCTGAAACTCAGCGAGCACACAGTCAAGCGGCACGTCGCCAACATATTGCTCAAGCTCGACCTGCCGTCGCGGGCGGCGGCGGCGGCCTTTTCGGCCAGGCAGGCTGGCCCGGAAGGGCCATGAGAGCCATGGCGCTTTCGAGCGAAGCGCCTCGAGCGCTGGAAGCGGTACGAATTCTTCCCATGCAGGCCGGGCGATGTCGCCGAGACGGCACTGCGAATGGAGGATGAAATGCTGAAACTGAAAGGCAGGATCGGATTGCTGGCATTTGCCGCCGGCGCATTGCTGGCCATCACGTCGGCACGGGCCGAAGACGCTTCGGCCACCGCCGCCTACAAGGACATCCAGGCGACTCTCGGCTCGGTGCCCGACATGTTCAAGACGCTGCCGGACGTCGCCGTTGCCGGCGCCTGGGCCGAGATCAAGGGCGTCCAGCTCAATCCCAAGACCGCCCTCGACGGCAAGACCAAGGAGCTGATGGGCCTTGCGGTCGCCTCGCAGATCCCCTGCCAGTACTGCATCTATTTCCACACGCTGGCGGCCAAGGCCAACGGCGCCAGCGACGAAGAGATCAAGGAGGCCGTGGCGATGGCGGCGATCGTGCGCCACTGGTCGACGATGCTCAACGGCAGCCAGGTCGACCTCGCCACCTTCAAGAAGCAGACCGACGACCTGTTCGCCGCCGTCAAGGCGAAGTCGCAGTGAAGCGCGAGCTGCCCGGCATTGCGCCGGGCAGCGCCTCAATCGAACGCCCGGTCGAACGGGCATATGGAGATCAAAATGCTGACCAAGACACAAGTCGTAGACGGCGCCGCGATCAAGAAGGCGATCGAGGGCCGCGACGGCAGGCTGCTGTCGAGCTTCTACAATGACGATGCGCTTGTGCGGGTGATCGACCGCAACAATCCGCCGAGCAAGCCGCGCGAAATCCGCGGCCGCGCGGCTATCAGCACCTTCTGGGACGACATCTGCAGCCGGGCGATGACCCACAAGGTCGACACCACCATCGCCGAGGGCGACAGCCTCGCCTTCACGCAGGCCTGCGCCTATCCGGACGGCACGAAGGTTTTCTGCGCGGCGATGCTGGAGCTGAAGAACGGCCGCATCTCACGGCAGACGGTCGTGCAGGCCTGGGACGAGTAGATCAAGAACGGACTTTGTCTGCAAAACAGGGAGGAGAACCAAGATGTTCAGCGCAAGATGGCAGATCGACGCCAGGTTCGGTCACAAGCAGACCGCGATCGAGCTGATGCGGAAATGGGAGCGCGAGATCGGCTCGCAGGTCGGGCTCGCCGACCTGAAGTTCCAACTCATGACCGGTTCTGTCGGCGCGCGCGAAGCGACGATCGAGGCCCACCATCAGGTCGAAAGCCTGGCCCAGCTGGAGGAATTCTTCGCCAAGATCGCCAAGATCGACGCGCATGCCAAATGGGGCAAAGAGCTGGAGCCCTATGTCGTGTCGGGAACCAGCCTCTGGAATATCTACCGCATCGTCGAGTAGTGGCGTGGCCTACCTCTCCCCTTGTGGGAGAGGTCGGATTGTCCCGATTTGCTCTTCGCAAATCGGTTGGCAATCCGGGTGAGGGGTAACTTGGCGCCAAGAGCGTTTCAGCGATTCATAGAATCGCCGAACCGCTCTAAGTATTTGTTTTTACGCAATTCCGGACGGAAAACCGGTAGACACTTTTCCTGGAATTGCTCTAGCTGGAACACGCCTCATCCGTCTTGTCGCTTCGCGACAATCCACCTTCTCCCACAGGGGGAGAAGGGAGTTTAGTTGCGCCCTACATCAGGCCAAGCTGCTTGTAGAAGCCGAGCGCGTCGTAATAGTCGCTCTGGGTCGCGATCTTGCCGTCCTTGACCTGGAACATCGAGGCGCCGGTGAAGGAGAATTTCTTGCCGGTCGCCGCCGTGCCGTCTCCCCAGGCGCCGGTGTTGGTGCCGGAGAACTCCCATTCAAACGAAATCCGGTCGCCGTCGACCAACGGTTTGCCCTTCATCGTCCAGACCGCATCGGGAACGGCCTTGAGGAAGTTGTCGATGACGCCGGTCTTGGCGGCATCCTTGCCCGCCACCGGCTTGCCGACGGAAGCGTCGTAATAGGTGACGTCGTCGGCGAAGTAACCGGCGGCCTTGGCCGAGTCATGCGCATTCCAGGCCGCGACATAGGCCTCGACCACCGACTGCGCGGTGTCGCCGGCGAAGGACGGCGCCACGGCGAAAAGCGTGGCGGCGATGGCTGCGGATATCAGAAACTGGCGGCGCTGCATTGTTGTTTTCCTCCCTGGTTGAAATGCTTGCCTCCGGAGGCAAGCTCGGTCGGATGAGGGGTGTTCCAGCTTGGCGCCAAGCTTACCCCTCACCCGGATTGCCAACCGATTTGCGAAGAGCAAATCGGGGCAATCCGACCTCTCCCACAAGGGGAGAGGCAGAAGGCGCCTAGCCGTGCGCCACCATCACATGGCGGACGGCGGTGTAGTCTTCCAGCGCGTAGAGCGACATATCCTTGCCGTAGCCGGACTGTTTCAGCCCGCCATGCGGCATCTCGTTGGTCAGCATGAAGTGGGTGTTGATCCAGGTGCAGCCATATTGCAGGCGGGCGGCCGTCGCCATGGCGCGCGAGATGTCCTTGGTCCACACCGACGAGGCGAGGCCATAGTCGCTGTCGTTCGCCCAGTTCACCGCTTCGTCGACCTCCGAGAAGCGGGTCACCGAGACGACCGGGCCGAAGACCTCGCGGCGCACGATCTCGTCTTCCTGCAGCGCGCCGGCGACGACCGTCGGCTGGTAGTAGAAGCCGGAGCCGTCGCCCGGCTTGCCGCCGGTGGTGATCTCGATGTGCTTCAATTCCGAAGCGCGCTCGACGAAGCTCGACACGCGATCGCGCTGGCGGCGCGAGATCAGCGGCCCGATCTCGTTCTGGGTGTCGTCGGGCAAATTGTACTTGATGGTCGAGACCGCCGAGGAAAGATCGGCGACGAGCTTGTCGTAGATCTTCCTGCCGGCATAGATGCGGCAGGCGGCGGTGCAGTCCTGGCCGGCATTGTAATAGCCGAAGGCGCGCAGGCCGCCCACCACGGCGCCGAGATCGGCGTCGTCGAAGACGACGACCGGCGCCTTGCCGCCGAGCTCGAGATGCGTGCGCTTGACCGACTTCGCGGCCGCCTGCAGCACCTTCTTGCCGGTGGCAACGTCGCCGGTGATCGAGATCATGTTGACCTTGGGGTGGTTGATCAGCGTGTTGCCGACGCTGTCGCCGCGGCCGAGCACGACATTGACGACGCCCTCGGGCAGGATTTCGGCGAGAACCTTCGCCAGCTTCAGTGTCGTCAGCGGCGTCTGCTCGGACGGCTTGAAGACGACCGTATTGCCGCCGCCGATGGCCGGCGCCAGCTTCCAGGCCATCATCATCAGCGGATAGTTCCAGGGCGCGATGGAAGCGACGATGCCGATCGGATCGCGCCGGACCATCGAGGTGTGGCCGGGCAGATATTCACCCGCCACCTGGCCGGGCATCGATCGCACCGCGCCGGCAAAAAAGCGATAGCAGTCGACGATCGCCGGGATCTCGTCATTGAGCACGGCATTGATCGGCTTGCCGCAGTTCAGCGCCTCGAGCGCCGCGAATTCCTTGGCTTCGGCCTCGATGCGATCGGCGATCTTCAGGAGATAGCCCGAGCGCTGCGCAGGCGTCGTGCGCGACCAGCTGGCGAAAGCCTTCTCGGCCGCCGCGACGGCGGCATCGATCTGCGCCGGGTTCGCTTCGGCCAAGTTGAGGATGGTCGCCCCGGTCTTCGGATTGAGGATCGGCTCCTCGGTTTCGGTGCCCTTCTGGAAGGTCGAGCCAATCAGCATCTGGGTGTCCATGTGGGTTTCTCCTTAGAGAGAAGTGAATGGAATGGTGAATGGTGAATAGTCATTAGTGAGTAGTAATTAGCGATCGACTTCTAGGCTCCACCGAAGGTTTCTCACTATTCACTATTCACTATTCACTATTCACTATTCACTATTCACTATTCTCATTTTCCACTCCCCGCGATCTGGTCGCCGTCGCGGGTCAGGTAGTAGGCAAAGAGGATCGGCAGCAGCGTCACCAGCACGACCACCATGGCAACGACATTGGTGACCGGACGCTGGCGCGGGCGGATCAGTTCTTCCAGCATCCAGATCGGCACGGTCTGCTGCTGGCCGGCGGTAAAGGTGGTGACGATGACCTCGTCGAAGGACAACGCGAAGGCCAGCATGCCGCCGGCAAGCAGCGCGGTTGCGATGTTGGGCAGCACGACATGCCTAAACGTCTGAAAACCGTCGGCGCCGAGGTCCATCGAGGCCTCGATCATCGAGCCCGAGGTGCGGCGGAAGCGGGCGACGGCGTTGTTGTAGACGACGACCACGCAGAAGGTGGCGTGGCCGAGCACGATCGTCCAGAACGAGAATGGGATGTCGGCGAGCGCGAAGGCGGAGCGCAGCGCGATACCGGTGATGATGCCTGGCAGCGCGATCGGCAGGATGACCAGAAGCGAGATGGTCTCCCGGCCGAAGAAGCGCGTCCGCGAGACGGCAGCGGCGCAGAGCGTGCCGAGCACCAGCGCGATCGCCGTCGAGATGGCGGCGACGCGGATCGACAGCGACAGCGCCTCCCACACATCCGGCCGGTTCCAGGTGACGGCGAACCATTGCGTGGTCAGCTCCGGCGGCGGCCAGACGAAGCTCTTCTCTTCCGTCGTGAAGGCGTAGACGAAGATCAAGAGGATCGGCAGGTGCAGGAAGAGCAGGCCGCCTGCGGCAGCGACCTTCAGGCCGAGCGGAGCGGACTGGCCGCGATCAGAGCGCATCGAAAGCCCCCATGCGCTTGGCGCCCCAGAGATAGAAACCCATGATGACGATGGGCACCACGGTGAAGGCGGCGGCTAGAGGGATGTTGCCGGCGGTGCCCTGCTGGGAATAGACGGCCTGGCCGATGAAGAGCCGCGAGGTGCCGATGATCTGCGGGATGATGTAGTCGCCCAGCGTCAGCGAGAAGGTGAAGATCGAGCCGGCGACGATGCCGGGCAGCGCCAATGGGAACAGCACGTTGCGGAAAGTCTGGCCGGGCGAGGCGCCGAGATCGGACGAGGCCTCGACCAGATTGCCGGGCACGCGCTCGAGCGCCGCCTGCACAGGCAGGATCATGAAAGGCAGCCAGACATAGACGAAGACGATGAAGGTGCCGGTGAAGGACACCGACAGCGAGTTGCCGCCGACGATCGGCAGTGACAGCCAGCCGTCGAGAAGCCAAAGCAGGTTGAGCTTGCCAAACAGCCACGTGAGGATGCCCTCCTTGGCGAGGATCAGCTTCCAGGCATAGACCTTGACCAGGTAGCTCGACCACAGCGGCAGCATCACGCCGAGATAGAACAGCGCCTTCCAGCGGCCGCGCGCATAGCGCGCTGCATAATACGCGATGGGGAAGGCGATGACCGCGGAGGCGAGCGTCACGAGCGCCGCCATCGTCACCGTGCGCAGGATGATGTCGAGATTGGCGGCCTGCAACAGGTCGCCGTAGGTCTTCAGCGTGAACTCGCGGTTGATGAGGCCGGAAAACTCGTCGATCGAAAAGAAGCTCTGCAAAAGCAGCGCGAAGAGCGAGCCGATATAGACGATGCCGAGCCACAGCACCGGCGGCAGCAGCATCAGCAGCAAAAGAAGTTTCGGCCGGCGCCAGAAGAGGTCGGAAAACGCGCCGCGCATGCCGCCGCTGCCCGGGAGGATGGCGGGGGCCGTGGCGCGCGGCATGGCGGCGTCGAGGCTCATGCCGTCTCGTCCATCAGGTGCAGGTGCTCGCGGTTGAAGGTGAGCATGACGGCCTCGCCCTCGGCGGGGAGCGCCGTCCCCGCCGGCACCATGGCGTGGAGCCTCAGCCCGTCCGCATCGAGCGCCAGCCTGGTCGTGGCGCCGAGATAGTTGGTCCCGACCAGACGCGCGGTGACGCCATCGCCGCTCGTCGCGATGGAGACGCGGATGGATTCAGGCCTGAGACTCCCCCAGCGGTGCTGGCCGGAGTAGCGCTGGACGAAGTCCGGCGGCAGCACGTTGGAGGAGCCCACGAAGTCGGCGACGAAACGCGTCCTCGGCCGCTGGTAGATGTCCTCCGGCGTGCCGACCTGCATGATCCTGCCGTCGTTGAAGACGGCGACGCGGTCGGCCATCGACAGCGCCTCGCCCTGGTCGTGGGTGACGAAGACGAAAGTGATGCCGAGCACCTTCTGCAGCGACTTCAATTCTTCCTGCATGTTCTCGCGCAGCTTGAGGTCGAGCGCGCCGAGCGGCTCGTCGAGCAGCAGCACCTTGGGCTGGTTGACCAGCGCGCGGGCCAGCGCGACGCGTTGGCGCTGGCCGCCGGAAAGCTGACCGGGGCGGCGGGCGCCGTAGCCCGGCAGCCGCACCAGCGACAGCGCCTCTTCCGCCGCCTTCAGCCGTTCGGCCTTGCCGACGCCCTTGACCATCAGGCCGTAGGCAACGTTGTCGAGCACGTTCAAATGCGGGAAGAGCGCGTAGTCCTGGAACACGGTGTTGACGTTGCGGCGATAGGGCGGGACGCCCTCGGCGCGCTCGCCGAAGATCGAGATCGAGCCCGCCGTTGGCTGCTCGAAGCCGGCGATCAGCCTGAGACAGGTCGTCTTGCCGGAGCCGGACGGGCCGAGCATGGCGAAGAACTCGCCCGGCGCGATCTCGAGATCGACCGCGTCGACGGCGCGCACGCTGCCGAAATGGCGCGAGACTTGTTTGAAGGAAACGGCGGAGGTCATGAGCCCTGTCAGTCAGTTACCGGGTCAGCGAAGGCGGGTTCGCACGACGCCCTGCCTCCCCTTGCGGGGAAGCCGCGGGTGGGGGTACCCCCCACCCCGACGCTGTGTGTCGACCCTCCCGCATGAGGGAGGGTTAGAAACTCACCGCCCGCCGATGACGCCGATGTAGTCCGACACCCAGCGGTAGTAAGGCACACACTGGTCGTTCTGGCTGGCGCATTTCGACACCGGCGTCTTCCAGAACTTGATCTTCTCGAAATTGTCGTAGCCGTTGGTCTTGCAGCCCTCGTCGCCGAGCAATTCATTACTCTTGCAGGCGGCCGGCACGACCGGCAGCGAGCCGAACCAGGACGAGACGTCGCCCTGGACCTTGGGCGAGAGCGAGTGTTCCAGCCACATATAGGCGCAGTTCGGATGGGCGGCGTCGGCCTCCATCATGGTGGTGTCGGCCCAGCCGGTGACGCCTTCTTCCGGAACGGTCGAGGCTACCGGCTTCTTGGCCGCGACCAGCGTGTTCACCTGATAGGGCCACGAGCCGGAGGCGACGACGCCTTCGTTCTGGAAGTCGTCGACCTGGATGGCGGCGTCATGCCAGTAACGGCCGACCAGCGTGCGCTGGGTGCGCAGCAGTTCGAGCGCCGCCTTGTACTGGTCTTCGTTGAGCTCGTAGGGGTCCTTGATGCCGAGCTCCGGCTTGTGGAACATCAGGTAGTTGGCGGCATCCGCGATATGGATCGGCCCGTCATAGGCCTGGACGCGGCCCTTGTTCGACTTGCCGTCGGGCAGCTTCATCTCCTCGAAGACGACGTTCCAGCTCTTCGGCGCTTCCTTGAAGACATCGGTGTTGTACATCAGGATGTTCGGGCCCCATTGGTAGGGCACGCCGTAATGCACCTTGTCGACGGTGAACCATGGCGCGTCCTTCAGGCGGTCGTCGACCGTCTTCCAGCTCTTGATGAGGTCGGTGTTGATCGGCTGCACGCGCTTGCCGGCGACGAGGCGCAGCGATGCATCACCCGAAGCCGTCACCAGGTCGAACCCGCCTTCGTTCATCAGCGAGACCATCTCGTCCGAGGTGTTGGCGGTCTTGACGTTGACCTTGCAGCCGGTCTCCTTCTCGAAGGCGCTCACCCAGTCATAGTTCTTGTCGGTCTCGCCGCGTTCGATATAGCCCGGCCAAGCGACGATGTTGAGCTCGCCCTCGCCCTTGCCGAGCTCCTTGACCTGCGCGATCGCCTGACCCGAGAAGGTCAGCGCAACCGTCAACGCCGTGCATGACTTCAGGAATGCATTCATCATCGATCTCCCATTTTGGCGCGTGACCCCGAAACCAGTCCGGTTTTTGGGAAGAATCATGCGCAAACCTGAACGCCAGAGCTCTCAGCGCCCCGACAGCCGCGCTCCCGAGCGGCTTTGTTCCCTGGGCGAAAGGTGCTGTGAAAAATCCGGTTTCGCAAATTCATTTATCAGAAAGCCGATATCGGTTTTTCCGATACTTTGTTTAGCGCCATTCCCGGCGGAAGGCTACGTCGAAGTCGCCGAACCTAACCGTTTCACACTTTTCCTGTAATTGCTCAGATCAGAGCCGCTGGCGTACCATGCGCTGCGACTGCGCGAGACCGATGAAGTCGCGCGCGGCCTGCGGCAGGCCGGAACCACGCCGCCAGACCATGCCGACCTGGACCACCGGAAGCGAGCCGGAGATATCGCGGGATTCGATGCGGTCGCCTTCCAGCGACCAGGGGCGGTAGACGAGATCGGGCAGCAGCGCGACGCCGGCCCCCGTGGCGACGAGGCTGCGCACAGCCTCGACCGACCGGGTGCGGAAGGCGACATGCGGTCTCGCGCCGATCGCCGACAAGAGCTTGCCGGTGTTCTCCTCGATCTCGTCGACAGTGAGCATGATCAGCGGCTCGGACGCGATATCGCCGATCGAGATGATGTCGGCGCTGGCGAGCTTGTGGCTGAGCGGCAGCCAGAGCCGATAGGCCGAGACTTCGAGGATTTCGGACTGCAGCGCGGTGCGATCGCGCAAGTTCGAGGTGACCATGACGGCGATGTCGAGCTTGCCGCCGACCAGGAGGTGCTCGAGATAGTCGCCATTGTCCTCGATGGCCGAGACCTCGACGCTTGGATAGGCGCGGCGGTAGCGCGCCAGCAGGTCGGAGAGCACATAGCCGGCAACCAGCGAGGTGACGCCGAGCTGCAGCCGCCCGCCCGCCGTCAGCTGGTCGCCGAGGAAGGCGCGGCGCGCGTCGGAGACATCGGCCAGGATCTTTGTCGCGTGGCGCAGGAACTGGTGGCCCTTGTGGGTGATGTTGAGGCCGCGCGGATGACGCTCGAACAGTTCGACGCCGAGATCGCTCTCGAGCTCCTTGATCGCCTCGGTGACCGAAGATTGGGAGATCGAAAGGTTCTGCGCGGCGCCGGAGACGGTGCCCTGCTCGGCGACGGCGACGAAGAACTGGAGTTGGCGGATGGTGAAGGCCATGGCCGGACTAAACACCGGGATGATGGCGGAGGGAAGTGCCGGCCGGCCGCCTTCAGATCTCGCTCAGGCCGCGGCGATGCTGAGCCGCGCTCCGGCCTGGCTGAGCGCGGCGGCGATGTCGCGCGGCGGCGGCTGGTCGGTGGCCAGCTCGGAAAAGCCGTCGAAGCCGCAGACCTGAACCAGCCCCTGCCGGCCGAATTTGGTGTGGTCGGTGATGACCAGCGAGCGCTGGCCGCGCGACAGCACCATGCGGGCGAATTCGGCCTCCTCCAGTTCGTAGTCGGTCAGGCCGGCGACGGCGTCGACCGCGCCGATGGAGATCACGGCGTGGCTGACCGAGAAGCGACTGACGAACTCGATCGCGGTGGCGCCGAAGGCAGCGCCTGAATCGCTGCGCAGCTCGCCGCCGGCCATGTAGACCTTGTTGCCGTTGACTGTCGCCAGCGTGCGGGCGATGTCGGACGAATTGGTGACCACCGTCAGCCGGCGATGGCCGAGCAGCTCGCGCGCCAGGAAGGAAGTGGTGGTGCCGGTGTCGAGCATGATCGACTCGCCGTCGCGGATGGTGGCCGCGACCATTCGGGCAATCAGGCGCTTTGCCTCGGCATTCTCGCGCATGCGGCGTTCGAACGGCGCTTCTCCCGCCATCGAGGGCAGGCTGACGGCGCCGTGCATCTTCAGGATCGATCCCTCGTCGGTGAGCGGCCGGACGTCGCGCCGTACCGTCTCCAGCGACACGCCCAGGCGCTCGGCCAAGCTGGCAATGGTGACGGTGCCCTCCTCGTTGAGGAGCCGCAGGATCTCGCCATGCCGTTTCGAGTGGATCATGTGGATGTCCGCGATTTTGACCGATTCTAAGGCATTCCTAACGCTTTTAAAGGAATTGCTTATGCTTTCGGGCAAAACACCCAAAAAAGGTCACAGCTTTTTATTGACAGCAAGATCACGCTGGCGTGAGACTGATCCAGTGACAGGCTCGGAGCTGCCACGGGAGGGTGATGGCAGAGCCGCAATCGACCGACCAGACCTTCTGGAACGTGCCTGGCACGCGCTTTTTTCAAATCCGCGGGGGCGGATGCCGGGATCCTAAACCTGGCCAAGGGGCTCGTCGGTGCAGTGCGGGATATCGATCCCAGCGTCTCGCACCGACGAGGCTCTTTTGTTCTCTCTTACCGCTTTGTCGGAAACCGGCGCGTTGTCGAAAGCCGGCTGAAGCAGGAACGAACCCGTGAGCGCCCCCGCAATCGCCGAAGACCGCATCCGCGCCCTGCCGTGCTGGACCAGCAGCATCGAGATCGAGCCGCTGCCGGGGGGCTTGAGCAACGCCAATTATGTCGTCACGGACGCCGCCGGACGACATGTCGTGCGCTTCGGCCAGGACTTTCCGTTCCATCATGTCTTTCGCGAGCGCGAGGTGATGACGGCGCGGGCGGCACATGCGGCCGGCTTCGCGCCTGCCGTGCATTATGCCGAGCCCGGAATTCTGGTGACGGAATTCCTCGGCGCCAGGACGTTCCTCGCCGCGGATGTGCGCGCCGATCTCGGACGCGTGGCGGCGCTGCTGCGCGGCTTCCATCGCGAGATGCCGAACCATGTCTCCGGCGCGGGCTTCATGTTCTGGGTGTTCCACGTCATCCGCGACTATGCCCGCACGCTGGACGAAGGCGGCAGCCGCAAGAAGGACGAACTGCCGCGCTATCTTGCGCTGGCGGACGAGCTCGAACGGGCGCAGAAGCTTTTGCCGATCGTGTTCGGCCACAACGATCTTTTGCCGGCTAATATCCTCGACGACGGCAAAAGGCTGTGGCTTATCGATTTCGAATACGCAGGCTTCAATACAGCCATGTTCGACCTCGCCGGCGCCGCCTCCAATGCCGGCATGAGCGACGAGGAGTCCTTCGCTTTCCTTACCGCTTATTTCATGAAGGAGCCGGATGGCGAGATCCGGCGGTCGCATGCCGCCATGCAATGCGCCTCGCTGCTGCGCGAGGCGATGTGGAGCATGGTCTCCGAACTCTATCTCGACGCGCCCGGCATCGACTACGTTGCCTATACCGAGGAGAACCTCGTGCGGCTCGACGCGGCGTTGGAAAACTACCGGACGAAATACGGGGCGAAGCCATGACCTTGCCCAGCCATGCCGGCATCGTCGTCATCGGCGGCGGCATCATCGGCTGTTCGACAGCCTATCATCTGGCGCGCGACCACAAGGCCGACGTGGTGCTGCTCGAACAGGGCAAGCTGACCTCGGGCTCGACCTGGCACGCGGCCGGGCTGGTCGGGCAGTTGCGCTCGTCGGCCTCGATTACCCGCGTGCTCAAATATTCGGTCGAGCTCTACAAGGGGCTCGAAGCCGAAACCGGGCTTGCGACCGGCTGGAAGATGACCGGCTGTTTGCGGCTGGCGACGAACACCGACCGCTGGACCGAGTTCAAGCGGCTGGCGACCACCGCCAAGAGCTTCGGCATGGACATGCAGCTTCTGTCGCCGGCCGAGGTGAAGCGCATGTGGCCGCTGATGGAAACCGGCGACCTCGTCGGTGCCTGCTGGCTGCCGACCGATGGCCAGGCGAGCCCCTCCGACATCACGCAGTCGCTCGCCAAGGGCGCGCGCATGCACGGCGCGAAGCTCTACGAGGGCGTGCGCGTCACCAGCTTTACGATGAAAGACGGTCGCATCACCGCGGTGAAGACCGAGAAGGGCGACATCGCCTGCGACAAGGTGGTGAACTGCGCCGGGCAATGGGCAAGGCAGGTCGGCGCAATGGCCGGCATCAACGTGCCGCTGCAGCCGGTCAAGCACCAATACATCGTCACCGAGAAGATAGAGGGGCTCGCCAACGACGCGCCGACGATCCGCGATCCCGACCGCCGCACCTATTTCAAGGAGGAGGTCGGCGGGCTGGTGATGGGCGGCTACGAGCCGAACCCGCAGGCCTGGGCGACCGATCTCCCGGGCGGCGACGTTCCCGACGAATGGGAGTTCCGCCTGTTCGACGACGATTACGATCACTTCGAGCAGCATATGGCTCAGGCGATCGAGCGCGTTCCGGCGCTGGCCAACGCCGGCGTCAAGCAGATGATCAACGGGCCGGAGAGCTTCACGCCGGACGGCAATTTCATCCTCGGCGCAGCACCGGAATGCGCCAACATGTTCGTCGGCGCCGGCTTCAACGCCTTCGGTATCGCGTCCGGCGGCGGCGCCGGCTGGGTGCTGGCGCAATGGGCGGTCGACGGCGAGGCGCCGCTCGACCTGTGGGTGGTCGACATCCGCCGCTTTTCCGGCCTGCACCGCGACCGCGACTGGGTGCGCGACCGCACGCTCGAAGCCTATGGCAAGCACTACACGATCGGCTTCCCGCATGAGGAGTATCTCTCGGGCCGGCCGCGCATCGTCTCGCCGCTCTATCAGCGGCTGAAGGCGCACCGCGCCGTGTTCGGCTCCAAGCTTGGCTGGGAGCGGCCGAACTGGTTCGCGCCCGATAGCGTCGAGCCCAACGACATCTATTCGATGGACCGGCAGAACTGGTTCGGACCCGTCGGCGACGAGCACCGCCATGTGCGCGAGAGGGTCGGCATATTCGACCAGTCCTCCTTCGCCAAATTCGAGATGACCGGGGCCGACTCGCTGAAGGCGCTCGACTGGATCTGCGCCAACGACATCGACAAGCCGGTCGGGCGGCTGACCTACACGCAGCTTCTCAACACGCGCGGCGGCATCGAGGCGGATCTCACGGTGGCGCGACTCGGCGAGGAGCGGTTCTATATCGTCACCGGCACCGGCTTCCGCACGCATGATCTGTCGTGGATCGGTGACCATATCGGCGAGGGTCTCGACGCCAGGCTGAAAGATGTCACCGAGGATTTCGGCACGCTGTCGCTGATGGGGCCGCGCGCCCGCGACGTGCTGGCGACGGTGACGGATGCCGATGTTTCCAATACCGCCTTCCCCTTCGGCCATGCGCGCGAGATCGCGATTGCCGGCCACATAGGGCGGGCGCTGCGGGTGACCTATGTCGGCGAGCTTGGCTGGGAACTTCACGTGCCGATCGCCGCCACGGGCGAGATCTTCGACGCGCTGATGGCGGCGGGCAAGACGCACGGCATCCGCCCGGTCGGCTATCGTGCGCTGGAATCGCTCAGGCTGGAAAAAGGCTACCGCGCCTGGGGCTCGGACGTCACGCCGAACGACACGCCGCCGGAAGCGGGTCTCGGCTGGGCGGTGAAGCTCAGGAAGAACACCGATTTCGTCGGGCGGCGGGCGCTGGAGAAAGTGGCCGGCCTGCCGCCGACCAAACGCTTTGCCGGCTTCACCGTCGATGATCCGGAGGTCGTCCTGCTCGGGCGCGAGACGATCCTGCGCAACGGCGAACCGGTTGGCTATCTCACCAGCGGCGGCTATGGCTACACGCTGGAGAAGAACATCGGCTATGGCTATGTCCGCAACGCCGATGGGGTTCGCGACGATTTCCTGGCTTCAGGAGACTATGAGCTGGTGGTGGCGATGGAACGCACGCCAGCAAAGATCCATCTCGAGCCGATGTACGATCCGGCGGGAGAGAAGATAAAGGCCTGAGCCAGGGAGTCCTCAGCCGACGCGCAGCACCAGCCCCCTGCTCGGCACGGTATCGGCCTCGCCGGGCATCGAGGCGTACGGACGAGTCTCCTCGACGCGGGCTACGACGCCCCGTTTCTCCAGGTCGGCGATCCGCTCGGCGAAGCCGGCCTGCCAGAGCGTGTTCTTGACCGTCAGCACGATGATGCCGCCAGGGCGGCAGATGCGGATCAACTCGTCCAGGCCTTCGATCCCGACATGGCCCGAGGTGAAGACGCCGGCCGAGACGATGCCGGCATAGGCGCCGTCGGCGAAGGGCAAATCACCGCCGAGCGCAAGGCGATGCAGGGCGGTGTAGACGCCCTTCGCCGCCGCCTTGTCCAGCATGCCTTGCGAGATGTCGAGCGCCTCGACTTGTGGGTAACCGGTGATGGCCAGCCATTCGCCGATCAGCCCCGTCCCGGCGCCGGCATCGAGCACAGGTTCGGCACCGCGCGGCAGATGGCGGGCGAGCAGCGCCAGGCAGATCGTCGGATGGCGATAGCCAGCCGCGGACATGTCTGCGTCATAGGTCTCCGCCCAGTCGTCATAGATGGCGGCCACTTCGTCAGGCCGCGTCGCCGCGTACGCCGCACCGAGCGCGCTGTTGTGCTTGCCGTCCGTCATTGCCGCTCCCGCCGCCGATTCGCGTTCGCCCATGGTAGCCAAGCGGCAAAAACTGTGGAACCGTTCGGCCATTAAACATGGCGTGATGGTAAAGGGGGATGACGATGGACGAGGCGCGCGCGGCGCTGGCCGCCATTCCGGCGCTTGCCGGGTACGAGGGTCCGCTGGAGCGGCTTGGCGGCCTCACCAACCGTGTCTACAGGGCCGGAGATATCTGCCTGCGCATTCCGGGCAAGGGCACCGAGGAATACATCAACCGGGCCAACGAGGCGATTGCGGCGCGCGAGGCGGCCAAGGCCGGCGTCAGCCCCGAGGTGCTGCATGTCGATGCCGCAACCGGCATCATGGCGACGCGCTTCGTCGTTGGCGCCGAGACGATGTCGCCGGAGAAGTTCAAAACCCGCGAGGGCAGCCCGGCACGCGCCGGCGAGGCCTTCCGCAAGCTGCATTCGTCCGGCGCGGTCTTTCCGTTCCGTTTCGAGCTGTTCGCGATGATCGACGACTATCTGAAGGTCCTGTCGACGAAGGACGTCGCGCTGCCTGCCGGCTATCACGACGTGGTGCGCGAGGCCGCAGTGGTGCGCGAAGCACTCGCCGCCCATCCGATCCAGCTTGCCGCCTGCCATTGCGATCCGCTCTGCGAGAATTTTCTCGATACCGGCGAGCGGATGTGGATCGTCGACTGGGAATATTCCGGCATGAACGATCCGCTGTGGGACCTTGGCGACCTCTCCGTCGAAGGCAGGTTCGACGCCGCCCAGGACGAGGCGCTGATGCGCGCCTATTTCGGCGGCGAGGCAAGGCCGGCCGAACGCGGCCGCGTCGTCATCTACAAGGCCATGTGCGACCTGCTCTGGACGCTCTGGGGGCTGATCCAGCTCGCCAACGACAACCCGGTCGACGATTTCCGCGCCTATGCCGACGGGCGCTTCGCCCGCTGCAGGGCGCTGATGGAGACCGCCGAGTTTTCACGCCACCTTGCAGCCGTGCGGGCCGGCTGAGCGCCAGGGAATCCTGAGGTTCAGTTCACGCCCTTCGGGACGTTCTCCGGCGGCACGACGGTCTCGACCACCTTCTGGCGGTGGAAGATGAAGATGCCGGCGAGCACGACGATCGCCGAACCGGCGAGGATGCGCGGGCTCGGCATATCGCCGAAGAAAACCAGGCCGAAGACGATGGCCCACAGAAGCAGGCTGTAATGCAGCGGCGCCAGCGTCGAGGCCGGCGCCAGCTTCAGTGCCCTGGTGATCATCAGGTGGGCGGCGCAGGAGACGACGCCGAGCAAAAGCATGGCGCCGAAATCGAGCGCGGTCGGCGTGTGCCAGGCGCCGATGGTCAGCGCGCCGCCGACGATCAGCGTGCCGATGGTCTGCCAGGTGACAAGCGTCGTGTCGCTCGTTCCACGCAAACGACGGCCGAGGATGATGGCGAAGCCGAAGGCGATGCTGCCGATCAGGGCATAGGTCGACGACAGCGAGAACGCCGCCGACGAGGGCTTCAGGATGATCAGCACGCCGCAGAAGCCGACCAGGATCGCCAGCCAGCGCCGCCAGCCGACCTTTTCGCCAAGCAGCAGGTGCGAGAGCGCGGCGACATAGATCGGCCCGGCCATGTAGAAGCTCATCACATCGGCGAGCGGCAGATAGACAACCGCGGCGTAGAAGAGCCCGGTGTCGAGCGTCGTCGCCACGACGCGCAGGAGCTGCAGCAGCGGCCTTTCCATCTGGAACAGCTTGCCCGTGCCCTGGTTGGCGATCATCGGCCCGAGCACGAAGAAGGCGCCGATGGAACGGATCAGCACGACCTGGCCGACCGAGAAGGAGGCGACCAGCCATTTGCCCATGGCGTCGTTCAGCGCGAACATGAAGTCGCCGGCCAGCATCAAGAGGATGCCGGCGAGCAGGACGTTCCTGATCGTGAAATTGCGGGCGATGGTCTGAGTCATGCGGCTCCCTAGCTCCAAGCCGCCGGTTTGACGAGCGAAATCCGGGAAATCGGTAAGACCAGCGGCGGAAATCGGCTGGCTCTAACGCAATTCCAGGCAAGATGCGTCGCGGTTTTTCCGTCCGGAATTGCGCTGACTGCTCTAAGTGGGCTTGTGCCGCCGGTTCACCTGCGCTGGCCGACCGGTGATCGAGAGCCGCGTCTCTTGCTTCGTTCGCTCGGCCACGACCTTGCCCCTGGCGATGACGCAGAGACGCTCGGGGCGCAGGCGGACCGCCTCGATCGGATTGCCGGCGTCGAGCACGACGAGGCTGGCGCGCTTGCCGACCTCCAGCCCGAGGTGATCGAGGCCCATGATGGCGGCATTGACGTTGGTGACCATTTCGAAGCAGCGCGCCATGTCGGCCGGGCTCGACATCTGGGCGACATGCAGGCCCATGAAGGCGACGTCGAGCATGTCGGCGGTGCCCAGCGAATACCAGGGATCGAGCACGCAATCCTGGCCCCAGCCGACACGGATGCCGAGCGCCATCATCTCCTTCACGCGGGTCAGGCCGCGCCGCTTCGGAAAGGTGTCGTGGCGGCCCTGCAGCATGATGTTGATCAGCGGATTGGGGATCGCCGAGACGCCGGCCTCGGCGATCAGCGGCAAAAGCTTCGAGACATAGTAATTGTCCATGGAATGCATTGAGGTGAGGTGCGAGCCGGCCACCCTGCCCTGCAGGCCGAGGCGCTGCGTTTCGTAGGCGACCTGCTCGATATGGCGCGACAGCGGGTCGTCGGTCTCGTCGCAATGCATATCGACCATCAGACCGCGCCTGGCGGCGATCTCGCAAAGCTCCGTCACCGAGCGCGTGCCGTCGGCCATGGTGCGCTCGAAATGCGGGATGCCGCCGACGATGTCGACGCCCATATCGAGCGCTCGGATGGTGTTTTCACGCGCCGTCGGCGAGCGGTAGAGCCCGTCCTGCGGAAAGGCGACCAATTGCAGATCGATGTAGGGCGCGACCGTTTTCTTCACGTCGAGCAGGGCTTCCACGGCGAGCAGGCGGTCGTCGCAGACATCGACATGGCTGCGGATGGCAAGCAGGCCCATCGACGTCGCCCAGTCGCAATAGGCGAGCGCCCGGTCGCGCACGGCCTCATGCGTCAACAGCGGCTTCAATTCGCCCCAGAGCGCGATGCCTTCGAGCAGCGTGCCGGAAGCGTTGATGCGCGGAATGCCGTAGGAGAGCGTGGCATCCATGTGGAAGTGCGGATCGACGAAGGGCGGCGAGACGAGATTGCCGCGCGCGTCAACCTCGCTCCGGGCCGAGCGCTGCAGCTTGGGCTCGATCGCGGCGATGGTCTCGCCCGCGATGCCAATGTCGGCAATCCGGCCGTCCGGCAGCGTGCCGCCGCGCACGATGAGGTCGAAATCCATCTGTCGTCATCCCTCTCTAGAACCGGCCGTCGTCGTAGCCGAAAAGACCGCAGCCGTTTCCTTGTCTTGACGGCGCATGGTTCCATCCGGCGGCAACTCGCTCTATAAGCCGCCTCTCGCCTTCGTGGCGAATCCGAAATTCGCTCAGGGACTGGTTGGAAATTCTACTCCGGCGGCCATCTGATGGCGTTTTCAGCGCTTCCGTTGCTCACGGACGAAATGTCCGCTGCCTACGGTTCTCGAAAACACCACCAAATGACTCGCCAGGGCGAATTTCGAAACGGTCTCTAGCCAGGCATGGGATCGGCCTTTTGTTTCGTTTCTTCCGTTCGACGGAGAACCAGCGCCTCGTCGCGAGGCTGGTGAAGGAATCCTTCCAGGAGCACAAATTCGGCTATGGCGCGGCCATTGTGTCGATGCTGGTGGTGGCCGCCATGACGGGCGCCAGCGCCTGGATCCTGCGTGAGATCACCAACGAGTTCGTCATCTACAAGAGGCTCGACCGCGTCAATCTGATCGCCGCGGCGGTCGCCGCGATCTTCGTCCTCAAGGGCATCGCGAACTTCGTCCAGGCCTATTTCATGAGCCGCGTCGGCAACGCGATCATCGCCGACCGACAGCGCAAGATCTATGACCGGATCCTGGCGCAAGGCATCGAGTTCTACCACTCGACCTCGTCGTCCGACCTGATCACCCGCATGACCAACAACGCGCAGGCCGCGCGCAGCGTGCTCGACCTCGTCGTCACATCCTATGTGCGCGATCTGGTGACCTTGGTCGTGCTGGTGGTGGTGATGGTCTGGCAGCAGCCGGCGCTGTCCCTGATCTGCTTCGTCGTCGGACCGGTGGCAGTCTACGGCGTCAACCGCATCCTGAAACGTGTCCGACAGATCGCCAAGATGGAATTCCGCTCGCTCGGGCAGATCGTGCATGTCATGCAGGAAACGGCGATCGGCGTGCGCGTCGTCAAATCCTTCAATCTCGAAGGCGCGATGCGCAAGCGCATGTACAAGGCTGTCTCCGATGTCGAGAACCGCGCCAACAACATCGCCACGCTGGAAGCAGCCACCAGTCCGGTCATGGAGACGCTTGCCGGTCTGGCGATCGCCGGCGCCGTCTTCGTCAGCGGCTTCCTGGTGCTGGAAGGCGGCCAGATGCCCGGCAACATCATGGCCTTCATCGCGGCGCTGCTGCTCGCCTATGAGCCGGCAAAGCGCCTGGCGCGCGTGCGCATTTCGCTGGAGACCGGCATCGTCGGCGTGCGCATGATGTTCCAGCTCGCCGACCGGCCGCTGACGCTCGCCGAGAAGCCCAATGCCAAGCCGTTGCATCCGGGCCCGGGCGAAATCCGGTTCGACGATGTCAGCTTCGCTTATCCGGAGAGCCCGCCGGTGTTCGAAGGCTTCGACCTGACGCTCAAGGCCGGCAAGATGACGGCGCTGGTCGGGCCTTCCGGCAGCGGCAAGTCGACGATCCTCAACCTGATCATGCGCATGTACGACCCGCAAAGCGGTAAGGTGGAGTTCGACGGCCAGGATATCTCCTTCGCCACGCTCGATTCGCTCAGGCAGAAGATCGCCTATGTCAGCCAGGATACTTTCCTGTTTGCCGGCACAATCATGCACAACATCCGCCTCGGCCGTGAGAATGCGACCGACGCGGACGTGATCGCCGCCGCCAAGGCGGCCAATGCGCACGACTTCATCAGCGCCATGGCCAAGGGCTACGACACGGAAGTGGGCGAGAACGGCTCGCTGCTCTCCGGCGGCCAGCGCCAGCGCATCTCGATCGCGCGCGCCATGCTGCGCAATGCCGAGATTCTGCTTCTGGACGAGGCGACCAGCGCGCTGGACGCCGAGTCGGAAGCGCTGTTCCGCGACGCGCTGCAACAGCTCACGGTCGGACGCACGACGATCGTCATCGCCCACCGCCTCTCGACGGTGCACCAGGCCGATACGATCGTGGTGCTGGAGAGCGGCAAAGTGCGGGAAAGCGGACCTCACAAGACGCTGCTCAAGCAGGGCGGGCTCTATCAGAAGCTTTATGAATATCAGCTGATGCCGTAGGGCGGCCTCTCCCTCTCCCCTTGTGGGAGAAGGTGTCGCCGAAGGCGACGGATGAGGGGTGTTCCAGGGAACGCCAACGCCTCACTCCGCTGGAGCACCCCTCAACCGTCTCGGCGCTACGCGCCGATCCACCTTCTCCCACAAGGGGAGAAGGGGAAGCGCTCCTACTCCGGCACTTTCCGCACCGCGCCCTTGTCGGCGCTGGTGGCGAACGCGGCGTAGGCGCGGAGCGCCGTCGTCACCTTGCGCTTGCGCTTTTCCGTCGGCTTCCAGGCATCCGGGCCCTTGGCCGCCATTGCCTTGCGACGCGCGTCGAGCTCGGCCTCGCTGACGGCGAGGTGGATCTTGCGGTTGGGGATGTCGATCTCGATCGTATCGCCCTCCTGGACCAGGCCGATCAGGCCACCTTCGGCCGCCTCGGGCGAGACATGGCCGATCGACAGACCCGAGGTGCCGCCGGAAAACCGGCCGTCGGTGATCAGCGCGCAGGCCTTGCCGAGGCCTTTCGACTTCAGATAGCTGGTCGGATAGAGCATTTCCTGCATGCCGGGGCCGCCGCGCGGTCCCTCATAGCGGATGACGACGATGTCGCCGGCCTTGATCTCGTTGCCGAGGATCGCCTTGACGGAAGCGTCCTGGCTTTCGAAGACGCGGGCCGGGCCGGTGAACTTCAGGATCGACTCGTCGACGCCGGCGGTCTTCACGATGCAGCCGTCGAGCGCCAGGTTGCCCTTGAGCACGGCGAGGCCGCCATCCTTCGAGAACGGCGTCTTTGCCGAGCGGATGACACCCGTCTCGCGGTTCGTGTCGAGCTCGTCCCAGCGGCGGTCCTGGCTGAAGGCGACCTGCGTCGGCACGCCGCCTGGCGCGGCGCGGAAGAACTCGCGCACGTTCTCGGCGGAGGTGCGGGCGATGTCCCAATGGTCGAGCGCTTCGCCGAGCGTTGCCGTGTGGACGGTCGGCAGGTCGCGGTTGATCAGGCCCGCCTCGTCCAATTGGCCGAGGATGGCCATGATGCCGCCGGCGCGGTGGACGTCCTCCATGTGCACGTCGGACTTGGCCGGCGCCACCTTGCAGAGCACCGGCACCTTGCGCGACAGCCGGTCGATGTTCTCCATGGTGAAGTCGACCTCGCCCTCATGGGCGGCGGCGAGGATGTGCAGCACCGTGTTGGTCGAGCCGCCCATGGCGATGTCGAGCGCCATGGCGTTCTCGAAGGCGCCCTTGGAAGCGATGCTGCGCGGCAGCGCGCTGTCGTCCTCCTGCTCGTAATAGCGCTGGGCGAGATCGACGATCAGATGGCCGGCCTCGACGAACAGGCGCTTGCGGTCGGCGTGGGTAGCGAGCGTCGAGCCATTGCCCGGCAGCGAGAGGCCGAGCGCCTCGGTCAGGCAGTTCATCGAATTGGCGGTGAACATGCCGGAGCAGGAACCGCAGGTCGGGCAGGCCGAGCGCTCGATGACCTTGACGTCCTCGTCGGAGACGCGGTCGTCGGCGGCGGCGACCATGGCGTCGACCAGGTCGAGCGCCTGCGCCTTGCCGGCCAGCACCACCTTGCCGGCCTCCATCGGACCGCCGGAGACGAAGACGGTCGGGATGTTGAGGCGCAACGAGGCCATCAGCATGCCGGGCGTGATCTTGTCGCAGTTGGAGATGCAGACCATGGCGTCGGCGCAATGCGCATTGACCATGTATTCGACGGAGTCGGCGATAAGCTCGCGCGACGGCAGCGAATAGAGCATGCCGTCGTGACCCATGGCGATGCCGTCATCGACGGCGATGGTGTTGAACTCCTTGGCGACGCCGCCGGCCTTCTCGATCTCACGCGCGACGAGCTGGCCAAGGTCCTTCAGATGGACATGGCCCGGCACGAACTGGGTGAAGGAGTTGACGACCGCGATGATCGGCTTGCCGAAATCCGAATCCTTCATGCCGGTGGCGCGCCACAGGCCGCGGGCGCCGGCCATGTTGCGGCCATGGGTGGTGGTGCGGGAACGATAGGCAGGCATCGGATTGTCCTTGCTGGCTGGCCGCGCCAAGCGCGGCGCGGCGGCGCTGAATTTCAGTCGGCAGCGGTTATAGCGGCCAAGGTCCGGCCTTGCCACAGTTTTGCACTGCGCCAGGAATCTGGTTGACCAGCGATGGCGATTTGTATATAGCCATTTAGGTATATATCTAATTGGCTATCTACGATGAATCAGCTCGACGCCACTTTTGCCGCGCTTTCCGACCCGACGCGGCGCGCCATCCTTGCCCGGCTCATCGACGGCGAGGCCTCGGTGATGGAACTGGCGGAGCCGTTCGCGATGAGCCAGCCGTCGATCTCGAAACACCTCAAGGTGCTCGAGAATGCGGGACTGATCTCGCGCGGCCGCGATGCCCAGCGCCGTCCGTGCCGGCTCGAAGCGAAACCCTTGGCCGAGGCCACGGAATGGCTGGAGCGCTACCGCAAGATCTGGGAAGGCAATTTCCAGCGGCTCGATGCGCTGCTCGGTGCGCTGCAAGCAAAGAAGAACCCCGGCGAGGCGGAACAATAGGCAAAGCCGGGCACATTCGGCCTATCGGAAATGTCGCAGCCCGTGTCGGATCGAGGCCCGACCGAGCGTCCTTGGGTCCAGGAAACGCAAGCGGAAGAGGACATCGATGAGTACGACGAGACTGCCGGGCCCAACCGTGGCAACGCTGACCGTGACAACCCCCGGCGATCGTGAGGTCCGGATAACCCGCACATTCGACGCGCCGCGGCCGATGGTGTTCGACTGCTGGACCATTCCGGAACTGCTCAAGGGCTGGCTGCATGGCCCGGATGGCTGGCGGCTCGAGATTTGCGAGATCGACCTCAAGGTGGGCGGCACGGCGCGCTATGTCTGGCGCCACCGCGACGGGCAGGCGATGGGCATGAGCGCCATCTATCGCGAGATCGAGCGGCCGAGACTGATCGTCGCCACGGAGCTGTTCGACGAAGACTGGACCGGCGGCGAGACGCTGGGGACGGTTGTGTTCACCGAGGTCAACGGCAAGACGCTGCTGACGCAGACGATCCTCTATGCTTCGCAGGCGGCGCGCGACGGCGCGCTTGGCACCGGCATGACCAGCGGCATTGCCGACAGCTATGCCCAGCTCGATGCCCGTCTTGTGTCCCTCCAGCATGGCGCCAAGGGCGCCGCCTGATCCCTTTCACGACAGAGCACGAAGGAGAAAACGATGCAGAAGATCACGACTTTCCTGTGGTTCGACGGTCAGGCCGAAGAGGCGATGAACCATTACATTTCGATCTTCCAGAATGCGAAGACGCTGAGTGTGACGCGCTGGCCGAAGGGCCACCCTCAGGAGGGCCAGGTGCTGGTCGCTTCGTTCGAGCTCGACGGCGTGCCATTCCTGGCGCTGAACGGCGGCCCGCAATACAAGTTCACCGAGGCGATCTCGCTGTCGATCGATTGCAAGACGCAGGCCGAGGTCGACCATTTCTGGGCAAGGCTTACCGAAGGCGGCGGCGAGCCCGGCCCTTGCGGCTGGCTGAAGGACAAGTTCGGCGTGTCCTGGCAGGTGGTGCCGGAACAATTGCCGCGGCTGCTTCAGGATCCCGACCGGGCCAAGGCAGGCCGCGTCATGGAGGCGATGATGAAGATGGGCAAGATCGAGATCGGTAAGCTGGAAGCGGCGGCGAAAGGGTGAGCGATCTTCCCTTCTCCCCTTGTGGGAGAAGGTGGATCGGCGCGAAGCGCCGAGACGGATGACGGGTGATCCAGCGGAGTGAGACGTCGGCTTTCCCTGGAACATCCCTCATCCGACCTCGCTTCGCGAGGCCACCTTCCCCCACAAGGGGGGAAGGGAAAAACAGTTCACGCCGCCTTGTCGCGGATCTGGTAGTCCTTGACCGCCGTGAAGCGGATCGCCTTCCAGCGCTCGGCTTCGTAGTTGAGCGAGAAGGCGTGCTGGGCGAGGAAGACCGGATCGTTGTCGAGGTCGCGGGCGATGTCGCCGCGATGGCCCTCGATGAAGCGCTGCACCTCCGCCTTGTCGTCGGCCGCGATCCAGCGGCAGACGGAAAAGCGTGACATCTCGAAATCCACGGGCAGCGTGTATTCGATGTTCAGCCGCTCCTTCAGCACATCGAGCTGCAGCGCGCCGACGACGCCGACGATCGCCGGCGAGCCGTCCTCCGGCGAGAACAGCTGCACGACGCCTTCCTCGGCCATCTGGTGCAGCGCCTCTTTCAGCTTCTTGGCCTTCATCGCATCGCCAAGGCGGACACGGCGCAGGATTTCCGGCGCGAAGTTCGGCACGCCGCGGAACAGGATCTCCTCGCCCTCGGTCAATGTGTCGCCGATGCGCAGCGTGCCGTGGTTGGGGATGCCGACGACGTCGCCGGCGAAGGCCTCGTCTGCGGTGACGCGGGTGCGGGCAAAGAAGAATTGCGGCGCCGACAGGCTCATCGGCTTGCCGGTGCGCACCAGCTTGGCCTTCATGCCGCGCTCCAGCTTTCCCGAGCAGACGCGCACGAAGGCGATGCGGTCGCGGTGGTTCGGGTCCATATTGGCCTGGATCTTGAAGACGAAGGAGGTCATCTTCTCCTCGGTCGCCTCGACCGTCCGCTCATCGGCTTCCTGCGCGCGCGGCGGCGGCCCAAAGGCGCCGAGCGCCTCGATCAGGTCGCGCACGCCGTAATTGCGCAGCGCCGAGCCGAAATAGACCGGCGTCAGGTGACCCTCGCGGAAGGCGTCGACGTCGAGCGGCCGGCAAGCCTCGCGCGCGAGCTCCAGTTCCTCGATGAAGTCGTTGCGCTCGTTTTCCGGCAAAAGCCCGGCGACGCGGTTGGAATCCGGACCATGGACCGGCGTGCGCTCCTTCTCGTCGTCGCTCCGGCGCACGGCGTTCTGCGCCAGGTGATAGGTGCCGGAGAAAGTCTTGCCGCGGCCGATCGGCCAAGTGACGGGTGCCGTGTCCAGCGCCAGCTTCTGCTCGATCTCGTCGAGGATCTCGAACGGATCGCGGCTCTCGCGGTCCATCTTGTTGACGAAGGTGATGATCGGGATGTCGCGCAGCCGGCAGACCTCGAACAGCTTCAGCGTGCGCGGCTCGATGCCCTTGGCGGCGTCGATGACCATGACGGCCGAGTCCACCGCCGACAGCGTGCGGTAGGTGTCGTCGGCGAAATCCTCGTGGCCGGGCGTGTCCAAGAGGTTGAAGACGTTGTCGTCATATTCGAAGGTCATCACCGAGGTGACGACCGAGATGCCGCGCTCGCGCTCGATCTTCATCCAGTCCGACCGGGTCTGGATGCGGTCCTTCTTGGCCTTGACCTCGCCGGCAAGCTGGATGGCGCCGCCGAACAGAAGCAGCTTTTCGGTGAGCGTGGTCTTGCCGGCGTCGGGGTGCGCGATGATCGCGAAGGTGCGGCGGCGCGATACCTCTTCAGGGATGGTTTCGGGCATATCTTTTAAGGTGTTCCATGTGACAGGCGGCGCTTCTACCAGCGCCGCGCCGGCCTGTCGACATGGGCGGCAAATGCCTTGTGCGCGCGCCTCCGGTTCCGCCTGGCTCGGCCAGGCTTTCCGCGCGCGCGATCTCCGGCAGCCAGCCGGCAATCGCCTTGCCGATCGCGTCGGGGTGGTCTTCCTGCAGATAATGGGCGCCTGGCCCCAGGTTGATGAACCGGCAGTTCTTCAGCCCGGCGCCGAACTGCTCAGCCGCCTGCGGCGAAATCAGCGCGCCGGGATCACCCGCGAACAGCAGTTTTGGATAAGAGGAAAGCCGCAGCGCGCGGTGGTCGTGTTCGCTGATCGCGGCGACGTCGGCCGGCTGGCCTTCGATCGGCAGTTCGCGCGGCAGGCGCAGTGCCGGCCTGCGCGATTGCGGCGTCGGGAATGGCGCCCTGTAGACAGCCATCTCGTCTTCGCTCATCGGCCGCAGGACGGATGCCGGCAGGATTTTTTCGACGAAGACATTGTCCTCCAGGACCAGCTTTTCGCCGGCGCCCGGCGTGCGCAGCGCCTTGAAGAGCTCGCGCGCCTGTGGACGCTGGTGGAAGTCCTCCCAGCGCTCGAAAGGCCGGATGAATTCCATGAAGGCCAGGCCGAGAATACGCCGCGGCCGGCGTGCCGCAAAATGGAACGCCAGCGCGGTGCCCCAATCCTGGGCGACGATCACCAGGTCCTTGAGATCGAGCGCCCCGATGAAGGCGTCGAGATAGCGGACCTGATCGAAGAAACGATAGTCGATATCGGGCTTGCCCGACTGGCCGTAGCCGATCAGATCCGGCGCGATGCAGCGGCCGAACGGCGCGACGTGCGGGATGATGTTGCGCCAGATGTAGGAGGAGGTCGGATTGCCGTGCAGGAACAGGATGGTGGGGCCGGCGCCGCCGGCTTCCAGATAGGACATGGTGGAATCTAGCACGGCCATTCGTGAACGCCGCAACACGTCCGCGCCGGTTTGCTGTCCGTCGGTTTTCGAAATCATCGTACTGTTTCCTTCCCAAACACGGTGCTGAAGATGATTTTCTTGAACCGATCGAGCGGTTCGGGGCTGCGCTCGACCTTCATGCGCAGCATGGCGCCCTGCCAGGACGACAAAAGGAAATCGGCGAGGTCCTCGGCATCGAAAGCCTTGGTGATCTCGCCCGCCGCCTGGCCCTCGGCGATGCAGGCCGCGAAGGGTTGGCGCCAGCGCTCGAAGATGGCGACCAGCCTGAGCCGCAGCGGCTCGCTGTGCACAGCTGTTTCCAGGCTGAGATTGCCGATCATGCAGCCACGCGCCCAGTCATGCGCCTCGAGCTTCGAGGTGATGATATCGAGATAGCGGCGCAGCCTGCCGACGGGCGGCGTACCGTCACGCGCCAAGGCATTCTCGACCAGGCCGCTGACATAGGCGAAGTAGCGCTCCACCACCTCGCCGGCAAACTCTTCCTTTGAGGCAAAGTGGTTGGTGAAGGAGCCCGGCCGGGCACCGGCCGCGGCGACGATGTCGCGCACGCCGGCCGCCGAGTAGCCTGAATTCCATATCGTCTGGAAGCCAGCGTCGAGGAGATTTTCGCGGAGTGATTGTCTAGCCATGGCGATATAATACGTACGTACGTATTAATGTCAAGCCCTTGGGTTTGTGCTGGCTAAAGGTTGCAGCAAATGCAGCGGGAACTCATCGCGGCACATGGCGAACAGCGTGGCGACGCGTGTCATCAGCGCCGTCGTTAATCGGGGTGACGGCTTGACATCCCGGCTAAAGCGGGCGCGCCCTGGAACCGTGGAACATGCCAATGGCGAAGATCTCCCGTCCCCCAATTCACGCACCACCGTCCTCCTTGCGGCCGAACCGCGTGATCGACCATATCTGCGCCCGCTCGATGCCGATGTCGCGCAGCAGATAGTCCGGCAAGTCGTCCAGCGTGGTCCGGTCCCTGCGGATCCGGACGATGCGCGCAAGCAGATCTCCGCCGGAATGGCTGATTTCGACGACCGCGGTGAAGAAGCGCCCCAGCGCGGAGCGGTTGGTCGTGAGCTCCTGTCCAAGGGTAGTCATGGTTGCATCTCCCTCTGTTCGAATGATGAAATTGGGAGGGCCAGCATTGGCCCTCCCACGCGGTTTGGCCGACAGAAGATCAGGATCGATCGCACGCGCAGCTCGCCTGCGAAGCGCTTCACGATCCATCTCCCATCAGGCGGTGGCAGAGGCCGTCGTCGGATCGAACAGGCGCTTCACCTGCGTGATCTTGGTTGCCGGGAAGCCGCTCATCTTGGCGTGGCGTTGGATGATCGCCTCGTCCTTGGCGAGGTAGACGCAGAAGGTCTTGTCGTCCGCCACGAAGGATTCCACCCACTGGATGTCCGGGCCGAGCTCGGCGAGGACGGCGTTCGAGGCCTTGGAGGCGTCGCGAAGCTGCTCGCGCTCGAAGGTGCCGACCTTGGGGATTTCCCGTTCGATGATGTATTTCTGCATTTCGCAATCTCCTTGATCTGAGGTTCAAATGTCCCCGGACGCGCGACCAGGTCGGTGCCGGTGACATCCCCGGCGCCGCTGAGCTAAACTGCAGCCTGGCTCGCCGGGCAGACGGAGAATTACGGAAGAGGCGGCCAACAGTCCTTATGCCGGCCTTATCTTCTTCTGATCCTTTGCCTATTGCCGTTACGGGGGGTAGCTGCCGATGGGAATTCACTGCTTCGGCGACTTCGAGCTGAACGAGGGCTCGCGCGCCCTTCGTCTCGCCGGAAAGGAGATCGAGGTGCAGCCCCTGGTCTTCGAGTTCCTCGCCATTCTGCTGCGGCACCAGGACCGGGCCATGAGCAAGGACGAATTGCTTGAAACGCTGTGGCCCGGCGTAACGGTTACCGAAGCTTCCTTGCAGCGCGTGGCGAGCCTGGCTCGCGGCATTCTTCGGCAGGGCGGCATGGAGACGGCGCTGCGCAACCTGCCGCGTTTCGGCTACCGCATTTGCCTCGATCAACCAGCCGTCTTGGAAACCAAATCAGCTCCGGTCGCAGCGGGGAGCAAGCCGTCGAGCCCCGGCTCAGCAATCCTGTCCGCTCGCGCGGCGCTTGCGGCGAGGAAATGGCAAGATGCCGCGGCCGCTTTCACCGAAGCGGACGCCGCCGGCGAGTTGCTGACGGCCGATCTCGAGGAATGGTCGCTGGCGCTGGAATGCATGGGGCAACCGACTGAAGCCATTCCATTCCTGACCCGCGCGGTAACGGAATATGGCGTGTCCGGCGAGCGCCTGCGCGCGGCGTCCCCGGCAGTCACGCTTGCCCGGATCCATCTGGAGAGGGGCGAGCTCGCCGTCGCCAAGGGCTGGCATAAGCGCGCCGCGCAGCTGATCGACAGCGCCACCGACAGCCGGGAACACGGCCTGTGGTGCTGGATGGGAGCGCGTCTTATGGGCGCGGAAGCTGAACCCGAGCAGGCGCTTGCATTTGCCGAGCAGGCCTTCAAAGTCGGCAAACATCTCGAAGACCCGGTCGTGGAATCGCTCGGCCTGATCTATCGCGGCTTCTTCAAACTTTGCCTCGGGGAAACCAAATCCGGCCAGGAGGACCAGGATTTCGCCGCCGCGCTCGGCCTTTCAAGCGACATAGACCCGGTTGTCGGCGGCATCCTCTATTGCAACATCCTTTGGTCCTGCAGGAACTTCGGCGACTGGGCGAGGGCCAACCAATGGACCTCCGGTTACGAAACCTGGTGCAAGGGACACGGGCTGGAGAACCTGTCGGGATCGTGCCGGCTGCATCGGGCCGAGGTGCTCGGCATCCACGGCACGCTTAAAGAAGCGGAGGCACTGGTGCGCGCCGCTCTCGACCAGCTGGCTCTCGATGCGCCCTGGGCGACGGGCGATGCCTTGCGGGTTCTGGGCGACATCCATCTTGCTGCCGGAAATTTCGCCGAAGCAGAAACAGCCTACCGCGCGTCGCACGCAGCAGGATGGGATCCGCAGCCCGGCCTCGCCCTGCTGCAGCTCGAACAGGGGCAGGCGGAGGCCGCTTTCAGTGCGCTTGAGCGATCCCTGGTCGGCAATGGCTGGCCGACGCTGCAGCGGCGCGGTCTCGTACTTGCCACACTTGCCAAAGTGGCGGCACATACCGATCGGCTGGAGCGCGCGAGAGAAGTCATTGCCGAACTGGAGAAGGAGCCGCTGCGCTGGCCGATGGCTTCCATCCGGGCACTGACCGCGCAGGCCAAGGCAGAGCTTTTCATGCGCGAGAATCGCTTGGCCGAGGCCGCGCGGGAGCTGCAGCTTGCATGTTCGTGCTGGACCGAAATCGGCTCGCCGATCAATGTCGCCGACGCGAGGCTGTCGCTGGCCGCGCTCCTCATTCAACTCGGCGATCGGATCGGTGCGGAGCTGGAGCTCGGCAGCGTTATGGCGGTCGCAACGAAAGTAGATTCAACTCGTCTCATGCGGCGATGCGAAGAACTGAAAGACCTGCTTTCGGACACGCCTAAGACAGCAGTTCGCGGCGCGTAGAAATCTTCCCGCTTGAGGCCGAGCCGGCGCGATGGCATGACGAGGGAAATCTCCCTCAAAGGTCCAGCATGAGCAGCGCAAAACACGTCATCGTCATCGGCGCCGGCATCATCGGCGCTTCGATCGCCTGGTATCTGACGAAGGCCGGCGCGCGGGTGACGGTCGTTTCAACAAGTGGCGCCGGTGGTGTCGCGACGCCGAATTCCTTCGCCTGGATCAATGCCAGCTGGGGCAATCCGGAATCCTATTTCCGGTTGCGCATCCGCGCCATGGCCGAATGGAAACGCCTGGCGAAGGACCTGCCGGGATTGCCGCTTGCCTGGTGCGGCGGCCTGTGCTTCGACCTGCCGGCGGACAGGCTTGAAGCCTATGCGGCCGAACACTCATCCTGGGGCTATGGCATCGAGCGCGTCGATCGGGACCGGGCGGCGCGGATCGAGCCCAATCTGGCGGAGCTTCCGGACTTTGCCCTCTACGTTGCCGAGGAAGGCGTGGTCGAGCCGGTGGCGGCCACCAAGGCGCTGCTGGCGGATGCCGAGCGGCGCGGCGCGCGGATCGTCCCGGGGACTGTCAGCGCGCTGGCGCCGTCGGGCGGCAAAGTCACCGGCGTCGTCGTTTCGGGCGAAACCATCGGCGCGGACGAGGTGGTGATCGCTGCCGGCGCCGGCGCTCCGGCGATCGCCGCAACGGCCGGCGTAAAACTGCCGATCGAGACACCGCCCGGCCTGATCGTGCACTCGCGCCCGCACACGAAGCTGCTCAACGGGCTGGTGCTGGCCGAGACGCTGCATATGCGCCAGACTGCGGAAGGCCGCATCATCGCCGGTTCGGATTTCGGCGGCGGCGATCCAGGCGATGATCCCGAGGCCGCCGCGCGCGAGCTGCTTACAGCGATGCGGGCGATGCTGCGCGGCGCCGATGGGCTGGAGTACGATTTCCACACAGTCGGCTACAGGCCCACCCCGATCGACGGGTTTCCGATCATCGGCCGCGCCGACGGCGTCGGCGGCCTCTACATCGCCGTCACGCATTCCGGCATCACGCTGGCGCCCGCCGTGGGGTTGTTTGCCGCCAACGAAATCCTCGACGGCGAGCGCGATGCGTTGCTCGCGCCTTACACGCTGTCGCGTTTCCCTCAATAACCCGGCGGGCGGCGAAAGCCGCCGGCGAGCGGCGCGATCGCTGCCGCGATGCCGAGCAGCCGCGCCTCTGACCAATGCCGCCCGACCAATAGCAGGCCGATTGGCAAGCCGTTGCTGTCCTGCCCGCAAGGGAATGCCAGCGCCGGATGGCCGGAATAGTTGAAGACCGCGCCACAGGCCGGCAGCATCCAATAGCTCTCGTCCTTGCCGTTGACCTTCAACGGGCTGCCCGGCTTGCAATGCGCAAAGGCCGTGGTCATCGCAACCGGGCAAAGCAAGGCGTCGCAGCTTTCGAAGAAGCTCTCCCAGGCGAGGATCGACCGGTCGCGGCGGGCGAGCGCCGAGAACCAGCCCGACACCGGCGTCGGCTGCTTCGGCGGTTCCGGCTGCGCCGCCTCCAGCATCATGCCGATCAGCTTGCCGCCCTCTGCGAGATCGTCATGCAGATCGAGCTTCGGCAGCCTTGCTTCCTCGACGCGCGCGCCGGCGGCAGCGATCCCGGCAGCCAATCTTTCGACCGTGGCGCTGATCTCGGCGGCCACCGGAAAACCGGGGAAGGCACTGACGAAGGCAATGCGCAGCGATTTCAGCCCGAGCTTCGGCATCGGATCAACCGGCATCGATGCCAGATCGGTGTCGGCTCCGTCTGGCCCGGCAATGATTTGGTGGATCAGCGCCAGGTCCTCCAGATCACGGGCAATCGGCCCGACACAGGATATCAAGCGGACACTGCGCGGATTGCCGCCCGGATCGGGGAAGGCGCCGGCCAGCGAGACGCGATGCTCGGTCGGCTTCAGGCCGTAGACGCCGCAGAAGGCGGCCGGCAGGCGGATCGAGTCCTGCATGTCGGTGCCGATTTCGAACGGCGTCATGCCTGTCGCAACCGCGGCCGCGGCGCCGCCGCTGGAACCGCCCGCGGTGCGCGACGGATCCCAGGGATTGCCGGTGCGGCCGAACAATGGATTGTCGGACTGCCAGTCGCCCAGCATGGTGGCGACATTGGTCTTGCCGACCAGTACAGCGCCGGCCGCTCTCAGCCGGGCGACGACGGGGCTGTCGCTCCTCGGCACATAATCGGCAAAGGGCGGGAAGCCGGCCGTGGTCCTGATGCCTGCCGTCTCGTGCGCATCCTTCAAGGTGAAGGGCACGCCATACAGCGGGCCGGGCGTGTCGCCACGCGCCAGCGCCGCATCGGCCTGCCTGGCGCGCTTGCGCGCGCCCTCCTGATCGAGGATGACGACGGCATTGATCGCTTCGTTGTGTCTATCAATCCGGGCGAGGTGCGCATCGAGCGCCTCGACCGCCGAGATTTTTCGCGTGGCGATCGAAGCGGCGAGTTCGGTGGTCGAGGCGAAGGCGATATCCATCGTGAATGCTCCGGCTTGGCCGCGCCAAGCATGAAATGGCGGATCGGTGCGCGTCTTCAAGCCAAGTTCAGCATTCAAGTCCGGGTGGCGCTTGATCGAAATTGCGCTACCGAGGTCTGTGAGGTCAGCGCTCTGCCGCGCCCTTCTGTCCCGCGACCCAAAGCGCGTCAGATCTTTCAGATCCGCTTCGTGCTTAGATGGCGAGTGCCAGTTTCGCCACAGCCGGTGCAAAGGGACGGATCGCCATGCCACCGCCGGTCATGGTGACGAAGCTCGCCGGCGGAATTGCCTGCCACTCGCCACCGTCGCGGTCGAACGGCTCGGACACCACGCAGCGGCCGCCATTGCGGTAGATGGAGGTGTAGAGCGTCGGTGCATGGTCATCGGTGGCGTAGCGCACGGCATGGAGCGCCTGGCCGTCCGAGAAGGCGGCGGTCAGCTTGAGCGAGGGCTCGATACCGGCGCGGCGCGAAGCCTCGATGACGCGGCTGGTGGCGTGCGACACCGCGCCCTGCGGGTCGGCCGACAGGCCCTCGTCGATCATCAGGAGGAACAAGAGCTCGGAATCGGTGGTGCCCTCGCGCTGGTCGAAGACTTCGTCGCAGAGCGAATTCTCAAGCGCGCGGCGGATCTTCTCGAAGCCGCCGATCTGGCCATTGTGCATGAACGACCAGCGGCCGGAGATGAAGGGATGGCAGTTCATCCGGCTGGTGGCGCCGCCCGTCGAGGCGCGTACATGGGCGAGGAACAGGCCGGACTTGATCTGCCGGCAGAGGCTTTTCAGATTGGGATCGGACCAGGCCGGCAGGATGTCGCGATAGAGGCCGGGCTCGGGCCGGTCGCCATACCAGGCAAGGCCAAAACCGTCGCCATTGGTGGGCGACTTCGCCTCCTGGGCGCAGTGGCTCTGGGCGATCAGCGAGTGGCAGGGCGCGGTGATGATGTCTTCGAGGAAGACCGCTTCACCAAGATAGGCCGCCCACCGGCACATCGCATTCCACCATCTATCAGGCGCGATCCATCAGAGCCTTAGGCTCGTTGACCGCATGTGAGCCTCGATTGTGCGTGCGCTCATAAAGCTCGCGAACGATTCGGCTGGCCGTAGTTTCGAACAGAAACGGCAAGAAAGCGTGAACAAGGGCGGCGCCCGCAGCCATCGACAGACGGGAACAGAACCAGGCGGCAAAGGCCATATGGCCGAAATAGGTCTCGCCGACCTTGGCCGGATGAGACGTGAAGAGCGCCGAAAACCGTGTCGTCATGGTGATCCCTCCTGCCGGGATGAGCCCCGATGTTGAGTATCCTGCCACGCGTCGATGGTTCATCGATCCCAATTTGTCCTTGCAGTCGGCTATCTTTTGGGACATTCATCCCAAGAATGACGTTCGACATCGACGAAATTGATCGAAGATTGCTGGCCGAGCTCCAGCGTGACGGCACGCTCTCCGTCGACCAGTTGTCAGAGCGCGTGGCGCTGTCGCGCAACGCCTGCTGGCGGCGCGTCAAGCGGCTGGAGGGGGACGGCGTCATCACCGGGCGCGTGGCGCTGGTCGATGCCGACAAGCTCGGGCTCGGCCTCTCGGTGTTCATCCTGATCCGCACGTCGAACCACGACCCGGACTGGCTGCAGAAATTCCGCGCGGCGGTGACCGGCTTTGCCGAGATTACCGGCGTCTACCGCATGTCGGGCGACCTCGACTATGTGCTGAGGGCCCGCGTCGCCGACGTCAAAGCCTATGACCGGCTCTACCAGCGGCTGATCGCCAAGGTGCCGCTGTCGGACGTCTCGGCTTCCTTCGTGATGGAGGAGATCAAGGAGACGACCGTGGTTCCGGTGGAGCTGCGCTGACGCGGAACCGCCTTGAAAGAAAGGCGTTGATAGCTCTGCTGCCGGGTTGACTGAATCGGCACTCGCGCCGATAGGAATGGGCTCATGCGCACAGCTGTCTATCCTTCCTCCGTCATCGGCCCCACCGTCGGTTTCGTCAGGCTTCCGCACGGCGAGGGCTTGCCATTGCCTGCCTATGAAAGCGCGGGCGCCGCCGGCATGGACCTGCGCGCCGCGGTGCCGGAAGACCGGCCGCTGCTCATCCTGCCGGGAAAGCGCTTGCTGGTGCCGACAGGGCTGGTCCTTGAAATTCCGGAAGGCATGGAAGGCCAGGTCCGGCCGCGTTCCGGCCTCGCCTTCAGGCATGGGCTGACCGTCCTCAACACGCCCGGCACCATCGACAGCGATTATCGCGGCGAGGTGAAGGTGCTGCTCGTCAATCTCGGCGACGAGGATTTCGCGGTGACGCGCGGCATGCGCATCGCGCAAATCGTCTTTGCCCCGGTGACGCAGGTAGCCAGCGAGGAACGGGCGCTCGCCGGCGGCACGGCGCGCGGCTCCGGCGGGTTCGGGTCGACCGGCACGGCCTGATGTCAGCACCGAAGTTGGTCATCTTCGACTGCGACGGGGTTCTGGTCGATACCGAGAACCTTGCCAACCGGCGTCTGGCCGATTGGCTGACAGCTGCCGGTTTCCGAACCACATTCGAATATTGCCGCAAGAACTTCTCCGGCCGCAGCATGGCCTCGGTGCAGAAGGAGATCGAAGCAGCGACCGACGTCCGGCTCGGGTCCGACTTCGTCGATCGCTGGAACGCCGGGCTGCCGGACCTGTTCGCGCATGGCGTCGAGGCAATCCCTTACGTGCGCGATTTCATCGAGAAGGTGCGAGCCGCCGGCATCGCCTACTGCGTCGCCTCCTCGGCGCGGATCTCGAAGATGCACATCACGCTCGGGCAGACCGGGCTGTTGCCGCTGTTCGAGCACGCCATGTTCTCGTCCACCATGGTTGGGCGCGGCAAGCCGTTCCCCGACCTCTTCCTCCACGCGGCCGCGACGATGAGCTTCGCGCCGACCGACTGCATCGTGATCGAGGACAGCGTCGCCGGCACCGAGGCAGGCATAGCTGCCGGCATGCGCGTGTTCTCCTACCACGCCGATCCTTTTTCTGATCGCGATGGCCTGGCCGCGGCCGGCGGCATCCTGTTCGACGACATGCGCGAGCTCGCCGGGCTGGTGCCGATCCACTGATCTCATTTTCGGCCCTGCCGTGCGCCTCCAAGGTCCGTGCCAAAGCGCGCTGCGATCTTTCAGATTCGCTCCATGCGCTTTAGCTTTTTGATTTTAAGCATGTCTTTGTCCCGAAACCGGTTCCCAGTTTCGGGAGACATGCTTTAGCGTGCGTCCCCGAGAGGGGGCTCGCCATGATTTCCAGCCTGTTTCGAATTGGCCTTGCCTGGCTGCTGCCGTGGCTGTGCGCGACGGCACTCGCGGACGCCACCAGCTTTCCCGAGCTGAACAATACCGTTCCCGGCCATCAGGACGTTACCTATCTTGACCTCGCCAGGATGGTCATTCCCGATCTGAGCCCCGGCAAGAACGGCTTCTACGACGGCACCGTGCCGATCGAGATGCGCCATATCTCCGCTGGCGACGATGGCGGCTCGCCGCCTGCGACCACCAGCCTGTCCAATGCCGAAGTGCTCGCCATCAGGGCCGCCGGCAAGGACCGGTTGGCGATGCTCTACGATCTCGGCTTCGGCTCCGACAGCGCCGAGAGTTATGCCGTTCTGGCTCTCTACGACCTGACTGGCAAGCCGAGGCTGCTCGACGCGATGAATGTCGCCGTCGACAGGAGCACTTCCTTTCGCGAACCCGGCAAGGTTTCGATCGCCGCCGGCGACGATGCCATCGTCACCATGAGCACGCATTTCAACTCGAACCAGGGTTATGCCGGCACGATGCTGATCATGGTCCGCAACGACCGCTTTCAGCTGATCGACGAGATCTATACGTTCGACGAAAACTACTGCGCCTACCGGCGCACGCAAAACCTGGCCTTCCGGAGCCTTGGCGGCCAAAAGCCTTATGCGCCCATCAAGGTCACGGTGACGGACGCGACGGTGCCGAGCGAGGAAAGCTGCGGCGAGGCGCCGCCAAAGGCCACCTCTCATGACATTTCCGTCACCTACCATTGGGACAAGGCCAAGTCGCGCTACGTCAAGAATTCCGACGCCTTCGAGAAATTGTCAGCAGAAAACGAGAAACGCTTCTGAACCAAACGCATTCATTTGCCCGGCCCCGGCCCGCGCGGTAGATTCCGCCCACAACCCCGATCATGATTGAGGACCCGCCATGGACAAGGGCAAGATTTTTCGCGATCTGCACACTTCCACCTTCGTCATGCCCAATCCCTGGGATATCGGCACGACCAAGCTTCTTTCATCCTTCGGCTTCAAGGCGTTGGCCACGACCAGCGCCGGCTTCGCCTTCTCGCGCGGCCTGCCTGACGGCGCCGTGACCTTCGAGGCAATGATCCACCATTGCCGCGAGGTGACGGCGGCGACCGACCTGCCGGTTTCGGCCGATCTCGAGCGCGGCAAGGGCGACAGCCCCGAGCAGGCGGCCGAAACCATCTTCGCGGCCGAGGCCGCCGGCCTTGCCGGCTGCTCGATAGAGGACCATACCGGCGACGCCGATAATCCGATCTACGAGTTCTCGCATGCGGTCGAGCGCGTCGCCGCGGCCGTCGAGGCGGCTCGCGCGCTCAAGCGCGATTTCGTCTTCACCGCGCGGGCCGAGAATTTCCTCTGGGGCAAGACCGATCTCGACGACACGATCAAGCGGCTGCAGGCCTTCGAGAAGGCCGGCGCGGACGTGCTCTATGCACCGGGCCTGAGCGATGTGGGAACCGTGCGGACGGTCTGCTCGGCGGTGAGCAAGCCCGTCAACATCATGGCGCGGCCGGGCTTCACCGTCGCCGACCTTGCCAATGCCGGCGTCAAACGCATCTCGCTCGGGCCGTGGCTGACGAATTTCGCCTATGGCATGCTGGAAACCGCGGCGCGCGAGATCCAGCAGGACGGCACCTTCGGCTTCACACGCGCGGCGATGCCGTTCGGCAAGCTGCAGGCGCTCTTCCGCGACACCAGCGAATGATGCTTAAGGCCGCGCCGCTTCGCGCGCGGACACCGCCTTGTGCAGATGCACCATCATGGCGGCGGCGAAAAGCGGCGTCAGAAGGTTGAGCAGCGGCACCGCAAGGAAGGCAGCGATGACCAGCCCGGCCAGGAACACCGTGCCAGCATATTTGCGGCGAAGCGCCTTGGCTCCAGCCTCGGGACGGAATCGCATGGCGGCGAATTCGAAGAACTCGCGCCCAAGCAGGTAGCCGTTGACGATGAAGAAGGCGGCGATGTTGATGCCCGGCACCAGGAGCAGAAGCAGGGCGACGATGTTGCCGAGGATGACGACGCCGAAGAACTTTGTCGCCAGCACCAGAGAATGCAGCGCCGGCACGGCGCGGCCGGGCGGATCGTCAGGATAGTCGGTGCGCTCGACCACCTCGGCGACGTCGTCGAGGAACAAGCCGGCGATGATCGCCGTCACCGGCGCGATAAGCAGCGCCATCCCAACGGCCAAAATGATGCCGGCAATAATGCCGCCCAACCATCCGGCCCAGGAGGGTAGTCCCGGAACAAGCGTCTGCAGCCACGGCCAGGCCAGCCATTCGAGCAGGCTCTCGATGCCGAACCATAGAGCAACCAGCGCCAACACGGTGAGCCCGAGCGTCTTTACGAAGACGGAGCGGAATTCGGGCGAGAACAGCTGGCTGGCGGCGGCGCGGGCTGCGTCAAGAATCACGGCGTCTTCAACCCCTCATCGAGAAAGACGCTTCCGACATAGGCAGGGTCGCCCCCCGGTGCAACTACCGCGCAAGCCTGGCCTGCCTCGCAGGAATCGTCATGGCCGCGACGCCGGCCACGACGAAGGCCATGCCCAGCCAGGCGGTCGGCCCCAGGCTCTCGCCCAGGAAGGCGGCGCCGATGCCGATGCCGATCGGCACGCGCAGATAGGCCTGTGAGGTGGTGCCGACCGAGCCCAGCGTGTGGATGAGCCGGAAGAAGATCGAGAAGGCGAGCGCCGTCGAGAACACCGAAAGCCCGAACAGGGCCAGGATCGACGCCATCGACGGCGTCAATGTCCAGGGCCGGTCGAAGACGAGGCTCAACGGTATCAGGATCGCGGCGCCGCAGATCATCGAGCCGGCGGCCGGAACCATGGGGTCCAGGCCTCTGAAGTTTCGGCCAAAGATGGCGGCGCCGGCGTAGCAGATGGTGGCGGCGACGACCGCGAGCTGCGCCCAGAGCTGATGGCCTATGCCGCCAAGAGCCTCGGTGCCGACGATGAGGCAGATGCCGGCAATGCCGGCGCCGACGCCGGCCAGCTTGCGCATCGTCACCGGCTCGTGGCGGGTGATCAGCGCCGTCAGCAGGAAGGTGAAGATCGGCGACGTCGCGTTGAGGATGGTGGCAAGGCCGGCGTCGATCGAACGTTCGGCGGCGGCGATCAGCGTGAACGGGATGACACTGTTCAGGCAGGCCTGGAACATGAAGCGGCGCCAGGTGGCCACATCCCGCGGCATGGCAAGGCCGCGCCAGCGGATGAGGCCAAGCAGGATGCCGCCGGCGACAAGCGTGCGTGCGGCGATAAAGGTCACCGGCGGGATCGTCTCGACGCCGATCTTGATGAAGGTGTAGGAGGCGCCCCACAACACCGCCAGCAGGCCAAGCAGCGCCAGTTCGCTCGTCATCCCGGTCTTTTCGGACATTCGTTGGTTCGTGCCTTCAGCCTGTTGCGGGAAACGCACCGGTCCTAGCCCACGGCGCGGCAGAAACGTTTCGATGACGGTGAAACCATAACCGTCAGCAGCGCGACTGTTGTGGGCCAGTTGGACACGAACACTGCCGCAGCCGGCGAACATTCCCGGCCACGATCGGCGCGACGCAAGCCGGCGCCGATTTTCGGGGTAGGCAAAGCGGCCGTGAGCCGCTAGACCCGCGCCCGGCCGGCATGGCAGAAAGCCGGTGGCTCGTTGGCGGAGACATTGATGCCGGAATATGACGTGCTTTGCATCGGCAATGCCATTGTCGACATCATCGCCCAGTGCGACGACGCCTTCCTCGAGACCAACGGCATCATCAAGGGAGCGATGAACCTGATCGACACCAGGCGCGCCGAGCTGCTCTACAGCCGCATGGGCCCGGCGATCGAGGCCTCCGGCGGCAGCGCCGGCAACACGGCGGCCGGCATCGCCAGCTTCGGCGGCCGCGCCGCCTTCTTCGGCAAGGTCTCGAGCGACCCGCTCGGCGAAATCTACACCCACGACATCCAGGCCCAGGGCGTCGCCTTCGACACCAAGCCACTCCAGGGCCAGCCGCCGACGGCGCGGTCGATGATCTTCGTCACGCCGGACGGCGAGCGCTCGATGAACACCTATCTCGGCGCCTGCGTCGAGCTCGGTCCCGAGGATGTCGAGGCCGACAAGGCCTCCGGCGCCAAGGTCACCTATTTCGAGGGCTATCTGTGGGATCCGCCGCGCGCCAAGGAAGCGATCCGGCAGACGGCGAAACTGGCGCATGAAGCCGGACGCGAAGTGTCGATGACGCTGTCGGACTCGTTCTGCGTCGACCGCTACCGCGACGAGTTCCTCGACCTGATGCGCTCGGGCACCGTCGACATCGTCTTCGCCAACAGCCACGAGATCAAATCGCTCTACCAGACCTCGTCTTTCGAGGACGCGCTGGCGGCGATCCGCAAGGATTGCAAGATCGCAGCCGTCACCCGCTCGGAGAAGGGCTCGGTGATCGTGCGTGGCGACGAGACCGTCACCATCGAGGCGACGACGATCCGCGAACTGGTCGACACCACCGGCGCCGGCGACCTCTACGCCGCCGGCTTCCTTTATGGCTACACTGCTGGACGCAGCCTGAAGGATTGCGGCAACCTCGGCTCGCTGGCGGCCGGGCTGGTGATCCAGCAGATCGGGCCGCGGCCGCGGCAGAATTTGCGCAGCGCGGCCCAACTGGCGGGGTTGCTTTAGTTCCGCTGGGTCACCGCGACCGGACGCCAAATGAGGCCGTCTGTCGCGCCGCTGTCATAGATCGCTCCTACAGGCATAGTGGGCGTTTCGTGACTGACATTTCGGGATGTCCGCAGCAGTTGGGGTGCCACATGCAGGACAGCAACCTTTACGGTCGCTGCGTCTGTTGCCGTTGCGATTGCCGCTTTCCGTTGTAGCCGTTCAAAGACGAGCCGCAGCTTGGGAGGAGCGCGGCGCGCAAGACAGATGCATGACCAGATTTCAGAATCCGCCTGAGGGAATTTCGCAAGAGGCCTTGGCCGGGCTGGTGGCCGAGGCGGTCCAGCAGGCTTTGATGCAGCATGGCGTGCTGCTGGATGCGGAAGCCCTGGGTTCCGCCAGCGCGATTGCCGGCAGCGTTGCCGCCGCCCTTCCCTTCCTGCCGCAGGTGCAGCGGCTTGCGATCGCTTCCTTCAAAGGCGGCTGGACCGAACTGACGTCGGAATTTTTCCGCGCGGCGGCGGAAAAGATCGTGCGCGCCGGCCAGGCAGGCGCCGGCAGCGTGGACGAACGCCCTGGAGTCGGGCTCGCCAAACCTGCTTCGCAGCCCTTGGCCGAGCGAGCCTCGGAGCTCCAGTCGATGCTCATCGAAGACTGGGCCGGCGAGGTTGCGGGCTCGACCTATCTCGAAGAGAAATTCCGCATCCCCCGCTCGACCCTGCATCGCTGGCAAAGGCGGGGCGAGGTCGTCGCGCTGCGCAAGGGCGGCCGCAAACACGTCTTTCCGCTGGCGCAGTTCGTCGACGGCAGGCCGGCTCCGGGCATAGGCGACGTGCTGGCGGCGATCACCAGTCCGAGGCTGGCCTGGTTCTGGCTCATTCGGCCCTGCCCCGAGTTGGATGATCGTATCCCCATCGAGATGCTGCGCAACGATATGGTCGAGGACGTGGTTCGCGTCGCGCGCAGCTTGTCCTGATTTCCCGACGCGAGCCCGCGTTTAGCTTACCGTCCACGGCGCCATTAGCCGGATAAGAATTCGTCATAAGATCGTAATAATTGGCACATATGGCACATTTGTAAGTCAACACTTTTGTCTCTAACGTATATATTGTGCAATATGTGCCGTTCTTTCAAATATGTGACGTGATATTTACGCAACAAGACTTCTTTAAGAGTCCAAAAGACGCTTTTCAGACACAATCTCTGTTGTGAACCACGGACGGTTGGGCCATGTCGATGGCGAAGAAGCGGCGCTGGTGCGCGGCTTTTTCAACGATGGGGACGGGGTGGCAAAAAAGCCGGATGGCATGCCGAGCCTGTCTTGAACCTTTGACTGGAGATTCAAGAAAATGAACATCAAGAGCCTTCTTCTCGGCTCAGCTGCGGCCCTGATCGCAGTTTCGGGCGCCCGCGCCGCCGACGCGGTCACCGTCGCCGAGCCGGAACCGGCCGAATACGTCAAGATCTGCGACGTCTATGGCGCGGGTTACTTCTACATCCCCGGCACCGAGACCTGCCTGCGCGTCGGCGGCTACGTCCGCTATGACGCCGGCTTCGGCGACGTCGGCTCCTTCGACGGCCGCAAGACCACCGACGTCCAGGACGGCGACTCGCAGAACAGCTGGAACAAGAACGCCCGCTTCGCGCTGAAGACCTGGACCGGCCAGGAAACCGAACTCGGCACATTGAAGACCTATACCGAGACGCGTTTCAACTTCAAGAATGGCGGCCCGACGAGCACGCCAACGCTGAACTTCGCCTGGATCCAGCTCGGCGGCCTGCGCGTCGGTAAGGACGAATCGGTCTACGACTCGTTCATCGGCTACGCCGGCAGTGTCATCCAGGACACGACCATCCCGTATGGCATCAAGGACACCAATCTCGTCAGCTACTACTTCGACGCCGGCAACGGTTTCTCGGGCGTGATCTCGCTCGAAGAAGGCGCGAACGACAAGGGCATATTCGGCACGATCGACAGCTATGTCCCGCATGTCGTCGGCGGCGTGAAGTACAAGGGCGACTGGGGCGCGATCACCGGCGTCGTTGCCTATGACAGCGCCTACGAGGAAGTGGCCGGCAAGGTTCGTTTGGACGTCAACGTCACCAAGGAACTGTCGCTGTTCATCATGGGCGGCTACGGCACCGACGATAACCTCAACGACGCGACCAATGCCATCAATGCTCACGGTCGCGGCTTCTACAAGCCGTGGGGCGGCAACTGGGCTGTCTGGGGCGGCGGCACCTACAAGTTCAATGCGAAGACGGCGTTCAACCTTCAGGCGTCGGCCGACGACGACAAGAACTATGCGCTGGCCGCGAACATCGCCTACACGATCGTTCCGGGCTTCACGATCACGACCGAAGTCGACTGGGATCACTACGGTCACTTCGGCGATGGCACCTCGGCCGTCAATTGGACCAAGGCCGACAAGAAGAACAGCGTCGGCGGCATCGTCCGCTTCCAGCGCTCGTTCTGATCGAACTCCACACCCAACGGAAAGGCCCGCGGCATCGCCGCGGGCCTTTTTGTTGGTTGCTGACCCACAGTGTTTGCAGCGAGCCTTTCGGCTCGTCAGTTGCTCGCCGTATAGGCCGCGATCGCCGCCATGTTGACGATGTCGGAATCCTTGGCGTTGAGCGAGACGATCTGGACCGGCTTGTTCAAGCCGACCAGCAGCGGGCCGATGACGGTCGAGCCGCCGAGTTCCTGCAGCATCTTGGTAGAGATCGATGCCGAGTGGAAGGCCGGCATGATCAGCACATTGGCGGGACCGGTGAGCCTGATGAACGGATACTGCGCCATGGCGCGCGGGTTCAGCGCCACGTCGGCGGCCATCTCGCCGTCATATTCGAAATCGACGCGGCGCTTGTCGAGGATGCGCACGGCCTCCTGAACGCGCTCGGAACGCTCGCCCTGCGGGTGGCCGAAGGTGGAATAGGCGAGCATGGCGATCCTCGGCTCGTAGCCCATGCGGCGGGCAAAGCCGGCCGCTTCCTCGGCGATGTCGGCGATCTGCTCGGCATTCGGCATGTCGTGCACGGCGGTGTCGGCAACGAGCACCGTGCGGCCCCTTGCCAGCACGATCGACACGCCGACAACGCGGTGACCCGGCTTGGCGTCGATGACGCGGCGGATGTCGTCGAGCGCGGTGGAATAGTTGCGCGTCACGCCGGTGACGATGCCGTCGGCGTCGCCCAGCGCCACCATGCAGGCGGCGAAATGGTTGCGGTCGTTGTTGATCAGGCGCTGGCAGTCGCGGAACAGGTAGCCTTTCCGCTGCATGCGTTCGTAGAGATAGTCGGTGTAGATCGAGTTACGGCGCGACAGCCTGGCGTTGATGATCTCGAGCCCCTGCTTGTTGAGCTCGATGCCGGCGTTGCGGGCATTCTCCTTGATGACGTCGTCGCGGCCGAGCAGGATCGCCGTGCCGAGCTTCTGGTTCACATAGGAGACGGCGGCGCGCATCACCTGCTCCTCCTCGCCCTCGGCGAAGACGATGCGCTTCGGCTGGCGGCGGACGCGGTCATAGATGCGCTGCAGCGTGGAGGCGATCGGGTCGCGGCGGGCCGACAGCTCATGCGCGTAGCGGTCGAGGTCGAGGATCGGCTTGCGGGCGACGCCGGACTCCATCGCCGCCTTCGCGACCGCCAGCGGGATCGCCGAGATCAGGCGCGGATCGAACGGCACCGGAATGATGTAGTTGGGGCCGAATTTCGGCCGGTTGCCCTGATAGGCGGCGGCGACGTCGTCCGGCACGTCCTGGCGCGCCAGTTCGGCCAATGCGTGTGCCGCGGCGATCTTCATCTCGTCATTGATGGTGGTGGCCCGGACATCCAGCGCGCCGCGGAAGATATAGGGGAAGCCGAGAACATTGTTGACCTGGTTCGGGTAATCCGAGCGGCCGGTCGCCATGATGGCATCGGTGCGGATCTCGCCCACTTCCTCGGGCGTGATTTCCGGATCGGGATTGGCCATGGCGAAGATGATGGGGTTCTTTGCCATCGACTGCACCATGGCGGGGGTCAGCGCGCCCTTGGCTGACAAGCCGAGGAAGACGTCGGCGCCGTCAAGCGCCTCGGCGAGGCTGCGCGCCTCGGTCTTGACCGCATGCGCCGATTTCCACTGGTTCATGCCTTCGGTGCGACCCTGGAAGACCACGCCCTTGGTGTCGCACAGGATGATGTTTTCGGGCGAAAAGCCCATCGCCTTCATCAGTTCGATGCAGGCGATGCCGGCAGCGCCCGCGCCGTTGCAGACCATCTTCGTGGTCTTCATGTCGCGGCCGGTGATCTCCAGCGCGTTGATAAGCCCGGCGGCCGAGATGATGGCGGTGCCGTGCTGGTCGTCATGGAAGACGGGAATGTCCATCAGCTCGCGCAGGCGCTGCTCGATGATGAAGCATTCCGGCGCCTTGATGTCCTCGAGGTTGATGCCGCCGAAGGAAGGTCCGAGGAAGCGCACGCAGTTGATGAACTCGTCGGCGTCCTCGGTCGCTACCTCAAGATCGACCGAATCGACATCGGCGAAGCGCTTGAACAGCACCGCCTTGCCCTCCATCACCGGCTTCGAGGCCAGCGCGCCGAGATTGCCGAGCCCCAAGATGGCGGTGCCGTTGGAGATGACGGCGACCATGTTGCCGCGCGTGGTGTAGTCGAAGGCGCGGCTCGGGTCCTCGGCGATGGCGCGCACCGGAACGGCGACGCCCGGCGAATAGGCGAGGCTGAGGTCGCGCTGGGTGGCCATCGGCTTGGTGGCGACGATCTCCAGCTTGCCCGGCCGCCCCATGGCGTGGAATTCGAGCGCTTCCTGCGCGCTGACGGAGGGCCCGCTGCTTTCGGTTTTCCTGGCCATGATGCTTTTGATTTCCTCGCCTTGCGGCACCGCTTGGGACGGGTGCTTGCTTATGGTTCTCACGGATTAAGGCTACACGCGGCCGCTGTAAACCGACAAGCCGGGCCAAGCTGCCTCGATGCGCGCAGGTCCAGGCAGTGCCGAGGCTCGGTTGGCAGGCGACTGGCAGCATGGCTCGCGGTTTCCCCTGCTTTTCGAGCGCCCGGCATTAAACCCTCCTGTCACATCTGCTAGCGTTCCGGCATGAACATGCACATGCCGACCGATCCCGACGCCCAGGAAACGACGACGCCGGCGCCAGCCACGGGCGGCGTCACGCCGATGATGGAGCAGTATATCGAGATCAAGGCGGCGAACCCGGATTCGCTGCTCTTCTACCGCATGGGCGATTTCTACGAGCTGTTCTTCGACGACGCCGAAAAGGCCAGCCAGGCGCTCGGCATCGTGCTCACCCGGCGCGGCAAGCACCAGGGCCACGACATTCCGATGTGCGGCGTGCCGGTGCATGCGGCGGACGACTATCTGCAGAAGCTGATCGCGCAAGGTTTTCGCGTTGCCGTGTGCGAGCAGATCGAGGACCCGGCCGAGGCCAAGAAACGCGGCTCGAAATCGGTGGTGCGCCGCGATGTGGTGCGGCTGGTCACGCCCGGCACCATCACCGAGGACAAGCTGCTCGCGCCGTCGGAATCGAGCTTCCTGATGGCGCTGGGCAGGGTGAAGGGCGGCAATGCGGCCAGCCAGGGCAGTTTCGCCCTCGCCTGGATCGACATTTCGACCGGCGCGTTCCGGGTCGCCGAGACGTCGGCGGAGCGGCTGCTCGCCGACATCTTCCGCGTCGATCCGCGCGAGTTGATCGTCGCCGAGCCGGTCTTCCACGACCCGGAATTTCGGCCGGTGTTCGACGTGCTTGGCCGGGTCGCCAGCCCGCAGCCGCCTTCGCTGTTCGATTCGGCATCGGCGACGGGCCGCATCGCCCGTTTCTTCGAGGTGGCGACGCCGGACAGTTTCGGCACTTTCTCGCGCGCCGAGCTGTCGGCGATCTCGGGCGCGATCGCCTATGTCGAGAAGACGCAGAGGGCGGAGCGCCCGCCGCTGTCGCGGCCCGAGCGCGAGGAAAGCGGCTCGACGCTGTTCATCGACCCGGCGACGCGCGCCAACCTGGAACTGTTGCGCACACTTTCCGGCAACCGCGAGGGCTCGCTGTTCAAGGCGATCGACCGCACGGTGACCGGAGGCGGGGCGAGACTGCTCGCCGACCGGCTGATGGCGCCGCTGACCGATCCGGCGGCGATCTCCGCAAGGCTGGATTCGGTGTCGTTCTTTCGTGCCGAGACGCGGCTTTGCCAAGGATTGCGGGCAAGTCTGAAGAGCGTCGCCGACATGCCGAGGGCGCTGTCCAGGCTGGCGCTCAACCGCGGCGGCCCGCGCGACCTCGGCGCGCTGCGCGCCGGCTTCGAGGCAGCCGGCGCCATCGCGGCTCTGTTCGCGACGACGGTGCTGCCGGCCGAACTGGCCGCCGCGCTAACGGCGATCAATGCTTTGCCCGAGGCGCTCGCGCGCCACCTCAGCGAGGCGCTCGACGACGAGTTGCCGGTCATCAAGCGCGACGGCGGCTTCGTGCGGTCGAGCTATCATGCCGAGCTCGACGAGATGCGGGCGTTGCGGGACGAGTCGCGAAAAGTGATCGCCGGGCTGGAGCGCTCGCTGATCGAGGAGACCGGCATCCGCTCGCTGAAGATCCGGCACAACAACGTGCTAGGCTACTATATCGAGGTGACGGCGAACCACCACGCCGTCATGACTGGGAGCGATGCGGCCAAGGCGCGCTTCATCCACCGCCAGACCATGGCCAACGCCATGCGCTTCACCACGACGGAACTGGCGGAGCTGGAATCGAAGATCGCCAACGCCGCCGACAAGGCGCTGAGCATCGAGCTCGCAGCCTTCGACCGGCTGACGGCGGAGGTGGTCGGCGAGGCCGAGAGCATCCGCGCCGGCGCCGAGGCGCTCGCCGTGCTCGACGTGTCGTCGGCGCTGGCGCTGCTTTCCGAAAGCGAGGGCTGGTGCCGGCCGCTGGTCGATTCCAGCCTGGCCTTCGAGATTTCCGGCGGGCGCCATCCTGTGGTCGAACAGGCGCTGAGGCGCTCTGGCGAGGGCCCGTTCGTCGCCAACGACTGCAACCTTTCGCCCGAAGGCGGCGCCAAGGCCGGCGCGATCTGGCTGCTCACCGGCCCCAATATGGGCGGTAAGTCGACCTTCCTGCGGCAAAACGCCTTGATCGCCATCCTGGCCCAGACCGGCTCCTTTGTGCCGGCCGAAAGCGCCCATATCGGCATCGTCGACCGCCTGTTTTCGCGCGTCGGCGCCTCAGACGACCTGGCGCGCGGCCGCTCGACCTTCATGGTCGAGATGGTCGAGACGGCGGCGATCCTCAACCAAGCCGGCGAGCGGGCGCTGGTCATCCTCGATGAGATCGGCCGCGGCACCGCGACCTTCGACGGATTGTCGATCGCCTGGGCGGCGGTGGAATACCTGCACCAGAAGAACCGCTGCCGCGCGATCTTCGCCACGCATTTCCACGAAATGACGGTGCTGGCCGTCAAATTGCCCCGGCTCCACAACGTCACCATGCGGGTCAAGGAGTGGGAAGGCGACGTCGTCTTCCTGCACGAGGTCGGCAAGGGCGCGGCAGACCGCTCCTACGGCGTGCAGGTGGCGCGACTCGCCGGCCTGCCGGAAGCAGTGGTCGCGCGCGCCAAGGAAGTTCTGCACCAGCTTGAGGAGGGCGAAGTCTCGGGCAAGACCAACCGGCTGGTCGACGACCTGCCGCTGTTTTCGGTGGCGGTGAAGCGCGAAGCGCCGAAGCCAGTGAAAAGCGATGCGCTGGGCGAAGCGCTCGGCGCGATCAATCCGGACGAGATGACGCCGCGCGAGGCGCTGGAGGCGCTCTACCGGCTGAAGGGATTGGCGACACGGTAGTCAAAACAATCGGAACATCGGCGTCACCAGCCTTGCCGACTGGAGCCAGCCGAGCAATTCGACCGCAAGTATCGCTACAAGGAAGTAAGAGCTGTCGATGGCGGTCCGCCTCAGCGCCACCGAGTCGAAGGCGACGGGAGACGAGCCCAAGACGTCGTCGTAGTCGCGCCGCAGACGGGGAAAGAAGGCCGGCACGCTTTGACAATAGCGCCAATAGGCCTCGCCAAAGATGGCGTCCAGCGTGATCGCTTCGCGCGTCGCGACATAGGAAAAGACCAGAAAGGTGAAGGCAAAGAGAAACGCCGATAGGGTCAGCGACCCGAATGTCAGCCCGACGCCAGCCAGTCCAAGGGCAGAGAAGAAATAGAGTGGATTGCGCGTATAGGCATAAGGGCCGGTTGTGACGAGTTCACGGTTTTTGCGTCCGCCAACATATAGCGATGCCCAGCAACGGCCGCCGATGCAGACGAGGATCAGCACGGTACCCACAAATTCCAGCATTTCGCGAAAGGTGCTGCCTTGCGGCCATCCACTCTCCGCAAGCAGGGCCGGCGCCAAGACGACGGGAGCAACCAGCCAAAGGAAACGCATCCTTCTGCCCTGTTGAAAAGCCGTCGCGGAAAACGGCATCCGGGACTTCTTCTGCATTTGCGTCACTGCCTCAGTCGTTGCGCACCGCGGCTCCCTTGTCGGTCCAGGCCGGCGGCAATCCCATCCGATCGCCGAGGAACCCGACCAGGCCGGGCGATTTGCCGAATGCCTTGCAGGCCGGGTATTTAGGCCCGCCGCCGAACATGGCGCGCAGCTCCGCCTTGGTCGGGAGCGACGGCAGCTTGCCGAAGGGCGTCTCGCCGGTGACCAGGAGCTTGCTAAAATCGTGGCCGAACTTCGCCGCCAGGTCGTAAGCGTCGCCCTCCCGGGCGACTCGGCCGGAATCCAGCAGGGCGTTCGCGCCGCGTCCCCAGATCATGGCTGCCGCCTGCTTGCCGTTGTCACCATTCGCTTCGGCTTCAAGCGACAGGCTGCCCAATCCGATCGGCAGGCGCGGGACCGGAATGTGTATGTCGGGCAGCGCGACGGAAACCGCCGTGGACGCGACTTTCGAAACGCCTGCCGCCAGCGCATTCGTCGGCGCAGCATGCGTTACCATCGCGTGGACCGTCAGGTCGGCCGGCTCGGTCAGGCCGACCAGTCGAAAGCGCTGGCTCAGGCCGGAGCAAAGAGTCCTGTCGACGGCATTCACGATCAGGCCGCGCTGCGCCGGTGTCAATGTCGATTTTCCGGCGGCGGGCTGCGAAAAGCCCGTCGGAATTATCCGAACGGTTTTTGCCGCAAGCACGTCGTCCTTGCTCACCCGCATGAGTGAGCGAGCCAACAAACCGTCCGACGGTTTCAACTCGTCATAGGATTGCAGCGAGCCTACCTGGTCCAGCGGCGCGGACGCGCAGCCAACCGCGAGCATGCTCAAGACCAGTGCAAACGGCCATATTACGCGGTGATCCGCGCGGCACGCGAGCGGATCGAACGGTCCTCGACCGAGGTGAGCCTCGCGACGGGAACGCAAGCAAGCTGCCATGGATGCCTCTGTCTGGGTGCGCCCGGCGGGGGCGTGTTGAGGGACGATCAATAATTGCACTGAGTGCAATAAATTGATGGCGCGATTATGACGAGGCGTGATGGCGGGACTTGAATGTGCACCAAATTTCTTGTCGCATTTGAGGAACGGGCGTGGCAGGAGCGCTCCATGAACGACGCGTCAAAACCAGAAGGCCTGCGCGAGCGGAAGCGGCGAGAAACGTCCCGCCGCATCGCTGAGGCCGGCCTGAACGCTTTCCTGGCCAATGGCTACGACGCGACCACGCTTGACCAGATAGCTGCAGCCGCCGGCATCTCGCGCCGGACGTTCTTCCACTATTTCAAGAGCAAGGACGAGGTTCTGCTGGCGTCTCTGGGCACCTACGCGAGCATAGTCAAAGCCATGATCCTTGCCGAGCCACCAACCGGATCGGCGATCGACATCGCCCGAGGCGCATTGCTCAATCTTGTCGGCAGTGTCCAGGGATCAGAAATGATGGTGACCGCCAAGATCATGCGGGAGAGCAAGACGCTGCGCTCGCGCACGCATGCGGGCTACCTGCAGCTCGAGCAAGCCATCTTCGACGGCTTATCCGATTTGCGGCCGAACCAGGCACGCAACAGTCTGCGGCTGGTCTCCCTGGTGGCGGTCGTGGCGTTGCGTCTGGCCGTGGAAACATGGCAGCAGCAACAGGCCAGGCATCCTCTGGCAGGATATGTCCGGGATGCCTTTGAAAGGCTGAAAACCGAGATTCGATAAGTCCAGTCGTCTGAGGCGCAGCCAAGAACAGAAGCTGTTGTGTTGACTCATTGTACCGAACGGTACAATGTCGGTTGATCATCATCAGCCGACAGGAGATCCCGATGAGCCGTCCGCCATTGCCGCCCTTCACGGCCGAAACAGCAGCGCAAAAGGCGCGGCTCGCGGAGGATGCCTGGAACAGCCGCGACCCGGAACGGGTTTCGCTTGCCTATACCGAGGATAGCGTCTGGCGGAACCGGGCCGAATTCATTGTCGGCCGCGGCGAGGTCCTCGGCTTCCTGAGGCGCAAGTGGGCGCGCGAGCTGGATTATCGCCTGATCAAGGAAGTCTGGACCTGGAACGGAAACCGCATCGCGGTGCGCTTTGCCTATGAATGGCATGACGACAGCGGCCACTGGTTCCGTTCCTACGGCAACGAGAACTGGGAGTTCGACGAAGCCGGGCTGATGCGGCGGCGTGTGGCGAGCATCAACGACCTGCCGATCGCCGAGAGCGAGCGCAAATATCACTGGCCGCTCGGCCGCCGGCCGGACGATCATCCCGGCGTGACCGAGCTCGGGCTGTAGAGCGCGCCAATGCGCAGGATCGCGCCCGATCGTGACGGCCTGCTGGCCATGATCGGCGAGGTCTTTCGCGAGCATGGCTATGCGGGCGCCAGCCTGGCCTTGATTGGCGCGGCGACAGGGCTCGGCAAGGGAAGCCTTTATCACTTCTTTCCCGGAGGCAAGGAAGAGATGGCGAGCGCCGTCATCGCCCATATCGACGGCTGGTTCGAGGACAACGTGTTTGCGCCGCTGCGCGACAGCACCGATCCGCAGGTCGGGATCGAGCGGATGCTCGAGGCGACGGACAGCTATTTCCGCTCGGGACGGCGCGTTTGCCTGATCGGCGCTCTCGCGCTGGAGGAATCGCGCGATCTCTTCGCTGGCCAGATACAAGACTATTTCGGCCGTTGGGTCACGCATCTTGCCGAAGCGCTGGCGCGATCCGGGCGCCGGCTTGAAGAGGCCGGCGAGTTGGCCGAGGAAACCGTCGCCGCCATCCAGGGCGCATTGACACTTGCCCGTGCCGCCAAAGACCTCGATGTGTTTTCGAGAGCATTGCGGCGACTACGGATGCGGCTTGGGCCGCCGGCCAAGATCTAGCCTTGGTTGCTACAAAGGTTCGAAGCGGAAGGCTGTTTCGGTTCGGGAAACCCGGCCGACGCCCGGTGAATCGAGATGCGCTCCTGCAACGCACCAGCCGTTGTCGGCGGCAAGGGCCAATATCCGCAACCGGGTCGCCCGCGCCTGTTCCTGGTCGGCGTCGAATTCCCACGCGATCTCGGGCCGATCGAACTGAAGCGACGGCACATGCACGAGATCGCCCCAGGCCAACAAGGTTTCGCCGCCGCTCGTGACACGAAAGCAGGTATGGCCGACTTCATGACCCGGGGTGGCGATCGCCTCGATCCTCGCGCTCAGGCGCTGTCCCGGGTCCAAAGGCTGCGCCCGATCATGGAAGCGGCTCAATCTCGCTTGCGACCGGAACATGTCGAGCTCGGCTCGAGGCACGAACAGGCGGGCGAGCTGCGGGAAGCCGTCCCTACCGTCCGGACGGATGAGACCATGGATATGGTCGAGATGGGTGTGGGTGAAGGCGACCGTGCGTATCCGATCGGCGGCGATCTTCGCCCCACTCAGCGCCTGCGGCAGAAAGCCCATCGTCGGATGCCAGGCGTTTGAGGATCCCGTGTCGATCAGCGTGATCTCTTCGCCTTCGTCGATGGCAAAGGCATTCACCGACAATCTCAGTGCGCCGTCCAAGAGCGGTACCTGCGACGGGAGATCGTCGCCTAATGGCTTGTCTCCCGGCTGGCGAAGTCGCCGGACCGGCATGTCGACATACCCGTCTCGCAGCGACGTGACCCTGATGTCGCCGACCTTGTAGGTCGTGTGATACGGCCCGGTCGAGATTCGTCGCAACGCTTGCTCCCTTTCAACCGCACATTTTGCAGTGAGGTTTCGGCTAGATCATCTCCAGGCCGCGCTTGCGCGTCGGCGGCGGGAAGGCGCGGTCGAGATCGGCAAAATCTTCCGCTGTCAGAGCGATGTCGAGCGCGGCGGCGTTCTGACGAACGTGTTCCTGCCGGCTGGCCTTCGGGATGGCGATGACGCCCTTCTGCGCCATCACCCAGGCAAGCGCGATCTGCGCGGCCGCCGCGTCGTGGCGGGCGGCGATCGCGTCGAGCCTGGCGTTGCGGGCGAGCGCACCCTGCTCGACCGGCGAATAGGCCATCAACGGGATGCCGCGCTCGAAGCTCCACGGCCCGAGATCGAATTCCGGGCCGCGCCGCGAGAGATTATAGAGGACCTGGTTGGTCTGGACGTTGGCGCCGGAGGGCAGGCCGACCAGTTCCTCCATCTCGTCGGTGTCGAAATTGCTGACACCCCAGTGGCGGATCTTGCCTGCCGCCTTCAGGGCCTCGAAGGCTTCGACGGTTTCGGCCAACGGCACGCTGCCCGGCCAGTGCAGCAGATAGAGATCGATGCGGTCGGTTGCGAGCCGCCTCAAACTGTTCTCGCAGGCCCGCTTGACGCCGGCGCGCGAGGCATTGGTCGGCAGCACTTTGGAAACCAGGAAAGTCTCGTCGCGGCGCCCGGCAATCGCTTCCGCCACCACCTCCTCGGCCCCGCCGCCGGCATACATCTCCGCCGTATCGATCAGCGTGATGCCGAGGTCGAGGCCGAGCCTCAATGCCGCGACCTCGTCAGGGCGGCGCCGGCGGTCCTCGCCCATCTTCCATGTGCCTTGACCCAGCACCGGAACGGCTTCGCCGGATGCCAGAGTGGTGGTTCTGATTTCAGAAGACTTGGTTTTGGAAGATATGGGTTTGGAAGACGTCGGCTTGGAAGACATGGGGGGCTAGCTCCGCGTGAAGCGGGATCGCAGCACAGGCATGGCCGAAAATCCAGACCGAAGTCCTCGCTTCCGTCCGGATTCCAGCGCGGAGGGACTACTTCACCGGATGCTTGGCAAGCCAGTCCTGCATCTCCTTGATCTCGGCTTCCTGCGCCTTGACGACGCCTTCCGCGAGCATGCGGATTTCTGGGTCCTTGCCGTTGGCGATCACCACCTTGGCCATGTCGATCGCGCCCTGGTGATGCGGGATCATGCCGCGAACGAAGTCGACATCGGCATTGCCGGTATAGTTGAGCATCATGTCCGTGTGCATCTTGTCCATCGCTGCCTTGTAGCCGACGGTGGCGGGGCTGTCCGCGCCCATCGCCATGCCGGTCATATCGTGCTTCATCTCCTCGGACTGCGCCGGAACGCTTTCGAGGAACACCGCCAGCAGCATTCCCGCCGCCATCAGCAGCAGCACAATCTTCTTGGCCAAGGTCATCCATGATCTCCTGTTGAATGGAATGTCGTATTTGGGAGCTTCGCTCAGAGTTTCAACGTCCGGAGCCGCAACGCGTTGCCGATCACCGAAACCGACGACAGGCTCATCGCCGCCGCCGCGATCATCGGCGACAGAAGCGTGCCGGTGAGCGGGTAGAGCACGCCGGCCGCGACCGGCACGCCGAGCACGTTGTAGAGGAAGGCGAAGAACAGGTTCTGGCGGATGTTGCGGATCGTCGCCTGGGCCAGCGCGCGGGCCCTGACGATGCCGTTGAGGTCGCCCTTGACCAGCGTGATGCCGGCGCTTTCGACCGCGACGTCGGCGCCGGTGCCCATGGCGATGCCGACATCGGCGCCAGCCAGCGCCGGCGCGTCGTTGACGCCGTCGCCGGCCATCGCGACGCCGGCACCCTTGGCGCGCAGTTCGTCGACCAGCGCGCCCTTCTCATCCGGCAGCAGGCCGGCGCGAACCTCGTCGATGCCGAGCCTTCCGGCGATCGCTTTTGCCGTGCGCTCGTTGTCGCCGGTCGCCATGATGATCCTCAAGCCCTTGTCGTGCAGCGCCCTGATTGCTTCGGCCGTGGTCGCCTTGACCGGGTCGGCGACGGCGACGAGGCCGGCGAGCCTGCCGCCGACGGCAATGAACATCGCCGTCTTGCCTTCGGCCTGCAACGCCTCCGCCCTGGCGGAAACCGCTGCGGTATCGACGCCGAGGTCGGCCATCATCGCCGCATTGCCGAGCGCGACCTTCTTGCCGGACGCCGTGCCGGAGACGCCCTTGCCGGTGAATGCCTCGAAGTCTTCGGCATCGGCAAGCTTGACGCCGCGCTCGGCGGCACCATCGACGATCGCCTCGGCAAGCGGATGCTCCGAGCCTTTTTCAAGGGCGGCGGCGAGCGCCAGCAATTCATTCTCCGCGATGCCCTCGGCGGCGGCGACATCGGTCAGCCTTGGCCGGCCCTCGGTCAAGGTGCCGGTCTTGTCGACGATCAGCGTGTCGACGGAAGCAAAACGCTCCAGCGCCGCGGCTTCCTTGATCAGCACGCCGGCATGCGCGCCGCGCCCGGTCGCGGTCATGATCGACATCGGCGTGGCGAGACCGAGCGCACAGGGGCAGGCGATGATCAGCACCGACACCGCCGAGACGATGGCGAAGGCCAGGCTGGGCTCGGGGCCGAAGAACGACCAGGCAATGAAGGCGATGATCGCCACCAGCACGACAGCCGGGACGAAATAGAAGGAGACGCGGTCGGCCAACCCTTGAATGGGGGCGCGCGAACGCTGCGCCTTGGCGACCATCTCGACGATGCGCGAAAGCGTGGTCTCGGCCCCGACCTTTTCGGCGCGCATGATCAGCGAGCCGTTCTTGTTCAGCGTGCCGCCGGTGAGAGGATCGCCTTCCGACTTTTCGACCGGCAGCGGTTCGCCGGTGATCATCGATTCGTCGATCGCCGAGCGGCCCTCGAGCACGGCACCGTCGACCGGCACGGCATCGCCGGGGCGGATGCGGAGCCTGTCTCCGGTCTTGACGCTGTCGAGCGGCACATCCTTCTCGGACCCGTCGGCGCCGATCAGCCGCGCCGTCTTCGGCGCAAGGTCGAGCAGGGCGCGGATGGCTGAGCCCGTGCGTTCGCGGGCTCTGAGTTCCAGCACCTGGCCGAGGAACACCAGCGCGACGATGACCGCGGCCGCCTCGAAATAGACCGGCACGCTACCGTCATGGCCGCGGAACTGATGCGGGAAGACATCCGGGAACAGCGTCGCCACAAGGCTGAACAGGTAGGCGGCGCCGACGCCGAGCGAGATCAGCGTCCACATGTTGGGGCTGCGGTTCAGCATCGAGTCCCAGCCTCGGTGGAAGAACGGGAACGCCGCCCACAGCACCACCGGGCTCGCCAGCGCCAGTTCCAGCCACGTTTTCGTGCGGCCGTCGATGAGGCTTTCGAAGCTGAGGCCCAGCATCGGCGCCATGGCGATGACGAGAAGCGGCAGCGAGAGCACCGCGCTGACCCAGAAGCGGCGGGTGAAATCGACCAGTTCCGGGTTCGGACCCTCGTTGCCGGACGGCACGCCCATCGGCTCAAGCGCCATGCCGCAGATCGGGCAGGAACCGGGCTTGTCGCGGATGATCTCGGGATGCATCGGACAGGTGTATTGCGTGCCCTTCGGCATCGGCTCTGGCGTCGGCCGGCCGGCAAGATATTTTGCCGGCTCCGCTTCGAACTTGCCCTTGCAGCCGGCCGAACAGAAATAGAAGCCCTGCCCTTCGTGGCGGATGAAATGCTTCGCGCTCGCGCGGTCGACATTCATGCCGCAGACGGGATCGGTAGCCGTCAGATATGTTTCCGGCTCGGCCTGGAACTTCGTGCGGCAGCGCTCGCTGCAGAAATGAAAGGTCCGGCCGCCATGCTCGGCCGTCCGCTTGCCGGCGGCCGGATCGACCGTCATGCCGCAGACGGGATCGCGAATCACCGCTTCGGCCGCGGGTGCGGCATTCTTCGCCGAACAGCAGGAGGCGCCGTGCGCGTGATGGTGGCTGTGGTCGGAATGGGTCATGAGCAAATGCCTCGGGATTCTCGAATTGAGGCGGAGGTAGTCCTTCCAGCAACTGGAAGGTCAAGACGTGCTTTTCGCTTTTTTCCGCCTTGCCTTGTCGCGAATGCCCGACCTGGAAAACGCCCCGGACAAAATCCGCACCAAACCTCGCAGGCATGTTATGGACACCGGCATTTGATACTCGCACCGATCCCGCCTGATGAAATGCCTTGTCATCAACCTCGACCGGTCCAGCGATCGGCTGGCCCATGTGATCGCGGAGTTCGACCGGATCGGGATTCCGTTCGAGCGGATCGCCGCGGTGGATGCGCTTGGGCGGCCGGACCTTGCCTCGCTCCAGCAGCTGCCGGAGCGTATTCCCGGGTTGCGCCTGACCGACACCGAGATCGCATGCGTGCTCAGCCACAGAGCATGCTGGTCGATCATTGCCGCGGGTGACGATGCGCATGTCGCTGTGTTCGAAGACGACGTTGTCTTCTCGGCCAGTGCCGGCGTCCTGCTCGCCGACGCAGGCTGGGTTCCCGCCGATGCCGACATCGTCAAGCTGGAGACCTTCTTCCAGCAGACGACGATCGGGCTCCGGCGGGTCAACACCGGCCGCGGTTCTTCGGTGAGGAGGCTGCACACGCTTCATACCGGCTCTGCCGGCTACATCCTGTCGAAGCGGATCGCCGGCGCGCTCGTCGAGGCTACCGACGAGATCGATGTACCGGCCGACCACGTGCTGTTCGATCCGGTGCTTCAACCCTGGCCCGACCGGATAATGTATCAACTCAGCCCGGCCCTATGCGCGCAGGAACAGCACCTCGGACAGGAGGCGGCCCGGCTGCCGAGCCTGATCGAGCAGGAACGTCGAACGCGGTTCGCGCCAGCCGGTAAGGACAAAGAGCCTCGACGATCGATGGCGACGAAGGTGATGCGCGAGATCGAGCGGCTGGCCCGCCGGCTGGCTAAGGTCTGCCGGCTGCGATATTCCCCGATCGTGCCGTTCGAGCACCATGGCCAGCGCGTTCGCCCGCCCCATACACAGCGCCGCGAAAACACGCTATAGACGCCGCCGAAATGGCAAAGATCTCCCTGAAACTCGACGAAATCATCAATGGCGACGCCTTGCGCGGTGACCTGGCGGCGGCGAGCGCCGGCGACGGCTCCAGCAAGGCTACCCGCACGGCTGTTCTCCAGCTGCTCAAGGGCAGGCTTGGCGAAGGACGGTCGATCGCGGAAGCGATGCTGAAGGAGGATGGCGGCGGCAATGCCTGCGCCGAGCGGCTGTCGCATCTGATGGACGAGCTGATCAGGGCGCTTTACGACTTCGCCGCGACCCATGTCTACCGGGTCAAGAATCGATCCGCGGCCGAGCGCATGGCGGTCGTCGCGGTCGGCGGCTACGGGCGCGGCACGCTGGCGCCGGGTTCCGACATCGACCTGTTGTTCCTGCTTCCCTACAAGCAGACGCCGTGGGGCGAGCAGATCGTCGAATACATGCTCTACATGCTTTGGGACATGGGGCTGAAGGTCGGCCACGCCACCCGCAACATCGAGGAATGCCTGAGGCAGTCGCGCACCGACATCACCATCCGTACCTCGATCCTTGAAGCACGCTTCCTGTGGGGCGAACAGAAGCTCTATGACGAATTGCTGACCCGCTTCGACCATGAGGTGGTGCGCACCACCGGACCGGAATATGTCCAGGCCAAGCTCGCCGAGCGCGACGAGCGCCACGCCAAGGCAGGCGAGAGCCGCTATCTGGTTGAGCCCAACGTCAAGGACGGCAAGGGCGGCTTGCGCGACCTGCAGACGCTGTTCTGGATCGGCAAATATTTCTATCGCGTGCGCACCGGCGAGGAGCTGGTCGAGAAAGGCGTCTTCACCGAGGCCGAGTACCGCGAATTCCAGAAGGCGGAAGATTTCCTGTGGGCGGTGCGCTGCCACATGCACTTCCTCACCGGCAAGGCTGAGGAACGGCTGCATTTCGACATCCAGCGCGAGATCGCGGAGCGGCTGGGCTACACCACGCATCCCGGCCTGTCGGCGGTCGAGCGCTTCATGAAGCACTACTTCCTCGTCGCCAAGGATGTCGGGGATCTCACTCGCATCTTCTGCGCCGCGCTGGAGGAAGAGCAGGCCAAGCACGTGCCCGGCTTCAACCGCATCTTCCTCACCTTCTCGCGGCGCAAGCGCAAGCTTGCCGGCACATCCGACTTCATCGTCGACAACCACCGCATCAACATCGCCGATGACAGCGTGTTCGAGCGCGATCCGGTCAACCTGCTCAGGCTGTTCTGGTTCGCCGACAAGCACGGGCTGGAATTCCATCCCGACGCGCTGAAGCTGCTCACGCGCTCGCTCGGCCTGGTCAACAAGTCGCTGCGGCGCGACGAGGAGGCCAACCGGCTGTTCCTCGACATCCTCACCTCGGACCGCAATGCCGAGCTCAATCTCAGGCGCATGAACGAGGCGGGACTGCTCGGCAGGCTGATCCCGGACTTCGGCAAGATCGTCGCCATGATGCAGTTCTCGATGTACCACCACTACACGGTGGACGAGCATCTCATCCGCTGCATCGGCGTGCTGGCCGAGATCGAGCGCGGCGACGGCGCGAAAGTGCATCCGCTGGCCCATTCGCTGATGCCCGGGCTGAAGAAGAGCCGCGAGGCGCTCTATGTCGCGGTGCTTTTGCACGACATCGCCAAGGGCCGGCCGGAAGACCATTCCGAAGCCGGCGCCAGGATCGCGCGCCGCATCTGCCCGCATATGGGGCTGTCAGCCGCCGACACCGAGACGGTCGCCTGGCTGGTCGAGAACCATCTCGTCATGTCGATGACGGCGCAGACGCGCGACCTCAACGACCGCAAGACGATCGAGGACTTCGCCTCGATCGTGCAGTCGGTCGAGCGGCTGAAGCTGCTCCTGATCCTGACCGTCTGCGACATCAGGGGCGTCGGGCCGGGCGTGTGGAACGGCTGGAAAGGGCAGCTGCTGCGCACGCTTTATTTCGAGACCGAGCTGCTATTGACCGGCGGGTTCTCCGAAGTCTCGCGCGCCGAGCGCACTTCCGCGGCGCGCGAGCGATTGGCCGAGGCGCTCTCCGCCTGGCCGGCGAAGGAGCGCAAGCGTTATGTCGCGCAGCATTACGAAAACTATCTTTTGACGGTCGACCTGCCCGACCAGTTGCGGCACGCCGAATTCGTCCGCGAGGCAGACGCAGCCGGCAAGAAGCTCGCCACCATGGTGAAGACGCACGAGTTCGAGGCGGTGACCGAAATCACGGTGCTGGCGCCGGACCATCCGCGCCTGCTTTCGGTGATTGCCGGTGCCTGCGCCGCAGCCGGGGGCAACATCGTCGACGCGCAGATCTTCACCACCTCCGACGGGCGCGCGCTGGATACCATCCTGATCGGCCGGGAATTCGACCGCGACGAGGACGAGCGGCGGCGCGCCGAGCGCGTCGGCAAGCTGATCGAGGACGTGCTGTCCGGAAAGAGCTGGCTGCCGGAGATGATCGAGAAGCGCACCAAGCCGAAGCGCGGCGCCAAGGTCTTCCGCATTCCGCCGCGCGCCGAGATCCGCAACACGCTGTCGAACCGTTTTTCCGTGATCGAGATCGAGGGGCTGGACCGGCCGGGCCTGCTGTCCGAGATCACCGGCGCGCTGTCGGACCTTTCGCTCGACATCGCATCGGCCCACATCACCACTTTCGGTGAGAAGGTGATCGACACCTTCTACGTCACCGACCTCACCGGCCAGAAGATCGACAGCCCGACACGCACGGCCACAATCCACAAGCGGCTGATCGACACGCTCGAAGGCAACGCGCCCGAACGCAACGGCAAGACCAAGGCGGCCGCCGCCGAGTGACCATCACCATCCATTTGACGCAATTCCGCAGGCAGTCATCCAGCGCATGAGCCTTGTCAAGAAATTCGCCACCGTCGCTTCCGGCACGCTGATGAGCCGCGCGCTGGGTTTCGGCCGCGAGATGCTGATGGCGGCCGCTCTCGGCACCGGGCCGGTCGCCGACGCCTTCAACGCCGCCTTCCAGTTCCCCAACACCTTCCGCAGGCTGTTCGCCGAGGGCGCCTTCAACGCCGCCTTCGTGCCGCTGTTCGCCAAGGAGATCGAGACGCACGGCACCGACGGCGCCAAGCGTTTTTCCGAGGAAGTGTTCGGCGTGCTGTTCTCGGCGCTGCTCGCGCTGACCATCGCGATGGAACTGGCGATGCCGCTGATCGTGCGCTACCTGGTGGCGCCGGGCTTCGCCGACATCCCGGGCAAGTTCGAGACGACCGTCCGGCTCGCGACGATCATGTTCCCCTATCTGATCTGCATGTCGCTCGGCGCCATGATGGCGGGCATGCTGAACTCGCTGCGCCGCTATTTCGCGGCGGCGATCGCGCCCGCCTTCCTCAACATCATCCTGATCGGCGTGCTCGCCTATGCCTGGTATCATGGGCTGGACGCGCATGCTGTCGGCTTCGGGCTCTCCTGGGGCGTGCTGGCGGCGGGCATCGTGCAGCTCGCCATCGTCTGGGTGGCAGTGCGCCATGCCGGCATCTCGATCGGCTTCCGCCGGCCGAAGATGACGCCCAACGTCAAGCGGCTGCTGATCCTGGCGCTGCCGGCGGCGATCACCGGCGGCATCACCCAGATCAACCAGCTGATCGGCACGGCGATCGCCTCTGGGCAGAACAGCGCCGTGTCGTCGCTGGCCTATGCCGACCGCATCTACCAGCTGCCGCTCGGCGTCGTCGGCGTGGCGGTGGCGATCGTGCTGTTGCCGGAACTGTCGCGGGCGCTGAAATCGGGCAATCTGATCGAGGCGGCCAATCTGCAGAACCGCTCGGTCGAGTTCACGCTGTTCATGACCTTGCCGGCGGCGGCGGCGCTCTGGGTGATGTCGGAGCCGATCGTGCGGCTGGTCTATGAGCGCGGCGCCTTCGCCGCCAACCACTCGACGCCGATCGTCGCCTCGATCCTGGCGATCTTCGGCCTCGGCCTGCCGGCTTTCGTGCTGATCAAGGCCTTCACGCCCGGCTATTTCGCGCGCGAGGACACGCGCACGCCGATGATCTTCGCCGCCATCTCGGTCGGTGTGAACGTCGCCACGGCGCTCACCTTGTTTCCCTCGATGGGCGCGCCAGGCATCGCGGTCGCGTCCGCCGTCGCCGGCTGGGTCAACGCGCTGATGCTGCTCGGCATGCTGATCCGGCGCGGCCATTGGGGCCGCGACGTCCCGCTCATGAAACGCATTCCAAGGCTGGTGCTGTCGGCGGCGGTGATGGCGGTCGCGCTTTACTTCGCCGAGCACTACTTCGCCACAAAACTCGGACCCGGCTCGCCGCTGGTCATCAAGGCGACGACGCTCCTCGCGCTCGTCGGCGGGGGTGCCGCGCTCTACTTCATCACCGCTTTCGGCACCGGCGGCGCCGATTTCGGCATGATCCGCAGGAACATCGGGCGAAACCGTAACGGCTAGGCCCTTCGTAAGCTGACCCGAACTCCACGCCAGCTGTTGAGACGCCAGCGCCAGGTCGTGTATTACCTTTCGTCAGCGAGTCGGTTGGAGATCCGTTGAATGCAAACGCTGTCGCTTGACGATTTCGTTGATGACAAACCATGGCGCGACGACATTCCTTTGCTGGAGGACATTTCCAACGGCAATCTGATAGCCGGCGTCCGGATTCAACGACTGATCACACGTGGAGACGAGCGTGGCGATCTTACGGTTCTCATGTCGGCGCTGCGAGAGCCCATCACCCCGCCGCCGCATGTCTATCTGGTATCGGCCGAGCCGGGATCGATCAGGGCATGGGTCTATCACAGGCGGCAGTTCGACCGACTCGCCTATACAAATGGCGACATCAGGGTCGTGCTCTACGATCTGCGCGAGGATAGCCCGACATACCGAAAACTGGAGATTATCGACGTCGGCGCGGCCAACAAGGTCCTGCTGACAATTCCGCCGTGTGTCGTTCATGGGGTTCAAAATCGCGGCAAGAGCACCGCGACATTCGTCAACATGCCGACCAACTTCTACGACCCTGAAACTCCCGACAAATCGCGAATTCCTTTCGATCACCCGGGCGTCCCGTACAGATTCGAATAAGGTGACGACGTTTTCCGTCATCATGGCGACCTACAATCGCGGCAGGCACATTCTTCCGTCGATACATTCGGTGCTGCGCCAAACCCGCCAGGACTTCGAACTGCTGGTGGTGGGCGATTGCTGCACGGACGATACAGCCGATGTGGTCCGGGCGCTTGCGTCTCCTCGAATCCGCTGGGCGAACCTGCCAGAGCGCGGCGGCAGCCAGGCCTTCCCCAACAATGCGGGCATAGAAATGGCGCGCGGGCAATACATTGCCTATCTCGGTCATGACGATATCTGGGCCCCGGACCATCTCCAGGCGCTCGCCGATCATTTCGGGCGAGAACCGCGACCGGACTTTGTCGTCAGCGGCGCGATCTTTCACGGCCCCAGGGCAAGCAATTATCGCTGGGTGACCGGCATATTCAGTGAACCGGACGCCGCTCTGAAACACTTCTTTCCGCCTTCGAGTTTCGGCCACCGACGCGACGTCGTCGATCGGATCGGCAAGTGGCGCAATCCGAAAGAGATAACAGCGCCGGTCGACTCGGATTTCATGCTGCGAGCGACAAGGTCAGGCATGCATTTCATGTCGACGCAGCGAATCACCGTCCAGAAATTCGCGGCCGGTCACCGTTACCTGAGCTATCTGAGCCAAAGCTCGGACGAGCAGGACCGAATGGTCCGACGAATGGCCCGGCCTGGATTTGACGGCTATCTGGCCTCCGAAGTGGCCAAGGCGAAGGCAGCCAACGCCTACATGGTCGTCGTCCATCCGGATTACGAGCAATTCGAGAAAGGCCAGCTTGCGACCCAGATCGCGACGAACAAGGGCATCGTCCGCCCCGACCTGCGCGACCTCAGGCGGCGCGAGGTCATCAGGCAGGACAACACCGCAAAGGCGCTCGACTGGTTTCCGCTCCAAACGGCCGCCGGCTGGACAATCTGGGTTGGCTGCAATCCGCGCCCAAAGCTGCTTGTGCCGTTCAAATATGACGGCAAGGCGCGGATTCGCATGGACATATGGCACCTTCACCGCGAGGCGCTGACCGGGCTCAAACTGGCTGCAAACGGCCAGCCGGTTGCGGCAAGCGTTTCCGGAGCGCGCCAGGAGGGCGATCTCTGGACCGCGCAAGCGACGTTTGAAACGGCGCTGCGAAAGGACGATCATACGATCCTCGAGCTTCACCTCACCAGATTGCAGAGACCCGCAGGACGCAACGGCATCGGCGTAGCCGACATAGAGGTTACGCCGCTTGGGTGGCGAAGCATTGTTGCAAAGGGAACGCAGCTGCTCGCCAAGTTTCGGCCAGCCCGCTGATATCTCTTGCCGCGTTTTTCGCCTTCGTCCATAAGCGCGCGGTCGCAAGACTTTCGCCGCGCGCGGTTTCCAGCCGCATGATCGGCTCCAAAAAGTCTGCAACTTTTTGGAATCATGCTTATACGGCCCTCCACAAGCCCTGAGGAACTCATGTCCGCCTTCAAGCCACTCGTCTTTTCGGGCGTCCAGCCGACCGGCAATCTGCATCTCGGCAACTATCTCGGCGCCATCAAGAAATTCGTCGCCCTCCAGGAACAGTCCGACTGCATCTATTGCGTCGTCGACCTGCATTCGCTGACGGCGCAGCTCGTCTACCAGGATCTCGGCGACCAGACGCGCTCGATCACCGCCGCGTTCCTCGCCTCCGGCATCGACCCCAAGAAGCACATCGTCTTCAACCAGTCGCGGGTCATCCAGCACGCCGAGCTTGCCTGGATCTTCAACTGCGTGGCGCGCATCGGCTGGATGAACAAGATGACGCAGTTCAAGGACAAGGCCGGCAAGGACCGCGAGAACGCCTCGCTCGGCCTGCTCGCCTATCCGAGCCTGATGGCCGCCGACATCCTGCTCTACCGCGCCACCCATGTGCCGGTGGGCGAGGATCAGAAGCAGCATCTGGAGCTCACCCGCGACATCGCGCAGAAATTCAACAACGACTTCTCGGAACGCATCGCAGCACTTGGCGTCGGCGTCGAGATGGAGGTCGGCGAGGAGACCGTGAACGGCTATTTCCCGATCACCGAACCGGTGATCGGCGGTCCGGCGGCGCGCATCATGAGCCTGCGCGACGGCTCGAAGAAGATGTCGAAGTCCGACCCGTCTGACCTGTCGCGCATCAACCTGACGGACGACGCCGACACCATCTCGAAGAAGATCCGCAAGGCCAAGACCGATCCGGAGCCCTTGCCGAGCGAGCTCGACGGGCTGGAAAGCCGGCCGGAAGCGGAGAACCTGGTCGGCATCTATGCCGGGCTCGCCGAAATCTCCAAGGCCGACGTGCTGAAGGAATATGGCGGCCAGCAGTTTTCCGTGTTCAAGCCGGCGCTGGCCGACCTTGCGGTGGAAAAGCTCGCGCCGATCGCCTCCGAGATGCGCCGCATCGAAGGCGACCGCGCCTATGTCGATGCCGTGCTCAAGGACGGCGGCGAGCGCGCCCGCGCGATCGCCGAGGGCACGATGAAGACGGTTCGCGACATCATCGGCCTGCTGCAGGACTGATCGATCCTCCCTGGTTGAGTCCGTCACCATGACCCGGCGGCTTGCCGCCGGGTCATGGCGGTGGCAGATTGCGGCCGAATTGATACCGGGCAGATAGACATGGTCTCCAAACGCCTCAGCCGCGAAGCCGGCCATCGCCGCAAGTTCCTGGCGATCATCGACGACACGCCGGAATGCGAGCGCGCCGTCGCCTACGCCTCGAAGCGGGCGCAAAGCACCAGCGGCGTGCTGGTGCTGCTCTATGTCATCGAGCCGGACGATTTTCAGCACTGGCTGGGGGTCGAGAAGATCATGCGCGAGGAAGCCAACGCGACCGCGCGCGCGGCGCTCGATACCTACGCCAACAAGGTGCGCCAGAAGGTCGGCATCGAGCCGGAGCTGGTGGTGCGCGAGGGCAAGCCGCCCGAAGAGATCCACAAGCTGATCGAGGAAGACCAGGACATCGCCATCCTGGTGCTGGCGGCCGGCGCCGGCAAGGAAGGTCCGGGACCGCTGGTGAGCGCCGTGGCCGGCCGGGGCGCCGCCTTCCCCATCCCGGTCACCGTGGTGCCGCAGAACCTCTCCGACGAGGAAATCGAGAGCCTGGCCTGATCGGCCAAGGCCTCTCCCCGACCCGGCAGACGCTTCCCGCCTGACGACGTCCCTGGAGCTATTTCGGCGCAATCGCTCAACCATGGACTGCGACGCGGCCCTTGGCCTGCGCTTGCGGCGCGCCATTTGGAATCGTCGACGAAACGACAATCCCAAACGGAGCGCCGATGGCCAAATCAAAGCGGGAGACGAAGCGGAGCGGTACGTCGAAGCCGCAAGACAGAGCGGCCGAACCCGCCGCGACGCCACCCCGCCCGCCGGGTGCACGAGCCCGGCAGGAAGCCCGGCAGCCCCCGCCCCTTGCGCGGCATGGACGCAGACATCGTCTGCTCGCCAAGCGCCATCCGGCAATGGTCGACAGCATCGCGGGCGCGGTAACCGTCAAGAGCCTCGACCTCTACTACGTCGTCGCTTCGGACGCGCAGATCCCCATGAAAGGCGAGCACGGCTTCGGGCTCTATTTCCACGACTGCCGCTTCCTCGGCGGCTATCGGATGGCGCTGGCTGGCATGACGCCCATCGTGCTCGCCTCGACCGCGCAGAAGGGCTACGCGGCGCTTTTTGAGCTGACCAATCCCGACCTGCATTTCGAGCGGGAAGAAACGATCCCCAAGGATGAGCTCGGCATCCGCTGGGAGCGCATGCTCGATGCGGGGCAAACATGCGTGCGGGAGGTTCTGACCATCCAGAACTTCGGCCACCAGCGGCATGGCTTTCCGCTGACCTTGCAATTCCGCGCCGGTTTCCAGGACATCTTCGACGTGCGTGGGCTGGTGCGGCAGGACCTCGGCAGACCCCAGCGGGCCGCCTGGCGGCAAGGCCGGCTGCATTTTGTCTATCACGGGGCCGACCGGCTGCGCAGGACGGCGACGATCGCCTTCTCGCCCCGGCCCGACGCCACGCACGAAACCACGGCCGAGTTCCAGATCGACGTGCCGGCAGGCGAAACACGGATCATCGCGGTAACGATAGAGCTGCATGAATATTCGGAAGATGCCGAAGCCAACCACCTGAACCAGCGGCCGACGGTCGCGCTCGACGACCTTGCGGTAAACCTTCAGGCCGGCTCGGAGGAATGGCTGGAGCGGCATACGAGGCTCGACAGCGACAGCCTGCTGCTCAACCGGATCATGGATCGCTCGCTGCGCGACCTGGCGATGCTCCGATCGGATTTGGGCAGCCGCGAGTATTTTGCCGCCGGCGTGCCCTGGTTCGTCGCCCTGTTCGGGCGCGACAGCCTGATCGTCGCGCTCGAAATGCTCGCCTTTCAGCCGGAGATCGCCGCCCAGACGCTGCGTCTTTCTCGCCAGCTATCAGGGGCGTCGGTCGGACCGATGGCGGGAGGAGCAGCCCGGCAAGATCCTGCATGAATTGCGCGTCGGTGAGCTTGCCGGAGCGGACAATGTCCCGCATGCCAGGTTCTACGGCACTGTGGATGCGACCCCGCTCTTCCTGGTGCTGCTCGGCCGCTATGCGGCCTGGACAGGCGATCTCGGGCTGTTTCGCGAGTTGCAGGAACCCGTCGAGAGAGCGCTGGGCTGGATCGCCAGGGCCGGAGATCACCACGGCGAGGGCTATCTCAAATACCGGCCCTGCGAGAGCGGCCTCATCAATCAGGGATGGAAGGACTCGCCCGACGCGATCGCCAGAACCGACGGCGGCATCGCCAGGCCGCCGATCGCGCTTGTCGAGGTGCAAGGCTATGTCTTTGCCGCCAAGCATGCCATCGCCGATCTTTACGAGCGCATAGGCGAACGCAATCGCGCCAAGCAGCTTCGCGGCGAAGCCGAAAAGCTTCGGATACGGCTCAACCGCGACTTCTGGTGCGAGGAGCAGGGCATCTTTGCCCTTGCGCTCGAAGCACGAAGCCGCCAGGTCGGGTGCGTTTCCTCAAATCCCGGGCAGGCGTTGTGGACCGGTATAGCCGATAAGGACAAGGGCCGCCGGACGGTTTGGCGGCTGATGCAGGACGACATGTTCAGCGGCTGGGGCGTGCGCACGCTCTCCACCACGGAGCGCCGCTACAGCCCTGTCGGATATCATCTCGGAACCGTCTGGCCGCACGACAATGCGCTGCTGGCAGCCGGCTGCCGACGATATGGCGAGGACGACGCGGCGCTGCGGATATTCACAGCCATCACCGAGGCGGCAATGCATTTCCGCCATCTTCGGCTGCCCGAGGCGATGGCTGGCTTTCCGCGCAAGGATTTTCAGGTGCCGGTGCACTATCCCGTGGCCTGCCACCCGCAGGCATGGGCGGCCGGAGCGGTGCCGTTCCTCATAACCACCTGCCTCGGCCTGGAGCCTGATGCCTTCGCCGACAAGCTTCGGATCGTACGGCCGCGCTTGCCCGATTTCGTCAACCGCATCGCGCTTCGCGGGCTGCGGGTCGGGGAGGCAAGCGCCGACCTCGAATTCTGGCGGACGGCCGACGGAGCCGAGGTCAACATCCAGAAGACGAGTGGACAACTCAGCGTGGAAGTCGGAGGATAGGCCTGCCGTGATCGAGCGCTCCGCCACGGCAAAAACATTCCGCCAGCCAGCCGTTCGGGCGACGTGTTTCGCTTGAATGTCCAGCCGATAGAGCCTATTTAGAACTATTCCAAACTATCGGCCCGGGAAGGGCCTGGAGATACCCATGTTCATCCAGACCGAATCGACGCCGAACCCGGCGACGTTGAAGTTCCTGCCCGGCAAGGAAGTGCTGCGCGAGGGCACCGCCGATTTCCGCGACGCCGCAACGGCCGCCGAGGCCTCGCCGCTGGCCGGCCGGCTGTTCGAGATCCCTGGCGTGACCGGCGTCTTCTTCGGCTACGATTTCATCACCGTGACCAAGGACGGGCCGGACTGGCAGCACCTGAAGCCGGCGATCCTCGGCGCCATCATGGAGCACTTCATGTCGGGCGCCCCCGTCATGGCTTCGACGGCTCCCGCGAGCGAATCCGGCCAGACCGGCGAGTTCTACGACAAGGCCGACGAGGAGCTGGTGCTGACCATCAAGGAGCTGCTCGACACCAGGGTGCGCCCGGCTGTCGCGCAGGACGGCGGCGACATCACCTTCCGCGGCTTCGAGAACGGCACCGTGTTCCTGCACATGAAGGGCGCCTGCGCCGGCTGCCCGTCATCGACGGCGACGCTGAAGCACGGCATCCAGAACCTGCTTCGCCATTTCGTTCCCGAGGTTCAGCAGGTCGAGCAGGTCGCCTGATCATTTTCGCAGCGTCTGCTGCGATACAAATCGCCAAAAACAAAAAACCGGGCCCCAACAGCCCGGTTTTCTGTCTGTGGACGTCTGTTGTTGCCTAGACGGTCCGCGCACGAAAGCTTTTGTCCGCGGTCATCGTGATCACATCACGACGACCTTGGCGCCGACCGAGGTGCGGTCGTAGAGATCGATGATGTCCTGGTTCATCAGCCGGATGCAGCCCGACGACATCGCCTTGCCGATCGAGAACCACTCCGGGCTGCCATGCAGGCGGTAGCCCATGTCGCCGCCCTTGTTGAAGAGATACATGGCGCGCGCGCCGAGCGGGTTCATCAGGCCGGGGTCCATGCCGCCGGCGAACTTGGCGAGTTCGGGCTGGCGCCTGATCATCTGCGAAGGCGGGGTCCAGGTCGGCCATTCGCGCTTCAGCGCGATATGGGCGGTGCCGTGCCATTCGAAGCCTTCGCGGCCGACGCCGATGCCGTAGCGGATCGCCAGGCCGTCGCCCTCGACGAAGTAGAGGAACTTGTTCTGGGTGTCGACGATGATGGTGCCCGGCTTCTCCGAAGTGTCGTAGCGCACTTCCTGCCGGTGGAAGCGGGCCGGAACCTTCTCGATCGGGATGCGCGGCAGATGATAGCCGGCATCCGTCATCGCGCCATAGTTGTTGGTGAAGAGTTGCCCGCCGATGGTGCTGCAACCGCTAACCGCGGTCGAGAGCGCAAGGGCGGCGAGGATTGCAAGTGACTTCAAGCGCATGAAAGGTCCGACGCCCTGCCGTTATATCAGCGGCACGAGTCGGCCGCTTTCCCGCCATCATTCATGCTGGCATTTCTTTTGCTTGCCAAGCGCGCACTGCCTATATGCATGGGTTGACGCGCCGGTAAGTGCCGAACTGCGGCATTTCGGCAACAGGGCTCACAGGATTGTGAAGCAAAATCAATGGGGCGGCCGGAAGGGCGCCAGAGATCAAGGAGAGCGCCATGAATGTCGGAGATGCTGCCGAGCGTTCGGGCCTGCCGGCCAAGACCATAAGATATTATGAGGAGATCGGCCTGATCCGGCCGGCCCGGGCCGATAACGGCTACCGCGACTACTCGCGCGACGACATCCACCGGCTGGCCTTCCTGCGCCGGGCCCGCAACCTCGGCTTTTCAATCGACGATTGCAGGCAGCTGATGGCGCTCTATCAGGACCGCGACCGCGCCAGCCACGACGTGCGCGAAATCGCCAGCGCCCATGTCAGGGCGATCGAGGAGAAGGTGCGCGAATTGCAGTCGATGCGCGCGACACTGCAGAAGCTGATCCACGCCTGCCACGGCGACAACCGGCCGGACTGCCCGATACTGGATGACATGGCAGGGGTGGCCTGATGGCATCGCGCCGGACCTGGACAAGCGTCCGATCCCCATCTTAGCTCGCTAGAGCAATTCCAAGAAAAGTGTGAGCGGTTTTCCGTCCGGAATTGCGTAAAAACAAAGGAGATAGGGCGTTTCGCCGTTTCCGTGAAACGGTGAAACGCACTAGCCAGCAACACTCGGCGGCAAGGAGTACCTCACCGTGAAGGGATATTGGCTCATCATCGGCACCGAGATTTCGGACCAGCAAGCGCAAGCCGAATATGGACGGTTGTGGAAGCCCATAGGCGAGAAGTATCAAGCGCGCCTCAGTTCGATGAAAAATCCGCCCTTGCTAGTGGAGGCGCGCGATGCGGGCAGGCTGGTCGTCGTCGAATTCCCGACATTGGAAATCGCCAAGGCTTGCTATGCCGACCCGGCCTATGAGGAAGCCAAGCGGCTTGCCCTGCAAGCGTCGAACCGTGTTCTACTCATCTTCGAAGGGGAACTCGGGTAGCCAGAATGAAGGGCTCTACAACGAGAAAAGTTGCGAAGCCGCCACCGCCAAAGGACAATAGGCCCGCCAAGGACAAATAAGGCACTTGTTCCGTGAACGAAACACCGCGCAAGCTCAAACCGCTAGAGCGGTTCAGGCTCATGATGCTTGAGGCAAGCCTGGATCGAGACAAGAACTACAGGGAGCGCTGGCGCCGATACGAACTAGAGGGCTGGCTAAACGGCGTCTGCTTCGTCGCATTGCTGGGATTCTGCATCGTCGCCTGGTTCTTATTCAAAAGCGCTCGCTGAATCCGGGGCGTCTTAGCGCTTTTACCGCTCGCGGTAGAGCATCCAGAGCGACAACGCCACGAGACCGAATGCGATCAAGATCAATTCGACCCAATAGAGATAGGGGTCTTGCACCCGCTCTACGAAGGGACCCGCAAATCTGATCCGGCCTGCCCAGAGCGAACTGGCAACTAGATGGATGCCAATGACCTCCATAGCGATTGAAACGCCTAGCATCATTCGCGGGTCAGGTTCTCTCATGTGCGTTTCATATCGACGCCCTAAGGACTAGCCGCGATTCGCCCTTCGTTCACGACATTAGCGCAATCTAATAAGCGGACATGCACCCTGTACGTACATGGCCGAACTGGCCCGGCGCAAGAACCCCTAGCGCTGGGGCTTTTTGTTAGACTGACCTATTAGCCGCTCCCAATGGGCGACGTGCACCGCTTGCGTTTCCATGAACTTGAGCAGGAATTCTTCGGCCTCCGCTGTCGGATGACCATCCTGTGCAAGCCTTTCGATGAGCGCGCGCTGGCGGGCGATTATTGCCTCGCCTTCACGGACGTGGCGCTCTGCCATTTGCACGAGAGTTTCGCGGCGCGGCATGGCACTTTACTTCCGTATAATCCACTCCAGCATGTCGGGATCTACTTCCTTCTGCCCGGTGTAGGTCTGGACGAGTTGCGCAGCGAAGTCTCGCCATTGGCTCTCGGGCAGTTTCTTGTCCCGGACCTCTTTGTGAAACGCTGATTTTATGATTTCGGCATCCATTGCCGACAAGGGTTTTGAATTCGCCATGTGCCCCTCATTGGCGGGGGCGAAGACCATTCCCCGCGAACTGGGGGATTATATCTCTACACGACCAATCTCGCGAGTCTTTATGAAGGCCAGAAGGCTTTTGGAGACACTGTGGCGCTGATCGGAAGCTAGGGAAGCCTAGCGCTCGCGGTCTTCCTTATCGGAAATGGTCTTCGTCCTGATTGGCAACCCTGGCCGCACCGAATGCTCGGTTTTCCGCAGCAATTCACGAGAACGATGGATCGACACTCTACTGGTTCGAACCAACAGTTCTTGATTTGAATCGCGCGCACCCCGCGCGGGGAATCTGTCTTGGCGCACAGCGCTCTCCCATTCTCAGACGGGAGCGCGTTGGTTGTCTCTCAGGCGCCAATGATGTCCAGTGGATGGTTACCGGCGATGGAAAGAAGCTAGGGCCGTTCGAATAATGGTCAAGTCTCGATTGTGACAATGCGTGCAACCGTCTCGCTCCGAAGGGCGGCCAGTTGCTGCCTCAGCGCCATGGCTTGCTCGATCTGAGCCCAAGCTTCCAACCGCATGCGCCTGTTTTCAAGCCGCAACTCTTCGGCTCGCTTGATGACGGAAAGATATTCGTCGCCATTTTCCATCGCCGCCAAACGGCGATGTCGCGAAAAGGTTCCGCTGCTGCCAATCGTGAACAGGCTATTACCTGAATGCCGGCCTGTCCGGAATTAATCCCTATTACAGTCTTGGTTTGTCAAATATATAATCGCCGCGTCGGGGCGGGTTCAAACCGTGAACAAAATCTGGCATGGTGCCGGCCATGCCACTCGTTTCCCCGATTCCCCTCAACCCCTTGATCGACGGACGCCAGTCCGAGCGCGCCATGCTGGTGCGGCGCGGCGTGCAGCGGTTGCTCAGCCAAATGGGCGCGCATGTGCTGCCGGAGCTGTCGCTCGCCACCGGACGCCGCGCGGATCTCGTCGCGCTGACCCGGCAGGGCGACATCTGGATCATCGAGATCAAATCCTCGATCGAGGATTTTCGCGTCGACCGCAAATGGCCTGACTACCGGCTGCATTCGGACCGGTTCTTCTTCGCCACCCATCCCGGCGTGCCGCAGGAGATTTTTCCGGAGGAATGCGGCTTCATCCTCTCCGACGGCTATGGCGCCGAGATCCTGCGCGAAGCGCCGGAGCACCGCATGGCGGCCGCGACGCGCAAAGCGCTGATGCTGAGGATCGCCCGCGCGGGCGCGGCCAGACTGCTGGCTGCGGAGCTTGCCGGTGTCGCGGTGCCGGCGCTCGACGGCGAGAGCGAATAGACCGGCTCATTCGGCCTGTTGAGGCTTCGCCTGCGGCGCTTGCGCCGCCCCTCATCCCCCTGCCGGGACCTTCTCCCCGTAGACGGGCAGAGGGGAGAGTGCCGCGACCTTTGCGGTCGCCCGTGAAAATTGTTTGACGCTCACCGATGATTTCCGCTTGCCCCGGCTGTCCTTACCTGCATGGCGCGTCCGGATGGTCCGGCGGCCAGGAAAAAGAGGTGATCCATGGCATCGTTGAAAGGTCAGAATGTCGTCGTCATCGGAGGCAGCCGAGGTGTCGGCCGCGCGATCGCGGAAGCAGCGCTTGGCGAAGGGGCGGCGGTGCTCGCCGTCGCCCGCGGCGCAACGGACCTCAAACAGCTCGGCTGGGAATTGCCCGGCGTGAGGACGCTTGCGGCCGATGCGACGGACGAGACGGCGCCCGAGGCGGTCTTCGAGGCGCTTGCGCCGGACGTGCTGGTGGTCTCGGCGGGCGCGCTTGCCCCGTCCGCGCCGGTGCAGGAGCAGAGTTGGGAGGTGTTCTCGGCAAACTGGGAGATGGACGTCAAGGCGTCGTTCCTGTTCTGCAGGGCAGCGCTCCAGGGGCGGCTGAAGCCGGGCAGCCGGGTGATCCTGATCTCCAGCGGGGCGGCCTTCAGCGGCGGGCCGCCGAATTCCGGCAGCTATGGCGGCGCCAAACGCATGCAGGTGTTCCTCGCCGGCCACTGCCAAAAGGAATCGGATCGGCTCGGCCTCGGCCTGCGCTTCATGGCGCTCTCGCCGATGCGTATCATGCCCGGCACCGGGGTCGGCGATCGCGGCATAGACGGCATTTCGGCCTATATGGGCATTCGCCCGACGGACTTTCTCGCCAGCCTGACCGATATGCAGACCCCGGCCGATGTCGGGCGCGCGGTGGTTCAGCTTGCCACCGCGACGCCGCAGGGCAGCTCGTTCGCGGTCAGCGGCGCAGGACTTGCGGCGGCGGCATGAGGCGCGCAGGATCCCGGCCAACTCCAGCATCGCGGGCCCCGCATGACTGACGCTCCTGACCCTCTCGAGCCCCTGGGCCGGTCAGGCCAGCCGATCCTCGATCGGCTGGCTTTCGAGCGCCTGGCCATGGCGCACAAGCGCGAGCTCAAGCTGCACTGCTACCGGATGATGGGCTCGCTCAACGAGGCGGAGGACCTTGTCCAGGACACCCTGCTCCGCGCCTGGCGCGCAAGGTTGCAATTCGATGGGCGGGGCTCGGCGCGCGGCTGGCTCTACGCCATCGCCACCAACAATTGCCTCAACGCCATCAAGGCCAGAGCAGCATCGCGCCGCATGCTGGAACTGCCCGGACGAGCGCCCTCCGACGGATCGGCCAGCGGCGGACCCGCCGCCGAGATCGCCTGGCTGGAGCCCTATCCGGACAGCGAGCTTCCGAACCTCGCCGCGATCGAGCCCGGTCCGGAGGCACGCTACGAGGCCCGGGAGGCGGTGCAACTCGCCTTCGTCGCGGCGATCCAGCTCCTGCCGCCAAGGCAGCGGGCCGCCCTGCTTCTGTGCGACGTGCTGGGATGGTCCGCCGTCGAGACGGCGCAGCTGCTGGGCGGGTCGACCGCCTCGATCAACAGCGCGCTGCAGCGGGCCCGCGCCAAGCTTGGAGAGCGATATCCCGAGGGCCGCCCCTCGCAGCCGTCACGGCCAAGCCAGCAGGAGGGCCTGCTGCTCGAACGCTACATGCAAGCCTGGCAGGCCGACAATCTCGACGGCCTCGTCGACCTGCTGCGGGAAGGCGCCACCTACCACATGCCGCCATGGCGGGAATGGTATTACGGCCGCGAGGCAATCCGCGGCTTCCTCGCGACCGTGTGGGGCAATTTTGCCGGCTATCGCACGGTGGCCACCAGGGCCAACGGCCAGCCCGCCGCCGGTGTCTACGCGCGGAGCCATCAGGATCAAGCGTGGCGACCGCACTCCCTGCATGTCATCGAGCCTGACGGCGGCGCTATTGCTTCACTGACGATCTATGTGCCGCCGCTCGGACCCGACCTGTTCGCCGCCTTCGGCCTGCCGCCAGCTTAGTCTAGTCTTCCGCCTCTTCAGTTTCTCCGACCGCCGGCGCGACCAGCAGCACCGCGGCGCCGACCAGTGCCGCAACCAGCGAACCCGCAAGAATGCCGACCTTCACCGCGTCCTGGAGCGCCGCGTCACTGGCGAAGGCGAGCAGGCCGATGAACAGGCTCATGGTGAAGCCGATGCCGCACAGAAGCGAGATGCCCAGCATGTGCAGCCAGCCGGCATTGACCGGCAGGTCGGCGAGGCCGAGCCGGATGGCGAGGGCCGAGGAGCCGAAGACGCCGACCAGCTTGCCGAGCACCAGGCCGGCGGCGACGCCGAGCGTCAGCGGCTCGACAAGTGCGGCGAGGCTCAGGCCGCCGAGCGACACGCCGGCATTGGCGAAGCCGAAGATCGGGATGACGATGAAGGGGACGAGCTTGTGCAGGCCGTGTTCCAGCCGGTGCAGCGGCGAATGCTCCAGATCGCGGCCGATGCCGGGCGAACGCTCGAGCGGAATGGTGAGCGCCAGCGCCACGCCGGCAAGCGTGGCATGCACGCCCGACTTCAGCACCAGCACCCACAGCACCGCGCCGATCACGAGATAGGGCAACAGCTTCATCACCCGCATGCGGTTGAGCACGATCAACACGGCGATGGCCGCGAAGGCCGCCGCCAGATAGGCGAGCGACAGGCCGCTGGTGTAGAACAGCGCGATGATGATGACAGCGCCGAGGTCGTCGATGATGGCCAAGGCGGTGAGGAAGACCTTCAGCGAGGCCGGCACGCGATTGCCGAGCAGCGAGAGCACGCCGAGCGCGAAGGCGATGTCGGTGGCGGTCGGGATCGCCCAGCCGGAAAGGGCGGCCTGATTGTCGCGGTTGATCAGGACATAGACCAGCGCCGGAACCACCATGCCTCCCGCCGCCGCGATGCCGGGCAGCACGCGGCGCGGCCAGGTCGAGAGCTGGCCGTCCAGCATCTCGCGCTTGATCTCCAGCCCGACCAGCAGGAAGAACACCGCCATCAGCCCGTCGTTGATCCAGTGCGAGACGCTGAGCGGTCCGAGATAGGCGTGGAGCACGCCAAAGTAAGTATCGGCGAGCGGCGAATTGGCGACGATTAGCGCCAGCGCCGCTGCCGCCATCAGGATGATGCCGCCGGCCGCCTCGCCGTCGAGGAATTCGCGAAGGATCGATTTCGGCCGCTCGTCGCGCATGTCCCCTCCGTCACATGGCCCGTCGGCCAGGATAGTGTTGCCGGATGATGCGCAAGCGCCGCTGGCGACGCACGCAGGTCAGCGCGGCGCGCGCTTGGCCAGTATCCGCTGCAGGGTGCGGCGGTGCATGTTGAGCCGGCGGGCGGTCTCGGAGACGTTGCGGTCGCACATTTCATAGACGCGCTGGATGTGCTCCCAGCGCACGCGGTCGGCCGACATCGGGTTTTCCGGCGGCGCCGCGCGCTCGCCAGCGGTGCGGGTCAGCGCCGCGAAGACATCGTCGGCGTCGGCCGGCTTGGACAGGTAGTCGACGGCGCCGAGCTTCACCGCGGTCACCGCGGTGGCGATGTTGCCGTAGCCGGTCAGGATGATGGTGCGGGAATCGTCACGCTTCTCGCGGATGGCGGCGACCACGTCGAGGCCGTTGCCGTCGCCCAGCCGCATATCGACCACCGCATAGGCCGGCGGATGGGCGCGCGCCTTGGCGACGGCCTCCTCCACGCTTTCCGCCGTCTCGACCGCGAAGCCCCTGGTTTCCATGGCGCGGGCAAGCCGGGTGAGGAACGGCTTGTCGTCGTCGACGATCAGCAGCGAGGTGTCCTCGCCTTCGACCATTGCGCCAGTGGTTTCGTCTGCGCTCATCTCATCAGCATCCTACTGCCTTACTTTTACGCAGATACAATTCTGCAACAGCAATGTCCAATTTTTACAGCCGGCAACAGACCTGCCATGCAGCAAACGCAACGCTCAGGCATTGTCGAACATGGTTCCGGACAACTGTTCGGGGTTGAGGAAGACGCCGCGCGGCCAGGTGATCTGCACCACCGCGCCCTCGCCGAGCCCGCTCGAATTGCGAAAATCGGTCGTGGCGCCCGAGCGCTCCAGCAGGGTCTTGGCGATGAAAAGCCCGAGCCCGAGGCCGCCGCCGGCCTCAGTTCCCTGGCGCGTCGACATATAGGGCTCGCCGATGCGGTCGATGATCTCCGGCGGAAAGCCCGGTCCGTCGTCGATAATGGAGAATGAGACCTCCTCATTGTCCCAGTTCCAGCTGACGGTGACCGTGCTCTTGGCGAAGTCGACGGCGTTCTCGACCAGGTTGCCGAGCCCGTAGATGACGCCGGGACTGCGCTGCCCGACCGGCTCCGGGCCGATGCGCTCGCCGGGGCGCAGCCGGATCGAGATGCCGAAGTCGCGGTGCGGCGCCGTCACCTCCTCGACCAGCGAGGTCAGCGGCAGGCGCGAAAGATGCGCCTCGCCCTCCGAGGACAGGCTGGTCAGCCGCTTCAGGATCTCGCGGCAACGCTCGCTTTGCGAGCGCAGCAGCTTCACGTCCTCGCTGAATTTCGGGTCCTCGCCCAGCGCCTTTTCCATTTCCTTGGCGACGACGGTGATGGTGGCCAAGGGCGTGCCGAGCTCATGCGCGGCGGCGGCGGCAAGCCCGTCGAGCGCGGAAAGATGCTGCTCGCGCTGAAGCACCAGCTCGGTGGCCGCGAGCGCGTTGGCGAGCAGGCGCGCCTCCGCCGCGACGCGGAAGGCGTATATCGCGGTGAAGGCGATCGAGGCGAACACCGCCATCCACATGCCGGCGACATAGATGAAGGGCATCGGCAGCGGCGCGTAATCGTACCAGGGCAGCGGCAGGTGGAAGAACACAAGCAGCGTGGCCGCCACGATGACCAGCGCGCCGAGCACCGCCGTGAGGCGCAGCGGCAGCGACGCGGCGGAGATGACGACCGGCACCGAGAGCAGGACCGAGAACGGATTGGTCAAACCGCCGGTGATATAGAGCAGGCCGGCCAGCTGCAGGCTGTCGATGGTCAGGATGACGAAGGCCGAGAGCGGAGTCAGCCGGTGCGCCGCCGGATAGCGGAAGGTGAGCCAGAGGTTCATCCAGGCCGAGCAGGCAATGAGCGCGAAGCACATCGAGACCGGCAGCGGGAATTTCAGACCGTAGGCGACGACCAGCACCGCGACGCTCTGGCCGACGATGGCAAGCCAGCGCAGGCGGATCAGCGTGTTGAGCCGCAGCCGCTGGCTCTGCTGGGAATCGGGCGCGCGCAGGATGTTGATCATCGACTTACGATTATAACCGCAGGAGGGTGAGCGCTAGTGGCGCTGTGAAGGCGACTTACCGGGTTTGGCAGCCGTGTTTCACCGTTCGTCTCGGTTCACTATCATGAACATTCGGGATTGGCCGAGGCCGCTCGCGACTTCGTCATCCACGGGCGGAGCGACGCGAAGCGGAGCGCAGACCCGAGGATCCATTCCGTGACTTCGAGGCTTTGCGATGGTTCAGAATTCTGTTCCGCTGCATTTTACGGTCAAGGTAACGGAATGGATCCTCGGGTCTACGCGCGTCGCTTCGCTCCTTGCTCCGCCCGTGGATGACGAAGTGATGGCGTTTGCGCCAATCGCCAACGCACATTGCCCCACTAACGCTAATGGCCTGCCGAAGCGGCACGAACCTACGTCCCTCTTGGCTTGGCGCGGCTGGTGGCGGCGGCGAGCAGCGGGTTTTCCGGCCAGACATGTTTTGGGTAGCGGCCGCGCATGTCGGTGCGCACGTCCGCCCATGAACCGCGCCAGAAGCCGGGCAGGTCGCGCGTCGTCTGGATCGGGCGATGCGCCGGCGACAGCAGCTCCAGCGTCAGCGGCACGGTGCCGCCGGCGATCGCCGGATGGCGGTCGAGGCCGAACAACTCCTGCACGCGGATCGCCAGCACCGGCCATTCGCCGTCATAGCGGATCGGCACCCGACTGCCCGACGGCGCGTCGAAATGGGTCGGCGCCAGCGCGTCGACTTTGCGCTGCAGCGCGTGCGGGACCAGCGACAGCAGCCCGGCCGCGAGCGCGCCGGAGTTGATAGCGGAGAACGACGCCGCGCCGGTGAGAAACGGCAGCAGCCAGTCGTCGAGGCGGCCGAGAAGCGCTTCGTCGGTCACATCGGGCCAGGGCGCGCCGAGGCCGCGATGGAGCCAGCCGAGCCGCTGGCGCAGCGCCTTGGCCTCCTTGCTCCAGTCGAGCAGCGACAGGCCGTGCTCGCGCAGCGCATCGAGGATTGCCCGATCCGCATCGGCGCCCGATGGTGCCGGCAGCATGCGCTCGGCAAGCGTGATGGCGCCAAGGCGCGCAGTCTCGCGCACGCGCACGGCGCGCCGCTCGCGGTCGAAGCCGGTTTCGCGCTTCGTCTCGATGCGGTCGGCAAGTGCTGCACGGATGTCGGCTTCGTCGACGGGAGCAGCGGCGGTGATGCGGGCATTCTGCGCCTTGCCTTGCAGATCCGCGACGACCAGCCAGGTCTCGCCGGCCAACGGATCGGCGGCGTCGACCATGGCGCCGGAGCCGTTGGCGAGGACGAAGCGGCCGCGCTCGCCGCGCGCCCTGGCGACGCGATCCGGCCAGGCGTGGATGAGGAGCGCGCCGGCCGGAACCGGCATAGCGCTTTTTCCGCCGCCGGCTTGCTTCGCCAGGCGTTCGGCCAGCTGCCGGGCGGCATTGGCGCGCGGCGATTTCTCGCTGCCAAAGCGCATCAGCCGCCGTTCCAGATCGGCGCTGTCGCCGCCGAGTCCGCGCTCGGTAAGCAGCACCGCAAGAGTCGCCGCTTCGAGCGCCTGTCCGCCCTTCACCGCTTCCGCCACCATATGCGCGAGCCGCACCGGCAGCGCCAGCTTGCGCATCGCAGCACCCACCTCGGTCAGCCGGCCGGCGTCGTCGATGGCGTGGAGCGCGCGCAGCAGCACCCGCGCCTCGTTGAGCGCCGGCCCCGGCGGCGGATCGAGAAAGGACAGGCTCGACGGATCGGCAACGCCGAAGGCGGCGCAGTCGAGCAACAGGCCGGACAGGTCGGCCTCGAGGATTTCCGGCGGCGTGAAGGCGGGAAGCGCTGCCGTCTGCTCGGCGCGCCACAGCCGGATGGCGAGGCCGGCTTGCGTGCGCCCGGCGCGGCCGGCGCGCTGGTCGGCGGAAGCCTTGCTGACGCGCACGGTTTCCAGCCGCGTCAGGCCGCTTGCCGGCTCGTAGCGCGGCAGCCGCGACAGGCCGGAATCGATGACGACGCGCACGCCGTCGATGGTGATCGAGGTCTCCGCGATCGATGTCGCCAGCACCACCTTGCGGCGGCCGGCCGGCGCCGGTTTGATCGCCGCGTCCTGCGCCCTGTTGTCCAATTGGCCATAGAGCGGGACGATATCGGTGTCGGCCGCGACATTGCCCAGAAGCCGCTCAGCCGTGCGCTCGATCTCACGCTGTCCTGGCAGGAAGGCGAGCACGCTGCCCTGTTCGGTGGCTAAAGCCGAGCGGATCGCCCTGGCCATCGCGTCCTCGATGGCCACGCCGGCCGGACGTTCGTCATAGCGGATCTCGACCGGGTAGGCGCGGCCTTCGCTTTCAATGACCGGTGCTCCTGAAAGAAATTTCGCAACGCGCGCGCCGTCGAGCGTCGCTGACATGACCAGCAGGCGCAGCTCCGGCAGCAACGCCCCCTGCACGTCGAGCGCCAGGGCGAGGCCGAAATCGCCGTCGAGCGAACGCTCGTGGAATTCGTCGAAGATCACCGCAGAGACGCCCGGCAGCTCCGGATCGTCGAGGATCATGCGGGACAAAACACCTTCGGTGACGACGAGGATCTTCGTCCGCGCCGAAGTGCGGTTCTCCATGCGCATGGCGTAGCCGACGGTGCCGCCGGGCTCCTCGCCGAGCAGCTCGGCCATGCGGCGGGCGGCGGCGCGGGCAGCCAGCCGGCGCGGCTCGAGCAGGACAATGCGACCCGAACCCAGCCATGGCGCATCGAGCAGCGCCAGCGGCACCAGCGTCGTCTTGCCGGCGCCGGGCGGCGCCACCAGCACGGCGCTGTTGCCGCCTTCAAGCGCCTGCCCGAGCGCCGGCAGCACGGCGGTGACCGGGAGTTCCGGCAGAAGTCCTGTCCTCATGGCGCCCGCATATCAGCGGCAATGCACAGCGCGCAACCGCCCCGACAAGTCACAGCCTGGTGCGCGTGAACGGGTTCCAGCGCACGGTGCCGAGCCGCACCTCCTCGCGCACCATGGTCAGCAAGCCGGAGGCGCCGACGACGGCCAGGCCGACCAGGGAAAGCGCATCGGGGTATTCCTTGAAGAACAGCGCTCCCAGCACAACCGCCCAGACGATCTGCGAATAATGCGTCGGCGCGATCCGGTTGGCCGGAGCGTATTTGGCAGCCAGGAGCTGCAGCAGTTGACCGCCGGCGGTGAAGATCCCGTCCAGCACCAGCCAAGCCAATTGCCCGATATTGGGAAGCGAGAAAGATGTCGCGACCGCGCCGACCCCGTTGAACAGCAACCCGCAGCCGATCAGCGTGCCCAGCATGGTCGTGCGCTTTTCCTGCTGGGCGAGCGAGCGCATCAGGATAACGCTGGTTGCCGCCAGGAAGGCGTTGGCGAAGGCGGCGAGATGGCCGAGATGCAATTCGCGAAAGCCCGGCCGCACCACCAGCATGACGCCAGCAAAGCCGGCGACGACGGCAAGCCATCGCCAGGGTCCGACGCTTTCCTTCAGGATGACGGTCGAAAGAATGGTGACCAGCAGCGGCGCCAGGAAGATCAGCGCGTAGACTTCCGCAAGCGGGATGGTGGTGAAGGCATAGACGCTGAGCACGCCCGACGCGATGCCTGCCCAGGCGCGCGCCTGCACCGCCCATGGCCGTTTGGTGCGCCAGAAGTCGCGCCACCGCTCATCGGCCGGGCGGGTGAAGAACAGGGAACAGCCGGCAAACAAGGTCACGAAGAATCCGATCTCGAAGACGGTGAACTGCCCGCCGAGGCTCTTGATGACGGCATCGCTGCACGAATAGCTTGCATAGGCGATCAGGGCGAGCAGGATTCCGTTCGGCACGTTTCGATTTCCGGGAGAGGCAAGTGAAGATACTGGCGCTAGGGGCTCATCCCGATGACATCGAGATATTCATGTTCGGTACGCTGGCTGCCTACAAGGCGCTAGGCGCAGAGCTGACTTTTGCGGTAGCCACCGACGGTGCCAAGGGCGGCAAGGGCGATCCGACGGCACTCGTCAAGGCACGGCGCGAGGAGGCGACCGAAGCGGCCGGCCTGCTCGGCGTCACGCCGCGTTTCCTCGACTTCCCCGACGGAGCGCTGGTCGCGGACGCCGCGCTCATCGGCGCGCTGAAGGCGCTGATCGGCGAGGTCAAGCCCGATCTCGCGATCACCCACGCGCCGAACGACTATCACGGCGACCACCGGGCGCTGGCGGACGGCGTGCGCATCGCCGCGTCCTTCGCGGTGCCGGTGCTGCATGCCGACACGCTCGGCGGCACCGGCTTTTCGCCGACGCACTATGTCGACATCTCCGCACATTGCGACATCAAGGCGCAAGCGATCCGCGCGCATCGCTCGCAGGATCCGGAACGCTTCTTCGAAGGCGCGCGCACGCAGAACGCGTTCCGGGCCGGGCAATGCAACGGCGCGCCCGACGCACTGGCCGAGGCCTTCCGCTTCGAGGCTGTCTTCCCCTTCGCCGACATCCGCGAATTGCTGCCGCCCGCGCCGCCGATCCGGCCGGTGACGGTCAGCACGAAGACGGTCAGCTAGAGCGTTCACACCTTTCCTGAGTTGCTCTGAGCCGGCTGACGAACGATCCGGCTGAAGCAGCCCGCGGCTATTTCCCAATGATTTCAACCACCCTTTTCGCCATGCTGCGGCGCAGCAACGAATTCGCTTGCGTTGTTTAGTAAAAAGAGCATCACTAAACAAATTACTAAACATCGGCGGCGCATCGCGCGCCATGTTCAGGCCCTCGGAGGAGCGAGGGTCGAGGGCTCTTGAAACCGTCATCCGGACGTGTTTCGCAAATGGGAGGAAGGCATGAAATCGACCTTGAAACTGGCGTTGGGTCTGGCCTCGGCGATCACCGCGTCGACCGCCGTCTCGAACGCCGCGCATGCGGAAGACCTGACGCTTTGCTGGGCGGCCTGGGATCCGGCCAACGCGCTCGTGGAACTGTCCAAGGATTTTACCAAGGAAACCGGCATCGGCATGAAGTTCGAGTTCGTGCCGTGGACCAACTACGCCGACCGCTTCCTCAACGAGCTGAACTCGCACGGCAAGCTCTGTGACCTGATCATCGGCGACAGCCAGTGGATCGGCGGCGCCGCCGAGAACGGCCACTACGTCAAGCTGAACGACTTCTTCGACAAGGAGAAGATCAGCATGGACGACTTCGTGCCGGCGACCGTGGTCGGCTATTCGGAATGGCCGAAGAACTCGCCCAACTACTGGGCGCTGCCCGCCATGGGCGACGTGGTCGGCTGGACCTATCGCAAGGACTGGTTCTCGCGGCCCGAGCTGCAGAAGGAATTCAAGGAGAAGTATGGCTGGGACCTCGCCGCGCCGACCACCTTCGACCAGCTGAAGCAGATTGCCGAGTTCTTCCAGAAGCGGCAGATCGACGGCAAGACCGTCTATGGCGCCTCGATCTACACCGAGCGCGGCTCGGAAGGCATCACCATGGGCGCCATGGATGTGCTCTACAGCTTCGGTTTCCAGTACGAGAACCCGAAGAAGCCCTATGAGATGGACGGGTTCGTCAACTCCGAGAAATCGGTGAAGGGCCTGGAATTCTACAAGGCGCTCTATGATTGCTGCACGCCGCCCGGCGCCTCCAACAGCTACATGGGCGAAGGCGTCGACGCCTTCAAATCCGGCCAGGTGGCGATGCATATGAACTTCGCCTTTACCTGGCCCGGCCTGCAGAAGGACGAGAATGTCGGCGGCGACAAGATCGGCTACTTCGTCAACCCGAAGGGCCCCGATGGCGACCAGTTCGCGCAGCTCGGCGGCCAGGGCATTTCAGTGGTCTCCTATTCCGACAAGCAGGAATCGGCGCTGAAATACATCAAGTGGTTCGCTAACAAGGACGTGCAGGCCAAGTGGTGGTCGCTCGGCGGCTATTCCTGCCTGAACTCCGTCGTCAAGGACCCGAAGTTCCCGTCCAGCCAGCCCTACGCGCAGGCCTTCCTCGACTCGATGGCCATCGTGAAGGACTTCTGGGCCGAACCAAGCTACGCACCGCTGCTGCAGGCCTCGCAGAAGCGCTTCCATGACTATGTGGTGGCGGGCCAGGGCTCAGCCAAGGACGCGCTCGACGGCCTCGTCAAGGACTGGACGCAGGTCTTCCAGGACGATGGCAAGATGTAGTCGGGGCAAGATGTAAGGCTCCTCCCGAGCTTGATCGAGGCGTCCCGTGCCGCCCTTGGCACGGGACGCAGTTCAGATAAATTCCATTGTCGAGAGCTACCGTGACCGAAGCAGGACTAACCATGCTCAATCGGACTGCGGACAATGCTGCCCGGGCGACCCCGGAACCATTGGCCAAGACGATCCGGGGCATCAGCGACAAGGGCCTCGCCTGGCTGTTCATCTCGCCGACGATCCTCCTGCTGCTTGCCATCAACATCTTCCCGCTGTTCTGGGCGATCTATCTGTCGTTCACCAACTTCCGCGCCAACCGCCCCAACGAAGTGGTGAAAAACCTGGGGCTCTCGAACTACCGGCGCATCCTCGGCGACCAGGACATCTGGATCGCCATGCAGACCACCGCGCATTTCGTGTTCTGGACGATCCTCTTGCAGACGGTGATCGGCTTCACGCTGGCCTGGCTGATCGACCGCAAATTCCGCGGCCATGCCTTCTGGACGACGATCATCCTGGTGCCGATGATGCTGTCGCCGGCGGTGGTCGGCAATTTCTGGCGCTTCCTCTACGAGCCGCAGATCGGGCTGTTTTCCTACGTCATCTCCTTCGTCACCGGCATTCCGCCGACGAATGTGCAGATGCTGTCCAATGTCGAGCTGGCGCCTTGGGCGATCATCATCGTCGATACCTGGATGTGGACGCCTTACGTGATGCTGATATGCCTCGCCGGCCTGCGCTCCATCCCCGAATACATTTATGAGGCGGCCGAGGTCGACCGCGCCTCCAACTGGCGGCAGTTCTGGTCGATCACGCTGCCGATGGCGCTGCCCTTCATCATGCTAGCGGTGCTGTTCCGCGGCATCGAGAATTTCAAGATGTTCGACATGGTCAATCTCTTGACCGGCGGCGGGCCAGGCTCGACCACCGAGGTCGCCTCGATCACGCTGAAGCGGCAGGCCTTCGAAAGCTGGCGCACCGGCTATTCCTCAGCCTTCGCCATCATCCTCTTCGTCGCGGTGTTCGGGCTGGCCAACATCTACGTCAAGGCGCTCAACAAGGTGAAGCAGAGATGAGCCTGACCACCGCCCATTCCGTCGTCGCGCCGTCGTCGAACTCGAAGCGGCTCGCAGGGGTGCTCGTCGTCGGCTACGCGCTTATCTCGATCGTGCCGTTGCTGTGGATTTTCGCCACCAGCTTCAAGACGCCGCCGGATTCGATCGCCTATCCGCCGAAGATCGTCTTCCAGCCGAGCATCGAGGGCTATTGCAACCTGTTCACGACCCGAACCCGCCAGACGCCGGAGTACATCAACTCGCTCGGACCGGCGACCGGCTTCTGCGACGAGACGGTGCGCAAGCGCAACATGGTCATCGCCGGGCCGTCGAACTTCCTGCCGCGCTTCGTCAACTCGCTGATCATCGCCTTCGGCTCGACGTTCTGCGCGGTGTTCCTCGGCACGCTCTCGGCCTACGGCTTTTCGCGCTTCAAGGTGCCGCTGGCGGACGACCTTCTGTTCTTCATCCTGTCGACGCGCTTCATGCCGCCGATCGCGGTGGCGATCCCGATCTACCTGATGTACCGCGAGCTCGGCCTCTCCGACACCGCACTCGGCATGATCCTGCTCTACACAGCGGTCAACGTCTCGCTGGCGGTCTGGCTACTCAAGGGCTTCATCGACGAGATCCCGCGCGAATATGAGGAAGCGGCGATGATCGACGGCTACACCAGGCTGCAGGCCTTCTGGCGCACCGTGCTGCCGCAGGCGACGACCGGCATCGCAGCGACCGCCATCTTCTGCCTGATCTTCGCCTGGAACGAGTATGCTTTCGCGGCACTGTTGACGTCCGGCACGGCGCAGACGGCGCCGCCCTTCATCCCGACCATCATCGGCGAAGGCGGCCAGGACTGGCCGGCGGTGGCCGCAGGCACGACGATCTTCCTGGTGCCGATCCTGGTCTTCACCATCCTGCTCCGCAAGCAATTGCTGCGCGGCATCACCTTCGGCGCGGTGCGCAAATGAGCACGATCCAGCCCGCAAGACGCAAATCCCGCTGGCCGACCTGGGCAAGGCGCGGCCTGATGGAAAACATCGCCACGGCAATCATCGCCATCGGCTTCTTGATGCTGTTCCAGTCCTTCGCGCTGGCGCTCTACAGCTATTCCTTCGTCACCATGCTCGCCGGCACGGCAATGTTCATCATCGTCTCGAAATTCCCGGAATAGCCATGGCCGAGATCCGCGTTCAGAATCTGAGGAAAGCCTTCGGCGAGTTCGTCGCCGTGCAGGATTCCAACTTCGTCGTCGAGGATGGCGAGTTCTTCGTCATGCTCGGCCCGTCCGGCTGCGGCAAGACGACGACGCTGAGGATGATTGCCGGCCTCGAATTGCCGACCGGCGGCAAGATACTGCTCGGCGGCGAGGACGTCACCATGCGCCGGGCGCGCGAGCGCGACATCGCCTTCGTCTTCCAGCTCTTCGCGCTCTATCCACACATGAACGTGCGCCGGAATATCGGCTTCCCGCTGCTGGCGCAGGGCATGCCCTCGGCCGAGATCCGCGCGCGGGTCGAGGAGACGGCGAAGCTCTTGCGCATCGACCATCTGCTCGACAAATCCGTCTCCGGCCTTGCCGGCGGCGACCGCCAGCGCGTCGCGCTCGGCCGCGCCATCGTGCGGCGGCCGAAATGTTTCCTGATGGACGAGCCGCTCGGAACCCTCGACACCGAATTCCGCGACCTGATGGTGCATGAGCTGCGCGAGCTGCACAACCGCATCCACGCCACCACCGTCTATGTCACGCACGACCAGATGGAAGCGATGTCGATGGCCGACAAGATTGCGGTGATGAACCACGGCGTCATCGAGCAGTTCGGAAGCCCGCGCGAAATCTACGACCGACCGGCGACGATGTTCGTCGCCGACTTCATCGGTTCGCCGCCGATGAATTTCCTGCGCTTCGGCGGCGGGCTCGCCAGGGGCGCGAAGGAGATCGTCGTGCAGGGCGCCAAGGTCGCGGTGCCGGAGGTGCGCGAGGACATCGCGCCCGCCGACATGGCGCTCGGCATCCGGCCCGAGCACATCCGCTTCGATGACGGCTCGAAGCTGCGCGGCGCGATCTACGGCACCGAATATCTCGGCACCACGCAGATCGTCGCGGTGGAGACGGCCGACGGCATCATCAAGGCGCGGGTGCCGGCCGGCATCCATCTGAACCCCGGCGAGCAGGTCGGGCTGACGCTGAGCAGCGCGCGGCTGTCGCTGTTCGAGAAAGGCTCGGGCCGCGCGGTGAAGACCGCCATGCATGATCAGGCAGCGGAGGCGCGTCATGGCTGACGTCCAGGTCCACGGTGTGACCAAAAGCTTCGGCGACACCGTTGCCGTCAACGATCTCGACCTGCAGATCAAGGACGGCGAGTTCGTCGTGCTGCTCGGCCCGACCGGTGCCGGCAAGACGACGACGCTCAGGCTGATCGCCGGGCTGGAGCGGCCGGACAGCGGCACGATCCGCATTGGCGGGCACGACGCGACGACATTGTCGCCGGCCGAGCGCGACACCGCCTTCGTCTTCCAGCAATACTCGCTCTACCCGCATCTTTCGGTCTTCGACAACCTCGCCTTCCCGCTGCGCTCGCCGGCGCGGCGCTTCCCCGAAGAGGCGATCCGCCGCCGGGTCGAGGAAGTGGCACGCATGGTGCGCATCGACCACAAGCTCAACAACCGCTCGACCAGGCTGTCGGGCGGCGAGATGCAGCGCGTCGCTATCGGCCGCGCCCTGGTGCGCAAGCCCGCGATCTACCTGATGGACGAGCCGTTGTCCTCGCTCGACGCCAAGCTGCGTGGCGACCTTCGGCTGGAGCTGAAACGCATCCAATCCGAGCTCGGCGCCACCATGCTCTATGTCACGCACGACCAGATCGAAGCGATGACCATGGCCGACCGCATCGGCATCCTCTCTGAAGGCGTACTGGTGCAAATCGGCACCCCGCGCGCGATCTATTCGGAGCCGGCAAACCTGCATGTCGCGGCCCGCCTCGGCCAGCCGGCGATCAACCTTTTGCCGGCCGGCCTGCTGCCTGACGGCGGCGCGCCGACCGGCACGAAGACAATCGGCGCCCGCACCGAGCATCTGTCGATCGAGAAGGCGGCGAACGGCCATGCCGACGGCGTCGTCGACTGGGTCGAGCATCTCGGCGACCAGAACCATCTGCATGTGACAGTGGGCGCAAAGAAGCTGGTGACGCTCACCGATCCCGACACGGCGCTGGCAAAAGGAGACAAGGTGACGATCCGCTATCGCTCGCCGCTTTATTTCGGCTCGGACGGGCAAAGACTGATGTAGGCGACCGAGCACGCCGCGCACGCCGATTGACGACTCGCAGATACGGACTGGACGAAATCCATGAAGCACTTTTTCAACCGCAAAGAGACGATCGTCACCGAGGCGCTGGACGGCTTTCTGGCCACCGCAGGTTCGGGCACACTGGCACGCCTCGACGGCTATCCCGAGATCAAGGTCGTGCTGCGGTCCGACTGGGACAAGACGAAGGTCGCCGTGGTTTCCGGCGGCGGCGCCGGGCACGAGCCGTCGCATGCCGGCTTCGTCGGCGCCGGCATGCTGACGGCCGCCGTGTCGGGCGAGATCTTTGCTTCGCCGAGCGTCGAAGCGGTGCTGGCGGCGATCCGCGCGACGACCGGGCCGGCAGGCTGCCTTTTGATCGTCAAGAACTACACGGGCGACCGGCTCAATTTCGGGCTCGCCGCCGAAAAGGCGCGCGCGGAAGGTTTTGCGGTCGAGATGGTGATCGTCGCCGACGACATCGCGCTGCCCGACATCACGCAGCCGCGCGGCGTCGCCGGCACGCTGTTCGTGCACAAGATCGCCGGGCACCTCTCGGAAGCCGGCCGTGACCTGCCATCGGTTGCCGCAGCGGCGCGCGCGGCGGCGAAAGACATCGTTTCGCTCGGCATCTCGCTCTCCTCCTGCTCCATCCCGGGCCAGACGCATGAAGACCGTTTTGGCGCCGACGACGGCGAGCTCGGCCTCGGCATCCATGGCGAGCCCGGCGTCGAGCGCATCGCGCTGCAGAGCGCCGGCAAGCTGGTCGCCATCATGGCCGAGCGGCTTGCCGCGCGGCTCGATCCGCACAGCCGTTACGCCTTGCTGATCAACAATCTCGGATCGGTGCCGCCGCTGGAAATGTCGCTCATCGCGAATGCCGTGCTCGCCTCGCCACTGGCAAAGGCGGTGACGCTGACGATCGGCCCCGGACATCTGATGACCGCGCTCAACATGAACGGCTTCTCGCTGTCGCTGATCAGGCTGGATGCCGAGCGCGAGGCGGCGCTCTCGGCGCCGGTCGGCCCGCATGCCTGGCTGCCGGCGAAGCCGGTTCGCCAGCCAGTCGTGGTGGAAATGGCCAAACCTGCCATTCGCGACGCCGCCAGGCCGGCCAGCCGCGATGCGGGCGCCGAGCGGCTGATCGCCACGGTCTGCGAGAAACTTATCTCGCTCGAACAGACGCTGAACGGCCTGGACGCCAAGGCCGGCGACGGCGACACCGGGTCGACGGTGGCGACCGGCGCGCGCAGCGTGCTTCACCGCCTCGATACGCTGCCGCTTGCCGACAGGGCCGCAACGCTCGCCGCGATCGGCGATACGCTGGGAACCTCGATGGGCGGTTCCAGCGGCGTGCTCTTGTCGATCTTCTTCACCGCCGCTGCCCAGTCGCTCAGAGGCGGCGCGCCGCTCGGCAAGGCGCTGCTCGCCGGCCTCGACCGGATGACCTTCTACGGCGGCGCGAAAATCGGCGACCGCACCATGGTCGATGCGCTGGAGCCGGCGCTCAAGGCGCTCGACGCACGCGGGCTGGAAACGGCCGCATCGGCCGCGCGGCACGGCGCGGAGACGACCATGGCGATGCAGAAGGCGAAGGCGGGGCGCTCGGCCTATATCGGCCGGCAGCTTGACGGCGTAGCGGATCCAGGCGCCTTTGCGGTGGCCGAAGCTTTCACGGCCGTGGCGGCCATGTTCGCGCCGGCATGAAGGACTGAGCATGGCCGCATCCGACTTCTCACGATTGATCGCGGCGGCGGCGGACACGGTCGCGACGCACGCCGACGAGTTGACCGCGCTCGACCAGGCGATCGGCGACGGCGACCACGGGCTGAACATGAAGCGCGGCTTCGAGGCCGTGCGCGCCGAGACCGGGGCCATCGCCGAGAAGCCGCTGCCGGACGCGCTGAAGGCTGTAGGCACCAAGCTGGTGATGACGGTGGGCGGTGCTTCCGGTCCGCTGTTCGGCACGCTGTTCATGGCGCTTGGCAAGGAATTGCCCGCGGCACCCGACCGCGCCGCGCTGACGGCGGCGCTGGGCAAGGCGATCGAAGCGGTTTCAGCGCGCGGCAAATCGCAGCCGGGACAAAAAACCATGCTCGACGTGCTGCAGCCGGTGTATGAGGCGCTGGCGCAAGGCAAGACGGCCAGCGAAATCGCCGACGCCGCCGATGACGCGGCAGACGCAACCGTGCCGATGAAGGCCCTGCGCGGGCGCGCCTCCTTCCTGGGGGAGCGCTCGATCGGGCATATGGACGCCGGGGCGCGCTCGACCGCGCTCTTGGTGCGCGCAGTCGCTGAAGCGATCGAGGGTTCTTGATGAGCAATGTCGGCATCGTCATCGTATCGCATTCGCCGCTGGTTGCCGAAGGCACGGCCGACATGGTGCGCCAGATGGTTGGCGACGAGGTGCCGCTTGCGTGGTGCGGCGGAAACGGCCATGGCGGGCTCGGCACCAGCGTCGAGGCGATAATGGGCGCGATCGACAAGGCCTGGTCGGAAGCGGGCGTCGCGATCCTCGTCGATCTCGGCGGCGCCGAGACCAACAGCGAGATGGCGGTCGAGATGATCGGCGAGCCGCGAGCACACAGAATTGTCGTCTGCAACGCGCCGATCGTCGAGGGCGCGGTGATGGCGGCGACGGAATCCTCCGGCGGCGCCTCGCTCAAGGAAGTGGTGGCGACCGCGCATGAATTGTCGCCGTCGTGAGTGAACGGGAACCGACCGAATGTCCGCATCCGCCGAAGCTACGGTACTGATCACCCACGAGGTGGGCCTGCACGCGCGCCCTTCGGTGAAGTTCACCAAGCTCGCCAAGTCGTTCGCGGCCGAGGTGGAAGTGGCCGTCGCCGCCAACGGCCCCTGGGTCGACGCCAAGAGCATCGTCAAGGTGATGGCGGCCAAGGCGCCGAAGGGGACCTTGCTGCACATAAGGGCGCGAGGCGACGGCGCGAGCGAAGCGGTCGGCGCGCTGGTCGATCTGGTGCAGCGTGATTTCGACGAGGACAGGGACCATGCCCGGTCCGCTTGAAACGGGCGGATGCGGCCTCCTGTCCGCTGGAGCCGTTCAGCAACCTCTGAACTGCTCCGGCCATCTGTCTTTACGCAATTCCGGACGGAAAGCCGCGTCACAGTTTTCCAGGAATTGCTCTAGGAATGCCGGCCATGCGGATTGAAGGCATTCCCGCCTCTCCAGGCTATGCCGAAGGGCCGCTGTTCGACCTCGACCGGCCGCCGGCCGCCTACAGAAGCAAGGCGAACGCGGCGGAGGAAATGACAGCGCTGCAGGCGGCTATCGGCAAGGCGGTAAGCCGACTAACGTTACTGGTCGAAAACACCGACGGCGACGCCGCCAGCATACTCGAATTTCATATCGCGATGCTGGAGGACGACGCACTGAGCGGTCCGGCCTTCGTGTCGATCGGCTCCGGGGAGCCCGCCGACGTCGCCTGGCGGGCAGCGCTCGATGCCGAGATCGCCGGCTACGATGCATCTGACCAGGACTATTTCCGCGCGCGCGCCGCCGACCTGCGCGACATCCGCGATCAGGTACTGCGGTCGCTGAGCGAGGACAGAGACATGGCGGCACCCCCCGGCGCCATCCTCTGTGGCGAGGACATCGCGCCGACGCGCTTCCTCGAAACCGACTGGAGCAGCGGCGGCGGCATTGCGCTGAAGGCCGGCAGCTCGGCCAGCCATGTCGCCATGCTGGCGCGCTCGCGCGGCGTGCCGATGGTGGTGGGGCTTGGCGCGTTCGCGGATAAACCGGCAGGGAACGCGCTGCTCGACGCCGAGCACGGCCGCATCGTGCTCTCGCCCTCGCCTGCGGAACGCGACGCATTCCGGCAGTCGTCCGCCTCCTTCGCGGCACGGCAGGGCAAGGCGCGGATTTTTCTCGCCCGGCCCGCCGCAACCAAGACCGGAACGCCCGTGCGGGTGCAAGTGAACATCGCCTACCCTTCCGATGTCGACGGCATCGATATCGCCACCTGTGACGGCGTCGGCCTGATGCGGACGGAATTCCTGTTCGGCAGGACGCTGCCGGACGAGGAGACGCAGTATCTTGCCTATCGCAAGGTGCTGGAATGGGCCGGAGAAAAGCCGGTGACCATTCGCACCGTCGATGCCGGCGGCGACAAGCCGGTTCCGGGTTTCACCGTCGAGGAGACCAACCCGTTTCTCGGCCTGCGCGGCATCAGGCTGTCGCTGGCGCGGCGCGACGTTTTCCGGGTGCAGATCCGGGCATTGCTGCGCGCCGCCGTACACGGCAATCTGAAGGTGATGTTTCCGATGATCGCCACCGCCGAAGAGTACGCCCAAGCCGCGGCGCTGTTCGCCGAAGAGCAGACGGCGCTTGCCGCGCGCGGCATGGCGCACGAAATACCGCCGCTCGGCATCATGGTCGAGGTGCCATCGGTAGCGATCGCGCCGGAAGCCTTCGCCAACGTCGCCTTCTTCTCGATCGGCTCCAACGATCTGACGCAATATGTGATGGCGGCCGCGCGCGACAACACGGCCGTCGCGTCTCTCAATTCAGTCCGCCATCCCGCCGTGCTGCGGCTGATCGCTGCGGTCGCGGCATACGGGCGGGAGAAAGACATTCCGGTCAGCCTCTGCGGCGATGCCGGCGGCGATCCGGCCGCCATCCCGGCGCTGCTCGAGGCCGGCCTGCGCGATCTTTCGGTGGCTCCGGCCCAGCTTGCGATGGCCAAGGCGGCCATCGCGGATGTTTCGGTGTAAGGACGGCATGGCCAAGGCAGCCAAGATACAGGAAGCCGGTTCGGAAGACGCGATCCGCGCCTACAAGACGATCCTGTCGCAGGTCATCGACCAGCGGCCTTCCGGCATGCGCCAGCGGCTTGCCGATGCGCTCGGCAAGCATCGCAGCTTTGTCACGCAGATCTCAAGCCCGGCCTATTCGATCCCCATTCCGTCGAAGCATTTGCCTTCCATCTTTTCCGTCTGCCATTTCAGCCCGGCCGAGCGCGACCAGTTCCTGGTCGCCTACCACCAGGCGCATCCCGGCAAGCTGCCGGCAGCTTCGGGGCCGCGCAAGACGCGCCACGTCTCGCTCATCGTGCCGGATTTCGGCGACGACAGGCAGAATGCCGCGCTCGACCGGGCGATCAACGAATTCATCCAGAAGATAACCAGCATCGCCGGCAAGGGCAGCGGCTGAGAAAGCTATTCCGGGAAAAGTGTGCAGCGGTTTTTCCGTTCGGAATTGCGCAGATCAAAGATCATTTCGGGAGGACTGCCATGAAGAAATTCATAAACGCGGTGGACACGGTGCTGACCGAAAGCCTCGACGGTTTCGTCGCCGCCCATTCCGACATCCTGACGCTCGGCGAGGAGCACAAATTCGTTCGCCGCAAGACGCTCAAGCCGGGCAAGGTGGCGCTGATCTCGGGTGGCGGCTCCGGCCATGAGCCGCTGCATGGCGGGCTGGTCGGCCACGGCATGCTGGACGCCGCCTGCCCCGGCCAGGTCTTCACCTCGCCGACGCCGGACCAGATGCTGGCTGCCGCCCAGGCCGTCGACACCGGCGCCGGTTGCCTGTTCATCGTCAAGAACTACGAAGGCGACGTGATGAACTTCGACATGGCGGCCGAAATGTTGGACGGCGTGCTGCAGGTGGTGACCAATGACGACGTCGCGGTCGAGAATTCGTCCTACACGACCGGGCGGCGCGGCGTCGCCGGCACGCTGGTGGTGGAAAAGATCGTCGGCGCCGCGGCCGAGCAAGGCATGGCGCTGCCCGAGCTCAAGGCAATCGGCGATCGCGTCAACGCGGCGACGCGCTCGATGGGCGTGGCGCTGACCAGCTGCACCGTGCCGGCGGCGGGCAAGCCGACTTTCGAGATCGGCGACAGCGAGATGGAGTTCGGCGTCGGCATCCATGGCGAGCCCGGCAGGCGACGCGACGCGCTGAAGAGCGCTGACGCCATCGCCGAGGAGATCTGCGCGGCGATCCTCGGCGATCTTGGCGACCGCGCCAAGGGGCCGGCTCTGCTGTTCATCAACGGTTTCGGCGGCACGCCGTCGATGGAGCTTTACCTGATGTACAACAGCGCCCGCGAAATCTTCGAGAGCAACGGTGTGACGGTGGCCCGCTCGCTGGTCGGCTCCTACGTCACCTCGCTCGACATGGCTGGATGCTCGATCACGCTGACGATGCTCGACGACGAGACGACGGCGCTGTGGGACGCCCCGGTGCATACGGCGGCGCTGCGCTGGGGGATGTAGCCCCGCTGGCATCGCCATGACTTTTCTGCGACCATATTCGCGGAATTTGCATGCCATTCGCGACGTTGCCCGGTTGATGCTGCCACCGCTTTCGCCTGCCGATGAAAAACTGCTGCTCGACTTTGCCGACCCCGAGGTGCCGGCCGACCGTGGCCGGAATCTTTCGGCAAGCAGCTTGACGGCGCTGCTCGCCAATGCCGAATTCCACGGCGTGCTGCCGATCATGCTGCGCAAGCTCCGGGAAATCGGCGACGCCAGCCTGCCGGAAGATGCCGTCCCGCGGCAGAAGCTCTCCGAGCTGCGCGATCAGGCGACGCTGGTGACCGGGCAGTCGATGCTGCTGCAATATCACGGCGACCGGATCATGAAGGCGCTGGCGGCGAAGGGCATTCCCGCCCGCATCGTCAAAGGTCCGGTGTTCGCGCGAAAACTCTATCACCATGCCGCCGACCGGCCGTTCACCGACATCGACATTTTGGTCGGTCCCGCCAGCATCGGCGAGGCCAATAGCGTCATTTCCGGCTGCGGCTTCAAGCTTGCCAGCGGCGAGGCGGAATCGCATGAGTTGCAGGAGTTCAAGTGGCTGGAGAAGGAGAACTCCAGCCTGCTGATAGAGCTGCACGGCAACCTGGTGCACGACACAGGCATGCGGCGGCGGCTGTCGCTCGGCTTTCGCGAGTTGGAAATCATCGACGGCGGCGAGGCCAATACGCCGGCGGCGCTGCTCACCATCGCCATCGTTCACGCCGCCGGCGGCCACAAATTCCACCGGCTGCAGCTTTGCGTCGACGTGTTGCAGGGCGTGCGTGCGCTGCAGTCGCCGGAGGCGGAAGCGCGCCTGCTCGAGACCGCGCGCATGACCGGCATCGAGCTCGAGCTGGCGACCGTCCTCAACGTGACCGGACGCCTGTTCGAGGAACCGCGCGCGATCGAGCTCGCCAACCGCATCAAGCCCGATCTTTCAATACGGCTCGCCAAGTGGCTGATCACCGGGAACATGCTGCTCAGGGTCAATTCACGGGACAAGATGCGCTCGCGCCTCAGCCGCGACGCCTTCCGCTGGGTCCAGCGGTTGGCCCGGCCGAGGCCCTATCCGGCCTGAGAGCCCGTTTCGGGCTCTGCGATCCTTCAATGGAAAGTATCCGTCTAAGCCTGATCAAGCACGGCGCGGATCAACGCCGCCGTGTCCTCCGGCCTCGAGCCGACTTCCAGGGTGAAGGTCGGGACTGCCTTGACCAGCGCCGCGATCGTCGCCATGCGCCGTTTCTGCATCGGCAAGAGGCCGGTCATGCCGGTCCTGACGTTGTCGGTGGCAAGCGCAACCATCGCATCGGTCCTGGCCATGGGCATGAGCCTGGTCTGGCCGTCGGCCGAGCGCGCCAGATGCAAGAGCGCCGCGACCGGTCTCGCGCGCACATCCTCGACGCGGATGATCTCGGCAAGACGCTCCAGCGGGACGGCCTGCTCACCCTCGGCGTCCCATTTGTCGCCGAGGCAGGGAGCGAGGAATGGCAGCATCGCCGCGGTGTTGCGATGGATCTTCACCTTGCGCGGCATGCCCCAGGCCGTGACGCCCCCTGCTTTCGCGCCGAGGATCATGACATCGTCCGAGCAAAGGCCAAAGCCCAGCGACGCCAGCGCCATCGACGTCGTCGACTTGCCGGTGCCGCTCGGCGCGTGGATCAGCACCAGCGCCTCGCGGCCAGGCAGCGTCAGGCCGGCGGTATGGAGCATGTGCTGCCCGGCAGCATCCAGCGCGGCATCCAGCACCATCATCAGCAGCGTCCATTTGACCTTGCTGTCGGGATGAACGCGGATTTCGGCCGAGCCCTCACAGGCATGGATCGAGGCCGTCTGCAGGCCGGGAAAGACCAGATGGACGATGTCTCCGGCGTCGATGATCCGGCAATGGCCGTCCAGCGGCACCTCGCCGTCGAAGGCGAGCTTGCCCGCCGGGTTTTCCGGCAGCGCCGACGTTTCGCGGATATCGATGCGAAAACCGGGGTCGACCGCTTCATCGACACGCAAGGTGCCGAGCATCAGGTCGAAGCTCGGCCAAAGCTCGGCGCGCTCTACCGATATGCCGATGACCTGGCCGTCGAGGTCATAGCGGAAGCTGGTTGCCGCTCCGGTCAAGCGGCGCGCGCCTTCACGCTGCCGCCGGGATGGCGATAGATTTCAACCATGTCGGGAAGGCTGTCGCTGACCACAGGCTTGCCGTCGAGGCAGACCCAGCAATGCGCCGACAGGCGCGGCTCGTGCATCGATTTGGCATCGACACCGAAGTGCAGGTCGGGGTCGAAACCGGCCATGCGCAGAAAGCGGAAACCGAGCAGCCCTTCCCTGAGGCATCTGCGGTCGCGCATGAGCCAAGGGCGCCGGACCGTTCGGTTGACCCGGGCGACGATGTACCTCCATGGCAGACCGCGATAGGGTGTGGGCAATCGCAGCGGCGCCAATTTCAGCACGCTTTCGAAATCGCGCCGGGCGACCAGCACCGGAAGCAAGCGGGCGCTGAGCCACAGATGGGTGCGAAAAACGGTGCGCAGGAACGGTCCGTCGGCCATCACGCGCCCGGGTCGGCAAGGATGCCTTCGGCCACCAGTTCGGCGGCAAGGGCGGCGATATCCTCATCGAGCGTGGCCTTGTCGACTTCGAATTCGTCCGACAGCAGGTCGACGATCTGGTCAAGGCTGCGCGCGCCATCGACCTTGTCGAGGAAGGCTTCGGTGGTGCCGTTGCAGGTGTAGAGCTGGCCGCTGCGCGCCAGAAGCACGACGGCGCCGTCGCCGACATGCTGCACGGAGGCGTCTTCCGCCATCCGCAGAACCGTTTCAGAACCGATTTCAGCCATACGCCCGCTCCCTTGCCGAAGTGGAATTAGCGCGGCGCAAGGGTGCTGTCCATCGCCTGATGGCGGCCCTGCAATGCGCGGGCGATCGGATCTTCTCACGAGCGCCCCGGAAGAATACCCGCTTCCGGGCCAAGCAGATCGTCGGGTGGTCAGCCGGCCGGACCGATCGGGCCACTCGGGGCGGCAACGACCTTCGACAGCGTCTCGCGCTTGACCAACAGCGGCTTTTCGTAGGTTCTCTTCATCAAAATCCCCCAGAGAACAGTCCACCGCGGAAGGATGAGGGTCGGCTGTGATCGCTGTCAAGCCAGCGACTCCGTCAGGGTTGCCATCCTTCCCTTAAGTAAGCTAAGAATCCGCCGGGTTTTTTGGGGAGTGGACAGTATGCGTTACAACTGGGATCGGGCTCCGACGGCTTTCGAGCGCCATCGGAAGGCATTGGCGGCCGCCATTCTGATCGCCGGCGGCGTCGGACTGATGCTGGCGGCGCTACCGCTCTAAGCCGGCTTTCTATCCGCGACCGGCCGAACGGCGCTCCAGGCGGAAGCGCTGCCTTGGGCAGATTTGCCAAGCGACGTCGACCAAAATGCGGGGAGACATGGCCGCGAGAAGCGGCTTAGGCTATGGCCAGACGACGAGATGTTCCTGGGAGGAAAGTCGATGGCCTCACGCTACCGCGAAGTCTATGAGGGCTGGAAACGCGACCCTGCGGGGTTCTGGGCCGAGGCGGCCAAGGCGATCGACTGGTATTCGCCGGCCGAAAGCGTCTTCGACCCGGCGGCCGGCGTCTACGGCCGCTGGTTCGTCGGCGCCTCTTGCAACACCTGCTACAACGCCCTCGACCGCCATGTCGCCGGCGGCCGCGCCGACCAGCTGGCGCTGATCCATGACAGCGCGATTACCGGCACGATCCGGAAATTCACCTATGCCGAACTGAAGCGCGAGGTCGTCGCGCTGGCCTCGGTGCTGAGGCATCGCGGCATCGGCAGGGGCGACCGCGTCATCATCTATATGCCGATGGTGGCGGAGGCGGCTATCGCCATGCTCGCCTGTTCCCGCATCGGCGCCGTTCATTCGGTGGTCTTTGGCGGCTTCGCCTCGCATGAGCTCGCCACCCGCATCGACGACGCCAAGCCGAAGCTGATCGTCACCGCCTCCTGCGGCCTGGAGCCCGGCCGCGTCGTCGCCTACAAGCCGCTGCTCGACAAGGCGGTCGAGATGTCGAAGCACAAGCCCGACGCCTGCCTGATCCTGCAGCGCGAGCAGCTGCGCTGCGAGATGAAGGACAATTACGACTTCGACTATGCCGACGCGGTTGCCCGCGAGCGGGCGGCGGGAGCCAATGTCGACTGCGTGCCGGTCTTGGCCACCGACCCGCTCTACATCATCTACACCTCCGGTACTACCGGGCAGCCGAAGGGCATCGTGCGCGACAATGGCGGCCACATGGTCGCGCTGAAATGGACGATGGACAACGAGTTCGGCGTCAAGCCGGGCGAGGTGTTCTGGGCGGCCTCCGACGTCGGCTGGGTGGTCGGCCATTCCTACATCGTCTACGGGCCGCTGCTGCATGGCGCGACCAGCGTGCTTTTCGAGGGCAAGCCGGTCGGCACGCCGGACGCCGGCACCTACTGGCGGGTGATCTCGGAGCACGGCGTGGTCGCGCTGTTCACCGCGCCGACCGCCTTCCGCGCCATCAAGGGTCAGGATCCGCGCGGCGAGTTCGTGCCGAAATACGACCTGTCGAAATTCCGCACGCTGTTCCTTGCCGGCGAGCGCGCCGACCCCGAAACCATCAAATGGGCCGAGCAGAAGCTCAACCGTCCGGTGATCGACCATTGGTGGCAGACCGAGACCGGCTCGCCGATGACGATCAACCCGGCGGGCCTCGGGCTGTTGCCGGTGAAATACGGCTCGCCGGGCGTGCCAATGCCGGGCTATGACATCCGCATCCTCGACGATGCCGGCCATGAAGTACCCCGCGGCACGCTCGGCAATGTCGTGGTCAAGCTGCCGCTGCCCCCCGGCTGCCTGCCGACGCTCTGGAATGCCGATGCCCGCTTCCGGCAAGCCTATCTCGAGGAGTTCCCCGGCTTCTACAAGACAGCCGACGCCGGCATGATGGACGAGGACGGCTACCTCTATGTCATGGCCCGCACCGACGACATCATCAATGTCGCCGGCCACCGGCTCTCGACCGGTGCGATGGAGGAGGTGCTGGCCGCGCACCCCGACGTCGCCGAATGCGCCGTCATCGGCATCGCCGACGCGATGAAGGGCCAGGTGCCGCTCGGCTTCGTCGTGCTCAATGCCGGCGTGTCGCGCGACACCGGCGCCATCGAAAGCGAAGTCGTGGGGCTAGTGCGCGAACGGATCGGTCCGGTCGCCGCCTTCAAGACGGTGGTGACCATCAAGCGGCTGCCGAAGACGCGCTCCGGCAAGATCCTGCGCGGCACGATGCAGAAGATCGCCGACAAGGAGGACTGGACCATGCCGGCGACGATCGACGATCCGGCGATCCTCGACGAGATCACGGCGGCGCTCAAAGGTCGCGGCATCGGGATCTAAATCCTTCGCAGCGCGGGATCGCCACGGCAGGTGCTCTCAGGAATTCGTCCCGCACTGCAATCGACTGTTGTGCAATGCAGCAACAGCCCGTAAAGTTTGCCTGGGGGGCCATTCCGAAGGCACGGCATGGCTCAGCACAAGACAACATTCGGCGGCGTCGACATATTGCGTTTCCTCGCCGCCGTCATGGTGATGTTCTATCACTATGGCTTCTGGGTATGGGCATTTCCCGACGGCGTCTCGGCGCGCTCGACCGGCGGCATCCCGGCCCATCCCGAGATGGCCTTCGTCGGCTCCGGCTGGGTCGGCGTGCAGGTGTTCTTCGTCATCAGCGGCTTCGTCATCGCCTTCAGCGCCGAGAATTCGACGCCGCTGAAGTTCTTCGAGGCGCGCGTCAGGCGGCTGGCGCCGGCGGTCTGGGTCTGCGCGCCGATCTCGGCGATCGTGCTGCTGCTCGTCGGCCTGTCCTGGCCGACGGACGCCGTTGTGCGGCTTGCCCGCACGGCGTTGTTCGTGCCCTTCGAGCCATGGGTGGACAGCGTCTACTGGACGCTCGGCATCGAGATCGCCTTCTACGCCATCGTCTGGATCCTGCTCAGGCTTGGCCGATTCGACCTGATGGAGGCGATAGCCGTTGTCATCGGCCTCGTCAGCACGCTGTTCTGGTGCCTCTATTTCGCCTTCGGCTGGACCGATCTCGCGGAGACGCGCTGGCTGCAGCTCACCCTCGTGCATCATGGCGCTTTCTTCGCCGTCGGCGTGTTGCTGTGGCTGATGCGCTTCAAGGCGGTGACCGTTCCGCGCCTCGGCTTCTGCGCCCTGTTCCTTGCCGGCGGGGTTTTGCAGATCGTCAGCTCGGTCGACGTGCACAGCATCAAGGTGGAGGCGGCGATGCCCTACGCGCCGCCGATCATCATCTTCCTGGCCGCGGTGGCGCTGATGGCTTGGTCGCTGCGCCTCGATCTTTCCTGGCGCGGCTGGCGCCGGATCGGGCTGATGACCTATCCGCTCTACCTTATTCACGACGTCGTCGGCGCGACGATGCTCGGCGCGCTGATCCGGGCGGGCGTGCCCTACCTCGTCTCGATCCCGATCGTCGGCACCGCCATGATCGCGGCAAGCTGGCTGGTGGCGGCCGAGGCCGAGCCGCGCATCCGGCTGTTGCTCGACCACACGCTGTTCCGCTACCGGCTGAAGGTCGCCTGACCTCCGCGGCAGCTCCCGGTGTGGAATTGTTTGCATCCGGCTGATATCGAGACTTGGTCCGCGCTCCGCGTCGCGCGATCCCAGAGCGGTTCAGCGATTCATAGAATCGCTGAGCCGCTCTAAGTATTTGTTTTTACGCAATTCCGGACGGAAAACCGTTACACACTTTTCCTGGAATTGCTCTAGCTTGAGTGCCGAGCCCGATCCGTGAGCCTGTTCCAGCGATCGAGACGACCCCGACCCGTGCCGCGCGAACGGCTGGTGATGGATATGCGCGACACGGTGGTCTACGCGATCGGCGACGTGCATGGCTGCTATGACGAGTTGCGCGCGCTGGAGCAGAAGATCCTGCTCGACGCGCAGCGATTCCGTGGTCGCAAGGTCATCATCATGCTTGGCGACTATATCGACCGCGGGCCCAATTCGCGCCGCGTGCTCGAGCATCTGATGGCGCCGGCGCCAAAAGGCTTCCTGCGCGTCTGCCTGGCCGGCAACCACGAAGTGGCGATGCTCAACTATCTTGACGGCTCGCTGTCGCGCGAGCCATGGCTCGCGGTCGGCGGACGGGAGACCCTCTATTCCTATGGCATCGATCCGGCGCATCTCGCCAATCTCTACGCTTCAAGCGAAGAGGTCGACGAGCGCATCCGCGAGGCGATACCTGTCGGCCATACCGGCTTCCTGCGTACGCTGCCGGTAATGGTCTGCTCGGATGAGTTCGTGTTCGTGCATGCCGGCATCCGGCCCGGGATCGCGCTCGAGGAGCAGGACGAGGCCGACCTGCTCAACATCCGGTCGGATTTCCTGGCGGCGGCGCACCGCCTCGACCATTGGGTCGTGCATGGGCACACGATCGTGGACACACCAACGCTCGACGGGCGCCGGCTCGGCATCGACACGGGCGCCTTCCAGAGCGGCCGGCTGACCGCCCTCAGGATCGTGGGCAGATATGGACGGCTGCTGTCGTCCCGGGATTGAGGCAGAGTGCTTTGGCGTTCGGGCCGCTCCAGGTGTTTTCAACGCAACTCCGGAAGGCGAAACAACCCGCAACGCCACCAGGACGCAAGCGCAGCATCGCCGCTCTCAGCTCGGCGCGAGCTCGGCCTCGGCGGCGGCGCCATAGGACAGCAGATCGCCTTGCCATTTGCTGCGCTTGAGGAACTGTTCCCAGGTCAGAGCATTGGGATCGATTTTCCGGCTCAAGGCCAGATCGCGCTTAGGGGCGTAGTAGCCATATTCGACGGCGTATTCGACCATACCCACCAATTCGCGCACGAGATGCTCGTTGCCGGCGAAGCTCGGAAAATGGCGCAGCAAGTCTTCGCGCGAGTACGCAGAGGCGTAGCGCGCGGCCTTTCCGGTGACCTGCACAAACGTGTCCACCATTTGCTGCGCCGAGATGAACTCGCCGATCACCGGCAAGACCTCGCCGGCGTATCGCGCCGGATTGTCAAACATCTCGCGCACCGCCGGGCCGGCCGCGGTGAGCGGATCGCAGAACGGCATGGGGATGTCCGGCGGCAAGTAAATGGCGAACGTTATGCTGTGGTCGCCGCCCTGCGGCACGTAGTATTCCAGGAAGTTGGTGTAGTAAAACGCCAAGTACACAAACGAGCTGCGGACGGGCAAGCCGCGAATGTAGTCCTCAATCTTTGCCTTGTCCGTGAAATGCGGCGCCCACTTGGTGCCGCCGGTGATGGCTTCGACATTTTCGAGCCCGCTGAAGACCACGTGCTCCACGCCAGCCGCCACCGCCGCATCGGCCAACTCCTTGCCGAGATTGAGTTCGGGTTCCGCCGGCGGCACCTTGACGATGGGCGGCGTCATCAAGAACGCCCCGGCCGAGCCTTTCATTGCCTCGGTCAGTTCGGCCCGCCTGCCGAGTTCAAGAGGCGCCACCATGACTTCGGCACCCTTCTTCGCCAAGGCTTGCGCTGGTTGACTGTCGAGGCGGCGCGTCAGGGCGCGTACCCGGTAGCGACCACTGTCGAGCAAGGAATTGGCGACGCTGCGGCCTTGTTTGCTCGAGGCACCAACAACGGTGATCAGAGGTTTGGAAGTATTGGCTTGGCTCATTCTGGCTATCCTTGTTGGGGGCGGGACAGCTTCCGTCCCGGTCGACCTCCACGGCGGCGTTGGGGCGCGCCGCGTGTCAGCCTTGATCACGGAGTCTCGGCTGGCGCGAGCTATATTGGAAATCATAAAAATGTTCGGCTACTATCCATGCGGTGGATACCAAGCGCCTGGACCTCAATCTGTTGGTTACCTTGGAGACGCTGCTGGTCGAGCGGAACGTCACGAAGGCGGCTGCCCGATTGAACCTCAGCCAGCCGGCGGTCAGCGCCCAGCTGAACCGTCTCCGACGCGAATTCGACGACCCGCTGCTAATTCCTGCCCAGCGAGGTATGACGCCGACGGTCAAGGCAATGGAGCTGCTCGATCCGTTGCGCCAAGCCCTTGACCAGGTTCGCGCCACGGTCGCCTCGCACAGGAACTTCGATCCGGCGAAGGCCAACCTGACCTTCGCAATCGCCTGCACGGACTATCTGCAAGCGGCAGTGGTCAAGCCGCTCGTTGTGGAACTCAGGACGCGAGCGCCCGGTGTTCGCGTCGCGATCCACAATCTGGACGTGCCGCAGTTGGAAGCGCAGATGGCGCGCGGCGATGTGGATCTGGCGCTGATGACGCCGCAGGCGGCCTCGCCAGGTCTTCGCACGCGCCATCTGTTCGATGAACGCTATGTGCTGATCGGCCGCCGGAAGCATCCGCGGCTCCGGGACGGAATCACGGTCGCTGAATTTGCCGAGCTGGAGCAAGTGATCGTGTCTTTGGACGGGGGCAGCTTCGCAACGCCGCTGGACAGCGCTTTGGCTGCTCTCGGACACAAGCGTAACGTGGTGCTCTCCGCGGCGTCGTTCCTGTTTGTCCCCGAGATCGTGTCTCACTCGGACTTCGTGGCGCTGGTGCCGGAACGGCTGGTGCGCGGCTCTGCGGACCAGCTTGAAGTGATGGACTGTCCATTCCCCGTCGAAGGCTTTGCAGTGGGAATGGTGTGGCATGAGCGCAATCACGGACACGTCGGCCAACGCTGGATTCGCGAAGCCATCGTCTCACTTGTCGCGCATCAATCCTCGCCCCAGGCGCGCAAAAGTCAGAGCTGACGCGCGTCGCGTTGAAGCGGATTCAGGCGACGCGCTGTGAGTCTTTGTTAGGCGGCCTGCTTGGCGCGCGATTCCGACTTCTCCAGATAGTAGCTCGAATAGCGGTCGAAGAACTTCTCCGAACCGCCGAGCGAGCCGTATTTCGCCAGCTTCTTCAGCTCGACCTTGTTGAGCACCGCGCCGACGACCTTGTCGGCGATGTAGGGTTCCTGTTCCAGCATCGAGCGCACCATGGCGCGCGGCGTGCGGCCCCATTCGGTGACGAGCACGAAACCGTCGACCAGGGGCGCGAAGGCCTTGGCGTCGACCACCGGGCCGAGCGGCGGCAGATCGACGATGATGTATTCGAACGTCTCCCTGGCGTTCTCGATGAAACGCCGCATGCCGGCCGAGCCCAGAAGCTCGCTGGTGTGCGAGAACTGGCCGCGCAGCACGGCGGGGATGATCGCCAGCTTGGTCTGGCGGTCGACCTTGCCGACCGATTGCCAGGTTTGCCCGTTGACCACCGCTTCCATCAGCCCATGCTCGGTCTCCATGCCGAGGCTGCGGCTGAGGCCCGGATTGCGCAGGTCGCCGTCGATCAGCAGCGTCTTGGCGCCATTGGCGGCGAGCAGCCCTGCGAGGTTTGCCGCGACCGTCGACTTGCCTTCGCCGGGCAGGACCGAGATGACGCCGATGACCCGGCTGTCCTTGTCTTCCATCACCACGTCGAACGCGATCTTGGCGTTGCGCAGCGTCTCGGCGAACATCGAGGCCGGCGCGTCGAGGCTGACCCGCATGCGCGCCCTTTTTTCGGCCGCCGACAGGCTGGCGACCTTGCCGTCGGCCGGCAGGTCGTCCGGCTTCGCTTCCTTGGCCCTGCCGCCGCCGATCGTCGGCAGATAGCCGAGGAACTTCAGGCCGACGCGGTCGCGAACGTCCTCGCCCGTCCGGAAGAAGCGCTCGTTGAATTCGTTCAGGCCGCCGAAACCGGCGCCGAGCATAAGGCCAAGCACCAGCGAAAGCGCCAGCACCCTGATGGTGCGGGGGCTCGACGCGGCAAGCGGCACGTTCGCGTCCGAGATTATGCGCACCTTGCCGACAGGGAAGGTTTGCTGCTGCGAGGCTTCCTGGTAGCGGCTGAGGAAGGTCTGGTAGAGCGTGGAGAGCGCCTGCGCCTGCTGGTCAAGCTCCCTCAGCTTCACCTGCGACTCGTTGTCGATCGAACTCTGGCCGGCGGCGGTCGCGATCTTCTGCCTGAGCTCGGCCTCACGCGCCTGCGCCACCTGGAAGTCGTTGCGATAGCTTTCGGTGATCTGCTTCAACTGCCCGAAGATCTGCGCCGACACATCGGCCTTTTCCCTGGCGAGCGTCACAGCCTGGGGGTGGTCCTTGCCGAAATTCGCCTCGACATCCTGCAGCCGCTTGGAGACGGCGAGATAACGGGTCTTGAGCCCGATGATGACCGAGCTGCTCGGCTGATCGGATGCAATCGCCGAATCGTTGAAAGCATTCTCGGAGCCGCTGTCGACTATCGCCTTGTACTGCTGATAGCGGGCGCTGGCGCGCGCCGTATCGGCCTGCGCGATGATGAGCTGGGCGTTGAGGTCGGACAGTTGCTTGCCGCTGATCAACTGGCCGTCGCTGTTTGCGGACAGCCCGTGCTCGGCCCTGAATTTCTCGACCTCCATCGAGGCCTGTTGCGAGCTTTGGCGAAGCTCGGTCAGCCTGCCCTGCAGCCACACAGCCGCTCGCTCGGTGGCGTCGAAGCTGGCGTTGAGTTGATCGGCCAGATAGGCATCGGAATAGGCCTTGGTGATTGCCGTTGCGAGAGCCGGATTCGTCGACTGATAGCCCAACGTAATGACGTTGCTGCGGCCGTTGCGATCCGCCATCAATCCGGTCTGCAGAACGAGGACCGCATAGTCATGGGTCGCGGCCTTCATCATGGCTTCGCGCGTCGCGGCATCCACATTCTCGATCCCAGGGAGTTCGCTGGCCGAACTGCCGCGGAAATAGGCGACGATACCGCGCAGGAACCCGACACCCTTGGCCAAAGCCGACTGCGGCGGGTTCATGAACTCGTCGTTCTGGTCGAGCTTCAGCTTGTCGACGACCACCGAGGCCAGTCGCGCGGAGCTGAGAATCTCGATCTGGCTGAGGATCGTCGCGTCCGTCTGCTGCGTAGTGCTGACCGCCGAGATGTCGTCCACGACCTTGTTCAGGCCCTCGTCGATCAGCACGCTGGCAACGGACGTGTATTGCTTGGGCGTCGTCTGGAGATAGATCACGCCCAGGAACAGGCCGATGACGGCGCAGACCGCCACCACCTTGACCTGCCGGGCCGCCATGCCAAGCAGGCGCTCGACGTCGATGAAGTCTTCACCCTTTTCCGGTTCGGTGCTGGGCAATGGCATCCTCTTGTCGAGAGGAAAGTTGGCATAATTCATCTTCGGTCCAATTCCAGGTTGCAGGCGCTACCGGCCTTCGAAGAGTGGCGTCGTTACCAGAAAAGACCACGCAACATCCGTGCCACGAGGCGCCTGGCCAGGAAGGCCAAGCGCTTGCGCGGCTGTCGCGCCATCGCGATTTCGCATATGCACCCAAAAAATGGGCATTATGCGGCCACTTCCCGGCGCTCGTGCGACCGGACGAACTGCTGCAGCATTTCGAAGACAGGTCCTTTCATGTCGTCGCGCGCCAGAGCAAAGGCGATGGTGGCCTCGATGAAGCCTTCCTTGGAGCCGCAGTCGAACATGCGGCCGTTGAAGGGCTGGGCATAGAAGGGCTGGCTCTCGGCCAGGCGAACCATGGCGTCGGTGAGCTGGATCTCGTTGCCGGCGCCGCGCTGCTGGGTGCCGAGCAGGCCGAAAATCTCCGGCTGCAGGATATAGCGGCCGTTGATGTAGAAGTTCGACGGCGCGGCGGCGGGAGCCGGCTTCTCGACCATGGCGGTCACCTCGAAGCCGGAGGCCACCTCGGCGCCACGGCCGACGATGCCGTATTTGCCGGTTTCCGAGGGATCGCAGCGCTCGACGGCAATCACGTTGCCGCCGGTCCGCTGGTAGAGATCGACGGTTTCGGCGAGGCAGCCCGGCGCGCCGAAGGACACCATGTCGGGGAGCAGCAGCGCGAACGGCTCGTTGCCGATCACGTCGCGCGCGCACCATACGGCATGGCCGAGGCCGTGCGGCGACTGCTGGCGGATGAAGGAGGTAGCGCCGGCCACGGGCAGCAGGCTCTCCAGCGATTGGAGCTGCGCCTTCTTGCCGGTCTGCTCGAGCGTTCCGATCAGTTCAGGATGCAGGTCGAAATAGTCCTCGATGACCGCCTTGTTGCGGCCGGTGACGAAGACGATGTGCTCGATCCCGGCCTCGAACGCCTCGTCGACGGCATATTGCACGACGGGCTTGTCGACGACGGGCAGCATTTCCTTCGGCATCGACTTGGTCGCCGGCAGGAACCGCGTTCCGAGCCCCGCCACCGGTATGACTGCCTTCCTGACTTTCTGCATTGCTTATTCCTTCTGAGGAGATCGATTTTTACTATCGCTGGCTATGAAACCGCATTCCATGCGCCCGCATTCTTCACCTCCCCATGCCCACGGCAAATTGTGCCGCAACCCTTTTCAGCCGAACCGCGATCGGCATCGACATATGCCTGACCGCGGCCGGATCGCTGAGCGCCGTGCGGATCGCCTTGAGCGGCGCACGCGCCTTGATGTGCTGAACCAATGACAAGAACGAGGCCGCCTTGCGCAGGCTGCGGCCGCGCCTGGCGAAGGCCGCCTTGGCGCCATCGTCCATGAAATGCGCGGCGGCGAAGGCTGCGTCGGCTTTGGCCATCGCCTCGACATGGTGCAATTCGAGCACCCGCGAGATCGAGCCGGTGCGGATGTGGTAGACATAGCCGACGGTCGGCTCGACCACGCAGCGGCCGCCCTTCGCCAGCGCGCTCGCCAGAAGAATGTAGTCTTCGCCGATGCGCAGATCCTCGTCGTAGCGAAGCCGGTTTTCGTCGAGGAAACCGCGCCGGAAGATCGGCTTCAGGTAGCCGAGGTTGAAGCGCGACTCGAAGACCACGTTGCCGGCGATGTAGTCGGCGAGAGATATCTCGGCGAGTTCCTCGAGATAGCTGGTCGGGAACATGATGTCGTCGGGCGTGCCGTCCTCGCGCACGACCTGGACATTGTCGACCGCGATCTCGGCGCCTGCCTTTTCCGCCCGCGCGATCATGGCCGCCAATCTGCCGGGCAGGATTGCATCGTCGGAATCGAGCACGGCCACCCAGCGGCCGCGGGCGAGATCGAGCCCGGCGTTCCTGGCGCCGCCCGGACCCCGGTTGGCGGGAAGCGCGACAACCTTCACGATGTCCTCGGGATAGGCGCGCGCGATATCGAGCGTGCGGTCGCGCGACCGGTCGTCGACGACGATGATTTCGATCGCGACGTCGCGCTGCGCCATGGCGCTGGCGATCGCCCGGTCGAGGGTCGCCTCGGCGTTATAGGCGGCGATGACGAAGCTGACGTCAGGCTGCACGCTTGTCCCCTTCCTGTGGGTTCAGGCCGTATTGGCGGATTTCGCGGACGCCGACCAACCCGCTGACGACGCCGACATGCATAATGCCGCGCAGCACGCTGCGGTTCCGCCGCACGGGGCTGACCGCGGTCAAAAGCGCCATGCCGAAGCAGTAGGCCGCCTTGGCCGAAGCGAGGCCGACCTGACTGATGCGGCGCACACCGCCGGCATTGCGCCCGATCAGGTGGCCATGCGTCTGTCCGAAGCGGAAGTGGCGGCGGCGCAGCCACTCGAAGGCAGCCCTCGAGCGCGGCACCACCTCGTCGACAAAGGCCCGCGGGGCGAAGGCAATGCGTCCGCCGGACTTGACCATGCCGTCGAAGAATTCGGTGTCCTCGCCACCGGTCTGGCCGCGCGCCAGGCTGAAGCGCCGGTTGCGCAGGCTTTCCTCGGTCATCCTGAGGAGGACATTGCAGGTGTAGCCGGTGCGGATCTCGCCGCGCACCCAGACGGGCAAGGTCGAGTGGAAGTCGCCCTTGCGCATCCAGTCCGGCGCATCCTGGCGATATGTCGCGCGAACCGGGCCGAGCACGGCCGTCGCGCCGGTCGCCTCAGCGGTCGCGACGAGCTCGGCAAGCCAGCCCGGCGAGGCCGTCTCGTCGTCGTCGATGAAGGCGACGAGGTCCGATACGCTGGCATCGAGGCAGGCGTTGCGGGCGATGGAGATGTTGCGCGCAGGGGCGTGGCGATAGCGGATCGGCAGCTTCAGCTCCTGCGCCATGGCCTTCACCTGCGACTGCGCCGTCGGCTCGTCGTCATTGTCGGCGACGACGACGCCGATCTCGAAGCCGGCGGGCCTCTCCAACGCGGCGATGGAGCGCAGCGTGTCGGCAAGCTCCGCCCTGCGGAAAGTGCAGATGCAGATGTCGATGCTGCGGTTCTTGTTTGCAGTCATCACGCCGCCTCGCGCGACGGCTGCGGGCCGAGGATTTGCAGCCAGAAGCCCATGGACCAGCCCAAATGCATGACCATCGCCGACACGCCGGCCAGCGCGATGGCCGGATTGCGCTGGCGGATCGCGGTCACGGCGCCATAGCCGAGACAGACCGCCGCCCATATCAGAAACGGCACGGCCGCCGGCACGAAGATCGGAGACAAGACCGCCAGCAGCACCACCGGGAACACCAGCAGCGGGATCATCTGCCGCAGCTTCGGCATCATGCGGTGCTTCAGCACGTTTTTAGCGCGGCCGCGGCCATAGCCGAGATACTGGAAAAACAACCCCTTCAGCGTGGAGCGCGGATAATAGACCATCTGCGTCCTGCCGCTCATCCAGATGCGGTAGCCGGCCTGACGGAGGCGATGGTCGAGCTCGGCGTCCTCGTTGTGGCTGAAGCTCTCGTCATAGCCGCCGACCGCCCGGAAGGCGGCGATGCGCATCAGCGCATGGTGGCCGTGGTCGACCCATTCGCCCGCCGACATGTGGCGATGCTTGGAGCCGCCGGTGCCGAGCTTGGAATTCTGCGCCGCGGCAACCGCCTTCTGCATTGCGCCGGTGCCGCTGGTCAGCATCGAGACGACGACCGAATCGGCGCCCGCGGCAAGCGCTTCCTCGATCAGCCTGTCGCAATAATCGGCGGGATAGCCGCCATGCGCGTCGATGCGGATGAGATAATTGGCGCCGTCGCCGAACGTCGCCACCGCCAGGTTGATGGCGGCACTCTGGATGCGCTTCGGATTGGCGAGCAGCAGGACCCGGGGATCCTCGGCGGCGACCCTTTCGACGATGGCTTGCGTGCCGTCAGTGCTGCCGCCATCGGCGACGACGATGCGTGCGCCAAGCCGCGCCGCGGCTGGACGCAATTGCCCCAGCAGCGTGCCGATATGGGCGGCCTCGTTGAGGCACGGAATAACGATCAGGCTTGATGCGGCGGTCCGCGTCATCGGCTTTTGTCCATTCTCAGCCATCCTATGCCAGCGCCTCGGTCGCGAAGGTTCCGCGAACGGCGGTCAGGGAGCGCAGCTTATCGACGAAAGCCAGGCAGTCGCCGCGGTCGTAGCTCCAGGTCCTCGGATTGCGGGCCCGCACCCGCGACTTCAGTTTGCCGAAGCCGTCCTGTCCCATCCGGCCAAGCGCGGTGTCGAGCCCTTCGGGCGTGGCTTCCGACACAAGCACGCCGATATCCTGCTGCTTGAGGAACCGGCCGGTTTCGGTGCTCGCCATCGATATCGGCACGGCGCCGAAGCGGCAGCCTTCGTAGAGCCGGTTGGGAAGCAGCCATTCGGAATTCTGGCCTTGCTCGAAGAAATCGATCGCCCAGGAGAAATGCACTTCGCGGTAGATCGCCGCCATGTCCTCCGGATTGCGGTAGGGACCGCGAAAGGAAAGCCAGGGCTCGGCCTCGACGAAGGCTTGGAAATCGGGGAATTCCGACAGCGCCGGACGGCCCCGGAGCACCACTTCGAAGCGTCCGCTTTGCCGGCGGGTGAATTCGGCCAGGAGTTCCAGCGAGCGGCGGCAGCGCAGCGCGCCGAACCAGCCGATGCGCCAGGGCGGCGCCGCCGGGCCGTCCTTCTCAGGCGGATTGTCGGCCGGTACCGGCATGGTGTCGAAATATTTGTTCTCGATCAGTTCGACTGGTGCGGCAATTTGCCCGAACGGCTTGAAATAATTGGCGATGAAAGCGGGAGAGCTGGTCACCAGAAGCTTCACGTCGCGGGCGAGATGGCGCTCGGCGCCGCGCAACGTCCTGCCGATCAGGTCGTTGCGCAATACCAGCCGATGGATATCCAGGCATTCGTAGACGATCGGCACGCCGGCGCCGAAGGCCTGGTTCGCGCGGCGGGCGAGCGCCAGCATCTCGAGGTTGCGCGCAATGATCAGATCGGGTCGCGCCACGCCCGCGAGCTTGGCGCCGATCGACATGGCGGCCTTGGCCACAGCGCCGATGCGCTGCGCGAATCGGCCGTCGCGCGTCGGGCCGAGATCGACCGGATCGAGGCCTTCGATCTCGGCGACCGGTTTGGGAGTGCGGCGGAAACCCGCCAGGGTGATCCTGGCACCGCCTGCCTTGAGCATCTTGACCCTGCGGCGCACCGCCGGGTCGGATACGTCATGCACAAGGTACAAGACATGCAGCATGAAACTCGACCGCAGTTGGGCCCGCCACCCAAGGAGGATGCTAGTACAGCTTTTGCTGCATCGCAACATTTTTGGTGCAGCGTAGCAAACGACACACATTTTTTGTTGCGCTGCAAAAACCTCTTGCGGTAGTTTGTGGATGGCGGCGGGCGCCGGTCGCGACGATGTCGGGCCGGATGCAAAAACAGGGATTCCTGAATTTGGAAACCAGTGCATTCGATCCGCCCGAGGGCTCGTTGCGCAGATCGGTCGGGCGCGGCGCCGTCGTCACAGCGATGGCGCAGGGCGTGCGGGTCGCCACCCAGATCGTCTCCGTCATCGTCTTGTCGCGGCTTTTGTCGCCGCAGGATTTCGGCGTCGTGGCGATGTGCGCGCCGGTGCTTGCCTTCATCGCGCTGTTCCAGGATTTCGGCCTGACCCAGGCGACGATCCAGAAAACCGGCATCCGGCATGAGGAGGTCAACTACCTCTTCTGGATCAACACGGCGGTGAGCGCGATCCTGGCCTGCGTGCTTGCCGCGGCGGCTCCCCTGGTGGCCGTCTTCTACGGCGAGCCGCGCGTGACCGGGCTGGTTGCCGCGTTCGGCCTGCAGATCATGGCCTACGGCCTCGGCGCCCAGCATCTGGCGCTGCTGACGCGCCGCATGGAATTCACCCGGCTCGCCATCATCGACGTCGCCAGCGCCGTTTTTGGCCTTGCCGTGTCGATCGCGTGGACCTTCATCGACCGCTCCTATTGGGCGCTTTTCGCCGGCACGCTGACCGGCGCCGTCTTGCCGACGCTTTGCTACTGGGCCTCCTCGCGCTGGCGTCCCGGGCTGCCGCGCAAGGTCGAGGGCATCAGCCAGCTGATCCATTTCGGCGCCGGCATCACCGGCTTCAACTTCGCCAATTTCTTTGCCCGCAACCTCGACAACGTGCTGATCGGCAAATACTGGGGCGAGGCGCAGCTCGGCCTCTACGACCGCGCCTACAAGCTGCTGCTCTTCCCGCTCAGCCAGATCACCAATCCGCTGTCGAAGGTGATGGTGCCGGCGCTTTCGCGGCTGAAGGACGAGCCGGACCGCTACCGCAGCGCCTATCTGCGCGTCATGCCGCTGATCCTTCTGGTGGCGCTGCCGGGCGTGGCCTTCGCCACCGCCATGTCGGATACGCTCATCCCCTTCGTGCTCGGCCAGCAGTGGCGGGAGAGCGCCAGCATCTTCCTGGCGCTGGGTTTCGCCGGCCTGCTGCAGCCGCTCAACAATCCGGCCGGGTGGCTGTTCGTCAGCCAGGGCCGTTCGGGCGATTTCATGCGCTGGGGCATCATCACCGCCGTGACCTCGGTGCTGGCCTTCGCCATCGGCCTGCCCTATGGCGCGCTCGGCGTCGCGATCGTCTATGCGGTCAGCGAATATCTGCGGACGCCTTTCCTCTGGCTCTATGTCGGCAAGACCGGACCGCTCAAGGCCAGCCACGTGCTGCGGGCGGCGACCCCGTTCGTGCTCGGCGCGCACCTGGCGCTGGCGCTGGTCTGGCTCGCCAAGCCGATGCTGCCTGCGCAGCCCGTGATTGCGCTGGCGGGCGGCGCGGTGCTGTCCTATGTCGTCACCATCATCGTAGCGCTCGCCTTCGGCACCGGCCGCGAGGCGCTTCGAGAGGCCTTGCGGCTGATCCCGGCGCGCGGGTTTTCCCCCGCGACCAACGAGGCGAAATGACGTTGGCGGCACAACTGAAATGGCATTCCGGCAGCTGCCGGGACAACCGCAAACCGGTGATTTTTGAGGGTAAGGCAACAGCATGAATTACCGATCGATTTCAGACATGAACGACGCGATCGCGCGGAACCTGCACCGGCTGCCGCGCGACATCGACCTGGTGGTCGGCGTGCCGAGAAGCGGCATCCTCGCCGCGACGCTGGTAAGCCTGACGGCTAACATTCCGATGACCGATCTCGACAGCTTCCTCGCCGGCAAGATCTACACGTCGGGGATCACCAAGCGCCGCGCCGCGCTTGACCGGCAACATTCCGAAATGCGCAAGATCCTGGTGATCGACGACAGCGTCAGCGGCGGCAACGCCATGCGCGATGCGCGCAGCAAGATCGCGGCTACCGGCATACAGGGCGATTTCGTCTACGCAGCCGTGTTCGGGCTGCTGTCGCAGCACAAGGAAACCGACATCGTCTTCGAGGTCGTGCCGCATCCCAGGATGTTCCAGTGGAACTTCATGCACCACGTCTTCCTCGAGCAGTGCTGTGTCGACATAGACGGCGTGCTTTGCCTCGATCCGACCGAGGAAGAGAATGACGACGGCCCGGCCTACGAGAAATTCCTCGCCGAGGCGCGGCCGCTGCTCGGGCCGACGCGCAAGATCGGCTGGCTGGTGACCAGCCGGCTGGAAAAGTACCGCAAGCTGACCGAGGCATGGCTCGCGAAGCACGAAATCAAATACGACCATCTCATCATGCTCGACCTGCCGAGCAAGGCCGAACGGCAGCGGCTCGGCGCGCATGGCAGCTTCAAGGCCGATTTCTACCGCAAGTCGGACGCCATACTGTTCATCGAGAGCGAGCATGAACAGGCGCTCAGGATCGCCAAGCTGTCGGGCAAGCCGGTGCTCTGCGTCGAGACCAACATTGTGAGCTTTCCCGACGCGCTGTCGCTGCCGGCGCTTCAGCAGACGGCACGCAACCTTCCTGCCCGGCTCAGACAGATCAACTCGCCTGACGGGCGCAAGAAGGTCGCGAAAGCGGCAGTGCGCGCCCTGCTGGGCGCACGCGGCTATGAAATGCTGAAAAGCCGCGTCAAAAGGCCTGCGTAAGTAAAATCTTACGCATCTAGCCTTTGCGTAATCGAGAAGGCGTACGCAATTCTCCGGAGTCGCTCTGGATCAGCATGGCGTTTCGTTGAATCGGCATGCTGATCCAACTCTTTATCGGAGCATGATCTTCTCCGAGGTCCCCACTTTTCGGGACTCTATGCAGCCCTCCGGGAGCGCTGCTGCGCCGCCCTCTCGATCAGGCCGAAGAAAGTGGCGAACTGGCGGTCGGGATCCAGTTCCGGGCGCTGCGAGAAGGTGAGCGCCGCCTCCGAGAGCCGCTCATAGTCCTGGCGGTCGTTCCACAACCGCCTGACCGACCCGACCCAGTCCTCAAGCGGCGCGTCATAGTCCAGCACCACGCCACCTGCGCCGATCGCCTCGGGCAGGCCCCCGCGCCGCGAACCGACAACCGGGATGCCGCTGCAATGGGCTTCAGACGCGACGCGGCCCCAAGCCTCTTCCCATTTGCTCGGCGCCAGCAGGATCCTGGTGCGGCCATAGACGGTTTTCATGTCGCTGGTGCGGTTTTCCAGCCTGATGTTGGAAAGCGGCGCGATGGTCCGCTCGACCTGCGCGCGATGGTCGTCCTCGAGCTTCCAGCTCTCGACGAACAGGAAAGGGATCTCCGGGCAGGTGGCAGCGATGCGCACGGCCAGGTCAAAGCCTTTTTCCTCATAGGGGTTGATGAAGGTGACGAACTCACCGGTCGTCGGCGTGCTGTAGGTGGCCGGATTGATGGTCGGCGGGATCACCGTGGAATCGATGCCGAACTCCTGCTTGTAGGTGCGCGCCGTGAACTCGGAATTGGCGATGTATCGCGCCGCATCGAGCTCGCGCAGGTCGCCGCCCAGTTCATGGAATTCGACATTTCTCAGATAGACGACCAGCGGAACGCCCTCGGCCTGCAGCGCCTTTCCGACCGGAACGGAGTTGTGGCACTGCACGACGGCGACGTCCGGCTGCATTTTCTTGACGGCGAAAGCCGCAGCCTCCCAGGGGAACCAGGCACGCACCACCGGGTAGCCCGGAAAGCTGTCGATCACTGCAGGCTGGCCGAGGAGCTTCATCTTGGCGCGCGCCTTGTAACCGAACATGCCCTGACCAAACAGGGCGGCCAGCACCGAGGCCTCATGGCCGTGCTCGATCAGCTGCTCGACAAGGTGATGCGTGCTCGATTGGACACCGCCGCTGAACTGGGGCGTGTAGCCAGTACCGCCTGCGAAAAGAACTTTCATGGGCTCGGCTCCTTGTCACATTTTTCTTGGCCCGGCTGCGAGCATGCCCGCCGGGCGGTTTCAGGCATTCTGCTGGTCGAGATTGGCAAAGGGATTGGTACATGGATGCCAGCCGGTGAAGCGGATCGGATCGTTGGGCGAGCTGCGCCAGGCATAGTCGGTCAGCATATGGAACTCGGCGATGATCCAGCGCTCGAAATTCCCGACATCCTGCTGCTTCTGCCTGGGCAGCAATTCGCGTGCCTTGTCGAGCCTCACGGTCTCCAGAAGCGTCACCGCATCCGCCAGCTTGTCGCTCGGGAACACCCACGGGTTGCGGTTGCGGAATTCGAGCACGAATTGCTGGAGATGCTCGATGCGCATGTTGAGCGGCCCGAAATATTTCTCGAGCGTGACGCGGACCAGATCCTCATCCGAGAAGGACGATACGGCCGCGGCGGCAATGCCGGTCGAAGCGATGCCGCCGGCAACAACGGCGAGTGCAGCGCGTCGCGTGATTTTCATCGGCCCCTCCCTCATGCCAGCCGGCTCGCCGCCCGCAACGAAAGCGCGGCGGCGGTCAGGCTCGGGTTGGCGCAGGAACAGCTCGGATAGGTGCTGGTGCCGACGACGACGAGGTTCCGGAGTTGGTGGTGGATCATGTCGCGGTCGACCACCGAGTCGGCCGGGCCCGTGCCCATCCGCAAGGTGCCCTGCACATGCGATTCGGTCGGCCTGATGCCGCGATCGAAGATCCGCTCGACCGGCAGCGGCTTGAGCAGCGACGGCAGCCGCTCGAGCGCCTTGGCCATGCCTTTGGTCGCATAGTCGGACGCGCCCTTGAAGCTGACGAAGGCGTTCTCGTCCTTGTCGAGGACCACGCGGTTTTCCGGGTCGAGCAAGTTCTCGGTGACGATGACCAGCGGCAGCACTTGCCTCAGCCGCCCCTTGTCGGCGCGCATGCCATGCTGCCAGCGGTTTTCGAAATAGACCAGCGCCGCCGCGTGCTCGGCGCGATGCGGGCCGTCATAGAGGCCGAAATTCAAGCCGGTGGTGATGGTCGAGCCATCGAAATTGTCGACGCCGTCGAGATAGACCTCGTAGTTCCAGCCATAGGATTCGTGCAGGCCGAGCCCGACGAGCTCGCCGCCGAGCCCGGAGCGCAGCATGATCGCCGGGCTCTGGATGGCATTGGCGCCGAGGATGACGAGATCGCCGCTGACCGAATAGTCCTTGCCGTTGCGCACGAAGGCGACCGAGCGGACCGAACCGCCGGCATGATCGAGCCGGCGCACCTCGGCGCCCAGGCATACCGACACGTCGGGGTGCTGGAAGACGTGCATCAAACCGTTGTTGACGGTGAACTTGGCGTCGACCGGGCAGAGCCAGCATCTGAGGTTGGCGCAGCACGAGGTGCGCTGCGCCGTCGCCACGCGGGCACGGGCGGTCGGCATGACGAAATGCTGCTCGGGCTGCGCCGCCTTCATCATCCGGTCCGGCGTCGACATGCGGTGCGGCGGCTGCGGGAACGGCCGCGAGCGCGGCAGCATGCGTGCCATGTCGGGGTCGCCGGAGATCGACATGACCTCCTCGGCATCGCAGTAGAACGGCTCCAACTCGTCATAGCTGATCGGCCAGTCGTTGCCGACGCCATAGGTGCTTTTCAGCCTGAAGTCGTTGGGGTGGAAGCGCGGCGTCTGCGCGAACCAGCAGTTGGTGCCGCCGCCGAGGCCGATCGTGTAGTTCCACGGCTTGTCGGCATTGTCGGTCTTGTAGGTGCTTTCGTCGTCTATGTCGGTGTTGGCGTTCTGGCTGAGCTGCCATTCATGCGTGTTGTGGCGGCCCCATTCGAGCACCAGGACGCGCGCCTTGCGCCGCTTCAGGAACTCATGCAGGAAAAAGGCCGAACCGAAACCGGAACCGATGACGACGAGATCGAAATGCTCGTTGGCGATCTGTTCGGGCTGAACATCCATCACCATCGGATCGAACCCTTTCGCGAAACGCGCAGGATCGTTGCCTGACCCCTCATCATTGTCGGCCTCCAATCACTGTCGAGGCCCATTGCTGGTCGCCGGAACCGACCGGCGGGAGACTCACCGCAGCCACCGTCATGCCGCCATCCTGCCGATCGAATGGTATTCGATGCCATAGCGCGCGATGACCTTCGGGTCGTAGAGGTTGCGGCCGTCGAAGATGACCGGCGTGGTCAGCGCATCCTTGAGCGCGTCGAAGGAAGGCGCCCTGAAGCTCTTCCATTCGGTGCAGATCAAAAGCGCGTCGGCGCCGCGCAGCGCCGCTTCCTTGGTGCCGCACAAGAGCAGGTCCTCGCGCAGACCGTAGATGGCCTGGCATTCCTGCATCGCCTCGGGATCATAAGCCTGCACCTTGGCGCCCGCTGCCCACAACGCCTCCATCAGCGTACGCGACGGGGCCTCGCGCATGTCGTCGGTGTTCGGCTTGAAGGCCAGCCCCCAGAGGGCGAAGGTCTTGCCCCCGAGAGCGCCCTGGAAATAGCGGTTGACCTTGTCGAACAGCACCGATTTCTGCGCGTTGTTGCGTTCCTCGACGGCGCGCAGCAGCTTGGCGTCGAACTTGACGCCCTCGGCGGTCTTGATCAGCGCGCGCACATCCTTGGGAAAGCAGGAACCGCCATAGCCGAGGCCGGGATAGATGAAATGGTAGCCGATGCGCGGATCCGAGCCGATGCCCTTGCGCACCTCCTCGATGTCGGCGCCCAATTGCTCGGCCAGATTGGCCATCTCGTTCATGAAGCTGATCTTGGTCGCCAGCATGCAGTTGGCCGCATATTTGGTGAACTCGGCGCTGCGCACGTCCATCACGATCATCTTCTCGTGATTGCGGTTGAACGGCGCGTAGAGCTCGCGCATCACCGCCTCGGTGTCCTCGCTGGACGTGCCGACGATGATGCGGTCCGGCTTCATGCAATCGGCGACGGCCGAGCCTTCCTTGAGGAATTCCGGGTTCGAGGCGACGTCGAATTTCAGGTCCTCGCGGCCGCGCTTCTTCAGCGTCTCGGCGATCTTGGCCTTGATCTTCTCGCAGGTGCCGACCGGCACGGTCGATTTGCCGACGATGATCTTGAGCTCGTCCATCTCCTTGCCGATGGCCTCGGCGACGGCAAGCACGTATTTCAGGTCGGCAGAGCCGTCCTCGCCGGGCGGCGTGCCGACCGCGATCATCTGGATCTGGCCATGCTTGACCGCAGCGGCCGCGTCAGTGGTGAAGCGGATGCGGCCGGCGGCGTGGTTCTCCTTGACGAGAGCCTCCAGCCCGGGCTCGAAAATCGGGATGAAGCCCTGATTGAGCCGCTCCACCTTCGCTTCATCGATGTCGACGCACACCACCTCGTGCCCGACCTCCGCGAGCACAGCGGCCTGGACGAGACCGACATAGCCAATTCCAAACACCGTCAAGTTCATTCGGTTCTATTCCTGTTCAAGGCCGGGCCGCGTCGCGGCCCGGCCGGTTCAGATGTCCCCCAGGCCCTTCGTGGGCCCGGATGTCGCGCATGATCTTATCCCAAAACAGGTTCCCGGTTTGGGGGATCATGCCTAGTTGCTGTTACTTATGCTGCATGCCAGCGATTCCGGGAACTGACACGGTTGGCCCAAAGCGGTGAAGGCGATGCGCTTGACCTCCATCGTCACCTTGCGGCCGGGATCGGCGAAGGCGCCCATCCAGTTGGTCAGCTTGTCGCTGCCCCACAGGCTGAAGAATATCTTTTGCGGATTGGTCGGCAGTTCGTCCGGATTGGTCACCTCGTTGACCAGCTTGCCGTTGACATACCAGCGCAGCCGGTCCTTTTCCCAGACGAAGCCGTAATCGTTGAAACCCTTGTCGGCGCCGCCTTCGACATCGACCAGCTTGCCGTTCTTCGGCTTGCCCTGGATGTAGCTGTTCACCTGGACTTTCGCCGGGTCCTTGGTGAGGACCTCGAAGTCGATCTCGTCCCAGGGCTTTTTGTCCTGCGGCCCGATATAGGTGAAGAAGGCGGCGTTGAGGCCGGATCCGGTATCCGTCTTCATCCGCGCCTCGTAGACGCCGTAACCGTAGCGCTGCTTGGTCTGGACCTCGGCGCAGGCGAACTCACGATCCTTCAGCTTGCGTTTTTCGAAGCTCAGCGAGAGCACACCGTCGGAAAGCCGGACAAGGTCCTTCGACCATGTGCAGTTCTGGTGATTGCCGTTGTTCCAGCCGTCGGAGACGAACCAGCGCGAACGGTCGAAGTTCGAGAAATTGTCGACGAAGGACGGCGCGCTCTGCATCTCCTCGGCATGCGCCGGACGCGGGACTGCCGAGACTGCGGCTGCAACGGCAAGCAGCGCGCCTGCCAAGCTCAGCCAAAGACTGCGTGATCCATTCGAGCGCGGACGCGGCGTGCCGCATGCCGCCGCGATGGACGTGTTGTTCGAATCTGCGTTCATGACAAACTCACCTTGTGTTGTCCGCCCAACCCAAAGTCACTCCCGGCCCGCCTCAAGCGAGCCGTTTCCGATCTTCTGCCCTTTTGAACTCCTTCAATGGTCTCGTATCGATGACAGTGCCCGTGGATGCCTTCAGCCCCGTCCCGCGGACTTCGCCAATACCGCCGGCGCCTCGGCCTGCTGCGCGCCGTCGACAATCGCGTCGAGCGAATGACGCAGTTCCTTCATCAGACCGTTCTGGCGCGTGAGCTCGGCGATGCGCCGCTCGTAATTCAGGATCGCGCCGGTCATCGTGCTGACATCCGACGACTTCTCCGTCGACGCGGAGCCGTTCTCCATAGCCTCGACCAGGAAAGCCGCGTTAGTCGCCGTCGACCGATAGCGGTTCTCCAGCCCGGCCTTTTCGGCTTCGATCTCGGCGCCGATCTGGTCGAACAGCTTCGTCAGACGGTCAAAACGCTGGAGATCGGTCTGCCGGTCACGGGCCGGGTTCCTGGATCTGAAGCCAAAAATCGAAGCCATTCGATCGGCCTTTCGAAATTGCTGCACCGCAACATAGACTGCCATTCTCGGAGTAACTAGGCAACCTCGTAGTTTCGGAAAGCGGATTTTTTTGGGAACGGCCCGACAGCGGGCGCCTTTATCCGATCATTCCTTTGCGGCACTTGTTGCCGGCATCAGGAAGCGCATCGGCGGCACCTGCTGCTTCGCAGCAATGCCGGTGCGGCGGAACAGCGCGTCCAGCTTGTCGGCGGCCACGCCGCGAACGATCGGGATCAGGTTGGACTGGTTGGCGAAGGCATAGGCGGCGGCCGACGCCAAGCCGCGCTCCGCCTTCACGTCGAGGAAATTGCGCAGCCGATATTTGTCGCGCACGTGGCGCTCGTGGCGCCGCAACGCGGCCTTCGAGCCCTCCGGCAGGTTGCCCAGCGTCAGCAGCGCCAGATCGGCATCGGCAAGCCGCTTCAGATCCTGCGTCCGGTGGCGGCCGCTCAGCGAATCGGCTCGCACGATCGCGCCGTAGCCGCAGGACTTGATGATCTTGAAACGCGCCCCGCAGGCGACCGCGCGCGCATAGAGCTCGTAGTCCTCGCCGAGCCGCAGGTTTTCGTCGTAGCTCAATCCGTGACGCTCGAGGAACGCCCGGCTGATCACCGGCTTGAGGAAGCCCAGTTCGCCGCGCAGCACGCGGCGGCGGGAAATGTTGCCGTCGATGAAACGCTCGAAATCGAGAAACTGCGGTTCGGGCGCGAAGGACGGAGCAGCGACCTTGGTGGGATCGGCCGCGGCATCGTCCCTGATCAGCATGATGTTGTCGGCCGCGAAATCCCAGTCGGCGCTGGCAAACAGCCGGCGGAAACGACCTTCGAGGAAGAAATCGTCGGCGTCGAGGATGCTGATGAAAGGCGAAACGGAGGCCTTGATCGCGGCGTTGCGGGCAAAGGACGGACCGCGATTGACATCGAGACGCATCACCTTGAGCCGGCCGCTGCCGTCATCGGCGGCACGCGCCACACCGTGCGTGTCGTCGGCGGAGGCGTCGTCGACCACGACGACTTCCGCCACCTCCGCCTCGCGCAGAGCCGAAGCGATGGCGACCGGTATGGTCCGCGCCGCGTTGCGGGCGGCGATGATGACGCAGACCCTGGGGGTCGTCACGGGCATGATTCACCTTTCGATTGCATGAGTGACAGCCCGCCCATGAATGCAAAACCGGTCTTCATCCGCTGCCCCGCACCGGCGCCCCGGCCGGCCTCTCGAAGAGGCGCCGGCTGAGATCGGCGGAGGCCGCCCAGCCGGCCTCGGCCAGATAGCGCACCGGCTCGCGGCCGCAGAGCTCCCACAGCACCGTTCGCCGCTGCGGCCAGCGCAGCGACGACAGCCAGGGCGCGATCACCATGTGGAAGAGGTCCGCATTGTCGATGCGCGCCAGTATCCTGACAGCGCGGTCGGAAAGCAGCGTGGCGGTACCGCCCAATAGAACATCGGCGGCGCGCAGACCAAGCAGCAGCGTGTCGGCGAGGCCCTGCCCGGCGGCATGATCGAGCACTTTCTGCTGCTCGGCTTCGCTCAGCCGGCTGGCCGCGGCTCTGACATCGCAGACATAGCCGGCGCAAGGCTCACGGTTGAAGAAGGCCTTGGCGACGCTGATGCAGGACAGGAGCAGCATGTCGGATGCCGAAATCAGAGGCATGGCGGCGCCCGCAACCGTGACCTCGCGCCTGCGGCGCAGGAAGCCGTCGATGTCGCGCGGGCTCGGCGACCCCGGCTGCTGCAGCCGATGATGGAGATCGACCGTGGCAGCCCGCACGCCGTCGTCGCGGACCATGTGCTGCTCGCCGAGGAACCGCACCCACCAGACCGAACGGGATTTGCCCGCGACCTCGTAGCCGGCCGAGCGCAGCGCCTCGCGGGCGGCCGAGAAACCGGCCGGCGAAACCAGGATGTCGACGTCGCCGGACGGCTTCATGAAATGATCGCCATAGAGCAATTGCTGCTGCAGCGGCCCCTTCAGGAAGACGAAGTCGACCCGCCTGTCACGCAGCACCTGATGGATGGCGATCGAATCGCCGATGCAGGCGGCGTTCATCGACATGGTGCGACGGCGATAGCCTTCGAGCCATGCGAGCAGCCCGGGAGGCGCCGCGCCGGTGAGCCCGGGCGCCAAAGCCTTGAGCAAGAAGACCGCGACCTTGTTCAACCTCGCAATGTCGGCGACATGGGCCGCCGAGATTGCCGGAGCCGGCATGCCGCCATGGTCGACGGCACCCGCAGCCGGATTGAAGAACAGCCGCAGACAGGCCTGCACATAGGCGACCTCGTCGGCGCAGCCGGCCGCACGCAGCCTGTCGTAAGAACCGTCCTGCACGGGCATGCCTGTTGTCGTTTCTCCGCGAAACCGCCCCGCGGCGTTTATACCGCACCTGCGAAGAAAAGCATCGGCAAAAATCACAGGCAGCCGTCCGGCGCCTTCCGAAGCGGCCTCATGTCTGCAACCTTCGCGTTCATATCCGCTGTGTCGCCGATCACTTTTGAAGACAGGCCCGATGCGGCAATGGAGAGCCGGCAATCGCTGTTTTCTGCGGTATTTTCTTCGCAATTGCGAGACAGTCGCTTGAGTCTATAAATTTATTCCAATTAAATCACATACTTACTTAAACGGCAAAAATGCGCTATTGAGCGTCCTAGCGATATTTGTTCGAAATGCAAAAGCCGGCAGCGTCATCACTGAGGAAGTCGGCCTCAACCAAGAATTGATTAATGCCTGGTAAATCAGGCTTGACTCATAAATGTTGCCGTGCAGCAATTGCAACGCAGCATAGCAGTATGCTGGCGGCATTCTGACGCCGCTTCCAGTCCTCAGTTGGAGAGTAAAATGGAACAGAATGTTGAGAAGCATGAGTACGAGACCCCCAGCCTGACGGTTCACGGTTCGATCGAAACGATCACGCAGGGCGGCGCTGGCACGACTGCGCTGGACGCGGCATTTCCCGCGCACACGCCATTCGACCAGCTCACCTTCTCCTGAGGTTGCAGGCGCTCGGAGTTTGCAGAAGTTGGGGCTCCGGGCGTTCTTTTAGACAGGTGAGCCGGGGGGCTCGTGTCCCCCGGCTTTCTGGCTTGGCGATCGCAGGCAACCGATCCCGGTCCAGGTTGGAAGACGCGTGGCGTATAACAATGAGGTTTTAGGATGCACTGGAACCCATCGGACCATGACCGCGTGGTCGCGACCGGCGACGCGGTGGCTTGCGAATTCGGCAACGGACTGGCGCTGCTCCATCTCAAATCCAACATCTATTACAGCCTGAACGGCGTCGGCGCCTATATCTGGGAGCTGATCCAGGAGCCGCGACCGATCCTCGACGTAAGAAGCGCGGTGTGCGTGCGCTATGATGTCGATGCCGAACGCTGCAAGGCCGATGTCGAGGGCTTGCTCAAGGGACTGATCGAAGCCGGGCTTGCGAGGCTCCACCATGAGGAAATGGCCTAGGGTCCTCTCGCTGAGCGGCCCGGAGGTGCTGTTTCTGGCACGCTGCCTGGCAGTGGTCGGCGCCGTGCGGCTGGGGCTGACGCTCTCCTCCTACAACCGCATGCGCTCTTTGGTGACCCGCCTCGAGGCGAGGAATGACGCTGGTATCGCCGATCTGCGGCGCGTCGCATGGGGCGTTGCCGCCGCCGCCCGGTTCGTGCCCGGCGCCAGCTGCCTCACCCAGGCCCTTGCCGGACAATATCTGCTTGCCCGCCAGGGCAATGCTTCCAGGATCCGCATCGGCATCGAGCGCGACACCGGCGCGGAGCTCAAGGCGCATGCCTGGCTGGTCAGCGGCAATCACATCGTGCTTGGTGGCTCGATCAACGGCTTCGCCCATCTCGTTGACCACGTCTCATCGATCACGGGCAATAGGCCATGAGCGGCGTCGCCGGAATTCTGCAGAGGCAAGACGGCAGGCCCGCCGCAGCAGCCGATATCCAGCAGATGCTTTCGCGCATCCGCCACCGGGCCCGCGACGGCAGCTCATGGTGGACGGACAAAAGCGCAGCGCTTGGCCATGCCTGGCTCGACACGACGGGCGAGGACGCTCCCGGCCCGCTGACAATGGCCGGCGGCAAGCTCGCCATCACGGCCGACTGCCGACTGGACAACCGTGACGAGCTTCTGGCGCGGCTCGGGGTACGCGAACGGACGGTCGCCGACGCGATGCTTTTGATGCGAGCCTATCTCAGATGGGGCGAGGCCTGCCCGACCTACCTGCAAGGCGATTTCGCCTTCGCGATCTGGGATGCGGAACGCCGGGCGCTGTTTTGCGCGCGCGACCATTTCGGCATCAAGCCATTCTATTATCACTCGAGCTCCGGGCGCTTCGCGTTTGCCTCGGAAATCGGCCCTATCCTTGCCCTGGACGGTGTCGGCACACGCCTCAGCGAGCATCAGATTTCCGGCTTCCTCGCCGGATTGCCCGACGATCCGCAGTCGACCCACTATACCGAAATCTTCCGCCTGCCGGCCCGCCACACCCTGACGGTGACGGACAGCCAGGTGACGCTTCGCCGCTACTGGCAGATCGAGCCTTCGCCAAGGCCGCTACGCGCCGATGCGGCGGACGAATTCAAACATCTCTTCTCCCAGTCCGTGCGGAACCGGATGCGCGGCACTCCCGCCATCGGCGCGATGCTGAGCGGCGGCCTCGATTCATCCTCGATCGCCGGCGTTGCGGGCCTCGGAGCAGCCGCCGAGGGCAGACCGAGGCTCAAGACCTTCTCGCTGGTCTTCGAAAAAGGCTCGCCGATGGACGAGAAACCGTTCATCGACGCGGTGCTCGCCCGGCATCGCCTCGACGGCACGATGATTTCCGTGGGCGACTACGCGCCCTTCGCCGAGTTCGAATGCATCCTAGAGGAGCAGCAGGGCACGTTCCTGGCGCCGGGCCTGTCGCTGACGCGCAGCATCTACCAGACCGCGGGCGCCAAGGGGGTGAAGGTGCTTCTCGACGGCCACGGCGGCGACGAGGTGGTCTCGCATGGGCACGGGCTGCTGCATGAGCTTGCCAATGCCGGTCGCTGGCTCGCGCTATGGCGCGAGCTTCACGGCGCTTCCGGAACCTATGGCGAAGACATGCTCGCCATGTATTTCCGGTTCCTGACACTCTACGGACCGGCGTGGCGGATCGCCAGATGGAGAGGTCGGATGAACCGGTTGCTGTCCGGGCTGCGGCTGAGGCCCGCCGCGCAGGCGCGCGGTCCGGCCTGGGGCGGCCTGGTCAACAGCGAGCTCGCCAGGCGAACCGACCTCGTCGATCGCTTCCACCGGGCCGGCTATATGCCGGCGAATGTCAGCGCCAGCGAAACGCTCAGCCATCGCTGGGTGCTCTCGACCGGACTGGTGCCGCACGCCTTCGAGGTGCTCGACAAGGCCGCCGCCAATTTCGGCGTCGAGCCGCGCTATCCGTTCTGGGACAAGCCGCTGGTCGAGTTCTGCCTGGCGCTGCCCGGCGAGAAGAAGCTCCACAACGGCTTCGGCCGCCATGTGCTGCGCCGGGCGATGGAAGGCGTGCTGCCGCCTATGGTGCAATGGCGGCGGGACAAGATCGATTTCACCGCCAATCTGGTCAAAGGCATGCTCCGCAACCATCGCGACCTGCTGGACACAGTGCTGGTGTCGGACGGCGAACGCATCGCGCCCTATGTCAACCTCCCGCAGGTCAACGCCGCCTACGCGCGGCTGCTCGAGAAGCCCGACGAGGCCGCGCCGCTCGATGTGCAATATGTCTGGCGCTCGATCTCGCTATCGCTCTGGCTGCGGCAGACCCAGCTCGCGGGGAACCCGGCATGAATGTTTCAATCGCTCCGTCCGCCACCAGGCCGGTACCCGAGGCCGGGCCCGAAGATCGAAACGGACGCGTTCGCCGCTTCTACCGGGCCTATGGTCTGACGATCAGCTCGGAGGTGGCGCTGCCGGAGCTGCAGCCGGCCGTGCCGACGGCGCCCGATATCGTGATCGCGGTCGCTCCGGTCGACTTTACCAGGCCTGCAACGGAAGGCGGAACCGCCTTTCGTTTCGAGCCGACACGCCAACATCTGTCCTGGCAAGCCGTCGGCACCTTCCTGATCAGCGATGCTTCCAGGATCGACGTCGATCCGGCGCCGGGCATCGACGATCCGCTGCTCGCCTTCCCGCTCCTGGGTCCGGTGCTGGCGCTCACCCTGCATCAGCGCCGTCTGCTCGTCCTGCACGCCAGCGCCGTCGCCGTGGGCGGCCAAAGCGTGATCTTCATGGGTGACAAGGGCGCCGGCAAGTCGACCACGGCGGGCGCGATGATCCGCGCCGGTCATCTCCTCCTTACCGACGATGTCGTGGCGCTGGACCTGTCCGATCCTTCACGGCCGATGATCCTGCCGGGTTTTCCGCAGCTCAAGCTTGCAGCGGATGCCGCCGACGCCATCCGGATCGGACAAGCGGAGGTGCGGCCGCAGGTGCATCCGCAGATCGAGAAGGCGCAACATCGCCTGCAAGCCGAATTTTCCGGCGAAGCCGTGCCGGCAGCCCGGATCTTTGTGCTGGAGCGCGGCGAGCGTGCGGCGATCACGCCGCTGCCGGGCGCCGGCGCCCTCCCGGCGATAATCAAGTTCTCCTACGTCACCCGGTTCGGCCGGCAGGCTCTGGTCGGCGATTTCGCGTCCACGCATCTCGGCCAATGCGCGCAGCTCGCCGCCCGGGTCGGCGCCAGCCGGCTCGCAGTGCCGGCAGGTCTGGAGCGGATCGATGAGGCCGTCGCCCTGATCGAGCGCGATCTGGCCGCCGGCGCGCAAGCAAGGTGATGAGAGGCATGGCCTGGTCCGCAAAACTCCGCCTGCCGCTTTGGCGCGATGTCGCCGGTTTCGGCGGCGTGATGGCGCATATCGGCGGGCAGCGCACGCTGACAGCGCTGGTTTTCCTGATCCTCGGAAGTCTGACCGAAGGCCTCTCAATCCTGCTTTTGATCCCGCTCCTGCATCTGATCGGCAATGCCGACCAGGATTTCGCCGTGCGGGTTCCGGGCGCCCTGCGCTGGCTGGTGCCCGGCGGTACGCTGTCGCTGGCGACGGTGCTCTGCCTGCTCGTCGCCCTGGTGGCGCTGCAGGCGATGTTCAACCGCTTCAAGTCGCTCTACATGGCGCGGCTGCTCTACGACTTCGTCAACCGCGTGCGCATGAACCTGTTCGAGAGCATCGGCAAGGCGCGCTGGAGCGTCTTCACCCGCATGCGCAGCTCCGATCTCGACCACGCGCTGACCGGCGACATCGACAGGGTACAGGCGGCGGCCTTCTCGCTGCTGATGCTCGCCCAGACGGCGCTGCTGCTTGCCGGCTACCTCGTGGTGTCGCTGTTCATCTCGCCGGTGATGACATCCTTCGCCATCCTCATCGGCGTGATCCTGTTCGTTGCGCTGCAGCCCTTCCGTGCGCGCGCCACCGCCTATGGCCGCGTGCTGACCGCCAGCCGCCAGGAGCAGTACCGCACGGTTTCGGAGTTCCTTGGCGGCATCAAGGTGGCCAAGAGCCTGAACGTGGAGGCCAGCTATTTCGCGCAGCTCCGCGCGACGCTCGAAAAGATGAAGGCGGACAACGTTGCCTATGTCCGCAACAGCACCATCGGCACCGCGCTGTTCCAGGTGGCGAGCGTCATCGGCCTCAGCCTGTTCATCTACGTCGCGCTGGTGCGCTTCCATCTGTCGCTTGCGGAAATCGTCGTGCTGCTTTTGGTCTTCATGCGGGTCGCGCCGCGTTTCATGGACGTGCAGGTGCAGGCGCAGCAGGTGCTGATCAACCTGCCGGCCTACACCGCCATGCAGGCCCTGCAGGCGCGCTTCGACGCCGAGCGCGAGACGGAGCCGGGGGATGCGGCGCAGAACGCAAGGCTGTCGCTCGACAGCGGCGTCAACATCCGCGATGTCTCGCTCGCCTATGGCGACGGCAACCCGGTGGTGAGCGGCATCACCTTCGGCCTTCCTGCCGGCAAGGTGACTGCGCTGATCGGCCCGTCCGGCTCGGGCAAGAGCACGATCGCCGACATGCTGCTTGGGCTGCTCGAGCCGACAGAGGGCAGGGTCCTGGCAGACGGCGTCGAGATCACCGCCGGGAACCGCAGGGCCTGGCGCGACCAGGTGGCCTACGTGCCGCAGGATGTGTTCCTGCTGCATGACACGATCGCCGCCAATCTGCGCCTTGCCGCGCCGCAGGCCGGTGACGAGGCGCTTTGGGCGGCGCTTCGCAAAGCCCATGTGGCCGACTTCGTCGAGCGGCTCGACCGGCGGCTGGAAACGGTGGTGGGCGACCGCGGCGCCCGGCTCTCGGGCGGCGAACGCCAGCGAATCGCACTGGCACGGGCGCTGTTGCGCAAGCCCTCGCTGCTCATCCTCGACGAGGCGACGAGCGCGCTCGACTGGCAGAATCAGTCTCTGATCGCCCAATCGATCGAGGAACTGCGCGGCCAGATGACCATTCTCACCATCGCGCACCGGCCATCGATGATCGCTTTCGCCGACTGGGTCGTGGCCATCGAGAACGGGCGTATCGTCGAGGTCGGGCAATATCAGCGGCTGAAGGCAAAGTCGGGCAGCCGTCTGGCCAGGATGCTCTCCGGCGAAGGGGCCGATCCGGGAATCGCGCAACCGGCGGACAACGCGCCGGTTCCGGGCCCGCCTGGAAGATCAGCGGACGCTGCCGCGCCTGGCGGTTAGCTTTTCGCCCTCGGCCACCTTGACCCCGCGGTCGGCTTCTCGGGCCCTGTCGGCGGGCAGCGGCCGGCTCCTGGCAATCATGGCGAAGACCAGAAGGAAATAACCCAGCTGAATGATGACGGCGCAAAGCACGGCACGCACGACGATGGCGCCAAGCGACGCGCCCTCGAAGTAAGACCAGCCGACGACGATCGCGAGCGCGAATATCATCCCGACGATGAATTTTGGCAAAGACATGCTCGTCGTCCCGTCAACCGGCACGAACGCGCAAAAGCACTGACTTACCCACCCGCGTAACTCCCCGTTCCGCCAAAGAGCTATTTTCTGGCTGCCCAATTCGGCCGGTTGCTTCCGGCCTTTCTGACCCATCCAGACTATGACAGAAACAGTTTGCGACTCTATTAAGGCGAGACCTTCGCGGCAAGGCCAAGCGCAGGAGATTTCCAATGGTTTTGCGGGATCGACTCTACCATGCTGCGACGCACACTCCGGCATGGCCACCTATTCACCATAACGGAAGCCCCGACAGTAGAACCCCAAACATTAATTAGTATTTTAGGCGAAGAACTTACCGCAGCGAGTGATTCTGACGCTCTGCAACCGGCGTTCGTCTGCAGCAAAGAATGCACTGCCCAAAAACAGCCCAAAAGCGGCACTACATTTCCCGAAAATTCTCTCACCTTGTCATAAACAAGCCACAAAGCCGAAAATTTGGGCACGGCAGGTTTATTATTTGGTCAATTCATGACGCGAACATTTCACGCGAATGGGAAATTGTGTGTTGCGCTGCAGCATTTTTTTGATATCGTGCCGTAAACCATCCGTTCAACGTATGGAGCTTCTGAATGAGGGACGTCGCCAAGTCGGCCAACGCGGGTTTTTCGCACGCCGGCATTGATTTTCCACCCCCCATCGGCGGTCTGCTCAAACGCAGTTTCGATATCGTCGGTTCTCTGGCGGGTCTGATTCTGCTCAGCCCGCTCTTCCTGATGGTCGCCCTGCTGGTCAAGCTTTCCGATCGCGGGCCGATCTTCTACGGCCATAAGCGAATCGGTCGCGGCGGCAGGATCTTCGCCTGCCTCAAATTCCGCACCATGGTTCAGGATGGCGAGAAGGTGCTCGCCGCGCATCTGGCCTCCAATCCGGACGCTGCCGCCGAATGGGCCGCGACGCGCAAGCTGAAGAGCGACCCGCGCGTGACGCGCGTCGGCCAGGTGTTACGGAAGCTCAGCCTCGACGAGCTGCCGCAGATCATCAACATCCTGCAGGGCGACATGAGCCTGGTCGGGCCGCGCCCGGTCGTGCGCGACGAGCTCGAAATCTACGGCAGCGCCGCCGTCTACTATCTGAAGTCGCGCCCCGGTCTCACCGGGCTGTGGCAGGTAAGCGGACGCAACGACGTTTCCTACGACACGCGCGTCGCTTTCGATCGCCATTATGTCGAGAACTGGTCGATGGTCGAGGACATTCGCATCATCGTGAAGACCGTGCCTGCCGTGTGGATGTCGCGCGGCAGCTATTGACCGACGGGCCTGCCCCGCCGAACTCGGGGCAGGCGTCCGGCAATGATCTCATCGGGCGGATGGGGCCAACGCGGATCGGAAACGTTCATTTGAAAAAACACCCCTTCGGACTCCTTTTCCGGGCGCCCAGCCGCTTTGCGGCCGCGGCGCTTGTGATGTGTCTTGCGACGCCGCAGATGGCGATGGCCGAAGACTATCGTCTCGGCCCCCAGGACAAGCTCAACATCCGCGTCGCCGAGTGGCAGACGGTCGATGGCACGTTCCGCGACTGGTCGGCCATCAATGGCGACTATTCGGTCGGCCCCGCCGGCACGCTCTCGGTGCCCTTCGTCGGCGAGATGCAGGCTGCCGGCAAGACGACGTCGGAGGTCGCGGCGGCGATCGGGCTTGCGCTGCAGCGCAAGCTGGCGCTGCCCGACAAGCCCGAAGCCTCGGTCGAAATGGCGCAGTTCCGGCCATTCTACATTTCGGGTGAAGTGCAGAATCCCGGCCAGTTTCCCTATGTGCCCGACCTGACGGTGCTGAAAGCAGTCAGCATCGCCGGCGGCATTCGGCGCAGCGCCGACTACGGCCCTCAGCTCGGCAAGGACCTCGTCACCGCCAAGGGCAGTTTCGACATCTATGACGACCAGCGCCTGCGGCTGATCGTCAAGCGCGCCCGCATCGACGCGGAACTGGCCGACAAGACCAGCTTCGAGATCCCGAAGGAGGTGGAGGGCGACCCGAGAGTGCAGGCGATTGCCGCCGACGAAATGCAGATTCTGACGGCCGACCAGAAGGCGCTGAAGCTGAAGCTGGACGCGCTCGACGACCTGAAGGGTGTCCTGCAGGGCGAAATCGAATCGCTGGAGAAGAAGATCGCCAACCAGCAGCAGCAGGTGGATCTCGCGCAGCAGCAGCTCACCAGCATCGGTCCGCTGGCGCAGAAGGGCCTTGTCGCCAATGCGCGGCTGCTCGATTCGAAACAGTCGGTGGCCGACCTGCAGGGCAAGATCCTGGACTATGAAACAGCCATCCTCACCGCCAAGCAGTCGATCAGCAAGGCCGAGCAGGACGGCATCGACGCCCGCAACACGCTCAACTCCAACCTGGCCGCCAGCCGGCAGCAGGTCGAAGCCGACCTGAACGAGGCGACGCTGAGGACAGCCATGCAGAAGGGCCTGATCGCCCAGGCGTCAGACCCCGCGACGATGGCTTCCATCACCGGCAGCGAGGAACCGACCCTGCTCTACTCGCTGCTGCGCGTTGCCAATGGCAAGACCAGCGAGGTCCAGGCCAAGGAAGACACGCCGGTGCTGCCGGGCGACGTGATCAAGGTCAAGCTGGCGCCGATGGCCAGCCAATAGCGCCGTCCGCACAGGGCTTGCTCGGCAGGGCCTGCGTCATGGAGGCGGGAGGAACTTGTCAGGCTCGTTCGCGCCAAGGCGCGGGCGAGCGATCTGTCTGGACCGCTTGAAGGCATAGAATGCAGCCCGCCGCTCCGCGTCACGTCTACCTCAACCTCGACGCCATTCGCGGCGTGGCCGCGATCAGCGTGATGCTCTACCATTTCTCGCCGTTCCTGGCCGACGGCAAGGTGCTGCCTTCGAGCTATCTCGCGGTCGACCTGTTCTTCCTGCTCAGCGGCTTCGTCATAGCCCACGCTTACGACCGCAAGATCGAGAACGGCATGGGCTTCGGCACGTTCGTGGCCATTCGCCTGATCCGGCTTTATCCGCTCTATCTCGCCGGCACGCTGCTCGGCTTCTTCTACCTGCTGGTCAAGAACAGACTGATGCCGGCCGAATACATGCCGCTGTCCGAAATCGGCATGCAGCTGACGACCGGCATGTTCTTCATTCCGCTGATCGGCGAGGCCTACCATACGATCTTTCCGCTCAACCCTGCTTCGTGGTCGCTGTTCTTCGAGCTTGTCGTCAACATCGCCTATGTCGCCGTCTTCTTCCTCATGTCACGGCGCGTGCTGACGGCGCTCATCGCCGTCAGCCTCGCGCTGCTGATCGTCGCCTCGGTTGTCATCGGAACGCTCGATTTCGGCATGACCGGCAAGACCATCATCAGCGGGCTGCCGCGCGTATCGTTCTCCTTCTTCCTGGGCGTGCTCTTGTGCCGGTCGATGGCGGGCTACCAGGGCAGTCTCGGCTTCCTGCGGCGCGGCTGGTGGGTCGAGGCCGCGATCCTGCTCACGCTCGCCGTCTTCGCCATCGCGCCGGCGGGTGCTGCCGGGCGCGTCGCCTATGACCTCGCCTGCCTCGCCGTCGTCTTCCCGATCATGGTGGTGACCGGCGCCGTTGCGCCGACCGCGCCGCGATTGGCTGGCTTCTATGGCTGGCTGGGGCGGATCTCCTACCCGATCTACATCATCCACACGCCGATGCTGATGATCATTGCCGGAGCCGGCAAGGCGGTGTCGGTCGACCCGTTCTCGCACCATCCCTGGTTCGGAATTCTGATGGCCGTCGCGGTCATCGTCATCGCCGACATAGCCACCCGCATTTATGACGAGCCGGTGCGCCGCTTCCTGCAGCGGCAAATGCAGCGCTCGCGGGCCGTGGCTTAGACTGGTTTACACACCAGCCAGAGCAAGCCCAGGAAAAGTGCGTAGCGGTTTTCCGTCGGGAATTGCGCAAAAACAAACGCTTAGAGCGGATCACCGATTCGGTGAAAAAGCTGAACCGCTCTCGGCGTCGCATTCCTTGGGTGTAGCGACGCAGAGCGCAGACCCAAGGATTGTGCCGTTACCTTGGCTTGGGGTGCAGCGGAGCGGAGTTCTGGACCGCTGGCCGGGCTTCGATGTAACGGCATAATCCCGGGGTCTGCGCCGCGTCGCTTCTCCTCGTTCCGCGCCTCCGCTGTCGGAGACCTCGGTCAGACCGGGGCCGGCATGTGGCCGGCGGCCGGCTTTTCATCCTGGGCCGGAATGGCAACCCGCCGTCGCCGGGCGACCGGCATCGGGCTCAGCTTGAACAGGCCGTAATAGACGATGAAGGAGGCCATGAAGTAAGGGCCGAGAATCTCGACCTCGAAGAAGGAGCGGATCAGCATCAGCCCGACGGCGCCGGCGAGCACCACCGAATCGGCGTTCCAGACGCCGAACACCACCTTCGATATATGGCCGTAGAAGGCGCGCAGGATGACAAATGCCAGCATGGCGACGCCGACGAAGCCGATCTCGACCAAGGTCTCGATATAAGTGTTGTGGAAGTGGAAGCCGGTGCGGGTGGTGATGTAGAATTCCGCCCACAAACGTTCCGGATCGGCGAAACCCTGCACCCAATAGGCGGCATAGCCGTAGCCGAGCAGCGGATGCAGTTGCGCCGCCTCCCAGCCCTGCTGCCAGAGATAGGTGCGGCCGGTCAGCGTCGAATCCTTGCCGAAGATGCCGAGCACGACGTCCAGCAGACCAAGGTTCAGCGCGGCCACGACGCCGCCCACCAGGGCGCCGCCGCCCACCACGAACAGCACGCGGCGGTAGCGCCGCGACAGGACCCTGCTCATGGTGAGCAAGATGACGATGCCGAGCACCGCCGGCAGCGAGGCGACCGATGTCGCCGAATGGGCGATCGCCAGCATGTATGCCGACATCAGGATGATCGGCGCGGTCCACAAGAAGCTCAGCCAGTTGCGCCGGTAGAACATCAGGAAGACGACGGACAAGAAGATGCCGAGCGACGAGAAGAAACCGACCTGGTTCTTCGAGGCGAAGGCGCCGACGAAATTGAAGGTGCCGTCGATGATGTCGAGTGCGTAAGCGTTGACTTTCAATGAATAGAGCAGGACGAAGAAGATGCCGATCAACGAGCCCAGCACCAGCGTCCGCACGCTGATGGTGCGCGCCGCGATGTAGGCGCAGACGATGTGCGAGGAATATTGCACCGCCGCACGCGCGCTGGTCCCGGCAGCCTGCGACCAGAAGACAGACAGGCAGACATAAGCCGCGAAGAGCATCGGCAGCCAGGCGTATGAGAGCTTCCAGGTGAAGCGCCTGTAGTCGACGAAGAGCAGCGGCAGCCAGACCGCGTAGTAGGCAAGGATCAGGATCTGGCCGAAACTGCTCGAATACGCGAAGGCAAAGACGGAAACCGCAACGGCAAAGGCGCCGTAGGCCTTGTTAGCCTCAGGATCGAGCAGAATGGATTTCGGAATCTTCATGCCGGATCTTTTGTCCGTTGAGCCTTGGAGCGTTCAGCGTGTGGTAGCCGGCCCAAAGCCGACGTGCTGCCCGGCCGGATGCATTGTGCACTGCAGCATAACCTATCGCCCAATCGCCCGCGGCTCAACCGCAAATGTTGTCACGGGCGGAAGGGACGGCCGCCGGAGGCTTGTTGCATGGCGAAAAGGCCGGAATGGGGCGGCGGCGCAGCCTAAACGCGTCACCCGAGCCGCAGATTGTTCCTGCAATTCGGCATCGGATGGAAATCTGGAGCATTCCAGGAAAAGTGTGTAAACGGTTTTCCGTCCGGAGTTGCATAGAAACAAATAGTTAGAGCAGCCCGCCGTTTCCGTGAGACGGTGAACCGCTCCAGACTTCGGACCATCTATGGACCGGCGGCGTGCGGCCCGGCGACCAGTTTGCGGGAGGGCTCTGTTCCGACAAGGCGGGCATGAACCGCTTGCGAGCGCAAGCCCATGCCTCCGCCTGGTCCCGTTTCGGGCCGCAAGCGATCCGCGACGCGGTTCGCCACGGGTTGGGGCTGGACGGCACGCCCCGCTGACGCCCGCCACGAGCCGCCTTCAACCCGTGATCGGACAGCCCAAGCCGGTCGAATGCGAGCCGGGTAAGCGCCCGTCTCAGAACGGCCGGCCGCGCCGGGCAGCCCTCCAGCGTCGCAAGCGGGTCCGCAGGAACGCTCGAGCGCCAAACGGCAGGGATGGCCTGCCCGTCACCCGGCCCGTGTCGTGCTGGAGACGTTGACCGACGAGTTGAGCGAGCCGGCAGCGCAACGGCGTCTCGATCTCGCCAAGTCGCTCCGCCAACCGATCGGGCAGCGGCCGTGATCGCCAGGCCAGATAGGCTTCATAGGCCGGCGGTGTTTCGATGAGATGGCGAAGGTAGGCCGCCAGCTCCGCCGGTGTGCGGAAGGACGCGGCGTCGATGTAGGAATTGTCGGGGACGAATTCGGCGGCGTTGGGCGCGCCGAGATAGACCGGCACAGTCCCGGCCTCCAGCGGATCAAACATCTTCTCGGTGACGTAGTCCGGTGCGATCGAATTCTCAAGCGCCAGGCAAAAAGGATAACGGCCGATGGTCTCGAGCTTGGTTTGCCGGCCGAGGTCCGGACCCTCGATATGCCTGTTGGGATTGAACTTGCCGTAGCGATCGACGCCGATGCTCCGTGACAGTTCCTCGATAAGGGCGGCGCGCCCACTTCGATTGATATCGGAGGACTGAAAATGCACCGCCGCCGTGGTCCCAGTCTTGGGCAGGATCGGCGCCTTGCGCGCGGCTTCCCACCAGCCGGCGTCCGGAAGGTACGGCGTCCAGACGTCCGATCCGGATTCGTAGGTCATCGTGATGTCGAAGTTCCGCATGAAGGCGGCATCGGCCATGCATGGGTAGTTCACAACGCTTTCCATCGACCACGCCACCCAAAGCTGGCCGGGATATTTGCGGGCGTCGCCGATCTCGCGAGAATTCGGCAGATGGAAGACCACGGCGTCGGCCTCCGAGAGCCGCCTGCGGTCGTTGGTCCACTCGGCCGGAACGGCACAGGCCGGCGCAGCCGCGATGTCAGCCGGCTTGTCGAAGACGCGCGTGTAGAACAGGATGAGCGGTGCTTTCGACGGCATCGGCCCCCTTCCGCCCAGTCGATCCTTTTGTTCTTATGCTTCGATGGGCAATCGGGAAAGGGGTAGGCGGTTTGTCCACAACCCCGATATCAGTCGTGCAATTCCCTGGAAATCGGCGGACCGATCGTGAAGCCGGAAAACATCACCTCGAAGCCTTCGCGCTGCGGCGAGCAGCACATCATGCCGACATCGACGGTCCTGGAGGTCGGGAACCAGGCCAGCCGCACCGGTTTCCAACGGCCGTCCGCGGCATCCCGATATTGAATGCGGATCGCCTCGGCGTGGCGGGTGAGACGGATCCGCACGCCGTCCGGGTCCGCGGGAATGGCGACCAGCGACCAGTCGGACCTGTCGTTGGTGACGACGACGGAAAAATAGGCGAGGCCATCCGTGTATTCGATCCCGGCCTTGATCCAGTGCGTTTCGCTCAGGCGCAGCATCAGCCCGGCCTGATCGTAAAGCACCTTGTACTCACCCTTGACGGTGACCTCGGCGCTGAAGTCCCCCTCGACCGGCTGGTAGAGGAAGTGGCCGTTGCCGCGCCGGAAGCCGTAGAAGGTTTCGCGCCAGAAATCGGTCTCCTTGCTGGTGCGGACATGGAGCGTCCCGTCGCCGAACACATGGTGCGGCGGCGGGTTGAGCCAGGTCATTCCGACAAGGTCGGACGTCATCGACCTTGCCCGTCAGCCGGCAAACGTATAGGCCGTCTTCACGGTGGTGTAGAACTCCATGGCATAGCGCCCCTGCTCGCGCGGACCGTAGCTCGAGCCCTTGCGGCCGCCGAACGGCACGTGGAAGTCGACGCCCGCCGTCGGCAGGTTGACCATCACCATGCCGGCCTCGGAATTGCGCTTGAAATGCGTCGCGTGCTTCAGGCTCGTCGTGCAGATGCCGGACGTCAGTCCGAACGGCGTGTCGTTGGCCACAGCCAGCGCCTCGTCATAATCCTTGACGCGGATGACGTTGGCGACCGGGCCGAAAATCTCCTCGCGCGAGATGCGCATGGCGTTGGTCGAGCCGAGGAACAGCGCCGGCCGCAGATAGAAGCCGGGCGTCTCGCGCTCCAGCCGGTCGCCGCCGAAGGCAAGCTCGGCGCCTTCCTGGCGGCCGATGGCGATGTAGTCCTCGTCCTGCTTCAGCTGGGTCTGGTCGACGACGGGACCGATCTGCGTCTTGGCGTCCAGCGCGTCACCGATGACGAGCTTGTCGAGCCGCTCCTTCACCGCATCGACGAAGCGGTCGTGGATGCCTTCGGTGACGATCAGGCGCGAGGACGCCGTGCAGCGCTGTCCGGTGGAGAAATAGGCGCCGTTGACGGCACAGTCGACGGCCGTGCCAAGGTCCGCGTCGTCAAGCACGACGAGCGGGTTCTTGCCGCCCATCTCGAGCTGGAACTTGCGCATATGCTCCACACTTGCCGCGGCGACGCGCTTTCCCGTGCCGACCGAACCGGTGAAGGAGATGGCGTTGACATCGGGGCTATCGAGCATGGCCTGGCCGACCACCGAGCCCTTGCCCATGACGAGGTTCAGCACGCCCTTGGGCAGGCCGGCGCGATGCAGGATATCGACGATTGTCCAGGCGCTTTCGGGAACCAGTTCCGCCGGCTTGAAGACGATCGTGTTGCCGTAGGCGAGCGCAGGCGCAATCTTCCAGGCGGGGATGGCGATGGGGAAATTCCACGGCGTGATGATGCCGACGACGCCGACCCCTTCGCGCGTCATCTCGACACCGACGCCCGGCCGCACGCTCGGCACCAACTCGCCCGACAGGCGCAGCGTCTCGCCGGCGAAGAAATCGAATATCTGCGCCGCCCGGATGGTCTCGCCGACGCCCTCGGCCAGCGTCTTGCCTTCCTCGCGTGCGAGAGACCGGCCGATCTCGTCCTTGCGCGCCATGATCTCGTCGGAGGTCTTCTTCAGCACGGCGTGGCGTGCCAGCGGCCCAGAGCGCGACCAGGCCGGAAAGGCCGCCTTGGCGGCGGCGATGGCCTGTTTTGCTTCCTCCGGCCCGGCCGAGGCGTATTCGCCGACGACGTCATTGGTGTTCGAGGGATTGATGTTGCGCGAGCCGGCCTCGCCCAGCCACTCGCCGTCGATCAGGTTCTTGCGGAGCACGGTCATCTTCATTCCTTCGATATTGGCTTGTTTGTTCGAGATTGGCTTGTTTGTTCGAGATGGCTGGGGCGGCAAAGCGCCGGTCATTTGTCAGACAAATGATATACGCATTGTCTGCCGAAAGGTCTACCCGGGCGCTTTCGATAAAGGTAGGCACGCGGCGGTGGAAGTCCATCGAGCCCGTCCGCGACCACCTGTCACGATGTGGTGGGCCTCAGACGGAGAACGACCAGAACAGGCAGGCGAGCGTTGCCGCGGCGAAGATGACGAAGAACAGGCTTCTGAGCAGGATGTTGCGGCGAAGCTCGTTCATGGTGAGATGTGCGGCGACGATCGCCGCGACGAAGAGGAAGCGCCAGTTGAGAAGCGCCCAGATCACGTCGTGCTGACCGAAGGCCCACCGGGCGAGAAGCGAACCGACGATGGTTGCGAACAGCATGATCGTCGCCCAGAAGATGGCGTCGGCCGCATGGGTGAGGACAATGCCGGCGGCGCGGATGGGCAGGATCATCATCAGCAGCGCGCTGAAGAAATAGATGGCGGCGACGGCGAGGAAGGATCCCGCGTCGGCGATGCCGTCAAGACGCTTCACGCCGAAGGCGCCCTGGGGATAGCCGTGCCTGGCGACCGCGAGGGAGAACGCCATCAGCAAGGCGCTCAGGATCGTGACCAATGCGAATGTGCCGAGGGCCTTGCTCATGCCGTTCCTTGCCCGAGACGAATCAACGGGAACGATTTTAGCCTACCAGCAAGCCTCGCATCGACCCGGCAGCTAGGCTATCCGGTCGCCGCTCTTCGGATCGAACAGATGCAACGAGGCCGGATCGGCGGCGAGGCGGATGGCGTCGCCCGGCCGCACATCACTGCGGCCCATGACGAAGACGCAGATCTGCTGGTTGGCGAACCGGACATAGAACTGCGTCGACAGGCCGAGCGGCTCGACGACTTCGACCTCACCTTCTAGCGCGCCGTCGTCGGCGAGCCTGATGTGCTCAGGCCGGAGCCCAATGGTGAGCGCATCGCCGTCCTTCAAAGGCAGGCCGTCCGGCAGCCGCAACTTCTGGCCGTCGGCGAGCACCGCATCCACCTTGCCGGCCTTGGCTACCTTCGCCGGCAAAAAGTTCATGCCGGGAGAGCCGATGAAGCCGGCGACGAAAGTGTTGGCCGGGCGGTCGTAGAGCTCCAGCGGATGGCCGACCTGCTGCACATAGCCGTCGTGCATGACGACGATGCGGTCGGCCATCGTCATCGCTTCCACCTGATCATGCGTGACATAGACCGATGTGGTCTTGAGCTGCTGATGCAGCGCCTTGATCTCGGCCCGCATATGGACGCGCAGCTTGGCGTCGAGGTTGGACAGCGGCTCGTCGAACAGGAACACTTTCGGGTCGCGCACAATGGCGCGGCCCATGGCGACGCGCTGGCGCTGACCGCCAGAGAGCTGGCGCGGGAGGCGGCCGAGGAAGCTTTCCAGGCCGAGCCGCTTGGCGGCGGCGCCGACCCTGCCGTCGATCGTCGTCTTCTCGGCCTTCTTCAGCATCAGGCTGAAGCCCATGTTGGAGGAGACGTCCATATGCGGGTAGAGCGCGTAGGACTGGAACACCATGGCGATGTCGCGGTCCTTCGGCGCAACGTCGTTGACAAGCCGCTCGCCGATGCGGATCTCGCCGCCGGTGACCTCTTCCAGCCCGGCGATCATGCGCAGCAGCGTGGACTTGCCGCAGCCGGACGGGCCGACCAGCACGACGAACTCGCCGTCGGCGATCTCGAGGTCGACGCCGTGCAGGATGCGCAGCGAGCCATAGTCCTTCTCGACATGTTGCAGCGTGACGGAAGCCATCGATTATCCTTTTACCGCGCCGGCGGTGAGGCCGGTGACGAGATAGCGTTGCAGGAAGGCGAAGAAGATGCAGACCGGGATCAGCGCCAGGATGGAGGCGGCCATCATCTGCCCCCAGTCCACCGCGAACTTGCCGATGAAGGTGAGCAGCCCGACGGCGAAGGTCTTCTGCGCGTCGCTGGAAATCAGCATCAGCGCGAACAGCAATTCGCTCCAGGCGGCGGTGAAGACGAAGCCGAGCGTGGCCCCCATGCCCGGCAAGGTGAGCGGCACGATCACCCTGCGCATGGCCTGGGCGCGCGTGCAGCCGTCGATCATCGCCGCCTCCTCCAGGTCCTTCGGAATGCCGTCGAAGAAGGACTGCATCAGGAAGGTGGCGAAGGCGGTGTTGAAGGCCGTGTAGATGATGATCAGCCCGGTCAGGCTGTTGGTCAGGCCGAGATCGCCCATGATGCGGTAGATCGGCGGGATGACCATGACCAGCGGGAAGGTCTGGGTCAGCAGCAGCAGGATGGCCAGCGTCGCCTTGCCGCGGAACGCGAAGCGCGACATCGCATAGCCGGCAAGCGTGGCGATGACGGTGACGAGCGCCGCCGTCGACACCGAGACGATGACGCTGTTCAGAAAATAGCGCGGGAAATCGGAGGCCTCCAGCACGGTGACGAAGTTCTGAAACGTCATCTCGGACGGCCAGAAGGTGATGCCTTCGGAATAGAGCAGCCGCTCGGGCGTCACCGAGATCTTCAGCGTCCAGAAGATCGGGAACAGCGCGAAGATCACGTAAGCCGCGATCGCCGTGTAGAGGCCGACGCCGCCGGCGATGCGCGAGGAGGTGGAGCGACCGGCGATCATCAGACGTGCCTCACGAGCGTGCGGCGGATGGCGATCAGCCCGATGGCGTAGGCGATCAGCAGCACCAAGAGCAGCACCGCGACCGCCGATGCGTACCCCTTGTCGAGCGACTTGAAGGCGCTGACATAGATGTAGACCGGCACCGTGCTGGTCGAGCCTGCCGGCCCGCCTTCGGTCATGACGAAGATCAGATCGGCGAAGGTGGCGATCCAGATGGTGCGCAGCATCACGGTGATGACGATGGTCGGCGCCAGGAACGGCAGCGTCACCTTGGTGAAGCGCTGCCACGGCGAAGCACCGTCGATGGCGGCGGCCTCATGCAGCTCTGAGGGGATCGACTTCAGCGCCGCCAGCAGCGTGATGGCGAAGAAGGGTATGCCGAACCAGATGTTGGCGACGATCGGCCCCCACATGGCGGTGGCGGGATCGGAGAGCACATTGGTCGGCTCGGCCTTCAGGCCAAGGGCATAGAGCCAATGCGGCAGCGGCCCGATGATCGGGTTGAACAGCCAGGCCCAGGTAAGGCCCGAGAGGAAGGACGGCACCGCCCAGGGCAGGAACACAACGGCCTGCACGACCTTGCGGCCATAGAACGGCTTGTCGAGCAGCAGCGCCAGGCCAAGCCCGAGGAAGAACTGGAAGAACAGGCTGGCGACGGTCCACCAGAGCGTGTTGATCAGCGCCTGGCCGAGCACCTGATCCGAGAGCATCGCCTGGTACTGGCCGAGGCCGACATACTCCGACTTGAAGGCTGAGAATTTGCGAAACGAATAGCTGATGCCGATGACCAGCGGCACCAGCAGCACCACGACCAGCAGGACGATAGCCGGCGAAAGATAGAGCCAGGGCTCGATCGCGGCCTTGCTCAGCCGCTTCTTGCGCGGCCGAGCGGCGGATCGGATTTCGGACACTGCGTAGGTCATACGGTGCTCGCGGTGGTGGGTGGAGGCGGCATTGGCGACAGCGCTCTTCTCCCCGTTTACGGGGAGAAGATGCCGGTTCACCCTCCGTAGCAGCGGCGCAGCTGCTGCGAAGGAGGGCAGGCAGATGAGGGGCGGAGCCAATCTCGCAGAATTCGGCGCTGCCCCTCATCCGTCACTTCGTGACACCTTCTCCCCGCAAGCGGGGAGAAGGCAAAGAAGGCGTCACTTCTTGTTCTTGGCCAGCCAGGCCTGCTGCTCCTTGGTCAGGAACGCCGCCCATTCGTCGGCCACCTGCTTGGCCGGCTTCTGGCCGAGCAGCACTTCCTGGAAGTTCTTGATCGCCACCTGGTCGACGAAGTTGCCGAGGTTCTCCAGATGGGTCGGCGGCGTCACCATTTCATATTTGGAGCTGTCGCTGAGCTCGGTGAACCAGCCCTTGAACTGCTCGGTCTTGAAATGGGCGTCCTGGTCGGCGCCGTTGTGGATCGGGACGACGCCGACTTCCTTGGCCCATTCCAGATTGTCCTTGGGCGACAAGAGCGTCGCCATCAGCTTCCAGGCCTCGTCCTTGTGCTGGGAGTTGGCGAACATCGCCCAGCCGGCATAGCCCAGCGTCGGATAGGACTTGCCGCTCGGGCCAACGGGGAGCGGCGCGACGGCAAAGTCGTCGGCGCTCATCTTGTCGGCGATGCCGAGCAATGCGTCGGGATCCTGGTTGAGCATGGCGCAGGTGCCGGAATAGAAGCCGGTCACCGTCTCGTTGAAGCCCCAGCTCACGGCATCCTTCGGCGCCAGGCCGTTCTTGTACATGTCGGCCAGCATCTGCAGGCCCTTGACCGAGCCCTCGTCGTTGATGGTCGAGGTGCCGTCCTCGCTGAAATAGCCGCCCTTGCCGTCGGCGATGTTCATGAACATGTGCATGCCGTTGAAGGCGCCGGGGCCGCCGCGCAGGCAGTAGCCGTATTTGCCGGGAATGGCCGAGATCTTCTTCGAGAATTCGACGAACTCGTCAAGCGTCGCCGGCGGCCGGTCGAGGCCCGCTTCCTTGAACAGCTTCTTGTTCCAGAACAGCGCGTTCACATAGTAGCCGTAAGGGATCATGAACTGGGTGTTGTTGACGGTCGAGCCGAACTGCTTGGCGCGGTCGCCGAGCGTCTTGGCGTCGTCCCATTTGGCCATGTAGGGGCCGAGATCCTCGAGTTGGCCATTGTTGGCATAGAGGCCCATCCAGCGCTCCGGCATCTCGACGACGTCGGGCGTGTCGCCGGCTTGCACCATGGTGAGGAATTTTTCGAAGGCCTGGCCCCAGGGCAGCGAGACGAGCTCGACCTTGATGCCGGGATTGGCCTGCTCGAACTCGGCGATCTGCTTCTTCAGGAATTCGGTGCGCGGCGGGCTGGTGATGACCTCGACCATCTTGACGGTGGTGTCGGCCAGCGCGGTTCCGGCGGAGATCGCCAGGCCGGCAACGGCGGCAAGCATGATTGTCAGTCTTTTCATGTTCAGGACTCCCATTTTGAACAATTATTTTTTTGCTTTGTCGAAGGCCTGGGCGATGTCGGCCCAGAGGTCCTCGACGTTTTCCAATCCGACATTGAAGCGGATGGTTCGGGGGCTGACGCCGAAGCGCGCCATCGAATTGAGACCCGGCGTCTGCTCCAGCGAGGCCTTTGCCGGCACGACCAGGCTTTCGTGGCCGCCCCAGCTGACGCCGATGCGGAACAGCTTCAGCGCATCGACGAAAGCCGGAATGTCGACATCCTCCGTGACCTCGAAGGAGAACAGCCCAGCATAGCCGGCTAATGTTTTTTTGCCGGGATGATTGGAATAGACGGGGTGGTTGACCCGCTCGACCTTGCCATGCGCCTTGAGGCGCTCGGCGAGCGTCAGCCCGCTCTTCATGTGATGCGGCAATCTGAGCGGCAGCGTGCGCAGGCCGCGCAGCAGCAGCCAGCCTTCGAAGGGCGACAGCTTGCCGCCGAGCGAGGAGTAGGTCTGCTCGTTGATGTGCCTGATATGCGCGGCCGAGCCCGCCACCACGCCGGCGACCGTGTCGCTGTGGCCGCCGAGATATTTCGAGGCCGAATGCAGCACCAGGTCGACGCCGTGCGAAATCGGCTTCTGGAACACAGGCGTGGCCCAGGAATTGTCGATCGTGGTGATGATCCCCTGCTCCTTCGCCAACCGCGTCAGATGCGCAATGTCCTGCAGCTCGAACATCATCGAGGTAGGGCTCTCGAGATAGAGCAGCTTGGCGCCGGGAAGGGCCGCGGCGACCGCGTCGGGATCGGAGCCGTCGACATAGTCGACCTTGATTTGCAAGCGCGGGAACAGCCGCTCGAACAGCCGGTAGGCGTCGCCGTAGCAATTGCGCACGGCAACGATCCGCTCGCCGGCGCCGACGAAGGCAAGCACCGTGGCGCTGATCGCCGCCATGCCGCTGGAGAAGCCGCGCGCGGCTTCAGCGCCTTCCAAGGCCGCGACGCGCGCCTCGAATTCCATCACCGTCGGATTGTCGCCGCGCGAATAGATCGGCTGGCGGCGACGGCCGGCGAAGGTGTCGGCCATGTCGGCATAATTGTCGAATGTGAACAACGAGGTCTGGTAGATCGGCGGCACCACCGCGCCGCCGGGGAACGGATCGTCATGGGCGAGAAGCGTCGCCGCCTCGCCGAGATAGTCGCTGGCCAGGGAAGCCGGATCGAAGGCGGCGGGGTGCTCGTTCATTTGCGGTCCGAAAGTTTGAGGTTGGCAGCGCCGCGCTTCAGGTCGTCCTCGACGGTGGCCATCAGCTTCAGCGCCTCGGCACGGGCCCCCTCGGGATCATGCGCGGCGATGCAGTCGAAGATGGTGCGGTGATAGGGAAAGCTGGCGTGGCCGAAGTCGCGCACACCGAGCGGATGTTCCCAGAAGCGATGGAACAGCTCGTGCATGGCGGCGATGATCTGCTCGAACAGCGGATTGCCGGAGGCGCGATAGACCGCCTGGTGGAACTCCCAGTCCTCCTCCGACGACATGCCGGCGCGGGTGCGGAAGGCCTCTTCCATGATGTCGAGCTTGCGCTCGATCTCGGCGATCTCGGCCTTGCCGGCGCGGATGGCGCAAAGTGCGGCAGCCTCGGCCTCCAGAGCGCGGCGGATCTCCAGCGTGCGCATCAGGCCGGCGAAGTCGTTGCCGCCCGCAAGCGTCAGCGGCATGTGCAGCATGTCGGGCGAGACGGCCGCCTTGAGATAGGTGCCTGAGCCCTGCCGCCGCTCGACGAGGCCCAGCCCCTCCCAGCGCGTCAGCGCCTCGCGCACCGTGTTGCGGCTGACCTTCAGGCGTTCGGCCAGAATTCGTTCAGTCGGGAGCTTTTCGCCGGGGCCCAGTGCCTCCTGCCGGACAAAGCCGGCCAACGCCTTCAGCACCGCGTCATCGCGGGCCGTCGTCTGGATGGGCGGGAGGCTGTCTGTCACGCCGGTTGGGCCTAAAGTGGTTCAATGGTCCAACCAATTTCTGCACAGAGCGGATGGGGAGTCAACAGCCGAAATCGAGACAAGACCGAACGGCGCGCAGCAGCACCGTTCGGTCACTCGGATTTCAGGCACGGATACGTGCCGGCGTGGCGGCCGCGCGAGCCTCGCGCCAGCGCGCGAACATCTTCTCGCGAACCCGTCGCGAAGCCGATAGCCGCTCCTTCGCCTCGGCCAGGACAGCCGGCGAAGCCTCGGCGGGCGTGCCCGAACGGAAAGGAGGGGCAGGAGCATATTCGAGCGAGAGCTGCACGACTTCCGCTTCGGCCTGACCGAGGAGCCTCGCGACCAGCACCAGGCCGAAATCGATCCCGGACGTGACGCCGCCGGCGGTGATCAGATTGCCGTCCTCCACGATGCGCGCATCGACGGGAATCGCGCCGAACTCTTCAAGGAAATCATGCGCGTACCAATGCGTGGTTGCCCGCTTGCCCTTGAGCAGCCCGGCCGCGCCGAGCACCAGGGCGCCGCTGCACACCGAGGTGACATAGCGGGCCTCAACCGCGCGCTGCCGCACGAAATCGAGGACCGCCTGGTCCTCCAGCAGCGCGTTGACGCCTCCCCCGCCCGGAACGCACAGCACGTCGAGAGGTGGGCAATCGTCGAAGGTCGCCGTCGGGTTGAGGGACAATCGCGTCGACGACGTCACCGGATTGCGATCCTTCCAGATCAATTCCACCTCGGCGCCCTTCGCCGATGCAAGGACTTCGTAAGGTCCGGTGAGGTCGAGCTGCTGGACATTGGGGAACACGAGGATGCCGAAACGAAGGGTCATGGAAATCTCCGCGGGTTGACTCGGGGCAAGTTGACTTGGGGCAATCTAAGGCATCATGCTTTGGCGCGATCGCCAATCATCCCTCGTTTCAGGCCAAATCGAAATGCGCCGCATCGAAGTCCTTGCCTATCCCGATGTCCAGCTCCTCGACGTCAGCGGACCGCTCCAGGTTTTCGCCAGCGCCAACGACTTCAGGACACAGGCCGGCGAGACGGCTGCCTATGAGGTCGTGGTCGTTGCCGCTTCGCCGCGGATCAGGACGTCGGCCGGTCTCGTGCTGGAGGCAGCGGCGTTGCCGGCGCTCGATGCAGAGATCGACACGCTGATCGTGCCTGGCGGATGGGGCGTCAACGCGGCCTGCGAGGATCCCCGGCTGACCCAGTGGATCCTCGGCCGCTCGCGCGATGCCAGGCGAACGGCTTCAGTCTGCAGCGGCGCCATGCTGCTGGCGACGGCCGGCCTGCTCGACGGCCGTCGCGCGGTCACCCATTGGGGCCGCTGCGCGGAGTTCGTCCGGCGCTTCCCGGCTGTCCGGCTCGAGCCCGACCCGATCTTCATTCGCGACGGCAATATCTGGACGTCCGCGGGCGTGACGGCGGGCATCGATCTGGCGCTTTCCTTCGTCGAGGCCGACCTTGGCCGGCGCATGGCGCTGGCGGTAGCGCGCGAGCTGGTGGTCTTCCTGAAACGCCCAGGCGGCCAGGCGCAGTTCAGCCAGACCCTCAAGCTGCAGAGCGGCGACGGGCGCTTCGACAGACTGCATGGCTGGATCCTGGACAATCTCAGCAGCGACCTTTCGCTGACGAGATTGGCCGAACGCGCCAATATGAGCCCGCGCAGCTTCTCGCGGCACTATCGGGAGGCCACCGGCCACACGCCCGCCCGCGCTGTCGAAGAGATCCGCATCGAGGCGGCGCGACGGATGCTGGAACAGGGCCGGCCCGTCAACCAAACGGCCCGGCGCTGCGGCTTCGGCTCGGAAGAGACGATGCGTCGCGGCTTCTTGCGCGCCCTCGGCACGAACCCGCGCGACTACCGCGAGCGGTTCTGAAGCACCGCCTCGCCGACGAATGCCCGTTACAACGGGCTCTCGGCCAGCCCATGCGACTCAACGGCGGCATGGCCGAGTTCGGTCAGCGCGTAGATGCCGCGCTCGGCCCGGGCGAACCAGCCATAGTAGTTGTGCAGCAGGATGCTGGCCGCCCGCGGCGAAAGAGCCTTGAGGTCGCGTGGCCGCTTCGGGCCCTCGGTCATGGCGGCGGCGCAGGCGATCGCTTCCTGCCGATAGGCGGTCATGATCGGCTTTCGCCGCGTGCTGCCGCCGATGGACGGATCGCCCTTACGGCGATGATGTTCCTCGACCAGACGCGAGCGCCGCCTCGGGTCGCGCCGCGGCGGCACGGCGGCCGGGCTGAGCAGCAGCTCGACCCTGCCCTTTCCGTCGACCGCCAGCAGGCCGAAGCCAAGCCTGCGGCAGAGCGCGCGAAAGCGGCGGTCATGCTCGCGGCCCTTGCCGCGCGCCGACATCCTGGCGGCGAGCCAGACCTCGTCGCAGGCCGCCGCGCGATCGACGCCCTGCAGGACGAGCTCGAGATTGAACTGCAGCTTGAGCTCGCAGATGACGACCACGGGCGGCTCGCCGTCGCGCAGCCCGACGATATCGCAGCCGCCGACTTCGCCCTTGACGGTGAAATCCAGGCTCTCGAGGAACCGCTTCACCGGTGCATAGAGGGACGTTTCCTGCATGGGACAGGCATAGCCGATTCGTGGCCGACCGGCATGTTTCCAGGAGGCGGTCCTGCCGTGGCCGCCCTCGTCTTCGACGACCGCGATTCCAGCAGCGGATGGAGCCGCTGCGTCGGATCGTTGCGCGGACTATTGCCTGGCGAAAGAGCCCGTATAGGTCTGGCCGGCGAGCGCATAGGTGGCGGCCAGCGTTCCGTCGGGCTGCATCGCAAAGGTGATGTCGGCGCCATTCGGAAGGCGCCCGAGCTTCAAGGTGTTGCCGACGATCCTGCCGGAGCCGTCGGCCACTCCCGGCTTGGTGTCGGCCATGTCGCCCCACGCATAGCTGACCGTCACCTGCCCGCCGGAAGCTACCGTCAGCACAGCCAGCTTGCCCTCATACTGGCCATCCAGCTGCCCGGCCCATATGCCTGAAAATGCGGCATACCTGGCCGGAACGCCCTTGCCGGGCGGAACGACCGCCACGGTTCGATCCAACACCGCCGAACCCGCGGGCGCAGGCGCCGCGACGGCGGCAGCCAAGGCGGGTTGGGGCGGCGGAGGAGGCGGGGTCTCGGGAGACGACTGGCAGGCGACAAGAGCGAATGCCGCGCAACCGAGGATCAGAGAAAGACGAATTTTCGGCATTTTCAGCGATCCGCCCGATTCGTTGCGAGAAGTCCTAGCACGAATTCAGAAGCTTGGCAGAGACTTCCCCAGACCCCGGATCCAGGCGACGCCGTTGGGGCCGATGCATGTCGTTGACCCCAAAACCGCTGCGCACTTTTGGGCGACATGCAGCCTTGTTTCGATGCATGTCGTTGACCCCAAAACCGCTGCGCACTTTTGGGCGACATGCATTAGAATTTTACGCCGACCCTCGCGCCGAAGGCGTGATCCTGACCGCCTGCAGCCAATTGGCCGCTGTAGGTCAGACCGAAAGCGGCATCGTCGGTGAGATCGAGGTCAATGGCAGCCTCGACGACAGCGGCATCCCTGGCGATCGGCACCCCCTCGATGGCAAACGCGTCGGAGCCGCCGAAGGTGAATGTGGAAAGCGGGATTGTGTCGCCATAGGCATGGCGCCAGCCGACCGTCCCATGTGCCGTGGCTCGCATGCCGGAAAGGTCGAAATGGGTCGAGGCTCGCAGCCCGAGTGTCGTGAAGGTTGCTTGCATGGTCTGACCCTCGGCATGAAGCGCGCCGGCGCCGCCGCTTTCCGAATAGGCATCGGTGCGAAGGCTTACATGGGACAGGTTGGCGAAGGGCTCGAAGGCCACCGGGGCGGTATCGACACGGTAGCTGGCTTCGCCGAGGGCGTGGAAGGTTTGCGCGCTGTAGCTTGCCTGCAGGCTATCGGCGAAGCCGGGGAAGGCCACCGTCCGGCCCGTCTCGACGGTGTGCCAGGTGTATGTCGCGCCGGCGCGCAGGCCGAACTGGTTCCATTGAGTGCCGCCATAGAGCCCGAGGGTGTAGTTCTCGCTATCGCCGGACGAGGCACGGTCCTTCACGTCGAAATTGGTATGGCTGTATCCGGCTACCGCGCCAACGCGCCATGCCTCGGACGCAAGACCGTCGACGCCGACCACGACCCCGCCGGTGGAGCGCTTGAGCGTCGCGACGCCATCCGCCTCCCCGTGGCCCCATGATCCGATGGCGGTGCCCCAGGCGGCGAAACGATCGGTCGTGGCGAGGGCAAGTTCCGGCCCGCCCTCGCCGAAGGCCATCACGGGCAACGAAACTGCGGCGCCGGTTCCGGCGAAGGCTGCGCGCAGCCGCTCGTTGATGGCGTCGAGAACGAGGCGCGTGTCGTTGACCAGCGCTGTTTTGGCCGAAGCGTGTATCTCGCCGGTCAACTGGTCGAAGGCGGCGCGAGCAGCCTCGGCATCGCCCTGCAGGGCGATGGCGTTCCAGAGCGGATTGCCAAGCCCCATGCCGTCGATCGCGCCCGCGACCGCCCGCTGGTTGGGCGTGATGCCGACATCGCCGAACCCGATGTCGTTGCGCACCAGTTGGAGCGTCACGTCGTTGCCGTCGCCCCCGGCGTAGTCGAGCCTCTCGTCGAGGAACAGAAGGTTCTTGCTGACGGCGCCGAATGCACCGGTCACCGCATCCGCGCTGTCATTGTCGATGATGACGAAGGGCCCGTTGGAGATATTCCAGCCGGAGGCGGAATTCGGCGACATGAGCAAGTCGAGCGTGGCGCCGGTGATGTCGACCGTGCCGGAGACCTTGACCTTGTCGGCCGCGTCGGGTGTCGCCTCGATCTGCAGCGTGCCATGGTTGACGTAGTTCCCGGCAACGGTCTGCGTGCCGATCGAATTTCCGGGCGCATGCACGCCGCCGGTATCGATCATCGTCGCCCCGACCGTCCCCGTGCCGCCTAGCCTGGCGCCCGACTTTACGGTCACATTGCCGGTCAGGCTGCCGTTGACGGCAAGCGACCCGCTGACCACTTCCATTCCGTTGACAAAGGTGGCGTCACCGCCAAGGACCCACTTGCCGCCGGCGGCATCAACCTGCGCCGACGCAAAATTAAGCAAGTTTCCCTGGAAGCTGCCGCTGCCGGAGCCTGTGAGCAGCAGCGTGTTGGCGCCTGCCTCTGCGTCGATATTGCCTTGAACGGACACACCGGTCTCCAGCTTGAGGCTCGAGTTCCCCGAACCGAGCTTCACGTCGCCATTGATGACGCTTCCCTGCAGGAGCGCCAGATCGAACGTGCCGGTGCCGCCCTGGATCGCCGCCGCCGCTCCGGTGATGGATGCATTCGCCACGCTCATCTGCGTCTTGCCGCTGCCGCCGAAGCGGACGCCGATACCGTTCGCGCTCGACAGTCCGCCGGTGATGGAGCCGCCGCTGATGGAGACGGTCGTGTCTCCCGACGTCACGACGGACAGGCCGTGCGTGCCGCCGCTAAGCGCGCCCGCGGTCTGCTTGAACGAGGCCGCACCGGTGGTCTGCAGCGCGACGGCATGCACATTCGTCGCCGTGATCGTGCCTGAATTGGTGACGTCGGCGGTCCCCTGCGAGACGAACAGGCCGACATCGCGTCCCTCGATGGTTCCCGAATTGTTTGCCACCGCGTTGCCGTTCTGCAGCAGCACAGCATAGATGGGGGTGGAGAATGAACCGTCGCCTTTGGCGGTATAGGTACCGCTGTTGGTGAAGGTGATGTTGCCCTGGCTCCAGAAACCCTGGCCGATGTTCGTAAACGCGACGGTTCCCGAGTTGTCGAGCGATCCGCCGCCGTTCATGATGACGCCGAAGCCGCCGCCGTTGCTTGAAACATTGCCTTTGTTGACGAAGTTTCCGGGCGTCGCCGAGGTCGCAAAGACGACGCCCCCCAGCATGGTATTGCGGTTTTCGACCGTGCCTCCGGCGAGAACATGCACGGCAATCCGGCTGCCAGCGATCAGGCCGTCGTTTTGGACGTTTGCCACGCCACCTTCGATCACGACGCCCTTGCGCGAACCTTCGACCTTTCCGGTCGCACTCACATTTACCGTTCCGCCCGCGCGCAGCCAGATGCCGTAGACCTCATTGTCCGCGTCAAGGACCTTGACGGAACCGTCAACATTGACCGTCCACGCGCCCAGCCCGGGAGACATATAGGGTTGAATGGCATGATTGCCTCCCGACTGCGTCGTGACGGAACCTGTCTGCGTCACGTTGATGGTTCCCGTCGGGCCCACGACGGAAGACACCGGGACGGTGCTTGCGGTCGAAATGGTTATCGTTTCGGCCCGGGTTTGGCTGACCCATGGGCCCGCAGCGATTGCAATCAAGGATACAGAAGAGCGAAATAAACTTCTTGCAAGAACCGAGTTCTTTGCCCGCCTTATTTTAGAATTTCCGAATAAATTCATGTAACCCCCCAAGCCCTATTGAGATATCGCATCGACTATCAGGGGGCGTCAAGCCGGAGCTTTTCACCTTACACTTGATGGGATTCTGTGTTCGACTAACGTCGAACCGGGATCTTCGGGCTGTCGGGGAAAATGCTGGACTCGCAGCAACACCAAACCGCGTCACGATGAAATGCATTCATGTGGCGGGCTTTACGTCTTCCGTGCCGGGCTTGCGGACGCGAGGCCAAACCCGGGAAAGGGCGCAGCTCTTTTGTACTCTATAACTTCTTTGGAAAAGGACTGTTTGGTGGAGCCAATCGGAAAATAACAATCCTCACCGAAACATAAGCAGTATCAACAGCTTAGCAATCTCCCAAGGTGCAGCAGTTGTAGCACCGAAATGTATCACGATCCAGTGGAAAATCTGGGCCCTCGGGGATAAGGCCGCCATCAAAATTTCCCACCAATTTTCAGGCAATAGAGCAGCTTTGTCCTCCGCCTATTTCGGACTACGCTCGAAATTCAGCCAAAAGCCTTCTGAAGAATGCATTCAAGGTTCTTGAACGACACATTGGAGCGGACAGGGCGTCGTGCTATCAACGCCACTGCTGGGGCGATAAATGAGATCGATCTAAAGACCGCCCGGAGCGCCTGGCTGGTTTAATGGCCAATATTCAACTCGGCAGGAGTAACCTGCTATACGAAAATAGGCCACCACGTTTCCCCTTGTCTCATCCCACCATTTAAAAGTGGTGGTAACGTCCGACTTGATTGTATCTTTTGGTGGTCCATACGTACTTGTGAGGGCCAACACCAGGCCCGGGCATTTATCGTCGTTCTTTAATTCGAGCTCGATACCGTTGAGCTGCCTTTGCTTATTAAAAATGAAAAATGCCGTGAACTCCAGCGGCCCGCTTTGATATGGGGCTGAAAGCAAGGCTGACCTTTTATTTTCGTCGCTCTCACGCTTGGTCTCTGACGCAACCCCATTCGAAGCTTGGAGTAATTCCTGTGGAGACATACCCCATTTCGCATATTGCCAGTTCGAGCCAACGGCAACTGTTGAGGCAGGTTGGCCGGCGTCGGCGGAGGAGCTTTTCGCTACGCTGATGCTTGGCGGTTTGGCTTGAGGTGTCACAGGCGCAGAAATGTTGGTATCGGCTTCCGGGCGCGTGTTCGCCCATCGCTTAATGGCAAAGTCTGTCGTTACGCAGGATAGTGGCCCAGCGGCAACAATCGCCACCGCGATGAAACCAAGTCGCAGAGCTTGACTGGCTGACGAAAATCTATGTTTCGAAGTCCCCACGCTAGTATGTCCCCCGTCGCTAGCATACGAGCGTTCGGGAACTGCCGATAACGGTTCCGGAACGCCGCAAAATTGTAGCTGAGTTGCAGCCTCCTGCAAGAAGATTGCAAAGCCTTCCGGATCGCCGATGGACGTTCCTGTCCCATCCTGACGAGGCGACGCCATTTCAACTTAGTACCGGGACGCCGGCGCTGTCCCGGCTCAAGCTATGACCTCGCCTCGGGTGCCTGATCTGCTCGTGTTTCCAAGTCGTAGGCTTGGGCCCCGGCGCGCCAGTATTCCAGCAACGCAACAATGCCATTGAGCCCAAAAATCGCCTACACCGAGGTGATTTCGTTCTGGGCGGCCTTGGTCAAGGTGGGCTGATGGATTGTATGCTGGCAAAAAGCTTCGCTGGACGATCCTATACTGACCTTTGGCGTGTTGGCCTGAAACGCGTGCAGTGCGTCTATCTTATCGGCCGAGCCGGTGAGGATCGTTAGCGAAAGGCGGCTTGCCGTAGTTTAACCGGAACTGTCGGAGGAGCTCCGCTTCGACGACCCCCGGATTGTCGTTGGGTGTTTCTTTCCAGCCGACGCGAAGGTCGGCGACGCCGGCGAGCTGCCAAACCAATCGACCGCCCCAATGCCCGACAGATTTCCCCGCCCCAAACGCTGCGAACTCTCGCAATCGTCGGCGCAGAACGTCCGCCTTGCCAATGTAAACCACCTCGGCACCGTCAACCCAGTTGGCTGCCAGCGCTCCTTCGGGGACGGATGGATTTCTCCCCTTGAACCACCCGCCGGAGCTCTTGTCGGCGAACCTAGTATCGCCTTCTACGTCGTAGGTCACGACATAGACCCCCGCTGTGATCGGGCATATGGATGAGCGCAGGTCTGCGAACGGGGTCCAGCCAACAAACCCCGCTCTTTCAAGTGCGCGCCGGGTGAAGATCACGATTTCTGCCCTTGGGGAGGCTCAGTGGGGTATGCATCCTAAACTCACTAGCGCCTCTCTAAGCTCATTCTCAAAGGCCAAGAACGACGTTGACAGCCGAAGCCTTGCAAGATCCTGGCGTTGGGCAATTGCTGCGAACGGTGGCTGTTTTCTCGCCGATCGCCTGTGGCCTCGTGCCGCTTCCACGGCTCGGATAAGTACCGCCTTCGGGTTCTGCTCAGCTTCTGCCGCCTGAGGCGTCTGCGGAAGTCGAAGGATTGCTAGATCTCCTCGAAATCCAAGGGCCGCAGCCACCGCCTCCCGTTCTGAAATAGCCCATGCTTCCATTTCTCGCCGCGGGGCGATCACGACCGTCCGATTTCGCGGAAGTGCACATTCTGCGAATGCTGCCTCTCGATATGCAACGGAACGGGTCACCATGGCATCTTCCAGCGCCCTCCCGCCTGTGTCTGCGTGAACAAACAGGATGTGGAATGCGTCCCGACCGTCACAAGCCTCTTTGGCCACCTTGGCAATCTCGCGCCCCTGCACACCGAGCTCAATAGCGGGCGTGGTTGGCACCGTGTGGACCCCAACTCCCTGCCGGGCCAGAAAATCCTCCATCACTCTCGGGAGCAGCACATCAAAATATTCTCGATCCGAGTTGCCCTCGTAAAATGTTGCCCAGGCCAAATACGTCATGCAGCGTCAGCGGATCGCTTCAGCAACCGAATAACCTCGGTGCGTGTAAGGGTTGTTTCAGGATCGAACAAATCCGGGGCGACAACGCCCGTCCGCATTCTGGTCCTCTGCGATCTGCCGCCTGTCTCGCTCTCGACGGTGGTTACCATGTCCGCTGCCACTATCTCCTCATCCTCTAACGCTGCCATGACCGCCGGAGAGTGCGTATTGACCAAAATCTGATATAAATTTCCCTTTCCAAGCTGGTCGGGAGCGGTTGCCGCACTTCGCAGGAAGTCAACAAGCAGTTCAATCCTGCCCTCATGGACCCCATTTTCAGGCTCCTCAAAGCACAAAATGCCCTTCCGCAACGGGTCGTTTAAAGCGGTCAGCAGGGCTAATAACCGAAGCGTGCCGTCGCTTATTACGCGAGAGCTGAAATCAAGATCATCGAGAGCTAGGCTAAATGAGTACTCTTTTGCGCCGGGATCGTCGCGCAGAACAATCGCTCTGACTGAGGGTATGAGCGAAGACAAGTCGGCGGAAATATCGGATAAAACACCGTCAGGCTGGCTTTCATTACGAGTTTCGTCCCTGATTTTGGCCAGGACCGCCGAAAGGTTGGATGCGTCGGATCGCAGATGACGGTCTTCAAATCTCCCACTCGGCTTTCGCGCGGCTTGAGGGTTTATCTCCAAAAACCTCGTGGAAATAAATAGCTCCCGAAGCGCATATAGATGCGGGAACTCCGCAGTACTCACCGTCGAAAGGGCCGTTCTTGAGGCTTCGTTGGCAGACAAGGTAACTGGTCGCCCTCTCTTGGTAGCACCATCCTGCCGTATTTCTATAGCTTCGTATTCGCTTCCCGCCCCCTTCATTCGAATAAAGGGCTTGAGCTGACCGCTATATCTGAGGGACCTGTCGCGCTTAATGTAAGCTACTGTCTCGCTGTGTTTTGGGATCACACAGCAATTTTCGCGACTGACGAAAATGCCGCGCGCATTTCCCTTGGCATCATATTTAAATGCAATCTCCAGTTCATAGCGAAGCCGCTGAGACTTAACCTCATACACTGTGCCGAACGCATCGACCCCGTTCGGATTGAGAACGACCTCCACTGCAAACCGCATGCGGCGACTGTTTCCGCTGGACGTCCTGCGGAAAAGCTCCTCGGGTTCGCCCCGAAGGTCCTGCATAGCGGTCCTGACATCGTGCTGCGCAAGCAACGACAGGAATTTCAATGCATCGAATAGGTTGGATTTGCCGCTGGCGTTTGGACCCACGATTGCCGTAAACGGCCTGAGATCGAGTACCAAATTCTCGAAATTCTTAAAACCGTCAATTTCAATTTTTGTGATCATCAGCCGACGCTATCTTTGAACGATCGCCCACACAAGTTTAACCCTGGGCACCCTCCGGGCGCTGCATTTGTCTGGCTCCATAGGCCGGCGAAGGTCATGGCTCTAAACCTTGCTGTGCAAGCTGCATCTTCGCAACCAGCACTGACCATCGGGCCGAAATTCGGCCTGCAGCGTGTAAGCCGCGGATTGGACCAAGCACGTACGTATGGCCGAATTCTCAATGCAAGGCGATCCTACATGGGATCGATGTCGGATGGATCGCGCTGGCGGGCTACAAGGGTGCAAGACCGTTTTGGAAAGGTGGGGATGCGCTCCAGACACCAAAGCCCGACACGAATAAAGACAGAACGAGCTGGTCAGGCAGCAGTCGCAGATGATCAAACCAACGACAATCCTAAACTGACCGTTCCATTAGAGGCGACCGCCCATGCCAACAAGCGACCTATTTCGAGAGGTCTATCGCCTTCCGGTCCGCTCGATCACGAGATCTTCGATCTCCCGCAGTTTCATCTTAATCGATCTATTGCCACTTCGGACGTAGACATGTTCCGAAACCCCCGGACCGGCATGATCTCTGCAAATACATATTCTCGTTCCCACCGGTTTTACGATGACCGAAAATATGTCCTTTTGGTCCTTTTTCACAAAGGCCCCGCTGATCGACCCTCGACAGCGGCCAAATTCGTCCAGCGAGTTTTCCAGACTTTGCCAAAAAAATAGCTCCCACCCGTCCCTGTCCTTCTTCGCGCCTGGCAAGAATTCGTATTCGTTTTCTACGCCATATAAATCGCCGCTATCCGTAACGCCGATAAGCAAAGTGCCACCATCGGTATTCATAAGCGCAGTGATTGTCTTGACGACCTCATGGATCATTGAGAGATCCACCGCTGCCTGCGCCGAAAACTTCGGATCATTCTCCCGTCGCTTGACATTGAGGAAGAGCGTTTGCTTGAACTCAACGTTTATGCACTCCCCCCTCGCCAGGGCGCTCTCGAACGCTGTCGAAAACTCGTCCTTGGTCGGCAACCTGGTAAAAATGCGCTGATCAGTAAGCTCGCCCTCCGACAGGGGAGGCCGGACGTAAATCTCATGAACTTCGCAGAATGCCACCAGCTTGGTAATAGCTGGGAGCGAGCCGAGCTGTTCGTATTCCCGCATCTCGCGAATTTCATCAATTGTGCACTCTGCACCTCGCGTCAGCACCGCAGCGACGAACTCAACCTCGGTTTGATAGCGTCCCATTGGTGAGGCCGATCATATCGTCAATTGCATCAACGATATAAGTTTGTCTGCTATTCTGTTGGCCCGGGAACGCCAGAAGGCTGGGATATTTTCGGGCCCGCTATTTAGGAGATCAAATTGATCACGGCCAATGAAAACATTCTCAAAGTAAGACTGCGCGCTTTCGTAACTAATTCCATTGTCATCTAGGTATTTCTTTGGGTATTGCGTCTTCCATTTGTTATTTGTTTCGCGAGCTAACGGCATTAGATTGCAGATGGCATTCACCCAATCTCGGCCAGATGCCTCTCGGTCTAGGTACTCCTTCAGTTCTCCGAACGAGTTATCGTAGCACCATTTCTTCGGAAAGATGTGATGCAGCTCAGCGCTTTTCTCCATTTTGTAAGTTACATCGATACCGTCGATGTCCCTTTTTGCGCCGGCTAGCATTGGGAGCTGAAGTGCCGCCTGAATTGCGCCTCCTGGCTTTCCGTTGGTTAGCCATTCAACCAGCTCAGTCTTACCGGGCACATCCGATGGAGGAATTAGATCAGCACTGATGCGCTCTTCACAGTACTCCAGCCACTTTGCGTTGGAGGGAAAGGTTGATCGCCGTTGAAGCAACGCCTTCAAAAAACTCAGATCAGTTCCAAGGGTGGTGAGGAAGCCTTGATCATAGCGGCGAGACAGCGCGTTTCGCCAGTAGAAAGCTCGGAACAGAGACTGTAGATTTTCGACGCTCCAACCGGCATGGCTAACCGCGGGGTCGAATTCCTTATGCCATCTCAGCGCCACATAGATCGCACCAGATATGGGGTACGGGGCGCTGTCGTAGGGGAAAGGTCCACCACCAACGCAGTTCTGAAATTCACCGATAAATCTAGCGAATTTGGTGTCGTTCGCGACGACGTTTAGCCAGTGTTGATAGGGAGTGGCCAGAAGATCGGGCGACTTCACCGACGAGATCTTATTGACTTTGCGGCTTCCGCTAATCACTCTAGGCCTTGGTTTGTCAGGCAGATCGTCGGTCGCGACAAAGCAGGCGGTGACCATCTGCGCGATCAGTTCAGGGCGCTTCTCGGGAACGGCCCACCCAGTGGCTCCATCAAGGTCACCAAGATCTTTGATCCAATCTCTAATTTGAATAGCGTCAGGGCCGAGATGCTCGGTCTCGCGGTAAATCCAAGCGTTGATAAGATCGACTGTCGAAACCTTCATTCCTGATAGATTTAACGTCTCGAAGATTTCGCATATTTTCCCGAGGTCATACTCTTCTGGAACTATGCACGCTGCAAGTTTTGTTGACGTTATGCCGTCGAACGCGGATTGCAAGATATTGTCTCTGCGAGACAATTCCTCTGCATCGGGAAGTTGGCTATTCGGATAATTTGCAGGGTTCTTAATCTCCTGGGCATAGCGATACCATTGCCTCATAACACTTTCGTCCGGCTGATCGCTGGAAAGCGGAAATAGGCCGTGACCGATGCAGCTTGAGGTGCTCGTAAGCCCCCTCCGTTGGAGATCTGATCGCTTAATGAAGATGACCCGCTCCAGGGGGTCAGGTTGAGAGGCATTTAGAAAATACTTTCCGCAGTACTTGCTTCTCCCATACTCGGGCGCGAAACCGGCGAATGCCATTGCAATCGCGGTGCATCGTTGCCGTCCGTCAAGGATGGCTAACAAGTTGGGGTCGCCCGTCTCCTTTCCAAAATACGCGATCGCGTGCTTTTTGTTGACTGGGTCATAGTCACCAATTGAAAGACGCTCCACGTCTAGCGGATTTTGGTGCGACTGCTGCCAAAGCGTTGCCATCCCGATTGGATAGGCGTCAATAATCGAAGTTGCGAGCTCGGCTACGGCGGACGTGTCCCAGACGAACTCTCGCTGAAATTTGGGAACCTGCCAACTCGCTTTGCGAAGGTTGTCTATGACCTCGGCGATACCGAGTTCGCCAATTCGTATTCCGCCCATAGTTCCCTCGCTCCTAGCCCCGAACTCATTTTAGCTTTTACACGAAAATCTCAGAAGGCAATCCGTATCTTTGCGACAGCCCGGGCAGAAGTTTTATGCCGGAATGACGGAGGCCAGGTAGCGGAGAGACGGATCAAATCGCGCCTTGTTCGGAGGCCCAACGGGCTATGGCCTGACCATCACACAAGAGCCGCCCATTCGATTTTGCCGCCCACTCGACCCTTTCCATCTGTTTTGAACTCAGATGCCAATGGTTGATCTGCATCCGCGGAGTATGCCCCCCGAGTTTGGCGAGCTAACGCAAGAAATCCTTCCGGGCTGTCGATCTACGGTTTGAGAACTTGCCACTAAGCTGTCTTCCTTCGCCCGGCGGTCTCGGTAGGGGATGCGTCATAAAATTGCGCCAGCTGCGTTGCTAATGAAAAGGTCGATGTCCCGAATATAGCGACCTAGCATGGCATCGCTGGCGTGGCCGGTTTGTTGCCGGATTTTCCAGGGGGATACCCCGACCATAGCTGCCGATGTGACCAGCCCGGCCCGCAACGAGTGAGCTGAAAAGCCATCCGGGCTGACGTCGGCGGCCAACAGTCTCCCCTTCAAGACCAGCGCCACTGCCTCTGCAGACAGACGCTGTTCGCTGATGTGACCGTGACGGCTGACACAACGGAATATTGGTCCAGCACCAATTGTGGCGGTGGACAGCCATTGGTCGAGAGCGTTGACGGGGCAGCACCGAGTTCGACCGAACGGAATGCCGATCTTTCGACCAACCCCCTCCTGGTCCGTCTTCGAACGCCGCAATTGGATGATGATCCCCTGTCGAACTTGCTCGATGTCCTCCACGTCGAGGCCTACGAGTTCAGATCGTCGAAACCCTCCTGCGAAGCCGATCAGGAGCAACGCTCGATCCCTAGTACTCTTGGGGTCGTCACCCATGCGCTCTAGCACTGCGAACAAGTCATCGCGCAGGAGGGGCTTGGCTTCAACTTGAGCGGTTCCGCGACTGCGTTTGATGCCGCGAATTGTCGCCTTCACCAGTTCAGACCTTGTCGGGCTGGCGAACCCCTCTGCGGCATGCGCCTTGGTGATCGTTGCCAGACGCCGACAAAGTGTGGCGACGCTTAATGTGTCCGCATGCTCCGCAAGATATTTGGCAATCGTCATATCGGTGGCCGGAATGCTGCCGCCCCAGGCCTGGAAGTGAGCAAGATCGGCGGCATATGCCCGGCGGGTATTTTCGGACAGGCTCTTTTCCACATACCCGGCTACGTCGTCGGGCAACTCGGTTGTGAAGTTAATTTCACAAAGCGGCGTGGTGGCGTTCGTAGCGGCTCCGGGGGGTACTGACAGGTCTGCCAAAGGCCCCAATATGGGTCGTGATAAGAGGGGATTATCACGAGTTAGACGGCCTTTAGACATGTTGGCGCTCCTCGTTCAGGAGCGGGATATCGTTGCGAAGCAGTGAGATGATTTCGGTGGCGTTTGGACAATGCGAGCCTTGGCTTTCGATTTCCCACAGCCGCCGAAGTTCGTCTGCTAGTGGCCATCGGTAGTGTGTCCGCAACAGGCCGCCCTCGACTGCAAACAGTATGTCGCCGAGGAATTTAATCCGCTGCGCGGGCGAGACATGGCTGCGGACCCAGCGAGCCGTGTTGCAGTTGCGTCCGAGAAACCGTCTCAGCGCCTGCTGCCCTTCGCGGCTATAAACGTCGAGCGCCCAACTAGGCAGCACGCCGCACATGGCTTCGGGAGGAAAGTCGTCGTCCTCGATCACTGCCGGCTGCTCAGGCTTTAGCGACGCCAGCAGCACGACCAGCGGGCACAGGACCTGCCCGGCCCTTCGAAAACCTTCCCGCGCAATCTCGACCAGGGTGTGGGGATGACCTGCTTCGCAAAGATCATCGAAGAGGGCTTGTGGTGTTCCCTTTCGTGTCCGGAGCTGCGGTGAGGCGCAACGATCAGTCCCGGCCAAATACCAGGCGGCCAGCGCACGCTTCGGCAGCGGGGCACTGCTCCTCACAAACGCGAGCAATTCGGAGGTTGTGCCATATGTGAGGCCCAGCCGAAGATGCTCATACGATGGGTGCCGTTCGGCGAGCATGAGTAGATCGTCAGCGCTCCGGCATTTCGGTGCGTCGCACATTCGCTCGACAAGATAGCTTGCGACGGACCATTCGCCGCCGATTTTTGCCCGAAATGATTTCCCCGCGAGCGAGGCCGTGACGAGGCCAACGGTGTCGATATCAGCGACCCCGACATCCTCGAACGCTATCGAGCAAGCCCGTCGCCAGAACCTTTCTGGCGACTGCCGAAGCAGCGTGGCGGCTGCCTGCAATGCGAATTGTCCGTGCCCGCGCCGGATAGCTTTCTGAAGCAAGGCCATGGCCAACCAGGGTGAAATATCGAGGGGATGGGGAACGGGCGGCTCATGGCGAAGCAGTTGCTGCACCAATTCGTGTCGCAGGATAGAGAGGGTTTCGGGACAGTTCATGTGGCTTCCTCCTTGGAGTTCAAGGGAGGAGCTGAGCGTTCAGTCCCACTATTAATGATATAGTATATCAGGTCTTTATCAAGTTATATTAGCCATCTACAACAAATAGCTGGCCAACGGGGCAATACCTATAGAAATCGGCGCTGCTGTTTACGCGAGGATTTGAACACAGTCTTCACAATTTTACCAGAAACCGGCACGAAGACACCCCGCAATCTCTGAGCTAGATCGATTTGGTGCTTTGCCTCTGCTTCTATTTTCTCAAAATCGTGCTCTGAGAGTAGGAACCCATGAGCCGTTTCGGTGCCGTTCTCAATCACAAACTGAACCTCCGCGGGTCGAATGCCTCGTTGACGCATTCGCAAATGAGCATGATCGCTAAATTCAAGCATTTGTTTCCTGCCCCTTTTTCGAGCGGAGTGTCTGAGCGGGAACCCAATCCTTAGTCAGAGGCAACCTGAACCAAAGGTCTCGCCAGGCATTTCGCGACGTGCCACCCGCGACCTTTGACGCCCACTCCGACGGCGAGTATTCACCGGAAGCGTCGACAATCTTTCCGCCTTGGATCTTGGCATAGTGATGGTCTGCTCCATACGCCATTCGGACCTCTGATCCCTGGGGTATCGTCACCTCTTTCCAAACAAGTGGCTTGTTGAATTCGCTCATCTCCGCCACGGCCAACGCCAGCCGATTTTTGTACAAGGCCGGCGCGTATTTCTGCATCACCGCCCCCAGGCGGTCTCCCCAGTGATCCTCCCCCCAACTTCTACGCTATTTTCTATCCACCTTTCGACTAACGTCTCCGCGAGTTGCTCGGGGCTCACCTTGCCATCGGAAAAGCGCACGATGTCGCTATAAAGCTCGCGAGAAAATGGGATAAATACGACGCTTGTAGGCATATCTGGTTCCTATAATTTCGCTCTAGCACGTTATAGCCCCACAATAGGCTCAACTTTTAGCAGGCGTCAATAGCCGTTGTTTGGAAAAAATAGTTTCTTTTAGCTGGATCGCCGTAGAGTTGGTTCTCTTGCGCAGGGCTTTGCGTCCCACCAAAATGCGCCAGCTGGCATATCTGTCAGCGGGGATTGGAGGATAGCTGGTGCCACTACGCTGCCTCGGGGCTGAAGGCGAGAGTATCCTGGCATTCGACCTGAATAGGGAGGAATGGGCAGCGCTGCGGAAGGGCAATGCGCAATCGCGGCATCTGCGAATGCCGTGTTGCACCTCTCATGCGGTAATGAAGGTGTCGTCTCGCGGGCAGCAGTTTTTTGCACATCAGCCGCATGGAATTTGCACCACCGCTCCCGAGACGGAACAACATCTTCTCCTCAAGAGCCTTGCGGTCGAGGCCGCTCGAAAGGCCGGGTGGACGGCATCGACCGAAGTCCGGGGCTTCTCGCCAACCGGTGAAGAATGGACCGCCGACGTTCTTGCCGAAAAAGGCGATCATCGTGTTGCGGTCGAAATTCAGTGGTCGCCACAATCCTTAGATGAAACGATGCGACGACAGGAGCGCTACAGGCAGTCTGGCGTTCGCGGCCTGTGGCTACTTCGAAGACTGGGCTTTCCCATCTCCAAGGAACTCCCCGCTGTTGTTGTGTCGGGGGATAGTCAGGGCGGTTTCGAAGCCAGGATCCCGAATGGAACTCGGCAGAACAAGAAGAACCTCGATGATCCGAGGAACTGGCGACAGCAGATGCCGATTGCATCGTTTCTGCATGCCGCGTTCGAGCGTCGATTTCGCTATGGGATCGAGACTGACATGCCGGCAATCGTCACCGTGCAGTCGCGCAAACTTTGGTGCCGAGAGTGCCGTGCGCCAACCTGGGCAATTAAGTCAATCGAGATAACGGTAGGGCCGTACTCCTCTCAACGAACGCTTCTCGACTTACCAGATCAGGCTGTCATGGAGGTTGTTCAGAAGCTTCCTCTGGATGAACCCGTCGGGACCATCAAGTCTCGGTTTGTACGTCCTCTTGGACGACCCCGCTTCAGCAACGGCTGCTTTAATTGTGATGCCCTGATCGATGATTTTTTTGAAAATCAGGCATGGTGCTCAGAGCTGAAAACCCTCGCCATTTTCCCAGTACAGCTGTCTAATGGCTGGCAGGATGTCATAGGACCGCGGTACGGCTGGGGAGTTCACCCACAAGGACCGTGAGGGACAAAAAATGTCTCCGGCAAGAAGTTCGGCGACAAGCCTCCTGAGCCGAAATGGGTTTCCGTCAGACCAAGCAAACTCTGCTATTCTTAAGAAGGCGACTGTCGGCTGAACCTCCCCCGGGTAAGTGCTTGATTATCGCAAAGTATTCGTCATAGACGGGGTGCCCCGTACCCCTTCCTGGATATATCCGGGGCGTATCCCTGGATGTGTCTTTAGACATCTGAGAAGGACACGCTGTAAGCAGGGAACAAGCTCTTCGCCCCGCTCTAAGTCGAGCGCTCTAAACGGCATATCCTATAGGCCAGTTGGTTCAAATCACCCCATCTCGCGGGGAGCTACGTGCGCGAGAGTGTAGTTAATTTCACCAGCCTATTGCTGGTTGACCCAGCAAACCTAAACCTTGCTCTTCAACATACGCTTGACGTCTTCCTTAGCGTTCACTGCCGCAACGTATGCAGGATCGATCTTCCTGATCAACTCTTGCTGTGCCGGGGGCAAATTGGCGAAAATCACGTGCGGGCGATGTTCGGGCCAAATCTTGGCGAAACGACGCTCGTATTGCTCCCGGGTAACTGACGAAAAGTGCTCGGGAAATTCCTCGATCAGGAATTCATAGCTGGGCATCACTTCCTCCGGGTGGCCGTCCTCCCGCATATCCCTGTACCTCTCGGCCATTCGCTGAAACGCGATATCCCGAGCCCAACGCGAAGGGGCAGTCCTGGCAGATGGCTGGGGTGCTACATGGAACTGAGCGCGCTCGGACTGCTGAGATGTCGGGGCCGCACGTCTGCCTTCGATGATTTCGTCATCTGACCAGCCGCGTTCCTTGCGTTTCCTAATCGTGCTCGGAGCGACGCCCCGCAACTTGGCGAGCTGGGAAACGGTGTAGGTGAAGCCAGTGCGTGAGTAGTAGAAAATCAGGGTGTCCGACTTGTTGTTGTTCTGTGTGCGCTTGTCTGCCCACCTTACCTTACCAGGGCCATATTCCGGATCCGCATTGTCGATCCGGTCCAGTGTCGCACCGAGCGCAGGGATCGACCCGACATGGCGAAGGAAACTGGCAAAATCTCGGAAATCACGATGGATCACCGCCCCATGGCTTTTTTCCCGGGTGAGCATATTCCGATGCGTGTTCGCCTCGTGCTTATAGCGTTGCCGCAACTGCATTTTGGAAAGCGTTTCGCAGTCGGTTGTCACCTTAGGCCTAGTGGTTTTCCCGATTTTCTTGACTGCGCGACACGACATTTTCTTTTTACTCATGACCGTGACACCCGGGTTCGTTTTTCGGCCTAAACGGCACCATTTTGCGTCTTTGCCGAGCATGCGTGCCTGTCGCGCTCGTCCAGAAAATCAACCGAGTTCCATGCGAGTACCCCGATGGAACCGCTGTGCTAAGTCGAGCTGGTAGAGATGCGCCGGCTCTTCAGCAGCCAATCGTCGATGTCGGTAGTCCGATATACGACCAGGCGCTTGCCCGCCTTCGAGTAGGCCGGGCCTTGGCCACGCATCCGCAATTTGGCCAACGTTGACGGGGCGATGCCAATGTATCGAGCTGCTTCGGTCGTCCGCAATGTCTTCGGGGCAGATTGCACGTCCATCTTCCGGGCTCCTGGTGACCATTGAAGAAAGGATCGGACATGTAGGTCTACGCGACAAGCGCGGCCAGCAGTTCTGGACGCGAAGTCACACCAGGGCCGTTAACTTTCAAACCCGAGCAGCTCGCGTAAGGTTCAGTTTTGAAAGATTTTTCTCACGCTCAGGCTGCCCTGTCACAGGGTGGCATTTCGCAACCACCCGGCGATCCTAAATACCAATGTATCATACTTCTTGCATAGTTTCTGATAGAATGTTACAAAGTATGTCTGCTGAGGGAGATCGACGTGAGCACAACTGCCATCGCCATTTTCACGGGAAAATCAACCGCCATGGTTCTGGAAGACGGCGGATCCCGTTCGTGGGTTCTTGACCAAAAGAAAGCTCGGGGCTGCGAATACGCGGTTCTCTATTTCAACGAGCAGTCTAAATATCCAACCAAAGGGTTCACTGGCCACCGGGAGGCCTTTCTTGTGGGGCGGATTTCCAATGTCGTTCCGTCTCGATGGGTAGGGGGACGTTACCTCATCCAGTTTGACGCCTATGCCGAGTTGAGCGGCGACGGTGTCTGGCCCGGATGGCGAAATCCCGTTCGTTACACGACGCTGGAGGATCTCGGCATCGACGAAACTCAACTGAAATTTATGCCAATGCCCGAGGTGAAGCACGGGCCAGAGGCCCCCACTGATGTCGAGGCCGACCAATCCCCACTGACTATCCAGGCGGCGAAGGTAAGGCTGGCCTCACACTATGGCGTCAAGCCGGAGCAGATCGAGATCGTGATCCGGGCCTGACCGATCATCGCTTGATACAGGAGGCGTCGCCCATGGCGATGTCTCCTCAGGTACTTCCTGAAAGTGGCCTCAAGAATTTCAGATCCAGTCCTGGATATGAAACCTTTGCCATCGCCGCTACGTGGAGATCAGGATCGGCGTTGTTGCCGTAACCATCGCTTGCCAAGCTGCCTTGGGCCCAACCCCCGAGGGCCCTCAGAGTATCGGGGCCAGCTTCGCTACGGCGCAATGCGTCGCGAAAACTGTGCCTGAGCGAATAGAACGACTGTCTCGGCCCGACGACGATTGCTTCCTTCAAGAAGCTGTCACGGAAGCGCTTCAATGAATACGAAGCCCAGTTCCCGTACATATCTTTCTTAAGGCCTCCGAGCAGACGCTCGGCTTTGGCTTTCTGTTTGCCCTGGGCAAACTCGACAAACCCGAGTGCAATCAGCTCTGGATGAACAGGTACTTTCCTTCTGCTTGTCGAGGTTTTCAGGGTTTTTGTGGGCTGGTCCGTTCCGTCATCGTCGTCGTCATATGAGGCGACCACATCGACAAACCAGGTGCCGTTGGCTGAGCATTTCACGTCGGACGGCAACATTTGACAGATCTCGTTCGGTCGCATGCCCATGAACAGGGTGAGCAACGGCAGCCAGTATCGCCATTCGCGATCCGGCTTAACATACTGGACCATCGCATCGGGAGCGCAGCTCTGGTAGAACGAACTGCTGAAGAATGCCTTGATCTGATCGAGCGAAAATGGCTCACGCTTGTCCTCGGCCTTTTCCGCATCACGCCTCAGCGGGCGCAGAGTTGCGGCGGGGTTATGAGGGAGCAGCCGCTTGAGTTCAGCCAACTGCAGGATGCCGCGAAGGGTATCCAGATACGTTGCCTGAGTGACCGGCGACAGGAGGGGCTTGCCGTCCTTCGCGCCTTTCTTGATGGCTTCTTCCAGCGCCAGCCCAGGGTAGTGCTTCTTTCGGTTGCTAGGCGTCCGAGCCAAAAGGCTGCGGGCGCGCAGGCACAGATCGTAGTCGATGGCGGAGACCGGGGTGTCGTCCCCGACCAGTTCCCGCACCAGCGCGACCTGGGCCTTCACCTTGTCTTGCCATTTGGCTGACATGCCGTTGGCTTCCGCCTCCTCGATCTGCATCGTCTGATACTGATTGGCCAATTGCTCGAAACGAAGCGGCTTAGGACGGGCAGGATCGAACGCGTTGTCGAAGAAGCTATGGCCGAAATCATCCTGGTATCGAGCCAACTTTCGTTTTTGAAGTTCGAGCAATCCCCGTCTGACCAGTTCCGCATACAGTGCAGCATGACCGCTCTGTAGCGAGTTGGGATCGTGGCCCGCCTCTTGAAGCAGTTTGTCGCTGACAGAACCAATCCACTGGCCGGCACCGAGATCGTCCGGGTCACGGAGGAGCGCGATATCGATCTCCAGGTTTACGACCGCCTCTTTTCGTTCTGCATTCGTGGCCGGGATCGCTTTCTCTCGTTCCTCGAATTGGCGCGAATTGCTTGCGACGTAGGCCTGAACGAGTTCGAGCAGCTCCTGATCTCCGAGCACCTTAGAAGGCTGGGCGATGGGTTGGTGTTCGCCGGCTTCGAGCGATGCGAACCGCGCACTCCATGTCACGTCCTCGATTTCGCGGAGCCTCTTGGCCTTCTTTTTCTCCGACGTATGCAGCGAGTGGAAAATCATCGCTTTGCCCAACGCCTGCACGAGGTGCTTGGGGACTACGCGACGGTAGTACCAAGTTCCTTTACGGCATTGGAGGTGAGTATCGGCCACGTCCTTCATGCTCCGAAATGTATCACTAGAGTGATGCAGAGGGGAGATGTAAGCCGTTGAATTTGCTATTATCTAAGCGTTACAGGTGCTTAGAGGACTGTTTGGTGGAGCCAATCGGAATCGAACCGACGACCTCTTGAATGCCATTCAAGCGCTCTCCCAACTGAGCTATGGCCCCACTCCCGGCAGTCAGCCGGCGCCGTTTCCGGCGAAGAGATCCGGCGCGGTGGGAACCCGCGCCGTCGTTTAGTGCTGGCGGCTTCTAGCGCCGCCTTCGGTCAAGATCAAGCCTTCAAAAGCCGCTTTTTCGTCACAGGCCAAAATGGCCGGCAAACGATCCAATCAGACCTCGTCCTCGTCGTCGCCGACGCCGATCATATCGGAGACGTCGTCGTCCTCTTCCTCTTCGTCGGCAAGGAAGGTGTCGTCGTCATCGTCGCCGAGATCGACATCGTCCTCGTCGTCGCCGAGATCGGGAAGATCGTCGCCGCCGCCCTTGGTCTCCTCGTCCGCATCTTCCAGCGAGACGACTTCGGCGCCTTCCTCTTCCTCGGAGTCGACTTCCTTGTCGGCGACGTCCTCGTCGTCTTCGATCGCGGAAATCTTGCCTTCCTCGAAATAGGAACGCGGATAGCTCTTGCCGGTATAGGGCGAGACGATCGGGTCCTTGTTCAGGTCGTAGAATTTCCGACCCGTTTCGGGGTCGACACGCTTGGTGCCAAGTTCAGCTTTTGCCACGTCAGGCCTCGTCAAAAAAAGAATGGTCCCCATAACCGCAGTTTTTCGCGCTGTCAAAGCCAAAAGACATGTCCAGAAAACCCGCTTTTCAAAGGCCCTTGCCAAGGGGATGACCATTGCCGCGCGCCGTGATACGAGACCGCCGCAACATGACGAACCGAGCCGGCCCGGCCGGCATTTCATTTGGAAGACAAAATGTCTCATTCCGCCGCCGCCAAGCCAGCCACGGCCCGCAAATCCCCAGCGCTAGCCGGCACGGCGCGGGTGCCGGGCGACAAGTCGATCTCGCACCGCTCCTTCATGTTCGGCGGCCTCGCCTCCGGCGAGACGCGCATCACCGGCCTGCTCGAAGGCGAGGACGTGATGCGCACCGGCGCCGCCATGAAGGCGATGGGCGCGCATATCGAGAAGAAAGGCGCCGAATGGGTGATCCGCGGCACCGGCAACGGGGCGCTTCTCGAGCCGGAAGGCCCGCTCGACTTCGGCAACGCCGGCACCGGCTCGCGGCTCACCATGGGCCTCGTCGGCACCTATGACATGGAAACCACCTTCATCGGCGACGCCTCGCTTTCCGGCCGGCCGATGGGCCGCGTGCTGGAGCCGCTGCGCCAGATGGGCGTGCAGGTGCTGAAGGCGGCGCCGGGCGACCGCATGCCGATCACGCTGCGCGGCCCCAAGCACGCCGCGCCCATCACCTATCGGGTGCCGATGGCTTCGGCCCAGGTGAAGTCGGCGGTGCTGCTTGCCGGCCTCAACACGCCGGGCATCACCACGGTGATCGAGCCGGTGATGACGCGCGACCATACCGAAAAGATGCTCCAAGGCTTTGGCGCGAACCTGAGCGTCGAGACCGACGAGCGCGGCGTGCGTCACATCTTCATCGAAGGCCAGGGCAAGCTGACCGGCCAGACCATCGCGGTGCCTGGCGATCCGTCCTCGGCCGGCTTTCCGCTGGTGGCGACGCTCATCGTGCCGGGCTCGGACATCGTGATCGAGAACGTGCTGATGAACCCGACCCGCACCGGGCTGCTGCTGACGCTGCAGGAGATGGGCGGCCGGATCGACATCCTCAACCCGCGCAATGCCGGCGGCGAGGATGTGGCGGACCTGCGCGTGCGTTCCTCCGATCTCAAGGGTATCGTGGTGCCGCCGGAGCGGGCGCCGTCGATGATCGATGAATATCCGGTGCTGGCTGTCGCCGCGAGCTTCGCCGAAGGCGAGACGCTGATGCAGGGGCTGGAGGAATTGCGCGTCAAGGAATCCGACCGGCTGTCGGCGGTCGCCAACGGGCTGAAGCTCAACGGCGTCGACTGCACCGAGGGCGAAGCCTCGCTCGCCGTGCGCGGCAGGCCCGGCGGCAAGGGTCTGGGCGCTCACCCCGACGGCCTGGACACGGCGGTGAAGACGCATCTCGACCATCGCATCGCCATGAGTTTTCTGGTGATGGGGCTGGCAACGGAAAAGCCGGTGACCATCGACGACGCCAACATGATCGCGACCAGCTTTCCGGAATTCATGGGGCTGATGAAAGGGCTGGGCGCGGAGATCGAGTGACGGGCGATGGCAATCGCAAACCTTCGAGACTGGCGTCCGGCATTCGTCCCTTCGTCATCCTGGGGCGAAGCAAGGAGCGAAGCGACGCGGCGCAGACCCCAGGATCCATGCCGCGACTCCAAGGCGTTGCTACGGTGCAGAATTCTGGTCCGTCGCATGCTTCGGCTGATGTCACGGCATGGATCCCAGGGTCTTCGCTTCGCTACGCCCTGGGATGACGAAGGCGCGAGGACTGGTCGCCAATCACGGAGAGTGTCGACCCACCCATGACCCACACCTTCACCATTGCCATCGACGGACCCGCAGGCGCGGGCAAAGGCACGCTTGCGCGCCGGCTCGCCGACCATTACCGCCTGAACCTGCTCGACACCGGCCTCACCTATCGCGCCGTGGCCCACAAGCTGCTCGAGCTCGGCCTGCCGCTCGACAATGTCTCGGCGGCGGAAACCGCGGCGCGGCAGGTCGATCTCTCGAACCTCGACCGCACGGTGCTGTCGGCGCACGCGGTGGGCGAGGCCGCCTCGAAGGTCGCGGTCATTCCCACTGTCCGGCGCATTCTGGTCGAAAAGCAGCGCGCGTTCGCCAAGGCGCCACCGGGCGCGGTGCTCGACGGCCGCGATATCGGCACCGTCGTGTGCCCGGACGCCGACATCAAGCTCTATGTGACGGCGAGCGCCGAGGTGCGGGCCAGGCGCCGGCTGGCCGAGATCGAGAGCATGGGCGGCAGCGCCGATTTCGCCACCATCCTCGCCGACATCGAACGCCGCGACGAGCGCGACATGGGCCGCGCCGACTCGCCCTTAAAGCCCGCCGCCGACGCGCACTTGCTTGATACCAGCGAAATGGCTATAGAAGCCGCGTTTCTGGCGGCGATGGCGATCGTTGACGACGTCCTGGCCAAAAGAAGCAAGGCCTGATCCGGGTTTTCGATTGCCGTCGGCGCCGAAAATACCCATATCGGGCACGAACCAGCCTGCCAGCATTCTTCATGCGCCGGACTTGCCGCCAAAAGCGGCCAAGGGCTTTTCAGCCCGGAACGCCGGCAGGCTCACGCAACGCTAACCCACGGCGCCCGCTCCGCTCGTCATGCGGAGCACTCCAGGAGAAACAATGTCAGCTGCTAATCCCACTCGCGATGATTTCGCGAGCATGCTCGAAGAATCATTCACCGCCGGCCATTCCGGCGAGGGCCAGGTTGTCCGGGGCACGATCACCGCGATCGAAAAGGACATGGCCATCATCGACGTCGGCCTCAAGGTCGAAGGCCGCGTGCCGCTGAAGGAATTCGGCGCCAAGGGCAAAGAGTCCTCCCTCAAGGTCGGCGACACCGTCGAAGTCTATGTCGAGCGCATCGAGAACGCGCTTGGCGAAGCCATGCTGTCGCGCGAGAAGGCCCGCCGCGAGGAGAGCTGGGTGCGTCTCGAGGAGAAGTTCACCAAGGGTGAGCGCGTCGAAGGCGTCATCTTCAACCAGGTCAAGGGCGGCTTCACCGTCGACCTCGACGGCGCCGTGGCGTTCCTGCCGCGCAGCCAGGTCGACATCCGTCCGATCCGCGACGTCTCGCCGCTGATGCACAACCCGCAGCCCTTCGAGATCCTCAAGATGGATCGCCGCCGCGGCAACATCGTGGTGTCGCGCCGCACCGTGCTCGAGGAGAGCCGCGCCGAACAGCGTTCGGAGATCGTGCAGAACCTCGAGGAAGGCCAGGTTGTCGAAGGCGTGGTCAAGAACATCACCGATTACGGTGCGTTCGTCGACCTCGGCGGCATCGACGGCCTGCTGCATGTCACCGACATGGCATGGCGCCGCGTCAACCATCCGACCGAGATCCTCAACATCGGCCAGACGGTCAAGGTGCAGATCATCCGCATCAACCAGGAAACCCACCGCATCTCGCTCGGCATGAAGCAGCTCGAGTCGGATCCGTGGTCGGATATCGGCACCAAGTTCCCGATCGGCAAGAAGATCAAGGGCACCGTGACCAACATCACCGACTACGGCGCGTTCGTCGAGCTGGAGCCGGGCATCGAGGGCCTCATCCACGTTTCGGAAATGTCGTGGACGAAGAAGAACGTGCACCCCGGCAAGATCCTGTCGACGACGCAGGAAGTCGACGTGGTCGTGCTCGAGGTCGATCCGGCCAAGCGCCGCATCTCGCTCGGTCTCAAGCAGACGCTGGAGAACCCGTGGGAAGCCTTCGCGCGCAGCCATCCGGTCGGCAGCCAGGTCGAGGGCGAGGTCAAGAACAAGACCGAGTTCGGCCTGTTCATCGGCCTGGAAGGCGACGTGGACGGCATGGTGCACCTCTCCGACCTCGACTGGACCCGTCCGGGCGAGCAGGTCATCGAAGAGTACAATCGCGGCGACATGGTCAAGGCGCAGGTGCTCGACGTCGACATCGAGAAGGAGCGCATCTCGCTCGGCATCAAGCAGCTGGCCCGCGACACGGTCGGCGAGGCGGCGAGCAGCGGTGAGCTGCGCAAGAACGCCGTCGTCACCTGCGAGGTCATCGCGGTGAAGGATGGCGGTCTGGAAGTGCGGCTGGTCGACAGCGGCCTCGAGACCTTCATCAAGCGTTCGGACCTTTCGCGCGACCGCGACGAGCAGCGCCCCGAGCGCTTCACCGTCGGCCAGAAGGTCGACGCCCGCGTCATCGCCTTCGACAAGAAGACCCGCAAGCTGCAGGTCTCGATCAAGGCGCTGGAAATCGCCGAAGAGAAGGAAGCGGTCGCCCAGTACGGCTCGACCGACTCCGGCGCTTCGCTGGGCGACATCCTGGGCGCGGCGCTGAAGAAGCAGGGCAACTAAGCCCCCTCGCCTCGACTGAAACAAAAACCCCGCCGGATCGCTCCGGCGGGGTTTTTCTTTGTCCCTAACAGTTGGCGTGTCAGGCGCGGCCGTAGAGCGGCACCAGCGTGCCGCTCATCGCCTGGTTGGCGGGCGAGACGAGATAGGCAATCGCCTCGGCGGCGGCTTCGAGGCTGACCCATTTGGTGAAATCGGCGTCCGGCATGTCGGCGCGGTTGGCGGGCGTGTCGAGCGTCGAGGGCGCCACGGCGTTGACCAGGATGCCCTTGTGCTTCAGCTCCTCCGCCATCGCCACCGTTATCGCGGCGACGGCGGCCTTGCTGGCGGCGTAGGCGACCATGCCGGCGCCGCGCCTGGGATCGAGCCCGGCGCGCGCGCTGACGTTGACGATGCGCCCCGCCGTGCCGGAGGCCAGCAGCGAGCGCACCGCGGCGCGGCTGCACAGGAAGGCGGTGCGGGCATTGGTGTCCATCATCTCGGCAAAGGACGCCGATTCGATCTTTTCCACCGGCGCCATGGTGAAACCGCCGGCGAGGTGGATCGAGCCCCAAAGCTCGGGCACCTGATGGTAGAAGGCCTCGACCTTGGCGGAATCCGACAAGTCGACATTGTGCGCGAGATGGACGCTGGCATGCGCGGCGAAGGGGAAGTTCGGGGGGGCGGCCGCATGCGCGTTGGGCACGTGGCAGATGGCTCCCTGCTCCAGCAACCTGCCGACAACCGCGCCGCCGAGCGCCCCAGTGCCGCCCGTCACCACGACATGCCTGCCGTTAAGCGTTTCCGTCATATTTCGACTGCTCCTGTCGTATTCTTATGGTTAGGCCGCCCCAGCCTCGAACGTCGCGCCTTTCGTCCTGTCACTCAATTGAAATATCGACATGGCTGGCGTCCCGTCTTTGCATGCGTCGCCGCACCGCCGCGTGACCTCACGCGGCGGCGTCGCGGCTGATGGGATGGCCGCCAGGAGCTTCAATCGACAGTGATTTCGATAACGCGCGGCTTGCCGGCCGCTCGCGCCCGCTTCAGCGCCTCGGCCAGCCCGCCGATGCCGCTCAGCCGCTCGGCCTCAATGCCATAGGCTTCGGCAAGCTTGCAGAAATCCGGCGGCGCCGGCGACACGCCGACCGGCTCGACGCCGACGTCGAGCATCGAGGTCTCGATCTCGCGATAGCCGCGATTGTTCCACACGACGAAGATCACCGGCGCGCCTGCATCGAGCGCGGCACCCAGCTCCGGCAAGGTGAACTGGAAGCCGCCGTCGCCCGTGAGACACACGACCGGCGCCTCGGGCACGGCAAGGGCAGCGCCGATCGCAGCCGGCGGGCCGTAGCCAAGCGCGCCGAAGCCGGTCGCGGCGTTGAACCAGCCAGCCGGACGATCGTGATCGTAATAGAGGTTGGCGGCGTAGATCGGCTGGGTCGAGTCGCCGACGATGATGGCGCCGGGCAGCGCGTCGCGGATCGCCTCCACGGCGCGCACCTGCGCCAGATAATCGGGCTTCAGCTCGGCCAGCGCCGCCTCTCTAGCCGCCGCGGCGCGGGCCTCGCCGTCCTTCGCCGCGACATGAGCTGCGCCGAGCTCAGCCAGCAGAGCGCCAAGCGCCTCGGCGCAATCGGCCTGGAGGCCGACCGTCACCGGACGGCGGGCGATCTGGTCGGCGCCGATGTCGATGCGGATGAGGTTCGGCGGCAGCACGAAGCCGCCGTCGCCATAGCCGTCATAGTCGGTCGGGCCGAATTCGGTGCCGGCGGCAATCACCAGATCGGCGTCCGCCATCAGAGCGCGCACCACCTTCAGGCTCGGGCTCGCCGGCACGCAGAGCGCATGGCCATGCAACAGGCCGCGCGCATTGGCGGTCTCGACGACCGGCGCGCCAAGCGCTTCGGCGAAGCGCGTTAACGTCGAATCGGCCTTCTTGGCGCCGCCGCCCGCGAGGATCAGCGGCCGGCGGGCCGCCTTGATCAAGCTCGCAGCCTCGGCGACCGCCGCAGCTGCCGGAGCGGGCGGCGCAGCGTTGCGGAGCACCGGCGCGAGCCCGTCGGCGGGCTTCACCATGACGTCGGTCGGGATCTCGATATGGACTGGACCGGGTCGCGACGAGGAGAACACGGCGAAGGCGCGGGCCAGCGCGCCGGGCAGTTCCTCAGCCTCGGTGATGCGCTCGGAGAACAGCGCCACCTTCTCCATCATGCCGCGCTGGTCCGGCAGTTCGTGCAGGAAGCCCAGCCCCTTGCCCAGCGTATCGGTGGCATTGACGCCGGAGATCACCAGCATCGGCACCGAATCGGCGCGTGCCTGGCCCATGGCGGTGATGGTGTTGGTGAGCCCCGGCCCGGTGATGACGAAGGCGACGCCCGGCCGGCCGCCGGCGCGGGCGTAGCCGTCGGCCATGAAGCCGGCGCCCTGCTCATGGCGCGGCGTGACGTGGCGGATCCTCGAGCGCGCCAGCCCGCGATAGAGCTCGACCGTGTGCACGCCGGGAATGCCGAAGACGGCGTCGACGCCGTGCGCCTCGAGCAAGGTGATCAGCGCTTCGCCGACGGTTGTCATTGCTCTTCTCCCCTTTGCGGCGCGAGGCCGAGCTCGGCCTCGACAGCCGTGATGCCGATCGCCGCCAATTCGCCGGGCAGAAATATCTCGCCGGCCAGGCAGCCTTCAATCCAGAGCCCGTCGATGATCGCATTGATCGCGATGGCATGATGGCGCAGCTCGCTTGCGTCCGGTTTTCGCCGTTCGGCGGCGAGCACTTCGGCCACAACCGCTTCCACCTCGTTGCGGAAGCCCAGATAGCCTTCGCGGTGGGCACGGGCCAGCGTCGGATCCGCGCCGGCGCGGCCGAGGAAGGTTGCCCACAGCGAAAACACCCGCGCGTCGATGATCGGCGCGTTGAGGTTGGCGGTGACGAAAGCCGCAAGACGCTGGCGCGGCGAGGCATCCTCCATGACCAATGCGGCTTTCGCCTGCTCGGTCATGCGGCCGACCAGCGCCGTATAGGCTTCCTGCAGCAATTCTTCCTTGCTGGGGAAATAATGCCGGATCAGCCCGGCGGTGACGCCGGCGCGCAATGCGATTGTGCGCAACGTGGCGCCCTCGAGGCCATGTTCGGCCACGCTGTCCAGAGTCGCCTCGATCAGATCCTGCCGCCGCCGCTCCTCGCCCTCGCGACGGAACTTACGGCGCGTGTTCATTGGCGCAGGATCGGCCGCGTCAGGCATGTCGGCCCGCCTTCACAGGCGATGCAGAGCGCATCCGCCTCGAATATCTCAACCGCGCAGCCGGCGGCTTCCATCGCGGCTTTGGTCCTGGGGAAGCCCGCAACGGCAATGACCTTATGCGGGCTGGTCGGCAGCACGTTCAGGCTGAGGCCGTTGGAAGCGGCGAACTCCTCGGCGTCGCCTTCGACCAGCCGGATGCCGCGTGCCTTCAGCGTCTGATAGAACGGGGCCGGCAAAAGCGGCGAATAGACAAGCGCGAGGTCGTCGGCCAGCGGGCTGATCACCGACATCAGATGCAGGCATGCCTCTTCGCCCTGCCATAGCGGCAAGTCGAAGCCGTAGACGGAAATGCCCAGCGGCGTCAGCAGGTTGGAAACCTGCTGGATGCCTTCCTGGTTGGAGCGGACACCGCGCCCGATCGCCAGCGTGCGGGCGTCCACCCATACACAATCGCCGCCTTCGACCTGGCCGGGGGCCTCGATGCGGCCGAGGATCGGAATGCCCAGTCTTGTGTAGGTTTCCTCATGCAGGGAGGGCTCGCCGGCGCGCAATGGCTTGCCCATGGACAGGATCAGCGCGCCGCGGTCGGTCATCAGCGACGGGTCGTGCGTGAACACCGAATCCGAAAGCCCGTCGGCCCTGTCCTCGATCCATTCGATCTTGGCGCCGGAAGCCGCCACCAGTTCAGCAAGGGCCGCATGCTGCGATGCCGCTTTCGCCGGGTTGAACCCCGGGCCATAGTGCCAGGCAGCCCTGTCGGCGTCGCGCATGGCGTTGGCCGCCGACCGCATCAGAACACGCCGCAGCGGCGCCGCCATGGATTGTGATCCGAAAGCGCTCATCGATGCCCTTTTTTAGCTGAAAAAAATCGAAAAAATTTCATGGAGGGCTATTTATACACTTGCATAACAAGGCCGCAAGTGCCGTAATGAGCGGGATTGACGGGCTCGCGCTGTTGGGTCCATGCTGAAATCCGGAGCGGGGCAGTACAGCGTATGTTGATTAGCCGGATGGACGTTCGACGACCTGCCTTCGACCGAATAGAGGTCACCCGGTGAGCGCGGTGGAAGCTGCCGCAGTCTCATCCGGCAAGGTGCAGAGCGGCGCCGCCGAAGCCATCCATGTCGAAAACCTGCACAAGAAGTTCGGCCAGCTGCACGTGCTGAAGGGCGTCTCGCTGTCGGCGCGCGACGGCGAGGTGATCGCCATCATCGGCGGCTCCGGTTCCGGCAAGTCGACGCTGCTGCGCTGCATCAACTGCCTGGAGAACCCGACCAGCGGCATCATCCGCGTCAACGGCGAGGAGATCAAGCTGAAGGCCGACAGCCACGGCCACACCGTTCCCGCCGACCGCAAGCAGATCGAGCGCATCCGCTCCAGGCTCGGCATGGTGTTTCAGAATTTCAACCTGTGGAGCCACATGACGCTGATCGAGAACGTCATCGAGGTCCCGGTGCACGTGCTTGGCGTCAAGCGTGACGAGGCGATCGCCCAGGCCGAGAAGCTGCTTGCCCGCGTCGGTCTGGCGGAGAAGCGCGACGTCTACCCGGCATTTCTGTCGGGCGGCCAGCAGCAGCGCGCCGCGATCGCCCGGGCGCTGGCGATCAATCCACGCGTCATGCTGTTCGACGAGCCGACCTCGGCGCTCGATCCGGAACTGGTGGGCGAGGTGCTGAAGGTGATCGGCGACCTGGCGCGCGAGGGGCGCACAATGGTGCTGGTGACGCATGAAATGAAGTTTGCCCGCGAGGTCGCGACGCATGTCGTCTACCTCTACAACGGGCTGGTCGAGGAAGAAGGCCCGCCGGAACAGCTGTTCGGCGCGCCCAAATCCGAAAGGCTCAAGCAATTCCTCCGCAACGTCGGCTAGGGCCGGCGTCAAGCGGGGCGAAAAACCGGGAACAACAACAAACTGGGAGTCCTGAAATGAAGACTGTTTTCAAGACCTTCGCCGCGGCGCTGCTGTTCGGCGTCGCTGCGATGGGCGTGGCCAAGGCCGATCAGGTCAAGATCGGCGTCGCCGCCGAGCCTTATCCGCCCTTCACCTCGCCGGATGCGACGGGCAAGTGGGTCGGCTGGGAGATCGACTTCATCGACGCCGTCTGCGCCGAGGAGAAGCTCGACTGCGTCATCACGCCCGTCGCCTGGGACGGCATCATTCCGGCGCTGACCACCAAGAAGATCGACCTCATCGTCTCCTCGATGTCGATCACCGACGAGCGCAAGAAGACGATCGACTTCTCGGACAAGTATTACAACACGCTGCCGGCGATCATCGGGCCGAAGGACCAGAAGTTCGGCGCCACGCCGGATGACCTGAAGGGCAAGGTTCTCGGCGTCCAGGTATCGACCACACACGCGGTGTACGCCAAGAAGCACTTCAGCGGGGCGCAGGAAATCAAGGAATACCAGACGCAGGACGAAGCCAACAACGACCTGGCGGCCGGCCGTCTCGATGCGGTGCAGGCTGATTCGATCGCGCTCGTTGAATACCTCAAGAGCGACCAGGGCAAGGCCTGCTGCGACCTCAAGGGCATGGTCGCGCCGGACGATGAAGTGCTCGGGCCGGGCATCGGCGCCGGCGTGCGCAAGGAAGACACCGCGCTCAAGGAAAAGATCAACGCCGGCATCAAGGCGATCCGCGCCAGCGGCAAGTATGACGAGATCACGAAGAAGTACTTCGATTTCGACATCTACGGCGGTCCTTCGCAGTCGAACTGACGTCTCCGCATGAGCTTGAGGGGCATGGCCGAGCGCCGTGCCCCCTAGAGCAATTCCAGGAAAAGTGTGAAACGGTTTTCCGTCCGGAATTGCGTCAAACAACGGGATAGAGCAGATCGCCGTCTCCGTGAAACCGGTGAAATGCTCTAGGCCAAACCTTGCCACGCATGCCTGTCGCCGAACGCTGCCGTCGGCGGTTGCCAGCAATCCGGGGGCGAAGCTGATCGACGTATTTCTTCCGGCCTCGGCGGCCGGCATCATCGAACTCCTGTCACCGGTGCCGCCGGGCTGGGGCGGCACCTTGCTTTTCGGACTGCTGCATTCGGTCGAGATCGCCATCGGCGCCACCTGCCTCGGGCTGTTGATCGGCACCGGCGGCGCCTGGGGCAAGCTCTATGGCGGTCCGGTGACGCGCGACCTGCTCGCCGTCTACACCACCGTGGTGCGCGCCGTTCCGGAGCTGGTGCTGATCCTGCTGCTCTATTACGCCGGCACCGATCTCATCAATCAGGTGCTGACGGCGATGGGCTATCAGCGCGTCGACATCAGCGGGCTGGCGGCCGGCATCTTCGTGCTTGGCGTCGTCCAGGGCGCCTATTCGACGGAGGTCATCCGCGGCGCCATCCTGTCCATTCCGCAAGGCCAAATCGAAGCCGCCCGCGCGTATGGCATGCCGCCTGGCCTGATGCTGCGGCGCATAACGCTGCCGGCGATGCTTCCCTTCGCCATCCCGGGCCTTGCCAATCTGTGGCTGATCGCCACCAAGGACACCGCGCTGCTGGCCGTCGTCGGCTTCTTCGAACTGACGCTTGCGACGCGGCAGGCCGCAGGCGTCACCAAGGCCTATCTGCTGTTCTTCGTCGCGGCCGGCGTGCTCTATCTGGCGCTGACGCTGTTCTCCAACCTGATCATCGGCCGGATCGAAACATGGTCGCGGCGCGGCATGCCTTCGGTCAAGGAGGCGCGCTGATGCCGGCTGAAGCGACCGCGATCAACATGGCGGCGCGCGCCTCGCTCTGGCTCAAGCCGCACCGGATCGTGCTGATCCTGATCGCCCTGGCGCTGGTGTTCTGCGCGGCCTTCTTCATGCGCTGGGACTGGCTGCCGCAATATTGGCAAATGGGGCTGCTCGGCATCTGGCGGGCTCTGTGGATCCTCGTCGTCACCTGCGCGCTGGGCTTTATGCTGGCGGTGCCACTTGGGTTGGCGCAGGCCGGCGGGCCGTTCTGGTTCGCGGTGCCGGCGAAGGTCTTCTGCACGATCATCCGCGGCACGCCACTCTTGTTGCAGCTCTGGCTGCTCTATTACGGGCTCGGATCGCTTTTTCCGCAATATCCATGGATCCGCGAGTCCTGGATGTGGACATATCTGAGGCAAGCCTGGCCCTATGCCGTGGTGGCGCTGACCTTGTCCTTCGCCGGCTATGAGGGCGAGGTGATGCGCGGCGCCTTCGCCGGCGTGCCGAAAGGACAGCTCGAGGCCGCCCGCGCCTTCGGCATGAGCCGCTTCAAGATCTTCCGCCGCATCTGGCTGCCGCAGGCCTTCTATCGCGCGCTGCCGACGCTGACCGGCGAGACCGTGCTGCAGCTCAAGTCGACGCCGCTGGTGGCGACGATCAGCGTCATCGATATCTTTGCAGTCTCGTCCAAGGTCCGGCAGGACACCTACCTGACCTACGAGCCTTTGCTGCTGCTGGCTTTGATCTATATGACGATCACCGGCATCCTGGTGCTCATATTCAGCAGAATCGAGGCGCGGATTCCGATCAAGATCGGGTAGTGAGTAGTCAATAGCGAGCAGTGAGCAGGGCTGTTCGCGTTTGTCACCACTCACTAATCCCTACTCACTATTCGCTACTCACTAAGGCAATCGCCATGCAGCTCACTCTCGACCAGGCAACAGGCCTATGCCGGATGGCGGCGCTCGGCGCCGGCGCCAACGAGGAGGCGGCGCAGTCGCTCACCGCCTCGATCATCGCGGCGGAGGCGGAGGGCCTGGCGAGCGTCGGCCTGTCGCATTTCATCGACTATCTCGAAGCGATCGAAGCCGGCCGCATCGACGGCAATGCCGATCCTGTCATCACCCGGCCGGCGCTGGCGGTCTATCTCTCCGACGCGCGCGGCGGGCTTGCCCATACCGGCTTCGACCGCACGATCGAGGATCTCGCCAAGGCGGCAAGGCTGTTCGGTGTCGCCATCTTCTCGCAGAAGAACGCCTATACCTGCGGCGCGCTCGGCTATTTCACCGGACGGCTGGCCCAGCAGGGCCTGGTCTCCTTCGCCGCCACCAACGGACCGGCGGTGCTCGCCGGCTCCGGCTCCGTCAAGCCGGTCTACTGCACCAATCCGATGTCCTTTGCAGCACCTGCCGCCGACGGATCGCCGCTGGTGATCGACCAGTCGTCGAGCGCCACCGCCTTCGTCAACATCCGCAAGGCGGCGGAAGACGGCAAGAAGATCCCCGAAGGCTGGGCGCTGGACGCCAGCGGCAATCCGACCACCGACCCGGCGGCGGCGATGAAGGGGGCGATGCTGGCCTTCGGCGGCCAGCGCGGCGCCAACATCGCGCTTATGGTCGAAGTGCTGGCGGCAGGCATTTCCGGCGCCAACTGGTCGCTCGACGCGCCCTGGTTCACCGGCGGGCCGGACAGCCCCGGAACCGGGCTCTTCGTTTTGGCCATCGAGCCCAAGCTGCTCGACCCGGACTTCGAGCAGCGCATGAAGGACCAGCTGGACCGGCTGCGGCGGCGCTATGGCGTGCACATCCCCGGCCGCGCCCGCGCCGAGGCCGCCGAGAAGGCGGGCGCGCGCGGCATCGACGTTCCGAAGGCGGTTGTGCAGCGCATTTCCGAATTCGCCGAACGCTATTCGGCCTGATCAAGACAATCCACGGCAGCAGGCCGCGTTTCTTCACACGGCCCTTGAACCTTTTTTCACCCGGCGGCGACCCATCAGCGGCACCCACATCGCAAGCCGCAGAGAGGGTGGCTTGGGTAGCGGCTTGCGGTTGGCGGCGCCGCGCCGGGCGTCCAGGGCCGGGGCGGGCGTGCTTGCTTCACGCCGCCTTGATACCGTCTCAGGTCAGGCCGCCTCGTTGGTCCCTGTTTCGGTGCGCGCACTGCCCGGAAAACCCCGCTTCGGCGGGGTTTTCTGTTTTCGGCTAAAGTGCAGCGATCCCGTGCCTTTAGTCATCCGCGGCTGGCACCGCGATCAGGTCGACGCGCCTATCGGCAAGGTGTTCCGGGCGGGTGAAAAACAAGGCGGCGGCGACCTCCGGTCGCTCTTTGCCTTTGACGCGAAACGGATTAAGAAGCGGCTTCAGCCAAGCTTTTGCGCGCGGAGCCAACCATGACCGAAATCCTGCAGACCCCCAAGCTCGTCGTCGTGTTCGGCGGCTCGGGATTCGTCGGCCGTCATGTCGTTCGCGCGCTGGCCAAGCGCGGCTACCGCATCCGGGTCGCCTGCCGGCGGCCGGACCTTGCCGGCCATGTGCAGCCGCTCGGCAATGTCGGCCAGATCCAGCCGGTGCAGGCCAATGTGCGGGTACGCTGGTCGGTCGACCGCGCGGTGCAGGGCGCCGACCACGTCATCAATCTGGTCGCCATCCTGCATGAGACCGGACGGCAGAAATTCGGCTCCGTGCACGAGTTCGGTTCGCGCGCCGTCGCCGAGGCGGCGCGCTCGGTCGGCGCCGGCGTCACCCATGTCTCGGCGCTCGGCGCCGATTTGAGGTCGCCGTCGGGTTATGCCCGCACCAAAGCGCTCGGCGAGAAGGCGGTGTTCGAGACGGTACCCGATGCCGTCATCTTCCGTCCGTCGATCAATTTCGGACCCGAGGACAGCTTCTTCAACCGCTTCGCCAGCATGGCGCGCTACTCCCCTGTCCTGCCGCTGATCGGCGGCGGCCAGACAAAATTCCAGCCGGTCTATGTCGGCGATGTCGCCGAGGCGATCACGCGCTCGGTCGACGGCAAGGTCAAGGGCGGCGACATCTATGAGCTCGGCGGTCCGCAGGTGCTGACCTTCAAGGAATGCATGGAGGAGATGCTCGCCGTGATCGACCGCAGGCGCTTCCTGGTGCCGGTGCCGTGGTGGGTGGCGAACCTGCAGGCCTCGATCCTTCAGCTGTTGCCCAGTCCGCTGCTGACTAAGGACCAGGTGCTGCAGCTGCGCGAGCACAATGTCGTTTCCGAAGCCGCCGCCAAGGCGAACAGGACGATCACAGGCCTCGGTATCCAGCCGCAGGCGATCGCGACGATCCTGCCGAGCTATCTCTGGCGCTTCCGCGCCGCCGGCCAGTTCCAGCAGCGCCGGCCGATAGCCGACCGGTAGGCAAATCGGGCAAATGCCCGACGGGTGTTTCCGTCCGGGATCGCTCTCATCTGCGAGAGCGCCTAGCGCAATTCCAGGAAAAGTGTGAGCGGTTTTCCTGGAATTGCTCTAGCCGCGAGGGGAAACCTGCATCGGCAGTCCGCCCTGCGGCTGCGTGGTCAGTTTTTGCACCGGCCATGGCCGGGTTTCCGACGTCACGTCGAAGCGGAAGCGCGACAGCAGTACAGCCAGCGCAATAATCGCCTCCTGCATGGCGAAGCTGGCGCCGATGCAGACGCGCGGGCCGGCGCCGAAAGGCAGGTACTGGAAGCGGTCGATCCGGTCGCGGTTTTCCGGATGGAAGCGCTCCGGCATGAAGGCGTCCGGCCTGTCCCACAGCTTGCGGTGGCGATGCACGACCCAGGGCATCACCAGCACGGCGGCGTATCTCGGGATGTAGAGACCGTTCCAGGTTTCGGGCTCGATCGGCTCGCGGTTGATCGAGGGCGCCGGCGGATAGAGCCGGAGCGCCTCCTCGAAGGCGGCACGGGTGAGCGGCATGGCGTCCAGCCACTTGGTCGGATTGGGCTCTCTTGCCAGCACCGCGTCGATCTCGCGCTCGACGCGGTCGCGCTCCCAGGGCGCTTCGGCGAGGCAATAGATCGTCCAGCCCAGCGCCCGCGCCGTGGTCTCGTGACCGGCGCCGATGAAGGTGATGATATTGTCCTCGACTTCCGAGCGGGTGAGGCCATCCGGCCCCTCGGCCTTCAGGAGAAGCGTCAGGAAATCCTGCGGCACGCCGTCGGGGTCACGCTTCAGCCGCTCCTCGCGCAGCTTCACCGTGTTGGCGACGATGTTGCGGAAATAGGCCATGGTCTTGCGGCCGCGGATACGGGTCAAGCGCGGCAGCCATTCGGGCGCGCGCAGCAGGTCGAGCGGATCGACGCGGCCCATGGTCTCGAACAGGCGGTCGACCTCCTTGGCGAAGCTGCCCTGCTCGCCGGCGATCTCGCCGGAAAACAGCGTCTCGGCGAGGATGTCGTAGGTGAGCATCGTCATGTCACGGGCGACATCGGTCGTGCCGCCGGCCTCGTAGCGGGTGACGAAATCCAGCGTGCGCTTCAGCATCGGCCCGGCGAAGCCGAAGATGTGGCGCGGCGTGAACACCGGCGCCATGGCCTTGCGCGAGCGTTTCCACATCTCACCCTCGGCGGTAAGCAGGCCGTCGCGCAGGATCGGGCGCAGGATCAGCTGGCGCACCGTCGCCATCTTGTAGTTCTTGGCGTTGTCGATCAGCACATGGCGGATGAGGCCGGGATCGTTGGCGATGACCAGCGGCCCGCCGACGCCGGTCACCGATATCCACGGCTCGTTGTAGGTGTGCTCGCCCCACAGCTCGAGCGGGTTGCGGTAGACGATGCGCATCATCTCCAGCGTCGAGGGCGGCTGGGTGCGCGGCTTCGGCGCGGGCGGCACGAAGGGGGCGGGCTTGGTGTCCATGGGCATGCTCCGCTGGCAACGCTGAATGTAGGGTCCGGCAGAGCCCGCGTCCATGTGACTGAACGACAGGCCGCGAACAGACCGCCTCGCCTGAATGTGAACGGCGTCGCCCGGTGGCTTGTTGACTGTGACTGTTTATTTTAGTCACCAACGGATACCGCCAAACAGGGAGTCACCCGTGAAGCATCAGTTGAGCATCATCATCGGCAGCACGCGGCCCGGACGCGCCGGCCCGATCTTCGCCGAGCGCCTGGAGACTATCGCGCGCGAGCACGGCAGGTTCGAGCCGGCGCTGACCGACATTGCCGCCTTCAAGCTGCCGCTGCTCGACGAGCCGCATCATCCGCGCCTGGGCAAATACGAGAACGACCACACCAAGGCCTGGTCGAAGGCGATCGACGCCGCCGACGCCTTCGTCTTCGTGGCGCCGGAATACAATTATTTCGTGGCCCCGGCGATCGTCAACGCCGTCGACTATCTGCTCAAGGAGTGGCGCTACAAGCCGGCCGCGATCTTCAGCTACGGCGGCGTTTCAGGCGGCCTGCGCGCGGCGCAGGCGCTGAAGCCCCTGCTGACCGCGGTCGGCGTCATGCCGATCCCGGAAGGCGTGGCGTTGCCCTCCTACAGGGCGTTGCTCGACAAGGACGGCGCGTACCATCCGAGCGAACAGGTGCTGGGCGGCGCCAGGACCATGCTGGACGAACTGTTCCGGTGGAGCGAGGCGCTGAAGACGCTGCGCGCCGGCCTCCCTTCGCAATAGCAGACGTCGCGGCATGACCTGCTGCGAGGCCGTGCCCAGGCGCGGCTTCGCAGCTGCATGGTCTCGCCCTCCGCGCCCGCTTCCCGGCACGTCGCGCCGGGGCTTGCGAAAGGTCGCCCGCCAAGCCGGCAAAATGCCTGCAAACCTTGGAAAAACGGCCGTTTGCGCCTATATCTAGGACATCAAAACGGCGCGATTCGGGGCGATTTTCCCGCGCCGGATCATCGTCATCAATCAGATAGGTTTTCATGAGCGACCAGACCGAAAGCGCCATTGGCGCGGAAGCCGAGTACGGCGCCGATTCCATCAAGGTTTTGAAGGGGTTGGACGCAGTCCGCAAGCGGCCGGGCATGTATATCGGCGACACCGACGACGGCTCGGGCCTGCATCACATGGTCTATGAGGTGGTGGACAACGCCATCGACGAGGCGCTGGCCGGGCACGCCGACCTCGTCTCGGTGACGCTCAACCCCGACGGCTCGGTGACGGTGATCGACAATGGCCGCGGGATTCCGACCGATATCCACCCCTCAGAGGGTGTCTCGGCGGCCGAAGTGATCATGACGCAGCTGCATGCCGGCGGCAAATTCGACCAGAATTCCTACAAGGTCTCAGGCGGCCTGCACGGTGTCGGCGTTTCCGTGGTGAACGCGCTCTCGGCATGGCTGAGACTCAAGATCCGCCGCAACGGCGACATCTTCGAGATGAGCTTCACCCACGGCAATGCCGACGCGCCCTTGAAGGTGACGGGCAGCTACGAGCAGGACAAGCAGCCCGGCACCTACGAGGGCCGCAGCGGCAGCGAGATCACCTTCTTCCCGTCGGCCGAAACCTTCACCATGGTCGAGTTCGACTACAACACGCTGGAGCACCGGCTGCGCGAGCTCGCCTTCCTCAATTCGGGCGTGCGCATCGTGCTGACCGACGCCCGCCATGCCGACCTCGTGCGCCATGAGCTGCATTATGACGGCGGCCTCGAGGAGTTCGTCAAATATCTCGACCGGGTCAAGAAGCCGCTGATCGAAAAGCCGATCGCAATCCGGGCCGAACGCGACGGCATCACCGTCGAAGTGGCGATGTGGTGGAACGACAGCTACCACGAGAATGTGCTGGCCTTCACCAACAACATCCCGCAGCGAGACGGCGGCACGCATCTGGCCGGCTTCCGCGCCGCGCTGACAAGGCAGATCACCGGCTATGGCGAGTCCTCCGGCCAGACCAAGAAGGAGAAGGTCTCGCTGACCGGCGACGACTGCCGCGAAGGGCTGACCGCCGTGCTGTCGGTCAAGGTTCCCGATCCGAAATTCTCCTCGCAGACCAAGGACAAGCTGGTCTCATCGGAAGTCCGCCCCGTGGTCGAAAGCCTGGTCAACGAGGCGCTGGGCACCTGGCTGGAAGAGCATCCGAGCGAAGGCAAGGTGGTGGTCGAGAAGGTGATCCAGGCGGCCGCCGCGCGCGAGGCCGCGCGCAAGGCGCGCGACATCACCCGCAAGAGCACGCTCGGCGTCACCTCGCTGCCCGGCAAGCTTGCCGACTGCCAGGAGCGCGATCCGGCGAAGTCGGAAATCTTCATCGTCGAGGGCGACTCGGCCGGCGGCTCGGCCAAGGGCGGGCGCTCGCGCCAGAACCAGGCGATCCTGCCGTTGCGCGGCAAGATCCTCAATGTCGAGCGGGCGCGCTTCGACCGCATGCTCTCTTCCGACATGATCGGCACGCTGATCACCGCGCTCGGCACCTCGATCGGCAAGGACGAGTTCAACGCCGACAAGCTGCGCTATCACAAGATCATCCTGATGACGGACGCCGACGTCGACGGCGCCCATATCCGCACGCTGCTGCTCACCTTCTTCTTCCGGCAGATGCCGGAGCTGATCGAGCGCGGCCATCTCTACATCGCCCAGCCGCCGCTCTACAAAGTGACGCGGGGCAAGAGCTCGCAATACCTCAAGGACGAAAGCGCCTATGAGGAATACCTGATCGATTCCGGGCTGGAGGAAGCCTCGCTGACGCTGGGCTCGGGCGAGGTGCGGACCGGGCAGGACCTGCACAGCGCCATCGACGATGCGCTGGCGGTGCGCCAGCTGATCAACGGGCTGCATACGCGCTATAACCGCAGCGTGGTCGAGCAGGCGGCGATCGCGGGCGCGCTCAATGCCGATGTGCTTGCCGATCTCGGCCGCGCCAACGCCATGGCCGAGCGCGTCGCCAAGCGCCTCGACCTGATCGCCGAGGACACCGAGCGTGGCTGGACCGGCCGGCTGTCGACCTCCAATGACGGCGTCGGCGGCTATGTGTTCGAGCGCACGGTGCGCGGTGTGAAGGAATTCGTGCAGCTCGACGCCGGGCTGATCAATTCGGCCGACGCGCGCCAGCTCGACCGCTATGCCTCGCGCCTTACCGAGGTCTACAGCGAGCCGCCGGTGCTGCGCCGCAAGGAGGTCTCCGAGACCATTGCCGGGCCGCTGGCGCTGCTCAACGCGGTGTTCGCAACCGGCCGCAAGGGCCTGACCATGCAACGCTACAAGGGCCTGGGCGAGATGAACGCCGAGCAACTGTGGGAGACCACGCTGGACCCGAATGTGCGCTCGCTGCTGCAGGTCAAGGTGGCGGACGCGACGGACGCCGACTCGCTGTTCTCGCGGCTGATGGGCGACGAGGTGGAACCGCGGCGCGAGTTCATCCAGGACAATGCGCTGTCGGTGGCCAATCTCGATATCTGAGCAGGCCGATAGCCTTCTGCACAAAAAAGCCCGGCGGACGCCGGGCTTTTTTGCTGCAGACGCTGCGGCCGATCAGTGATCAAACGCCTTGACGATTTCCTCGGTCATCTTCTTGGCGTCGCCGAGCAGCATCATGGTGCCGTCCTTGTAGAACAGCGTGTTGTCGATGCCGGCATAGCCGGAGCCCAGCGAGCGCTTGACGAACAGGCAGGTGCGGGCCTTGTCGACGTCGAGGATCGGCATGCCGTAGATGGGCGAGGACTTGTCGTCGCGCGCGGACGGGTTGGTGACGTCGTTGGCGCCGATGACATAGGCGACGTCGGCCTGCGCGAATTCGGAGTTGATGTCCTCGAGCTCGAACACCTCGTCATAAGGCACGTTGGCCTCGGCCAGGAGCACGTTCATGTGGCCGGGCATGCGGCCGGCGACCGGATGGATGGCGTATTTCACCTCAACGCCGTTGGCCTTGAGCTTGTCGGCCATCTCGCGCAGCGCGTGCTGCGCCTGGGCGACCGCCATGCCGTAGCCGGGCACGATGATGACCTTCTGCGCGTTCATCATCAGATAGGCGGCGTCGTCGGCCGAGCCCTGCTTGACGGTGCGCTCGATGCCGTCGTCGGCAACTGCCGCCGTCTCGCCGCCGAAGCCGCCGAGGATGACCGAGATGAAGGAGCGGTTCATGCCCTTGCACATGATGTAGGACAGGATCGCACCCGACGAGCCGACCAGCGCGCCGGTGATGATCAGCGCCAGATTGCCGAGCGTGAAGCCAAGTGCCGCGGCAGCCCAGCCCGAGTAGGAATTCAGCATCGACACCACGACCGGCATGTCGGCGCCGCCGATCGGGATGATCAACAGCACGCCGAGCACCAGCGAGGCGGCGACGATCAGCCAGAAGACGAACTTGGATTCGGTGGTGACGAGCAGCACGATCAGCACCACGAGCGCAACGCCAAGCGCGATGTTGATGAGGTGGCGGCCGCCGATCATGATCGGCTTGCCGGACATGCGGCCGTCGAGCTTGAGGAAGGCGATGACCGAGCCGGTGAAGGTGATGGCGCCGATGGCGACGCCAAGGCTCATCTCGATGAGCGCCTGGGCATGGATGTCGCCCGCCGTGCCGATGCCGAAGCTTTCCGGCGCATAGATGGCGGCGGCCGCCACCATGACGGCGGCGAAGCCGACGAGGCTGTGGAAGGCGGCGACAAGCTGCGGCATCGAGGTCATGGCGATGCGGCGGGCCACATAGGCGCCGACGCCGCCGCCGATGGCGAGACCCAGCACGATCAGGCCGAAGCGCCCAGCCGAGGGCAGCGCCAGCGCCAGCGTCGTGCATAGAGCAATGCCCATGCCGATCATGCCGTAGAGATTGCCCTGGCGGCTGGTGGTCGGATGCGAGAGGCCACGCAGCGCCAGGATGAACAGGATGCCGGAGACCAGATAGAGGAAGGAGGCGAGATTGACGGTCACGTCACTTTTCCTTCTTCTTGTACATGGCCAGCATGCGCTGGGTGACGAGGAAGCCGCCGAAGATGTTGACCGAGACCAGCACCAGGGCGACGAAGCCGAAGCCCGCCGCAAGGCCGGAAGCCGCGATGCCGACGGCAAGCAGCGCGCCGACGACGATGACCGAGGAGATGGCGTTGGTGACGGCCATCAGCGGCGTGTGCAGCGCCGGGGTCACCGACCAGACGACATAATAGCCGACGAAGATCGCCAGCACGAAGATGGCGAAGCGGAAGACGAAGGGGTCGATGGCGCCGCCGGAGAGCGCATGCGCCGCGTTGCCGGCAGCCTCGGCGCCGGCGGGCGCATTGGCCAGATCCTGCACCGCAAGGCGGACGGCGGCGGTCGCCTGATCGAGCTGGTCGAGGGCTTTTTGCAGCTGTTCCATCACGCGGTCCCTTTCGACTTGGACGAGGCCGACTTGGCTGCGGCAGGCTTCTTCGCCGCTGTCTTCTTCGCGACCGGCTTGGTCGAGGCGTCAGCGACAATGATCGTGGCGGGAATGGCCGCCGGTTCGGTGCGCGGCGCCTCCGCCGCCTTGGAGAAGTTCGGATGCACGACCTGGCCGCCATCGGTCAGCATCGTCGCCTTGACCAGTTCGTCGTCGCGCTTGATGGCAAGCTCTTTCGTTGCCTTGTCGACCATCGTCTCGAGGAAGGCGTAGAGGTTCTTGGCATAGAGCAGTGATGCCGAGGCCGCGACGCGGCCAGGCACGTTGAGATGGCCGACGATCTTGACGCCGTTTTCCGTCGTCACGACCTTGCCGGGCACCGCGCCCTCGACATTGCCGCCGCGCTCGACGGCGAGATCGACGATCACCGAGCCCGGCTTCATGGAGGCGACCATGGCCGCGGAGACCAGCTTCGGCGCCGCACGGCCGGGGATCAGCGCCGTGGTGATGACGATGTCCTGCTTGGCGATGTGCTCGGCGGTCAGCGCCGCCTGCTTGGCCTGGTATTCCTTCGACATTTCCTTGGCGTAGCCGCCGGCGGTCTCGGCCGCCTTGAACTCCTCGTCCTCGACCGCCAGGAACTTGGCGCCGAGCGACTGCACCTGCTCCTTCACCGCCGGGCGCACGTCCGTGGCGGTGACGACGGCGCCGAGGCGGCGCGCGGTGGCGATCGCCTGCAGGCCGGCGACGCCGACGCCCATGATGAAGGTTTTGGCCGCCGGCACGGTGCCGGCCGCCGTCATCATCATCGGCAGCGCCCGGTCATATTCGGCGGCCGCGTCGACCACCGCCTGGTAGCCGGCGAGATTGGCCTGCGAGGACAGCACGTCCATCACCTGCGCGCGGGTGATGCGCGGCATGAATTCCATGGAAAACGCGGTGACGCCGGCCTTGGCCATCGCGGCGAGCGCTGCGTCGTTGCCGTAGGGATCCATGATGGCGATGACGGCGGCGCCGGGCTTGTAGCCCTTCAGCTCCGCATCCGTCGGCCGGCGCACTTTCAGCACCACGTCGGCTTTCGACGCGTCGGCAGCCTTGCCGATCGCGGCACCCGCAGCGGCGAAATCCTGGTCGGTGATGCGGGAGCCGAGGCCGGCGCCCTTCTCGACGATCACCCCGAAGCCCAGGCCCACCAGCCGTTTCACCGTTTCCGGCGAGGCAGCGACGCGCGGCTCGTTGGCGTCAAGCTCACGAGGGATGAATACCGTCTGCCCCACCGCATGATCCTTTCGGCTGGAACCTTGCTGCACAAGGCGTCGGCCGGGACTCCCGGCAGGACGTCGAACGCAATGGCTTGGAAAGTCTACCGCAGAATGAAATAGCCGACGGCCATGATCACGATGAACAGGATAGTGGCCGAGAAGAAGCCGCCCGCGAAGAAGCCGAAGGCCATGGCGAGCAGGATGGCGGCGCAGACGAGCGAGCCGTATTTGGCGAGCGAGAGGAACGCCTTGTAGGTGCGATCATGCTCGGCATAGTCCATCTGCGCACCCAGTTCGACAGGACCGGTCGGCGTGTGATCAGCCATAGGAATACCCCTTCGAAAATGCCTTCGAGGCACATAGCGAAAAGCCGGAGCAAGAGCAATGGCGCTATTGCCGCACGGCCAGCGACAACAGCCTCAAATGAAAGTTGAAATTGGGACGGACGTTGCCGCTACGCAGGATCCCGCGATTTCAGCCGGCCAAGTGAGGAAACAGGCCGAGCAGACCGACGACGATCAGGTAGAGCGCGACGATGTAGTTGAGCAGGCGCGGCATCACCAGGATCAATATGCCGGCGATCAGCGAGATCAGGGGCGTGAGCGCAAGCGAGTGGATGGTCACGATCGTATTCCTTCCCATGAACAACCCGACATGAGCCCGGGGCGAAGCGCCTGTTGGGCAGAATTGCGGCGGCGCCCGATCGCGGCGCCGCTACTTATAACGGCAAAGTTGCAGGAAAGGTCCATTGTGCGCGGAGGACGCCCTTTTCAGGCGGCGTCGCGATAGTATTTCGCCGTCGGCACGATGGAGAGCGGCGTCAGTCGGTTGATGGCCGGATTGGCGAACATCATCCGCTGTTCCACCGCCGTCGACTTGAAGAACGGGAACCGCTCGAGCGTCTGGCGCAGATTCTCGCCGCAGGGGATTTCGAACAAGGCGATCGGCGCAAGAACGCCGGGAAACACCTTGCCCTCGGTCCGCTGCACGGCATGGAAGATGCGGGCGTAGTAAGCGGAATGCTCGACCTTGACCGGCGTGAGCACCGCGGTCTGGCCAAAATAGCTGGAAGCCACCATGCCTAGCCTGAGCGTCAGGAAAGGCAGGACCCCCGGCGCGGGCGCGCTGTCCGCATCGGTTGCGAAGCGGGTTCCGTCGATGAAGCTCTCGCCGCGGGCAAGCCGCTCGGCCAGGATTTCCGGATAGGCGTCGACGGAGGGCGAATAGGGGTGCTCGCGGGAAATGTAGTGGAGCCGCAGCGTGCTGACCAAGTGGCCGTCGAAATAAACGCCGAAGCGATAGGAATTCGGCAGATTGTCCCAGCGATCCTCGAACATCCCGCTGGCGATCGGACCGCACATGCCCGAGCGCAGGTAGGAGTGATAGCGAAGGCGGTAGATCGCCTCCAGATCCTCGCCCCCCGTGATGAGACGATAGTCGACATGCTCCAGCAATTGCATGATCGAACGGTTCAGCGCCGACCCAGCGTTCGCGCCGGCGCCAGCCTGCGCATCGTTTCTCGCAGCATCCATCCTCAAGTCCTCGTATCCGCCTATGAATAGGCTATTCGAGTTGAAATGGGACACAAGCCGAAAATTCGATCCCGCTGATTTACCCTTCGTTAACCTTAACAATCGGGCGAACTGCTGCCGACGGCGTTGCGTTGAAGAAGCACACCAGGCGTCCGGATCTAAGCTCGTGCCTTTGCTATGAATTACGCCATCAATTCGGTAATATTGAACGATGCGTTGATTCATGCTTCTGATGGAGAAATCCGTATGTCAAAATATTTGGACCTATACAGATTTAAACTCGAAACGTTATGAATCCTTCACATAAAATTATTCCATAACTTGCAGAAATGAAATTTCATGAAAGCTTGCGTTTTTGCTCGATGACTGCATGGTCCAAGCAACCCGTATCATAGATACAGGTAATCGAAAATATATAGTTGCGACTATCTGGCCGTCCGCTTGGCCGCGAGACGCAGGTCCGCGGCGAACGGCCAGGTGACGTTCGACATCGTCTCGATGCCGGACGCGCTGAGCGCGGCGCCGAAGAGGAAACCTTGCACGAGGTCCGGCTTGACCGAACGCACCAGTATCTTCAGCTGCTCGAAGGTCTCGACCCCTTCGATGGTGACGACCAGGCCCAGCGTCCGGGTCAGGCCGACGATGCCCTTCAGAAGGTCGAGCGACTTGGGGCTCTGGGTCACGTCGATCAGGAAGGAACGGTCGATCTTGATCTTGTCGAGCGGCAGCTTGTGCAGGTAGCTGAGGCTGGAATAGCCGGTGCCGAAGTCGTCGAGCGCGATGCGGACGCCCAGGGTCTTGAGCTCTTCGATCAACTCGCGGGTCAGCGATTTGTCGTCGAGCAAGGCGGTCTCGGTGACCTCGATCTCGAGGCGGTGCGGCGCAAGGCCCGACGCAGCCAGGGCGTCGCGCACCTTCTGCACGACGTCTCGGTTGCGGAAATCCTTGGCCGAGAGGTTGATCGAGACGCTGGTCTGCGCCGGCCATTTGGCGCATTCGGCGCAGGCAGCCTGCAGCACGAAGGCGCTGATCTCGGAGATGATGCCCATCTCCTCGGCCAGCGGAATGAAGACACTTGGCGAAATCGGGCCGAGATCGGGATGGTCCCAGCGGCAGAGCGCCTCGCAGCTGGCGATGCGCATGGTGCTCATCGACACGATCGGCTGGTAGACGACGCGCAGCTCCCTGGCCTGAACGGCGCTGCGCAGATCGGCCTTCATCAGCTGTCGGTTGCGGAAGGCGGCATCCATCGAAGCCTCGAACAGCCGCCAGCTGTTCTTGCCGAGTTCCTTGGCCTTGTAGAGCGCGAGGTCCGCCTTGACGATCATGGCGTCGACATCGGTGTCCTTGACCCGGGACAATACCGCGCCGCCGCTGGCCTGGATGCGCAGGCCGTGGCCGGCGACGTCGACCTCGCCTTGCAAATCCGCGAAGATCTCGTCGAGCAGGCCGCCCAGATGGCTCTCGTCCTCGATGCGGTCGAAATAGACCATGAACTCGTCGCCGCCGAAACGGCTGACATTGATGCCGGGCCCGGCGATCGCCGCCAGGCGCTCGGCCACGGCATAGATCAAGCCGTCGCCGACGGGATGGCCGAGCGTGTCGTTGACGCTCTTGAAATCGTCGAGGTCGAGCACCGCCAGGCCGCAGAGCCGGTCGCGGTCGCCAGAAGCCATGGCCCCGCCGGCCAGCTCGTGGAAGTAGGCGCGGTTCGGCAGACCGGTGAGGTTGTCGTAGCGCGCCATGAAACGGATCTTTTCCTCGGCCTCGACGCGGGCCGTCACATCCTCGAAGGTGACGACGCCGAGTTCCTGGCTGCCTTCGCGCGCGGAGAATTCGTAGTGCTGGCCGTTGGCGAGCGACACCAGCACCTTGCGGTCCCGGCCCTCGCGCAGGGCGCGCGTCAGTTGCGCTTCGATGTAGCGGCAGTCCTTCGGCGCCAGCATGCCGCCGGCGACGCCGCGCATCAGCAGGCCGTGGATCGAGCGCCCGAGCAGCGCGTCGGCCGATTTCAGCGACATCAGATGGGCGGCCTCGGCATTGGCGACGGCGACGCGTCCGTCCGGGCCGAGCATGACCAGGCCGTGCGACATGGTGTTGAGCGCGCGGTCGAACCTGCGCGTCAGGTTCCTCGCCTGCTTGTGGCCGATAACCGCCGAGAACAGCACGTTGCGGACATGATCGGCGCCGGTGATGGTGATGAACGTCATCGGGATGATCATCAGGCCGAGGACGACGGACGGCGCGTCCATGCGCAGCAGGAGCGCAAGCGCCGCCGGACCGATGAAGGTCACGGAAAAGATCCGCACCATGCGCGGCGACCCGTAGTTGCGGGCGACGACGGTGACCAGCGTCGCCAGGGTCAGCGACATCGCCGCCAGCTCGGCGAAGGGATCGGGATAGACATAGATCGACACGAAGCACAGCGCGCCCAGTCCGAGGCCCTGGAGGCAGCCCTTGAGGATGTAGCTGCGCTCCAATCGCTGCGCGTGTTCGACATCGGCAATCACGCCGCCGGTCTTGAGGAAATCGCGAATGCCGAAGTAACGGATAAGGCTGACGGAAAGCAGAGCAAAAGAAAACGCCAGGAACAAGGGATCGTGCGTGCGCAGATAGATCATCAACCCGAGGATCCAGTAGCACGCACCACCGATCAACAACATGTGCGCGTTGTCGAACAACGAGCGCACAAATTGGATATAAACATCCGCGGGGATGCTTTCGGTCTTTGTTTTGCCCATAGGGTCGGCCCAACGCTAAGCCTTGTCATGACACAACCGCCTTAAGAAAGGCTTAGAACAGGACCGGCTTAAGCAAACGCTTCGGCTCGCCCGCGTGCCAAAGGCGCAAGGATCCGGGCCGATCTGAGAAAGCTTCGGGCAATCGGTTTGGCGCAATCACTCGGCGGCGCTGAGGACCGGCACCGGCGCGGCCTCACTCAGCCGCTGCAGCAGCCTCGAGCGCTCCTCAGCCGCCCTTGCGGCGCTGGCCTGCCGGACATGACCGTAGCCGCGGACGAGCGCCGGCACGGACGCCAGCGCCGCGGCGGCGTCGATCCTGCCCGGCGCAAGTGCTGTGGCAATCAGGTCGAGATCGGCCTCGTATTGCGCAAGCAGCTGCCGCTCGGCGCGGCGTTCGGCGGTGCGGCCGAACACGTCGAACAGAGTGCCGCGCAGGCCTTTCATGGCGGCCAGCAGGCGAAATGCCTTCATCATCCACGGGCCAAAGCCCGATTTCCTTGGGCGACCGTCATTGCCGCGCCGCCCGAGGATCGGCGGCGCGAGATGGAATTCCAGCCTCTCGTAGCTCTGGAACTGCCTGGCGAGATCGGCTGCGAAGGCGCCATCGGTATAGAGCCGCGCCACCTCATACTCGTCCTTGATCGCCATCAGCTTGAACAGGTTCTTGGCGGCAGCCTCGGTCACGGCCGTCGAGCCGGGAAGCGCCTTCGCCTCGGCGGCACGCAGCGCGGCGATCCTGCCGGCATAGCGCTTGCCGTAGGCCGCGTTCTGATAGGCGGTCAGGAACGCGACGCGCCGGGCGATGATGTCGTCGAGCGTCTCGGCTGGCGCCGACGCCGGCTTGCCGGTACGGCCGACCAGGCCGCGCACGAAATCCGGCTGGTGCGCGGCGCGACGGCCCCAGCGGAAGGCGGCGATGTTCATCGCCACCGCTTCGCCGTTCAATTCGATCGCCTTTTCAACGGCTTCGGCCGAGAGCGGCAGCCCGCCATGCTGGAAGGCGAAGCCGAGCATGAACATGTTGGCGCCAAGCGAATTGCCGAACAGCGCCGTCGCCGTGCGGGTGGCGTCGAAGAAGTGGGCCTTGTCGTCGCCGGCGGCGGCACGGATCGCCTTCTTGAGCCGCTCGACCGGCAGCGAGAAATCGGCCGAACGGGTGAATTCGCCAGGCATGATTTCGGCGGTGTTGGCGAGGAACATGGTGTGGCCCTCGCGCACAGCGGCGAGCACTTTCTTGGCGCCGGAGACGACGAGATCGCAGCCGAGCACGAGGTCGGCCTTGCCGGCCGAAACGCGGATGGCGTGGATGTCCTCGGGCGTCGGGGCAATGCGGACATGGGTGAAGACCGAGCCGCCCTTCTGGGCAAGGCCCGCCATGTCGATCATGCCGCAGCCCTTGCCTTCGAGATGAGCTGCCATGCCGAGCACCGCGCCGATGGTGACGACGCCGGTGCCGCCGACGCCGTCGATGATCGCCGCCCAGCCCTCCGCGCCGAGCGGAAATTCGATGGGCTCCGGCACGCCGTCGAGCGGGTCGCTCTTGCCGGCAATGCCTTCGGCCTTCCTGATCTTGCCGCCGTGCACCGTCACGAAAGAGGGGCAGAAGCCGTTGATGCAAGAAAAATCCTTGTTGCAGCTCGACTGGTCGATCCGGCGCTTGCGGCCGAATTCGGTCTCGACCGGCTGGATCGAAACGCAGTTCGATTGAACGCCGCAATCGCCGCAGCCTTCGCAGACCAGCTCGTTGATGAAGACGCGCTTGTCCGGGTCGGGGAAGGTGCCGCGCTTGCGGCGGCGGCGCTTCTCCGCGGCGCAGGTCTGGTCGTAGAAAAGCACCGAGATGCCTTTCACGCCACGCAATTCGCGCTGGACGAGGTCGAGGTCGTCGCGGTGATGGATGGTGGCGCCGGCCGGGAAATCCGCCTTGCCGACATATTTGTCCGGCTCGTCGGTGACGACGGCGATGCGCTCGACGCCCTCGGCGCGCACCTGCCTGGCGATCATATCCACCGTCAGGCCGCCTTCATGCGGCTGGCCGCCGGTCATGGCGACCGCGTCGTTGTAGAGGATCTTGTAGGTGATGTTGGCATCGCTCGACAGCGCGAAGCGGATCGCCAGCAGGCCGGAATGGTTGTAGGTGCCGTCGCCGAGATTCTGGAAGATATGATCGCGCCTGGAGAACGGCGCCTGGCCGACCCATTGCGCGCCCTCGCCGCCCATCGCGGTAAAACCGACCGTGTTCCGGTCCATCCACAGCGCCATGAAGTGGCAGCCGATGCCGGCGGCGGCGAGCGAGCCCTCCGGCACCTTGGTCGAGGAATTGTGCGGGCAGCCGGAGCAGAAGAAAGGCGTGCGCGAACCGATGTCGACGGTGTCGGCAAGCATCGCCTGGAACTGGCGCAGTTTCGCCACCCGCGCCGCGATCTCCTCCGAGGGGCCGATGGTGCGCAGGATCCGCTCGCCGAGCGCGATCGCGATCTCGTTCGGGTCGAGCGCGCCCTTGGCCGGAAACAGCCAGTCGCCGCGCTCGTCCTTCTTGCCGACGATGGCCGGCTGGATGGCGGAGCCGTAGAGGTTCTCGCGCAATTGCACCTCGATCAGCGAGCGCTTCTCCTCGACGACGACGATGGTGTCGAGGCCGCGGGCGAAGTCGGCGATATGCTGATAATCGAGCGGCCAGGGGCAGCCGACCTTGAACAGGCGGATGCCGATGCGGTTGGCGGCCTTCTCGTCGATGCCGATATCCTCGAGCGCCTGGCGGACATCGAGATAGCTCTTGCCGATGGTGATGATGCCGAGCTTCGGGTTGCGGCCGCCGGAATAGACGACGCGGTTCAACCCATTGGCCTGGATGAAGGCGGAAGCGGCGGCGCGCTTGTGCTCATGCAGCCGCTCCTCCTGCCCGAGCATGTCGATCTCGTGGCGGATGTTGAGGCCGCCGGGCGGCATGTCGAAGTCGGGGATGACGATCCCCAGCCGCTCGATCGAGGCGTCGACCGAGGCCGTCGATTCGATGTTGTCCTTGACGCATTTGATCGCCGCCCAGGTGCCGGCGAAGCGCGACATGGCAAAGCCGTAGAGACCGTAGTCGATGATCTCCTGGACGCCGGCGGGGTTGAGGATCGGCACCATGGTGTCGACGAACAGGAATTCGGTGGCGTGCGCGTTGGTCGAGGATTCGGCCATGTGGTCGTCGCCCATCAGGGCGAGAACGCCGCCGTTTCTCGACGAGCCGGCAAGGTTGGCGTGGCGGAACACGTCGCCGGAGCGGTCGACGCCCGGCCCCTTGCCGTACCAGACCGCAAAGACGCCGTCATGCGTGCCTTCGCCGAGCAGCTCGGTCTGCTGCGAACCCCAGCAGGCGGTGGCGGCGAGCTCCTCGTTGAGGCCCGGCTGGAAGACGATGTCGGCCTGGGCAAGCTGCCGCTTCGCTCTCCACAGCTGCATGTCGAGGCCGCCGAGCGGCGAGCCGCGATAGCCCGAGACGAAGCCGGCGGTGTTGAGGCCGGCGCGGCGGTCGCGCTCGCGCTGCATAAGAAGCATGCGCACGACGGCCTGCGCCCCGGACAGGAAAACGCGCTCCTTGCCAAGGTCGAACTTGTCGTCGAGCGCGACGTCATGCAGCGTCATCAGGCATTTCCTCTGCGGAGGCACGCCTGAGGCGGCCAACGTCGGAGTGGGAGGCCGCAGTCTTTCTTCCCTTGCGGGAGAGGTCAAACAAAATCGCAGAGGCCAGAGCCGACGCAACAAACGGTCCGATTGGGAGCGGCCGGCGCATTCAAGACCATGCTAAAAGCCTTACCGCGCACGAAAATTTCGAGCGGCCGGCGCGCTTCACACGGCCTTGGAGCAATCCGGCTTGGGCGCATCGGGCAGCTTGCCGTCGGGATGACCGGCAAGGTCCGGGTTGAGCTCGTAATTCGGGCCGATCACCAGCGGCCGGTCCGGCAGCATGGTCTGGTCCTCCGACGAGGTCATCGTCGTGTCGATGCTCTGGAGCAGTGTGCCGCTGGAATCCTCGATGCGGATCGAGACAGAATAGGGCTTGTCCTTGACGACGCAGGTGAGCGGCGGGCTGGTCAGGGTGATGTGCGGAAGCTTTGGCCAGATCTTCTGGTTGACGACGATCGGATCGCCGCCGGCCGGATTCTGGAAATTGACCACGGCAACCTGTCCCTCGCCCATGGGCCGCAGCGGCCTCAGCGTGATGACGTAGGTGGCGATGCCGAGCCGGTAGTTGAATTCGAACAGCTTGCCGGAAATGGCGAAGAGCTGCTCCTTGCCGGTATCGCGGCAGGCTCCGAGCACCGTGGCGGCGATCAGCGCCGCACCGAGAGCGATCGAACGGAATTTTCTAGGCATTGGTGACCTCCCTGGCCGCCGTGCGGCGGCGGTAGTAGCGGTTCGCCTTCTGGCGATTGCCGCAGACGGCCATGTCGCACCAGAGGCGACTGGAGTTGCGGCTGCGGTCGACGAAGAGCCAGCTGCAATTCGGACAGATCCTGAGCCGCGCAACAGTTTCGTCGCGCAACAGCGAAAGCGCCGAGACGGCCAAAGCCGCCTCGAAGGCGATCGGCGTCGCCGGATCGCCGAACGGCCGACCCGGCGCAGCGATTTCTGTGCTGCTGCCGGAGAGGCCGCCGGCGCAGGCCGTCAGGAAATCCGGAAGATGGGCGGCGGCGATCGCGCCTTTCGCAATGGCGTGGCGGAACAGGCGGTCGGTCGCCTCGCGGATCGACAGCACGACCGGGGCGATGCCGCCCGGTTCCGGCGCCTCCAGCCGCCGGCCGCCGAGCTCGGCGGCGCGGAAGCCGCTCGCCGCCTCGGCAAAGCGGGCGATCTCGGCCGGATCGTCGAAACGGTCGAACGTCCTTTCCGGATCGTTGCGCAGCACGACGGTGTTCGCCGTATCGAGCGCAAGGATGCCGCCGGTGAAGCGGTGCGGGGTCCAGGATACCGTCATGCCAGAAATCTAACCGATAAAACGTATTTGACAAGTTAGATTCCGGGTGCAACCTTCCCAACGGGCCCAGGTCGCACGGCCCGGGGATGCTCGATGCTCTATTTCTATCAGCAGGTGCTCAACGGGCTGCATTCCGGCGCGCTCTATGCGCTGCTCGCCTTCGGCTATGTGCTGACCAACGGCATCCTGCACCGCACCAACCTTGCCTATGGCGCGCTGTTCGCCTTTTGCGGCCACACCATGATCCTGGCCGCCGCCTTCGGCTACCAAGCGCTGTGGCTGACGCTCGCCGCCTCGGTCGCGCTCGGCATCGTCGCCGCCCTGCTTTATGCTGTGCTCGTCAGCCAGGCGCTGTCGCGAAGCGTGTTCGAGAGGCTGGCGGACCGGTCGCCCAATGCCATCGTGGTGACGACCCTCGGCATCCTGCTGTTCCTGTCGGAAGCAAGCCGTATCGCCGCCGACACCCATGATCTGTGGCTGCCGCCGATGCTCGCCCAACCCGTCATCTTCGCCCAGGGCGCCAGCTTCAAGGTGACGCTCACGGTCATCCAGCTTATGGACTGCGCGGCGGTGGTGGCGGTGGTGGCGCTGGCGGCCTGGACGTTTTCGCATTCGCGCTTCGGCCGCGCCTGGCGTGCCGTGTCCGACGATCCGAAGGCGGCGGCGATGTGCGGCATCGACGTGCGCGCCGTGTTCCGCCGCGCGGTGCTCTATAGCGGGTTCTGCGCGGCTTTTGCCGGCGTGCTCGCCGGCCTCTATTACGGCAACATCAGCTTCGGCACCGGCCTCGTCTATGGCCTCAAGATCCTGTTCGTGACGGCTGTCGGCGGCTACATGTCGCCGCTCAAGGCGGCCCTTGGCGCCGCAGCCTTCGGCATGGCCGAATCGCTCTGGGCCGGCTATTTCCCGATCGAATGGCGCGATGGCTGGATCTATCTCTTCCTCGTCGCCATGCTGGTGCTGATCGGCGCCGGCCGCGACCAGTCCAAGGTCGCCTGAATCCCATAGACTTTGGTTGCATGACCCGCGGTGAGCTGGCGGCTTTCCACCGCCGCCGCCGTTTGTCGCGCCCCGTCATGTTGACCTATCGGACCACGCACTGCATACCCTTGGGCCAAGCGGTGCGACACCGGATGGGGGAATCGGGCGCGCCGCATGATCAGGGAGGACATGCATGGCAGGGCTGCTCGCTCTATCCAGGACGATCGACCGCATCAATGAGTTCATCGGCCGCTGGGTCTCATGGCTGATCCTGCTGGCGATCCTTGTGAGCGCCGGCAACGCCGTCATCCGCAAGACGTTCGACATCTCCTCCAATGCCTGGCTCGAACTGCAGTGGTACCTGTTCGGCGCCGCCTTCATGCTGGCGGCCGCCTACACTCTGAAGCAGAACGACCATATCCGCATCGACATCGTCTACGGCATGTTTTCCCGCCGCGTGCAGCACTGGATCGACCTTCTCGGCCACCTCCTCTTCCTGATGCCGTTCGTGGTGCTGATGGTGATCTATTTCGTGCCTTACGTGTCGCTATCCTTCCGCAGCGGCGAGATGTCGACCAATGCCGGCGGGCTTATCGTATGGCCGGCAAAGGCAATCCTGCTCACCGGCTTCTTCCTGCTGGCCATCCAGGGCGTCTCCGAAATCATCAAGAAGATCGCCATCATGAGCGGCCATATGGACGATCCCAACCCCTTCATATCGGCGCATGACCAGGCAAAGCTCGAGGCCGAGGCGCTGGCCGAGGAAGCCAAGGCCCTTTCCGGCGAGGTGCGCTCGTGATCGAATTCATCGCGCAGAACATGGCGCCGATCATGTTCGCCTCGCTGATCATCTTCCTTTTGATCGGCTACCCCGTCGCCTTCTCGCTCGCCGCGAACGGCCTGTTGTTCTTCTTCATCGGCGTGCTCCTGTCGCCGTATTCGGGGGGATCGATCAACCTCGCCTGGCCGCTGCTGCATGCGCTGCCGGACAATTTCTACGGCACCAGGGTGATGTCGAACGACACGCTGCTGGCCATTCCGTTCTTCACATTCATGGGCATTGTTCTCGAACGATCCGGCATGGCCGAGGACCTGCTCGACACGGTTGGACAGCTCTTCGGCCCGATCCGCGGCGGGCTCGCCTATGCGGTGATCTTCGTCGGCGCGCTGCTTGCCGCGACGACTGGCGTGGTGGCGGCTTCCGTTATCGCCATGGGGCTGATCTCGCTGCCGATCATGCTGCGCTACGGCTACGACCGGCGCCTCGCCTCGGGCGTGATCGCGGCTTCCGGCACGCTGGCCCAGATCATCCCGCCCTCGCTGGTGCTGATCGTGCTGGCAGACCAGCTCGGCCGCTCGGTGGGCGACATGTATGCGGGCGCGCTGATCCCCGGACTGGTGCTCACCGGCATCTACATGCTCTACATTCTGATCACGTCGATCATCCGGCCGAACGCGATGCCGGCATTGCCGCTCGAAGCCCGCACGCTCGGCCGCGGCGTGATCTCGCTGATCGTGGCGCTGCTGGCTACGGGTGCGATATCCTATGCCGCCTACCGCTATCTCGAACCTGCCCATGGCGACAATGCCGACATCCTCGGCGCCGCCGTCGGCGTGATCGTCATCTACATCGTGGCGATCGCCGACCAGCGGCTCGGGATCAACGTCATGTCCAAGCTGGCGCAGCAGGTGGTGATCGTGCTGATCCCGCCGCTGGCGCTGATCTTCCTGGTGCTCGGCACCATCTTCCTCGGCATCGCCACGCCGACCGAAGGCGGCGCGATGGGTTCGGTCGGCGCACTGATCATGGCCGCGGCAAAGGGGCGGCTGTCGTTCGACGTCATCAAGCAGGCGCTCGCCTCGACGACCAGACTCTCCTCCTTCGTGCTGTTCATCCTGATCGGCGCGCGGGTCTTCTCGCTCACCTTCTACGGCGTCAACGGCCATATCTGGGTCGAGCATCTCCTGGTCTCGTTGCCGGGCGGCGAGACCGGCTTCCTGATCGGGGTCAACATCCTGGTCTTCCTGCTCGCCTTCTTTCTCGATTTCTTCGAGCTCGCCTTCATCATCGTGCCGCTCCTGGCGCCGGCCGCCGACAAGCTCGGCATCGACCTGATCTGGTTCGGCGTGCTGCTCGGCGTCAACATGCAGACCAGCTTCATGCATCCGCCCTTCGGCTTCGCGCTGTTCTACTTGCGCTCGGTCGCGGCGCGCGTGCCCTATCTCGACCGCATCACCGGCAAGCAGATCGCGCCGGTCACCACCGGCCAGATCTACTGGGGCGCCGTGCCCTTCGTCTGCATCCAGGTGATCATGATCGCGCTGACCATCGCCTTCCCGCAAATGGTGATGCGCTACAAGGGCGCCGCCGTCGAGCCCAGCACGATAGACCTGAAGCTGCCGGAGATGCCGGGACTGGCGCCGCTCGGCACGCCGCCGGCCGACAATGGTGCGGCGCCCGCCAATGGCGGCGCCGCACCGGCTGCACCCGGCACGACGGACCTGTCGCAGCCGCCGAATTTCGGCGACACGGCGCCAGCCAAGCCGGCCGCGCCGGCGCCCGATCTTTCGAAGCCGCCGAGCTTCAATTGAGGTGACCGCGCCATGAAAGCAGTCCGGCTGGAAGCAATCGGCGGCATCGCGCTTCGCGATGTCGCCAAACCCGCGCCGGGTCCGGAAGACGTTCTCGTGCGGATCGAGGCCTGCGGCGTCTGCGGCACCGACCGCCACCTGTTCCATGGCGAGTTCCCGTCAAAGCCGCCGGTCACGCTCGGCCACGAATTCTGCGGCATCGTCGAGGCGGTCGGCGAGGCCGTCGCCGATATCGCCGTCGGCGACCGCGTCACAGGCGACCCCAATATTTCCTGCGGGCGCTGCAGCCACTGCCGCGCCGGCCGCGTCAATTTGTGCAGCAACCTCAGGGCCATCGGCATCCATCGGGACGGCGGTTTCGCCGACTATGTCGTGATGCCGCAAAGCCAGGCCTTCCTGCTGCCCGCCGATCTCAAGCCGACGCATGGCGCCTTCTGCGAGCCGCTGGCCTGCTGCCTGCATGGCATCGATCTCGCCGCCATCAGACCCGGCGCCTCGGTGGTGGTGCTGGGCGGCGGCGTCATCGGCCTGCTCACGGTGCAGCTGGCGAAGCTCGCGGGCGCGGCGACCATCATCCTGTCGACCAGGCAGGCCTCGCGCCGGGCGCTGGCCGAAGAGCTCGGCGCTACGGCCACGGTCGATCCCAGCGCCGTCGATCCCATCGAGGCCATCGCCGGAAAGGCCGGCCTGGTGCCGGGCGGCGTCGACGTGGTGCTCGAATGCGCGGGCGTCCCGGACACCGTCGAGCAATCGATGCGGCTGGCCAAGTCCGGCGGTACGGTGGTGATCGTCGGCGTGATGCCGCAAGGGCAGAAGGTGGCCTTCGAGCCGTTCGACGTCCTGTTCCGCGAGCTGAAGGTTCTCGGTTCCTTCATCAACCCCTTCACGCATCGCCGCGCCGCCGACCTTGTCGCATCGGGCGCGATCGAAATCGACAAGCTGATTTCGAGGCAAGTGCCCCTAGAAGAGGCGTCGCGCGTGATCTCGAATCCGGCGGCTCCCGGTGAGGTCAAGGTGCTGGTCGTGCCGAACGGCTGAAGCAGCGTCCGCTACCGGCGCAAACGAAGAGACCCCGGACAAGCCGGGGTCTCCCAGATCGAACTTCGATGAAAACGCCTACAGCTTGCCGTTGCGCTGCTGGACCATCATGAAGGTGTCGTAATTGTACTCGGCCACCTGGGCCCAGAGATAGTGCTCCTTGCGGAAGCCCTTGATCGAGTCCCAGATTTTCTTGAACGGCGCGTTCGAGGCTTCCATCTCGGCGTAAACCTCGTTCGCCTTCTCGAAGCAGGCGGCCATGATCTCCTGGCTGAACGGCTGCAACTTGGCGCCGCCGGCCACCAGCCGCTTCACCGCCGCCGGATTGAGGAAATCGTATTTCTGCAGCATGTTGGCGTCGGCCGCCTGGGCAGCGGTGCGCACCAGCGACTTGTAGGCCGGCGAAAGCTCCTCGTACTTGGCCTTGTTGAACATCAGATGCACGGTCGGGCCGCCTTCCCACCAGCCGGGATAGTAGTAGTAGGGCGCGACCTTGTAGAAGCCGAGCTTCTCGTCGTCATAAGGGCCGACCCATTCGGCGGCGTCGATAGTGCCCTTTTCCAGCGCCGGGTAGATGTCGCCGCCGGCGATCTGCTGCGGCACGACGCCGAGCTTCTGCACCACCTTGCCGGCGAAGCCGCCGATGCGCATCTTGAGGCCGGAAAGATCGGCCACGGTATTGATCTGCTTGCGGAACCAGCCGCCCATCTGCACGCCGGTGTTGCCGCCAGGCAGGCCGAACAGCCCTTGCGTGGCCAGGAACTCGTTGAACAGGTCGATACCGCCGCCATGGTAGTGCCAGGCATTTATTCCGCGCGCGTTGAGCGAGAACGGCACCGCGGCGCCCAGCGCCCAGGTCGGGTCCTTGCCCCAATAATAGTATGCCACCGTGTGGCAGGCCTCGACCGTGCCGGCGGCGGTGGCGTCAGCCGCCTGCAGGCCGGGCACCAGCTCGCCCGACGCAAAGACCTGGACCTGGAAATTCCCGTCGGTCGCTTCCGACAGCATTTTTGAGAAGACTTCCGCGCCGCCGTAGATCGTGTCCAGCGATTTCGGGAAGGACGATGCCAGCCGCCAGGTCACTTTCGGATTGGATTGGGCTATTGCCGGCGCGGCAAGCGCGGCGGCCGCCGCGACGCCGACGCCGGACGCACCGGCCTTGCGGATGAATGAACGACGATCCATTAAGTTTCCTCCCTTGCGGATCCACTGACCGACATTCGGGACATCCTCGGCGCCCGGATCGGTTGGGGAAGAAACATACACAGGCAAGAGGTCGAGTCCAGCATCGCGACCAAAGTTCCAGCCGTTCCGGCGCTGCCTGCAACTATAGTCTAACGCACCCTGTTTCCTGGCCCATGCGAGGCAGCGAAACTTGCCATGGCAAAGCGCCGTCGGATCGCCTATTTTGTAGGCAGAATAATTCGTTAGCTCTCAATGGAAACCGTATCCAAAATGCAGCAGCCGCTCGTTGCCGTCTCGACAGATGTCCGCCAGTTCGACAACTACACCTGGCACGCCGCGCCGCAGCAATATATCGAGGCGGCGATCGCCGGCGCCGGCGTGTTCCCGCTGCTGGTGCCGTCCTTCGGCGACCGGCTGGATTTCGACGAACTGCTGTCCTCGGTCGACGGCGTCATGGTCACGGGTTCGAAATCCAATGTGCATCCTGTGCTCTATGGCGGCGATGCCAGCGAGGCCAACGGCCCCTACGATCCGGCGCGCGACTCGACCACGCTGCCGCTGATCCGCAAGGCGATCGAGCGCGGCGTGCCGCTGCTCGCCATCTGCCGCGGCATCCAGGAACTCAACGTGGCGCTGGGCGGCACGCTGGGCACCGAGATCCAGGAGCGCGAGGGCTCGCTCGATCACCGCGCGCCGGTGAGCGACAATCAGGACGAGCGTTTCGGCATCCACCAGACGATTTCGATCAAGCCCGGTAGCTGCCTCGCCGGCGTGTTCGGCGCCGGCGAGATCAAGGTCAATTCGCTGCATCGCCAGGCGATCGACCGGCTCGGATCGAAACTGCAGGTCGAGGCGGTCGCCACCGACGGCACGATCGAGGCGGTCTCGGTGAAGGATGCCCGCGCTTTTGCAGTCGGCGTCCAATGGCACCCGGAATATTGGGTGAAATCGGACAGCAACTCAGCCAAGATCTTCCGCGCCTTCGGCGATGCCGTGCGCCTGCACGCGGCGGCAAAAAGCGGCGCCCGCGCCGCAGCGGAATAGACGATAGCGGCGCCCCCGGCGCCGCCTTCGCAATCAGCCGATATCAGAACTTGTAGCTGAAGCCCACGCGGACAGCTTGTGTTGTCACGTCGGTCGGATAGAGGAAGGTGCCGTCGGTCGCCGGATTGTCGGTGAACTTGCCGAAATCGCTGTAGCGATATTCGACACGCGTCGTCCAATTCTGCGTGAATGCGTATTCAACGCCGGCGCCCAGTGTCCATCCCGCTTTTGTATGGGACGAACTGTCCGTCGTGACGCCGTCGTTCGGGCACTTGGAGGATATTTTCCTACCTGAAGTTGCAGAAAGATCACGGCTTGACGGTTAGTTGTCGTTGCTCAGGGCCAGCAGCGGCGCGACAGGTGCGTAGGATTCGTAGCCGTCGCCATCGGCGACGCTGAAAGTGACGATCGGGTCGATGCCGTTCTCGCTGAAAGCCACCGTGCCGTCGGCCTGCTCGCGCCAGAACTTCGCGCGCTCGATGCCGGGCAGAAGCTTGCGGCAGTTCGTAGCGACGGAGAGTAGCGACACGCCGTGCGACACCTCGGCGCCGCGCCTGACAGCGCAGGCCGCTTCATCGCCATTGGCCGTCAGACGAAAGCTGTCGGATGATGTTGTCTCGCTGGCGATGCTTTCGCCGCTGCCGCCATGGAAGAGCTGGACGCCGCCGGCCAGCGCGGCAACCGCCATGCACATGTAAAGGACCTTCACGCCGTCTCTCCGTAGCTTCGAAACGCGCGCTGGCGCTTCGGAATTTACCCCCATGCCCAAGGCCTGAACCGCACGCGGCTTCGATTCATGCATAACGAAGTATGCATAGTGTTTCCAAAGCGTTAAGCGCGCGTTAAACAGTTAAGTTAAACAGTTAATAAGTGTGGCAGTCCGCTTGGTCAGCTTCTCGGCCTGACCTGCGCGGTCTCCGGCACCGGGGTCAGCGGCCGGCGCTCGCCGAACCAGGAGATGAGATTGTCGACGCACAGATCCGCCATGGCCCGGCGGGTATGGTCCGATGCCGAGCCGACATGCGGCAGGAGCGAGGCGTTGGGCGCGTCGAGCAGCGCCTTGGGCACGTTCGGTTCGTCGGCAAAGACATCGAGCCCGGCGGCGGCGATGGTGCCCTTGTCGAGGGCGGCGACGAGAGCCGCCTCGTCCACCGTGCTGCCGCGGCCGATATTGACGAAGACGCCGTTCGGGCCCAGCGCCGACAGGATTTCCGCATTGATGGCCTTTTCCGTCGCGGCACCGCCGGGAGCTATGCAAATCAGCGTATCGACCGCTTCGGCCAGACCCTTCAGCGTGACATGGTATTCGTAGGACAGGCCTTCGACCTTGCGGCGGTTGTGATAGGCGATCGGCAGGCCGAAGGCCTCGAGGCGATGCGCGACGGCAAGGCCGATGCGGCCCATGCCGAAGATACCGATGCGGCGGCCACGCAAAGTGAGCCGGCTCAGAGGATAGTTGCCCCTATTCACCCAGTCGCCGTCGCGCAGCCATTTCTCGGCGTTGTAGAGCTCGCGCACGGTGTTGATCAGGAGGCCGATCGTGGTGTCGGCGACCTCTTCGGTCAGCACGTCCGGCGTGTTGGTGACCATGACGCCGCGCGTGGCCGCGTGGCGGGCATCGACCGAATCGTAGCCGACGCCGAAATTGGCGATGATCTCGAGGTTGGGCAGCGCGTCGATCATGGCCGCGCTGATGCCGCCGAAGGAGGCGATGCCGCGCACGGCTTGCCGCATCTCGCCGGTGACGAGGGACGGATCGGCGCGCTCGATCCACACGCGCCGGAACGCCTTGTCGATGCGGCCGATCGCATGGTCGTTGAATTGCCCCGGCACCAGGATGGAGGTCGGGGAATTTGCCTCGGCTCTGGTCATTGACGCTCCACCGGCTTGCCGGTGGACTGGCGCACGTGCAGCTCCGGCTTGATCAGTTCTTGCGAGGGCCGCACGGCCTGCCCGTTCAGCTTGTCGAGCAGCGCGCTGGCGGCACGGCGGCCGACCTCGCGCTGGCCGTTCCAGACCGTCGTCAATGCCGGCGTCGCTATCGCAGCCTCCTCCAGGTCGTCGTAACCGGTGACGGAGATATCGACACCCGGCACCAGGCCGGCGCGCGCGATGCCGTTCATCAGCCCGATCGCAACCAGATCATTCCAGCAGCAGGCGGCGGTCGGCTTGTCTTTCAGCGCCAGAAACTGTCCTGCGGCCTCGAATCCGGCCTGCTTGGTGCGCGGCCCGGGAATGCGCCAGGACGGCCTGACTTCCAGCCCGGCCGCCTCCATGGCGTTGACATAGCCCTGATAGCGGTCGCGGCCCGTGGACGTCTGGTCGGTGCCGCCGATCATGGCGATGCGCTTGTGGCCGAGCGAGATCAGATGGTTGGTGGCAAGCGCCGTGCCATAGGCGTCGTCGCCGCGGAAGACCGGCACGTCGGCGCCGGCGACCGTGCGCGCGATCAGGACCGCCGGCAGGCCGTTTTCCTCGGCCATGATGATGTCCTCGGCGGGCGTGCCGATGGCTGGCGACATGATGACGCCGTCGGCGCCGAGCTGCAGCAGCGTGTCGATGAAGGTGCGCTGCTTCTCCAGCTGATCGTAATGGTTGGACAGGATGAAGGTCTGGCGGCTGCGGTCGAGCTCGCTTTCGATTGAGCGCAGGATCTCGGCGAAGAACGGGTTCATGATGTCGTGCACGACGACGCCGACGATGCCGGAGCGCGAGGTGCGCAGCGAAGCCGCCCGGCGATTGTAGATATAGCCGATGGCGCGTGCGTGTTCCTTGATGCGCTCGCGCGTCGAGCCGGCCACCAGTGGGCTGTCGCGCAGCGCTAGCGATACCGTTGCCGTGGATACGCCGAGCGCGTCCGCGATGGTCGAAAGCTTGATCTTCTGTGCCAGTGCCCTTCGCTCCCCAGGGTCTCTTTAAATTTTTTAAATGCGGCCTTATGCCACCGGTTTTGGAGCAAATCAAAGTTTTTTAGCGAGCGTTTCGGCTTCCGTGTCCAACGAGGCGGAATTGCGCAGGCGAAGCCTGTGCTCGCGGTGGATGATGTAGAGGCCGCTGGCGACGATGATGGCAGCACCGAGCAGCGTCCAGCGGTCGGGAAGCTGATGGAAGATCAGCCAGCCGGAAATCACCATCCACACCATCTGCGAATACGGATAGGGCGCCAGCGCCGTCGTCGTCGCCAGGCGATAGGCCTGGACCAGCAGCCAATGGCCGCCGGCGCCGAACACGCCCAGCATCAAAAGGATCACCCAGTGCCAGCCATCCTGCGGCAGCGCATGCGAGAGAGGCAGCAGCGGCACAAGCAGCACCGCCGGCGCCAGGGCGGAAAACAATATCAGGCTCTCCGACGTTTCGCTGGCGGACATGCGCCGGGTCATGATGACGTAAAAGGAGTTCGACAGCATCGAGCCGAGCGCGAAGAGATGGCCTATGCCGAAGACGCCGACGCCGGGCCGGGTGATGATCAAAACGCCGACGAAACCGGTGAGGATCGCCAGCCAGCGTCGCCAGCCGGCCCATTCTCCAAGCAGCGGACCGGCCAAAGCGGTGATCACCATCGGACCGAAGAAATAGATCGAGGTGGTTTCGGCGAGCTGGAGCGTGCGCAGCGCCAGGATGTTGAACATGGTCGAGCCGAAAAGAAGGCATCCGCGAAGGATGTGCGCCGGCAGGTTGTTGGCGCGGAAGCGCGACGGCTCGCGCCAGCCGCGCAAAAAGACGCCGACCAGCAGCACATGAACGGTAAAGCGCGCCCAGGCGACGATCAGCGCCGAGACGCCGGCAAGCACCAGATATTTGCTCGAGGTGTCGAGAAAGGTGAAGCAGACGTAGACGCAGAGCATCAAGAGCATCGCCGCGGGCGGCGTTGCGCTGTCGTCTGGGGTTCGGGAAGCAGACAAATTCAGGCCGGGAGGAAGCGAAGGCGGACACGCCACCTTTGCGGCAACCAAAGCGTGCCGGCAAGCCAATTATGGGGCGTGGCCGGACCGAAAGAAGCCGCTGCAACAACAACCACGGCTTTGCTGCTCAGGCGTGCATGCGGGCGCCCTTGGTGATCTTGTCGACCAGCTTCTTTTCGGCGCGCAGCGCGATGCCGACCATCTTGGCATCGTCGGGCGCGAATTCGGCGAAGACGGCGCGGTTGGCCACGTCATGGCCGGTCGCGAACATTTCCTCGACATAAGCCGATGTCGTCACCCCGCGCTCCAGGGCCCGGCAGCGGATCGCGGCAAGCGTCGGCCCGTCCGCCGAAAGCACGATCACAGGCTGGATCGAGAGCGGGTTGAAGAGATTGCCGGCGCGGTCGCGATAGGGTTCGCCGATGATTTGAGGGAATTGCGCGACGATGCCGCTGGTCAGGAACGCGGTGACGTTGAGCTTCTGCCAGACGGCGAGGTCTTCCTTGAGCACGATTGCAAATTTCGTGTCGAACACCAAAATGTCTCTCCGAGAGGTAGCCCCGCAACGGGCATGGATGAGGCGATGGCGCACGGTCTAGGCGATGAGGCGCTGGAAGGTCTTGAACGTTCGTGCGCGGACGACGACCGGATCGTTTCGGCGCCCGGCACCGCCGGCCTCGAGCGCATCGAGGCGCGCTTTCACGGCAATGCCTTCGAGCTGCACCGGCACGACACCTATGCCATCGGGGTCACGCTCGATGGCGTGCAGCGCTTCCATTATCGCGGTGCGCTTCAACACAGCCTGCCGGGCCAGGTCATCGTGCTGCATCCCGACGAGTTGCATGACGGCGGCGCCGGCACCGAGGACGGATTACGCTACCGGATCCTCTATCTGGAGCCGTCGCTGCTGCTCGATTGCCTCAATGGCGCGCCGCTGCCTTTCGTGCGGGATGCCGTGGTGAGCGACCAGGCCTTGCGCGGCACGCTGCTCTCAGCCCTCGCGCCCTTGGACGAGGAGCTGGACGATTTGTTTGTCGCCGATTTCATTTCGCAGCTGGCGCGGCAATTGAAACGCCATGCCGGACAGCCGGCAAAGCCGACGGGAACGATCGCGTGGCGGGCGGCGGCGCTGGCCCGCGACTATCTCGAAGAGAACGCCGAACGGGCGGTGCGCTCCGACGAGCTTGAAGCGATCACCGGGCTCGACCGTTACGCGCTGTCACGCCATTTCCGCGCGACCTATTCGACCAGCCCGCATCGCTTCCTCGTGATGCGCCGGCTGCAGCGGGCCCGGCGCATGATCGAAGCCGGCGAGCCTTTAGCCGAGACAGCCGTTGCTGCCGGCTTCAGCGACCAGAGCCATTTCAACCGGCATTTCAAGAAGGCGTTCGGGCTGACGCCCGGACGCTGGGCGGCGCTGGTGCGCGCGACGCGGAGCGTCGTCGCTCAATCGCGAGACGTCCGGTGATAGCGCTGAAGCGCGACGCGTAGGCGCGATGCGCAGCATCGTCGCGAACCGCGGGACGTCCGATACTGGTGTTTCAGCTAAGCCGCCGATGCTTGGGTCCGCGCGGTTGCGCGACGATGCTGCGCATCGCGCTTTAGCTGGATTGCGAACGCCTCGCGGTTGAGCGACGACGCTGCGCGTCGCGCTAACGCGTCACGCTTCGTCCAACTCCGCGTCGTCGTCGATGAGGATCAGCTCCTCGTTCGACAGGTTCGCCTCGATGCGGGCAAGCAGCTTGAACAGCGCCTTCTGGTCTTTCTTGTCGAGGCCCTTCAATGCCTGCTTCTCGGTCTTCTTGACCGACTTCTCGATGGCGCGGATGGTCTCGCGGCCGGTATCGGTGAGGAAGATGTGGGCCTGGCGGGCATCGGCGTTGGAGGCGCGCTTCTCGAGGAAACCCTGCGCCTGAAGCCTGTTGATGGTCTTGGTGATGGTCGGCGGACGCACGCCGAGCTTGCCGGCAAGATTGCCCGGGGTCTGGCCGTCCTCGCGATCCAAGGCCAGCATGATCTGGTCCTGGCCGGCATAGAAGCCATGCGCCAGAAGCCGCGCCGCAAGTGCCGTCCGCGCCAGCCGCGCCGCCGAATGCAGCCGGCTCATTGTCGCTGTCTTGTCCGCCTTGGCCATGGTCGTTCCCTCTTCGGCCGAACCGGAGCGGAAAGCATAGAGGCTGTCCGGCGGCTGGCAAATGACGATTTCAAGAGTCCGGCTTGCAAAACGCTTTGCCGGCAAGCATTGCGGTGCCCGCGCAGGTGATGCCAGATGTTTATTTCAGTTAGATGACAAACGACTTTTGGCCTGGCGAGATTCACAGCGCAAGCCGGCGAGAGCCCGGCGACGCCCACGCGGCTCCTCCCTTTGACCGGCCTCGATCGCCGCCGGTCCACCCTGTGCGCCGTCCCGATTGGTGGCACCGCCTGGCCCATCGCTTTGCCGCGTGCAAAAGCTTGGGCCACACCCTATATGAGGCCGACAAATCCTTTAGGGCACAGATTTTCGAGGCAAGCCATGAGCGATGCACAGACGCAGATCCCCGTAACCGTTCTCACCGGCTATCTCGGCGCGGGCAAGACGACGCTGCTCAACCGCATCCTGTCGGAGAACCACGGCAGGCGTTACGCCGTCATCGTCAACGAGTTCGGCGAGATCGGCATCGACAACGACCTGATCGTCGAATCCGACGAAGAAATCTACGAGATGAACAATGGCTGCGTCTGCTGCACGGTGCGCGGCGACCTGATCCGAGTCGTCGAAGGCCTGATGCGGCGGCCCGGCCGCTTCGACGCCATCGTGGTGGAAACCACCGGCCTCGCCGACCCGGTACCGGTGGCGCAGACCTTCTTCATGGACGACGACGTGCGCACCAAGACCAAGCTCGACGCCGTGGTGGCGCTTGTCGACGCCAAGCACCTGCCGCTGCGGCTCAAGGATTCCAAGGAAGCCGAGGACCAGATCGCCTTCGCCGACGTGGTGGTGCTGAACAAGACCGACCTCGTCACGCCTGAAGAGCTCGAAAAGGTCGAGGCGACGATCCGCGCCATCAACCCGGCGGCGAGGATCCATCGCACGGAACGCGCCGGCGTGGCGCTGGGCGAGGTGCTCGACCGCGGCGCCTTCGATCTCGCCCGCGCGCTGGAGAACGACCCGCATTTCCTCGAGGCGCACGATCACGATCATGACCACCACGACCATGATCACGACCATCACGACCATGACGGCCACGACCACCATCATCACGACCATCCGTCCGACATCCATGATGTGACGGTGAAGTCGGTGTCGCTGCGCGGCGGCGAGATGGATCCGAAGAAATTCTTCCCGTGGATCGAGAAGGTGACCCAGATGGAAGGACCGAACATCCTGCGGCTGAAAGGCATCATCGCGCTCAAGGGCGACGACGAGCGCTATGTCCTGCAGGGCGTGCACATGATCCTCGAGGGCGACCACCAGCGCGCCTGGAAGGATGGCGAGAAGCGCGAGAGCCGGCTGGTGTTCATCGGTCGCGAGCTCGACGAAGAGCGGCTCAGGAAGAGTTTTGAAGCCTGCCAGGCGGCTTGATTTCACGCCTTCTTCCTTCTCCCCTAGTTGTGAGAAGGGGAAACCGCACGCCAACGCCCCTACTGCTGTAGTCCAAGATCCGAAGCGGGTTGAGACCCGTAGCTCAACCCCTTATGGGGAAGGGCAAGAATCTCGAATGGACAGTCCATATGCCCACAGTCGCCCCGCTTGATCTCGAAGGCCATTGCGTCGCCGCCGTCTTCCTTAACGACGTGCCGCATTTCGCTTTGGCCGACGGCGCGATCCACAGGCTGGATAACGGGCAAAAGACGGCGCAGGCCAATGACGGGCTGCTCGCCGCCTTCCACGACGCGGCCAACGACCGGCTGATCACCGGCGGCGAGGACGGCAAGGTGTTTGCCGTCAAGGCCGGCGGCGAGGTGAGCGAACTCGCCAGCGCCGGCAGGAAGTGGATCACCAGCGTCGCCGCCGGTCCGCAAGGTGCGGTCGCCTATGCCTCGGGCAAGACCGCCTTCGTGCGCTTCGCCGACGGCAAGACCAAGGAATTTACCCATCCGCGCTCGGTCGAAGGGCTCGCCTTCTCACCCAAGGGCATGCGCTTCGGCGTTGCCCGCTACAATGGCGCGACATTGCATTTCCCGGCGGCCGAGGGCAAGCCGGTTGAGCTTGAATGGGCCGGCGCCCACACCGGCATAACCTTCTCGCCGGACGGCGCCTTCCTGATCACCACCATGCAGGAGAACGCGCTGCATGGCTGGAAGCTGGCCGACGGCAAGCACATGCGCATGAGCGGCTATCCCGGCAAGGTCAAAAGCCTGTCGTGGAGCGTCAAAGGCAAGTGGCTGGCGAGCTCCGGCGCGCCGGCGGCGATCGTATGGCCGTTTTCAGCCAAGGACGGGCCGATGGGCAAGGCGCCGCTGGAGCTCGGCACGCGCGGCAACACGATGGTGACCTGCGTTGCCTGCCATCCCAGCCAGGAGGTGGTGGCGATCGGCTATGAGGACGGCATGGTGATCGCGGCACGTTTCGCCGATGCCAAGGAAGTGCTGCTGCGCCGCCCCGGCAAGGGCGCCATCACCGCGATGATGTGGGACAAGGAAGAGCGCCGCATCGTCTTCGGCAGCGCGGCCGGCGATTGCGGCGTGATCGACATCACCGCCTGATCATTCGGCGCCGCAGGAAACATCGCCTTTGAACTCGACGGGTTCGCTGTCCGTGCCGCTGCCGTCATAGACCGAGAGCGTGTAGCGCCCGTCATAGGTACTTTCGTCGCTGGCCTTGGTCAGGATCGTCAGTTCCACCGAGCGATAGCTGTCCCCTGCTTCATGCTCGCGATAGACGAGCAGCCGCAACTCCTCGCCGTCGAGCCAATATTGCGCGAGGTTCTGATCCTCGAACACGGTCTTGCGCAGGCTGTCGCCCGTGGGCCGCGCCTTGATTTCGAGATCGCCCCTGAAGTTGAAGGTTGGGCCGCCGAGGCCCCGGGTGACGCCGGCATCGAGCTGGAAAGCGACCTGACGGTCGTCGACCGAGCACCAGAGGGCACCCGAGGCGGAGGCCACGTTCGCCGATGCAAGAAGCGCTGCCGCGCAGAAGACCGTCCGCATTTCCCCTCCCTTCAAGCCTGCCGCATTGAGGCCCAGACCGCTGCGCCGGGTCAATAGCGCTGATCCAACAGGAGCTCCCGCCCGGCCAATTGCGGTTTTGCAAACCGGTTGGCAGAGTGCCGCCCGAAACAAAGGGGTTTTCATGCAGGCATCGGATTCAAGGACTTCCATCGGCGGCATCGACGTCGCCCGCATCGCTGAATTGCGTGAGTCCGAAGCGGCGACCTTCCGCAAAGCGCGGCCGAATTCCGAGGCCAAGGTCGGCAACGGCATGGCAGGCTTCCTCGGCGGCGTGCCGATGCACTGGATGACCGACTGGCCGACGCCGTTTCCGATCCTGGTCGAAAGTGCCAAGGGCGCAACCATCACCGATGTCGACGGCAACAGGCTGGACGATTTCTGCCTCGGCGACACCGGCTCGATGCTCGGACATTCGCCGGCTCCGGTCGCCCGCGCCATCCGCCGGCAATCCGGGCGCGGCCTGACCTATATGCTGCCCAGCGAGGATGCGATCGCCATCGGCCCGCTCTTGCAGCAGCGCTTCGGCCTCCCCTACTGGCAGATCGCCACCACCGCCACCGACGCCAACCGCTTCGCGCTGCGCGTCGCCCGCGCGGTGACAGGGCGCGAGAAGATCCTGGTCTTCAACGGCTGCTATCACGGCTCGGTCGACGAGACGATGGTGCGGTTGATCGACGGCAAGCCGGTCAACCGGCCGGGGCTGGCCGGCGAATTCCGCGACCTGACGCGGGCAACGAAGATCGTCGAATTCAACGATATCGGGGCATTGGAGGCGGCGCTTGGCAACCGTGACGTCGCCTGCGTCATCACCGAACCGGTGCTGACCAATTCCTGCATGGTGCTGCCGGAACCCGGCTTCCACGACGCGCTGCGGCGCCTCACGCGCGCCGCCGGCACGCTGCTTTTGATCGACGAGACGCACACCATTTCGACCGGGCCTGGCGGCTATGCGCGCAAACATGGGCTGGAGCCGGACCTGTTCGTGCTCGGCAAGCCGGTGGCGGGCGGCGTGCCGGCGAGCATCTGGGGCATGAGCGAGGACGTCGCCACCCTCTACGGCGCCTATAACCGGACCAAGGAGCCCGGATATTCCGGCATGGGCACGACGCTGTCGGCAAACCCGCTGCAATTCGCGGCGATGCGCGCGACGCTGGAAGAGGCGATGACCGAGGCAGCCTACGCCTATATGGACCGGCTGGCGCGCCGCCTCGACGCCGGGCTCACTGCCGTCATCGACCGATACAGGCTGCCCTGGCACGTCGCGCGGGTCGGTGCCCGCGTCGAGTTCATCTGCGCGCCCGGCCCGCTGAGGAATGGCGGCGAGGCGGAAAAGGCGCATGCGCCCGAGCTAGAAGCCGCCATCCATGTCGCGCTGGTCAACCGCGGCGTGCTGATCGCGCCGTTCCACAACATGATGCTGATCTCGCCGGCGACGACGGCGGCGCAGGTGAGCCGGCTGATCACCGCTTTCAGCGCGGTTGCGGCAAGGCTTGCGGCGTGAGACAAGCTGCCATGGACAATCCGAACGCTGTCACGACCTCGCCTTCCGGATCGACGCCCGCCGAGGCAAAAGCCTTTCTCGACGCCCATCCCGAGATCGAGGCCTTCGACATCGTGCTCACCGACGCCAACGGCATCGGCCGCGGCAAGATCGTGCGCCGGCATGAGCTGAAGAGCATCTTCGAGGGTGGCCGGCACATGCCGATCTCGATCCTCGGCCTCGACATCACCGGCGAGGATGTCCACGACACCGGCCTGATCTGGGACACAGGCGACGGGGATCTGCGCGCATGGCCCATTCCCGGCACGCTGGTGCCGCTGCACGGCACCAGGCCGCCGCGCGGCCAGGTGCTGATGTCGATGTATCATCTCGACGGCCAGCCGATGACCTCCGACCCGCGGCTGGTGCTGGCAAGGCAGGTGGAGTTGCTGGCGGCAAGAGGCCTGCATCCGGCCGGCGCCTTCGAGCTGGAATTTTTCCTGCTCGCCAACGAACGCGACGCTGACGGCAAGGTGCAGCCCGCCCGCGCCGTGCTCGACGGCCGCCGCTCGGGTAAGACGGAGGTCTATTCGGTCGACCATCTGCACGGCATGGAGCCGCTGTTTTCCGACATCTACGCCGCCGCGAAGGCGCAAGGCATACCCGCCGAGACGATCATTTCCGAATATGCGCCCGGCCAGTACGAGCTGACGCTCAACTACCGCCGGGACGTGATGCGGGCGGCCGACGACCTCATCATGCTGAAGCGGCTGGTCAGGGCGCAGGCGCGCCGGCACGGCGTCACTGCCTGTTTCATGGCCAAGCCGATCGAGACCTATGCCGGCTCGGGCATGCATTTCCACGTGTCGCTGCAGGACGACGCCGGCAGGAACGTGTTCACCGAAGCCGCCGGCGAGAAATGGTCACCAAAGCTGCTCAACGCCCTTGGCGGCCTTGTCGGCACAATGGCGGAATCGATGCTGGTGTTTGCACCGCACGCCAATTCATGGCGCCGCTTTGTCTCGCAGTCCTACGCGCCGGTGGCGCCGACCTGGGGCGTCAACAACCGGTCGGTGGCGCTTCGGGTGCCGGCGGGTGACGCCGGGAACCGCCGCATCGAGCACCGGCCGTCTGGCGTCGACGCCAACCCCTATCTGGTGGCGGCGACGGTGCTGGCCGGCATCGTCAAGGGCCTCGACGAGGGGCTGGACCCCGGCCCGGAAACAACCGGCAACGGTTATGAGCAGACCACGGAAACCTCGGCCATGCCGGCCGACTGGCGCGCCGCGATCGAAGCGGCAAAGGCTTCCGATTTCCTGAAAGCGGCGCTCGGCCACGACCTGCACCGCACCTTCGTGGCGATCAAGCAGGCGGAATATCTGCGCGTCGCGCGCACCGTCAGCGAGCTGGACTACCACCTCTACCTGCACGAGGTGTGAGGAACGGGAACCATCGCCAGCCTCGGCCATTTCAAGTTCAAAAGCGGGCGAGATAGGACGATGGCAACAACACCGTCAGCAACGGCCTTGCAGCGTGAAGCGAGGCGTCCAGTGAGGCACATCCCTGCGCCCGAGGCAGAGCCGGCTGCAGGGGAAGATGCCACCTCCATCGGCGAGGCGCGCGAGGCGGCAAAGGGCTGCCGCCGCTGCCAGCTCTGGCGCAATGCGACGCAAACCGTATTCGGCGAGGGGCCGGAAACCGCAGAGGTGGTCTTCGTCGGCGAACAGCCCGGCGACCAGGAGGATTTGGCCGGCAAGCCCTTTGTCGGCCCGGCGGGCAGAATATTCGACAGCATCCTCGACGACGCCGCGATCGACCGCCGCAAGGTCTATGTGACCAATGCGGTGAAACACTTCAAATTCGAGCCGCGCGGCAAAAGACGCATCCATTCCAAGCCGAATGCCGGCGAGATCCGGGCCTGCCGCTGGTGGCTGGACAAGGAACTCGACCTGATCGAGCCGAACCTGGTGGTGGCGCTGGGCGCGACGGCGGCGCAAGCGCTGCTCGGCAAGGCGGTGCCGGTGTTGAAGATGCGTGGCGCGGTGATCGAGCGCGATGGGCTGCGCGTGTTCATCACCATCCACCCCTCGCTCATCCTGCGCATCCGCGAACCGGCGGACAAGGACGCCGAGCGCGAGCGGTTTTTGAAGGATATGCGGAAGGTGAAGCGGCTGATGGCTGCTTAGGCTCTTTCGCCCCGACCGTGCTATCTAATCAAAATCGCCCTGAGATCGTTGACGTTCGTGCCCGTGGGACCGGGGACAAACAGATCATCCACCGCATTGAAGGCCGTCCAGGCATTGTTGCCGGCAAGCATCGCCTTGGCGTCGACACCTGCCGCACGCATACGCGCCACCGTCGAGCCGTCGGCGAAGGCGCCGGCATTATTCTCCGAGCCGTCGATGCCGTCGGTATCAGCGGCCAAGGCATGGATGCCGTTCATGCCATCGATACCGATGGCGAAGGCGAGCAGGAATTCGGAATTGCGGCCGCCCTTGCCCTTGGCCCGCAAGGTAACGGTCGTCTCGCCTCCCGAAAGGATCAGCACCGGCTTGGCGAAAGGCCGGTTGCGCGTCGCGACCTCGCGGGCGATCGCGGCATGGACGCCGCCGACCTCGCGCGCCTCGCCCTCAATCGAATCCGACAGGATGACGGCGTCGATGCCTTGCCGCTTCGCCTCGGCAGCCACCGCCTCCAGCGAGACGCCGGCCGAGGCGATGAGATGCACTTCATTGCCGGCAAAGCGCGGATCGTCGGGACGCGGAGCATCGGCGGCGGACGACTGGATGTGCGCCATGACGGAGGCCGGCAGCTTCATGTTGTAAGCGGCAATCGACGCCAGCGCGTCTTCGCGGCTGCCGCTATCGGGAACGGTCGGCCCTGAGGCGACCAATGCCGGATTGTCGCCGGGGATGTCGGAGACGACCAGCGACACCACCCTGGCCGGATGCGCGGCAGCGGCCAGGCGCCCGCCCTTGATGGTCGAGACATGCTTGCGGATGGTGTTCATCGCCGCGATCGGCGCGCCGGAGGCGAGCAGCGCCTCGTTGACGGCGATCTCGTCGGCTAACGTCAGACCGGAGGCAGGCGACGGCAGCAGCGCCGAGCCGCCGCCGGAGATCAGCGCCACCACCAGGTCGTCCGAGGTCAGGCCTCGCACCTTCTCCAGCAGTCGGCGCGAAGCCTCGAGGCCGGCAGCGTCCGGCACCGGGTGCGCCGCCTCGATGATCTCGATGCGCTCGCATTTGGCGCCATAGCCGTAGCGGGTGGCGACCAGGCCATCGATCGGCCCGTCCCAGACCTTCTCGAAGGCCGCGGCCATTTGCGCGGAGCCTTTGCCGGCGCCGATGACGGTGGTGCGGCCCTTCGGCTTTGCCGGCAAATGGTTGCTGATCGTCTTTTCCGGATCGGCGGCAGCGACGGCGGCGTTGAAGATGGAAACGAGAAACGACTTGGGATCGGTCATTTTTCCTCTGGTGGTAGCGCTAGTTGTTTCCGATCAGCGCCGAGATGGGCACAGAGCGCATCGACCACGACGCCGTGGTCCTCTCGCTCTGGCAGGCCGGAGACGGCAATGGCCCCGATGACGCCGGCGCCTTTCACCGTGACGGGAAAGCCGCCGCCGGCGAGCACATAGTCGGCAATGTCCAGGCCCTCGCCGACCTTGAAGGTGCGGTCGGGCCGCTGCTGCTCCAGCACCATGCGGTAGGTGCTTCTCAAGAAGCGCCTCACGACATTGATCTTGCGCCGCGCCCAGTCCGGATTGGAGGCGTTGGAGCCCGGCATCGCGGCGTAGAACAGCGGCCGGTCGAAGGTCCTGATGTCGACGATGATCGGCAGGTCTTCTTTCAGCGCCCGGTCCCTGATCGCCGAGCCGATCTCGAAGGCCACGGCCTCGTCGAAGGCCGGAAAGACCAGCGTGGCTTCCTGTTTCTTGATCAGAGCGATGTCGGCGGCGGCAGCCATGGCGTTCCCCTGTCAAATGTCGACGCACGCTTTGGCCGATGGCTGACGCGGGGTCAAGCGAAGAGCGCACTCGATCTATGCGACAATCGCGCTCTTCGCCGGCCGGCCCGCCACATAGACCTCGCGCACGGCGCGGTCGTCGCCCAGCGTCTGCAGCAGGAAAAGTTCCTCTGCCAGCGTTTCCACCGTCTCCATCCTCAGCCGCATCGCTGGCGTGGCGTGAGCGTCGAGCACGACGATATCGGCGTCGGTGCCTTCAGCGAGCGTGCCGACCTTGCCCGCCACCGACAGCGCCTCGGCATTGCCGCGCGTCAATTGCCAGAAGGACTGGAACGGGTTCAGCTTCTCGCCGTTCAGCGCGATCACCTTATAGCCCTCGTCCATGGTGCGCAGCATCGAGTAATTGGTGCCGCCGCCGACATCCGTGGCGGCCGCGATCCTGAGCGGCTTCTCGCGGCGGCGATAGCGCTGGTAGTCGAACAGGCCGGAGCCGAGGAACAGGTTGGAGGTCGGGCAGAACACCGCCACCGAGCCCGACTGCGACAGCGCATCCGCCTCGCGTTCCGACAGATGGATGCAATGGCCGAACAGGCTCTTTTTGCCCAGCAGGCCGTAATGCTCATAGACGTCGGTGTAGTCGCGCGACCAGGGGAAGAGCTCCTGGGTGAAGGCGATCTCGGCATGGTTCTCCGACAGATGCGTCTGCATGTGGAGATCGGGATGCTCGCGGCAGAGCGCGCCGGCCATCTCCATCTGCTCGGGCGTAGATGTGATGGCAAAACGCGGCGTGATCGCATAGAGCTGCCGGCCCTTGCCGTGCCATTCGGCAATCAGCGCCTTGCTGTCGTCGTAGCCGGTCTGCGGCGTGTCGAGCACGCCCTCCGGCGCGTTGCGGTCCATCATCACCTTGCCGGCGATGTTGAGCATGTTGCGCTCATGCGACTCGGCGAAGAAGGCTTCGGCGGAAGATTTGTGCACCGAGCAATAGGCGGCGACGGTCGTCGTGCCCTGGCGCAGCATTTCGTCGAGGAAGAGCCTGGCGATGCGGCGGCCATGCTGCGCGTTCTGGAACTTGGACTCTTCCGGGAAAGTGTATTTGTTCAGCCAGTCGAGCAGTTCGGCGCCGTAAGACGCGATGATCTGCATCTGCGGGACATGGACATGGGCGTCGATGAAACCCGGCAGGATGAGATGCGGTCGATGATCGATCGTCTCGGCGCCTGCGGCCGCGCGCTTCCGGACCTCGGCATACGGACCGGCGGCGACGATCTTGCCGCCGTCGATCAGCAGCGCGCCATCCTCCTCGTAACGCCAGGCGGAATGGTCGTCTATCGCTTCGGGCCAGCGCAGGAAGGAGAGCGTGCGGCCACGCAGGAGCTTTGATGTCATGCTTACTTTCCGGCGCCTTCGAACCAGGCCACCAAAAGGGCCCGTTCCTGGTCGGTGATCTGGGTGACGTTGGCGGGCGGCATGGCATGCGCCCGGCCGGCCTGCAGGTAGATCTCGCTGGCATGCTCGGCAATGCGCGCGTCGGTGTCGAGCATCACGCCCTTCGGCGCATGGTAGATGCCTTCATAGACCGGCTCCTCGGCATGGCACATCGAGCAGCGGCCGAGCACGGTGTCGCGCACGGCCGGGAAATGCGCCGAGGCCATGTAGACCTGGGCGGCCGCGGATGCGGCGGAAGTCTTCGGCTCGCCGGTCAAAACCTTCGGCACGGTCGACAGCCAGATGATGATCATGAACAGCACGGCGGCACCGAGCCAGGTCCAGGTCGGGTTGCCTTTGCGGGCGTGCACCGTGTTGAAATAGTGCCGGATCAGCACGCCGATGATGAAGACCAGCGAGGCGATGACCCAGTTGAACTCGGTGCCGAAGGCCAGCGGATAGTGGTTCGACAGCATCAGGAACAGCACCGGCAAGGTCAGGTAGTTGTTGTGCAGCGAGCGCTGCTTGGCGATCTTGCCGTATTTCGGGTCCGGCTTGCGGCCAGCGATCAGGTCGGCGACGACGATCTTCTGGTTGGGGATGATGACCATGAAGACGTTGGCCGACATGATCGTGGCGGTGATGGCGCCGAGATGCAGGAAGGCGGCGCGGCCGGTGAAGAGATGCGTCAGCCCCCAGGCGATGAACACCAGCACGCAATAGAGCACCAGCATCAGGCCGGTGTCGCTTTTGCCGAGCGGCGAGCGGCAGAGCAGGTCGTAGACGATCCAGCCGACGCCGATTGTTGCCAGGGACAGCAGGATGCCGACTGGCACCGAGATGTTGAGCACGTTGGGATCGATCAGGAACAGGTCCGCGCCCGCATAATAGACCACGCAGAGCATGGCGAAGCCCGACAGCCAGGTGGCGTAGGATTCCCATTTGAACCAGGTGAGATGCTCCGGCATTTCGGCCGGCGCGACCAGGTATTTCTGGATGTGGTAGAAACCGCCGCCATGCACCTGCCATTCCTCGCCGAAGGCGCCGGCAGGCAGGCCCGGACGCTGCCGCAGGCCGAGGTCGAGGGCGACGAAATAGAAGGACGAGCCGATCCAGGCGATGCCGGTGATGACATGCAGCCAGCGGACGGCAAAACTCAGCCAGTCCCAGAAAATCGCAAAATCCAGCATCGTGTTGCCCTTGGGAAGTCGTCCCTGCCGATTGCACGACTTTACGGGCTGGCGCCGAAACGAAAAGAGGCGAGGTGCGCGATGACTTTCAAAAAAAAATGGAAAATACTAGGCTCACTGCACATCGCCGTTTGAGAGCCACGAAAGCCGCATGGCCTATCTCGACAACATCGCCGTCTTCGTCCGCGTCGTCGAACTCGGCAATCTCTCGGCGGCCGGGCGTGACATGCGGATCTCGCCGGCGGTCGCCTCCAATCGTATCAAGGAGCTGGAGAAGCACCTCGGCGTGCGGCTGTTCAACCGCACCACCAGGCAGTTGATGCCGACCGAGCACGGCACCGTATTTTACACCGGCGCCAAGCAGGTGCTGGACGCGATCACCGAGGCGGAGGCTGCGGTCGCCGCGCTTTCCGGCCAGCCGCGCGGCACGATCAGGGTGACGGCGCCGCTCGGCCTCGGCCGGCGCCTGATCGCCTCCGGCATTCCGGACTTCCACGACAAATACCCCGATATCGAGGTGCGGCTGAGACTCTCCGACCACAATGTCGACATCATGAAGGAAGGCATCGACGTCGCCTTCCGGCTCGGCATTATCGAGGATTCCAGCCTTCGAATGCGCGGCATCATGGAATGCGAGCGCGTGCTGGTGGCGGCGCCGAAATATCTCGAAGCGCGCGGCGAGCCGACCGAGCCGCAGGAACTGGTCGGCAAGAAGCACGACTGCCTGATGTTGCGCTATTCCGGCACGCGCGAATTCGTCTGGACGTTGCAGACGCCGAGCGGCGTGCAGAAGCTCGAAGTGCACGGCCCCTACGACACGGACGACGGCGACGTGCTGACCGGCTGGGCGCTGTCGGGGCGCGGCATAATCAACAAGCCACGCTTCGAGGTGGAACCCTTCATCCGCGACCAGCGGCTGAAGGTGATCCTGGCGAAGACGCCGCCGACGCCGGTGCAGTTCGCCGCCGTCTATCCGCACAAGAAGCTGCAGGATCCGAAGGTGCGACTGCTGCTCGACTTCATGGCCGATCGCTGCCAGCGGCTGATCAAGGATATCTTGGCTGGGAAGTAGACATCAGTAGCGTTGCACAGCTTCGGGATTGGCCGAAGCCTCCCCGACTCCTCATCCACGGGCGGAGCGACGCGAAGCGGAGCGCAGACCCGAGGATCCATTCCGTGACCTTCGCCGAAGAGCGCAGCGGAGCAGAATTCTGAACCGTCGCAACGCTTTGAAGTCACGGAATGGATCCTATGGTCTGCGCCGCGTCGCTTCGCTTCTTGCTCCGCCATAGGATGACGACGCGATAGGCGCCTCGGCTAACCACCCAAGTATGCGACCCGCCACGCGACATCGGTTCGCCAGGACATCTACCTCGCCGCTATACGATGGCTGGCCGGCAAGTGGCAGCCTGGTGGCCCACTCGATCCCGTTGCCTTGCGCGACGGCGGGCCTAGGTTGGTAGCCAGAACGGCTGCCGATTTTCAGGGCAGCCGAATGGGCCGCACAATGCATTTTGCCGTTTCGCTCGACATCGCGGCCGCCGCAGGGCAGGCCGGGCTGACATTCACGGAGATCGCCGGCTTCGTGCGAGAGGCGGAAGCGGCGGGCGTCGACATGGTTATCATTTCCGACTCCGCCGATGCGCCGTCGAGCAGCCCGTTCGAAGCGACGACGCTCCTTGCGGCGCTGGCGACGGTGACCGAGACGATTGGGCTCGTCGCCGGCGCTTCGACGCTGGCGCACCAGCCTTACAATCTGGCGCGCCGTTTTGCGTCGCTCGACATCATCAGCCATGGCCGGATCGGCTGGAACGCGACGATGCGGCAGAACCCGCGCGAGGCGGCGAATTTCAGCCGGCCGGAAGGCATCGCCGACAGTGATTTCCATCGCCGCGCGGAAGAATTCATCGGCATCGTGCGTGGCCTGTGGCAGGGCTGGGACGCCGAAGCGCTATTGTTCGACAAGGCCGCAGGCCGCTTCCACGATCCCGAAAGGATGCATCTCCTAGACCACAAGGGCGAGTTCTTCTCGGTGCGCGGGCCGCTCAACGTCGCCCGCTCGCCGCAGGATGCGCCAGTGCTGGTCATGTCCGGCCTGGCGGCGGCCGATCGAAGCTTCGCCGCCGGGGCAGCCGACGTCGTCATGCTCGACGAGCCATCGCCAGAGGACGCGAAAGCCGTCTGTGACGACCTGAAACGCCGGGTGCAGACCGTCGGACGCAAGCCGGAAGCGGTGAAGGTGCTGGCGACCGTCCCTGCAGAGTTCGCCGCCGACAGTCTGGACGATTGGTTCGCCTCGCAGGGTTGGGACGGCCTCAACTTTGCTTTGCCGGCTGATATCTCGGCGCTCGACAACTTCCTCGATCGGGTGCTGCCGGACCTTCGCCGCGGCCTGACCCGATCGACTGACGCCGGGGCGACGCTGCGCGACCATCTCGGTCTCGGCGCGGGAGGCGGACAATGAGCGGGCGCCAGATGAAGCTCGGCCTGTTCCTGTGGGCGACCGGCCACCACATCGCCGCCTGGCGCCATCCGGACGCGCATGTGACGGCAGGCATCGACATCGACCACTACATCAAGCTCGCGCGGACAGCCGAGGCGGCGAAGTTCGACATGGTCTTCTGCGAGGACGCTGCCGGCCTGCGCGAAGCCAATGTCCAGATCGCCAGCCAGACCTCGCGCTCGATCGGCTTCGAGCCGGTCAGCCTGCTTTCAGCCCTTGCCGCGCAGACCGAGCGCATCGGCCTCGTCTCGACGGCGTCGACCGGCTACAACGAACCCTACGGGCTGGCGCGCATGTTTGCCTCGCTCGACAATCTGAGCGGCGGGCGGGCCGGCTGGAACCTCGTCACCTCGGCCAGCCCGATCGAAGCCGCAAATTTCGGCTCGACGGGCCTCAGACCGCATGCGGACCGCTACGAACGCGCCCGCGAATTCGCCACCGTCGTCACCGGTCTGTGGCGTCGCGGGGCGTCCGGCCATGACGGCCAGAGCTTTTCGGTGCGCGACCCGCTCGACATAGAGCCCTCGCCGCAGGGCGCGCCGGTGATGGTGCAGGCCGGCGCCTCCGACGACGGCAAGGACCTTGCCGCGCGGACCGCCGACGTCGTGTTCTCGGCGGCACAAACCTTGGAGGAGGCCAAGGCTTTCCATGACGATCTCAAGGGCCGGCTCGCTGCCTATGGACGGGAGCTCGACGACATCAAGATCATGCCCGGCGTGGCGCCTATCGTCGCGGCGACGAAGGCCGAGGCGCAGGCCAAATACGACGCGCTGCAGGAGTTGATCCCCGACGATGTCGGCGTCGCGCTGCTCTCCAGCTATCTCAGCATCTCCGACCTCTGGCGCTATCCGATCGACGGGCCGCTGCCCGAACTGCCGGAAAGCGAAGGCATGAAGAGCCGGCAGGCGCTGGTCATCGAGCAGGCACGGCGCGACGGCCTCTCGATCCGTCAGCTCGCGCGCTATTTTGCCGGCGCGCGCGGCCATTGGCGCGTGGTCGGCACGCCAGCACAGATCGCCGACGAATTGCAGGCGCGTTTCGAAGGCGGCGCGGCCGACGGCTTCAACGTGATGCCGTCCTGGTTTCCGGGCGAGTTGGACGCTTTCGCGACGCTGGTCGTGCCGGAGTTGCAGCGGCGCGGCCTGTTCCGCAAGGACTATGAGGGCCGCACTTTGCGCGACCATCTCGGTCTCAAGCGACCGGCCTAAGCGGCTTCAGCCTGTGCGTCCATCAGCCGGGCCGTCCCCGAAACCCTGATCGAGCTGCCGGGAGCCGGCTGAATATCTGCATGGAGGCGTGAGCGCGCGCCCATGTCCTCGCCCTGGACAATGTCGATCGAGCCGCCATGCGGCCAGCCGAGATCGCGCAGATAGCCGGCAAAGGCGGTGGTCGAGGCGCCAGTCGCCGGATCCTCGTAGACGCCGCCGGAGGCGAAGGGATTGCGCGTGTGGAAGAGGCTCGGCGCTTCGGCATAGGTAAGCAGGATCGTGACCAGCCCTTCGCGACGCATCAGCGCCTGGCCCTCCTTGAAATCATAAGCCATCGCGGCAAGCGCCTCGCGTGAATTCAGCGCCAGCACGAAATGGTCTGAGCCGCCATGGATCAGCGCCGGGGGAATGGCCGGATCGAGATCACCGGCTGCGTAACCGAACAACGCCAGCATTTCGGCGACCAGTTCCGACGGTGCCGGCGTGCTGCGCGTCGGCGGCGATTGCAGCGCGGCGACAATGTTGGAGCCGTCGCGGAATCCTTCGACGGTTATGTTGGCCTGGCTGAGGGTCAGCTTGAAAACGCCGTCGCCGAACTGTCTGACCAGCGCCGCGCCCAGTGCAATGGTGGCGTGGCCGCAAAACGGTACCTCCGATTCCGGCGAGAAATAGCGCACACGCCAACCGTCGCCATCGGGCGCGGCGAAGGCGGTTTCCGAAAAGCCGACCTCGGCCGCGACGCGATGCATGTCAGCGGCATCGGGCAAAACATCGCCAATCACCACGCCGGCGGGGTTGCCGCCGGTGTTCCCGTCCGAAAATGCCGCTATCCGCAAAACGTCCATATGCTCGCCCCGTGCTCACAACTCGTGTTCGTCAGGCGCACAAAACACGTTCCGGACCGGTTTGGGAAACGACGAAAGCGACGAGCAGCTGTGAGCGGCAGTCATATCTCGCAGCTTTGCGCAGGCGCCTCAGGAAACGCGGCGACCGGCCTCAGCCGGCCATCACCTTTTCGGGCGCGGTCGAAGCCGATGCCTGCGACACCAGCGCCGTCATGATCTCGGCGGCGGCAAGTGCTGCGATCACCGCCGGGCGCTTGTCCTTCACCGTATTGCCGCCGATCGGCGAGACGAGGCGGTGGAATTCGGCCTCGCTGCCCTCGTACGACTTCAGGAACCAACTCTTGAACGTCGCCTTCTTGGTCTTGGAGCCGATCATGCCGACATAGGCGGTGTCGTCGCGCTTCAGCGCCTCGGCGACGATCAGGAAATCGAGCGCATGGTCGTGGGTGAGGATGGCGAAGGCCGATCCTGCCGGCGCCTCGCGCACCAGGGCCTCGGGCATCGGCGTCAGCCGCGTCTCGACCGTTTCCGGCATGCCTTCCAGCGCGTCGGCGCGCGTCTCGACGACGACGACATGAATCGGCAGCAGCGTCAGCGAAGCGGCCAGCGCCTGGCCGACATGGCCGCCGCCGAAGACATAGACATGCGGCAGATGCGCCTCTTCCGATTCGGCCTTGGCGATCAGTCCCTGTTCGAGGGCCGCATCGACCGGGCGTATCCGCACCTCGACGCGACCGCCGCAGCACTGGCCGATCTCCGGTCCGAGCGGGACGTCGAGCGTGGCGCAGACCTCGTCGACTTCGATGCGCGCTTCACTGGTCTCGGATCGAGATGCCGCCCTTCCGGTCAGCATCTGCCGCGCCTTGTCGATCGCCATATATTCGAGCTGGCCGCCGCCGATGGTGCCGAAAATCGCCGATGCCGAGACCAGCATGAAGGCGCCGGCCTCGCGCGGCGTCGAACCCTTGGTGGCCGCGACCTCGACGAGTGCGACCCGGCCGGCACGACCGAGAAAGTCCTTCAGGCTTTGCGCTTTCCGGTTCATCGACTGCATGTCCCTGCACGGGAATGTAGGCCTTTCGGGCCGGATTTGCACCTTTGGCTCGTTCAGGCCGGTTTTGCGGCCTTCAGCCGCTCGATCGCCATCAGCACGCGCTCTGGCGTTGCCGGCGCGTCGAGACGCGGACAGACTTTGTGGTCGGCGACGCTCGCCACCGCATCGGAGAGCGCGTGCAGCACCGACATGCCGAGCGGGAAGGGCGGCTCGCCGACCGCCTTGGAGCGATGCACGGTCGGCTCGTTTGCCTCGGACCAGTCGGCGAGGGTGACGTTGAAGATCTTTGGCCGGTCGGAGGCGAGCGGGATCTTGTAGGTCGAGGGCGCATGGGTGCGCAGCCGGCCCTTGTCGTCCCACCAGAGTTCTTCGGTGGTCAGCCAGCCCATGCCCTGGATGAAGCCGCCCTCGATCTGGCCGAGGTCGATGGCGCGGTTCAGGGAGCGGCCGGTCTCATGCAGGATGTCGGTGCGCTCGACGACATATTCGCCGGTGAGCATGTCGACCGACACCTCAGAGCAGGAGGCGCCATAGGCAAAATAATAGAAGGGGCGGCCCTCGCCCTTGTCGCGGTTCCAGTGGATCTTCGGCGTCTTGTAGAAGCCGGCCGCCGAAAGCTGGATGCGGGCCATGTAGGCCTGCTTGACGAGGTCGCCGAAGGGTATCTCCTGGTTGCCGATGCGGACCCGGTTGGGCAGGAACAGCACCTGGTCGCGCGGCACCTGGTACTTTTCCGAGGCAAAATTGGTCAGTCGTTCCTTGATCTGGCGGGCGGCGTTCTGCGCCGCCATGCCGTTGAGGTCGGAACCCGAGGATGCGGCGGTGGCCGAGGTGTTTGGCACCTTGCCGGTGGTGGTCGCGGTGATCTTCACCTGGTCGAGGTCGATCTGGAATTCCTCAGCCACCACCTGCGCCACCTTGAGGTAGAGGCCTTGTCCCATCTCGGTGCCGCCATGGTTCAGGTGCACCGAGCCATCGGTATAGACATGCACCAGGGCGCCTGCCTGGTTGTAGTGCGTGGCGGTGAATGAGATGCCGAACTTGACCGGCGTCAGCGCCAGCCCGCGCTTGATGAAGCGGCTGTTGTTGTTGAAGGCGCTGATCTCGCGCCGGCGCCGCGCATAGTTCGAGCTCGCTTCCAGTTCGGCGATGATGCGGTGGATGACGTTGTCCTCCACCGTCTGGTGATAGGGCGTGATGTTCCTGTCGGACGTGCCGTAGAAATTCTTCTTGCGGATCTCGAGCGGGTCCTTGCCGACAGCAAAGGCCACTTCGTCGATGATGCGCTCGGCCCCGACCATGCCTTGCGGGCCGCCGAAGCCGCGGAAGGCGGTGTTCGACACGGTGTTGGTATAGAGCGGCGCCGACTGCGCATGCACCGTCGGCCAGAAATAGGTGTTGTCGCAATGGAACAGCGCGCGGTCTGTCACCGGGCCGGAGAGGTCCGAGGAAAAGCCGCAGCGCGCCGCGAACATGAAGTCGACGCCGAGGATGTTGCCGTCATCGTCGAAGCCGACCTCATAGTCGATGAGAAAATCGTGCCGCTTGCCGGTGGCGGTCATGTCGTCGTCGCGGTCGGGCCGGATCTTGACCGCGCGATGATGACGCTTGGCAGCGATGGCAGCGAGCGCGGCAAACTGGTTGCCCTGCGTTTCCTTGCCGCCGAAGCCGCCGCCCATGCGGCGGATTTCCACCATGACGGCATTGCTCGGCACGCCGAGCGCGTGACTCACCATATGCTGGACTTCGCTCGGATGCTGGGTCGAGGAATAGATGGTGACGTCCTGGTCCTCGCCCGGAATGGCCATGGCGATGTGGCCTTCGAGATAGAAATGCTCCTGGCCCCCGACGCGCATCTTGCCCTTGAGCTTGCGGGGCGCTGCCTTGATCGCGGCAGCGGCATCGCCGCGCTTAAGGGTTAGCGGCGGCGTGACAAGCTTATCCTTATTCGGGTCGAGCGCACCGACGTCGGTGACGAAGGGCAGTTCCTTGTATTGGACCTTGGCCAGCCTGGTGGCGCGGCGGGCCTCCTCGCGCGTCTCGGCAATGACGCAGAAGATCGGCTGGCCGTAGAACTCCACCTTGCCGTCGGCAAGCACCGGCTCGTCATGGCGGCCGGTGGGCGAAATGTCGTTCTCGCCGGGCACGTCCTTCGCCGTCAGCACGTCGACGACGCCCGGAGCAGCGCGCACGGCCGACAGGTCCATCCCGGTGATGGTGGCATGCGTTGCGGTGGAAAGGCCGAGGCAGCCATGCAGCGTGCCGGCCGGTTCCGGCATGTCGTCGATATAGACCGCGGTGCCGCTGACATGCTTGTGCGCGGAATCGTGCCGCTGGTCGCTGGCGACGCCGCCAGAGATCTTTTGCGCCTTGAGGTTGGGGACGTGCTTGGTCATCAGGCCGCCTCGTTGCGTGACACCTGGAACGGCGCCCTGGTGCCGGTGGTTTCGACGTGGAAGCGCAGCAAAAGGTTCTTTGCCGCCAGCGCCCGGTATTCGGCGGTCGCCCGCATGTCGGTTATCGGCGTGAAGTCGCTGGCATATTCGGCCATCGCGGCCTCCACGGTTTCCTCCGTCCAGGCCTTGCCGATCAGCGCCTTCTCGACCGCCGCGGCTCGCTTCGGCGTCGGCGCCATGCCGCCATAGGCGATGCGGATGTCGGCCACGGTGCCGTCCCTGGCCAGGGTCAGACAGAAGGCGCCGAGGGTCGCGGTGATGTCCTCGTCGCGGCGCTTGGTGACCTTGTAGACGGCAAACTTCGTGCCCTTTGCCGGCACCGGCACATGCACCGCCTCGACGAACTCGCCGGGCTGCCGGTCCTGCTTGCCATAGGCGATGAAGAAGGTTTCGAGCGGGACCGTGCGGCGCGCCTCGCCCTTGCGCAGCGTCAGCCGCGCTCCCAGCGCGATGAACGGCGGCGGCGTGTCGCCGATGGGCGAGCCGTTGGCGACGTTGCCGCCGATGGTGCCCATGTTGCGCACCTGCTCGCCGCCGATGCGGTCGACCAGCGGACCCAATGCGGGGATGCGCCTGGATAGAGTCTCGAAGGCCTCGGTGTAGGTGACGCCGGCGCCGATCGTGATGACCCCATCGGCCTCCGACATCGAGCGCAGGCCGTCGAGCCCGCCGATGAAGACCGCCGGCGCAATGTCGCGCATATGCTTGGTGACCCACAGGCCGACATCGGTCGAGCCGGCAACGATCGTGGCGCCCGGCTCCTTCTCGAGCAGGGCGGCGAAATCGTCGACATCAGCAGGCACGATCAGCCGCTGCTTGCCCGAACCGACCTCCACCCGCGCGCCATCGCGCAGCGCTTCCAGGCGGGCGATGATATCCTTGCGCTCCACCGCCAGCGGATCCTTGGCCGCCTTGCCGTAGCTCGAAATGGCCCGCGCCGCGCGCATGATCGCCTCGTAGCCGGTGCAGCGGCAGAGATTGCCCTGCAGCGCCTTTTCGATCGCCGCGTCGGAGGGGTTGGGCGTCTTCATCCAGAGAGCGTAGAGCGACATGACGAAGCCCGGTGTGCAGAAGCCGCATTGCGAGCCGTGGAAATCGACCATCGCCTGCTGCACCGGGTGCAGGTTTTCTCCGTCGCCGCGCAGATGCTCGACGGTGACCACATGGGTGCCGTCGAGCGAACCCATGAAGCGTATGCAGGCGTTGACGCCTTCATAGACCAGGCCTTCGGCGGAGAGCTTGCCGACCAGCACCGTGCAGGCGCCGCAATCGCCCTCGGCGCAGCCTTCCTTGGTGCCGCGCAGCGAGCGATTGAGCCTGAGCCAGTCGAGCAGGGTCGCATCGGGCGCGATGTCGGCCAGCGCGACGTCGGCGCCGTTGAGGATGAAGCGGATCTCGTTGCGGGTCTCAACCATGGCTCAGCTCCCGCGATAGGTCGAGTAGCCGTAAGGCGAAATCAAGAGCGGCACATGATAGTGGCGTTCCTCCGCCATGCCGAAGCGGATCGGCACGATGTCGAGGAAAGCAGGCTGCGGCAGGCTGATGCCCTGCCCGCGCAGATAGTCGCCGGCGGCGAAGACCAGCTCATATTCGCCGGTGCGGAAATCGGCGCCGGCAAGCAGCGGCGCGTTGCAGCGGCCGTCACCATTGGTGGTGACGGTCTTGAGGTGGGTGCGGCCTTGCCGCTCGACGCGGAAAAGCTCGATCGACAGGCCCTTTGCCGGCCTGCCGGTCGCGGTGTCGAGCACATGGGTCGTCAGACGCCCGCCATCGGCTTTCAACGTTTCTGCCACTGGCCGCCTCCCATTTGCTGTACGAACCCAACGGCCGGTACAGTCCAACGTTTTCAGGTCAATTGTGCGCCAATTAAAGGCGATGCATAAGTCCCGGTCGAGCGGAGTGCGGCAAAAAGCACTTTCAAAAATTTTCGGGGGAATGCTGGAGCACTCCTTTCGATATCTTCATTTCAATTGTCGGGCAGGAGCGACCATGCGTTACGAACGGGACATGCGCGGTTACGGGACCAATCCACCAGACCCGAAATGGCCCGGCGGCGCACATGTCGCGGTGCAGTTCGTCGTCAACTACGAGGAAGGCGGCGAGAACTGCGTGCTGCACGGCGACAGGGCTTCCGAAGCCTTCCTGTCCGAGATCGTCGGCGCTGCACCGTGGGTCGGCAAGCGCCACTGGAACATGGAATCGATTTACGAATATGGCGCCCGGGCAGGCTTCTGGCGGCTGTACCGGCTGTTCACCGAAGCCCAGGTGCCAGTGACCTGCTACGGCGTCGCCACAGCGCTGGCGCGCTCGCCCGACCAGGTCGCGGCGATGCAGGAGGCCGGCTGGGAGATCGCCTCGCACGGGCTGAAGTGGATCGACTATCGCGACCACACGCCTGAGGACGAGAAGCGCGACCTCGAGGAGACGATCCGGCTGCACTACGAAGTGACCGGCGCGCGGCCGACCGGCTGGTACACCGGCCGCACTTCGGTCAACACGGTGCGGCTCGTCGCCGAGGAAGGCGGCTTCGACTACGTCTCCGATACATATGACGACGAGCTGCCCTACTGGTTCGACCGCGACGGGCTGGAGAAGCCGCAGCTCATCATCCCTTACACGCTCGACGCCAACGACATGCGCTTCGCCACGCCACAGGGCTTCAATTCGGGCGACCAGTTCTTCGCCTATCTGAAGGACAGTTTCGACACGCTCTACGCCGAGGGCAAGGCTGGGCGGCCGCGCATGATGAATATCGGCCTGCATTGCCGGCTGGTCGGCCGTCCGGGCCGCGTCGCGGCGCTGAAGCGCTTTGTCGACTATGTGAAGTCGCACGACAAGGTGTGGCTGACCCGGCGCATCGACATCGCCAGGCATTGGCGGGAGACGCATCCTTACCAGGCGCCGGCGCTGCGCCCGTCACGGATGGAGTTCGAAGCCTTCGTGCATGCCTTCGGCGGCGTCTTCGAGCACTCGCCGTGGATCGCCGAGCGCGCCTACGAACTGGAGCTCGGTCCGGCGCATGACAGCGCCGGCGGCCTGCACAATGCGCTCTGCCGCGTCTTCCGCGCAGCGACCGAGGCCGAGCGGCTTTCCGTGCTCAACGCCCATCCCGATCTTGCCGGCAAGCTGGCGGCGGCCAGGCGGCTGACGCCGGAATCGGCCAAGGAACAGGCTTCGGCCGGGCTCGACGCGCTGACCGACAAGGAGCGCGAGCTGTTCTCGAAGCTCAACGCCGCCTACGTCACCACCTTCGGCTTCCCCTTCATCATCGCGGTCAAGGGCAAGACCAAGGATCAGATCCTGGCGGAGTTCGAGGCGCGCATCGGCAATAGCCGCGGCGTCGAGTTCGAGACCGCCTGCAGACAGGTCGAGCGCATCGCGCTGCTTCGGCTGAAAGACATGCTTCCACAATAGGCTTCAACGCACATGGATATGATGAAAATGGCCGAGCGAACCTACTATGCGCCGCATGGCGGCCATCCCGGCCAGACCGAGCTTTTGACCGGCCGCGCCGTCTTCACCGAAGCCTATGCCGTCATCCCCAAGGGGGTGATGCAGGACATCGTCACCAGCCCGCTGCCGTTCTGGGACAAGACGAGGGCATGGATCATCGCCAGGCCGCTCTCCGGCTTCGCCGAGACGTTTTCGCAATACATCGTCGAGGTCCTGCCCGGCGGCGGCAGCGACCGGCCCGAGCTCGACGCCGAAGCCGAGGGCGTTTTGTTCGTGGTCGAGGGCGAGATCACCGTCTCGCTCGCCGGCAAGAAGCATGTGCTTGCCCCCGGCGGCTTCGCCTTCCTGCCGCCATCCAGCGGCTGGACGGCGCGCAACGAGAGCGGCGACGCCGTCCGCTTCCACTGGATCCGCAAGGTCTATGAGGCGGTGGACGGCCTCGACGTACCGGAAGCCTTCTTCACCAATGAGCAGCAGATCGAGCCGAGTCCGATGCCCGGCACCGAGGGACGCTGGGCGACGACGCGCTTCGTCGACCCGGCCGACCTCAGCCACGACATGCATGTCACCATCGTCACGCTCAAGCCCGGCGCCGTCATTCCCTTCGCCGAGACGCATGTCATGGAACACGGGCTTTATGTGCTCGAGGGCAAGGCCGTCTATCGCCTCAACCAGGACTGGGTCGAGGTCGAGGCAGGCGACTTCATGTGGCTGCGCGCCTTCTGCCCGCAGGCCTGCTATGCCGGCGGCCCGGGCAACTTCCGCTACCTGCTCTACAAGGACGTCAACCGGCACGCCAAGCTTGGCGGCGCCCTCGGCGGTCGCGCGCGGTGACCCGCATCGTCGCCCAGCCGCTGACGCGCGAAAACTTCGCGCCGTTCGGCGACGTCATCGACATGGGCGGCGACAACCGCTACCCGATCAACGGCGGCAAGGCGATGCGCTACCACGACCTCGCCACAGCCGAGGCGACCGGGCCGAACGCAAAGGTGCTGATCTCGATGGTACGCGGCACGCCCTACGAGATGCCGCTGAAGCTCACCATGGTCGAGCGCCATCCGCTCGGCAGCCAGGCCTTCATACCGCTGTCGCCGCGCCCGTTCCTGGTCGTCGTCTGCCATGACACCAAGGACGGGCCGGGCGAGCCGCATGCCTTCATCACCGCGCCCGGGCAGGGCATCAACTATCGCCGCAACCTCTGGCACGGCGTTTTGACGCCGATCGGCGAGGAACAGGATTTTCTCATCGTCGACCGCGGCGGCGACGGCTCCAACCTCGAGGAGTGTCATTTCTCGCACCCCTACGAAATCCACCTTCCCTAAGGGTTTTCGATTTCCCATGACCGACATTTCGCTGATCGACCGCCTGCTCGACGTGATCGAGCATGACATCGTGCCGAAGACCGCCGAAGGCGTTGCTCACGGCAACAAGCTGTTCGGCGCCGCCATACTCAGGAAAGACGACCGCTCGCTGGTGCTCGCCGAGACCAACAACGAGATCGAAAATCCGCTCTGGCATGGCGAGGTGCATTGCCTGAAGCGTTTCTACGAGATGCCGAAGGCCGAGCGCGTCGACACCGAGGATGCGCTGTTCCTGGCGACGCACGAGCCCTGCTCGCTCTGCCTGTCGGCGATCACCTGGACCGGCTTCGACAATTTCTACTACCTCTTCAGCCACGAGGATTCGCGCGACAGTTTTGCCATCCCGCATGACCTGAAGATCCTGAAGGAGGTCTTCACCCTCGACCCCGGCGGCTACAACGCCGAGAACGCCTACTGGAAGAGCTTTTCCATACGCCGGCTGGTGCGCTCCCTGCCCGAGACGGAGCGCACGCGGCTGGAGGCGCGCATCGGCAAGATCTCCGCGCGCTATGACGAGCTGTCAGGCACATACCAGGCGAGCAAGGGCGACAACGACATTCCCCTGAGCTGACGCTTATTGACCAGCCGATTTCGCCGGCTGGCCCACGACGCCCTGCCGGCGGTTCCATCATGTGCCCTGCCATGAAAATCGTCACCGAATTCCCCCGCAAAGTAGTCGAATTTCCGGTAATCGGCATCGTCATGCCTGACGGCTGCCGGCTGTCGGCGCGCATCTGGATGCCGGAAGACGCGACTGACGATCCGGTGCCGGCGATCCTCGAGCACCTGCCCTACCGCAAGCGCGACGGCACCATCTTCCGCGATCAGCTGACGCATCCCTATTTCGCCGGCCACGGCTATGCCTCGATCCGCGTCGACATGCGCGGCAACGGCGATTCCGAAGGGCTGATGGACGACGAATATTCGGAGCAGGAACTGCAGGATGCCTGCGACGTCATCGCCTGGGCGGCCAGCCAGCCCTGGTGCAACGGCAATGTCGGTATGATGGGCATTTCCTGGGGCGGCTTCAACTGCCTGCAGGTGGCGGCCAAGCAGCCGCCGGCGCTGAAGGCGGTGATCAGCCTGTGTTCGACCGTCGACCGCTATGCCGACGACATCCACTACAAGGGCGGCTGCCTGCTCCTGGAAAATTTCGGCTGGGCCTCGACGATGCTCTCCTATTCGTCGCGGCCGCCGGATCCGCTCTTCGTAGGCAACGACAGGTGGCGCGACCTTTGGCTGACCCGGCTGGAGAACCAGCCTTTTCTCGCGCCGCTGTGGCTCGGCCATCAGCACCGCGACGCCTATTGGAAGCGCGGCTCGATCTGCGAGGATTTTTCCGCTGTTCAGGCGGCGGTGCTATCGATCGGCGGCTGGCATGACGGCTACCGCAATACGATCTCCAACCTTGTCACCAACATCCAGTCGCCGGTCAAGGGTATCGTCGGCCCATGGATCCACAAATACCCCCACTACGCGGCACCCAATCCAGCCATCGGCTTCCTGCAGGAGGCGCTGCGCTGGTGGGACCGCTGGCTGAAAGGCGCTGAGACCGGCGTCGAGGCCGACCCAGCCTATCGCGCCTATGTGATGGACAGCGTGCGCCCTGCGCGCTGGCATCCCGAGCGGCCGGGTCGCTGGATCGCGGAACAGGACTGGCCGTCGCCTAACATCAAGATACAAACGATCGAACTGATCCCCGAAGGCAAGGAACCCGCCATCGTAGCCTCGCCGCAAAGCTGCGGCCTCGCCGGCGGCGAGTATTTTCCCTTCACCTTCGGTCCGGAACTGCCAGGTGACCAGCGCCCCGACGACGCCCTGTCGGTGTGCTTCGACCAGCCGCCGCTCGGCGAGGCGATCGACATCGTCGGCGCGCCGGAGGTTCTGGTCCGGGTCGCCTCCGATCTCCGGCAAGCGAACATCGTGGTGCGGCTGTGCGACGTCCACCCGGACGGCGCCTCGGAACTGATCTCCTACGGCGTGCTCAACCTGACGCATCGCAATTCGCATGAGTTCCCTGAGGCGCTGGTGCCGGGAGAGAGCGTTTCGGCGCGGGTCGTGCTCGACCAATGCGCCTACCGGGTGCCATCAGGACACCGGCTGCGGATTGCCGTGTCCAGCGCTTACTGGCCGATGATCTGGCCGTCGCCGGAGCCGGTCCAGTTGGACCTGTCGGCCGCGACGCTGATGCTGCCGCTGCGCCCGGCGGCAACAGGCGACGAGGCCACCTTCCCTTTGCCGGAGGCCGCCTCGCCCTGGGCGACGAAGGTTGTCCGTGCCGCCAATTCCGAACGCCATGTCGACCGCAACGAAAAGACCGGCTTGGTCACGCTTTCCGTAACGGACGATTTCGGCGAGGCGCGCGACCTCGAGCATGACCTCGTCCATGGCAGCATCGTCCGCGAGATCTGGGCGATCCATCCGGACGACCCGCAATCGGCGACGGGCAGCACGCACTGGACGCAGACATTGTCGCGGAATGGATGGTCGGTGCGGACCGAAACCTTCGCCAACATGCGCTCAGACGCACAAAACTTCGTCCTCAGCGCCAGAATCGAGGCCTATGAGGGGGAGAAACTGGTGTTTGAGCGCGATTTCAAGCAGGCGATTCCGCGCGCCCTCGTGTGAGCGCTGGCAGGATTGGTCCAATTGCGACGCGTCATTTACGCCACGGCATGTCGCATTCGGTCTTGCTTGTCGCTTTCCCTTACGGTCATTATCCTCCTCAAGAAACGAGAAACGACCGTAAGGTCGAACCATCAGAGTGAGGAACCCTACAATGTCTAACGAACTGGACTATCTCAGCCGCCGTGTCGCCGCCGGCAAGCTCAGCCGCCGCGATTTTCTCGGCCGCGCCGCCGCGCTCGGCATCTCCGCTCCCTTCGCCAATTCGCTGCTTTCCAGCGCAGCCCGCGCCGCCGGCCCGGTCAAGGGCGGCACGCTGAAGGCCGGCCTGGTCGGCGGTGAATCCACCAACAGCCTCGATCCGGCGCTGATGATGACGCAGGTGCCGTTCGCCTTCGGCAAATGCTGGGGCGAAATGATCGTCGAGCTCTCCCCCGACGGCAAGCTCGAGAACCGCATCGCCGAGGAGATCGGCGCTTCGGATGATGCGAAGACCTGGACGCTGAAGATCCGCGACGGCATCGAATTCCACAACGGCAAGACGGTGACCGCCGAGGACGTCGCCGCCACGCTGGAGCGCCATTCGGACGAAAAGTCGAAGTCCGGCGCGCTGGGCTACATGAAGGGCATCGACACCATCAAGGCCAGCGGCAAGGAAGTCGTGCTGACGCTGAAGGAGCCGAATGCCGACCTTCCCTACCTGCTCAGCGACTATCACCTGATCGTCCAGCCGAACGGCGGCAAGGACAAGCCCGACGCCGGCATCAGCGCCGGTCCGTACAAGGTCAAGGTCAACGAGCCCGGCGTGCGCCATGTCGGCGAGCGCTTCGCCAATTACTGGCAAGGCGACAAGATGGGCCATGCCGACCAGGTCGAAGTCGTCGTCATCAACGACGCGACGGCGCGCACGGCGGCCCTGCAGGGCGGCCAGGTCAACATGATCAACCGCGTCGAGCCGAAGATCGTCGACCTGATCAAGCGCGTGCCGGGCGTCACCATCCGCAACCACTCCGGTCCCGGCCACTACGTGTTCATCATGCATTGCAACACGGCGCCGTTCGACAACAACGACCTCAGGATGGCGCTCAAGCTGGCGATCAACCGCGAGGAGATGCTGAACAAGGTGCTGCGCGGCTACGGCTCGCTCGGCAACGACTTCCCGATCAATGCGTCCTACCCGCTGTTCACCGAGATCGAGCAGCGCAAATACGATCCCGACAAGGCCAAGTTCCACTACAAGAAGTCGGGCCATGACGGCTCGATCCTGCTCAGAACCTCCGATGTCGCCTTCCCCGGCGCCGTCGATGCCGCGCAGCTCTATCAGCAGAGCGCGGCCAAGGCCGGCATCAAGCTGGAGATCAAGCGCGAGCCGGGCGACGGCTACTGGAACGAGGTCTGGAACAAGCAGCCCTTCTGCGCCTCCTACTGGGGCGGCCGCTCGACCCAGGACCAGATGTACTCGACCGCCTACCTGTCGTCGGCCGACTGGAACGACACGCGTTTCAAGCGCCCGGACTTCGACAAGATGGTGCTTGCCGCGCGCGCCGAGCTCGACGAGGCCAAGCGTAAGCAGATGTACCACGACATGGCCGTCATGGTGCGCGACGAGGGCGGCCTGATCCTGCCGATGTTCAATCAGTTCATCGACGCCACCGGCGCCAAGGTCGCAGGCTGGGTGGACGATCCGCATCAGGAGCTTTGCAACGGCTACGCGCTGGCGAAGTGCTGGCTCGAAGCCTGAGCACGGCCTTGCGGAGATGTCCTCACCCATCGTGAAACTGATGGCCCAGCGCATTGCGCTGGGCATCCTCCTTCTACTGGCCGTTTCGGTCCTGATCTTCGCCGGCACCCAGATCCTGCCCGGCGACGTCGCGCAAGCCATACTCGGACAATCGGCGACGCCGGAGTCGCTCGCCAATCTGCGCGAGCAGCTCGGGCTCAACCAGCCTGCCTATATCCGCTACTTCCACTGGCTGGGCGGCGTGCTCACCGGCGACCTCGGCACCGCCATGTCGAGCGGGCAGGACATCGCGACATCGATCAAGGATCGGCTTTGGAACACGCTGTTTCTGGCCTTCTGGGCGGCAATCGTCGCCATTCCGCTGGCGATCACGCTCGGCCTCATCGCCGTGCGCTACCGCAATGGCTGGATCGACAAGCTGATCTCCGGCCTGGCGCTGGCCTCGACCTCGTTCCCGGAGTTCTTCATCGGCTACCTGCTGGTCTTCTACTTCGCGGTTCAGCATCAATGGTTTCCCGCCATCTCCACCGTCTATGAAGGGATGCCCCCCGGGGAACGCATACAGGCGATCGCCCTGCCGGCGGCGGCCCTGACCCTGGTGGTGCTCGCCCACATGATGCGCATGACGCGCGCGGCGATCCTCAACGTCATGCAGTCGGCCTATGTCGAGACGGCCGAGCTCAAGGGCCTTTCCGCCTTTGCCGTCATCCGCAAGCATGCTTTCCCGAATGCGATCGCGCCTATCATCAACGTCGTCATGCTCAACCTTGCCTATCTGGTGGTGGGCGTCGTCGTGGTCGAGGTGATCTTCGTCTATCCCGGCATGGGCCAGTATCTCGTCGACCACGTCACCAAGCGCGACGTTCCCGTCGTGCAGGCGGTCGGCCTGATCTTCGCCGCCGTCTATATCAGCCTCAACATCATCGCGGACATTGCGGCGATCGTCGCCAATCCGCGGCTCAGGCATCCTAAGTGAGCGGAGCGGAAATGCTGGATATCAGACGCATTCCCATCCCCGCACTGATCGGCCTGGTGCTGACCACCCTGTTCGTGGTGGCGGCGCTCTTCGCACCATGGATCGCGCCGCACGGCAATGCCGAGATCGTCAGCGATACCCCTTGGGAACCGATGTCGGCTGCGCATTGGCTGGGCACCGACAATCTCGGGCGCGACCTGCTCTCGCGCATGATCTACGGCGCCCGCATCACGCTGTTCATCGCCGTGCTGGCCACGGCGCTGTCCTTCTCGCTCGGCGCCATCCTGGGCTTCTCGGCCGCGGTGTTCGGCGGCTGGTACGACACAATCCTGTCGCGCCTCGTCGACCTCCTGATGTCGATACCGACGCTGATCATGGCCCTCGTCGTGCTCTCGGTGCTGCCTTCCAACCTGGTGACGCTGATCCTGGTGATGGGCATCCTCGATTCGACCCGCGTCTATCGCCTGTCGCGCGCGGTCGCCGTCGACATCAACGTCATGGACTATGTCGAGGCGGCGAAACTGCGTGGCGAGGGCAGCGGCTGGATCATCTTCCGCGAGATCCTGCCCAATGCGCTGTCGCCGCTGGTCTCGGAACTCGGCCTGCGCTTCATCTATGCCGTGCTGTTCCTGTCGACGCTGTCCTTCCTCGGTCTCGGCGTGCAGCCGCCGGATGCCGACTGGGGCGGCATGGTGAAGGAGAACAAGGACGGCATCGTCTTTGGCATCGGGGCCGCGCTCATCCCGGCGGCGGCGATCGCGGCACTGGCGATCTCGGTCAACCTCGTCGCCGACTGGGTGCTCAACCGCACGACGAGCCTGAAGGGAGGACGCGGCTGATGGCTGACAGCAAAGCGAAATCCGGACTGCTTCTCGACATCCGCAATCTGCGCATCGAAGCGACGGTCTATCCGCCCGGCGAAGCGCCGAAGACGATCACGCTTGTGCACGACGTGTCGCTGACCCTGGAAAAGGGCAGGGTGCTCGGGCTGATCGGCGAATCGGGCGCCGGCAAGTCGACGATCGGGCTGTCGTCCATGGGCTACGGCCGCGGCGGCGTGCGCATCACCGGCGGCGAGGTCATCCTCAACGGCCGCGACATCCTGAAAGGCGGCAAGGAAGGTTTTCGCAAATTGCGCGGCCGCGAGGTCTGCTATGTCGCGCAGTCGGCGGCGGCGGCCTTCAATCCGGCGCACCGGCTGATGGACCAGGTGGTGGAAGCTTCGCTCCTGCATGGCACCGCCACCCGGGCCGAGGCCGAGAAACGCGCCGTAGCGTTGTTCAAGAAGCTCAGCCTGCCCAACCCCGAAACCATCGGCGAGCGTTTCCCGCACCAGGTCTCCGGCGGCCAGCTGCAGCGCGTGATGACGGCGATGGCGCTGTGCTCGGAGCCGGATCTGATCGTCTTCGACGAGCCGACCACCGCTCTCGACGTGACGACGCAGATCGACGTGCTGGCGGCGATCAAGGACGCCATCCGCGACACGCATGTGGCGGCTCTATACATCACCCACGACCTCGCCGTCGTGGCGCAGGTGTCGGACGAGATCATGGTGCTGCGCCACGGCCGCTTGGTCGAATGGGGCGGCACCCGCCAGATCATCAAGGAGCCACGCCAGGAATACACCAACGCGCTGGTCTCGGTGCATGAGATCGAGCACAAGGAGCAGCAGCCCGGCACGACGCCGATGCTGTCGGTGAAGAACGTGACGGCCGCCTATGGCGGCGGCCACGTCAAGGTGCTGAAGAACGTCTCGGTCGACATCCATCCTGGCCAGACGCTTGCCGTCGTCGGCGAGAGCGGCTCCGGCAAGTCGACGCTGGCGCGCGCCATCACCGGACTGTTGCCGCCGGAGCAGGGAAGCGTCGTCTTCGACGGCCGCACGCTCGGCAACAGGCTTTCCGACCGGCCGAAGGAGGACCTGCGCCAGCTGCAGATGATCTACCAGATGGCGGATGTGGCGATGAACCCGCGCCAGACGGTGGGCACCATCATTGGCAGGCCGCTGGAGTTCTATTTCGGCATGAGGGGCCGCGAGCGCGACAAGCGCGTTGCAGAGCTGCTCGACGAGATCGAGATGGGCAAGGGCTTCATCGACCGCTATCCGGCCGAGCTTTCCGGCGGCCAGAAGCAGCGCGTGTGCATCGCCCGCTCGCTCGCCGCCAAGCCGAAGCTGATCATCTGCGACGAGGTGACGTCGGCGCTCGACCCGCTGGTCGCCAACGGCATCCTCAAGCTGCTGCTCAACCTGCAGCAGGTCGAGAAGGTCGCGTATCTGTTCATCACCCACGACCTCGCGACCGTGAAGTCGATCGCCGATTCGATCGCGGTGATGTATCGCGGCGAGGTTGTCCGCTACGGCGCCAAGAGCAAGGTGCTGACGCCACCCTTCGACGCCTACACCGACCTTCTGTTGTCATCCGTGCCCGAAATGGAGATCGGCTGGTTGGAGAAGGCGATCGCAGGCCGGCGCATGGAGAGCGCCGGGAACTGAGGCTGGCTTCCTCTTCCTGCAGCGTCCATGAGGCTGGCCGATTGGCCAAGCCTTCGATGCTGACCTCTCCCCAAGGACCGCATGGAGCCGCCGTGGCGCTCAGATCCAAACTGCTGCTCATCATCCTTGACGGCGTGCCCTACCGCAACTGGCGCCGGCTGATGGGCAATCTCGAAGGCTGGGCGCAGTCCGGCGAAGCGCAGGTGTGGAAGATGCGTTCCGTGCTGCCGTCGACCTCGGCCTGCTGCTACGCCTCGATCCACACCGGGGTCACGCCGCAGGTGCACGGCATCCTGTCGAACGAGAACCGGTTCCGGGTCGAGCAGCCCGATATCTTCTCCGAGGTCAGCAAGGCCGGCGGCAAGACCGGCGCTGTGACCCACTCCTACTGGTCGGAGTTCTTCCGCTCCCATCCGTTCGACCTGGTCGAGGACATGGAATTCGACGAGCCCGGCGGACCGATCACGCATGGCCGCTTCCACACCATGACCGGTTACAATCTCAAGAACCAGATGACGCCGAGCGACGTCGACCTGTTCGCGACGCTGACGATGCTGACGCGGCGCCACGGCATCGACTACGGCATCCTGCACACCTGCACGCTGGACTCGATGGGCCATCGCTTCGGCCACGACTGTCACGAGATGGATCATGCCTGCTACGTGATGGACGGCATGCTCGCCGCCTTCCTGCCCGGCTGGCGCGAAGCCGGCTATGAAGTGATCGTCACCGCCGACCACGGCCAGACCGACCGCGGCCATCACGGCGGACACGACGACGAGATGCAGGATTTCGCGCTCTATTATTTCGGCCCGGCCAAAGGCCCCGAAGCCGACACGCTGCTCGACCAGCTGCAGCTCGCGCCGACGGTGCTGAGCCGGCTCGGTGTGGCGATACCCGAGACGATGAAGGCGACGGTGTTTTTGGAGTGAAGTGCCGTCCCCTTCTCCCCTTGTGGGCCTGTTGCGTAATTGGCTGGTTGTGATTCTCTGAGTTGGAACTCGGAGGGAATCGCGATGGCGGTGAAGCGGACGGGTCAGTTGAGCCTGGCGGAAGCATTTCTGGGCCAGAAGCTTGCTGGTGGATCCTCGCCGCTCGATCGGCTGTCCGGTCTGGTGAAGTGGTATCGCTTCGAGAAGCTGCTCAACCCGCTACGCGATGGCGGCCCGGGACGTGCGGCTTGGCCTCCGCTGGTTCTGTTCAAAGCACTGCTGCTGCAATCGCTCTATGGGCTATCGGATCGCGAACTCGAGGAAGCGCTGGGCGACCGGCTGTCGTTCCGGCGCTTTGTCGGGCTTGGCCTTGAGGAGAGCATTCCCGATCACTCAGTGCTGTCGCGCTTCCGCAACCTGCTTGTCGGCGAAGGGCTGATGGAAAGGCTGTTTGGCGAACTGGACCGGCAGTTGGAGAAGGTCGGCGTAATCCTGAAGCGCGGCACGATGCTGGATGCGACGCTGATCGATGCGGTCTCGGCGCCGCCGACAGCCGAGCGGCCCTCGAAGGATGCCGATGCCCGTCCCGTGCGGCGGGGCAAGGGCGGCTTTACCTTCGGCTACAAGGCCCATGTTGGGGTCGACGAGGGCTCTGGTCTGATCCGCACGGTGATCACCACGCCGGCCAACGTCAACGACACGGTAATGGCCGATCACTTGATCCGAGGCGACGAGAAGACGGTGTGGGCGGATGCCGCCTATGACACGCATGCCCGGCGTGCTCGGCTCAAGGCCGAGGGCAGGAAGCCGCGCATTGCCCGCCGCCCCAATAAGCACCATTCGCTGCCCGAGCGGCTCAAGCGCTACAATCGCCTGATCGCACGACGGCGGGCGGCGGTGGAGACGACCTTCGCCACGCTTAAGAACCGCATGAAACTGACCACAATCCGCTATGTCGGACTGGCCAAGGCCGCAGCCCAGGTGACACTTGCCGCGATCGCTTTCAACATGCGCCGATGGGCGGCAATCACAGGATAGGTGCGCCTAGCCTCCAGCCTAAGGCCGCCCGCCACCATCAAACTCCACCCCAAAAGCCAAAAATGAGCGAGACCTCACGGCCAAACCGCCTCGCGGGTCTGTCCGCGCTAACTGCGCAACAGGCCCACAAGGGGAGAAGGTGTCGCCGAAGGCGACGGATGAGGGGTGCTCCAGGGAACGCCGACGCCCCACTCCGCTGGAACACCCCTCATCCGTCTCGGCGCTGCGCGCCGATCCACCTTCTCCCACAAGGGGAGAAGGAGAGGCGCTGCCTACTGGCAACCTCCCCTTTCTTCGGTTAGCTTCCGAAAATTCCTTGGCGGAGGATGAACCTTTTTGGACCGATCAGCGACAGAGCCACGAGGAGCCAGGCGGCTCGACCGGCCATGAACGCGGCGACGGAAACCGATCGCGCGCTTGTAGACCGGGTCGCGAAGGGCGACCGGGCCGCCGTGCGGCTCCTGTTCATGCGTCACCACGCGCGGATCTACCGCTTCGTGGCGCGCCAGACGGGATCGGAAATGATGGCCGACGATATCACCAATGAGGTCTTTCTCGAGCTGTGGCGGCAGGCACCGGGCTTCGAAGGCCGCTCCGAGGTCTCGACCTGGCTGCTCGGCATCGCGCGCTTCAAGGCGCTGTCCCTGCTGCGCAAGAAGAAGGAAGACTGGATCGACGACGACGACGCGGCGCAGGTTCCCGACAGCGCCGACACGCCGGAAATCGTTACCATGAAGGAAGACAAGGCCGCCGCCTTGCGCCGCTTCGTCGATGCCTTGCCGGAGGAACACCGCACGGTGATCGACCTCGCCTACTATCACGGCCAGTCGGTGACCGAGATCGGCGAGGTGCTCAATATCCCGGTCGCGACGGTCAAAACGAGGATGTTCTACGCCCGCAAGAAACTCGGCGAGGCGCTGAAGGCCGCCGGCTACGACAGGGGGTGGCCATGAGCGCCGCTGAGAAAATGTCGCGCCGCGACGAGATGGAGACGCTGCTGCCGTTCTACCTGAACGGCTCGCTGGAAGGCGCCGAGCTGGAAGCCGTCGAGGAATGGCTGGCCTCCGATCCGGCGGCGATGGCCGCCCTTGGCGAGGCGGAGGCCGAGTTCTCCGGCACCGCCGCCGCCAACGAGGCGATTCGCCCGCCGGCGGATGCGCTCTCGCGCTTCGCCAGGGCGCTCGACGCCGAGGCCGGTCCGGTGCGCGCGCCCGCCGGCCAGTCATGGCTGGCGAGCATCTTCGGCCGGCTTACGGCAATGCCCGCCGGCGTGGCCTGGGCGGCGGCCGCGGCGCTGCTTGCGCTGGTCGTGGTGCAGTCCTTCGAGCAGCCCGGCGGCAAGGGCAACGACTTCGAGATCGCCGGCGCCGAGGACGACCTGGCGAAGCTGCCCTTCGCCCTGGTGAAGTTCAAGGCGGATGCCAGGATGTCGGACATCGCCGCCTTCCTCGGCCAGAACGGGCTGAAGATAGCCAGCGGGCCGACCGCCGACGGCGTCTTCCATCTGACCATCCCGGCGAGCAACGCGGCCGACTACGACAAGCTCGTCGGCCTTATTGCCGCCCAGCCTTTCGCGGAGGCTGTGATGCAGGGAAGGAAACCGGTCGATGGCGGCTAAGGCGGTCATTCTTCATGCGGCAATCCTGACGGCGGCATTTGTCGCCGCGCCCGCCTTTGCGCAGACCAACGATCCGAGCCTTTCGCAGAAGCAAGTCGACTGCCTGAACCGCACGACGGCAGCCGGCGCCGATTGCGACAAGAATGCCGGCGGCAAGAGCGATGGCAGCAAGTCAGGCGCAGGCACGGCTGCCGTGTTTATGCCTGCGCTGATCGTCGACCTGTTTCCGAATTCCCCGGCAAGTCCGGCGCCCTCAAATCCGTCGAATGGAGGGTCGCGACCAAGCAGCCCAACGAACACGCCAGCTCCAGCGCCCGGTCCCCCGCCCACGGGTCTCAATTTGGCCGCGCCGCCGCGCGCGGTCAGCGGCGAGTTCGTTCCCGACGAGGTGCTGGTGACGGTGCAAGGCGATGCCGGCGCGGTGCAGCAGATCGCCACCGCCTTCGGCCTGCAGGTGCGCTCAGAGCGCCAGTCACGGCTGCTCGGCGGCACGCTGGTGCGCTTCGGCATTCCCGACGGACGGCCGGTCGGCGTGGTGCTGGCGCAGCTTGCCGCCGACGGCCGCACGCAGCGGCGCGAGCCGAACCACATCTACTCGCTGCAGCAGGCCGCCGGCATCGTCAACTATGCCTTCGACCGCATCGCGCTGGATGCCAAAAGTGCCAGCGGCGAGAATGTGCGCGTCGCCGTCATCGACACCGGCATCGACGACACCAACCCGGCACTGAAAGGCGTGATCGCCGACCAGTTCGACGCCATGCCGAAAGTGCCGATCGAGAAGCGCGACCACGGCACTTCGGTCGACGGGCTGATCGCCGGCGTCGGCGCGCTGGAAGGCATGGCGCCGGGCGCCAGGATTTATCACGCGCGCGCCTTCGAAGGCGGCAAGTCGACCATGGATGTCATCCTGTCGGCGCTTGACTGGGCCGCCGAACAGGACGTGCGCATCATCAACATGAGCTTCGTCGGCCCGAAGAACGACCTGCTCGGCACCGCCTGCCGCAATGCGCGCGCGCTCGGCATGGTGCTGGTCGCGGCGGCCGGCAACAACGGCCCGAAGGCGCCCTATGGCTACCCGGCGGCCTTCGACGGCGTCATCGCGGTGACCGCCACCGACGCCAAGGACGGGCTTATGGCGCAGGCCAATCGCGGCGCCTATGTGTTCATCTCGGCGCCAGGGGTGGAGATGGTGGCGCCGAGCGGCACTGGCTCGGATGTGGTGACCGGCACCTCTTTCGCCGCAGCCATTGTCAGCGGCGCCATCGCCAACCTGATCCACGCCGCGCCCGACCGCTCGGCCGACGACATCGAGAAGGCGCTGGCCGCCACCGCGAAGGATCTCGGGCCGAAAGGACGGGACAATGATTTCGGCTATGGCCTGCTGGATATGAAGGCGGCCGGAGCGGCGAAGGAGTGAACCTTTCGTCGAGTCGGATTGCGCCCAACACTTGATCAGGTGGGTGGCCGCCGATGACCGAAATGGGCCCGCGCAATGCGCTCGCAGCGCCGGCCTTCGGGCGCATCGATGAAGCTCTCGATAAGTTTGAAGCCCAGCGCCACCAACGGCCGCAGTTGGCGCTATGCTCTCTTCACGATTCTCGGCTTGGTCGGTCGGCGGGATTGAGCCTCCCCTTCGATAGCCAAGGCCAACCGTTTCTCGTCTTCGATGGCGCGATCGACCGCCTCGATTTGTTCTTGGAGCGCCTTCAGCTGGGCACCGTAGCTGGAGCCATCGCTGTCCCCGATCTGAAAGCCACTTGCCCGCATCGCGTCGCGGGTATGGTGCACGTTACGGACGCCTTCGCGTCGAGTCGCGACCAGGATTTCCCTGAACTCTGCAAGACGTTCAACGTGAGTGCGGGTCATTGCGTTCTCCTATTTCGTCGTCAATCGTCGCCAGGGGCGCTTCAAAACGGCCAAAACTCATGGGCGCAGAAGGTATAAAAGACTATGGGAGATACTCTCGACAAAGCATGAGCGCGAAAGCTCAAATTTGAACGTCTTGCAATAACGTGGAGCGCCGCCAGGCGGAAATCACCTTAGGATCGATCTATCGTGTGCTAGGGCGGCTCAGCGTTTGATAGAATCGCCGAACAGCTCTAACTATTTGTTTTTAGGCAACTCCAAACGGAAAACTGCTGCGCATTTTTCCTGGAATTGCTCTAGTCTTTCAGCTGGCCGCTTGGCGCTGTTCGGCTGGTCTGGGGCGCGGGATCTTCAGCCTTTCCCGCAGCATTCCAGCTCGTCGTAGACAATGCCTGCCGCCAGCGTCAGGAACTCTCCGGCACTCCAAGCCTCCGCAACGGACCAATCACCGCATCAGCGTCCTTGGAGTCCTTGAACGGCATCGCTCTTCGGAAGGTTTCGATCGAGTAGCTCGGAACCAGGCGTTTGAAATTGCCAATCGCTGCCCTGGCCTCGTCCATCCGTCCCAAGCTTGCCAGTGCAACGGCCAGATTGCGGTGCGCCAGCGGATGCTCGGGTGCGCGAGCAGTGGCATTCTCGCCGAACATAATCGCCTGCTCATAGTTGCCGGCCACTACGTTAGCTATCGTCGCCGCCGAAATCAGCTGCGCGATGTGATAGTCGCGCGGACTCAGCCTCAGCGCCCTTCCCACCCCCTCAACAGCACGCTCCGAGTGCCCGGCAAACATGTGCGCCATACTGTATAGATAATATCCGTGCGCGGAACTCGGATTCTCTTCGATTCCCCGCTCCATTTCGCGAATGCCGGAGTCATATTGGCGGCTGTAGATATGTGCGAAACCCAGGCCGAAACGGCCCAGGTGACCGTGGTCACCGATCGCCACGGCTCTCAGGCCCGCTGCCCGCATTTCTTCGATCGAGCCGCCGACGTCGGACGTCCAGCTGGTCACGACGTCGTAGTAGCAGGCGATCGACAGACCGCCCCAGGCCATGGCGAGTTCAGGATCCATTGCGATCGACTTGCGGAACCATTCCTTGGCCAGTTGCTGGTCCTGCCGGTTCACGCGGTAGTAGTGCCAGAACGCACGCTGGCACAGCTCCCAGGCGTCGAGATTTTCGGGGCGCCCGACGCGGGCGCGATGCTGCTCGGCGTCGCCGATGACCGGCTCGAGCGCGCCAACGATCCTGTCGGTGATCTCGTCTTGGACCGCGAAGGTGTCGGCGAGGTCGCGATCGTAGCGCTCGGCCCAGACATGGCGGTGATCGGTGGCGTCGATCAGTTGCGCCGTCACCCGGATGCGGTTGCCCGACTTGCGGACGCTGCCTTCGACCACGTAGCGGGCACCGAGCTTGCGGCCGACGTCGCGGATGTCCACCGCGTGGCCCTTGAAGACGAAGGTCGAGTTCCGCGCGATCACCGGAAACCACTTCCAGCTCGATAGCCGTAGGATGAGGTCCTCGGTCAGTCCGTCGACGAAGAACCCATGGGCGGGATCGCCGCTCATGTTGTCGAACGGCAGGACGGCAATCGCCGGCCGGCCGGCAAATCCGGCCACCGGCGCCGAGACGTCGACCAGCGGCGAAACGGCCGAGACCTTCAGTCCATAGACCCTGACCGGTCGGGCAATGTTCTTGACCTCGCGCTCGCCCATGTCCTCGAACACCAGGTCCAACTTGTTTCCAACCTCTTCGAACACCTTGGCCGATATGCAGATGCCGCCAGGCTCGGCCAACTGCTCTAGCCGAGAGGCGATGTTCACGCCGTCGCCGAGCAGATCGTCGTCATCGACGACGACGTCGCCAAGGTTAATGCCGATCCGGAACCTGATCTGCCGCGCACTTGGCGTGTCAGCGTCGAGGTCAGCCACCCTGCCCTGGATTTCGACAGCGCAGCGAACGGCATCGACCGCACTTGCGAACTCGACCAGCGCGCCGTCGCCCATCAGCTTCACGACGCGGCCGCGATGCTCAGCGATGAGAGGCTCGATGGTTTGGGTGCGAAGGCGCCTGAGCCGATTGAGTGTGTCTTCCTCGTCGGTCTCGGTCATTCGGCTGTAGCCGGCCACATCGGCCGCAAGGATTGCCGCGAGCTTTCGCCGAAAGCGCTCTTCGGCCATTTTGTTGGCCTTCCGACTCGAGAGGGAGCCTATTGTGCACGATAGGGTTAGTCTATCGGGATGCGGAGGGGGCGACAACCTGCTCGGTTATGTGTGGATCGGCATGCAAAATTGACACCCTAGCAGAGTGCGCCCGTGAGAGTGGACAGAGATCAGGCTGACTTTGCCAGTCTGGCGGATGTGTTGAACTTGAACTGCTGCGGGCCCTCGAAGCTCTCGAACGCCATGGGGTAGACCGCCTCAACCTTCAACGTCTGCTAGTCGGTCAGTCCTTGCTGGACCGCGATGGCATCATTCGCTGGACTTCCAACGAGATACTCGATGACGGCCTATTTGGCGCCCCGTAGTGGGGCTCTCGAATACTCGGTGACGGCACCGGTTGCGGCAAAGGCCGCGGCCGCCGGTTCGAGCCGCTGCCTGCCTCTTCGGCTGACATGAGGCGCAACTGCGACGCGTGGGCCATAGCAACGATATCAACTGACTTCCGCAACGGGGATTGCCTCAATGAGGCTTGCCGTCGAAGATGTGGAGATCACGCGTTCCAGCTTAAACCCTGCTGCGGCAAGCAGGTGCGCAAATTCCTTCTCGGTCCGCTCGCGTCCTCCGGCACTCAGAACGAGTTGTTGCAGATCCAGCATTTTTCCCCAGGACGGAGCATTTCCCTGAGCAAGCACGTGCTCAACGATGAGAAGCCGCCCATGATGTGTCATTGCCTTGCGGCAATTCCGGAGGATGACAGTTGCGCTTTCATCGCTCCAGCCGTGCACGACACGCCGCATCAGGTAGAGATCGCCCGCTGTTGGCACACTTTGAAAAAAGTCGCCGCTGACCACCGCACATCTGGAGCCCAGGCCGGTCCTTTCAATCATTTTTTTCGCCCCATCGGCCACATGCGGCATCTCAAAGAGCACACCACGGGCGTTGGGAGCGTGAGCCAGGATCATGGTGAGCAACGAACCCTGTCCACCGCCGACATCTACGATCGTTTCCGGCCACCAGTCATAGGCGTCGACGACCGCCTTGTTCTCCTGGCGTGCGCGGTCCGTGATCGCCGCGTCGAAAATGGCCGCTGCCGCCGGGTGTGCTTCGAGGTAGTCGTACAATCCATCGCCAAAGACATGGGCGAAGGCCGCCTCGCCAGTCTGCACGGCATGGTGGAGATCGCCCCAAGGGCGCCAAAGCATTTCCTCGCCCAGCATGATCGCAAAGGCCCGCAGGGAGACGGGCGCTTGCGACCGCAACCCGTCAGCGATCGCCGTGAGACCGAAACGGCCCTCCTCATCTTCCGCAAAGATGCCCAGGCTCGCCAACGTGCGCAGCAGCCGATGGAGAGCCTCAGGGTGAGACCCTGTGGTCGTTGCGATCTCATGTGGAGTTTTCGGTCCACTCTCCAGAACGTCCGCGATCCCAAGCTTGGCGGCGACATGGACCGACTGGCCTATCCATCCTCCGGCAGCCATGTGAAGCAGCGCCATGGTAGCCGACGTATTGTCGCATGCGGTGTTCGCCGACATTGATGCTAGCCTCTCACGCGATCCCCCTGACTATTTGAGCAGATCCGGCTGTACTCTCACGATTTGGTCCCACAGCGGCTGGCACTGGAACCAACCGGAGAAGGGAGTGCCGTTCACAGCGCGAGCTGCGCGAGCGTTTGAATGGTCGATCAGGAGTGGCTTGCAGACAGACTCGGCAAGAAATTGCGCCTGACAGCAATGCTCCATCGCGACGAACCACCAGACCGCCTCCTCGATCGTCCGGCCAACGGTCAACAGTCCGTGGTTGCGCAGAATCGCAGCTTTGTGCGGGCCGAGGCAGCGTGCGAGGTCGGCACCTTCGCTGGCCTCCGTAACGACTACTCGCGCATCGTCGAAGAAAACGTGGTCCTCATAGAAAGCGCAGGCATCCTGTGTAATCGGATCGAGCAGGCGGCCGACCGCGGACCAGGCCTTGCCATAGATAGAATGGGCGTGCGCTGCGGCGACAATCTCCGGGCGAGCCTCGTGAATTGCCGCGTGGATGGCGAAGGCAGAGACGTTGAGCGGGCCTACCCCCTCGACCACGTTGCCCTCGCGGTCAACCCGGATCAAGTCGCTGGCCCTGATTTGCCCAAAATGCATACCGAAGGGATTGACCCAGAATGTGTCTGTAAACTCCGGATCGCGTGCAGTGATATGGCCTGCGACACCTTCGCTGAAATCGAACGCGGCGAAGATGCGGAAAGCGCCGGCGAGGCGCCCTTTGCGGTGCTGTCGCTCATCGAGAAGGCTGGCAAAGCTCGGGGCGGAGATGCCTCTGAAGGCTGGGTCGTAGGCAGCCTTCTTGGCCTGTTCGAGATCAGAGCGGGCCGCCGATTCAAAAGGTACAGTCATTGTCTCCTCCTAGTGCAGTTTGGACAACGTTGACGCAATCGGCGGGCGACGTCCTTAAGCTCTGCCTAATAGTTACAAAAAGTCTCGGGGCGGCTATAAAATCCGTCGTATGCAAGGATGTCGTTTCGTCTTCGGCCCTTTCGTCCTGAATGCAGAGACAGGAACCCTGCTCCGGAAAAAGATTCCGATTCCCGTCGGCTACCGCGCGCTGCTCCTGCTTGAGGCGCTGGTGGAGCGACCTGGCGAAGTGCTCAGCAAATCCGAGCTGATCAATGCGGCGTGGCCGGGGACGGCGGTAGAGGAGGGTAACCTGTCGGTGCAGATCGCATCGCTCAGAAAACTTCTCGGCCCCGCCCCCGACGGCGAGGACTGGATAGCGACGGTTCCTCGGGTCGGCTATCGCTTCACCGGAGCGCCCGAGCGGCTAGATGGCGCCAGCCATCACAGCGAGGCGGCCGAGCCCGGCCCTTCCATCGCCGTCCTGCCATTCGCCAACCTCAGCGACGACGTCCATCAGCAATATTTCGGTGACGGTCTTGCGGAAGACCTCATCATGCGTCTTGCGCGCCTACGCTGGTTGTTTGTCTCCGCCCGCAACTCATCCTTCGCATATAGCGGCAAGGCGTTGGACGTGAAGCATGTCGGGCGCGAGCTTGGCGTCCGCTATGTGCTTGACGGAAGCGTTCGCCGCTCCGGAATGCGTTTAAGGATAGCTGCCAGGGCGAGCGACGCCCAAAACGGGCGCCAGATATGGGCTGAACGCTATGATCTTGAGATGGTGGACTTCTTTGCACTCCAGGATCAGATAGTGCAGAGCGTGATCGGTGCGATCGAGCCAAAGCTGTATGCGGCCGAGCACGAACGTTTCCAAAGCCGGGCGCCCGGCAGTCTAGACGCCTGGGGCTTCGCGATGAAAGCGATGCCCTATGTCTGGACGTGGGGTTCGGCACAAGAGCTCGAATTTGCCGAGCGGCTGCTGACCAAGGCCACAGACATCGACCCCGACTATCCCCGTGCCAACTGCCTGCTCGCTTGGGCGCTTGCGGCGCGGGTGACGCTCGGACTGGCCGAACCTGCAGATGCTCTTCCTCTCGCCCGGGATATGGCCCAACGGGCAATCCGCGGCGATCCGGAAGATCCCTGGACGCACTGCGCCTCAGGTTTTGTGCACATAGCCTCGCGTCACTTCGACCAGGCTGTGGCAGCGTTGACGGAGGCGATTGTCCTCAACCCGAGCTTTGCCTTCGCCCACATAATCCTGGGATGCGCCTATGGCTACGGCGGCATGCCCGAGGATGGCTTGCACCATCTTGCCATCGCAGACCGCCTTAGCCCTCGGGACTTCACGCAGGCCGCAAGCCTGTCGACGGCGGGGCTGTGCCATTTCGTGGCCAAACGCTTCGCCGAGGCCGCGGAATACGAAGGCCGCGCGGTAGAGCTTCGACCCTATTTCGGGACCGCATGGCGTACGCTCGCGGCCTCTGCAGGCATGGCGGGTGACCGTGCCCTCGCTGGCAAGGCTCTCTCGCAGGCTCGACGGCTGCAGCCCTCGCTTTCCCTTGAGTGGGTCGAGAAATATCACCCGATCGTACATGAATTGGATAGGGCCCTGTACATCGAAGGATTAAGCATCGCAGGGCTGAGATAGCCGCAGCAAAGAGTGAAGGTCGAGTTCGACCCTACCCCGGTGCCCCCGCCACCGACCCCCGCACCACCAGATCGACCGGCCAGACCTCGCCTCGCGCTCCCTCTTCCAGCCCTGATATGCGCGCCGCCAGCCGTTCGGCGACACGCGCGCCGGCAAGCCGGATCGAGGAACGCGTCGTCGACAGCGGCACCGGGAAATTCTCCGGCCGCAGCCAGGGGAAGACGTCATCGTGGGCGACCAGCGACAGGTCGCCCGGAATGGTCAGGCCGAGATCGCGCACGGCGCGCACGACGCCCAGCGCCATGATCAGGCTGGAGCAGACGATCGCTGTCGGCGGCTCGCTCTCCTCGAGCAGGCGGCGGGCGGCGCGGTAGCCGTTTTCCTCGGTCATGGTCAGCGAGCAGATGTGGCGCTCGCCGAGCGTCAGCCCGCTCGCGGCAAGCGCCCGGCGCACCCCACGCTCGCGGTGGATGGCGAAGGTCTCGCGGTCGTCGCCATTGATCAGCGCCAGCCGCTTATGGCCGAGCTGGACGAGAAGCCGCGCCGCCTCGCGGAAGGCGCCTTCATTGTCGATGTCGAGATAGGGATAGTCGAACTGAAACCCCTCGCTGCGGCCGTGGACGATGAAGGGAATGCCCAGCGTGTTGACCAGCGCCAGCCGCCGGTCGGTGGGGCGCGGCGAGGAGATGTAGACCGCGTCGACCTGGCGGTTCGCGACGATGCGGCGATAGGTGGTTTCCTGGTCGTCGGCATCGGCCGGCGAAAGCACGAGGTCGAGCTCGTGCGAGCGGGCATAGTCGCCGAGGCCGGAAAGGAACTCGACGAAATGCGGATCGATGTCGACGGCAGCGCCGGTCGGCAGCACATAGCCGATCATGCCCGATTTGCCGGTGGCCAACCGCCTGGCGCTCGGATTGGGCCGGTAGCCATGGCGCTTGGCGGCGTCCATCACACGCCGCCGCGTCTCCTCGCTGACCTCAGGATAGCCGTTCAGCGCCCGGCTCACCGTGGTCTGCGAAAGCGACAGCATATGCGACAGTTGCTTGAGGTTCATCGGAGGCCTCCAGCCTCAAAGCGCTTTCAATTTGAATCGATCCGATGATTGCTGCGACATCGCCGCGCATGATGACCTTAGTGACGGCTCGCGGCAGTTTGAAGCAAAATTACTGCTGCAGCGCCAAAAAAGCATGCTGCAGCGCACTTTTCGACCAATCGGTCGAAGACCTAAATCGATTAGTACCGCAACCCTCTTGACTTCCGACCAATTCGGTGGCGAGATCGAAAAAGCCAAAGCGCTTTGGAAGACTCCCCGAAAGGTTGCGGTTGCCTTCTCGCTGAGTCACAGTTCCGCGGGCGTCGGCGGACGAGATGGAGGTTTCGTCCGAACTGTTTTGACCACTGGGAGGAATTGCGATGAAGAAAATGCTTCTCTTGGGCGCCGCTTTCGCCGCGCTCGCCTTTAGCCTGCCGGCGCAAGCCGAACTGAAATTCAAGCCGGGCGAGGACCCGCGCTTCCACTGGGCGAACTACGACGAGCTCAAGAAAGTCGACCTCAAGGGCGAGACGCTGACCATCTTCGGGCCATGGCGCGGCGAGGACGAGGGCCTGGTGCGCACCGTGCTCGAATATTTCCAGGAAGCCACCGGCGCCGAGATCAAATACTCCTCGTCGGAGAATTACGAACAGCAGATCGTCATCGACACGCAGGCGGGCAGCCCGCCCAACATCGCCGTGCTGCCGCAGCCGGGCCTGATCCAGGACCTGGCCTCCAAAGGCCTGCTCACTCCGCTCGGCGACGACACCGCCAAATGGGTCAAGGACAATTACGGCGCCGGCCAGTCATGGGTCGACCTCGGCACCTTCAAGGACAAGGACGGCAAGCCCGGCTTCTTCGCCTTCCCCTACAAGGCCGACGTGAAGTCACTGGTCTGGTACTCGCCAGACAATTTCGAGGAAGCCGGCTACAAGGTGCCGAAGACGCAGGAAGAGCTCGCCGAACTCGAGAAGAAGATCATCGCCGACGGCGGCAAGCCCTGGTGCATCGGGCTGGGCTCGGGCGGCGCCACCGGCTGGCCGGCGACCGACTGGGTCGAGGACATCATGCTCCGCACCCAGACGCCAGACGTCTACGACAAGTGGGTGAAGAACGAGATCCCGTTCAACGACACGGCCGTGGTCAACGCCATCGACATCTTCGGCAAGATCGCCACCGACGACAAGATGGTCGACGGCGGCGCCAAGGCCGTGGCGGCGACCGACTTCCGCGACAGCCCGAAGGGCCTCTTCTCGGTGCCGCCGAAGTGCTACATGCACAAGCAGGCTTCGTTCATTCCGACCTTCTTCCCGGAGGGAACCGAGGTCGGCCAGGACGCCGACTTCTTCTACTATCCGCCCTATGCTTCCAAGCCCGATCTCGGCAATCCCGTGCTCGGCGCCGGCACGCTGGTGATGATCACCAAGGACTCCAAGGGCGCGCGCGCCTTCATCGACTTCCTCAAGATGCCGCTGGCGCATGAGATCTGGATGGCCCAGGGCGGCTTCGTGACGCCCTACAAGGCGGTGAACAAGGAAGCCTATGCCAGCGAAGCGCTGAAGAAGCAGGGCGACATCCTGGCCAACGCCTCGACCTTCCGCTTCGACGGCTCGGACCTGATGCCCGGCAAGATCGGCGCCGGCTCCTTCTGGACCGGCATGATCGACCTCGTCGGCGGCAAGTCCGCCCAGGACGTCGCCACCGACATCCAGAAGAGCTGGGATGCCATCAAGTAGGCCGCTCATGGCGGCAAAGCATCGGACTTGCTGATCCTCCTACTGGATCCGGGCCATGGCCCGGATCCGACCGGCGGCGCCCGCCGGAAGCCTTCGCGTCTCGATTGTTCCGAATAATGCATGTCGCCCAAAAGTGCGTAGCGGTTTTGGGGAGACGACATGCATCAAAACAAGGTCTTAAAGCGCTCAGGGCGAACCTTAAAAATCGCGACGCGCTTTAAGTAAAGCCGATCGCCAGCATCGCCTGGCCGGTCATGCGCAGGGAGAGAGACCCATGGCGGCTCAGATTTTCTCGGCCATATTCGTCATCATCATCGGCGTCGGCGGCTGTGTCGCCTATTTCTGGGGCGCCAACAAGCTGCTCGACGTCGTCTTCCCGTCGCGCGGCGTCTCCGGCACTGCCGCCGTCGACAATCTGCGCCGGCAGGGGCTGGTGCGGCCGTGGCTGTTCGTCGGACCGGCGATGATCATCCTCACGATCTACCTGATCTATCCGGTCGTCGAGACGCTGAGGCTCTCCTTCCTCGACCGCGGCGGCGCGAGCTTCGTCGGCCTCGCCAACTACGAATGGGCGTTCGGCGACCGCGAGTTCCGCAACTCGATCCTCAACAACATCGTCTGGCTCGCCGTGGTGCCTGCCGCATGCACCTTCCTCGGGCTGATCATCGCCGTGCTCACCGACAAGATCTGGTGGGGCACGATCGCCAAGAGCCTGATCTTCCTGCCTTTGGCGATCTCCTTCGTCGGCGCCAGCGTGATTTGGAAGTTCATCTACGAGTATCGCGGCGAAGGCCAGGTCCAGATCGGTCTGCTCAACGCCATCATCCAGTATTTCGGCGGCCAGCCGCAGGTGTGGATATCCCTGCCCTTCTGGAACAACTTCTTCCTGATGGTGATCCTGATCTGGATCCAGACCGGCTTTGCCATGGTGATCCTGTCCTCGGCGCTACGCGGCATTCCGGAAGAGACGCTGGAGGCCGCGGTCATCGACGGCGCCAATCCGTTCCAGATCTTCTGGAAGATCATGGTGCCGCAGATCTGGGGCACCATCGCGGTCGTCTGGACCACCATCACCATCCTGGTGCTGAAGGTGTTCGACATCGTGCTGACGATGACCAACGGCCAATGGAACAGCCAGGTGCTCGCCAACCTGATGTTCGACTGGATGTTCCGCGGCGGCGGCGACTTCGGCCGCGGCGCCACGATCGCCATCATCATCATGATCGCCGTCATTCCGATCATGGTCTGGAACATCCGCCAGGCCAACAAAGAGACGGGAGGGCATTGAGATGACCGCCAAGACCGGAAAGTCCTTTGCCAGCCGCTTCGGCGTCCACATCGCTGTGCTCGTCTTCGTGGCGATCTGGACCGTGCCCACGCTCGGCATCCTCGTCTCGTCGCTGCGCGACAAGGACCAGATAATCGCGTCGGGCTGGTGGAATTCCTTCGCCAGTTCCAGCCAGACCGAAGCCGGACGGTTGCCGGCCGCTTCGGCGCAGGCGCAGAAGGACGGCAAATACGTCATCGAGGGCAACATCTTCGGCGACGGCGCCAAACGCAACGTCAGCGCCTTCGGCGTCAAGTCCTCGGCGCCGACGCAATACGCGGCCGGCACGGCGGCCGATCTCGGCGACGGCGTCACCTTGCAGATGAATGCCGACGGCGGCTACGTCCTCTCCTCGCCGAAGGCTTTCGAGGGCGAGCGCGGCCAGCGCGTCTACTTCGCCTCGTCGGCGCCGCCGAAATTCACCACAGACAATTACCAGACGGTGCTGTTCTCCGAAGGCATCGGCCGCTCCTTCATGAACTCGCTGACGGTGACCATTCCCTCGACCGTCATCCCGATCCTGATCGCCGCCTTCGCGGCCTATGCGCTGGCCTGGATGCGCTTTCCCGGCCGGGCGCTGCTGATCGCCGTCATCATCGGCCTGCTGGTGGTGCCGCTGCAGATGTCGCTGATCCCGCTGTTGAAACTCTACAACGGCGTCGGCTCCTTCTTCGGCGTGCCGTCCAAGACCTATCTCGGCATCTGGCTGGCGCATACCGGCTTCGGCCTGCCCTTCGCCATCTATCTGCTGAGGAGCTACATTGCCGGCCTGCCGCGCGAGATCATGGAATCGGCCCGCATCGACGGCGCCAGCGATTTCGAGATCTTCGTCAAGATCGTGCTGCCACTGTCGTTCCCGGTGCTTGCCTCGTTCGCCATCTTCCAGTTCCTGTGGGTATGGAACGATCTGCTGGTGGCGATGGTTTTCCTTGGCACGGAGGCCGATCAGATCGTGCTGACGGCCAAGCTCAACGCGCTGCTCGGCTCGCGCGGCGGCGACTGGGAGATCCTGACGACATCGGCCTTCGTGACCATCATCGTGCCGCTGATCGTCTTCTTCTCGCTGCAGCGCTATTTCGTCCGCGGGCTGCTTGCCGGCTCTGTGAAAGGAGGTTGAAAAAATGCAATCGGCTTTAAAGGTGACTTCGAGACCGGACCCCGCCGTCGACCGCGACTGGTGGCGGGGCGCGGTGATCTACCAGATCTATCCGCGTTCCTATCAGGACTCGAACGGCGACGGCATCGGCGACCTGAAAGGCATTGTGCGGCGCCTGCCCTACATCGCCTCGCTCGGCGTCGACGCGATCTGGATCTCGCCCTTCTTCAAATCGCCGATGAAGGATTTCGGCTACGACGTGTCGGACTATTGCGACGTCGACCCGATGTTCGGCACGCTGGCCGATTTCGACGCGCTGGTCTCGGATGCGCATCGCCTCGGCCTCAAGGTGATGATCGACGAGGTGCTGTCGCACACCGCCGACATCCACCCCTGGTTCAAGGAAAGCCGCTCCAGCCGGACCAATCCGAAGGCGGACTGGTATGTCTGGGCGGATGCCAAGCCCGACGGCACGCCGCCCAACAACTGGCTGTCGATCTTCGGCGGCTCGGCCTGGCAGTGGGACACCAGCCGCCAGCAATATTACTTGCATAACTTCCTGGCCGAGCAGCCGGACCTCAACTTCCACAACCGGGAAGTCCAGGACGCGCTGCTCGACGTCACCCGCTTCTGGCTGGAGCGCGGCGTCGACGGTTTTCGGCTCGACACCATCAACTTCTACTTCCACAGCCAGGGGCTGGAGGACAATCCGCCGCTGCCGCCGGAAGAGCGCAACGACCAGACGGCGCCGGCGGTCAACCCCTACAACTACCAGGACCATATCTACGACAAGAGCCGGCCGGAGAATCTCGGCTTCCTCGAGCGCTTCCGCGCGCTCCTCGACGAATATCCGGCGCAAGCCGCCGTCGGCGAGGTCGGCGACTCGCAGCGCGGGCTGGAAGTGGTGGCCGCCTACACCGCCGACGGCAAGCGCGTCCACATGTGCTATTCCTTCGATTTCCTGGCGCCCGAGAAGATCAGCGCCGCAAAGGTGCGCGCGGTGCTGGAGGCGTTCGGGCGGGTCGCCAGCGACGGCTGGTCCTGCTGGGCCTTCTCCAATCATGACGTGATGCGCGTGGCCTCGCGCTGGGCCGCCAACGAACCCGATCCGGCCGCCTATCTCAAGGTGATCTCGGCGCTGTTGATGTCGCTGCGCGGCTCGGTCTGCATCTACCAGGGCGAGGAGCTCGGCCTCGGCGAGGCCGAGCTCAAGTTCGAGGACCTGCAGGACCCCTATGGCATTCGCTTCTGGCCGGAATTCAAGGGCCGCGACGGCTGCCGCACGCCGATGGTGTGGGAAGCGGCGGCCGAGAACGGCGGCTTCTCGACCGCCAAGCCCTGGCTGCCGGTGCCGGGCAAGCATCTTTCGCAAGCGGTGAACGTGCAGCAGGGCGATGCGAGTTCGCTGCTCGAACACTACCGGCGCTTCCTCGCCTTCCGGCGCCAGCATCCGGCGCTGGGCAAGGGCGACATCGATTTCATTGAAAGCGACGGCGACACCGTCGCCTTCACGCGGCGCGAAGGCAACGAACGCATCGCCTGCGTCTTCAACCTCGGCAGCAAGCCTGCAGAGGTCGATCTCGGCAAAGGCTCGCTGCAACCCTTGCCGGGACACGGCTTTTCGGGACAAGCTGGCACCGGGCTCATCCGCCTCGGCGGGTATGGCGCCTGGTTCGGGCGTATCGACTGAGTTCTAGAACGGACAATCACTGGGAGGAGAAAACCATGGCCGATGTCACGCTGGACCAGGTGAAGAAATCGTACGGCAACCTCAACATTCTCCACGGCATCGACCTCGACATCAAATCGGGCGAGTTCATCGTCTTTGTCGGGCCGTCGGGCTGCGGCAAGTCGACTTTGCTGAGGTCGATCGCCGGCCTGGAGGAGATCACGTCCGGCGTGCTCAAGATCGACGGCGATGTGGTGAACGACGTGCCGCCTTCGAAGCGGGGCATCGCGATGGTGTTCCAGTCCTATGCGCTCTATCCGCATATGACGGTCTACGACAACATGGCCTTCTCGATGAAGATCGGGAAGGAAAGCAAGGCCGAGATCGACAAGCGGGTGCGGCAGGCGGCCGAAATCCTGCAGCTCACCAAGTATCTCGACCGGCTGCCCAAGGCGATGTCGGGCGGCCAGCGCCAACGCGTCGCCATCGGCCGCGCCATCGTGCGCAATCCGAAAGTGTTCCTGTTCGACGAGCCGCTGTCGAACCTCGACGCGGCGCTGCGTGTCGCCACCCGCATCGAGATCGCCAAGCTGAAGGAGCAGATGCCGAACACGACGATGATCTACGTCACCCACGACCAGGTCGAGGCGATGACGCTGGCGGACCGCATCGTGGTGCTGAAGGAAGGCGTCGTCGAGCAGGTCGGCACGCCGATGGAGCTCTACAAGCGGCCGGGCAACCTGTTCGTCGCCCAGTTCATCGGCTCGCCGGCCATGAACATCCTGCCGGCGAAGATCGAGAAAGCCGGCAACCCGACAGTGGTCAGCCATGTCGGCGACCGCAAGGCGACGGTGCCGATCGCGACGCCCGCCTCGGCGAACGGCGCGGCGGTCAGCTTCGGGGTCAGGCCGGAGGATCTCGCGATCGCCACCGGCACGGATTACCTGTTCGAAGGCAAGGTGGATTACATCGAGCAGCTCGGCGAGGTTCAGCTCGTCTATGTCGACATCGGCCGGGCCGACCTGCCGCTGGTGGCCAAGCTGCCGGGCAATGTCGAGGTCAAGCGCGGCGAGACCTTGCGGCTCAACGCCAGCGCCGGCGACCTGCACATCTTCGACGCGGACGGCCACTCCTTCACGCTGCATCGCGCCGAGGCGAAGGCGGCTTGAGGCCGGCGTTCTTCCGCTCCGGCAAACGAAAAGAGCGGCGGGCCAAAGCCCGCCGCTCTTTTTTCAACTGCCTGGGGTGTTAGCGGCCGAACAGGTTGCGGTCGCTGCCCTGCGGGGCCGACTTGTGCGCGTCATCCGACGAGTTCAACAGCTTGTAGACCGGCGAGCCGGTGCTGGTCGACGAGGTGCGCGTCGTGTCGACGGCGGGGGCCGGCTGGTTGACGCCGCTGTTGCCATAGTTGTCGCTGCTCGCGAAAGCGGCGCTGGACAGGGCCAAAACGGCCGCGGCGGCAAGAACGATCTTCTTCATTTTCAATACTCCTGAATTCCTGATCTGATGCATGCCGTTGCCCAAAACCGCTGCACGGTTTTGGGGCAACATGCATTGAAAACGGCGGGACAACCCGCCGTCTGTCTCTCGGCGGCCATGGCCCCTCATATCCGGATCATGGTCGGCAATCGGCTGTTAGTTGTTGCCGAAAAGGTTGCGGTCCGCGCCCTGGGTGACGGGCTGCTGAGCGGCCTGGTCCGACTTGTGGACCGAAGCCGTATAGGAAGTGTCGACCGAGGCAGCCGGCTGATTGGCGCCGTTGGAACCGTAGTTTTCGCTACCAGCGAAGGCGCTGCCGGAAATGGCCAGAAGTGCGGCGGCAGTAAGAACAATCTTTTTCATTTTTGGTACTCCAGTATCTTTTTTCCGTCCGTGTGGCGGCGTGTCTTGGGAAATGGAATCGCGTCGTTCGGACTGCTCCGATGTGGGTAAGCCGGCGGCCGGATTCCAATCACGAAGTTGTTCCGGCTGGACCATGATTCCACCCCTTGAAATTGTAATAAGCACGCCTAACAACCATTTTTTTCGATGTTGAATCAATACTTTGCCTGACAATGCCGCTTGGCTCACCAAGTGTATCGGAGCGCCAATGTTCACCCCGTCCTGCACGCACCGTCAACAGAAACGAACCGTTCGGTTCGATTTTAGAATCTCCTAATAGTCACTTTTCGATACCGTTAACCGTTTGGGGACCGATCGAGACCTGATTCGGAGGCATTGCCGGCCGCCGGCCGAAGCCGGACCGCGAAGCGGAATTGGGCGCTTTCGGGCGGCCGCCGACATTCGATCGGCGGTATCGAAGCCCGTGCCCGGCAATCGAGCAGCAAGCGGGCCGAGCCGCGTTGAATCCCGGCTATGCCCCTTCCCGTGGAGTTGCTTCAAACCCCGTAGCGCTCGGTGCGAATGAACCCTGCCGGAACGCCCGCTTCGATCAGGGCTTCAGCGGCGGCCGACACGAACGCGTTCGAGCCGCAGACGAAGGCGAGCCGGGGCGCCTTGGGCAGCCGCTCCATCGCCTGCATCATCATCCGGGCATCGACGCGCCGGGAATAATCGGAAGCGCGCCGGGCCTGCTCGCGCGTCAGCGTCAGCGCCAGATCGAAGCCGTCGCGGCGGTCGTCGAGGCCGATCAGCTCGTCGCGGAAGATGACCTCGTCCCAGACCCGCGCCGAGAACACCAGCGCGATCGGCGCGGCCGATTTTTGCAAGGCGCGGTGGCGCACCATCGCCATCAGCGGCACGACGCCGGAGCCGCCGCCGACCAGGAGGATCGGCCCGCCGTCGCTCGCCTCCCAGATGAAGTGGCCGCCGAGCGGGCCGCGCAGTTCGATCTCGTCACCAATCTCCGCAACATCGTGGAAGAACGGCGAAACCTCGCCATCGTCGAGCCGCTCGATCGCCAGTTCGATGCCAGCGCCTGCCTCCGGCGCCGAGGCGATGGAATAGGAACGGCGCGCCTGATAGCCGTCCGGCGCCGTCAGCCTGACGTCGACATGCTGCCCGGCCAGATGGGTGAACGGGCGCGACGGCTGGAACCAGAAGCTGGTGACGCGCGGCGTGCGCTTTTCGATGCGGGTGATCGTGGCCATCTGCCAGGGCGACTGCGGCTGCGGTTCGGCGCTCATGTATCGCCACTCGCGGATCGCCGCTTACGGATCACTTGAATAGCGCTGCTCGCGCCACGGGTCGCCATACATGTGATAACCGCGCAGTTCCCAGAACCCCGGCTCGTCGCGTTCGGTGAACTGCAGACCGTTCACCCATTTGGCCGATTTCCAGAAGTAGAGATGCGGCACCAGAAGCCGCGCCGGTCCGCCGTGGTCGAGGGTGATCGGCTTGCCCTCGTAAAGCAGCGCCACCATCGCCTTGCCGGTGACGAGGTCCTTGGTCGGCACATTGGTCGAATAGCCGTCGAAGGAATGCGCCAGGGTGAATCCGCTCGGCGGCTCGATGCCGGCGTCCGCCAGGATGTCGTCGATCAGCACGCCCTGCCAGGGCGTGTTGAACTTGGTCCAGGCGGTCACGCAATGGATGTCGCGGGTCATCTTGTTCTGTGGCAGGGCGTTGAACTCGGCCCAGCTCCATTTCTTGATCGGCCGCGGTCCGTGCTTGAGCGTGAAGGACCAGTCCTCGGTGCGCACGCGCGGCGTCGGCCCCGCCGAGAGAACCGGAAAACCCTGTTCCAGATATTGTCCCGGCGGGATGCGCTCATCCGTATCGGAAGGAGGACGCCGTCCGGAAAAGAAGCCGCGGGTGACCATCGAGACGCCTCCTGTGACCAGGCCGCCTGCCGGTCCGCGGCAGTGTTCTCGAAGATACTCTTGCGGGCAACCTAAATCTTGCGGGCAGAGCCTGCCGGCATGCCGGCAGGCTCCATGGAGCAATTCCAGGAAAAATGTGTGACGGTTTTCCGTCCGGAATTGCGTAAAAACAAAGAGATAGAGCGGTTCGGCGTTTCCGTGAAACACTGAACCGCTCTAGAAGTTTTCAGCCGGCGGCGAAGGGCACGGCTACGAATATCTGCGCGTCGCCGCGATCGACCAGCAAAAGCACCGACTTCCTGCCGGACTTGCCGGCTTCGGCGATCGCTTGGTTGGCCTGCCTTGCGCTCTTCACCGGCGTGCGGTCGACGGCAACGATCACATCGCCGGGCTCGATGCCGGCGGCGGAGGCCGCCTTGTCCGGGTTCACCCGCTCGACCACGGCGCCGCGCTGGTTGTCGGCCAGGTTGAGCTGCTCGCGGATGTCGGGCGTGAGGTCGGTCAGGCCAAGGCCAAGCGACGGCACGCGCAGGCCCTCGCCGGTCGATGGCTTGCCGCCTTCGTCATTCGACGCGGTCTTCTGGTCGTCGGTGTTGCGGCCGACATCTGCCGAAATCTGCATCGCCTTGCCGTTGCGCCAGACATCCAGCGTCTCCTTGTTGCCGGGCGAGACGTCGGCGACGGCGCGCGACAGGTCCTTCGGATCCTTGATCTCCTGGCCGGCGAAGCCGGTGATGACATCGCCGGTCTCGATGCCGGCCTTGGCCGCCGGCGACCCGTCGGTGACCTGGGCGACCAGCGCGCCGCCCGGATGATCGAGCCCTATCGCACTGGCGACATCCTGCGTCACCGGCTGAATCTGCACGCCGAGATAGCCGTATTCGATATCGCCGCCCTTCATCAGCTTGGCGACGACCTTCTGCGCCTGGTTCGACGGGATGGCGAAGCCGACGCCGACGCTGCCGCCGTTGGGCGAATAGATCGCGGTGTCGATGCCCACGACATTGCCGCTGACGTCGACCAGCGGGCCGCCGGAATTGCCGTGGTTGATCGGCGCGTCGATCTGGATGAAGTCGTCGAACGGCCCGCTGTGCAGGTCGCGGCCGCGCGCCGAGACGATACCGGCGGTGACCGTGGTGCCGATGCCGAACGGGTTGCCGATCGCCAGCACCTGGTCGCCGGTCATCAGTCTGTCGGAATCGCCCCATTTGACGGTGGGCAGCGGCTTGCTCGCCTTGACCTTGAGCACCGCCAGATCGTGCTTGGCGTCGTGGCCGACCAGCTTGGCGGGAAGCTCGGTGCCGTCGTCGAGCGTCACCTTGATCGAGGTCGCGCCGTCGACGACGTGGTTGTTGGTGACGATTGTGCCGTCGGAACCGACGATGAAGCCGGAGCCCAATGCCTCCTGCCGCGGCGACTGCTGCGGCGGCGTCTTCGGCATTGGCATACCCTGGTCGCCGAAGAACTGCTGGAAATACTGGTCGAAGGGCGAATTGCCGTCGAAGGGCGAGCCATCGCCCGTTGCGCCGGGCTGCGCCTTCATCACGGTCGTCACGGTGACGACAGCCGGCTTGGCGGTGGCGACCACGGGCGCGAACGAGCCGTTCGGGGCGGTGATGCCGGCGACGGGCGTCTGGGTCGTCGCGACCACATTGCTCAGGCCGGCATTGCCGGTGTTCTGCGCGAAGGAAACAACGGCGGGAGAGATGATCAGCGCAGCGCCCAACAGGGCGGCGACGCGATGTCTGCGAAGAATGCTCAAGGGTGACATGGTCGTTTCTGTCCGGGCGAGAGTTGATCCGGCGCCGCGGGTTCTCAAGGGGCGCGCCCGTCGGCGTGTCGACGACCGGCATTGCCTGTCTCGCCATGCATGGCAGCCGGCCGAATCGACAGCCACGCATTTAGGGCGTCGAATGGCCCGAATTAGGGTTTTGGCACGACCTTACGAAGATTTAATTCAGAGAGCGCTCACGAACCGCTCTCTTCGGCGCAGGTAGGCGGAGGCGATCTCACGCATGCGTACGCCGTTGAAACTCGGGCCATGGCCGCCATGGCCGATGCGTATCGGCAGGTCGAGCAGCCGCTGCATGGTGCGGCAATAGGCAGCACGGTCCGAATCCGGCAGATCGTCGATCAGCATGCCGTCATAGATGGCGTCGCCGGCGAAGAACAGGCCGTCGGCCTCATCGAAAAGCGCGATCGAATCGGGCGAATGTCCCGGCAGATGCAGCACGCGGAATTTCCGGTCGCCGAGATCGACGACATCGCCTTCGTCGAGCATTCGCGTCAGCGGCGCCGATGGGATCCGATAGTCGGCAGCGTTCCAGCCGGGCGCCGGCAATTTGGACACCGCGCCGTCGAGATTGTGGAACATGTAGGCGTAGGTGACCGTATCATCCATGCCGTCGAACTGCGCCGCGCTGGCCTTCGGCCCCATGCGCAGCGGGAATTCGTGCAGCGAACCGACATGGTCGAGATGGATATGCGTGGCGACGACGATGAGCGGCTTGCCGGCCGGCGTGCCGATCTCGGGCGCCAGCGGACGGATGCCCATGCCGGTGTCGACCAGCAGGTCGGCGTCGCGGCCCTTGAGATGCCAGATGTTGGCCCGCACGAAATCATGCACGAACGGCTCGGTCAGCATCGTCGTCCCGGCATCGACGATAGCCTTGCCGAACCAGTCGCCTACCACGAGGTCGCCCATCAGACGAAGGGCTTCCCGACCTTGTATTTCTCCGGCACCAGGCGCTTCAGATAGGCCATGCCGGCCTCGGAGAGCTGGTTGACATCCGGTTTCATGAAATCGTCCGGCATGTGGCGCGTCTTGCCTGCCACGGCCTTCAGCGGCACCTTCTTCAGCACGGTCTTGGCGCCGTCATATTGCAGCGCGACCGACCCGCCGCCCTCGTCGGCGACGGCAACCGCGAATGCGCCGGCGTCGAAGGCCTCTCTGGCGTCGACAGCGCTGATCGCGCCGACATAGCCGCGCGGCATGTAGCCCAGCGCATCGACGCGCGCACGCTTGCCCGGCAAGCCCTCGGCCAGCGCGCGTTCGAGCGCCGCCGGCAGGTCGCTGCCCGACAATTTGACGTTGCCGTGCTGGTCGCGCTCGAGCTTTTCCGGCGGCACCAGGCTTTCGACCAGCGCCTTGCCGTCGGCGGTGCTGACGCCCTCGGAAACGGCGACGATGCAGCGTTTGTGGCGGTCGAGCGTCTTGCGCACGTCGTCGACGAAGCGCTCGGCGGAAAAGGCGCGCTCCGGCACATAGACGAGATGCGGGCCGCTGTCCGGGTCGAGCTGCCAGGCAGCGGCGGCGGCGGTCAGGAAGCCGGCATGCCGGCCCATGACGATGCCGACATAGATGCCGGGCAGCGCGCGGAAATCGAGATCGACGGAGAGGAAGGCGCCGGCGACGAATTCGGCGGCCGAGATGAAGCCCGGCGTGTGATCGTTCTCCTCGAGGTCGTTGTCGATGGTCTTCGGCGCGTGCACGAAGGCCATAGAGCCACCCGCGGCATCGGTCAGGATCTGCTGGGTGCCCGAGGTGTCGTTGCCGCCGATATAGATGAAGGCATCGGCGCCGGCTTTCTTCAGGCCGTTGAGGATGACCTCGCAATAGGCGGCGTCAGGCTTGTCGCGGGTGGAGCCGAGAGCTGCGCTCGGCGTGCCGGCGATCAGCCGCAGTTGGTCCTCGGGGATGGCGGAGAGGTCGACATAGTTGCCGTCGCGGATGCCGCGCACGCCATGGATCGAGCCCAGCACCTTGGCGCCGGGATGGCGCTTGCGAATCTCCAGCGTGGCGCCGACGACCGTCTGGTTGATGACGGCGGTCGGGCCGCCGCCCTGCGCGATGACGAAGGTTCCAGCCATGCTTTTTGTCTCCCGAGGCGAAGGTTTTCAGGGCACCTTCGCCTGTCTTGCGGCATCGCGCAACGGAAGAGTGGGCTGACGAAGCGATCAGACGACGACGACCGGGTTCTTCTTCGAAACGCGGCTGTAGAGGTCGATGATGTCCTGGTTGATCAGGCGCACGCAGCCCGACGACATCGCCTGGCCAATGCTCCACCATTCCGGCGAGCCGTGGATGCGGTAACCGGTGTCCTTGCCGTTCTGGTAGATGTAGAGCGCCCGCGCTCCCAGCGGATTGGTCAGGCCGCCGGGCTGGCCGCCCTGCCATTTCACCAGTTCCGGCTTGCGCTTGACCATCTCAGGCGGCGGCGTCCAGACCGGCCATTCGCGGCCGTACTGGATGTTGGCGCGGCCCGACCAGCGGAAGCCGTCCTTGCCGATGCCGACGCCGTAGCGGATGGCGTCGCCGCCAGGCTGGACCAGATAGAGCATGCGTTCCTGCAGATGGACGACGATGGTGCCGGGCGCCTCGCCGGTCTTGTCGACGACGATCTGGCGGCGGAATTCCGGCTTGACCTTCTGCCACGGCACCGCCGGCACGTTGAAGCCGCCGTCGGTCAACGAGGCATACATGACGTCGGGACCGGTGATGTTCTTGTCGACGCTGATCGCCGGACGCATGGGCGGCACGGACCCGGTGACGGTGTTGTCGAGCTGCATTTGCGGCAGGTCGAGCGTCTCGGTGGTGCTGCAGCCGGCCATGCCGAGCAGCGCCATGGCGCCCATGCCGGAAAGCACGGCGCGGCGCGAGAGCGGAATTTCGGTTTCGACGGTTTCGCCGTTCGAAGGCGGCGTCAGACTTTGCGGCAACTCGCGCATACACCAAACCCTACACTGTCGGCGGGAAGCACGGTCCGGCCGAATGGCGGGCATTTTCGCGAGTCATGGTTGAAAAAGCGTGAAAGGGCGCGAACCGGGCTTAACCCTAACTGCCCGTTACTTCGCCGGAGGAGCTAGGCGAAGTCGGCGCTGAAGATTTTCAGCCCACCCTCTTTACAATCGCGACGACCCCGGGATTTATCCTGTTCTTTGCGCTCAAGGAGTAAGGAAATGTCCTTCGAAAACTGGGCTGCCTTTGCCGCCGCCTCCGCCATCCTGCTCGTCATTCCGGGCCCGACGATCCTGCTGGTCGTCTCCTATGCGCTTGGCCAGGGCTGGCGCACGGCGCTGCCGATGGCGGTCGGCGTCGCGCTCGGCGACTTCACCGCCATGACGCTGTCGATGCTGGGCATCGGCGCGCTGCTCGTGGCCTCGGCCACGGTGTTCACCGTCCTCAAGGTGATCGGCGCCGGCTATCTGGTCTATCTCGGCATAAAGCTGTTCCGCGCCGGCGGCGCGCTGAAGGCCGAGCCGCGCACCGACGCGGTGTCGGCGGCAAGGATGATGGCGCATGCGTGGCTGGTGACGGCGCTCAACCCCAAGAGCATCACCTTCTTCGTCGCCTTCCTGCCGCAGTTCCTCGACCGGCACGCCGATTTCTGGACGCAGATGCTGGTTTTCGAGACGACCTTCCTGGCTTTGGCCTTCAGCAACGCCTTCGGCTATGCGTTGATCGCGTCCAGGGCACGCGCCATCGTGCGCAACCCGAAGGCGATCCGCATCTTCAACCGCACCGGCGGCACATTGCTGGTCGGCGCCGGCATCGCCACGGTGGCGATTCGTTCGAGGAATTGAGGCAGAGACCGGTTCACCGCCGAGACCGCTCATGCCGGTTGGCGGCTCGGCGATCGATGTCCTAGGATCGTCTTCGACAGGCGAAGACGAGAACATCAAGGGCACCCAATGGCGCTGAAGGACGCATTCGGCCTGACCTATTCGGGCGCGACCGATGCCGGGTTCTCGTCCTACGCCAGAGCCGTCCACGAGTTGCAGTGCTTCATCGGAGACCCTGTCGGCTCGGTCGACCGGGCAATCGCCGACGATCCCGGCTTCGTCATGGCGCATGTGTTCAAGGGCTATCTCTTTGCCCTTGCCACCGAGCGCGAGGCGACAGCCGTGGCCCGCGCGTGTCACGAAGCAGCGTTGCCGCTCGCGGCAACGGCCCGCGAGCAGGGGCATGTCGCGGCGCTCGGCCATCTCGCCGCGGGCCGTTGGCACGACGCCGCGCATCTGCTTGAGGATATCGCAATCGACAGTCCGCTCGACGCGCTGGCGCTGCAGGTCGGGCATCAGATCGACTTCTTCACCGGCAATGCCCGCATGCTGCGCGACCGCATCGGCCGGGCGCTGCCGGCGTGGCAGAAGGGCATGCCGGGCTATCACGCCATCCTCGGCATGCAGGCCTTCGGGCTGGAAGAAATGGGCGACTATGCGCGCGCCGAAAGCTTCGGCCGACAGGCGATCGCGATCGAGCCGCGCGACGGCTGGGCGCAGCACGCCGTCGCGCATGTCATGGAAATGCAGAGCCGGCAAAGAGACGGCATCGCCTGGATGCGCGCCAACCCTGAAACCTGGACCAGGGACAGCTTCCTCAAGATCCACAATTGGTGGCATCTGGCGCTGTTCCACTACGATCTCGGCGAGCTGGACGAGGTGCTCAACCTCTATGACGGACCGATCTACGGCGACCGCTCGACGCTGGCGCTCAACATGGTCGATGCTTCTGCCGTGCTGTGGCGTCTCAATCTCGGCGGCATCGATGTCGGTGACCGCTGGGCAGCACTTGCCGCGAACTGGATGCCGAAGGCCGCCGCCGGCAACTACGCCTTCAACGACGCGCATGCGATGATGGCCTTTGTCGGCGCCGGGCTGGAGGGCCCGGCGCAGACCTTGCTCGAAGCGCAGCGCGAAGCGATGCGCGGGCATGACGACAACGCCGCCTTCACACGCGATGTCGGCCATCCGCTGACACTTGCCATCAAGGCGTTCGGCGAGGGCAACGACACCGAAACCGTGCGCCTGATCAGGCCGATCCGGTCGATTGCCCACCGTTTTGGCGGCAGCCATGCGCAGCGCGACGTGATCGACCTGACGCTGATCGAAGCCACGCTCCGCGCCGGCGATGGCGCGCTGGCGCGGGCGTTGACCGCCGAGCGCCGGCTGGCGCGGCCGGACAGCCCGTTGTCGGCGCTGTTCTCGCGACGCGCTGCCGATTTGTCAGAGAATTGACCCGAGGCGGAACTTGGCATAAGAACTGGCCATGCCAGATTTTTTCGAGATCCGAAAAAATTAATGGCAGTGGGAGGAAATCATGTATCTCGGCCTCGACCTGGGCACCTCGGGCGTCAAGGCGCTGCTGATCGATGATCGCCAGAACGCCGTCGGCTCCGGCCATGGCTCGCTCGATGTATCGCGGCCGCATCCCGGCTGGGCCGAGCAGGATCCGGCGCACTGGATCGAGGCCTGCGAGACGGCGATCGCCGAGCTCAAGGCTTCCCATCCGAAGGAGCTCGGGGCAGTCAAGGGCATCGGCCTCTCCGGCCAGATGCATGGCGCCACCTTGCTCGACGCCTCGGACAAGGTGCTGCGCCCTTGTATCCTGTGGAACGACACGCGCAGCCATGTCGAGGCGGCGGCGCTCGACGCCGACCCGCGTTTCCGCAAGATCACCGGCAACATCGTCTTTCCGGGTTTCACAGCCCCGAAGCTTGGCTGGGTGAAGAACAACGAGCCGGCAATCTTCGCCAAGGTGGCCAAGGTGCTCCTGCCCAAGGACTATCTGCGGCTCTGGCTGACCGGCGAGCACATTTCGGAAATGTCGGATTCGGCCGGCACGTCCTGGCTCGATGTCGGCGAGCGCCGCTGGTCCTCCGAACTGCTCGCCGCGACGTCGCTCGACGAAGAAAACATGCCGTCGCTGGTCGAGGGCACGGCGAAGGCCGGTGCCCTGCGCGGCGAACTCGCCTCGAAATGGGGCATTGCTGCCGGCATCCCGGTTGCCGGCGGCGCCGGCGACAATGCGGCGTCGGCCTGCGGCATGGGCACGGTCGGCGCAGGCAATGCGTTCGTCTCACTCGGCACGTCGGGGGTGCTGTTTGCCGCCAATGCCTCCTATTTGCCCAATCCGGAAAGCGCGGTGCATACATTCTGCCATGCGCTGCCCAACACCTGGCATCAGATGGGCGTGATTCTGTCGGCTACCGATTCGCTCAATTGGCTGTCGGAGATCACCGGCAAAAGCGCCGGCGAGCTGACCGGCGAGCTCGGCGACAAGCTCAAGGTGCCGACAGGCGTCACCTTCCTGCCCTATCTCTCCGGCGAGCGCACGCCGCACAATGATTCCGCCATTCGCGGCTCCTTCACCGGCCTTGCGCATCAATCGAGCCGGGCGGTGCTGACCCAGGCCGTGCTCGAAGGTGTCGCCTTCGCCTTCCGCGACAGCCTCGAGGCGCTGAAGACGGCCGGCACGACGCTCACCCGCGTGACTGCGATCGGCGGCGGCTCGCGCTCGCGCTACTGGCTGAAGGCGATCGCCACCGCGCTGCAGGTGCCTGTCGACATTCCGACCGACGGCGATTTCGGCGCCGCCTTCGGCGCGGCGCGGCTCGGCCTGATCGCCGCGACCGGCGCCGATCCGATCGCCGTCTGCACCGCGCCAGCGACGGATGTGACCATCGACCCGGACGCCAGCTTGGGCGGCGCTTTCGCGGATGCCTATCAGCGCTACCGCGCGCTTTATCCGGCGATCCGGAGCGCCACGGCGTGAGCGATCACCCGCCCACGCCGTGGCATTGCGGCTCACTGTGCCGGCACCTTGTCCAAAAAGCCGGTGACGCTCTTCAGGCGGCCGTTCTCGATGACGCCGATATCGGTGCCCTCGATGACGGACTCCGCGCCTTCGGGTCCGAGGTTCCACGAAAAGCGGATGCGGTCGGCGAATCCGTCGGGCTCACCCTTCAGCGAGAAACGGAAGCCGGCAAAGCGCTGCTGCACGCCGTCGATGAGTGCTGCGATGCCGGCATGGCCGTCGCCCTGCATGACCGGGTCGCGATAGCTGACGTCGCTGGTGAAGGCCGCCTCGAGCAGAGCCTTGCGGCGCCCCGCGTCGCTCTCGTTCCAGGCGGTGATGTAGTTCCGGGCGATCGTGTTGAGGTCGGTCATTGTGTTCATCCTTCGTTGGATCGTTTCGACATGATCCTTTTCGCGCCGGGGAAGAACGAAACCAATTACGCCTGAGGTAATCGGGCAGAAGCATTCGGAGAGGAAGGAAAACCATGAGCAGCGGATTTTTCGGCGACATCCAGAAGATCAAGTACGAGGGACCGGATTCGACCAATCCGCTGGCCTACCGGTTCTACAACCCGGACGAGGTCGTCGCCGGCAAGCGGCTGGAAGACCATCTGCGCTTCGCCGTCGCCTATTGGCATTCCTTCGCCTGGCCAGGCGGCGATCCGTTCGGCGGCCAGACCTTCGACCGCCCCTGGTTCGCCAAGCCCGGCGGCATCGACACGATGGAACTGGCGAAACTGAAAGCGGACGTCGCCTTCGAGATGTTCTCGTTGCTGGGTGCGCCGTATTTCTGTTTCCACGACGCCGATGTCCGCCCCGAGGGCAAGGACTTTTCCGAGAGCGCCGCGCGGCTCGACGAGATCGCGGATTATTTTTCGGCCAAGATGAAACAGACCGGCGTCAAGCTGCTCTGGGGCACGGCGAACCTCTTTTCGCACCGCCGCTTCATGTCGGGCGCGGCCACCAATCCGGATCCGGACGTGTTCGCCTATGCGGCGGCGACGGTGAAGAGCTGCATCGACGTCACCAAGCGCCTGAAGGGCGAGAACTACGTGCTGTGGGGCGGGCGCGAAGGCTATGAGACGCTGCTCAACACCGATCTTGGCCGCGAACAGGAGCAGGCCGGCCGCTTCCTCAACCTCGTCGTCGACTACAAGCACAAGATCGGCTTCAAGGGCACCATCCTGATCGAGCCGAAGCCGCAGGAGCCGACAAAACACCAGTACGACTACGACGTCGCGACCGTTTATGGCTTCCTCAAGCGCTTCGGGCTGGAGAAGGAAGTAAAGCTCAACATCGAGCAGGGCCACGCCATCCTTGCCGGCCATTCCTTCGAGCATGAGCTGGCTTTGGCCAATGCGCTCGGCGTCTTCGGTTCGATCGACATGAACCGCAACGACTATCAGTCGGGCTGGGACACCGACCAGTTCCCCAACAACGTGCCGGAAATGGCTTTGGCCTATTACCAGGTGCTGCAGGGCGGCGGCTTCAAGACCGGCGGCACCAATTTCGACGCCAAGCTCAGGCGCCAGTCGCTCGACCCGGAAGACCTCTTGATCGGCCATATCGGCGGCATGGATGCCTGCGCGCGTGGCCTCAAGGCGGCGGCGAAGATGATCGAGGACAAGGCGCTGTCCGGCCCGCTCGCCGAGCGCTATGCCGGCTGGAACACCGCCGAGGGCAAGGCGATGCTGTCGGGCAAGCGCACGCTGGAAGAGATCGCCGAACGCGTGGTGAAGAGGAAGATCGAGCCGCAGCCGCGTTCCGGCCGCCAGGAGCTGCTGGAGAACATCGTCAACAGATACGTCTGAGGAGCCAGCGGGACTCCGAATCGGGCGCCGCTGACCTGAAATCGCATTCCGCGCGGGGCAAGCCTACACGACAAGGTTTTGCCCCGCCTCGCCCCTCTATCGCCTCGCTCTTGCCTTCAAACAGCCGTCACGGACCTCCTATAGTGTGGACACGTGGCGGGAAGGATAGAAGGAGGCGAAACGTATGCAGCACGAACGCGAAATCGACGCTTTGCTCTCTCCCAGCGAGGCTGGTTCGATCATAGATCGGCTGATGGCGCTGCCGCATTCGAAGGACGGCGCCCGCAAGACAAATGAATGGGATCGCGCGGTCGCCGCGCGGTTAGAGACGGCGCTTGCCAGGAGCATGCGCACGCGCATCGTCGGCGAAGGCCGCGACGCCGCCTGATTCTTCCGTCACTGATTCTTCCGTGGCCTGATTCTCGCTTGGCCTGATTCTCCCCTGGCCTGATTCTCCCCTGGTTTGACGAACAGAGACTGTTTCTCCATCCTGCATAGATGATACGCGCGGTGCTGCTCGATCTTCTGGGTGTCGTCTATGATGGCGACACCCCGATAGCGGGCGCGGTCGCGGCAATCGAGCGTCTGCGCGACGCAGACTTGCCGCTCCGCTTCGTCAGCAACACGACACGCTCGCCCCGCAGCGCAATCATCGCGCAGCTTGCGGCCATGGGCATCGAGGTTGCCGAGGAAGAATTGCTGACGCCGGCGCGCGCCGCGGTCGAATGGCTGCGCAGGCATGGCCGCCAGCCGCATCTGCTCGTCCATCCCAACCTCGAGGTCGAGTTTTCGGGGCTGGACGGCGGGAGCGGGCGCGCCGTCGTCGTCGGCGATGCGGGCGAAGCGTTCGACCATGCCAGCCTGAACCGGGCTTTCCGTGAACTTGCTGCCGGCGCCGATTTCGTGGCCCTCGCCATCAACCGCACCTTCAAGGATGCCGACGGCCAGCTCAGCCTCGACACCGGCGCCTTCGTCGCGGCGCTGGAATTCGCCAGCGGGCGAAGCCCCGTCGTGCTCGGCAAACCGTCGCCGGACTTCTTCCATTCCGCGCTTGCCGGTTTGAACTGCCCGGCGGCCGATGCGGTGATGGTCGGCGACGATGCGGAGAGCGATGTCGCCGGAGCGCTCAGCGCCGGGCTTGGCGCGGCGCTGCTCGTGCGGACGGGCAAGTACCGGCCGGGCGACGAAAGCCGCTTCGATCCTGCCCCAAACGCACTGGTCGACGATCTTTCCGCCGCGACCGATTGGATACTCAGCCGCGCCGCAGCCTGACCGGCGCTTCGCCGAATGCCCGGGAAAATGCCCTGGAGAATGCCGCGGCGGAAGAAAAGCCGGTACGCCCGGCAATGTCGGCCATGGCGATGCGCGTGTCGACCACCAGACGGCGGGCGGCGCTGAGCCGCAGCCGCAGATAATAGGCGCCGGGCGTCTCGCCGATCGACTTGCGAAAGATGCTCTCCAGCGTCCGCGCCGTCACGCCGGCACGCTTGGCCACCGCGCCGATGGTCAGCGGCTGGTCGACATGTGCTTCCATCAACCGGATCGCCTGCGCCAGCCGCGGGTCGTAGCCGTCAAGCCGGCCGAGCGAGACCAGCGGCTGCGCGTCGGTGGCGGCGCGCGCCTGGTCGTAGATGAAGACGCTCGCCACATCGAGCGCGGCGGCCATGCCGAGCCGGGTGCGGACCAGATGCAGCATCAGGTCGAAGGTCGGCGAAGCGCCGCCCGAGGTGAAGACCGGCCCGTCGATGACATAACGGTCCGGCCGCACGTCAACGCCGGGAAAGGCGGCGGAGAAATCCTCCATGTCTTCCCAATGGGTGGTGGCGCTGCGACCCTCGAGCAGGCCGGCCCGCGCCACCAGCCATGTGCCGGCCTCGACACCGCCGCAGGCGCGGGCCGCGCGCGCCGCCCTCCGCAACCCCGCAAGCAACGCCGATGTGGCATAGTTCTGCGTGCCGAAGCCGGCGACGACGACCAGCATGTCGGTCGCCTCGGCGGCATCGAAGCGACCGCTGACGGCGACCGGCAGGCCGCAAGTCGTCACCGGCGCCTCGCCAGTGACCGAGACCAGCTTGAAATCGAACAAAGTCTCGCCGGAGATACGATTGGCGGCGCGGAGCGGGTCGACCGCCGAGGCGACGCACATGATCGACGAACCGGAGAACACCAGGAACGTCACCTTGAGCGTTTCGCGTTCGGAGCGAAAGATGGTCGGCTTTTCGCTTTTCATCATGAGAGCTTCGTAAAACGCAAAACAGTTTCCGGCAAGTCGGTCATTCTTGATCAGCTTCGCCGCATGTCGTCATACCAAAGCCGGTTTCCGACTTTTTGCTCGACATGGATGGCCGATCGAATCTGGGAGGAAAGACGATGCCGCTCGCGATGAACCGTGAGGTCTTCATTACCTGTGCCGTGACCGGTTCCGGCGGCACGCAGGACCGCAGCCCGAACGTCCCGCGGTCGCCCAAGCAGATCGCCGATTCGGCGATCGAGGCCGCCAAGGCGGGTGCCGCGATCGTCCATTGCCATGTGCGCGACCCCGAGACCGGCAAGCCCAGGCGGGACGTGCATCTCTACCGCGAAGTGACCGAGCGCATCCGCGAGGCCAATGTCGACGTGGTGCTCAACCTCACCGCCGGCATGGGCGGCGACATGGTGTTCGGCTCGCCTGAGGCGCCGCTGCCGCTCAACCAGAAGGGCACCGACATGGGCGGCGCCACCAACCGCATGGAGCATGTGCGCCAGTGCCTGCCGGAGATCTGCACGCTGGATTGCGGCACGATGAACTTCGCCGAGGCCGACTATGTCATGACCAACACGCCCGGCATGCTGCGCGCCATGGGCGGCATGATGACGGCGCTGGGCGTCAAGCCCGAGATCGAGGCCTTCGACACCGGGCATCTCTGGTTCGCCAAGCAGCTGGTCGAGGAAAAGGTGCTGAACGCGGACGCGCTGGTGCAGCTCTGCATGGGCGTGCCATGGGGCGCGCCGGACGACCTCAACACCTTCATGGCGATGGTCAACAACGTGCCGTCGACCTGGAACTGGTCGGCCTTCTCGATCGGCCGCAACCAGATGGCCTATGCCGCGGCCGCGGTGCTCGCCGGCGGCAATGTCCGCGTCGGCCTGGAAGACAATCTCTGGCTCGACAAGGGCGTGCTGGCCACCAACGCGCAGCTGGTCGAGCGCGCTGCCAGCATCGTCACCAACCTCGGCGCCAGGATCCTCGGGCCGGAAGAAGTGCGCAAGAAGCTCAACCTCACCAAGCGGGCGCCGATCGCGGCGTGATTTGATGGAGTCGGAAATGGCTACCGTCAAATTCACCGCGATGAAGGATGGCGACAGGCAAGACTACGAATTCCTGACCGCCCATGAGATCGACTATGCCGCCAAGACCGGCGATAGGCTGCTCGATGCGCTGGTGCAACTCGACGAGGGCCTGTCGGGCTACAAGATCACCCGGCTCGGCCATTCGCTGCAGGCCGCCACCCGCGCCTGGCGGGACGGCGCCGACACCGACTGGCTGGTCTCGGCGCTGCTGCACGACATCGGCGACATCTACGCGCCCTACAACCATGACGAATATGCCGCGACGATCCTGAAGCCCTTCGTGCGCGAGCAATGCACCTGGGTGGTGGAAAAGCACGGCGACTTCCAGCGCCTCTATTACGCGCACCACCTGGGCGGCAACCGGCATGCACGCGACCGCTTCGCCGGCCACCTTTATTTCGACGATTGCGACCAGTTCTGCGAGCGCTGGGACCAGTCCAGCTTCGATCCCGACTACGACACGCTGCCGGTCGAGTTCTTCCGGCCCTTCGTGCTCGAAGTCTTCGCGCGCAAGGCCTACGACCCGGCGGTGATCCGCGCCGGCGAGCGCGTTCCCCTCACAAATTCCGAAACAGCCAAGACAAGATCCGGAGCCTGACCATGAGCATCATCAACAAGGCGGCCGCCATCGGCGGCGGCGTCATCGGCGCCGGCTGGGTGGCGCGGCTGCTCCTGAACGGCATCGACGTGTCGATCTTCGATCCCGATCCAGAGGCTTCGCGCAAGGTCGGCGAGGTGATGAAGGGCGCGCGACGCGCCTATAAGCAGATGCTGCCCGGCGGCCTGCCCAAGGAAGGCAAGCTCACCTTCGTCAAGACCATCGCCGAGGCGGTCGCCGATGCCGACTTCATCCAGGAGAGCGTGCCGGAGCGGCTCGACCTCAAGCACAAGGTGCTGGCCGAGATCGACCTCCATGCGCCGGCCAACGCCATCGTCGGCTCCTCGACCTCCGGCATCAAGCCGACCGACATGCAGGTGGCGATGAAGAAGCATCCGGAGCGGCTGGTCGTCGGCCATCCGTTCAACCCGGTCTATCTGTTGCCGCTGGTCGAGATCGTCGGCGGCCAGCAGACTTTCCCGGAGGCGATCGAGGTCGCCAAGGAGCTCTACGCCTCGATCGGCATGAAGCCGGTGGTGGTGCGCAAGGAGATCGAGGCTTTTGTCGGCGACCGGCTTTTGGAAGCGGCCTGGCGCGAGGCGCTGTGGCTGGTCAAGGACGGCATCTGCACCGTCGAGGAACTCGACGACATCATGCGTTATTCCTTCGGCCTGCGCTGGGCGCAGATGGGCATGTTCCAGGTCTATCGCGTCGCCGGCGGCGAGGCTGGCATGCGCCACTTCATGGCGCAGTTCGGGCCCTGCCTGAAATGGCCGTGGACCAAGCTGATGGACGTGCCGGAGTTCAATGACGACCTGGTCGACCTGATCGCCACGCAATCCGACGAGCAGGCGAACGGCATGTCGATCCGCGAGCTGGAAAAGATCCGCGACGACAATCTGGTCGCGATCATGGAAGCGCTGTCGAAGCAGAACAAGGGCAAGGGCTGGGGCGCCGGCGCGCTGCACAAGGACTATACAAAGCAGCTCGCCAAGCTGGCGGAGAAGAAGGTCCCTGCCAAGGCTGCCGCAAAGGCCAAGGCGACCAAGCCGGCGAAGAAGGCCGACAAGCCGGCCAAGATCGACAAGGCAAAGAAGAGCAAGAAGAAGGGCTGAGGCGATGCATTTCGGTCTCTCGGAAGAACAGAAGCTCATCGTCGAGACAACGCGCGCCTTCGTCGAGAACGAGCTCTATCCGCATGAGCGCGAGGTGGAGCGCACCGGCGTGCTGCGCCGCGAGTTGATCGAGGAATTGAAGGCGAAGGCGATCGCAGCCGGGCTTTACGCCGCCAACATGCCGGCCGATGTCGGCGGCGCCGGCCTCGATACGGTGAGCTGGCTGCTCTACGAGAAGGAGCTTGGCCGCGCCAATTACGCGCTGCACTGGACCTGCGTGGCACGTCCGTCCAACATCCTGCTCGCCGGCACGCCGGAACAGCGCGAGAAATACCTCTTCCCCTGCATTCGCGGCGAGAAGTCGGACTGCCTGGCGATGACCGAGCCCGGCGCGGGCTCCGACCTGCGCGGCATGAAGGCGACCGCCGTGCAGGACGGGTCGGACTGGGTGCTCAACGGCACCAAGCATTTTATCTCCCACGCCGACATCGCCGACTTCGCGATTTGCTTCATGGCCTCGGGCGAAGAGGATTCGCCGCGCGGCAAACGCAAGAAGATCACCGCCTTCTTCGTCGACAAGGGCACCAAGGGTTTTTCGGTGCGCGACGGCTACCGCAACGTCTCGCACCGCGGCTACACCAATTCGATCCTCGAATTCGACGATTGCCGGCTGCCGGCGAGCCAAGTGCTCGGCGAAGTGCACAAAGGCTTCGAGGTCGCCAATTCCTGGCTCGGCGCCACGCGCTTGCAGGTCGGCGCGACCTGCCTCGGCCGCGCCGAGCGGGCGCTTTCCCATGCCATCGAATATGCCGCGCAGCGCCAGCAGTTCGGCCAGCAGATCGGCAAGTTCCAGGGCGTGTCGTTCAAACTCGCCGACATGGCGACGGAGCTGAAAGCGGCCGACCTGATGGTGTTCGAAGCCGGCTGGAAGTACGATCAGGGCACCGTCACCGATCAGGACATGGCGATGGCCAAGCTGAAGGCCACCGAGATGCTCGCCTTCGTGGCCGACGAGGCCATCCAGATCCATGGCGGCATGGGGCTGATGGACGACCTGCCGCTGGAGCGCATCTGGCGCGACGCGCGCGTCGAGCGCATCTGGGAAGGCACTTCGGAGATTCAGCGACATATTATTTCGCGGGCGTTGCTGCGCCCGTTCGGCGCTTAGAGCATGATCGCCCCAAACTGGATCCGGTTTTGGGAAAAGACCCTGCTCAAACGAAAAGATGACCATGCATAAGCTCGAACGTCTCCTGCGCCCGAAATCGATCGCCGTGTTCGGCGGGGCGCAGGCCGCCGCCGTCGTCGCGCAATCGATCAAGATGGGCTTTGCCGGCGAGATCTGGCCGGTGCATCCGACCAAGGACGAGGTCGCCGGCCGCAAGGCCTACCGCTCCGTCACCGACCTGCCCGGCGCGCCGGACGCAGCCTTTGTCGGCGTCAACCGGCATCTCACCATCGAGGTCGTCAAGGCGCTGGCCGAGCGCGGCGCCGGCGCCGCCGTCTGCTTTGCCGCCGGCTTCCTCGAGACCGAGGCCTATGACGAGGACGGCGAGCGGCTGCAGGCCGAGCTTGTCGCCGCCGCGGGCGAGATGCCGATCATCGGCCCGAACTGCTACGGTCTCATCAACTATGCCGACGGCGCGCTTTTGTGGCCCGACCAGCACGGCGGCATCAGGCTGCCCGAGGGCGGCAAGGGCGTCGCCATCATCACGCAGTCCTCCAACATCGCCATCAACATGACGATGCAGAAGCGCGGCCTGCCGATCGCCTTCCTGATGACGGCCGGCAACCAGGCGCAGACCGGCCTTTCGGAGATGGCGCTCGGCCTGATCGAGGACGAGCGCGTCACCTCGCTCGGAATGCATATCGAGGCTTTCGACTCGGTAGCCGGCTTCGAGAGGTTGGCTGCCCGAGCCCGCGAGCTGAAGAAGCCGATCATCGCCATGAAGGTCGGCCGCTCGGAACAAGCCCGGCAGGCGACGGTTTCGCACACCGCCTCGCTCGCCGGTTCGGACGCCGCCTCGGGCGCCTTCCTGAAGCGGCTCGGCATCGCGCGCGTCGAATCGATTCCCGCCTTCATCGAGGCGCTGAAGCTCCTGCACATCACCGGACCGTTGCCAGGCTACAAACTGTCGTCGATGAGCTGCTCGGGCGGCGAAGCCTCCGTGATGGCCGATAGCGCCGAAGGGCGCTGGGTGCATTTCCCGACACTGACCTCCGAGCACCGCGCCCATGTCAAGTCGACGCTCGGGCCGCTGGTCGCGGTCGCCAATCCGCTCGACTACCACACCTTCATCTGGAACAACGAGCCGGCGATGACGGCCACCTTCACCGCCATGGTGTCGGGCGGCTTCGACCTCAACATGCTGGTGCTCGACTTCCCGCGCCCCGACCGCTGCTCGGACACCGACTGGTGGGCGACGCTGCGCGCCTTCGAGGCGGCGCTGAAGACCAACCGGGCGCAGGGCGCGATCGTCTCCTCGCTGCCGGAGAACCTGCCCGAGGAATACACCGCCGGCCTGATGGCGCGCGGCATGGTGCCGCTGTTCGGCATTTCCGAAGCGATGGACGCCGCGCAAGCCGCCGCCTTCATCGGCTGGGCCTGGCGCGAGCCGCAGGCGCAGCCGGTCGACACCACGGCCGCAGGCGCGACCGATGGCGGCCATGTCACGCCCGACGAGGCCGAGGCCAAGGCGCGTCTGATCGGGGCTAGCCTGCCGGTGCCGAAGGGCGAGCGCGCCGCCAACGCGGTCGAGGCGGTGATCTCGTCCATGGCGCTCGGCTTCCCCGTGGCGCTGAAGGCGCTGGGCGTGACCCACAAGTCGGAAGTCGGCGCGGTGCGGCTCAACCTCAAGGACGCCGAATCCGTCAGCAACGCGGCGCATGACCTCCTGCCGCTCGGCACCGGGCTCTATGCCGAGCGCATGGTGCGCGACGGCGTGGCCGAATTGATCGTCGGCTTCACCCGCGACCCGATGTTCGGCGCGGTGATGACGCTGGGCACCGGCGGCGTGCTGGTCGAGCTGTTGCGCGACAGCGTCACCCTGATGCTGCCGGCAACCCGCGACGACATCGAGGCGGCGCTGCGCGGACTGAAGCTCTATCCGCTGCTCGAAGGCTATCGCGGGCGGCCGAAGGCCGATGTCGATGCCGCCATCGACGCGATCGCCGGCATTGCAGGTTTCGTGCAGCAGAACGCTGGCGAGATCGAGGAGCTCGACATCAACCCGCTGATCGTCTGCGCCGAAGGCAAGGGCGCCTGGATCGCGGATACCCTTCTGGTGCTTGGAGAAAAGACGAATGGCTGACGTCATCACCACCCGCCGCGAAGGCGCCATCCTCGAGGTCACGCTCGACCGGCCGAAGGCCAACGCCATCGACCTGAAGACCTCGCGGCTGATGGGCGAGACGTTCAAGGCGTTCCGCGACGATCCCGGCTTGCGCGTCGCCATCGTCAAGACCGCCGGCGACAAGTTCTTCAGCGCCGGCTGGGACCTGAAGGCGGCCGCCGGCGGCGATGCGGTCGACGGCGACTATGGCGTCGGCGGGTTCGCCGGGCTGCAGGAACTGCGCGACTTGAACAAGCCGGTGATCGCCTGCGTCAACGGCATGGCGGTGGGCGGCGGCTTCGAGCTGGCGCTCTCCTGCGACTTGATCTACGCGTCGGACCATTCCTCCTTCGCGCTGCCCGAAATCCGCGCCGGAACGCTTGCCGATGCGGCGACGATCAAGCTGCCGAAGCGCATTCCCTACCATATCGCCATGGACCTTTTGTTCACCGGCCGCTGGATGGATGTGGCGGAAGCGCATCGCTGGGGCCTGGTCAACGAGGTGCTGCCCAAGGAAAAGCTCGAGGATCGCGTCTGGGAGATCGCCCGGCTGCTCGTCAGCGGCCCGCCGCTGGTCTTCGCCGCGATCAAGGAGACGGCGCGCGTGGCGGAGGCGCTGACCTTCCAGGAGGCGATGAACAAGGTGACGCGGCGCCAGCTGCCGACGGTCGATATCCTCTACGGCTCGGAGGACAACATGGAAGGGTTCCGCGCGTTTGCGGAGAAGCGCGACCCGGTGTGGAAAGGGAAGTAGTCTTTAGCGCCCATGACCGACTACAAAACCCTGATCGACGCCGAGACCTGGGCCTTCATCGAGAAGACCAATTCCTATTATCCGCCCGATACGATCGGCTACACGATCGCGGAGCAGCGCGCGGTCTACGACCGGATGTGCCGCGAGTTCTTCGCCGGCTACCCGCAGGGCGTGACGGCGGAAACGACCGCCATTGCGACGCCGACAAACAGCATCCCGATACGCATCTATCGCAATGCCGAGCCGGACAAGGCAGCCATGGTGCTCTATGTCCATGGCGGCGGTTTCATCCTCGGCGGGCTGGAAAGCCATGACGATGTCTGCGCCGAGCTTTGCGCCCGCACCGGCTATGACGTTGTCTCGGTCGACTACCGGCTGGCGCCGGAACATCTGCACCCTGTCGCTTTCGACGACGTCATGGACGCCTACGAGTGGACGGCAGGAACGTACGATTGCCCGGTCGTGCTTTGCGGCGACAGCGCCGGCGGCAATCTCTGCGCCGCCGTCAGTCATGCCACGCGCGGCCACAAGAAGAAGCCGGTCGGCCAGGTGCTGATCTATCCGAGCCTTGGCGGCGACCGCTCGCGGGGCTCCTATGTCACGCACGCCGAGGCGCCGATGCTGACCGTGCGCGACATCGAATTCTATCTGAACATCCGCACCGGCCGCGTGGACCGGACCGGCGACATCACGTTGTCGCCGCTCGCCGATGCCAATTTCGCCTATCTGCCGCCGACCGTGCTGATCACCGCGCAATGCGATCCGCTGTCCTCGGACGGCGAAGCCTATCGCGACCGTGTCGTCGCGGCCGACGGTCATGCCTACTGGTTCGAGGAGCCGGGACTTGTGCATGGCTATCTGAGGGCCCGGCACACGGTCGGCCGGGCACGGTCGAGCTTTACCCGCATCGTCGAGGCGGTGTCGGCGCTCGGCAGGGGCGACTGGATCTGGTGATCTTCCCGGGCGGCAAGGACCGCTCTTCCGCCCCCATGCATCCTTCGCATTGAACCTTTCCGCGTCAGCCCGCGACTGACGGCCAGGCGCCGCTTTGGCACGGGACCGGAAAGGAACGCCCAAATGACCAGAAACCCCGAGATTCGGTGGTCTCCGGGAAGAACAAGAGCCCAGCGCGACCATCGCCTTCGGGATGGGGTCGATGCGCTGGGCTTTCGGCTGATTCCGTTGACCCTGCCAGGCAGCCGTCGTATCGTGACCAAGCGGAAAACAGACAATTATATCAGGGACGAACGAGCCGGAACGCCGCGCCTTGCCCTGATTTGCGCGGCGAAAACGGATGGTTCTTCCGAAGACTTCGGGGGGAGTTCAATGTTTTGCGACCGCGGCTCGTTCGTGGCTTCTCGCGCCCGCGGTGTGCGCCGCGCGATAACGACAGCCAGCGGAATTGTCGCCCTGGCGCTGTCCGCCGGCCTCTGGCTCGGCGGCACGGCAAGGGCACAGGAAACGCAGATCATCTATCCCGGCTCGATGGCGGTGACCGGCTTTCCCGGCACCGTCATCCCCGACTTTGAGCAAGGCCTGCCGCCCGGCGTCGACCCGGTCGACGAAACCTTCATCGACACCTCGCAGGCCTCGTTGCGCATTTTCGATGTCTCGCGGCTTGGCGGCCCGGCCGCGGGCCAACTCGTCTACACGCCGCCGCCTTTCGAAGTGACGGCCAGCCAGATCGGCGAAGTGTTCGGCCTCACCTATGACGACGGCGTGCGCGACGGCGTGCCGTCGGGCATCCCCAACCTCTATGCGGCGGCGACCTCGCTGCATGGCGTCGAGATCGTCACGCCGGATGCCGACGATGACGGCAGGCCAGAACGTCAGCGCCGCGGCACCGCGGGCGCCGTCTTCATGGACGGCCAGTTCGGCACCGAAAACGGCGGCGGCCCGGGCACGATCTGGAAGATCGACGGCATTTCGGGCGCCGTCTCGAAATTCGCCGACATCGACACCAACAGGGGTCCCGGCATCGGCAACCTCGCCTTCGATCCGACCCACCGTGAGGTCTTCGCATCGGACCTCGACACCGGCCTGATCCACCGCATCGACATCGAGGGCAATCTGATCGATACGTTCGACCATGGCGTTGCCGGACGCCCGACGCATGGGCTCGCCCCGGTCGCCGACGACGGCGCCGTCATGGACATCCAGGCCGCCGCCTTCGACAGCGAGGACTCCGCAACCTGGGGCTATACCCAGGATGCGCGCCGCGTCTGGGCTGTCGCCTATCATGGCGGCCGGCTCTACTATTCCGTCGGCGAGAAGGCCGAAATCTGGTCGGTCGGCATTGCGAGCGACGGAAGCTTTAGCGGCGATCCGCGCTGGGAGCTGACTGTCAAGGCCGACCAGGACTATGCCGTCACCGATATCGCCTTCGATAACAAGGGCTTCATGTATCTGGCGCAGCGCGGCCCGCTGGAAAACCGCTACGACTACAGCCGCTTCGCCGATTCCGGAAAAGGCGAGGTCATCCGCTACCAGCGCGAGGATCCGGACGATCCGGCAACGGAATCGGTCTGGGTCGAGGTGCCGCAGGAATATGCGGTCGGCTTCCCGCAGGGCAACCGCCAGTCGGCCGGCGGCGTCGACCTGCAGTACCGCTACGATGCCGAAGGCAATCTCGACGCCTCGGTGTGCACCGACACGGTGGTCAACACCGGCGACAAATTGCGCGACAATCCGGAGCTTGCCGAGCGGCTCGCCGCCGGCGGGCCGTTCGCCGTGCATGGCGTGCAGCTGACGCCGAGCGCGCTGGTCAAGCCGGCCAACGTGCCGCCCTTCGGCTCATGGTTCGTCGACTTCGACGGTTATTTCGAGGACCCGGACGTTCAGGGCCATGTCGGCGACGTCAGGGTGTGGCGCCCCTGCGAAGGCCGTGCCGGCTATTATGAGGAAATCCCCGGCGGCTTCCTGCCTCCCTTCTATCCGCCGGACTTCCCGCCGCCCGGCAATCTGCCTCCCTGCATCGATATCGAGGACGTCCAGTATTTCTGCACGCCCCGCGGGCTGCAGGCCGACCTCTATATCCATGACCATGCCGGCTTCGGCGGCGATTCGATCAAGGCGCAGTCCAAGACGCCGGGCGTCGGGGTGAGTTCACCCCTGTCGCATGCGCCGGGCAAGCCCTACACGATCGACATCACCGGCCATGATCCGGGCGACACCGTCAATGTCGGGCTCTGCTTCTACAGGAAGTCCGACCAGGACAAGGGCGGCTACTATCCTTGCTGCAAGATGACGCTGCCGCTCAGAACGCCGGCCGTCGGCTGCGAAGCGCTAAGGAGGGACAGATGAACAATCTCGCCCTTTCCCGCTTCGCCTCGCGCAAAACCGTCATGGAGACGATCAGGAAACCGCTGTCATACGCCAGGCGCGGGGCGCGCTGGCTGATGGCGGCCGGTATCGCCGTAGCCATGACGCCGGCATTGCCGGCGCATGCCCAAGACAAGGCTCCGGCCGCGGCCGGTCAGGCCGCCAATCCGGAGTCGCGCGGCATCAACCCGGAGCTCGGGCGGATCGTGCCCTTCTTCACCAAGAAGGGCGCCCAGAGAAGCTGCGATAGCGTCGAGTATGTCCTGAGCTTCGGCATCCATGGCGACCCGCAGGACTTCGACAGGCCAAGCGTGGCGGCCCTGCTGAAGGCGACAAGGCTCGACTTCAAGGACCAGCTGCCGCACGGCTTGCAGATCGTCAGCGTCGATGTCGTCGGCGACGGCACGGGCGCCTCGGGCGGGCCGCTGCCCGCTGCTTCGATCGGCACATCGGCCGGCCCGAACGATACGGCGAGCGTTTCCAACTTCCGCATCAGCGCTTCCAATCTCGACGGCGTCGGCGCCGCGAACGAACGCGTGATCACCTTCCGCATCACGGCCAAGATAGATCATGCAGCCTTTCCCGCACCGGCGACGGTCGACAACCAGGGTCTGATGGACGTGGCCTTCAGGCGCGGTCCGGCGACCACGATCCCGTCGCAGGATCCGGGCAAGCCCGACGACGGCGATTTCCTCACCGGCGTGAAGACCTCGATCGAGATCGACCTGACCAAGTGCAACCCGCCGCCTCCGCCTCCCGGCAAGGAATGCTTCAAGGTCGAACGTGGCACGGTCGATTGCGTGCCCGGCGGCGGCGCCTTCATCTACCACATGCCGGTCGGCCCGGAGATGGGCGGCAAGTGGGTGCAGGTGTCGACGACGACGCCCGGCATCACCATCTTTCCCGACACCCAGCAAGTGCCCGCCGGCGGCGGCGTGCTCAACTGGAAGATCATCGGCGCCTCGCCCGGCGAGGACATCCATCTCGTGGTCACCGGCATCGAAACCTATGCCGGGCCGAAGGAAGGCTGGGGGCTTTGCTGCACGCAGACGATCGACATCGTCATTCCGCGCGACCTCAGGTGCCCGCCTGAGAAGCAGCCCGACCTCAAGGTCGAGAAGTGGGCGGAGGTGCCGCGCTGCACGATGGCCGGCGGCTGCAACTTCACCATCACGGTGACCAATGTCGGTGAAGCGCCCTATAACGGCAAGATCGTGCTCGACGAGGTGACGCTGCCCGCCGGCTCGACGCTTTCATCGGGACCGAACCCGCCCTGGGCCTGCGTGCCCGGGACGACGCCGATGACCTGCACCCATCCGGTAACGACGCTCAACCCTGGGGCCTCCGTCAACCTCAAGCTCGGCTTCAAGCCGGCCGGCGGCTGGCAGGGCGGCGTGCTGCGCAATTGCGCCGCCTATGACTACCAGGCCAGCGGCAAGCCGCTGTTCGGCAGCCAGCAGAACGACCGCGGCTGCGCCTCGATCCCGATCTGCCGCCGCGGCGATCGCGATCCGCGGTGCCAGCCTCCGGTCGAGAAGAAGGTCGACCTGATCCTGAAGAAGCGCGCCCGCATTCCGGTCTGCACGCCGGACGGCGCCTGCTACTTCGTGATCGACATCATCAACAACGGCACCAGCACCTATCACGGGCCGCTGACGGTGATCGACACCTATCCCGGCGGCGCGCCGACGTCCTCGACCTTCGGGCCCAGCCCGCCCTGGACCTGCGGACCGAACGGCCCCGGCCAGTTCCGCTGCGACAATGCCGGCATCGCGCTGCCTCCGGGCGCCTCGACGCCGATCGTCGTCAAGGCGGCGATGCCGGCAAACTACCGGCCGGATCGGGTCGAGAACTGCGCCGAGGTGAAGGCCATTCCCGGCGAGGTCGACCTCGCCAACAACAAGGCTTGCGCAAGCGAGCGCATCCGCCATCCGAACGGCGGCCAGCCCGGCCTGCGCATCACCAAGGTATGCGACGGATCGCTCGCCGGCGCGGCTTTGGTGTCCTGCCGCATCACCGTCACCAACGCCGGCACCGCCGCCCCCACCGGTCCGGTGCGGGTCAACGACGCCGCGACGCTGGTATCGGGCGGCACGCCGGTGGCCATCCAGACCGTGACGCCTGACGGCGCGGACTGGAGCTGCGGACCGGTGCCGGCCAACGCGTTGTCCTGCCAGATTCCGGGCGCCGCGATGACGCCTGGAACCAGCCGGCACTTCGACGTGACGGTGAGCGGCAACGGCGTGTTCGAGAACTGCGCGCGCGGCTCCTTTGGGCCGGCGCCGGGCGACGACATCGTCTATCCGATCGGCCAGGCCTGCGCGAAGGGCGGCAGCATTTCCACCATTCGCGTCGAGAAGACCGGCGACAGCGAATGCCAGCCAGGTCAGCCCTGCTCGTTCGAGATCACCATCACGAATGACGGGCCGAGCGCCTTCTCCGGTCCGGTCCGCATCGGCGATGCGATCGGCATCGACGGCGTCGGCCGCCTGGAAGGCCTTCCGATCACCTCGATCGACCCGCCCTTCGGCTGCTCGCCGGAGCCGGCGACGCTGCCTGCCTCCTGCATCGCCAAGCTGACGCTTGGCGCCGGCGAAAGCCGCACCCACAACGTCACCGTGGTCCTTCCCGGCCTTGCCAAACTGCAGGGCGCGGTCAGCGGGCAGAATTGCGTCGGCGTGCTGTCGCCGAACACGCCGGTGCAGGGCGGCGACGTGCTGTCGAGCGCACCGGCCAATGCCCAGGGCGATCGCGGCAAGGCCTATGCCTGCCACCCGTTCACCATCAAGCGCGAGGTGAAGATCCAGTGCTCGAACGGCATGGTGCTCAACTCGGCCGGCCGCTGCGCCTGCCCGGAAGGCACGACCTTCCGCAATGGTCAGTGCTCCGGCGGCGGCGGTGTGATCATTTTGCCGGAACCAAAGGAGCCGAAGCGCTGCGTCCTGCTCAAGGGCCAGATCCGGACCGAGGACGGACGCTGCGTCTGCCCGCGCGGCACCGAGCTTGAGAACGGCAGGTGCGTGCAGGGCGAAGAGCCGCAGGAGCCGCAGTGCACGCTGCGCCCCGGCCAGTACCGCGACCAGGACGGCAATTGCGTGTGCCGGCGCGGCGAGTTGGTGAACGGCGTCTGCCAGGTCGCTCCGCCGAAATGCACGATCCGCGGCGCGGTGCCGACACAGGACGGCTGCGTCTGCCCCAAGGGCACGCATCTCGACCGCGCCGCCAAGGCCTGCGCCCCCGACAGGCAGCCGCCGAGCCAGTGCCGCATCCGCGGCCAGGTGCGCAACGCCGACGGCGATTGTGTCTGCCCGAAGGGAACGGAGGTCAGGGGCAAGGTCTGCGCGCCGGTCAAGAAGCCGCAAGACTGCTCCATCCGCGGCCAGATCCTCAACAAGCGCGGCGCCTGTGTGTGCCCGCGCGGGACGGAGGTGATAGAAGGCAGGTGCGGCACGTTCGAAGACGCCGAATGCGCGCCGGGCTCGCAGATGATCGACGGCATCTGCCAGCCGATCATCAGGCGGCGCTGCCCGGTCGGCACGACCGGACGGTATCCGGACTGCTTCCCGATCCGCAGACGGCCGGGCCTGGAGATCAATCCCAACCTGCTGCTCAATCCGAACATCCTGCAGCAACTGGTTCCGCAGCGCCAGCCACGGCGCGTGCTGCAGGACCCAGCAGGCGCGAACATCCAGAACTTCAAGCCTTAGTCCGGTCGGCTGCAATCAACGGACCCGCCGGAGCGATCCGGCGGGTTTTCTTTTTCAGCGCCGAAGCTGCGCATTTGTGCGCCTGCTGACCGATGCGGAAAACAGGCTTCCCCTTGGCCGGACGATGGTCTAGGCAGACGCGCACGGAAGGCGCGCGTCCGGCGCGCCGAAGCGGATGCCGGGAGAGGCCTTTCATGAGCAAGAAGACCCTGATCGCGCCGTCGGTGCTGGCGTCGGATTTTTCGAAGCTCGGGGACGAGGTCGAGGCCGTCGCGGCCGCCGGCGCCGACTGGATCCATCTCGATGTGATGGACGGTCATTTCGTGCCCAACATCACTTTCGGCCCGCCAGTGATCAAGGCGATCCGCAGCCGGACAAAGACCTTCTTCGACTGCCATCTGATGATCGCGCCGGCCGACCCCTACCTGGCGGCTTTCGCCGAGGCCGGCTGCGACGGCATAACCGTGCATGCCGAGGCCGGCCCGCATCTCGACCGCTCGCTGCAGACGATCAAGGGTCTCGGCAAGAAGGCCGGTGTCTCGCTCAACCCGGCGACGCCGGAAACGGCGATCGAATATGTGCTCGACCGGCTCGACCTCATCCTGATCATGACCGTCAATCCCGGCTTCGGCGGCCAGGCGTTCATCCCGGCGATCGTCGACAAGGTGCGAAGGGTGAAGGCGCTGATCGGCAACCGCCCGATCCGCATCGAGATCGACGGCGGCGTCTCGCCGGAAACGGCGCCGCTGGTGACTGCCGCCGGCGCCGATGTGCTGGTGGCGGGCGCCGCCGTCTTCAAGGGCGGCACGATTGAAGCCTACCGGGCAAATATCGAGGCGATCCGCTCAGCGGCCGACAAAGCCGCCAACTAAATACGCGGCCAGCGCATTTCGAGCAGAAGTTGCCGATCCAATCTCGTTGCTGAGCTGTTGGTCAATATATATCTTGCTACCTATAAAGATCAGCTTTTTTTGAGCGGATTTTACTTTACTCGATAATAGGCCGCCGCCTCGTCTTAAAGTCGAATATCGCCATCTTCCACTTTGAGACGGCCGTGCCCGGCTGTATGATACATGTACGGGAATTGCTTTGCCGAGGGGCCCTGGCAAAACAGGGGCAAGCAATGGGAGTTGGATTGACATACGGGAACGTCGATACGGGCGACGGCAAGGGTGCCAAGAGCACGCTGGCCAGTTCGGTCTACCATCAGCTCCGCGAGGACCTGCTGCGCGGAGCTTTGGAAGCCGAGGGCAAGCTGCGCGTCGAATGGGTCGTCTCCCGCTATGGCGCCGGGGCCTCGCCGGTGCGCGAGGCGCTCAACCGCCTTGCCGCCGAGGGCCTGCTCGGCCGCCATGACCAGCGAGGCTTCTTCCTGATGCCGGTGAGCGCGGCCGAGCTGGAGGAGCTGACCCGCACGCGCTGCTGGCTGGAAGAACGCGCATTGCGCGAATCCATTGCGCACCGCACGGCGGAATGGGAAGAGCAGCTGGTGCTTGCCCTGCACCGGCTGGCGCGCGCCGAGCGGCGCCAGCCCAACGACCCGGCAACCAACAATCCGGAATGGGAGACGCTGCACCGGGCCTTCCATCGCACGCTGATCTCGGCCTGCCGGTCGCATTGGCTGATCGGCTTTTGCGATCAGCTTTCCGACCAGGCCTCCCGCTACCGGCTGATCTCGCAGCGTAGCCCGGGCTACGAACGCGACGAGCTGGGCGAGCACCGGACGATTGCCGAGCGGACGCTCGACGGCGACGCCGACGGCGCCGTCGAGGCCCTGCTCAGCCATTACCGGCTGACGGCGGAGATGTGCCTGGCGCGTTTCAACCAGGGCTACGATCCGAGGGCCGGCTCAGCCAAAGCCGCGCGCGGCCGCAAATAACTGCCTTGTCTCTTTGTTTTTTACGCAATTCCGGACGGAGAATCGCACCGCATTTTCCTGGAATTGCTCTATCCCTTTGTTTTTGCGCAATTCCGGACGGAAAACCGCTACGCACTTTTCCTGGAATTGCTCTGGCAGGCAAATCTGATATTCGCTCTGGCCAGGCCGATGCATTTCTTCGACCGCGGGCCAGAGGACAATCATGACCAATCACCTGTTCGACGCCTTTCGGGCCAGCATGCCGGCGCCTGACCGCGTGCTGATGGAAACGGATGACGGGCGTTCGATCTCCTATGGCGAGATGCTGGCGAGGTCCGGGCAATATGCGCACGCGCTGACGCAAGCGGGCGTCCAGCCCGGCGATCGCGTCGCCGTGCAGGTGGAGAAGACGCCGGAGGCCTTGCTCCTCTATCTCGCCTGTCTGCGCGCCGGCGCCGTCTTCCTGCCGCTCAACACCGCCTATACGCTGCCCGAACTCGACTATTTCTTCCGCGACGCGGAACCGCGGCTGGTCGTCTGCGATCCGGAAAAGGCACCCGCCATCGAACCGCTTGCCGCATCCGCGGGCGCCGCGACGCTGACGCTTGGCCGCGACGGGCGGGGTACGCTTGCGGATCGCTCCGCGCTGCAGCCGACGGATTTCGCCGATGTGGCGCGCGGCCCCGACGATCTTGCCGCCATCCTCTACACGTCAGGCACGACCGGCCGCTCCAAGGGCGCGATGCTCAGCCACGAGAACCTCGCCTCCAACGCGCGCGTGCTCACCGGGCACTGGCGCTTCGACGCCGACGACGTGCTGATCCACGTGCTGCCGATCTTCCACACGCACGGGCTGTTCGTCGCCACCAACGTCGTCCTGATGGCCGGCGCCAGAATGCTGTTCGAGCAGAAATTCGACCCGGGCCGCGTCATCTCGCTCCTGCCCCGCGCGACCGCCCTGATGGGCGTGCCGACCATCTATGTGCGGCTCCTGCAGCAGGACGGCCTGACGAAGGACGCGGCCAGCCACATGCGGCTGTTCATCTCCGGCTCGGCGCCGCTGCTTGCCGAGACGCACAATGCCTGGCGCGAGCGCACCGGCCACGCCATCCTCGAACGCTACGGCATGACCGAGACCAACATGAACACGTCCAACCCCTATGGCGGCGAGCGGCGAGCCGGCACGGTTGGCTTTCCCCTGCCCGGTGTGTCGCTGCGCATCACCGAGCCCGAGACGGCCAAGCCGCTGGCCCAGGGTGAGATCGGCATGATCGAGGTGAAAGGGCCGAACGTCTTTGCCGGCTACTGGCGCATGCCGGAGAAGACCAAAGCCGAGTTCCGCGACGACGGCTTCTTCATCACCGGCGACCTCGGGCTGATCGACGCCGACGGCTATGTCCATATCGTCGGTCGCGGCAAGGATCTGATCATCTCGGGCGGCTACAACGTCTATCCGAAGGAGATCGAGAGCGAGATCGACGCGCTTGCCGGCGTCGCCGAAAGCGCGGTGATCGGCGTCGCGCATCCCGATTTCGGCGAAGGCGTCACGGCGGTCGTGGTGCGCAAGCCCGGCTCGACGATCGACGCCGCCGATATTGCAAACGCCATCGCCGGGCGGCTGGCGAAATACAAGCATCCGAAGCAGGTGATCTTCGTCGACGAATTGCCGCGCAACACGATGGGCAAGGTGCAGAAGAACGTTTTGCGCGAGACGTATAAGGATATCTACGGGCGAAATAGCGTCGGCTGACGACCCTACGCTCCGAATACCTTTCTGCCGCCGATCCAGACCTTCCTGACATTGAGATCCTCCGACAGCCCAACGATGTCGGCGGCGGTGCCGTTGGCGAAGCGGCCGAGCCGGTGCGCCTGGCCGATCGCCTCGGCGGGGTAGAGCGAGGCCATGCGGAGCGCTTCGTCGAGATCGAGCCCGACGACGCGGTGGACGAAGCGCACGGCGGAAATCATGTCGAGGTCGGCGCCGGCCAGCGTGCCGTCGGCAAGCCTGAGACTCCCGTCCTTGCGATAGATGGTGCGGCCGTTGAGCGTGAAGGAGGTCATGTCGGTGCCGATCGTCGCCATGGCGTCGGTGACCAAAAGGATCTTGCCCGGTCCCTTCTTGGCGTTGAGCGCAAGCGTCATGGTGCCCGGGTGGACGTGGATGCCGTCGGCGATGATGCCGGCGTAGAGACTTCCCGTGTCGACGGTCGCGCCGGCCAGCCCCGGCTCACGATTGCCGATCTGGCTCATGGCATTGAAAAGGTGCGTGACGACGGTGGCGCCAGCCCCGGCGAAGGCAACTGCCGTGGCATAGCCGGTGTCGGAATGGCCGAGGCTGACGACGAGGCCGGCCTTGGCCAGCGCCGTGACGCGGGCGAGTTCGACGGATTCCGGCGCGATCGTGGTAAGCAGGACGGGAAGCGCACTGCGCGCGGCGATCAACGCCGCCTGGTCGGCATCCGTCATCGGCCGGATGAGGGCCGGATCATGCGCGCCCTTGCGGGCGACGGAGAGATGCGGCCCTTCGAGATGCAGGCCGAGGAACCCCGGCACTTTCTTGGCGGCGGCCTCGGCGCCGGCGGCGACGGCCGCGGCGGTGATCGCCGGCGTGTCGGTGATCAGCGTCGGCAGCAGCGCCGTGGTGCCGAAGGGCGCATGCGCCCGGCAGATGGTCTCGATCGAGGCGACATCCGGGTGGTCGTTGAGCATGACGCCGCCGCCGCCATTGACCTGGATGTCGACGAAGCCGGGAACCAGCAGGCCGCCGCCGGTCTCGACCTTGGACACGCCGGACGGAATGGCGCCGGTGGGCAGAATGGCTTCGACAAGACCGTCCTTGACGAGGAGGGCGGCGTCTTCATGCCAGTCGGCGCCGTCAAAGATCCTGGCGCCAGTGAGGGCGAAACGGTCGCTCATACGGTTTCCGTCACCTTGCGCAAATTGCGCGGCGCATCCGGATCGAGGCCACGATGGCGGGCGAAGGCCTCGACGAATCCATAGAAGGACACGATCAGCGGCAGCGGGTCGGTCAGCGGATGGCCGGTCGCGACATGCGGCAGCAGCCTGGCGCTCCCTGCCTTGTCGGAGGTGACGAAGGCGGCCGCGCCCTTGGCCGCCAGGCTGTCGGCGGCCTCGGCCACCGAAGGTTCCGAAGCGTCGCGGGCGGCGAGCGCCAGAACCGGGAAGCCCGGCCCGACCAGCGCCAGCGGCCCATGCATGACTTCCGCCGCGCTGTAGGCCTCGGCATGCATCGCGCAGGTCTCCTTGAACTTCAGCGCCGCCTCGCTGGCGATGGCGAAGGACGGGCCGCGGCCGAGGATGAACAGCGACTGCGGCGTCTCGAGCGCCGCCGCCAGCGCCATCCAGTCGCAGGCGATGGCCTTCTCGAAATGCTCGGGCAGGCGGGCGAGCGCGGCAAGCAGCGCCTCATCGCCGGTGCTGTGCGCCATCAGCGCCAGGGCGGCCACGGCCGAATTGACGAACGTCTTGGTGGCCGCGACGCTGCGCTCCGGCCCGGCGAGAATGTCGATGGCGTAGTCGGAGGCGCGCGCCAGCGGCGAGTCGGCCGTGTTGGTGATGGCGACGGTCAGCGCGCCGCCCGCCCTCGCCGTTTCGGCCATGGCGACGATGTCGGGGCTCTTGCCCGACTGCGAGATCGCCAGGCAGGCCGAGCCGCGCAGTCTCAGCTTCGCGCCATAGATGGAAGCGATCGACGGGCCGACGGAAGCGACGGCGAGGCCGGCGGTCAGTTCGACCGCATATTTCGTGAAGGTGGCGGCATGGTCGGACGAGCCGCGCGCCACGGTGACGACGAAATGCGGATCGCGCTCGCGAAGGCCGCGGCCGGCTTCGGCAAGCGCGTTGGCGGAGCCGTCGAGCAGGCGGGCGGTGGCCTCGGGGATCTCGTCGATCTCGCGCCGCATATGGGTGGTGGTTGCGCTCATGGCCGGATCTCCTCTCCCGGCCCGGTCAGCCGGAGTTCCGCGACGAAATCATAGGCGTCGCCCCTGTAGATCGAACGGGTGAACTCGATCACCTTGCCGCTCGCCAGATAGGAAATGCGCTCGATGTGCAGTCCGGCAACCCCCGGCGGCACTTCCAGCAGGCGCGCGTCGGCGTCGCCGAGATTGGCGGCAGAGATGCGCTGCACCGCCCGCACCGGACGGTTGCCGGTCAGTTCCAGCGCGGCGTAGAGCGAGGAGCCTACCGCCTCGGGATCGGGCAGCACGCTCGCCGAGATCGCGGCGCGCTCGATCGCCAGCGGCGTGTCGTTGGCGATGCGCAGGCGCGCCACGCGCGCCACCAGCTCACTCGACGACAGGCCGAGCACCATCATCTCGTCCGGCGAGGGCGCATAGAGGCCGCGGTCGAGCCAGGCCGAGCGCACGACCATGCCGCGGCGCGCCATGTCCTCGGTGAAGGAGGTTAATCTCGACAGCGATTGCTCGACGCGCTCCATGCGCGGCGCGACAAAGGTGCCGGAGCCGTGGCGCTGGACGAGGATGCCGCCTTTGACCAGGTCCTGCACCGCCTTGCGCACCGTGACGCGCGAGATGTCGGCCTTGCTGGCGATGTCGCGCTCGGAGGGCAGCGCGTCGCCCGGACCGATCAGGCCGCGATTGACCGCTTCCTCGATGCTTTTCCTCAGCTGCAGATAGAGCGGCGCGCCGCTCTGCGAGGATTCCTTCAGCATCGCGAAGATCTGGTCGGCGGCGCTCATCGCGACGCCTCCGGCAGCATGGCGAAGATCTGGTCGGCGGCGCTCATCGCGACGCCTCCGGCAGCATGGCGAAGATCTGGTCGGCGGCGCTCATCGGGCTGTCCCCGACTTGCCGGCGAAGATGCGCACGGCCATCTGCACCGCGCCGCCGAGCGCGTCATCGAGCGGGGCTTTCAGCAGCGCCTGATAGCGCGCCGACAGGCGCGGCGCATAGAGCGGCGCCAGGCCGCCGAGCAGGCAGAGCGGAGCACCGTCCGCAAGATCGAGCGCGCCGAGCGAGGCCTCGACATCGGCAACCGCCTTGTCGAGGATCCAGTTGGCGACAACGTCGCCCCTCTCGGCATGCTCGAAGACTTTTGGCGCGAAGCCGCCGAAGTCGCCCGGCTTGGCGTTGGTGGTGAACTCGACCACGTCCTCGGGATTGTTGCGGAAGACGGCGAGCATGGCGTCCGTCAGCGGCGAGCCGGGGCGGATGCCGTCATAGGCAAGCAGCGTCTGCTCGAGCAGATCGCGGCCGATGCGGGCGCCGCTGCCCTGGTCGCCGACCTGGAAACCCCAGCCGCCGATGGCGCGCGACTTGCCGTCCTTGCGCGCCATATAGGCGGTGCCGGTGCCGAGAATCGCCATGGCGCCGTCGCCAGAGCCGACCGCGCCTTCAAGCGCGATCTCGGCGTCGGTTTCGACGCGGCTCCTGCTGAAGGGCAGGATCGCTTCCAGCTGCTGCCTGTAGGTGCCGACATTGGCGCCGGCAAGGCCGAGGATGGCGGGCGTCTCAGGGATCAGCTGAGGGTCCTGGCCGGAGGCCAGGAATGCCTGCCTTGCCGCCTCGACGATGTTGGCTCGCGCGCCGGTGAGATCGGTGCGGATGTTGGCCGCGCCGCTTTTGGCGCGACCGACGACGGCGCCGTCGACGGTCGCAAGGGCCGCCCTGCAGCTGGTGCCGCCGCCATCGATGCCAAGCACGAATTTCACGCGATTTTCTCCTCGCCGAGGATAATACCAATAAAATACCAATAGCCAAGCGTTAATTTCGGTTCGAAAAAGATTAACGCGTATCTTATTGAAAAATCAGTGGAATTTGCCGACAAGGTATTTTGAAGGCACGAAAAGTGTTAATGGATGTGGACAAGTGGTATTTTTTTGGTATTGTTCGTTCAGTTGGAGGACGTTGGATGGTCGAGACGCGCACGGAAGCGCTTCATCAAAACGCCGAGGGGCTGGATGTCCAGACCCCGGAAGCCATCCTGGCGTTCCTGGCCAATGCCCAGGTCGAGGCCGCCAAGGCCGTGCATGGCGCCATTCCGGCGATCGCCGCGGCAGCCGAACTTATCGCAAGACAATTGAAGAGCGGCGGCAGGCTCGCCTATGCGGCGGCCGGCAGCTCCGGCCTGATGGCTGTTGCCGACGCGCTGGAACTTCCCGGCACCTTCGGCATCGCGCGCGACCGCATCGCCATCCTGATCGCCGGCGGCAACGAGGCCTTCCGCACGCTTGCCGGCGGACCGGAAGACGACACCGAGGAAGCCGCGGCAGCGGTCGCAAAGGCCGATATCGGCAAGGGCGACTGCCTGATCGCGATCTCGGCCAGCGGTTCGACACCTTATGCCGTCCAGGCGATCGGCGATGCGCGACGCCGGGGCGCCGCGACGATCGCGATCGCCAACAACAGCGGCGCGCCGCTGTTCGGCGAGGCCGATGTCGCCATCCTGCTCGAAACGCCGCCGGAACTGATCGCCGGCTCGACCCGCATGGGCGCCGGCACCGCGCAGAAGATCGCGCTCAACATGCTGTCGACGCTTGCCGCTGTCCATCTCGGCCATGTGCATGACGGCTACATGGTCAACCTCACCGCCGACAACATCAAGCTGCGCGACCGCGCGGTGCGCATGGTGGCCGCCATCACCGGCCGCAGCCGCGACGAGGCGGCGCGCCTGCTCGAAGAGAGCGGCGGTGTGGTCAAGACTGCCATTCTGCTCGCCGCCGGCGCCGCCAACGCCGACGCGGCCGAGAAGATACTGGAAGGAACCGGCCAGAAGCTCAGGCCGGCGCTTTCCGCGATCGAGGGGAGCAAGGGGCGCTAGCCCCTGTTCTCATCAGAACCGAACCTGAAAAAGGTCAACAGGGAGACTGAACATGACGACCAAACTACTGACGGCCCTTCTGCTCGGCACGAGCATCCTCGGCACCACCGGGATGGCGCTGGCCGAGGACGTGACGCTCAACATCGAAAGCTGGCGCGGCGACGACCTGACCATCTGGAAGGACAAGCTGATCCCGGCCTTCGAGGCCAAGAACCCCGGCATCAAGGTGGTGTTCGCGCCCTCGGCGCCGACTGAGTACGACGCAGCCCTCGGCGCCAAGCTCACCGCCGGCTCGGCGGGCGACCTGATCACCTGCCGGCCGTTCGACAAGTCGCTGGAGCTGTTCAAGAAGGGCAACCTCACCGACCTCTCGTCGCTGCCCGGCATGGACAACTTCTCGGCCGTCGCCAAGGCCGCCTGGCAGACCGATGATGGCAAGTCGAGCTTCTGCGTGCCGATGGCCTCGGTCATCCACGGCTTCATCTACAACAAGGACGCCTTCGACAAGCTCGGCCTCAAGGTGCCGACCACGAATGAAGAGTTCTACGCCGTGCTCGACAAGATCAAGGCGGACGGCACCTACATCCCGATGGCGATGGGCACCAAGGACCTCTGGGAAGCCGCGACCATGGGCTACCAGAACATCGGCCCGAACTACTGGAAGGGCGAGGACGGCCGCCAGGCGCTGATCAAGGGCGAGCAGAAGCTGACCGACGCCGACTGGGTCGAGCCCTACAAGGAACTGGCCAAGTGGAAGCCCTATCTCGGCGACGGCTTCGAGGCGCAGACCTATCCGGACAGCCAGAACCTGTTCACGCTCGGCCGCGCCGCCATCTATCCGGCCGGCTCGTGGGAGATCGGCCTGTTCAACACCCAGGCGCAGTTCAAGATGGGCGCCTTCCCGCCGCCGGTGCAGAAGGCCGGCGACACCTGCTACATTTCCGACCATACCGACATCGGCATGGGCCTGAATGCGGCATCGAAGCATCCGGAAGAGGCCAAGAAGTTCCTGGAATGGGTCGCCTCGCCGGACTTCGCCACCATCTACGCCAACGCGCTGCCGGGCTTCTTCAGCCTGAACAGCACGCCGGTGAAGATGGAAGACCCGCTGGCGCAGGAATTCGTCTCCTGGCGCGGCAAGTGCAAGTCGACGATCCGCTCGACCTATCAGATCCTGTCGCGCGGCACGCCGAACCTCGAGAACGAGACCTGGGTTGAATCGGCCAACGTGATCAACGGCACCGATACGCCGGAAGCCGCGGCCAAGAAGCTGCAGGACGGCCTCGACAGCTGGTACAAGCCGGCGAAGTAAAAGCTCAGGCAACGGCCGGCCGGGAACATGCCCGGCCGGCATTCGAACAGTTCTCAGATAGCGATTGTCGGCGCCGCCTCTCGGTCCTACCCTCATCTTGCGGGGAAGACGAAGCCGTACGGTCGCTGGCCTTGTCCACCCGTGAATGGGGACCGTCAGGCCGTGCATCGAGGCATCAGCTAAGCATCATCGACCTGGAACCGAGAGACGGCGGGGACCGAACTCATGGCCGCACAAACACGACCCAAGAAACCGATCCGCTGGCATATCGGCGTCTTCCTGGCGCCGGCGGTGCTCGTCTACACGGCGGTCATGATCCTGCCGCTGTTCGGCACTTTGCAGCTCTCCTTGTTCCGCAACATCGAGCAGTCCCAGGTGTTCGTCGGGCTGGGCAACTTCCGCACGCTGTTCGGCGATCCCAACTGGTCGGTGAACTTCTGGAACGCGCTCAGGAACAATGTCTGGTTCTTCATCATCCACATGCTGGTGCAGAACCCGATCGGCATCCTGCTCGCAGCCCTTCTGTCCAGCCCGCGGCTGCGCTTCGCCGCCTTCTACCGGACGGCGATCTTCGTGCCGACGATCCTGTCCTTCGTCATCGTCGGCTTCGCCTGGAAGCTGATCCTGTCGCCGATCTGGGGCGTGGCGCCGCACCTGCTTGACTTCGTCGGGCTGAAGAGCCTGTTCACGCCGTGGCTCGGCAAGGAGCAGTATGCGCTGACCGCGCTCAGCCTGGTCTCGGTCTGGCAGTTCGTCGGCATCCCGATGATGCTGATCTATGCCGCGCTGCTGTCGATCCCCGATGAGGTGATCGAGGCCGCCGAATGCGACGGCGTCACCGGCATGGCGCAGTTCTGGAAGATCAAGCTGCCGCTGATCCTGCCTTCGATCGGCATCATCTCCATCCTGACCTTCGTCGGCAATTTCAATGCCTTCGACCTGATCTACACCGCGCAAGGGGCGCTCGCCGGGCCGAACTATTCGACCGACATCCTCGGCACCTTCCTCTACCGCGCCTTCTTCGGCTTCCAGCTGCAGGTCGGCGACCCCAACATGGGCGCGGCGATCGCCACGATGATGTTCCTGATCATCCTGGCCGGCGTCTGCGTCTACCTGTTCCTCGTCCAGACGCGCCTGCGTCGCTACCAGTTCTGAGGCGCGCCATGAGCACAGCCACCCATTCGCTTCCCCGCACCATCGGCGCACACGCGGTCCTTTTGACCTACACCGTGATCGCGCTGTTCCCGGTGATCCTGGTGATCATGAACTCGTTCAAGTCGCGCGCGGGCATTTTCGGCGCGCCGCTGACGCCGCCCACGCCGAAGACCTTCGACCTGATCGGCTACACGACCGTGATCGGCCAGGGCGACTTCCTGCACTATTTCCAGAACAGCCTCGTCGTCACCGTCGCTTCGCTGTTCTTCGTGCTGCTGTTCGGCGCGATGGCGGCGTTCGCGCTGTCGGAATACCGCTTCCGCGGCAACACGCTGATGGGGCTCTATCTGGCGCTCGGCATCATGATCCCGATCCGTCTCGGCACGGTCGCCATCCTGCAGCTGATGGTGGCGACAGGACTGGTCAACACGCTGACGGCGCTGATCCTAGTCTATACCGCGCAAGGCCTGCCTTTAGCCATCTTCATCCTGTCGGAATTCATGAAGCAGGTGTCCGACGATTTGAAGAACGCCGGCCGCATCGATGGGCTGTCGGAATACACGATCTTCTTCCGGCTGGTGCTGCCGCTGGTGCGCCCGTCGATGGCGACGGTCGCTGTCTTCACCATGATCCCGATCTGGAACGACCTCTGGTTCCCGCTGATCCTTGCGCCGTCGGAAGAAACCAAGACGGTGACGCTCGGCGCGCAGCTCTTCCTCGGCCAGTTCGTCACCAACTGGAACGCGATACTGGCCGCGCTGTCGCTGGCGATCCTGCCGGTGCTGATCCTCTACGTCATCTTCTCGCGGCAGCTGATCCGCGGCATCACCTCGGGAGCCGTCAAGTGAGTTCAGAAAAACCCCTTCGCGTTGTCGTTGCCGGCCTCGGCAATATGGGCCGCAGCCATGCGCTGGCCTACCACACCAATCCGGGCTTCGAGATCGCCGCGCTCGTCAACCGCTCCGACGTGCCGCTGCCGGACGGGCTTGCCGGCTACGGCATCAGGCGCTCCTTCGAGGACGCGCTGCGCGACGAGAAGCCGGATGTCGCCGCGATCGCCACCTATTCCGACAGCCATGCCGACTACGCGGTCAGGGCATTCGAGGCGGGCTGCCATGTCTTCGTCGAGAAGCCGCTGGCAACGACGGTTGCCGATGCGCAACGCGTCGTCGACGCGGCCAGGGCCAACGGCAAAAAGCTGGTGATCGGCTATATTCTTCGCCACCATCCATCCTGGGTGCGGTTGATCGCCGAGGCGCGCAAGCTCGGCGGTCCCTACGTCTTCCGCATGAACCTCAACCAGCAGTCCTCAGGCCATACCTGGGGGACGCATAAGCAGCTGATGCAGACGACCTCGCCGATCGTCGACTGCGGCGTGCACTACCTCGACGTGATGCTGCAGATCACCGACGCCAGACCCGTCGAGGTGCGCGGCATGGGCGTGCGGCTCTCCGACGAGGTGGCGCCGTCGATGTACAATTACGGCCATCTCCAGGTGCTGTTCGAGGACGGTTCGGTCGGCTGGTACGAAGCCGGCTGGGGTCCGATGATCTCGGAGACCGCCTTCTTCGTGAAGGACGTGATGTCTCCAAACGGCTGCGTGTCGATCGTGATGAAGGAGGGCGTGAAGTCCGACGACATCGACACCCACACCAAGACCTCGACCATCCGCCTGCACAGCGCCGCGACCGGTCCGGACGGCACGTTCGCCAGGCAAGACGAGCTGCTGTCGATGGAGGGCGAGCCAGGACACCAGGAGCTCTGCGACCGCGAGCAGGCCTTCCTGCTCAGGGCCATCCGCGAGGACATCGACCTCACCCGCCACATGGACGACGCGGTGAAGTCGCTCGCCGTCTGCCTGGCGGCCGACGAGAGCGTGCGCACCGGCGCCCCGATCAAACTCTAGAACAAGGACGAAGCCGTGGGCTCGCTGAACATCGAGAATGTGAAGAAGGCTTTCGGGCCGGTCGAGGTGCTGAAGGGCATCGACCTCGAGGTCAATGACGGCGAGTTCGTCGTCTTCGTCGGCCCTTCCGGCTGCGGGAAGTCGACGCTGCTGCGCGTGATCGCGGGGCTGGAGGATTCGACCTCCGGCCGTGTGCTGATCGACGGCGACGACGTCTCCGTGACGCCGCCGGCCAAACGCGGCATCGCCATGGTGTTCCAGACCTACGCGCTCTATCCGCATCTGACGGTGAGGAACAATATGGGCCTCGGCCTGAAGCAGGCCGGCACGCCTTCGGCCGAGATCGACCGCCGCATCAAGATCGCTTCCACCATGCTGTCGCTGGAGCCCTATCTCGAGCGGCGCCCGGCGGAGCTTTCGGGCGGCCAGCGCCAGCGCGTCGCCATCGGCCGCGCCGTCGTGCGCGAGCCGAAACTGTTCCTGTTCGACGAGCCGCTGTCGAACCTCGACGCGGCGCTGCGCGTCAACACAAGGCTGGAGATCGCGCAGCTGCACCGGCGGCTGGAGGCGACGATGATCTACGTCACCCACGACCAGGTCGAGGCGATGACGCTGGCCGACAAGATCGTGGTGCTCAACGCCGGGCGGATCGAGCAGATCGGCAGCCCGATGGAGCTCTACAATTCGCCGGCCAATGATTTCGTCGCCGGTTTCATCGGCTCACCGAAGATGAATTTCATCGACGGCGCCAAGCTGGGCGAAACGGCGAAGACCGTCGGTGTCAGGCCGGAGCATCTGACGGTCGACACGAAATCCGGCGCCTGGAAAGGCACGGTGGTGCATGCCGAGCACCTCGGCGCCGACACCAACCTCTATCTCGACTGCGAGAAGGCGGGGATGCTGACGGTGCGCATCTTCGGCGTCTACAATGCCGAGCCGGGCTCGACGCTCTATGCGACGCCCGATCCGGCGAAGACGTATCGGTTCGGAGCCGATGGAAGAGTGTTGAAGTAGGCGCCAGCCTCTCCTTCTCCCCTCGTGGGAGAAGGTGGATCGGCGCGCAGCGCCGAGGCGGATGAGGGTGCGCGACGGAGCGCGGCGTCAGGAAATCGAAGGGTGCTCAGCTCTCACCTCTGCAAGGTTGAGATCCTTCCAACACCCCTCATCCGGCCGCTTCGCGGCCGCCTTCTCCCTCAGGGGGAGAAGGGGAGGCGGCGCTTTACTCGTCCGCCTTGAACGTCTGCTTCTGCTGGCCCATGCCTTCGATGCCGAGCTCGACGACGTCGCCGGGCTTCAGGAACACCGGCGGCTTCATGCCGAGGCCCACGCCAGGCGGCGTGCCGGTGGAGATGATGTCGCCGGGATGCAGCGACATGAACTGGCTGAGGTAGGAGACCAGATATTTGACCCCGTAGACCATGGTCCTGGTCGAGCCGTTCTGCATGGTCTTGCCGTTGACGGTCAGCCACATCTTGAGGTTTTGCGGGTCGGCGATCTCGTCCTTGGTGACCAGCCAGGGGCCGATCGGGCCGAAGGTGTCGCAGGACTTGCCCTTGGTCCACTGGCCCTGGCGCTCGGCCTGGAAGGCGCGCTCGGACACGTCGTGCGCGACGCAATAGCCGGCAACATAATCCAGCGCGTCGGCCTCGCTGACATATTTCGCCGTCTTGCCGATGACGACGCCGAGCTCGACTTCCCAGTCGGTCTTGACCGAGCCGCGCGGGATCAGCACGTCGTCGTCCGGCCCGACGATGGCCGAGCTCGCCTTCATGAAGATGATCGGCTCCGGCGGCACGGTGGCGCCGGTCTCCGCCGCGTGGTCGGAATAGTTGAGGCCGATGCAGATGAATTTGCCGGTGCCGGCGACGCAGGCGCCCAGGCGCGGGCTACCGGCGACCGCCGGCAGCGAGTTCGGATCGAGCTTCGACAGCATCTCCAGCGAAGCCGGATGGAGCGCGGTGCCGCCGATGTCGGCGACATGGGCCGAAAGGTCGCGGATCGTGCCATCCTGATCGAGCAGGCCGGGACGCTCGCTCCCCACCTCGCCATAGCGCAGCAACTTCATCTTTGTTCTCCACCTTGCGGCCAAGGGCCGTTTTCTCAAACTCTATCCGCGAAACCGGGCGGACCGTAGTCGCCGTCCCGGTCGCCAGCAAGCGCGCGTCACACTCAAGTTGCGCCCGGAAGCAGGATTTTCAGACCCTGCGATCCCTCCGCCGACAAATGTCGGATGAGGCCGCTATCTTTCCCTGTCCGTCCTTTTCCTAAGGCAACAGGTCAGATCGACCAGCCGCCATCGATATTGTAGGCCTGCCCCGAGGTGTAGGTCGCGCCTGCCAGATAGACGGCGAGGTCGGCAATCTCCTCAGGCGTGCCAAGCCGCCCCATGGGCTGGCGGGCGATGAAGGCCGCGCGGGCCGCTTCGTAATCCCCCTGCGCATGCATGCGGTCCTGCAGCGACGGGCTCTCGACCGTGCCCGGGCAGATGGCATTGCAGCGTATGCCCTTGGCGACATAGTCGGCGGCGATCGCCTTGGTCAGGCCGATGACGGCGGCCTTGGTGACACCATAGGCGAAGCGGTTCGGCACGCCCTTCTGCGAGCTCGCCAGCGACGCCATGTTGATGATCGAGCCGTCGCCGCGCTCCAGCATGCCGGGCAGCACGGCGCGGATGGTGCGGATCATCGAGCGGACATTGAGGTTGAGCGCGAAATCGAGATCGGCATCGGTCATTTCGAGGATCGAGCCGGAATGGACGAAGCCGGCGCAGTTGAACAGCACATCGACCGGTCCGATCTCGGCGAAGGCGGCACTGACAGCCGCATCGTTCAGCACGTCGAGCTTGCGGGCCCTGATGCCGGCAGTCTTGCCAAACTCGGCCAATAGAGGCTCATTGATGTCGGTGGCGTGAACCGTGGCGCCGGCATTGGCAAAAGCCAGGGCGCTTGCCCGGCCGATGCCCTGCGCCGCCGCGGTGACGACCACCACCTTGCCTGCCAGATCCGCCATGCTTTCCTCCTCGCCTGCCTGGTGCGTCCGACTCTATCGATGGCCGGCTGCGACGTCGTCTGCCAGCGGGCCGGCATCGTGCGGCCTATCCGCCGCCCTTCATAGATAAAGATGTTTTTTCTCGTTAAAGAACACGCGCGCCAGCGTCAAGCCCGAACGCGATCTCGTCGCGGCGGCGGCCGCAAGCCGGCGCGTTTGCAGCGACGGGCTTCAGTCGCCGTAAGGCACCCAGACGTTCTTGACCTCGACGGCGCGGCGCAGGAAGGCATCGCCTGCGGCTTCGCCCGAGGCCCAGTCGAGGCTGCGGCCGTTGCCGGTCCAGACGCGCTTCAAGTTGCCGATGGAATCGGCCTCCGCCTTGGCGCAGCTGTCGGCATCGGCAAACACCCAGAGCCCGTCGACGTCGTCATGCTTGGCCAGCACGCCGCAAAGCTCGGCGCTGCGTCCGGTGACGATGTTGATGGCGCCGGCCGGAATGTCGGAATACTCGATGACCTGGTAGAGATCCGTAGCCAGCAGAGGGTGGCGCTCGGACGGGACGGCCACCACCGTGTTGCCCATGGCGAGCGCCGGCGCCACCAGCGAGATAAAGCCGAGCAGCGGCTGGTTGTCCGGCGCGACGATGCCGACGACGCCCACCGGTTCGTGCAACGCAAGTGTCACGACACGGGCCGGCGGCTGGTGGACACGGCCCTCGAATTTGTCGGTGAGGCCCGCATAGAGGAACAGCCGCTCGATCGACTGCTCGACCTCTTCCCGCGCGGCTTTGGGAGCGACGCCGGTGAGCTGGACGAGGCGCGCCGCGAACTCGTCGACGCGGCCCGAAAGGTTTTCCGCGAAATAGTAGAGCACCTGGCTGCGGTTGTAGGCGGTCGCCTCCGGCCAGGCCTTGCACGCGCGGGCAGCAGAAACCGCATCGCGGATGTCCTTGCGGTTGCCGAGGCCGACTTCGCCGGCAAGCTTGCCCTTGGCGGTGGCGACGGCGAGCGAGTAGTTGCCGTCCGGCCGCACCTGCTTGCCGCCGACGAACAGCTTTGCCGTGCGGTCGACGGCCATGCCGTCGGCCTGCTCGGCCGGTTGAGCTGAGCCGGCGGCGGCCGGCTTGATGGCGGGGCCGACGGGCAGTTTTGCCGCCAGATATTCGAACATGCCTTCCCGGCCGCCCTCGCGGCCGAAGCCGCTTTCGCGATAGCCGCCGAAGCCGCAGGCGGCGTCGAACATGTTGGTGCCGTTGACCCACACCACGCCGGCCTTCAACTGCGGCGCGACATGCAAAGCGAGATTGATATTCTCGCTCCACACCGAAGCGGCAAGGCCGTAGCGCGTGTTGTTGGCAAGCTCGATCGCTTCCTCGGTGTTGCGGAAGCTCATTGTGGCCAGCACCGGCCCGAACACCTCCTCCTGCGCCAGAATATTAGCCGGCGCAACAGATGTCGCGAGCGTCGGCAAATGATAGTAGCCAGTCGTCGGCAAGCCAGCGTCGGGCTGCCAGCACACCGCGCCCTGCCTGGCGCCCTCGGCGATCAGGCCCTTGACGCGGTCGAGTTGGGTGCGGTCGACCAACGGGCCGATATCGGTGTTCTTGTCGAGCGGGCTGCCAACGCGCAGCCGGCTCATCCTGACTTTGACCTTGGCGATGAAGGCCTCGGCGACGCCTTCCTGCACCAGCAGCCGCGAGCCGGCGCAGCAGACCTGGCCCTGGTTGAACCAGATGCCGTCGACCAGACCTTCGACGGCGCTGTCGAGATCGGCATCCTCGAAAACGATGAAGGCCGACTTGCCGCCAAGCTCCAGCGAAAGCTTCTTGCCCGAGCCGGCGGTGGCCTTGCGGATGATCTTGCCTACTTCCGAAGAGCCGGTGAAGGCGATCTTCTGGACGTCTGGATGATTGACGATGGCCGCACCCGCCTCCGGTCCGCCCTGGACGATGTTGACGACGCCTTTCGGCACACCGGCGCGCTCGCAGATCTCGGCGAACAGTATGGCGGTGAGCGGCGTGAACTCGGCCGGCTTCAGTACCACGGTGCAGCCGGCGGCCAAAGCCGGCGCGATCTTCCAGGCCAGCATCAGCAGCGGGAAATTCCACGGGATGACCTGACCGACGACGCCGACCGGCTTGTGATCGGGAAAATCCTTCTCAAGCGTCTGCGCCCAGCCGGCGTGATGGATGAAATGGCGGATCGCCAGCGGCACGTCGATGTCGCGGCTCTCGCGGATCGGCTTGCCGTTGTCGATCGATTCCAGCACCGCGAACAGCCGCTGATGGCGCTGCATGGCGCGGCCGATGGCGTAGAGCACCTTGGCCCTGGCATAGCCCGAGCTGACGCTCCATTTCGGCAGAGCGTTGGCGGCCGCGGCGACCGCGGCGTCGATGTCGGCGGCGCTCGCGTCCGAGACCTTGGCAAGCAGCTTGCCAGAGGACGGCTCGGTTGTCTCAAAAGTCTTGCCGCCCGCCGCCGCTTTCCAGGCGCCGTCGATGAACAGCGCCTTGGAGAAGTCGCGCGCGGCGAGCCAGGCATCCGCCTCGTTGCGGGCTTCCGGCGCCGGGCCGTATTCCATGGCATGGTAGCGGTCGAGGATGTTCATGAGACGGCGCTCCAGATAATTGTCTCGGGAGGCATTCCTTCGCGCCCCCCTCTGTCCTGCCGGACATCTCCCCCACAAGGGGGGAGATCAGCCTTCGCGCCTGTCGGCTGCCGTCCTACAACGTCGACGATTGGCGAAATCATCGATGACAGCCAATCTCCCCACAAGTGGGGGAGATGTCCGGCAGGACAGAGGGGGGCGCGAAGGAACTCGGCGTTCAAGGGCTTGGCCCGCACTATGCCATCGCGTGGCGATGGTTGGCCGAATAGTGGCCGGTCAGGTGATGCTCCAACTGGCGTTCGATGTCGGTGAGCAGGCTGGACGCGCCGAAGCGAAACAGCTCCGGCTCCAGCCAAGGCCGGCCGAGCTCTTCCTTCATCAGCACCAGCCAGTCGAGCGAGACTTTGGCGGTGGAAATGCCGCCCGCCGGCTTGAAGCCGATGAGATAGCCGGTTTCCTCGAAATAGGCGCGGATGGCGCGCACCATCGCGAGGCCCACCGCAAGCGTGGCGTTGACGCTTTCCTTGCCGGTCGAGGTTTTTATGAAATCGGCGCCCGCCATCATCGCCACCATCGAGGCGAGCATCACATTGCGCAGCGTGGCGAGGTCGCCGGTGCCGAGAATGACTTTCAGATGCGCATCGCCGCAGGCGGCGCGCATGGCGACGATCTCGTTGAACAGCTCGCGCCACTTGGCGCCGTAGACCAGGCCGCGCTGGATGACGACGTCGATCTCGTCGGCGCCGTCGCGCACCGAAGCCTCGATCTCCTGCAGGCGGGTCGAGAGCGGCGCCAGCCCGTGCGGGAAGGCGGTGGAGACGGCTGCGACATGGATGCCGGTGCCGCGCAGCGCGTCGACCGCGGTGGCGACGAAGGGATGGTAGACGCAGACCGCCGCCGGACGGATGGTTTCGCCTGATATGCCGAGCCCCTCGACGATATCCCGACGCAGTGGATTGATCGCCTTGGCGCAGAGCCGGCGCACGCGCTCGTCGGTGTCGTTGGAATTGAGCGTGGTGAGGTCCATGCAGGCAATGGCGCGCAGCAGCCAGGCGGCCTGATTGTCGGCCTTGATCGAGCGCCGCTTGGTGAGCGTGGCGACCCGGCGCTCCAGCGCCGATCGGTTGACGCTGCGCACCGATTCCAGGAAGCCTAGATCGAGCTTCATGCCGGGGTTGCGGGCGATGCCATGCTCCAGCGGCATCGGCGTGTTGGCAGCGGCGCGCGCCGGCAGCGGCATAACCTTGGACGCGCCGGCGCCTGCGCCGGCCTCGCGGATGGTGCTGCTCATCTCCTGCCCTTTCATTTCAGCGCGCTTGCGCTTTATGCCTTCGTGCGTGTCGCTGGGTGACCCGCACGAAGATAGCCCGTGAAGCGACGCTTCACGAGTCTTTCAAAGGGTCATAGCGGAAAAAGGCCGCCGAAGCAGCAGATTTTTGACCGTATGGTCAAAACAACATGTTGGGCGGTGGGCGACGCGCCTCAGCCGACGAAGGCGCGCTCGACGACGAAGCTGGCGGGATGGCTGAGCGAGCCCTCCTGGAAGCCGAGGCTCTCGGCGAGTTCCTTGACATCCTTCAGCATGTGCATCGAGCCGCAGATCATGATGCGGTCGGTCTTGGGATTGAGCTTGTCGATCCCGAGGTCGGAATAGAACTTGCCCGAGCCGATCAGCGCGGTGATGCGGCCCATGCGCGCCGATTGCTCGCGGGTCGTCGAATTGTAGAGCGTGACGCGGCCGCCGGTCAGCTCGCCGATCAGCGGATCGCTCTCGAGCGCCGCCACCAGTTCCTGGCCGTAGGTAAGCTCGGCATTGTCGCGGCAGGTGTGGGTGAGGATGACCTGGTCGAACTTCTCATAGGTGTCGGGATCGCGCAGCAGGCTGGCGAAGGGCGCAATGCCGGTGCCGGTCGAGATCATGAACACGCGCTTGGCGGGCGTCAGCGCATCGAGCACCAGCGTGCCGGTCGACTTCTGGCGCATGATGACGGTGTCGCCGACCTCGATCTTCTGCAGCTCGGAGGTCAGCGGACCGTCCGGAACCTTGATCGAGAAGAATTCCAGCTCGTCGTCCCAAGCGGGACTGGCGACGGAGTAGGCGCGGAAGATCGGCTTCTCGGCATTGGGCAGGCCGATCATGACGAACTCGCCGGAGCGGAAGCGCAGCGACTGCGGGCGGGTGATGCGGAACGAGAACAGCCGGTCGGTGTAGTGCTTCACCGAGACCACGGTCTCGGCATAGACATTGGCCGGGATCGGGAACTGCAGCGGCTTGGCGCCGGCAACGTTCAACGCGGATGACGTGTTCATCAAACCCAACCTTCCGGCGCGGACGCGAGGCGCGAGCGCCAAACCTTCTCCTGCGCGCCCGAACTCAGGTTCCGACGCGCTCTCCACACACTGCCAAGCGGTAAGCTCTTGTGTGCCGAATTTATTAGTATACAAATGATCTTCAGGTCAAGATGGCAGCGTAAAACGCCTTTCCAAACCAAGGCATATCCGTAGTCCTGGCATTTCGGGTTTCGGCAATGAATGAGAAATTTTCGGCGTCGGCGGGAAGCGTCGTTGCCGGCATCGATGTCGGGGGAACCTTCACCGATCTGCTCCTGATCGATGGCAAGGCAGGCGGCAAGGTGCATATCGCCAAGACGCCGACCACGGTGGAAAATCAGGCCTTTGGCGTGGTTTCGGCGCTCGGTGCGACCGGCTTTCCGGTCGACGGCATCGACCTCATCGTGCACGGCACGACCACCACCACCAACGCCGTGCTGGAGCGCCGGCTGGCGCGAACCGGCATGATCACCACGCGCGGCTTTCGCGACGTGATCGAGCTCGGACGGCGCACAAGGCCGCAAGCCTATGGCATGACGGGCACTTTCGTACCAGTCATTCCGCGAGACCTCCGCCTTGAGGTCTCCGAGCGCGTGGAGGCCTCCGGCGCCGTTCGCGTGCCGCTCGACGAGACCGAGATGCGCGATGCGCTGAAGCGGCTGCTCGCCGCCGGCTGCGAGTCGCTCGTCATCCATTTCCTGCATTCCTACGCCAACCCGGCGCATGAACGCCGCGCCGCCGAGATCGCGGCGGAGTTCTGGCCGAACGGCCACATCACCACCGGCCATGCGCTGCTTTCGGAGGCGCGCGAGTTCGAGCGCGGCGTGACGGCCGCGGTCAACGCCTCGGTGCAGCCGATCCTGGAGCGCTATGTCGAACGGCTGCGCAAGGAGCTCGCCGCGAAGGGCTATGCCCGCGACTTCCTGATCATGAACGGCAACGGCGGCATGATCTCGGCCCGCTTCGTCACGCTGGAATCGGCCAAGACCGTGATGTCGGGCCCGGCGTCGGGCGTGATCGCCGCCGCCTATACCGGAAAACGCGCCGGCTTCGGCAACCTCGTCACCTATGACATGGGCGGCACCTCGACCGACGTGGCGCTGATCCGCAACGCCGAGCCCGCCGTCTCGAACGAGATCGAGATCGAATATGCGATGCCGATCCATGTGCCGATGGTGGCGGTGCATACGGTCGGCGCCGGCGGCGGCTCGATCGCGCGCGTCGACGCGGCCGGGCTGATCCAGATCGGCCCGGAAAGCGCCGGCGCCAATCCCGGTCCGATCTGCTACGGGCGCGGCGGCACGGAGCCGACCATCACCGATGCCAATCTGGTGCTCGGCCGGCTGGCGCCGAAGAAGCTGCTCGCGGTCGACAATCCGGTCACCGTCGAAAGCGTCACCTCGATCTTCGAGGACAGGATCGGTAAGAGGACCGGCCTGTCCGGCGTCGAGGCGGCGGGCGCGATCTTGAGGCTCGGCAACATGAAGATGGCGGGCGCCATCCGCATGGTCTCGGTATCGCGCGGCCACGATCCGCGCGATTTCGCGCTGTTCGCCTTCGGCGGCGCCGGACCGCTGCATGCGACGGCGCTCGCCCGCGAGCTCGGCCTGCCGAAAGTGCTGGTGCCGGCGCGCCCCGGCATCACGAACGCGCTCGGCTGCGTCGTCGCGGATATGCGGCATGACTTTGTCAACACAATCAACATGCCGGTCGGTGGGCTCGACGAAGCTGCGCTTCGCGAGGTGTTGGAACGGCACCGTAACGAAGGCGAGGCGCTAATCGCCAAGGAAGCGGTGAAGCCGGACGCGATCCGCGTGACGCACTCCGCCGACATGCAGTTCGTCGGCCAGACGCATATCATCAACGTGCCGTTGCCTTCGTCGTCGGTTTCACGAGAAACGCTGCAGCAACTGTTCGAAAAGGCCTATTTCGCGCGCTTCAAGGTCGAGCTGCCGGAGATCCGCGCCAACCTCGTCAACCTCAACACATCGGTGACCGGCGTGCGGCCGCAGATCGACCTGTCGAAGCTGATCGACCCAGCGGGGCGCGCGGCGACGCTCGAGGAGGCGCGGCGCGAGATCCGGCCGGTCTGGTATCACGGCGCCTGGCGCGACACGCCGGTCTACGCCCGCGAAAAGCTGCCGCTTGACGCTATCATCAAGGGGCCGGCGATCCTGGAACAGATGGACGCCACCACCGTGCTCGAGCCAGGCGACCGCGCCCGCTCGGACGCCGACGGCAACATCATCATCGATATCGGCGAGGCCTAAGATGGCAAAGCTCGACACGATCACGCTTTCGGTGCTGCAGGCCGCCCTGCAGCAAGTCTGCGACGAGATGGACCTGACCTTCTCGCGCGCGGCTTTCTCGCCGGTCATCGCCGAGGCCAACGACCGCTCGGACGGAATCTATTCGGCGGTCGACGGCTCGCTGATCGCGCAGGGCAGCCAGGGCCTGCCGGTGTTCGTCGGCGTCATGCAATATTCGACCAGGACGGTGATCGAGATGATCGCCGACAGCCGCTGTCTCGCCCCGGAGCCGGGCGACATCTACATCGTCAACGATCCCTATCTCGGCGGCACGCATCTGATGGATGTGCGCTTCGTCATGCCGGTCTACCGGGCTGGTAAGATTTTCTGCTGGCTTTCCAACACCGGGCACTGGCCGGATATCGGCGGCTCGGTGCCGGGCGGCTTCTCGGCCTCGGCCACGGCGGTCGAGCAGGAAGGGCTGCGGCTGCCGCCGGTGAAACTGTTCAAGAAGGGCGCGCTCGATCCAGAGATCTACGCCATCATCTGCTCGAACATCCGCGTCGCCGACCAGCGCATTGGCGACATCCGCGCGCAGGCTGCGGCCCTGCTGATCGGTCAGGACAGGCTCAATGAAATCCTCGATCGTTACGGCGACGAAACCGTCGTCGAGGCCATTGCCGAGCTGCGGCGGCGAGCCGCCGAGCAGATGCGCGCCTCGATCGCGGTCATACCGGACGGGGTGTACCGCTCGCAGGCCTTCGTCGATTCCGACGGGGTGGTGAACGAGCCGCTGACCATCAATCTCGCCGTCGAGAAGAAGGGCGACACGCTGACCTTCGATTTCGCCGGCTCGTCAAAGCCTTGCGCCGGACCGATGAACAGCGTGCTGGCGACGACCCTGTCGTCGGTCTATCTCGCCATGCGCCACATCTTCCCCGAAGTGCCGATCAGCGCCGGCGCATTCGAGCCATTGAACGTCAAGCGGCCGGAGGGCACCTTCCTCGACGCGAAATACCCACGCCCCGTATCGGGCTGCGCGGCGGAGGTGTCGCAGCGCATCGCCGAGGCGGTGTTCGCGGCCATGGTGCAGGCGTTGCCGGAGAAGGTGACGGCGGCGCCCGCCGGCTCCAGCGGCAATTTCGCGCTCGGCGGCAACGATCCCGTGCGCGGCCGCGACTACGTCATGTACCAGATCTCCGGCGGCGGCTACGGCGGCAATGCCGGCCATGACGGCCTAAGCAATGGCTGCTCGACCATCGGCATTTCGAAATCGCCGCCGGTGGAGATCATGGAGCAGGCCTTTCCGGTGCTCTACCGGCATTATGCGCTGCGCGAAGGCTCCGGCGGCGCCGGCAGGCATCGCGGCGGCTTCGGGCTTGCCTATGAAGTGGAGATCCTGCGCGGCGAGGCGCGCGCATCCTTCGTCATGGATCACGGCCGCTTCGGGCCGCAAGGCGCGCAAGGCGGCAAGGACGGAGCGCCAAACAGCGTGACCGTGTTCCAGGGCGGCGAAGCGCATGTGCCGCCGCATCTTTCGAAGGAGCAGGACATCGCGCTCAAGGCCGGCGACCGCGTGCGTGTCGGCACACCTGGCGGCGGCGGTTATGGCGACCCGCGCCAGCGCGACCCGAAGCTGGTCGCCGAGGATGTCAGGCTCGGCTACTATACAGCCGAACAGGCCAAGGAGATGTTCGGGAGCGTTCCGACCGACTGATTAGGCCAGCTTCGCTAACAGCCGCAGGAAGGTCGCGGCCTCCTTGGCGGTCAGGGGCGCCAGTGTCTCCTCGGTGATGGTGCGGGCAAGCGGGATCAGCCGCTCGATCGCCTCGCGGCCTTCCGGTGTCAGGTTGACCAGCAGCCGCCTCTTGTCGACCTCGTGCTTGGAAAGTTCGACCAGGCCGCGCGCTTTCAGCCGGTCGATGACGCCTTTCACTGTCGCGGCATCCATGGCGATCAGCGTTCCCAACTGGTTCTGCGAGGTCTCGCCGATATCGTAGAGCTTGGCGAGGGCCGCGAATTGCGGCGGCGTCAGATCGCCGATGTGGGCGGCAAAGATCGAGACGTGGCGCTGATGCGCCTTGCGCAGGATGAAGCCGACCTGATCCTGCAGATGGTAATTGTTTTCATCCGGCTCTTCGGCCTCGACCAGCCGCAGCAGATTGTCCTCGCCGCTCATCGCAACCCATCCCATGCCTTGATGTCGCTTGCAGCAAGACCGCCCATCCGGTTGTGGACACGCGGACCGCAGGTCATGGCCAGGCAGAACAGGATCTCGTCCGGACGTGGCCCGTCGCTGATGCCGACCTCCATCGCGTCGAAATGGCTGCGCACATAGGCGGCGTTGATGTGGCCGAGCGGCACGTCGAGCCGCGAACCAAAGGCGCCGACCTTCTTGGCCGACGGCACGATCGCCTTGGCGTCGCCGAGCCGCTCGCGCATGGCGTAACCGCCCGGCACGTGCCATAGCGCGCCGTGCTCCAGTTCGCCCGCAGAGCCGACGATGGCGCCCTTGCCGTAGCCGTCGATCTTCTTCACGTCGCCGCCAAGTGCCGCAATCAGCTTGTCGGCCAACAGAAGGCCGAGCGGCTTCAGGTCATCCATCGCGCCCTGCAACTCCTCGACATAGCGGCCGGCGAAGGGGTTCTTGACCACGGCGAGAGCGGCGGCGCGCAGCCTTGGCTCCTTGGCCACGGGACCACCGTCGTGAAAAATCTCTTCGGTCAGGACCGCGATCTTGCGGATCGGGAATTCAGGCATGGGCAGTTTCCTTCGCTTTATGCTTGTTGGGCGCGGCGAGCGCCACCGAGCCACTGATGCGGGTCTCGCCGGCAAGGAACAGCGCCGAGGCGGCGATCAGGCCGCGCCGGCGAAAATCTTCGGCGACGGCAAGGCCGTTGTCCAGCGCCCGCGCCACCTCGCCGGATGCGAGCGCGCCGACGTCCTGCGTCACCGGCCGGTCGCCGAGATCGGTGTCGGGCGCCAGATCGCGCGCGGGCACGCGACGGATCGCGGGGTGTCCAGGCAGATCGACGGCGTTGGCGATGAGCGTTGCCGCAGCGTCGGCCTCGGCACCGGAGCGCGCTAGCACGGTCACCGCATCCGCTATGCCGAGCGAAAAGGAGCGGCCGCGCCAGCCGCTGGTCGCGACGCCGCGCACGCCGTCCTCGGCCAGGATGGTGATACGGTCGGCGAGGCCGTGCCCAGTGCCGGCGATCGCCAGCGTCATCGACTGCCCCTTGCCGAGATGGATGGCGCTGTCACCGCCATTGTTGACATAGGCGCGCTCCAGCCGGCGCCCGGCAAGCAATGCGGCAAGCATTTCGTCGGCTACCGAGCCGGCGACGGCTGCCATCGGCGTGATGAACCTTTCGGACAATGGCACAACCGCCGCCTCCATGCGCCGTGCCGTCGGGTCGGCGAATGCTCGTGGCTCCAATGATGCCGGGCGACGCAGTTCAGGAAGCTCCGCGACCAGCCCGTTCAAAACCGTCTGGAAGCGCGCGACGGCCTGCGCGTAGGCGGCACGGCATTCATCCGCAGCACCAAAGGCTTCGACGATCAGGTCGATCGGCCCATGGTTGAGATGAAGCCGCCTGCCGTCGGCAAGCCAATGCGCTTGCGGGCCGTTCATCATCCGGCCCCGTTCGCCGCGGCGCGCCGCAGCTGCGCCAGCGGCGGCCAGGGGTTGTTTACCGGTGCGCCAGCGCCACGGCGCGGATTGAGATACTCGCCGCCCTTGGCGAGGATATCCTCGACGCTGCGGATCTCGTTCTCGTAGCCGCCGAGCCGGATATAATCGTCGCGGCGCAGCGTGAACTCGATTGGCGCGACCAGCGCCGGCGTCGGCACATAACCGAAGGCGCCTTCGGGCACGCGGGTGACGTCGACCATCAGCGTGATGCCGCCGCCCGGCCAGACATAGACCGGCGCGCCGCCAACCGTGACATAGGTTTTCAAACCCTGCACCGAGCGGGTGAGATTCACAGGGTTTTCGGTGACGCCGGCGCGCAGCGAGCCGCCGGCGCCGCCGATGAACAGCACGGTGCACAGCGCCGGCTCACAATTGTCCTCGATCAGGCCGACGGACTTTTGGAGCCGCTCCGGAAACGGCTTCTCGACCGGCTTCAGCTGGTCGTCGAGCTCGTAATAGGCGAACTGCTCGCCCGTGGTCGACACCATCAGCAGCGACAGGCCGGGGCGCGCCCCCTTCTTGGCGTTCCAGTCGCCGAGGATCGACAACGGATCGGAAATCGTCGTGCCGCCCCAGCCGAGGCCGGGTTCCGACACCTTGAAATAGCGGCCTGGCGTCGAGCGGCGGCCGATGATCTTTATCCCCGTATCCTCCCAGCCCAGCACCTTGCCGGCCTGGTGCTCGGAGACGACGCCGGTGATGTGATCGTCGACCACCACCACCTCGTCGACGAGACCGCGCCATTGCGTGGCGAACATGCCGATGGTGGCCGAGCCGCAGCCGACGCGCATGCGGTGTTCGACCTTGCCGTCGATGACCGGCGCCTTGCCGGCCTCGACAACGATCGTCGCGCCGCCGTCGATGGTGAGCTCGACGGGCTTCCTGTTGCAAAGGTTGAGCAGCGCATCGCAGGTGGCGCGACCTTCAGCCTTGGAGCCGCCGGTCAGGTGATGGACGCCGCCAAGCGACAGCATCTGCGAGCCGTACTCGCCAGTAGTGACGTGGCCGATCGCCTCGCCTTCCGAGCGCACCGTCGCCGTCTCGTCGCCGATGTGGCGATCCGTGTCGATCTTCACCTTGACGCCGCAGTAGGAGAAGATGCCTTCGGTGACGACAGTGACGAGTTCGACGCCCTCGACCTCCTGGCTGACGATGAAGGGCGCCGGCTTGTAGTCCGGATAGGTGGTGCCGGCGCCGATCGCGGTGACAAAGCGGCGCCCGGTGTTGACCAGCTCGCCGTTCCAGGCCTCGCCCTCGGCAATGAAAGGCACGACCGCGCCGCCGGTCTCGGCGGCATGGTCGAGGATGGTCAGCGGGTCCATGCGCACGATGCGGCCGCCGACATTGCCGTAGCGGTCGCAGGCGCCGGTGCGGCCGTCGGCGATGTAGCACATGACCGGGCAGGCATCGCAGCGGATCTTCTCCGCCACCTGCTTCTCACCGGGATCGTGGGTTTCGAAACGCTCGGCAAGCTCGCTCATCGGCGCGCCTCCTTCTCGCGGATCGCCGCAAGGATGCGGCTCGGCGTCGCCGGCACCTTGGTGACCAGGACGCCGGTGGCATGGCGGATGGCATTGAGGATCGCCGGCGTCGTCGGGATCAGCACATGCTCGCCCAGGCCCTTGGCGCCGAATGGCCCCTCAGGATCCGGAACCTCGACGAGAATATGCTCGATCGGCGGCACGTCGCCGATGGTCGGAATGAGATAGTCGTGCAGGTTCTCGGTACGGCCGGGGATGTATTCCTCCATCAGCGCCATGCCGATGCCTTGCGCGATGCCACCCTCGATCTGGCCTTCGACCAGCACCGGGTTGATCGCCTTGCCGACATCATGCGCGGCGGTGATCTTGATCAGCTTCACGGTGCCGAGCCTGAGGTCGACCTCGAGCTCGGCGATCTGCGCGCCATAGCCATAGACGGCGTAGGGCTTGCCCTGGCCCTTGGCGTCGAGCGGCAGCGTCGGCGGGTCGTAGGTTTCTTCGGCGACGAAGAACAAGCCGTCGGCATCAGCCTTCAGGGTCGCGAGATCGATCAGCCGCGTCGCGTCGCCTTCCTGGATTGAGATGCTTGCGCCATCGAGCGCGATCGAAGCCCGGTCGGACACATTGGCAAAGCGCAGGATTTTCTCGCGCAGCGCGCGGCCGGCCTTCTCGGCGGCCTTGCCGGTGACAAAAGTCTGCCGTGAGGCGGATGTCTTGCCGGCATCGGGCGTGATGGCGGTGTCGGCGCTTTTCAGCCGGAATTTTTCAAGCGGCAGGCCAACCGCGTCGGCGCAGATCTGCGTGATGACGGTGTTCGAGCCCTGGCCGATGTCGACGGCGCCCTGGTGAAGGACGACGTCGCCGGAGGCCGAGATACCGACCTTGATGGTCGAGGGATTGGGCAGCGAGGTGTTGCCGCAGCCATACCAGCAGGAGGCGACGCCGACGCCGCGTTTGCTTGCCGTATGGGCCGCGTTGAAGGCCTCCGCATCCGCGAGCGCGCGCGCCCAGTGCGGCTGAAGCTGCTCCAGGCATTCGCCGATGCCGACGCCCGATTCCAGGCGCTGGCCGGTGACCGTTTCGGAACCGTTACGAAGACAGTTTTTCAGGCGGAAGTCGAGCCGATCCAGGCCGAGCTTGACGGCGAGATCGTCATAGAGCGTCTCCTGCATGATGGTCGCCTGCGGCACGCCGAAGCCGCGGAAGGCGCCGGAGATCGGGCCGTTGGTGTGGATGGCCCGGCCTTCTGCCCGATAGTTCGGTGTGACATAGGGGCCGGAGGCATGCACCGGCACGCGATTGGCGACGGTGGGGCCCCAGCTTGCGTAGGCGCCGGTGTTGAAATCGCCGGAGAACACCATGCCGGTGACGCGGCCCCCGGCGTCCGTGCCGATGGTTGCCTTCATCTCGGCCGGATGGCGCTTGGTGGTCGACATCATCGATTCGTTGCGCGTGTAGACGAGTGCCGCCGGCCGGCCCGTCTTCATCGCCACCAAGCCGATCAGCGGCTGCAGCGAGACATCGAGCTTGGAGCCGAAGCCGCCACCGGTGGCGGTCGGCACGATGCGCACCTTGTCGACGGGAAGGCCCAGCACCTTGGCCGTGTCGTCGCGGTCCATATAGGGCGCCTGCGTGCAGGCGACGACGACCAGCGTGCCGCCGTCCATGTAGGCATAGCCGGCTTCCGGCTCGATATAGGCGTGCTCGACGAAGGAGGTCTCGATGGCGCCGGACGCGGTGACGGCAGCGCCGGCAAGCGCGCCATCGGGATCGCCGCGCTCGACAAAGCCGGAGGTGAGCAGGTTCGCCGGCCGGTGCTGGTGGATGAGCTTGGCGCCGTCGGCCTTCGCGTCAGTGGGCTGGAGCACATGCGGCAGCGCCGTCCAGGCGACTGGAAAATCCGTCAGGTCGAGATCCAAGATCGCTTCGCGTTCGCCAGCCACCAGCGCCACCGCTTCGCCGCGAAAGCGTGCGAAGCCTTCGGCAAGCGCCGGCTGGTCGGCAAAGGGCCCGATGACGCCGAAGCAGTTCTTGCCCGGAATATCGGCGGCGGTGAAGACACCGGCGACGCCGGGGTGGGATTTGGCCCAGGTTTCGATTTCGCCGAAGCTGAAACGGGCATGGTGGTGCGGCGAGCGCACCACCAGCACGGCGAGCGCATCGGCCGGGAAGGAATCGCCACCGAATTTTTCGCCGCCGGTGATCTTCGGCACGCCATCGAGGCGGATCGGCGAGGCGCCGACGGCGCGGCCAATCGTCGGCATCCGATGATCAAGGCTGCCAACGTGACGCGATGCGTCCATGACCGCGGCGACGATCTTCCGGTAGCCGGTGCAGCGGCAAAGCACGCCGCCCAGCGCATCCTGCGTCTCGGCCTCGCTCGGTGTCGGGTTGCGTTCCAGAAGCGCGGTGCCCGCCACCAGCAGGCCCGGCGTGCAGATGCCGCACTGCGCGGCGCCATGCGCCAGGAACGAGGCCTGCAAGGCGGACAGCCTGCCATCGGCGAGGCCCTCGACCGTGGTGACACAAGCGCCGGACACCGAGGCCGCCGGCACCAGGCAGGCGCACACCGGCTCGCCGTCGACCAGCACGGTGCAGGCACCGCAATCGCCGGCATCGCAGCCGACCTTGGTGCCGGTGAGCCGCAACTCGTCGCGCAAAACCTGCGACAGCCGCCGCACCGGCGGCACCGATACATTGACGGCGGCACCGTTGACCTGGAAGGCGATGTCGGCGCGTTGCATGCCCGTGGACGGCCGGGCCTTGCCGATGTCGGGCCGCGCTTCGTTCATGCCGCCACCCTGCCGCTATCCTGGCCGAGGGCGGCACCCGCGGCGCGCACAATGAGCTCACGCGCGGCGTGCTCTCGGTATTCGGCGCTGCCGCGCACATCGCCGATCGGCGACAGTTCATCGATCGGCGCAGACAATATCGCGTCGTCAACCGCGGCGGTGATCGGCTGGCCGCGCAGGGCGGCCTCCACGCCGGCCAGACGGCGGGCAACCGCCGAGCAGGCGCCGACGGCGATAGCGGCATCCGCGACCACGCCGCCCTCGACCACCAGCCGAGCCGCGGCCATGACGATCGAGATGACGAGATAGCGCCGGGCGCCGAGCTTGACGAAGGCCGATGCGCCGACAGCCGAGCGCTTCGGCACGCGAATGGCCGTGACCATCTCGCCCGGCTGCAGCGCCGTGCGGCGATTGCCGAGGATGAACTCGCCGAGCGGCAAGTGGCGTGCGGCTTTGGCCGACCGCAGTTCGACATCGGCATCGAGCACCAGCAGCGCCGGCACGCCATCGGCGGCGGGCGAGGCGTTGCAGAGATTGCCGGCGACGGAGGCGACGTTCTGGATCTGGACGGAGCCGACTTCGCGCGCGGCCGCCTTCAGCGCGTCGAATGCCGCCGGCAGCGGCTGGCGCACGATGTCGGTCCAGGTCGTGCGGGCGCCGATCCGCCAGTGATCGGCCGTCTCGGCAATGCCGCGCAGCGCGGCGAGACCGTTGATGTCGAGGATGTTGTCGCGGAAAGGCTTCGCGCCCTGCGCCGGATAGAAATCCGTGCCGCCGGCGAGAATGCGCCAGCGATCCTCGCCGAGCAGAGCGAGCGCCTCGTCGACCATGGTGGGTTTCGCGTAACGGGTCACGCCTTGCCTTCCCGAAAAGGGGCCTTTCCGAGGGAATCTGCCGCCGTCCCAGTCAGGCAAATTCATTCGTATGCAAATGATATCAACTTCGCGGCGATTGTCAAAGCGAAGCCACCGGCCAGGCCTGTCACAAACAAGCCGCCACGGCTTTGTTATGCCTATGGAGGTTGACGCCGCCGGCCATCTGGTCAAGGTTCCGTGTCCGGTCTCGTCAACCGGAGCCCAAGCCGAGACAGAAGGGAGGCCGCATGGCCGACGAAGCGCTCATCGTCATCGACCTGCAGAACGATTTTTGCCCCGGCGGCGCGCTGGCTGTTGCCGGCGGCGATGAGATCGTGCCGCTGGTCAACGACCTGATCCGGCGGACCGACCATGTGATCCTGACGCAAGACTGGCATCCCGCCGGCCATTCGAGCTTCGCTTCCAGCCATCCCGGAAAGCAGCCTTTCGAGACCATCGAGATGCCCTACGGGCCTCAGACCCTCTGGCCGGACCACTGCATCCAAGGCAGCCTGGGCTCGGATTTCCATTCCGGGCTTGCCTGGACCAAGGCCGAGCTGGTGATCCGCAAGGGCTTTCGCACGGCGATCGACAGCTATTCGGCCTTCTTCGAAAACGACCATACGACGCCGACCGGGCTTGCCGGCTATCTCAAGGAACGCGGCATCGATACCGTCATCCTGGTCGGGCTCGCCACCGATTTCTGCGTCGCCTATTCGGCGCTCGACGCGGTCAAGCAGGGCTTCAAGGCGACCGTGCGGCTCGACGCCTGCCGCGGCATCGACCTCGGCGGCTCGCTCGACACGATGTTGAAACGTATGCGGGAAGCCGGCGTGACGCTCGAAGACCATTCGTCGGACTGACCCACCTGTGAGGCATCGAGGGGGCTTCACGATATCGGCGAAGGCGTTGGCGGCTGGCATGGCCGGCGCACTCCCGATCGCTTTTCCGCAGTCGGCTTTCGCCGCCGAGGCTCACGAACTGCCGGGCGCGGCGATGTCGTTGTGGTGGGCGCTGCCCTTTGCCGGCCTGCTGCTTTCGATCGCGACCGGACCGCTGCTGTTCCATCATGTCTGGGAACATCACTACGGCAAGATCGCCGCCGGCTGGGCTGCGCTGGTGGTGGCGCCGCTGGCGATCGGCTTCGGCATCCCGACCGCGGGCGAAGCGGTGCTGCACACACTGCTCACCGAATATATGTCCTTCATCATCCTGTTGTTCGCGCTCTACACGATTTCGGGTGGCATCCTGCTTGCCGGCAATATCCACGGCACGCCGCTGGTCAATGCCGGGCTGCTGCTTGTCGGCGCGCTCCTTGCCTCGGTCATCGGCACCACCGGCGCCTCGATGATCCTGATCCGGCCGATGCTGCGCGCCAACGACAACCGGCCGTTCAACGCCCATGTGGTGATCTTCTTCATCTTCCTGGTCTCCAACATCGGCGGCTCGCTGACGCCGCTCGGCGACCCGCCGCTGTTCGTCGGCTTCCTGCGCGGCGTCGACTTCTTCTGGACGACAGCCAATCTCTGGCGCGAGACGCTGTTCACCGGCGGGCTGGTACTCGTCATCTTCCTGGCGCTCGACATCGTCCTGCATCGCCGCGAAGGCGGCTTGCCGAAGATCAAGGACCCGACGCCGGACACGAAGGTGCGCCTGCGGGGCCTCGCCAACCTGCCGCTGCTCGCCGGCGTGATCGGCGCCATCCTGCTTTCCGCCGGCTGGAAGCCGGGCATCAGCATCCCGATCCTCGGCGTCGGCCTCGAACTGCAGAACCTGGTGCGCGACGCGATCATCCTGGCGCTGGCCTGGCTGTCGCTTCGCGTGTCCTACAAGAGCCACAGGCAAGCGAACGGCTTCAGCTGGGGGCCGATTGCCGAAGTGGCGAAATTGTTTGCCGGCATCTTCATCTGCATCGTGCCGGTCATCGCCATCCTTCGGGCCGGCCACGACGGCGCGCTGGCGCCGCTTGTGTCGCTCGTCACCTCCGCCGACGGCCAGCCGAACAATCTGGCCTATTTCTGGCTGACCGGAGCGCTGTCGTCCTTCCTCGACAACGCGCCGACCTATCTGGTGTTCTTCGAGCTTGCCGGCGGCGATGCAAAGCACCTGATGACCGAGGCCGCCTCGACGCTTGCCGCGATCTCGGCCGGGGCGGTGTTCATGGGCGCCAACACCTATATCGGCAATGCGCCGAACTTCATGGTCTTTGCCATCGCCAGGCATCGCGGCTTCAAGATGCCCGGCTTCTTCGGCTACATGGCGTGGTCGGGCCTGGTGCTGATCCCGACCTTTTTGATTGCGGGATTCCTGTTCTTCAGGTGAGCCGGGAAACCACCACCGGGTCGCTCTGTTCGCGTGATCGCCGCCATCGGCCTCGAAGCTGGTGGGCCGCCGCCATCGGGGCGGCTGCGTATGCGCGGTTGGCAATTTCTGCTATGAGCGAGGCGAGAGTCCGCGATCAGGTTCGTTTCAGAGCCGAACCGAGTAAATGCTTATCGAAAACACGCCATTCCCGGGGCAACAATGACCATCGAGAAGCTGCCCTATCTGTCGGCCGATTTTCTGGATGGCTTGGAGATTTCGACATCCGACGTGGTTGACGAAATCGAGCGCCAGATCATCGGTCAGAGGCAGGGCGAGGTCTGGTGCGCGCCGAAGGCGGTGGTGCTGCCGGGCGACGACCGCTACATCATGGCGACTCTCGGGGTGGCGACCGAGCCCCCGGTGCTGGCGACCAAATCGCTGGTGGTCAACCCCCGAAACCCCGAGCGGGGACTTGCAACCCTCAACTCAATCGTCACCCTTCTCGACGGCGAAACGGGGCTGCCGCTTGCCGTGGTCGACGGCAATTGGGTGACCGCGAAGCGCACGGCCGGTCTAAGCTGCGTGGCGGCGAGGCGTCTGGCTCGGGACGGTTCGACAAGCGTCGCGTTCATCGGATGCGGCGTTCAGGCGCGCGGCCATCTCGAGGCGCTGGCTGACCTTTTTCCGCTGCAGGAGATTCGCGCCTTCAGTCGGGGCAAAAGCAGCCGCGACGCACTGTGTCGGATGGCCGAGGCGCGTGGCCTCACCGCGGTGCCGAGCGATACCGCCAAAGCGGCGGTCGAGTCGGCCGACATCGTGGTGACGACGGTCACTCTGGTGCCCGAGCCGGTTCCATTTCTGGATGCGCGTTGGCTGAAGGCAGGAGTTTTTGCCACCATGACCGATCTGGCCCTGCCCTGGTTCCCTGACACCATGGCCAGCTTCGATCGCATCGTCATCGACGACTTGGTGCAAGAGGCGCAGATGAGCAGACCGATGGTCAGGCCCGAACGCGTTGCCGGCGACTTGACGGGTCTGGTCAGCGGCGACGTGTCCGGTCGTCAAAGCCCGAGTGAGCGAACTGCTTTCGTGTTCCGTGGCATGGCGGTCGGCGATCTCGCAATAGCCGGCCTGGCATTTGTGCGCGCGAAAGCGACCGGCGCCCTGGACAACTAGTGCGTTTCACCGTTTCACTGAAACGGCGAAACGCCCTATCTCCTTGTTTTTGCGCAATTCCGGACGGAAAACCGCTCACACTTTTCCTGGAATTGCTCTCGACTCAAAATCCGGGGCCTGCCTCAACCCACTCCCACATACCGCCGCACCGCCGATGGATCGGCGCGCAAGGCCTCGACATCGACCGTCTCGCGGTTGCGGCCGTTCTCGATGAATGAGACGCGGTCGGCGACCGAGAGCACGGCATCGACGCGCTGCTCGACCAGGATCGTCGAGACGCCGAGATCGCGCAGCTTCGCCACCGTTTCGCGGATCTTTGCGATCATCGACGGCATCAGCCCTTCGGTCGGCTCGTCGAGCAACAGCACCTGCGGCTCCAGGCAGAGCGCGCGCGCCATGGCCAGCATCTGCTGCTCGCCGCCGGAGAGCGTGCCGGAGCGCTGCTTCAGCCGCTCGCGCAGCAGCGGGAAAAGATCGAGGACTCTCTCACGCGTCGCCTTGCCCTTGCCGCGGGCCATCAGGCCGATCTCGATGTTCTCCGCCACCGTCATCTCGGCAAACAGCCGCCTGCCCTGCGGCACATAGGCGACGCCCGCCCTCGGCACGTCATGCGCGGCGAGCCCGGTCAATTCCGTGCCGTCCAGCCTGATCGAGCCCGCCGTGGCCGGAACCAGCCCCATGATCGCCTTCAGCGTCGTCGTCTTGCCGGCGCCGTTGCGGCCGAACAGGCAAAGCACCTCGCCCTTGTCGAGCGTGAGGTCGAGGCCGTAGAGCACCTGCACCTCGCCATAGAAGCAGTCGAGGCCGGAAATGGTGAGCGCCTCAGCCATGGGTCGCTCCGAGATAGGCGTCCTGCACTTGCGTGTCGGCGCGGATCTGCTCCGGCGTGCCCTCGGCGAGGATCTTTCCCGAATTGAAGACGGTGATGCGGTCGGCGAGTTGCATGACCACCGGCATGTTGTGCTCGATCAAAAGCACGGTGGCGCTTTTGGCGATCTCGCGCACCAGCGTGATGAAATTGTCGATCTCGCTGTCGGCCAGGCCTTGCGTCGGCTCATCGAGAATCAAGAGGCGCGGCCTGAGCGCCAGGCCCATCGCGACTTCCAGCAGGCGCTGGTGGCCGTAGGACAAATGCCCGGCCAGCGTGCCGGCGCGGTCGGCGAGGCCGGTGCGGTCCAGCGCCTCCATGACGCCGCTCCTCACCTGGCCCTTCGAGCGGCCGTCGGTCAGCGTGCGCTGCACCGGCAGGGCGACGTTGTCGAATGCCGTCAGATTGGCGAAGACGCTGGTGATCTGGAAGGTGTAGGCGACGCCGAGGCGAACCCTTTTGTAAGCCGGCATGGTCGTGATGTCGGCGCCGTCGAAGACGATCATGCCGGAGGACGGGCGGATGCGGCCCGAGAGCAGGCTGACGAAGGTGGTCTTGCCGGCGCCGTTGGGACCGATGATGGCGCGGATCTCGCCCGGGATCAGCGCGAAGTCGACGCCGTCGACGGCGCGCAGGCCGCCGAAATGGCGCGACAAGCCCTTGGTGGTGAGCAGCGGCATCACGGCAGCCACCCCAGCCAGCGCTGACGGATGGAGCCCAGAACGCCCTTCGGGGCGAACAGCACCAGCAGGATCAACGCGACGCCGACGATCAGCAGATAGGCGGATGTGAAGCCGCTGGTGATGTCGGTGACATAATACATGAACAGCGTGCCGATGAGCGGTCCGAGCGTCGTCGCGGCGCCGCCGAGCAGCACCCACAGCAACGGCAGGATCGAATACTGCACCGAGGCGAAGCTGGAACCGATATAGCCGAACAGCAGCGCATAGGCAGCACCGGACGCGGCGCAGATGGCGCCGGAGATAACGACCGCGGCGAGCTTGTTGGCGACCGTGTCATAGCCCAGCATCTTGGTGCGTTCCTCGTTCTCGCGAATGGCGACAAGAACGCGACCGAAGCGGGAGCGAACGATGGCCAGCGTGGCGAGCAGCACGACCGAGAACAGCGCCAGCGCGCTCATGTAGCGGACGGTAGGGCTTGTCAGGTCGAGCGAAGCGCCGCCGATGGTGATCACCCGCGACGCCTGCTGGATGACAAGGCCCTGGTCGCCGCCGGTCCAGGCGGCGAAATAGAGGATGAGCAGATAGAAGACCTGCGCGAACATCATGGTGACGATCATGAACGCCACACCCGAGGTGCGCAGCGCTAGCAGTCCGATGACCAAGGCGAGCGCCGCGCCGCAGACGATGCCGGCAATGAAGGCCTCCGGCATGCCCCAGCCGAGATGATAGACCGTCAGCCCGGCGCCGTAGAGACCGGCGGAGAAGAACATGGCGTGGCCGAGGCTGAGCAGGCCGACATAGCCGAAGAGCAGATTGTAGCCCATGGCGAAGACGGCCAGCGCCATGATGCGCGCGAAGAGGCCCTGGTGATAGTCGGGCAGGACGAAGTTCAGCGCGAACAGCAGCGCGATGACGCCGACATGCAGGGCGTAGATTTTTGCCGGCGAAGCATTCCTCATCGCTGGACGGTCCCGAACAGGCCCTGCGGCCGGAACACAAGAACCATGGCGACGACCAGCGTGGCGATGATCTTGGCCAGCGTCGGCGAGAAGAACACCGAGACGATGCCGTCGGAGAGGCCGATCAATATGGCGGCGACCACGGTGCCGCGCAGCGAGCCGAGGCCGCCGATGATGACGACGATAAAGGACAACAGCAGCGGGTCCTGCCCCATTAGGTAGTGGGCCTGGCTGATCGGCACGATCAGCACCGCGGCGATCGCCGCCAGCATGGCGCCGATAGCGAAGACGCCGGCATAGACGCGCTCGACCGGAATGCCGAAGGCCTGCGCCGTCTCGCGGTCATACTGGGTGGCGCGCATGATCAGGCCGATCCTGGTGCGCGTCAGCACCAGCCATGTGAGCAGGAGCAGAACCGCTGAGGCCGCAACCACCGAGAGCTTGTAGCCCGAATAGCCGAACCAGGGCAGAAGGATGCGGTAGCTGAAGGGCGGCTCGACCGGGCGCGCCTCAGGCCCGTAGAAAGTGAGCGCCAGCTGCTGGATGATGTAGAGCATGCCGATGGTGGCGACGATGGTGCTTTCGGGATTGTAGTTCAGCCGGCGCAGCACCAGCCATTCGGCGAGAAACGCCACCAGCCCGACCAGCAAGGGCGCGATCACGAGTGCTGCGACGAAGCCGACCGCCGGATGGCCGGAAATCGCCGTCGAGACCGCCCAGGCGAGCACCGCGCCCAGCATGAAGAATTCGCCATGGGCGACATTGACGATGCGCATGACGCCGAAGACCAGCGACAGGCCAAGCGCCGTCAGCGCCAGCACGGCGGAGGTGACGAGGCCTTCCAGGGCAGCGAGGAGGAAGTGGGGTCCGAAGTGCATTCAGGGCGCCCTTGACCCTCCCCCTTGTGGGGAGGGTGACCGCGCAGCGGTCGGGTGGGGGGTGGGGCACGAGTCGTAGCGACCCCCACCCCGTCTCATTAGCTTCGCGAGCGAAGCTAATTCGCCGACCCTCCCCACAAGGGGGAGGGTAAAGGCACTTCACAGCGCCTGCGTCGTGTAATCCCCTTCCGGCTCGTAGAGGCCGTCCTCGATCTTGGTCTTGTGGACGACCTTGAGCTTGCCGCCCTCGACCTTGGAGATGTTCTGGATGCCGAAGCACTGGTGGATCTTGCCGTTGAAGGTCTTCGGCCCCTGCGGATGCTCCGGTCCCTCGGCGAATTCCTTCAGCGCTTCGGTCGCCTCGACCAGCTTGGCGCGGTCTTCCGGCCCCTTGTAGCCGGCATCCTCCATCGCCTTCTTGACGACATAGAGCGTTTCCCAGCAGCCGAACATGTGCGAGGCGGTGGAGACATCCTTGGGATCGCCGACGGCAGCTCCATTGTCGTCGATGCCTACGGCGGCGCGGTAGGCCTTCTGCGCGGCGGAGTCATCGGGCTGCGCGTAGCGCGGCGAGCCTTCCCAGAAATGGCTGCCGTCGAGGAATTCCAGGCCGGGGCTGTTGATGTCGGTGGCCTCCAGCGAATCCATGAAGCCGAACAGCTGCGGCCTCTGCGATCCGTAGAACTCGCCAAGCTCCTTGACGAAGGTGAGCACGGCCGGGCCGACCATGACGTGGTAGATGACTTCCGTCTCGGCCGGGATCTGCGGGAAGTATTTGGTGAAGGAACTCTCCGTCGGCGGGATGGCGATCTGCGCGATGACGTCGGCGCCCTGCGCCTTCAGCGCCGGCGGCAGGTAGTCGCGATGGTCGTAGCCGAAGGCGAAGTCGGGGAAGATCTGCGTCACCTTCTTGCCGGCGTTGGCCGCGATCCACGGCGCCATCGACTGGATCTGGCTCTTCACGTCGGTGATGCCCGGCTGGAAGACGTAGCGGTTGAGCTTGGTCGAGGCGACGTGGTGGCCTTCGCTGACCACGAAATAGGGGATCTTGTTCTCGCCGGCAGCGGGCGCCGAGCCGATCACGACATGCGAGAACAGCGTGCCGAAGACGATGTCGGTCTTGTGCTGCTTGGCGAACTTGCCGACCACCTCGGCGCCGCGGGCGGGGTCGGTGCCGTCATCCTCGATGACAAGCTCGACCTTGCGGCCGCTTATGCCGCCAGCGTCGTTGATCGCCTTGACCGCGGCTGCGCTCGTCTTCTCGTACCAGCGGCCATAGGCGGCGCCGATGCCGGTGCGGTGCGACTGGAAGCCGATCTTGATCGGCGCCGAGCTCTGCGCCTGGCTGTAGCGGACGAAGCCGGGCGCCAGCGCAAGACCGGCGCCGGCCGCCATGCCCTTCAGCGCGGAGCGGCGCGAAAGCGTGGTCTTGGAGAGGTCGAAAAATCCGTTCTTGTCAGCCATGTCCGTTCCCCTGTTTTTTCAGTCTTGACCAGCGATAAGGCGGCACGATCCTCCGCGCTCGGAGGACGCGAAAATTGCATGTGTACAAACTAAATCACCAAAGCCATGGCCTGGCAAGCGAGCTTCGCTGGGACACTCTCACCCGGCAGTCGGCGTGGCAAGCAGCCATAGGCCGAATATCGTGTAGGCGATCATCAGAAACGTCAGCGGCAGCTGGCTGAGCGCCGCGCGGGACGGTTGCGGATGCAGGCGCCAGGCGAGCCCGTGCGCGATCAGCACCGCAAGCACGTGGCCGGCGATGATGACGCCGGCCTGGCAATTCCACAGCCACCAGGCCGATCCGGCGCCGGCCACGACACCCGCCTCGACCACCATGTCGGCGGTGCCGAAAAGGTCCCAGCCGAGCGCGAAAGGATCGGACAGCGCAGCCAGCGCGTATTGGCCGCCAACCAGCAGAGCTGCGAGGTAGTGGGCGATGTGATAGGCGAGCGCGATCGGCACGATCGACCACACCAGCAGGCCGGACGCCTCGCCGAATGAATGCCCGCCGCCGGCAAGGCGCTGGCCGAGGAAGACCGCCAGCGCGAAGATCGCCGCCAGCAAGACAAAAGTCAGCACGAGGCCGAAACTGCCGCTGCCGATCAGCGCGGTGCGGCCGGGAAACTCCAGCGGATTGATGCCGAACAGGCCGAGCCAGAAGAAGGTTTTGGACAGGCCGTCGAAAGATACCGAAGACAAGGCCAGCAAGAGAAAGGCCGTGCCGCTTGCCGGCAGCGAGGACGCGGCCAGCAGCTTCGAGCCCGGCCAGCCGAGTCCGAGCCGGCCTTGCTCGCGCTGGAAGGGCGCGAAGCGGGCGACCATGGAGAAGAAGATCGTCAGGAATTCGCCGCGCCGGCTCCAGTCCTCGTAGCCGAAGGCCAGCATGGCGACGGCGCTGAACAGCCAGTAGAGGCCGGCAGCGAGGGCCAGGCGGGACGGATCGTCGGGCGCCGGGTCGATCAGCTCGAACCAGGCAAAGGCGAGGAACAGCGCGAAGGCGGGCCAGAGGCCGAGCCGTGAGGGCAGACGTTGCGGGGTTTCGCTTCCGCTTTTGCCGACAAGCAGGGATACGACGCGCCACGGCCCGTACCAAGGGTTGAGCCAGGACCAGAGGTCGCCGAAGACGCCCTGCAGCAAGGTGAAGCCGGCCCAAAGCAACGTCCAGATCACCAGCGGCAAAGGGTTGGAGAGCGGATCGCGGCTGCCGAAAATGCCGGCCGCAACCAGTACCGCGAAGCCGGCAAAGGAAAGCAGGCTGACGATGGTGCGTGGCGCGTCGCCGAAGGTGAACAGGGAGAAGCGCCGACGCCAGAAATTGTCGAGGGCCGCCGGCGGCAGCAGCACCAAGACGAGGAAGCTGACCGCCACGGCAAAAGCGCCGCCGGCGATGTAATAGCCGGTCGGCAGAAGGAGAACGTGGCCGCGGTCGGAGGCATGGGCCAAGGCGGGGATGGGGAGGAGCAGGGTGAAGGCGGCTACGAGAGCCAATCGCGAAGGTTGGCGCCCTGCGGCGCCCCCCTCTGTCCTGCCGGACATCTCCCCCACTTGGGGGGAGATCAGCAGTTTCGTCGCCGGCTTTCCGCCCTCAACGTCGGAGATTGGCGAAGGCGGAGATGAGAGAGCAATCTCCCCCCTTGTGGGGGAGATGTCCGGCAGGACAGAGGGGGGCGCGAAGGAACTCAGCCTATCCAACTCTGCCGTCTCGCGTGGCGAAACGGGAAGCACCCGCCACCCTCAAACCTTGACCAGCTGTCTCACGCGCCCTTTCTCGCCAAATATCCTGAGATACCTCTTGATCTCCTTCTCATCCCCCGTCGCCTTGGCCGGGTTGTCGGAGAGTTTCACCGCAGGCCGGCCATTGGCTTCGCTGACCTTGCAGACCAGCGAGATGGCATCGAGGCTCTTGGTCTCTGTCGGCGCGCAGCCTTCGAAATCATTGGTGAGGTTGGTGCCCCAGCCGAAGGACATGCGCACCTTGCCCTTGAAGTGACGATAGGCCTCCTCGATGGTCTCGACCTCGAGCCCGTCGGAGAAGATGAGCAGCTTCTGCCTCGGGTCCCTGCCTTTCTCGCGCCACCAGGAGAGGATCTTCTCGCCGCCTTCGATCGGCGGCGCGCTGTCGGGGCGGAAGCCGGTCCAGTCGGCGATCCAGTCCGGCGCATCGCGCAGGAAGGCAGCCGTGCCGAAGGTGTCCGGCAGCACGATCAGAAGGTTGCCGCCGTAGTAGCGCTGCCAGTCCTGCAGCACCTTGTAGGGCGCTTCGCGCAACTCCTCTTCGGAATTGGCAAGCGCGCCAAAGACCATCGGCAGCTCATGGGCATTGGTGCCGAGCGCCTCGAGGTCGTTGTCCATGGCCAGTAGCACGTTGGAGGTGCCGGTGAAGGCCTCGCCGATGCCTTCCTTCAGCGCCTCGACGCACCAGCGCTGCCACAGGAAGGAGTGGCGGCGGCGCGTGCCGAAATCGGAAATGCGGATGCCGGGCAAGGCCTTGAGCCGCTCGGTCTTGTCCCACATCTTGGCCTTGGCCCGGGCATAGAGCACGTCGAGCGCGAACGGGCCGAAGGAGCGCAAGGCCGCGCGGGAACGCAGCTCATTGATGATTGCCAGCGCCGGGATTTCCCAGAGCGTCGTGTACATCCAGGGGCCGGGGAAGGACAGTTCGTACTGGCCATCGCGCTTGGTGAGCTCATAGTCGGGCAGCTGGAAATCTTCGAGCCAGGCGAGGAATTCCGGCTCGAAAATCTGCTTGCGGCCATAGAAGGTATTGCCGCCCAGCCAGATCATTTCTTTCTTCGAGAAGCGCAAGGTGCGGGCATGGTCGAGCTGCTCGCGCAATTCGCCTTCGTCGATCTCGTCGGCGAGCCGCACCGAGGTGGTTCGGTTGATCAGGGTGAAGGTGGCGTCGACCTTGGGGTACATGCCCCAGATCATCTGCAGCATCAGAAGCTTGTAGAAATCGGTGTCCAGCAGGCTGCGGACGATCGGGTCCAGCTTCCAGGTGTGGTTGTAGACGCGCCGCGCTATATCGGTCTTTGCCATGTCCTGCCTTCACTGCTCAGGCTAGCCTTGTTGTTGAGCAATTCCGGACGGAAAACCGCTACAGGCTTTTCCTGGAATTGCTCCGAAAGCCTCTTAGCATCGAATTTCCGAAAGTTCTGCCCGCTTTGCCCGCTGGCCCGACAAAAAGCAGCCATGCAGTCCAGCGCTCAGGACGCCGTCCTGGACCATTTCACCGTTTCACGGAACCGGCGAAATGCTCCGGTTTTTGTTGACGCAATTCCGGACGGAAAACCGTTTCACACTTTTCCTGGAATTGCTCCGGTTTTTGTTGACGCAATTCCGGACGGAAAACCGTTTCACACCTTTCCTGGAATTGCTCTGGCCCCGATCACCTTGAGCGCAGGTCGCTTCCTGCGGCTCGGCACGCGGCCGGCCACCGGCGCATCGGCCCTGCCCTCGTCCTGTTCCTTCTCGGCAAACAGCCAGTCGATGAAGAGCTGGACGATCGGCGCCGAGCGCATCTCGTTGCGACAGACGACATAGAAATCGTCGACCGCCGGCACAGACAAAGTGAAGGGCGCGACCAGCATGCCCCTGGCGAGCAAGGCGCGCGCGGTCACGGAATCGCCCAGCGCCACACCATGGCCGTGGACCGCCGCCTCCGTCGCCATGCGCGCGTCGCCCAGATGATGGCGGCGGCCGCGCTCCAGGTCGAGCGCATCGGCGGCGGCGAGCCAGGTGTGCCACTCGCGGCCGTCGTCGCCATGCAGGAAGACGTGATCGGCGAGGTCGCGGACGCTGCGGATCGGCCGGTTGTTGATCAGTGTCGGGCTGACCACCGGAAACAGCTCGAGGCCCGACCATTTGCGTATCCAGCAGTCGCTCCAGCTGCCGTCGCCATAGTGCACGCAAACGTCGACATGCGGCGCGCGGATGTCCCTGGCGTCGTTGGAGGGGATCAGCGTGAGCTGGATGTCCGGATATTGCGCTGTGAAGGAGCCGAGCCGCGGCGTCATCCATAGCAGCAACAGCGCCGGCACGCAGGATACCGACAGCACGCCGGCGCTTGCCGGCCGCGTCATGCGCTGGGTGGCGGCGGCGATGCCCTCAAAGGCGGCCGAAACCGCCGGCAGGAACTCCGCGCCATGCGGCGTCAGCTTGACCCGCTGACCGGTGCGTTCGAAGAGCTTCACGCCGAGCGACCGCTCGAGCGCCTTGATCTGATGGCTGACGGCGCCATGGGTGACGTTGAGCTCGCCCGCCGCCTTGGTCAGCGAGGCATGCCGCGCCGTAGCCTCGAAGGCGCGAAGCGGGTTCAGCGGCGGCAGGCGCTTGGCCACGGATACCTCCCGACTTTGTGAAATTTTCTCACAACAAAGACCCTAACAATATCAATTGATTTTTCAAAGCGGCTGCCCGACACTTTTGCCCGGAACAGCTTCAACAGATGTGGAACCCGCGGGCGCCAGCGGGCGACGATCCAGCCGGACAACGGGTTGGACAAGGGGCCGGCTTGGCAAATCGTCCATGCGGGCAGCGCTGCAAGCAGAGGAGGACCGGACATGGGTTACGATCGCGGCAAGCTCGAAGCGTTGCGCCGCAAATATGGCGAGAGCCATGGCGGCGAGATGTTCGACCCGAAATTCCGCAAGGTCGCCGACAAGATCTTTTCGAAGAGCGGCACGCGCCTCGCCCCCTATTCCGGCGTCCCGACCTTCCTCGCCGCGCCCTACCGGCAGGTCGCTGCCGACAATCCGGATTTCGGCGACCTGCAGGTGGCGATGATCGGCGTGCCGATGGATCTCGGCGTCACCAACAGGCCGGGCGCGCGCTTTGGACCCAGGGCGTTGCGCGCCATCGAGCGCATCGGCCCTTACAACCATGTGCTGGAATGCGCGCCGACGCATGAGCTTCGCGTCGCCGATATCGGCGACACGCCGTTTCGCAGCCGCTATCGACTGGAAATCAGCCATGAGGACATCGAAAAGCGCACCAACCAGATCGTCGATGCCGGCGTGCTGCCGCTCTCGGTCGGCGGCGACCACTCGATCAGCCATCCGATCCTGAAGGCGGTCGGCAAAAAGGCTCCAGTCGGCATGATCCATATCGACGCCCACTGCGACACCAGCGGCCTGTTCGACATGACCAAGTTCCACCACGGCGGACCGTTCCGCAACGCGGTGCTGGACGGCGTGCTCGATCCCACCCGAACGATCCAGATCGGCATTCGCGGCTCGGCCGAATATCTGTGGGAGTTCACCTATGAATCCGGCATGACGGTCGTGCATGCCGAGGAGGTGACCGGCCTCGGCATCCCCGCCATCATCGAGAAGGCGCGGAAAATCGTCGGCGATGGCCCGACCTACCTCTCCTTCGACGTCGACAGCATCGATCCGGCTTTCGCGCCGGGCACCGGCACGCCGGAAGTCGGCGGGCTGACGACGCGCGAGGTGCTGGAGCTGCTGCGCGGCCTGAAGGGCCTCAACATCGTCGGCGGCGACGTCGTCGAGGTGGCGCCGCAATATGACGCCACCACCAACACCGCCCATGTCGGCGCCCAGGTGCTGTTCGAGATTCTGAGCCTGATGGTGTTCAGCCCGGCGATCAAGAAAGGCTGACGTCTCTTATTTTCACGCAATTCCAGACGGAAACTATGGCGAAGTCGCCAAACCTAAACCGCGTCTCACTTTTCCTGGAATTGCTCTGCCAATACGGCCGTCGCGCTGGAGCCGGCGACCGGTTTCAACAAACAAGCTTCCAGCAGGGGAACTAAAATGACTTTTCGCAACGCAGTGAAATCCGCCCTCGCGGCAATGCTGATGCTCGGCGCCGCCGGCCTCGCCACGCAGGCGAGCGCCGACGCCGTCGACGACATCACCAAGGCCGGCGCCATCAATGTCGGCATCTTCTCGGACTTCCCGCCCTTCTCCTCGGCCAGCGCCGACATGAGCATCAAGGGCTATGACATCGACGTGGCGCAGGCGATCGCCGATTCCTTGAAGGTGAAGCTGAACCTGGTCAGCGTCACCGGCCAGAACCGCATCCCCTACCTCACCGACAAGCGCGTCGATATCCTGATGAGCGTGGGCTACTCCAAGGAGCGCGAGCAGGTGATCGATTTCGCCGCCGCCTACGCGCCCTACTATATCGCTGTCATCGGTCCGGCCGAACTTGCCGTCAAAGGCAAGGAAGACCTCGCCGACAAGTCGATCGCCGTCAACCGCGGCACGCTGGAGGACACCTCGCTGACCGAGGCCGCACCCGCTTCCGCCGACATCCGCCGCTTCGACAACTACAATTCCGTCATCCAGGCCTTCATCTCCGGCCAGACGCAATTGATGGTGGTCGGCAACGATGTCGGCGCGCAGGTGCTGGCACGCCAGGAAGCGCTCAAGCCCGAGCAGAAATTCCAGCTGCTCACCTCACCCTCGCATATCGGCCTCAACAAGAACGAGGACCGGCTGAAGAAGGCGGTGAACGACGCGGTCGCCAAGATGCTTGCCGACGGCAAGCTCGACGAGAGCTCGAAGGCCTGGCTGAAGACGCCGCTCAATCCCGACAACCTCAAGGATTGATCCCCAGGGCGGTTCAGCTCGACAGGAAGAGCTGAGCCGCTCCCGCGCTTTGTTTTAACGCAATTCCGGACGGAAAACCGCTTCACACTTTTCCTGGAATTGCTCAATGCGCTACGCGCTTTCCAACAGGGCCAATCGCCATGGGCTACAGCCTCGACTTCGGCTGGCTTGCGGGTGCAGCAGGCGCGATCGCGCGCGGCGCGGCGACGACAGTGCTTCTGATCGTCGTCACCACGCTGGCGGGAACCTTCCTCAGCATCCTCGGCGCCGCCGGCAAAAGAAACGGCCCGAAGCCGCTTCGGCTGGCGATCACGACCTATGTCGAGGTGATGCGCAACACGCCGTTCCTGGTGCAGCTGTTCTTCATCTTCTTCGGGCTGCCCAGCCTCGGCATCAGGCTCGACCCGATCCTGGCAGCCATGCTGGCGATGACGCTCAACATGGCGGCCTACACGATCGAGATCGTCGGCGCCGGCCTCGACGCCGTGCCGCGCGGGCAGACGGAGGCAGCGCTGGCGCTTGGCCTCAGGCCCCGACAGGTCTTCGTCAAGATCGTGCTGCCGCAGGCGCTCAAGGTGATCTACCCCGCTTTGACCAGTCAGATCGTCATCATGATGCTGGAATCGGCCGTGGTGTCGCAGATCGCGGTGCGCGAGCTGACCTACGAGGCCGACATGCTGCAGGCGCGCACCTTCCGCGCCTTCGAGACCTATCTGGTGGTGACCATGGTCTATCTCGGCCTGTCGATGGGGCTGCGCCGGCTGCTGGTCGGCGGCGGGCGCCGCGTTCTTGGAGCCGGTGTGTCATGATCGAATTCACCTTCTGGGATATATTGCGCAACCTGCTGCTCGCCGCCCGCTGGACGGTGCTGCTGTCGCTCGCCGCTTTCATCGGCGGCGCGCTGGTCGGGCTGGTCGTGCTGTTCTTCCGCATCGCCAGGAACAAATGGATCAAGCGGATCGCCTCGGGCTACATCGCGCTGTTCCAGGGAACGCCGCTCCTGATGCAGCTCTTCCTGATGTTCTTCGGGCTGCCGATGCTGGGGTTGCGCATCGAGGCTTGGACCGCGGCGGCGCTCGGCCTCACCTTCTTCGCCAGCGCCTATCTGGCGGAGATCTGGCGCAGCGGCGTCGACGCGCTGCCGCGCGGCCAATGGGACGCCGGCGCCAGCCTCGGACTGCATTACCTGCAGGAACTCAGGCTGATCATCCTGCCGCAGGCGTTCTCGATCACCCGCGCGCCGACCGTCGGCTTCCTGGTGCAGCTGATCAAATCGACGGCGCTGACCTCGATCATCGGCTTCGAGGAACTGGTCAGGACCTCCAACGCCATCAACAACGCGACCTTCGAGCCGTTCACCGTCTACGGCTTGGTGGCGCTGATCTTCTTCGTCATGTGCTTCCCGCTGACGCAGTACGCCCGCCGGCTCGAGCGCGCGGCAGCGCATTGAAGCGTGAAAGGGACCGCCGGCCGACCTGCGGTCCTTCTCAGTGACTGAAGGAAAGCGCCGGCGCGACGCGGTCGCGCCTGAGCCAGCGCACGAGCAGCAGCGCCGCCACCACGGCCAGCCCGGACGACAGGCCGATCCAGATGCCGACGCCGTTGAAGCCGAAATGGAAGGCGAGCAGCACGCCGAGCGGCAGGCCGACGCCCCAATAGCCGATCGCCGCGTAGATCATCGGCACCTTGGTGTCGTGCAGGCCGCGCAGCATGCCGGCGGCCACCGCCTGCGCACCGTCGAAGATCTGGAACAGCGCGGCAAACACCAGGAACGACACGGCAAGCCCGATCACCCTGGCATTGGCCGGGTCGGCGAGATCGATGAAGGCGCTGATCAACAGATGCGGCCACAGGATCATGACCAATCCCATCAGCGCCATGAAGGATACGCCGATGACAAAGGCGGTCCAGCCGGCGCGCGAGACGCCTTCCGGATTGCCGGCGCCATGGGCAAGGCCGACGCGCACGGTGACCGCCTGGTTGAGGCCGAGCGGCACCATGAAGGAGATCGAGGCGATCTGGATGGCGATCGCGTGCGCGGCCAGCGAATCCGCGTCGATCAGGCCCATCAGCAGCGCCGCCGCGTTGAAGATCGTCACCTCGAAGGCAAGGATGCCGGCGATCGGCAGGCCGAGCCTGAGCAGGCCGCGGAAACGCGGCCAGTCGGAGCGCCAGAAGCGGCCGAACAGACGATAGCGGCGAAACTTCTTCTCCATGAGCACCACGGCCGCCAGGCCAACGAACATCAGTGTGCTGGAAAGCGAGGTGGCGAGACCCGAGCCGGCAATGCCCATGGCCCGAACGCCCAGATTGCCGAACATGAACACCCAGTTGAAGAAGGCGTTGCAGGCCACCGCGACGAAGACGATGATCAGCGCCCAGCCCGGCCGCTCCAGCGCCGAGATGAAGGAGCGCAGCACGATATAGCCGTAGAAGGGCAGCACCGCCCATTGCAGCCAGTGCAGGTAGATGCCTGCCTGATGTGCGAGCTCCGGCTTCTGGCCCATGGCCAAAAGCACCTCTTCGCCATGCCAGAGGAACAGCCAGATCGGGATCGAGACGAGGACCGCCAGCCACAGGCCCTGGCGCACGGTGCGGCGCAGGTCGCGCACCGAATGGCGGCGGCGGCCAAGCTCGGTCGCCATCATCGGCGAGGTCGCCAGCATCAGGCCAAGGCCGAAGATCAGCGGCATGAAATAGAGGTTGGAGCCGAGCGCGCCGGCGGCGAGCGTATCCGGCCCGAGCCTGCCCATCATCATGACGTCGGTCGCAGTCATGGCGGTCTGGCCGAGATTGGTCAGCACCATCGGCCAGGCGAGCGCCAGCGTCGCCCTGATTTCCTGACGCCAAAGATTTTCCGGCGCGCGAGCGCCGGCTTCGATCGCAGACATTTTCCGCTCTTTCAGACCGCGGCGCGTCGGGACAAGGCCCGGAAGCCGCACGACAACGGCGAAAAACGGCGCCGTTTGCGCCGTCTATTGAACGAAATGCGACATGTTGGCAAGGGAGGAGGAGCGGCGACCTATTGAGCCAGAAGGAACCTCGACCTCCTCGATGCCTCTTTCATTTGCCGGCCCCGGGCTGGTACGGATGCCAAGCATGTGCAGCCGGCGGACCTGCCGGGAGGAAATGGATGCCGTTCAGGCGCAGAAAGAACACGGCCGCGATCCCGCGAACGGTGCCCGCCTTCGAGCACATCGTAACCGAGGCGAGCGACAGCTTTCTCTGGCGGCTGGACGACTATCCGTGGGAGCGCAATGTCTGGAATTTCCATCCGGAATACGAGATCCATCTGCTCAGGAAATCCTCCGGCGTGGTGCTGGTCGGCGACCATATCGGCGAGTTCGGGCCGGGGTACCTCACCATCGTCGGCGGCGGGCTGCCGCATGACTGGGTGACGGCGGTACAGCCCGGCGAGCTGATCGAGGGCCGCGACATCGTCCTGCAGTTCGATCCCGAGCGGCTGCGCGGGTCGGCCGGGCTGCTGCCGGAACTGCGCGAGCTGGAGCCGTTCCTGGAGCGCTCGCTGCGCGGCATGGTCTTCCATGGCCAGACGGCGCTGGACGGCGCCGAGCTGATGGAACGAATGGGGGAGGTGCATGGGCTGGCAAGGTTCCGCATGTTCCTCGAAATGCTCGACCTTTTGGCCACCACCGACGAATACGAGCTGTTGTCGTCACCTGACTTTTCCCCGCTTCTCGACGCCGAGTCGCTGGACATCGTTCAGCGTTCGCTGACCTATCTGTTCCAGCATTTCGCCGAGGATTTGAAGCTGCCGGATGTGGCGAAACTCGCCGGCATGAGCGAGAGCACGTTCTCGCGTTTCTTCCAGAAGAACACCGGCAACTCCTTCAGCGACCATCTTGCGAAGCTCAGGCTCTGGCAGGCCTGCAAGCTGCTTGCCGATACCGAGATCCCGATCACCGATATCTGCTTCCAGGTCGGCTACATGAACATCTCGAATTTCAACCGGGCTTTCCTGCGCAAGCACAAGATGACGCCGTCATCCTACCGCAAGCTGTCGCGGCAACGCCTGACCATGCGGGCCTGATCGCATCAGGAACCGGCTCTCCTGATACTCGTGTGACGACCAGACTCTGCCTTCCCCGTTTTTTGCGCCGCACAATGCATAAAAGTACAGGTCCGATGCAACGGGGCTTCTAGTCTCGCTCCTTCCAACTCCTCATTTTGGCGACGGGTGGCAGGTCACCCGGGCGACGGTGAGGGTCGCTTAGCCCGAGAACCTCCGCTTCCGCGAGTGTTCCTGGAGGAGAAAAATCAATGAAATCATATCGGCTCGCTGCCAGCCTCGGCGCAGCGTTCGTGCTTACCGCTTCCGTATCAACCGCAGCACTTGCCCAGGCGCCGGCCTGCTCGGCCCCGGTCAAGGTGCTGGCGCAGCCACGCGACGGCCTGACGCTTCTGGAGGACTCCAAGGACGAGTTCAAGAAGCTCTCCGGCGCCTCGTTCCAGATCGACTACCTCAACGAGAACGACCGTCGCGCCAAGTCGCGCGCCGACGCCTCTACCGTCGGCAACTACAACGTCTATTATGTCGACGAGGCCAATGTGGCGCTGTTCGCGTCCTCGGGCTGGATCGCGCCGCTGACCGATTATTATCCGGCCGACTATGACTTCGCCGATTTCGATCCGGGCCGCCAGAAGGTTGCCACCTATGACGGCAAGGTGTGGTTCGCGCCGCTCACCGGCGGCGGCGACCTTATGGTCTATCGCAAGGACGTGCTGGAGGCCGCCGGCATCCAGCCGCCGAAGACGCTCGACGAGCTGATCGCCGACGTCCCGAAGCTGACCAATGCCGACAAGAGCATGTACGGCATCGCGCTGCGCGGCGCGCGCGGCTCGGGCGCCAATGTCTGGCGCTGGATGCCGTTCTTCAAGGCTTATGGCGGCACATGGTTCGACGGCGACAAGCCGGCTTTCAATTCGGACGCGGCCGTCAAGGCGACGGAGACCTATCTGAAGCTGTTCAAGGACTCCGCGCCCGGCACCCAGACCGGCAGCTGGGATGAATCGACCGGCGCCTTCCTCTCCGGCCAGGTCGCCATCCTCGTCGAATCGACGCCGCTGTCGGGCATGGCGGTCGACCCGAAGACCTCGCAAGTGGTCGGCAAGGTCGGCTTCCTGCCGCCGCCTTCGCCGCTGCCCGGCGGCGGCTACGGCCACGGGCTCGCCATCGGCACGAAGGCCAATGCGGATGACGCGGCGAAGAAATGCGCCGGCCTGTTCATCGCCTGGGCGACGTCCAAAGAAAACGAGAAGCGCCGGCTCGACGCCCACCAGTTCGGCGAGCTGAACCGCACGAGCATCCTCTCCAGCAAGGAATTCGCCGACATCTACGGCGCCGATCTTGGCAAGGCGCTGGCCGATACCGGCAAGGTGACGGCGGTGAACTTCTGGCAGGATCCACGCTGGCCCGATCTCGGCGACCGCTGGGGCATCATCCTGGAGGAGCTGGTCACCGGCACGCGCACCGACATCAAGGGCGGCCTCAGCGAGCTCAAGGCCTATGCCAACGAGCTGGCGAAGAAGAAGTAATCCTCCCGCCCGCGGCGCGCTGTTCACGGCGTTCGAAGGAATGCCGGGACCTGCGCGCCGCGGGTTTCATGCCCGGAAGCCAAACCAAGCAAGGACAGGCCGATGCGCCGACGTTCTTCCCTGCCCATCACCTTTCTCGTTCCGACGCTCGCCATCCTGCTCGTGCTGTCGATGGTGCCGACGCTCTACGCCATCGTGATCGCGCTACAGAACCGCGAGCTCAGCACGCCGGGCTATTCCTGGGTCTGGTTCTCGAACTTCGCCGATCTCTTTACCGACCGCCGCTTCCTCAATGCCGTCTGGGTGTCGGTGAAATGGGAGATCGTCACCGTCGTGGCGACGATGGTGGTGGCGATCGGGCTCGGCGTGCTGATGTTCGAGGCCGCCGGCCCACGCCTGCGCAATGTCTACTGCCTGCTGTTCATCATCCCTGTTCTGCTGCCGCGCGTCTCGGCGGCTTTCGTGTGGAAGTTCGCCTATCACCCGCTCTACGGCATCGCCACCTATCCCTACCGGCTCATCACCGGCGGGCTGATCTTCGACCCGCTGTCCAAGGCCTCGACGGCACTGTTCGCCGTTGCGTCGGTCGACGTCTGGCAATGGGGCCTGTTCTTCGCCGTCATCGTGCTCAAGCTTCTGGAGACCTTGCCGCCGCAGCCGGTCGAGGCGGCGCGGCTCGACCACGCCAAGCGCTGGCAGATCCACGCCTATGTCACCCTGCCGATGCTCAAGGCGCCGCTGATCAGCCTGATGTTCGTCAAGATGATCGAATCGCTGCGCTCGTTCGACCTGATCTATGTGATGACACGCGGCGGGCCTGGCGTCGCGACCGAAACGCTCGACATGTATGCCTTCTCGCAAGGCTTCATCGAATCCGGCAAGGTCTCCTACGCCTCCGCCATGGCGGTGCTGATGATGATCGCCACCGCCATCACCTTCACCATGCTCTGGAAGCGGGTCCAGGCATGAAGTCATATCGGATAAGACCGGGCCGCGTGATCGCCAAGGCCGTGCTGGCGCTGGCCGGGTTCCCGCTGGTCTGGACCGCGCTCAATGCGCTGAAGAACAATGTCGACATCATCACGCGCGTGCCGCGCCTGGTGTTTTCGCCAACGCTTGCCAACATCGGCTACATACTCGGCCGCGACAGCGTGCTGACCGGCCTCTACAACTCGGTCGTCGCCTGCGGCAGCGCCGTGCTGATCGGCGTCGCGCTCGGGCTGCCGGCGGCCTATGCGGTGGCGCGCTATCCCAATCGCTTCGCCGGCGACATCCAGTTCTTCGTGCTGTCGCTGCGCTTCCTGCCGCCGGTGGCGGTTGCCATTCCGCTGATGGTGATCTGGCTGCAGGTCGGACTCTACGACACTTTGCCGGCTTTGATCGTCACCTATTCACTGCTCACCATCTCGGTGATCATGTGGCTGGCGATCCCCGCCTTCCAGGCCGTGCCGAAGGAAATCGAGGAAGCGGCCTTCGTCGACGGCTACGGCGCCTATTCGGTGTTCTGGCGCATCGCGCTCCCCGTTGCGGCGCGCTCGCTCATAGGCGCCATCGCCTTCAGCTTCGTGCTGGTCTGGAACGAGTTCCTGATCGCGCTGATGCTGTCGAGCTCCAACGCCAAGACCCTGCCGATCGTGGCTTCAGAGCTCTCGCAGCAAGGCATGAACGTGCCGTGGGGGATCCTCAATGCTTCGGTCGTGCTTCTGTCGCTGCCGCCGCTGCTGTTCCTCGGCGTGCTCAGCGGCTTCCTGAATTCCGTTTTCCGGCAAAAGAAAAGTTGATGCGAGGATACCCGATGCGGGCACTGGTGCTTGAGAAAAAAGGCGAACTGTCGCTGCGCGAGATCGCGCTGCCGCTCAACGTCGGGCCGGACGACGTCAGGATCGAAATCCATACCGTCGGCGTCTGCGGCAGCGACGTGCATTACTACACCCACGGCGCCATCGGCAGCTATATCGTGCGCGCTCCGATGGTGCTCGGCCACGAAGCGTCGGGAACGATCGTGGAGACCGGCGCCAACGTCACGAGTCTGAAAGTGGGCGACCGCGTCTGCATGGAACCTGGCGTGCCGAACCTCTCGTCGCGCGCGACGAAGCTCGGCATCTACAATGTCGATCCGGACGTGCGCTTCTGGGCCACGCCGCCGGTGCATGGGGTGCTTGCGCCGCAAGCGGTGCATCCGGCGGCCTTCACCTACAAGCTACCGGACAATGTCTCCTTTGCCGAAGGAGCCATGGTCGAACCCTTCGCCATCGGCATGCAGGCGGCGACGCGCGCCCGGATCGTTCCCGGCGATATCGCCGTCGTCGTCGGTTGCGGGCCGATCGGCATCATGATCGCGCTCGCCGCCCTGGCCGGAGGCTGCTCGAAGGTGCTGATCTCCGACTTTTCCGCTCCCAAGCTGGAAATCGCGGCGCGCTATCCAGGCATCGTGCCGATCAACATCGGCGAGCGGTCGCTGGTCGAATCTGTACGGGCCGCGACCGACGGTTGGGGCGCCGACATCATCTTCGAGGCTAGCGGAAACCCGAAAGCCTTCGCCGATCTGTTCGACATCGTGCGTCCGGGCGGCGCGGTGGTGCTGGTCGGGCTGCCTGTGGAGCCGGTCAGCCTCGACGTGCCGGCAGCAATCACGAAAGAAGTGCGCATCGAGACGGTGTTCCGCTACGCCAACATCTTCGACCGCGCCCTGCAGCTGATCGCTTCCGGCAAGGTCGACCTCAAGCCGCTGATCACAGGCACCTATGATTTCCCGGACAGCATCAAGGCGTTCGAGCGGGCGGCTGCCGGCAACCCGCAGGACGTCAAGCTGCAGATCCTGCTCACCGGCGAGAAGGGATAAGGGATGTCGGCGATCGTTTGCTCCCATGTCGACAAGGCCTATGGCGCCACAACCGTCATCCGCGATCTCAACCTCTCGATCGAGGAGCACGAATTCGTCGTGTTCCTCGGCCCGTCGGGCTGCGGCAAATCTACCCTGCTCCGGATGCTGGCCGGGCTGGAGGACATCAGCGGCGGTGAGGTTTCGATCGGCGGCAAGGTGGTGAACGATCTCGACCCAGGCGACCGCGGCATCGCCATGGTGTTCCAGAACTACGCGCTCTATCCGCATATGACGATCTTCGACAACATCGCCTTCGGGCTGAGGCGGCAGAAGGTGCCGGCCGCCGAGATCAAGAAGCGGGTCGAGGCGGTGTCCAGAACGCTCGGCCTGGAACCCTATCTCGGCCGCAAGCCGACCGAGCTGTCCGGCGGACAGCAGCAACGCGTGGCGATCGCGCGCGCCATGATCAAGACGCCGAAAGTGTTCCTGTTCGACGAGCCGCTGTCCAATCTGGACGCCAAGCTGCGCAACCATATGCGCGTCGAGGTCGCCAGGCTGCACCAGTCGCTGAAGACCACGACCGTCTATGTCACCCACGACCAGCTCGAGGCGATGACTTTGGCCGATCGCATCTTGCTCCTGAAGGACGGCGTGATCGAGCAGATCGGCTCGCCGGCGGAGATCTATCGCCGTCCCGGCAATATGTTCGTGGCCGGTTTCATCGGCACGCCGAACATGAATTTCATCGAGGTGACGGTCAGTCGGGCAGAGAACGGGTGGACCCTGAACGGCGCCGGGACGGTGCTTCCGATCGAGGGCGGGGGATTCCATCTGCAGCATGGCGACCGCGCCGTCCTGGGCATCCGGCCCCCGGACCTGAAGACGGCAAGCAACGATGCGGGCAGCAAGCTTTTGCTGGGCACGGCCGACCTCATCGAATTCCACGGCAATGACGCGCTGGTGACCTTCGGCTCGGGCGGCAAGGAAATCAGCGCGCTGGTGCCGGCCCGCGAATGCCCGGACCTCAGCGCGCCTGTGCGTTACACGTTCGACGAAGAAAGCATTCATCTGTTCGATGCGACGGGCATGTCGCTGCGCAAGCAGTAGGCCGAAGCAGGCCTCCGCTTTACCCGATCGCGTCGAGAGCCCGGCGCTGCCGGTGCATCTCGAGGAAAATGCGGTAGTCGCGGTCGAAGCGGGCGCCTGCGGCGGGGTTCGAGGGGCGAGTCCTGCCGCCCTGCTGCATGGCGACGCAAGCCGCGTTCAGATCCGGGTAAAGCCCGGCGGCGGTGGCCGCCACCATGCCGGTGCCGAGCAGCACCGCCTCGTCGGCCAGCGGCTCGATGACGGTGCAGCCGGTGGCGTCGGCATAGAGCTCCATCAAAAGCGGGTTCTTGGTGTGGCCGCCGGTGACATGCAGGGTGTCGATCAGGTAACCGTTCTCGTTCAGCGCCTCCAGCACATGGCGCACGCCGAGCGCGATGCCGACGGCGGTGCGCCAGTAGAGCTTGCACAGGCTGTCGAAGGAAGAGTCCAGCGTCAGCCCGCTGACCACGCCGACCGCGTGCGGATCGGCGAGCGGCGAGCGGTTGCCATGGAAATCCGGCAGCACATGCAGCCGCGCCGCCAGCGCATCGCCTTCCACGGCGCGCAGTTCGGCGACGCGCCTGGCGATCCTGGCATGCATCGCCGCATCCGGCTCGCCGCCGGCGCCATGCCAGCGGATGATGTGGTCGAGCAGCGCGCCGGTGGCCGACTGGCCGCCTTCGGACAGCCATAGCCTCGGCAGAGCGGCGCCAAAATAAGGGCCCCAGACGCCGGCGAAAGGCTGCGGATCCTGCGACATCGCCATGACGCAGGACGAGGTGCCGGCAATCAGCGCCAGATGCCGGCTGATATCCGTCTCGTCGCCGGCAAAACCGCCGAGCACCCCGAGCGCGCCGGCATAGGCGTCGATGACCCCTGCGCCGACCCGGCAATTCCCGGTCAGGCCGAGCTCGGCGGCGGCTTGCGCCGTCAGCGGGCCGATATCGGCGCCGACCGGGCTCGCCTTTTCCGGAAGATTGCCATGCTCGAAAAGATCGCCAAGGCCGACGAGCTCGAAGAAATCGCGCCGCCAGCTCGTCTCCTCATGCGCCAGATAGGTCCATTTGGCCGTCAGCGTGCATTGCGAGCGGGCGAGCGAGCCGGTCGCCTTCCAGGTCAGGAAATCGGCAAGGTCGAACAGATAGCCGGCTTCGTTCCAGGTTCCGGGCAGGTTGCGCTTCAGCCACATCAGCTTCGGCGTTTCCATTTCCGGCGACATCACGCCGCCGATATAGTCGAGCACGGCATGGCCGCTTCTGGTGCATTCGTCGGCCTCGGCGATGGCGCGGTGATCGAGCCAGACGATGGTGTCCCAGCGCCTCTCGCCGGTGACGGAGACGCTGAGCTGGCCGCCCTGGCCGTTTCGCACCACAAGCGAGCAGGTGGCGTCGAAGGAGATGCCGACGATATCGGCGGCGGCGACGTTCGCCTTCTCGCGCGCGGCGCGCACGGCAGCACAGACGGCCGACCAGATATTTTCCGAATCGTGCTCGGCGTGATCGGGCCTGGGCTGGTGCATGGCAATCGGCCGATCGGCGCGGCCAAGCAGATTGCCATGCGAGTCGAGAATGCCCGCGCGAGCGCTCCCGGTGCCGACATCGACCGCGCAAACGAAACTCGTCGTCAAGATGCTTTTACTCTCGCTCCCAGGCCTGCAATCAGATCGGGCAATTGCAGCATGTCAGCGAATATAAAGTCCGGTTCGGTCGACGCAAGCCGCGCCTTCAATGCGGGGTTGTCCGCATGCGAGCCGCCGGTGAAGGCAAAGACGCGCATGCCCGCGGCGCGTGCCGCTGCGATGCCGGCCGGACTGTCCTCGATGACCAGGCATTTTCGCGGTTTGGCGCGCATGATGGCGGCGGCGTGGAGGAAGAGATCCGGCGCCGGCTTGCCACGCTTGACCATGGCGGCGCTGAACAGATGCGGCTCCAGCAGGCCCAGCAGGCCGGTGACGTCAAGGGCGTAGCGGATGCGCTCCAGCGTGCCGGAAGAGGCGACGCAATAGGGCAGGCCAAGCCTTGGCAGGATCTCCCTGATGCCGGGGATCGGCTTCAATTCCTCGCGGAACTTGCGCATCAGGTCGACGCGCATGGCGGTCAGATGCCGGTCGCTGATCTCCAGCCCGAACTCGCGGCCGAGGATCTCGCGCACGCTCTTCATGCTCTTGCCGAGGAAGTGCTCGTAGGCGGCATCCTCGCTGACCGTGCCGCCGGCGAGCTCGATCATGCCGAGCAGCGCCGAGACCGAGAGCGCCTCGCTGTCGACCAGCACGCCGTCGCAGTCGAAGATGACCAGTTCGGGCGTCATGGTTTCGCGTGGAGGCTCAGAGCTTGCCGGCGAGAAAGCGCGTCAAGGTTTCGCGCGCGCCGTTGGCCCAGAGCACGTCGAGCGCATGGGCAAAGGCTTGCGCGAAGACGGGCGAACGGCCGACATCGCCGTAGATGTCGTCCATGGCAAGCCAGGCGCCGGGCGCATCCTTCGCGGCACTGGCGGTCGCCTGCATGCGGTCCCAGCTCGGATCGTTCGGCTCGATGACGGCGCCGCTGTCGGTGGTGCCGAAGCAGTAGCGGCACCAGAGCGCCGATTCCAGCGCCAGACCCGCAACGTCTTTGCCCGCCTTCAGCCGGTCGGCAATGGTCGGGATGATGAATTTCGGCTGCCGGTTGGAGCCGTCGAGGCAGAGCCTGCGGATGGTGTCGCCGATCTTCGGATTGGAGAAGCGGCGTTCGATGAGCTGGTAGTAGTCCTCCAGCACCGTGTCGGGCACCGGCGGCACCGTCGGGATGATCTCGTCGCGCTCCAGCTTGGCAAGGAAGCCGCGCACCAGCGGCTCCTGCATCGCCTCATGGACGAAATGGATGTCCATCAGCCCGGCCGGATAGGCGATGGTCGCGTGGCCGCCGTTGAGGATGCGGATCTTCATCAGCTCGTAAGGCGAGACATCCTTGACGAACTGCACGCCGGCCTTTTCGAGCGGCGGCCGGCCGGCGGTGAAATGGTCCTCCAGAACCCATTGCTTGAACGGCTCGCAGAAGACCGGCCAGTTGTCCTCGAGCCCGAAATCGCTCGCCAGGATGCCGCGCTCGCGGTCGGTGGTGGCCGGCGTGATGCGATCGACCATGCCGTTCGGAAAAGCGACCTTGTCCCTCACCCAATCGGCCAGATCCTCGTCGATAAGGCGGGCAAGGCCGATGACGCCATCGGAGGTGACGTGGCCGTTGTGAGGGATGTTGTCGCAGGACATGACGGTGAAGGGCACGATCCCGTCAGCGCGCCGGCGCACCAGCCCGGCAAGGATGATGCCGAAGACGGTCTTCGGCGCCGCGCCCGGCTGAGCATCGGCCACGATATCCGGATGGGCCGGGTTGAACTTGCCCGAGGCCGGGTCGATGAAATAGCCGCCTTCGGTGATGGTCAGCGAGACGATCTTGATCGCCGGGTCGGCGAGCTGCTCGATCACCGCGGCCGCATCGCCGGGCGTCAGGAAATCGATCATGGCGCCGGTGACGCGGGCGCTCATATGGCCCTGGTCCTGCTCGACCACGGTGGTCAGCCAGTCCTGTTCCTCCAGCTTCGAGCGCCCTACTTTTTCGCCCTCGAACACGCCGGCGCCGATCAGCGCCCAGTCGTGGCCCAGTCCCGAATTGAACAGGTCGTCGAGATAGACGGCCTGGTGCGAGCGGTGGAAGTTGCCGACGCCGAAATGCACGATCCCGGCCTTCAGCGCGGCGCGATCGTATTTCGGACCGGAAACCTTCGAGGGAAGCTTTGCGAGGTTCGAGGAAGAGAGTTTCACGGTCATCTTGCTTACCCTTTGGCATATATGCAGCCCAACGATCCACGCCAATTCACCCGCCTGGGGCGAGCGGTGAGGGGCGGCATCCGGTTTGCCGGCTTGCTGCCCCTCACCTGCCCCTCAGCGCGTCCTCCCTGGAGGAAGGGAGGCGCGCCTTCCCCCTCAACTCATCCATTGGCCGCCGTCGACATTGTAGGTCTGGGCGACAATGTATTCGGCCTCGTCGCTGGCGAGGAAAACCGCCATGCCGGTCAGATCCTCCGCCCTGCCCATGCGGCCGTAAGGCACGCTTTCGCCGACGAGCTTCTTCTTCTCGCCCTTCGGCCGGTTCTCGTACTTGGCGAATAGCGAATCGACGTGGTCCCAATGCTCGCCGTCGACGACGCCCGGCGCGATGGCGTTGACGTTGATGCGGTGCTTGATGAGGTCCAGTCCGGCCGACTGGGTGAGCGAGATGACCGCCGCCTTGGTGGCGCAGTAGACCGCTACCAGCGCCTCGCCGCGGCGCCCGGCCTGGCTCGCCATGTTGATGATCCTGCCGCCCTTGCCACGCGCGATCATCGAGCGGGCCGCCGCCTGCAGCATGAACAGCGTGCCGGCGACATTGACGGAGAACAGCCTGTCATAGCTTGCCCGGCTGATCTCGACGATGGGCGCCAGATCGAACAGCGCGGCGTTGTTGATCAGGATGTCGAGGCCGCCATTCCTGGCCTCGACCGCCTTCACCGCTGCGTCGATCGAGGCCTGGTCGGTGACGTCGAGCTTGACCGCATGGGCTGCCGGACCGATCGCCTTCGCGGTCGCTTCCGCCAGTTCCAGGTTGACGTCGGCAATCGCCACTGTCGCACCTTCGCGCGCGTAGGCTTCGGCGAAAGCCCTGCCGATGCCGCGCGCCGATCCGGTGATCAGCGCCGATTTGCCCTTCAGCCTCACTTTGCCGTCCTCACTGCGCCAGCGCCTTGCCGTCGGCGCCGAAGCGATGGAGCTTGGACCTGTCGGGCGTCAGATAGACGGTGTCGCCATGCTTCACCGCGACCTCGCCGTCGGCGCGCACATTGATGGTGCCGATGCCGTCCGTCTGGACGTGCAGGAAGGTGTCGGAGCCGAGATGCTCGGCAACGCCGACCGTCGCCTTCCAGTCGCCGGCCGTGGTCGAGATGTTGATATGCTCGGGCCGGATGCCGATGGTCTTGGCGCCATATTTGTCCGCCGGCGCGCCCTCGATCAGGTTCATCTTGGGCGATCCGATGAAGCCGGCGACGAAGAGGTTCCTCGGCGTGCGGTAGAGCTCCATCGGCGAGCCGACCTGCTCGATGTTGCCGGCGTTGAGCACGACGATCTTGTCGGCCATGGTCATGGCCTCGACCTGGTCGTGGGTGACGTAGATCATCGTCGTCTTCAGCTGATGATGCAGTTCGCTGATCTCGAGCCGCATGGTGCCGCGCAGCGCTGCATCGAGGTTCGACAGCGGCTCGTCGAACAGGAAGGCCGAAGGCTGGCGCACGATGGCGCGGCCGATGGCGACGCGCTGGCGCTGACCGCCGGAGAGCTGGCCGGGTCGGCGCTCGAGATAGTTGGTGAGGTTCAAGACGCGCGCGGCGTCCTTGACCTTCTTGTCGATGGTCGCCTTGTCCTCGCCCGCCATCTTCAGCGGGAAGGCGATGTTCTTGGCGACCGTCATATGCGGGTAGAGCGCGTAGGACTGGAAGACCATGGCAAGCTTGCGCTTGGCCGGCGCCTCGCCGGTGACGTCGCGGCCGTCGATGCTGATGGTGCCGCCGCTGGTGTCCTCCAGACCGGCGATCAGCCTGAGCAGCGTGGACTTGCCGCAACCCGACGGGCCGACGAACACGACGAACTCGCCGTCCTCGATATTGAGGTCGATGTTCGGAATGATCGTCGTCGACCCGAAGGATTTGGAGACGTTCTTGAGCGTGATGTTTCCCATGGTTTCCTCCCGGATTTCGTCGTCCGCCGCCTGCCGCGCGCGGCTACTTCACGGCGCCAAAGGTCAGGCCGCGCACCAGCTGCTTCTGGCTGAACCAGCCCATGATCAGGATCGGCGCGATCGCCAGCGTCGAGGCCGCCGAAAGCTTGGCCCAGAACAGGCCTTGCGGACTGGAGAAAGAGCTGATGAAGGCGGTAAGCGGCGCGGCATCGGTGGTGGTCAGCCGGATCGTCCAGAACGCCTCGTTCCAGGCCAGGATGATGTTCAAGAGCATGGTCGAGGCGATGCCCGGCACCGCCATCGGCGTCAGCACATAGATGATCTCGTTCCACAGCGAGGCGCCGTCCATGCGCGCCGCTTCGAGGATCTCGCCCGGGATCTCGCGGAAATAGGTGTAGAGCATCCAGATCACGATCGGCAGGTTGATCAGCATCAGCATCACGGTCAGGCCGATGCGGCTGTCGAGCAGGCCGGTGTCTCGGAAGATCAGGTAGATCGGGAACAGCACCGCGACGGCCGGCATCATCTTGGTGGAGAGCATCCACATCAGGATGTCCTTGGTGCGCTTGGTCGGCGAGAAGGCCATCGACCACGCCGCCGGTATCGCGACGACGAGAGCCAGGATGGTCGAGCCCACCGACAGGATCACCGAATTCAGGAAGAATTTGAAATAACCGCTCTGCGCCTGGACTTCCGCGTAGCTTTCGGTGGTGCCCGACGGGATCAGGGCGAAGCCCTGGATCGCCTCCTGCTCCGACTTGAAGGAGGTGATGATCGTGTAGAGGATCGGAAAGAAGATCAGAAGCGCGACGATCCAGGCCGCGGCCGTGGCGATCGTCTTGTGCTGGGTGGTGACTGCGCGTGCCATTCTATCCTCCCTTACTTGTCCAGGTTCTTGCCGACGGCGCGCATGACGAAGAAGGCGACGATGTTGGCGAGAATGACCGCGATGACGCCACCCGCGGAGGCCTGGCCGATTTTGAATTCCAAAAGCGCCTTCTGGTAGACGAGGAAGGGCAGGTTGGTGGAGGCGTAGCCGGGGCCGCCATTGGTGGTGACCAGGATCTCGGCATAGATCGAGAGCAGGAAGATCGTCTGGATCAGGATGACGACGGTGATGGCGCGCGACATATGCGGCAGCGTCAGGTAGATGAAGCGGCTGATGAAGCCGGCGCCGTCCATCTCGGCCGCCTCCTTCTGCTCGGCGTCAAGCGATTGCAGCGAGGTGAGCAGGATCAGCGTGGCGAAGGGCAGCCACTGCCAGGCGACGATGAGGATGACCGCCGTCAGCGGGTGCTGGCCGAACCAGTCGATGGGGTTGGCGCCGAAGAAGCGGGCAATATCGGCGAAGACGCCGTATTGCGGGTGCATGATCATGTTCTTCCAGACCAGCGCCGCGACCGGCGGCATGACGAAGAACGGCGAGATGACGAGGATGCGCACGAACCCCTGACCCCAGATCGGCTGGTCGAGCAGCATTGCCAGGAGGATGCCGCCGATCACGGTGATGACCAGCACGCTGACGACGATGGTGAGCGTGTTGAGGATCGACTGCAGGAAGGCCGGGTTGGAGTAGAAGAGCTTGTAGTTGGAGAACCAGACAAACCCATCCCGGATCGGATTGAGCGGGTTGTACTGCAGGAACGAAAACCAGATCGTGAAGACCAGCGGCACGATCATCCAGATGAACAGCAGGATCACCGAGGGCGCCATCATGAAACGGGCAAGCGAACGGGTTTGCTGAGTAGCCATGACGGTCACCCTCCAAATGTCAGCCGGATCTTAGAGTCGTGCCACAATTTTCCTGATTGTGAAGGTGGCCGCCCGAACTGGGTTTCGGGCGGCCAATGCCGGTCATGATGCGCTACCGGCGTTCGGCACCGGGAGGAGCCTTACTTGATGTAGCCGCCTTCGGTCATCGCCGCGGTGGCGGCGTCCTGGGCCTGCTTCAGCGCGTCGTCGACGCTCGACTGGCCGGCAAGAGCGGCAGAGAAGAGCTGGCCGACGGTGGTGCCGAGGCCCTGGAATTCAGGAATGGCTACGAACTGCACGCCGACATAGGGCACCGGCTTGACGGTCGGATGCGTCGGATCGGCGGCGTTGATGGAGTCCAGCGTCATCTTCGCGAAGGGCGCCGCCTTCTGGTACTCCGGATTGGCGTAGAGCGAGGAGCGCGTGCCCGGAGGAACGTTGGCCCAGCCCTCCTTCGAGGCGACCAGGTCGGCATAGTGCTTGCTGGTTGCCCATGACACGAACTTCTCGGCGGCGTCCGCCTTCTTGGTGCCGGCGGGGATGGCCAGCGACCAGGCCCACAGCCAGTTGCCGCGCTTGCCGAGGCCGGTGTCCGGCGCAAGCGCATAGCCGACCTTGTCGGCCACCTGCGAGGCCTTCGGGTCCGAGACGAAGGAAGCGGCGACCGTGGCGTCGATCCACATGCCGCACTTGCCCTGCTGGAACAGCGCCAGGTTCTCGTTGAAGCCGTTGGACGAAGCGCCTTCCGGACCGTCGGCCTTCATCAGGTCGACATAGAACTGCAGCGTGTTCTTCCATTCCGGCTGATCGAACTGCGGCTTCCAGTTCTCGTCGAACCAGCGGGCGCCGAAGGAGTTCGACATGGCGGTGAGGAAGGCCATGTTCTCGCCCCAGCCGGCCTTGCCGCGCAGGCACACGCCGTTCACGCCGTTGGCGCGGTCGGTCATCTTGTCGGCGGCCTGCTTGATGAAGTCCCAGGTCGGCGCGTCGGGCATCTTGAGGCCGGCCTTCTCCATCAGGTCCTTGCGGTACATGACGAAGGAGCTTTCGCCGTAGAAGGGCGCGGCATAGAGCTTGCCGTCGACCGAGAGGCCGCCGGCGATGGCCGGGATGATGTCCTTGACGTCGTACTCGTCGCCGAGCTTGTCGAGCGGCAAGAGCCAGCTCTGCTTGGCCCAGATCGGTACCTCGTAGGTGCCGATGGTCATGACGTCGTACTGGCCGCCCTTGGTGGCGATGTCGGTGGTGACGCGCTCGCGCAGCACGTTCTCTTCGAGCGTGACCCAGTTGAGCTGGATATCGGGGTTAGCCTTGGTGAAGTCGTCCGTCAGCTTCTGCATGCGGACCATGTCGCCATTGTTGACGGTGGCGATGGTGATGGATTCGGCATGCGCGGCGAGCGCAAGGGCGCTGGCCGACAACATGCCCAGGGTGAGCGTGCGAAGTTTCATCAATTCCTCCCTAAAACCAAGATGAGCATTTGCCTTGGCTGTGGGCAATTACTCACTAAGTGTGAATTATGTCAAGCGGAATCGATGCTGCAACGCAGCACAAATCCGCGCCGCACCCGGTCGGGGCGGCGCGGCGAAGCTCCGGCCTGGAGGTTGCTTTGCCGTGTCCCGGCTACTGGCAGGCGATCTCGGCGAGGATCCAGTCGCGGAAGGCGCGGATCTTCGGCACGTTGCGCCGGGCCGTGGGATAGACCAGCCAGTAGGCATGGCCGTCGTCGCCGACCAGGTCGAAGGGCTGGACGAGGCGGCCATCGGCGAGCTCGTCCTTGAACAGCGCCCTGGTCAGGATCGCCACGCCGTGGCCGGCCATCGCGGCATTCGCCTCGTAGGCCTGCGCGCCCATGCTGGAGCCGGGCCGGCTGGCGAGGTCATGCCTGGCGACACCGGCCGCCTCGAACCATTGCGTCCACCAGACATCGCCGGGATCGAGGATCGGCAGCCGCAAGAGATCCGCCGGCTGCTTGACCCCGCCAATGCTCGCCGCAAGCTTCGGGCTCAGCATCGGCGTGAAATCGGCGTCGAGCAGTTTGTGCGCCTCCAGGCCCGGCCATTTGCCGCCGCCCGAGCGAATGGCGAGATCGACATCCTCGCGCGCGAAATCGGTCAGGCGGCTCGAGGTATCGAGCCGCACGGCAAGCGCGGGATGGGCAAGCTGGAAGGAGCCCAGATGCTGCGCCAGCCAGTTCGAGGCAAAGGTCAGCACGGTGGTTACGCACAGCAAGCCGTCGGCGCCGCCACGCGCGGCGGCGTAGGCCTGCCCCAGGATGGCAAAGGCCTCGCTGACTGCGGGCGCCAGGCGCCGGCCGGGCTCGGTCAGCTCGATCTGCTTGGGACGGCGCAGGAACAGCGGCGCGCCGATGCGTTCCTCGAGCAGCTTGATCTGGTAGCTCGCGGCGGCCTGGGTCATGCCGAGTTCCTGCGCTGCCCTGGTGAAGGAGAGATGCCGGGCCACGGCTTCGAACACCCGGATCGCCTGCAGAGGCGGTAGCGGCGCAAGCTGCGGGGAGCTCAGATCGGGCATAAAACCTCCTTATGGGTCATGATCGAGGTTTAATTGGAAGCGCGAAGCCGCCAACCCGATATTTGGGGTCGACGATCAATCCAGTTCAAGCATGGCGAAGGCTGACGATCATGACCACGATGCAGGAAAAATTCGTTTCGACCCCGGCACGTAGTTGGATTTCGCTGCTGGCGCGTGAATTTTCATGGTTCGCCAGCCGCAAGCGCGGTTATGTCGATATCCGGGAATTGTCGCCGCATCTGCAGCGCGACATGGGTTTCCTCGACGGTAACGATCCGCGCGATCGCTACGAATAGCCGGCTCTCTTTTTATCAGTAAGCGCACCGATCATGGCGGATGGGCCCGGCGTGCCTCTGGTCATGTGCCGCCGAGCAGTGCCGCGGCCGTCCGCTCATCGGTGATCAGGCCGTTGACCAGCCGCCGGTTCGCGGCGGCCAGGATGCCCGGCAGCTTGCGCTCGCCCATGGCCAAAGCAATGACCAGCGATTTCTCGCGCGACGGCAAGGCGGCGGACGACACGCGGTCGTTGGTGATGCCTTCGATCATGCGGCCCTCGCGGTCGAACACCCAGCCGACGATCTCGGCGACGCCGCCGGCCTTCTGCAATGCCTTGAGCTCCACTTCCGAAATGAAGCCGTCCTCATAGAGCGGCGCCTTCGGGCCGAGATCGCCGATGCCGACGAAGGTGACGTCGGCCTCGGCGGCAAGCGCCAGCGTCGGCTGGATCATCGGCTGGCTGAGCAGCATGTCGCGCTCTTCCGGCGAGGAGGCGATGACCGGCAGCGGCATCGGGAAGGAGCGCGCCTTGACGCGGTCGGCCATGGTGAAGATGACGTTGTAGAAGGCCGCCGAGCCGTCGGGCGAGATGTTGCCGGTCAAGGACACGACCTTGTGCTGCGGACACTCCATCGGCGGCAACTGCTCGATCGCCGCCTTCAGCGTGCGCCCGGTGCCGATCGCCATGACGATCGGCGCGGCCGAACGCAGCCGCCGCTCGATCTCGGCCGCGGCCGCCTCGGCGACGCCGATCGTCGTCGAGGACGAGGTCGGGTCGCTCGGCACAACTTCGACCAGGTCGAGCGCGAAGCGCGACTTCAGCCGCGCGGCAAGGTCGAGGCAATTGGCGATCGGATGATCGACGCGGACCTTGATCAGGCCTTCCGACATCGCCAGCGACACCAGCCGCTGCGCCGTCTGCCTGGAAATGCCGAGCTTGGCGGCGATCTGGTCCTGCGTGTTGCCGGCAACATAGTAGAGCCAGCCGGCGCGCGCGGCGTCGTCCAACCTGGTGCTGCCGGTTTCCTGTCGCGAGTTCACATCCTGCCTCCCCAGCCCGCGCTTTGGCGGGCGCTCTAGATTACAGCGAATGCGTCGACGCGCAATTGCCAAATGAAAGGGCAATTGCTTGCGGCGAGCACTCGTCCCGGGCGGACCGATCAGCGCTTGCTTCAACCATTTGCCGGCGGGGCGGTTTATCTCGGCGGGGAAAGGCATTATGGGATCGGCGAAAGGAGCCTTGCATGACGCCGAAAGCGGTTTTCTGGGACATGGACGGAACGCTGGTCGACAGCGAGCCCCTGCATGAGGCGGCGCTGGTGGCCGCGTTGCGCAGCGTGGGCATCGCGCCGCCGACCGACCTGCATGAGCGGGTGCTTGGCGTCGCGGCATGGCCGGTCTACGAAATGCTGCGCGACCAGTTCGGCCTTGCGCTACCCTTCGACGACTGGATCGTGCGCAAATACGACCATTACCTGCCGATGGCCGAGACGCTGAGGCCGCGCCACGGCGCGATCGAGGTGTTCAACGAATTGCGGGCGCGGGGGGTCGAGCAGGCCGTGGTGTCCAATTCCGACCGGCTGATCGTCGACGCCAATCTGAGCGCCGTCGGTCTCGTCTATCCCGGCATGCACACGGTGAGCCGCAACGACGTGCGCCAAGGCAAGCCGCATGCGGAGCCCTTCCTGCGCGCCGCCTATCTCGCCGGCGTCGATCCGGCCGATGCGGTCGCGGTCGACGACAGCGTGACCGGCGCCATGGCCGGGCTGGCTGCGGGCATGAAGACGATCTTCTGGCCGGAGGCGCCGATGGAGGGGCCGCCCGGCGCGATCGTCATCAGCAGCGCCGATGAGCTGCGGGAAAAGCTGGGGCTGTAGGTCTCAGCTCCGGTAGACCGGCTCTTCCTCGTCGAGGATCGCCTTGAGTTCGGCGAGATGGCGCTCGGCCTGGCCGGGATAGTGGTCCATCTCGCTGGCCGTCTTTTCCGCGATCTCGTCGGAGAGCGTGCGCAGCGGCCGGCCGGTCCACAGCGCCTTGATATAGGTTTCGGCGGCGCGTTCGAAATAGAACATGCGGTTGAAGGCGTCGGCGACGGTGTCGCCGATGACCATGACGCCGTGATTGCCCATGACCATCACCTTGACCTTGGGATCGGTCAGAAGCTGCGAGCAGCGCTCGCCCTCTTCCTCGAAGGCGAGCCCGCCATAGTGCGCATCGACGACATGGCGGTTGAAGAACATGGCCGAGTTCTGGTCGATCGGCGGCAGCGTCGAGTCGGCCAGCGAAGCGAGCACCGTGGCGTGGATCGAATGCACATGCATGGCGCAGCGCGCGTGCGGCACGTTGCGATGGATGGCGCCGTGCAGGCCCCAGGCGGTCGGGTCGGGCGCGTTGGGGCCTGATAGCGTGTCGGGATCGTTGGCGTCGATCAGGAGCAGGTCGCTCGCTTTGATGCGCGAGAAATGCACCTGGTTCGGGTTCATCAGGAACTTCGTGCCGTCCTCGTTGACCGACAGCGAGAAGTGATTGGCCACCGCCTCGTGCATGTTGAGCCGCGCCGTCCAGCGGAAGGCGGCGGCGAGATCGACGCGCTCCTCGTAGTAAGGCAGGTTGGTCAACGTTTCCTTCTGCAGGCGGGCGATACTCATCGGCAATCCTCCGGTTTTCCAAAGAATGCCGCGCATGGCGGCGGCCAGCAACCGCAAACTGGTGGGTCAGGCGGCCCGGTGGATCAGGCCGCAGGCCGCGCCGACTGCAGCCCGCCCTGCTCGACGATGAAGTCGATCACCTCCTGCAGGCCCTTGCCGCGCGACAGGTCGGTAAAGCCGAAAGGCCGCTTGCCGCGCATGCGGGCGGCATCGCTTTCCATCACGTCGAGATTGACGTTCACATAGGGCGCGAGGTCGCTCTTGTTGATGATGAGGAAATCGGAGCGGGTGATGGCCGGTCCACCTTTCCTCGGGATCTCCTCGCCCTGGCAGACCGAGATGACATAGAGGGTGAGATCGGCGAGATCGGGCGAGAAGGTGGCGGCAAGATTGTCGCCGCCGGATTCGATGAAGATCACGTCGAGGTCGGGGAATTTGCGGTTCAGCTCGGCGATCGCCCGCAAATTGATCGAGGCGTCCTCGCGAATAGCCGTATGCGGGCAGCCACCGGTCTCGACGCCGACGATGCGTTCTTCCGGCAGCGCCTGCAGCCGGGCCAGCATCATGGCGTCTTCCCTGGTGTAGATGTCGTTGGTGACGACGGCGATCGAGAAGTGGTCGCGCAGCGCCTTGCAGAGCTTTTCGGTGAGCGTCGTCTTGCCGGAGCCGACGGGACCGCCGATGCCGATGCGCAAGGGACCGTTGGGCTGGGTCATGCCGGAAACTCCGTGATGGCTAGGATGGCGAAGCTCAGCCCGATCAGCAGGCAGAGCGGCGAATAGAGGCGCCGGTCCAGCCGCGCGAAAGGCTGCTCCGGCGTCAGCCGGCGCCACCAGGGCGTGAAGCCGGCAATGCCGCGGCCGAGGAAGACGAGGCCGATGAGCAAAGCGGTGGCCGCCAGCCCCTCTTTCGGGAAAGGCGCAGCGAAGACGCCGGCGAGCGCCAGCGGCCACAGTGTGGCGAGCGCCAGGCAGGCGGCGACGGCAAAGCTCGCAAAGGCCGAGGGCATTTCGTCGACGCCGCGAAAACCGACGACCGCACGCGCGCAGGATGCCTGATCGGTGCCGGGCCAGATGCCGCCGATGCCCCAATAGACATGCAGCGTGGTGATCAGCAGCAGGACGAAGGAGAGGATGAAGGCGAGGAGTATCATGTGCGGAATAGCCGCGAATACTGGGTTTCGTGCTTCATCGCCACGACGTCGGACATGAGGGCGCATCCGCCGAGGTCGTCGAGCGTGGACGTCGCGGCACGAGCGGCCGTCGCCAATGCCAAGGATTCGAAGCCGGCTAACAACGCGGTGGTATCGACCTGCCCCACAATGCCGAGCCGGATCGCGGCCTGCACGAGGTTGGAGAAGAAGGCCTGCATGAAGGCGGACAGCGCCTCCGCCAGGCCGATGCCGTGGCTGCCGGCAATCGCGCCGACGGCAACGCAATAGGGGCAATCGGCAGGCAGGCGCTGCAACGCCAGACACGGCCAGGCGGACGCCGCCTTGAGGAAAGCCGCGCCCTGCAGCATGGTTTCCATATGCCGCTCCCGCGAGCCGGCAAGCGCCTCGGCAAGTGCCGCAACCTCGCTGAGATCGCCGCCGTCATGCGCTCGGCGCCAGCTCTCGGCGAACAGCACCGCATCGTTCCAGCCCGAGCCCATCTCGACCAGCGTCTCCAGCCATTCGGCGAGTGTCTCGCGATCGGCGACAAGCCCGTCATGCACGGCGCGTTCGAGGCCGTGGCTGTAGGAGAAGCCGCCGACCGGAAAGGATGGCGACAGCCAAGCCATCAGGCGCAGAAGCGCTATGGACGACGGCTGGTCAGTCATGGTGGTGGTGTTGATGGTGGTCATGGTCATGGTGGTGATGATCATGATGGCCGTGGTGATCATGCGCATGGTGATCGTGGCCATGCCCATGGCCGGAATAGGCGCCGCGCACCGGGTTGAACGGTTCCGACACCTCGCTCACTCTTGCGTCGAGCCCTTCCAGCATCGCCTTGATGACATCGTCGCGCAGGATGAGGATGCGGTCCGCCTCGATCGCCGCCGCGAGATGACGGTTGCCGATATGCCAGGCAAGCTCGGTGAGATGCACGGCATCACGGGCGCGAATGTCGTAGACCTCTTCCGGCGCCGCGACGATTTCGAGCTGACGGCCATCCTCCAGCACCAGCCGATCGCCATTGCCGAGCGCCACCGGCTCGGGCAGATCGACCAGAACCTTGTCGCCGGCCGCCGTTTCGATGGCGCGGCGGCGCAAGTGCCGCTCGTCGTGCGGCAACACCGCCTTGTCGAAAGGTGTCGCCGCTCCGGCCCCTCCGGCTGGCAGCACCGAGACGGCGCGGGGGAATTTGGTGAAATCGGTATTGATGTTGAGCTTCATCTCATGGCTCCGCCATTAGAGCGCCGCGCGTCCCCTTGGACGCGCAAAGGACGCTCTAACACTTTTGAATCTATGCATCGTGCTTTCCGAAAATCGATTCCGATTTTCGGGCCGATGCATTGGCCTGCGCCCGCGCACGGGCAGGACGCTGCAACACACGATCGAAATAGGCATTGACCCGCTCGGATTCGATCGGGAACCGTCCGGCGCGGGCCCAGCCGCCCATGTCGCCGAGCAGCACGTCGACGGCTGAAAAGCGTTCGCCCAGAGCAAAGGACCGGTCGCCCAGCCGGCGATCCAGCGCCTTCACCTCCGAAGCGAAATCATGCGCCGCGGCACGGCCAACATCGACGCGCACCTCCTTGGGCAAGAGGAAGCGGTGGCGCAGCTTGTTCCACAGCGGCGCTTCGAGCTCGCTCTGGGCGAAATGCATCCAGGAATCCATCTCGGCGCGGCCGGCGAGGCCGGGATTGGCCCCCATGCCCTTATCGGCATGCTTGTCGGCCAGGTAGACGCAGATCGCCGCCGAATCCGTGATTTTCAGATCGCCGTCGATCAGGATCGGCACCTTGCCGGAAGGGTTCAGCGCATAGGCCTCCGGCGAGCGCAGCTTGACCTCGACGAACTCATAGGGCTGCCCGAGTTCCTCGAGCATCCAGAGCACCCGGCTGACCCGGGAACCTCGCGATCCGACGGCCTTGTACATGGTTGAACCTTGCCTTTCCCGAGGACCCTAGACCATAGCGCTCGCTCAGACGATGGTGTCGAAGAGCCGCAGGATGAACGAAACCTGGTAGATCAGCACGACCGCGACGAAGGCGATGTGGAAGCGTTTGTCGCGCACCAGGATCGCGGCGATGCAGAGCGCGACGAAGACCGGCGTGCGGAACAGATACTCGTTGCCGAAGCGGGCAAAATGCTCCGGCCCCTTGAGCAGCGTGTCGATGACGTCGAGCAGATAGGTCGCCGCCAAGAGGCCGAAGAACCAGGCGCGGCGCGAGTAGAAATAGTCCTCGTAGCTGGTGTAATCGAGCATCGAATCCGGGAACAGCAGCGCGCACATCAAAAACAGCGTGATGGCGTAGAAGATGATGAAAAGATATTTGCCGAAGGTCCATGATTCGATGGCGTAGAGCCCGAACTCCCACCACCAGAAATGCACCAGCATCAGAAGCACCGAGCCGACCCAGGCGACGTGCACGGGATAGAGCTTGTATTGGCCGGGATGCTGGACGATGCGGGCAACCCCGGACAGCAGCCGGGTGACGCCAAGCCCAATCACCATGCCCATGACGATGCGGATATGCGGGAAGATGTCGTGCGGAGAGGCGATTTCGGTGGCCATCTACGAACAGACTCGATCGTTGCCGTCAGTCATACCAGAGCCATAGCTTTCGGTAGCCCGCCGGAATCTCGACCTGTTCGGCCGGCAGATGATCTACGTCGCCTTCCCAGGTTTCGTCCGGCTCAAACCCGGGCGGCAGCCAATCCATGACATCTTCTTCGCCGGCGCGCGTTGTGATGACGACCTTGTCCGAGAACGGCCATTCTCCATCATCGCACTGAACAATCGCTATCCGAACGTCATGGACGGCAGGCCTTTTTCGTATCGCCTGGAATGTGGCCAGAATTGCATCATTGTCCGGCGCCTCAGGACTGTTGCACAACAATCCTGCCTCGCCTTCGGCCCCATCGAAATACTCTTCCAGCGTGACAAGCGGCATAGTAAGCGGTGCGACGCCACCATTGTATTTCTTCAGCGCGCCCATCCTGGATATCAGGGTCTGTCTCTTTTGTTGATCCATGGTGGGTCCAATGCTTTGCGGGCGCACCGACTCTAGAACAGAAAATACCTCTGCGCCATCGGCAGCACGGTCGCCGGTTCGCAGGTCAGCAACTCGCCGTCGGCGCGCACCTCGTAGGTTTCCGGATCGACCTCGACGTGAGGCGTGGCATCGTTGAGCACCATGGAGTGCTTGCCAATGCCGCCGCGCGTGTTCTCGACCGCGACCATCGCCTTGTCGACGCGCAGCCGGTCCTGCAGGCCGGCATCGAAGGCGGCCTTCGAGACGAAGGTTACCGACGAGTTGGTCAGCGCCTTGCCGTAGGCGCCGAACATCGGCCGGAAGTGCATCGGCTGCGGCGTCGGGATCGAAGCGTTGGGATCGCCCATCGGGGCGGCGGCGATCGAGCCGCCGACCAGCACCATCTCCGGCTTGACGCCGAAGAAGGCCGGATTCCACAGCACGAGATCGGCGCGCTTTCCCGCCGTCACCGAGCCGATCTCCCTCGACAGGCCGTGCGCGATGGCCGGATTGATGGTGTATTTGGCGATGTAGCGGCGAACGCGGAAGTTGTCGTTGTCGCCGCTCTCCTGCGGCAGCGCGCCGCGCTGGCGCTTCATCTTGTCGGCGGTCTGCCAGCAGCGAATCGCCACCTCGCCGACGCGGCCCATCGCCTGGCTGTCGGAAGAGATGATCGAGAAGGCGCCGATGTCGTGGAGGATGTCCTCGGCCGCGATCGTTTCCTTGCGGATGCGGCTTTCGGCGAAGGCGATGTCCTCGGGGATCGACGGCGACAGATGATGGCAGACCATCAGCATATCGAGATGCTCGGCGAGCGTGTTGACGGTGTAGGGCCTTGTCGGGTTGGTCGAGGACGGGATGACGTTGGGCAGGCCGCAGACCTTGATGATGTCGGGCGCATGGCCGCCGCCGGCGCCCTCGGTGTGGAAGGCATGGATGGTGCGGCCCTTGATGGCTGCCACCGTGTTCTCGACGAAGCCGGATTCGTTCAGCGTGTCGGTGTGGATCATCACCTGCACGTCATAGTCGTCGGCGACCGACAGGCAGCAGTCTATGGCGGCCGGCGTCGTGCCCCAGTCCTCATGCAGCTTCAGCGAACAGGCGCCCGCAAGCACCATTTCCTCCAGCGCCGCCGGCCGCGAGGCATTGCCCTTGCCGGACAGGCCGATATTCATCGGGAAGGCGTCGAAGGACTGGATCATGCGCGCCATGTGCCAGGGGCCCGGCGTGCAGGTGGTGGCCAGCGTGCCATGCGCCGGACCGGTGCCACCGCCGAGCATGGTGGTGATGCCGCTCATCAGCGCTTCCTCGATCTGCTGCGGGCAGATGAAGTGGATATGCGCATCGAAGCCGCCGGCGGTAAGGATCTTGCCCTCGCCGGCGATGATCTCGGTGCCGGGGCCGATTATGATGGTGACGCCGCCTTGCGTGTCCGGGTTGCCGGCCTTGCCGATGGCCGCGATGCGGCCGTCCTTCAGGCCGATATCGGCCTTGACGATGCCGGCCAGCGCATCGACGACCAGCGCGTTGGTGATGACGGTATCGACGGCGCCCTCGGCCCGCGCGACCTGGCTCTGGCCCATGCCGTCGCGGATGACCTTGCCGCCGCCGAACTTCACCTCCTCGCCATGGACGGTGAAATCCTTCTCGACCTCGATGAAAAGCTCGGTGTCGGCCAGCCGCACCTTGTCGCCGACCGTCGGGCCATACATCTGGGCATAGGCGGCACGGGTAATTCTGGCCATCAGCGATTGCTCCCGAAAGTGAGGTTGCCGAAAGTGGGGATTGGGCGTGGGGCGCACATTCTCGCCATCCAATGGTCACGCAATGACCCGCCCGGCGACACCTTCCGATCCCATTTGGCGGTTGAGGTGGCCGAGTCAGCCCAAAACCACCGTTTGCCAAACCGATGGAAGGAATATCCATGCGTAAAGCGATATTTTTCGCCGTGACCGCCACCTTGATAATGGCGGGCGCTGCGAGCGCCCAGCAGCAGCCCCAGCCAAGCCCGGCGCCGGCCGCACCTGCTCCCGCCGCGCCCCAAGGCCAGACGCCCAAGCCGCCGACGATCGAGAGCGTCAGCATCGTCGACATCACGGAACTGCCGAAGGACACGCAGACGCAGGTCAACCAGATCGTGGCGCAGCGCGGCGACGCCGGCCTGCAGACATTGCGCAAATCGATCGACGCGACGCCCAAGGTGAAGTCGGCGCTCGAAGCCAAGGGCATAACCTCGGCGCAGGTGATTGCCGCCAGCCTGCAGCCCAACGGCGCGCTGACCCTGATCACCAAGAAGGCAAGCTGATCGGGACATTTCGTCCGGGAGGCGCTGGCGAGCCGACTCCGGGCCTGCCGGCGCCAAGCCTGAGGGAACCTCCGCCCAATAAGAGTCGTTTCGCCTTTTTCGCCCCGCCGGAAGTTCAGTCAGGAGCGATCGATGACGGACACTGTGGGCATTAAAATCGCGATCCGTGCCATGACAGCGGCGGCGCTTCTGATGGCCGCCGTCCCGCAGTCCGCGTTCCCGGCGCAGCCCCTCGAGAGCAACAAGCCGGGTACGATGATCGTCGATTCCGACATCCGGCAGGAGGAAGCGCTGTCGAAGACGGAAGCGGGCAAGGTCATCACCGCGATAGACCGCACGCGCGAGAACATCGGCACGGTGCGCAAGACGACCAAGCTCGACAGCGTCGACATCGTCTTCCTGACCGATGCCGCGCGCAGCGAGGGCGGACCGCCGCCTGCGATCGAGAACAAGGTGAAGCAGCATCAGGACGATGTCGCGGAACTGCGCCAGGAGATCGAGGCCAACGCGCTGCTCTTCAATGCCATCGATTCGCGACGCGTGCTCGCCGAGGACGTGCTCGCCGTCGAGTTCGACAATCCGGGCAAGATCGTCATCTACGCCGCCGCCAAGCCGCCGAAGTGATTTGAGCCGGGCGCCGGACCTCACAGCTTGCCCATCACCTTCTGCTGGAATCCATAGACCTCGCGCTTGCCGCCGAGCGGCACCAGCGTGACGTCGCGTTCCTGGCCCGGCTCGAAGCGCATGGCCGTGCCGGCGGCGATGTCGAGCCGCATGCCGCGGGCGCGCTCGCGGTCGAATTTCAGGCCTTCGTTGGTCTCGAAGAAATGATAGTGGCTGCCGACCTGGATCGGCCGGTCACCGCTGTTGGCGACCTTGAGCGTCACCGTCGGCAGGCCCTTGTTCAGCTCGATATCGCCTTTGGCGGTGATGACTTCGCCGGGGATCATCGTCGTCCTCACAGCATGCCGAAGGCAAGGCCGACGCCGACCGCGGCGCAGGCGGCGCCGGCAGCACGCGCCAGGCCGCGGAAACGCAGGCCAAGGCCGAGCGCGGCGGCGATGCCGATGGCATGAAGGAGCGCCGTCGCAACAGCGAAACCCGCCATATATTCGAGGCCGCCGGCATTCTCCGGCACTTCGGCGCCGTGCGCGTGGCCGTGGAACAAAGCAAACAGGCCGATGATGGCCACACCCGCGGAGACCGGCAGGTCGACCGCCAGCGCGACCAGCAAGCCGAGCGCCACGACCGAGGCAAGGATGGCCGGCTCGACGAAGGGCACCGGCACATACAGCATGCCGAGCGCGCCGCCGACCAGCATCACGCCGACAAAGGCGAGCGGCCATGCCCACACCGCCCGGCCGCCCTTCATCGCCGCCCACAGGCCGACGGCGATCATCACCGCCAAATGGTCGAGGCCGGACAGCGGATGCGCGAAACCGGCAGCGAAGGAAGAGGTGGTGCCGATGCCGACATGGGCGTAGGCCGGCATGGCGGCTGCCAGGAAGAGGATCGCGGCGAGCGTGGTGCGTTTCGTCGAAGCGGAAATCATGTGCGCGTCTTTCCTTCTGTAAATTGCCGGGTCAGGCGACCTTGCGGGGGCCGCAGCCTTCCGCCTTGAGCACGCGCTTGGCCGAGGCCCGGTATTTCCTCAGCATTGCCGCGGGCCGGACCGGCCGCGGCGCAAAATTGCCGCCGCAGTTCGGGCACACGCCGGCAAGCAAGCCCTCCGCGCAACTGATGCAGAACGTGCATTCGAAGGTGCATATCCGCGCATCCGTCGCCTCGGGCGGCAGATCCCTGTCGCAGCATTCGCAATTGGGCCTGAGCTCCAGCATCGGTCCTCCCTTCGCCTGATGGCCCTCACCTGATCGGCCCTCACCTGATCGGCTCGTGCACGGTCACCAGCTTGGTGCCGTCGGGAAACGTCGCCTCGACCTGGACGTCGTGGATCATCTCGGCGATGCCGTCCATGACCTGGGCGCGGGTGACGACATGCGCGCCAGCCTCCATCAGCTCGGCCACCGAGCGGCCGTCGCGGGCGCCCTCGACGACGAAGTCGGTGATCAGCGCGATCGCCTCCGGATGGTTGAGCTTGACGCCGCGCTCCAGCCGCTTGCGCGCCACGATCGCCGCCATGGCGATCAGCAGCTTGTCTTTTTCACGCGGCGTCAGATTCATGCGTCTTCCCGGTATTCAAGATCAACCATTCGAGGTCAGAGTGACCATAATTTGGGCAGGCCCGCCCGTCCGTTGAGCAGTTCGACGAGCGGAACCAGCCGCTTGCGGAGCTGGTAGCCGTCGCCGGCGGTGAGCCTCGCAAGAAGCTTGCCAGATTGCCCGACGCTCCAAAAGCTGGCGCCGCCCTGATCAGCGATGATCGCGCGCGCCGGCTCCAGCAGGGCTTCCGCCCGCGGGGACACGAGAAGCAGCGTTGCGATTGCGCGCGCACCGCCGGCCACCGCCCGGCGCTGAAGGCCGGCCGCGATATCCGGCCCGATGCGAAAATCCTCGGCATGGATGAGCCTGCCGTCCTGGCGGACCCGCCAGCGGTCGTGGAAATTGCCCAGAACCGCCTGCTCGCCCATCGCCAGCCGGCCGAACAATGTCGCCTCCAACAGCAGCACCTCGGCGCTTCCCGCAAGCGTCACATCGAGCGTCCTCGCAAAGGCCGCCCGGTCGAAGACGATCGTCTCCTGCGGCAGCCAGGCAATCCCGCCGCCGGCGCCGACATCCAGGCTGACTGTCGTCTCGGCGCGATCGGAGGCGGCGCGATAGATTTTCTCACAGGCCTGGGTGGTGATGGAGGCCGAAGCACCATCGCCGACCTCGATCTCCCAGCCAAGCCGGTCGCCGCCGGTCAATCCGCCGGCCGTGTTGATGAGCACCGCCTCCAGCGGGTCGCCTTGCACCGCGGGCATGCGAATCTTGGCCGATCCGTCCTGGTAGAGACGTTGAAGGCGGGTCCGGCCGCCGCTTTTGCCGCAGAAAAGCCTGCCTCGCCCGGCAACACGTTGGGCGGCAAGCGGAGTATCGTCGATCATGTCCACGACGCCAACGTTAAGCACTCCGGCGGCTTTGTCGATATATAGCTTGTTGCTTGACATCGTTTCGGTTTCTATAGAGGGAGCCACCTTGGAGCGGTCACGCGATGCCTGGCGAGGTAGGGGCGACGACGTCAGTGACTCCAGGGACTAAGGGGCGCTGATCAGTTGGCGTCGGAAAACGACAGGGGAAGGAACCGAATGGCTGACCAGCTGACGACCGAAATCATCGAAAAGATCAAGGCCCATGCCGAGCCCGGCGGCGAGGAAATCACCGCCAGCACCGATCTCAACACGCTGGGGATCCATTCGCTGGAGCTGACCGAGATCATCTTCGATCTCGAGGAGAAATACGGCATCGAGATCGAGATGAACACGGTCGACGCCTGGAGCAACCTCAAGAACGTCGGCGACATGGTCGAGGCGGTTCGCGAATTGATTGCGAAAAAAGCCTGACTGCATGCTCAAGCGCGTCGTCATCACCGGCATTGGTGGAATATGCGGGCTCGGCAACGATGTGCCGGCCATATGGAGCGCCATGCGCGAGGGCCGCTCGGCAATCGGCCCGATCGACAACCCTTCGCTGCATGACCTGAAGGTCAAGGTCGGCAGCGAAATCAAAACGTTGCCCGATCACGGCATCGACCGCAAGCAAGTGGTGTCGATGGACCGCTTCAGCCTGCTGGCGGTGATCGCGGCGCGGGAGGCGATGCAACAGTCCGGGCTCACCGCCCATGCCGACAACACCTACCGGATGGGCGCCGTCGTCGGCGTCGGCGTCGCAGGGTTCGAGACTATCGAGGAAAATTACCGCGCGATCTTGATCGAGGGGCGCAACCGCGCCGCAATCTTCACCGTGCCGAAAGTGATGCCGGGCGCGGCGGCCGGCCAGGTCAGCATGAGTCTCGGCCTGCGCGGGCCGGTGTTCGGCGTCACCTCGGCCTGCTCGTCGGCCAATCATGCCATCGCCTCGGCCGTCGACCAGATCCGGCTTGGCCGTGCCGACGTCATGGTCGCTGGCGGCACCGAGGCGCCGCTGGTCTGGGGCGTGCTCAAGGGCTGGGAAGCGCTGAGGGTGCTTTCGCCCGACACCTGCCGGCCCTTCTCGGCCGACCGCCAGGGCCTGTCGCTGGGCGAGGGCGCCGGCATGGCGGTGCTGGAGAGCTACGACCACGCCATGGCGCGCGGCGCCACCATCCTGGCCGAGATCGCCGGCGCGGGCCTGTCGGCCGACGCCTCCGACATCGTCGCGCCGACAGTCGAGGGACCGGAAGCGGCGATGCGCTTCTGCCTGGTGGATGCCGGGCTCAATCCCGAGGATGTCGACTATCTCAACGCGCATGGCACCGGCACCAAGGCCAACGACCAGATCGAGACCGCGGCGATCAAGCGCGTCTTCGGCGAGCATGTGGGTGCGCTCTCGGTCTCCTCCACCAAGTCGATGCATGCGCATTGCCTCGGCGCATCGGGCGGGCTGGAGATGATCGCCTGCGTCATGGCGATCCGCGACGGCATCGTCCCGCCGACCGCCAATTTCCGCGAGCCCGATCCCGAATGCGACCTCGACGTGACGCCGAACACGGCGCGCGAGCGCAAGGTGCGGGCGGCACTGAGCAACAGCTTCGCTTTCGGCGGCACCAATGCGGTACTGGCTTTCAAGGCGATCTGATAGGGGCGATCCGATAGGGGCGATCTGATGCGGGCGGTCTGACAGGGGCGCCGGCCAGCCGCCGGAACGCGCCCGCGTCCCGGCGGACTGCCTTGATTGACTGTCCGTGCACGGCAAGGCCTATTGCCGGCATATTGATCCCGAAGGGCCGGGATCCTAATTCTTGCCCACCCGCCACGAGCGCCGCCCGGCGCCAATCCGCATCCGGAGCCCCCGATGACCGACCTGTCCGCCTTTCCGATCGCCCAGCGCTGGCCGGCCAAGCACCCCGACCGGCTGCAGCTCTATTCCGCTCCGACCCCCAATGGCGTGAAGATCTCGATCGCGCTGGAGGAGATCGGCCTGCCCTATGAGCCGCACTACGTCGACATCGGCAAGAATGAGAGCTGGACGCCGGAATTCCTGTCGCTCAACCCGAACGGCAAGATACCGGCGATCATCGACCCGAACGGGCCCGACGGGAAGCCGATCGGGCTGTTCGAGTCCGGCGCCATCCTGCTCTACCTCTCGGACAAGACCGGCAAGCTGATCCCGGCCGATCCGATCCGGCGCTACGAGACGATCCAATGGGTGTTCTTCCAGATGGCCGCGATCGGCCCGATCTTCGGCCAGGTCGGCTTCTTCAACAAATTCGCGGGGCGCGAGATCGCCGACAAGCGGCCGCTGGAGCGCTATCGCGACGAGTCGCGGCGGCTGATCGGCGTTTTGGAAACGCGGCTCAAGGGCCGGCAGTGGATCATGGATGATGAGTTCACCATCGCCGATGTCGCGACGCTCGGCTGGGTGCGAAACCTGATCGGCTTCTACGAAGCGCGCGACCTCGTCGGCTTCGACGATTTCCCGACCGTGGCGGCATGGCTGGAGCGTGGCCTCGCCCGGCCGGCCGTGCAGCGCGGCCTCGCTATCCCGGCGAGGAGCTAGTTCGCACTATTTGGCCTTGGATTTAGCGCCGCCCCGGCCGAGCACCGACGCGGCAAGCCGGGCGGTGGCGACCACCGCGCCGGTCGCAACGCTTGCGACGGTGCGGATCGGGCCCGACTTCGCCGCCGCCTTATGCGGCTTCGCGGGCTTTGCGGCGGCCTTGTGCGCAGCGCCGGGCACGACTTTCTTTGGCGCGGCCTTGCCGAAAGCCGGCTTGGTGTCCCTGGTGCGCTCGGCCATCGCCTCGGTGGCGCCGGCCTTCGATTGCGTTGTCCTGGATTGATTGGCCCTGCTTCTCGCGGGCGCGGGTTTTCTGGTTCTGGTTGCCATCAGACGGTTCCCTGTTGATTGCTTGTGCAATTCCGGACGGAAAACCGTCACGCACTTTCCCTGGAATTGCTTCTGCGCCGGACAATTCGCGATAGGGCATAACGGCGTGAAACTCTTAAGGTTCCCGTCAAAAAATAGTGAAAATTGAGCTGGTTAACCAATCACCAGATCTGCCTGTCGGCGGCGCGCCAGCACCCGCTCGATGTTGGGCATGTCGTTGGAGGCGATCCAGGCGCGGGCTTCCTCGTCAGACTTGCCATGGCCGCGCCAGCGTTCCATCAGGCGGCGCTCGAGCTCGTTGCGCGGCACGTCGACGAAGATGGTGAAATCGAACAAAGGCGCCAGCCGCGACCACGGCTCCTCGTCGAGCAGCAGATAGTTGCCCTCGACCAGGATGAACTTGGTGTCGGCGGAAATGATCTCGGCCGCGGCGCGCGACAGTTCGATGCTGCGGTCGAAGACCGGAATGGCGATGTCGGGCTCGCCGGAGCGGATGCGCTTCAGAAGCGTCTCGAAGCCGGCGAAGTCGAAGGTTTCCGGCGCGCCCTTGCGCGCGCGCAGGCCCCGCCGATTGAGCACGATGTCGTCAAAATGGAAGCCGTCCATCGGCACGACTTCGGCTGAGCCCTCGGGCAGCAGCTCATGCAGCCTGCCCGATATGGTCGACTTGCCGGCTCCCGGCGGGCCGGCGATGGCGACGACGAAGCGCTTGGCCTTGCCGGCGCGCTTGAAGATGGCGGCGGTGATATGGGCTAAGTCGGACATCAACGCCTCTCCGTTAGCTATTGCGGTCCCATCTTGGCGGCTGTCGGCGGAAATTTCAAACCGCGATTGCTGCCGGCCTCAGGCCGGAACCGAGCGGCCGATGCGCAGGAAATCGCTGTCAAAGGCGATGTCCCTTGCCGAACCGTCTGTCGCCACGAGACGTACGCGCCCGTCCCCCGATTCCAAGCCGCTGGGAGGTTCGGTATCGGCGAACGGAACGGCGCCGATGACATGGCGGAAGGAGACGCTGCGCCCCTCGGCCAGCGCGAAAGCGGTCGCCACGCCTTCGTGCTTCAGCCAGTTGTCGCCGAGCGAGGCGGCGTGGCCGACCGCGGCGCGGCCGTCCTCGATGCCGAGCACGCCAATGTGGCGGCCGCTCCAGGGCGCATAGTCGCGCCCGCCATTGCTGAACCACAGCATCGTGACCGGCAGCTCGGCCGGGTTCTTCAGCACCAGCACCAGATCCTGCTCGGCGCGACGGGCGAGCGCCGTCCAGCCCGGCCCGCCATGATCGGCCTCGACCAGGGTAATGAAATCCTCGCGGCGGTCTTCCATGCGGTAGTCGGTGAGATCGGCGGTGCCGCCGGCAGCGATCGGGAAATGGGTCAGATCGGTGGCGCGGGCGGGATAGGCGAGGCGAAACCGGCCGCGCGCCGGATCGGGCTCCAGCGGGGTGGCCGGCGTGACCGCCAGGCGCTTCGGCGAGAAGGCGAGCCTGCCGCCGCCCTGCATCGCCGTCATCGGATGATGGGCGACGGAAATGGCGCCGGAGCCGCCGGAAAAGATATGCTCCTGGTAGAGGAAGGGGTGGTTGTCGCGCAGCGTGAGGATCTTGTCGACGGCGGCGCCCATAACCTTGCGGCGCAGCCGGAAGACGGCGCGCCAGCCGCCGGCGATGGCGCCGTTTTCGACGACATCCCATTCGCTGTTGGCCGTCCAGCCGTGCAGGGGTGCGGCCTCGACATCGCTGGTGGAAAAAGGCGCGCAGAGGAAATCGCCGGACAGGCGCACGGTGCCTTCGGGAAGGTTTTCCGGCAGCGTCTCGCGCGGCGAACCGACCCAGGGCGCGCGGTGCAGCGGCTTCAGGACGCGACCGCCGGCCTCGACCTCCATGGCGGCGATGTGCCCGACCGCGAGGTCGAGCGAAACCGAGATGCCCTTTGCGCTGATGGTGACCGTGTTCATTGCTCTATCCCGCGAATCTTTATGCAGGGCGGCAGCAAAGCCTGCCTGGTGTTGGATACGCAAGCTCGGTGATGGGCATTTTGCATCACCGTCTACCCTCCCCCTTGTGGGGAGGGTCGGCGAGCGGTCGGAGCAACGCGGAGATCGCTCGACGGGATGGGGTTCAACCAAAAGAATCTTTTTCGACCCCCACCCCGATCCGCTATGCGGATCGACCCTCCCCACAAAGGGGAGGGTAGGCGTTCCTACTGCCTTTTATACTCCCTGACCGGGGACTTCGTGCCGTCGGTGTAGGTCACCTGCACCGCCATCGACTTCACATCGTCGGCAACCGTGAAATAGGGCTGGTAGTCGGGAGGGATGGCGTAGGGGTCCTTGGCGTCGCAGGGCGGCATCTTGATCTCCTTGTCGAGCGTGGTGCCGTTCAGGCTGTAATGCACCGCCTTGATGGCGCAGCGGTAGGACAGCATCTGGGTGAAATAGACCAGGCCGTGATTGCCGCTGGCATCGAAGGCGATCCAAGAGGTCCAGAACTGGTCGAGAGTCTGCTTGTCGCCCTGCTGCAGCGCTGAATCCGGGTCGAAGCTTATGTCGAACGGGCCGGTCTCGCGGCCCCGGATGTCGAGATACTTTATCGCGATGGTGGTGGCCGCGGTGCTGTCGGGCAGCTCGAAGCTCGGGTTCGGCATCGGCTTGCCGGTGCGCTGGTCGTTGGTCGCGAGCATGCCGGTATCGGAGAACGGGCCGCTGTCGCCGAGCCGCCAGGAAATCGCCGTCGCCGGCTCGGGCAGCGAAATCGTCATCGACCAGCCGGCATTGGAGCGCATCGGCGTCAGCGTCGGCACGAAGCGAGATGGGTCGAGCACATCGCCAAGCGCGGCCAGGCGGCTGCGGCTGCGGTCCAGCCAGTCGGCCAGTTGCGTCTGGTCGACGAAATATTTGAGCAGCCCGCCATCCTTCTCATAGGAAACGAACTTGGTCAGCGCCTCGGCTTCGCTGCGCTTGTCGGCCAGCGTCTGGCTGCCGAGGCGGTCCTCGGAGAATTCCTGCGCCTCGAGGAAGTAGGCCGGCGCGTAGTCCGGATTGGCCGATATGAAGGCGTTGAGCTTGTCGAGCCGCTGGGCATCGTCGAACTGGAGCAGATGGACGAGCTTGATCGCCGGCGCCTTGACCTTGTCGGCGAGCGTGCCGAACACTTCGCGTGCGCCGGCCTTGCCGTCCTGGACCCTCAGCAGCGTGGCAAAGCGTGTATAGGGGTCGATGGCGTCGACATCGAAGCCGGCAAAGGCGAGATAGGCGCGGCGGGCGTTGAGCATGTCGCCGGCAAGCTCATAGACGCGGGCGTTGTGATAGAACTCGTCGGGACGCTTGGGGTCGGCGATCGCCCCGCCCTGGGCTGAAAGCTGGGCAAAACCCTTGGCGATCGCGTCGATCGAGGCGGCGATCTGCTCGGTCGTCGCCTGCAGTTTTTCGGCCTGGGCCTGCTGCTGTTTTTGGCCGGCGGCCAGTGTGTCGGTGGTCTGCTTGACCGCCTCGACGGCCTTCTGCGTCTCGGCGCCCTGCGCCGTCTGCTGTTGCTGGGCGGAGACGATCTGGTCGGTCTTCGCAGCCACCGTGTCGGTGGATTTCTTGACTTCCTCGACCGTCTTCTGCGTCTCGGTGACCGTCTTTTCGATCTTCGCCACCTTCTCGGAGACGATGCCGAGAGACTGCTGCAGCCCGGCCACCGCCGGCACCAGCGCAGCGATAACGCCGTTCTGCGAATTGGTTTCCTGCTGGACGCCGTAGACGCCGCCGGCGATCGCCGCCGCACTTGTGGCGAAGATCAGCGCCGGCATGGCTTTCGCGGCCAGCACCAGGCGCAGCACCATGGCGACGGCGATGATCGCCGCGGCGACGGCGGCGATGAGCGCGATATAGGCGGCAAAGGGCCCGAGCGGGTTGAGCACGTCCGACACCGCGCCGCTGAGGAAGGCGACGCTGCCCGCCCATTTGCCGGTGCGGCTGAGCGAAGCCCGCAGCAGCGAGGTCGAACCCGTGGCGATTTCCGACATGCCGATCCCCCCGATTCCAAGCCGCAAACATCATAGCGGCAAGGGGGTGCGGATGGCAAAGCGGGCGCGAAAACCTGGGCAAATGCCTTATTGTCGCCGTTAACCAGTTGGACGCGGCGGTGCGTTACGTTAGCTTCGCCGCATCTCAGCAACAGTTTTAGAACACATCTTGTCCCATCAGCGTCCCTTTTCGCTCCTCCACACATTGGCCGCCGCCTTGGCGCTGCTCGTACTGATCGCCGGCTGCACCACCGTGGCGCCGCCGGAAAGCGTGCTGGCCGTGCCGGCCGCGCCGCAGAAATATGCGGCGATCGTGGTCGATGCCTCGAGCGGCAAGACGCTGTTTGAGGTCAATTCGACGGCGCAGCGCTATCCTGCGTCGCTGACCAAGATGATGACGCTCTACATGCTGTTCGAGGCGATGCAGAGCGGCCGGGTGACCAAGCAGACACAGATCCCGGTTTCCGACCACGCTGCCTCGCAGCCGCCGACCAAGCTGCGCTTCCGGCGCGGCGAGACGATCGACGTCGATTCCGCCATCCGTGCCATGGTGGTGAAGTCGGCCAACGACGTGGCGGTGGCGGTGGGCGAATATCTGGGCGGCGGCTCAGAGGACCAGTTCGCCGCCATGATGACCGCCAAGGCGCGCCAGCTCGGCATGACCAGCACCAGTTTCCGCAACGCCTGCGGCCTGCCCGACGGCGGCCAGGTGACTTCAGCGCGCGACATGGCGGTGCTGGGACTGGCGCTCGAACACCGCTTCCCGCAGCATTTCCACTATTTCTCCGAAAGCGACTTCATGTTCCGCGGCCGGCTGGTGCGCGGCCACAACGACATGCTGGGACGGGTGCGCGGCGTCGACGGCATCAAGACCGGCTACATCCGCGCCTCCGGCTACAACATCGTCACCTCCTACAATGCCGACGGCAGGCATCTGATCGTGGTGGTGATGGGTGCCCAAAGCGCGCGCCAGCGCAACGACCATGTCGAGGCGCTGATCCAGCGAAGCCTGGGGCCGATGACGGCGGACGCGCAGCCAAGGCTGATGTATGCCGGCCAGCAGCCGGCCTCGCCGCCGCCCGGATTGTCGTCGGACTCGGCATTGCCCGGCCTGTCGCCGCCGCCGGCCACGCCTGCGTCGCCGCTGCCGGGCCAGCCGGCGTCCGATTTGCCGTCGCCGGATCTGGCGTCGCCTACTTCGCCGCTGCTGCCGACGCAATAGAGCGGCGCGAAGGCTGCGGCCTGCACGGCGTTGACCGATCGCGGCCTCGCGCCTCTCAGCGCGTCGTCATTCTAGGGCGGAGCAAGGAGCGAAGCGACGCGCGCAGACCCTGGAATCCATGCCGCGACCTATGATCGATGCCACGGTCCAGATCCTGGCACCCGAACATCGGCGTAGACAGCCTCCTTCCGCACCGCTGCATTCTTGCGCCGGCGTAACGGCATGGATTCCAGGGTCTGCGCGCCGCTTCGCATCGCTCCGCCCTGGAATGACGAAGCGCGGAGGCGCGCCTCCCTTAGCCCTACCGCACCACCAGCACCGGGATCTGCGTCAGCGACACCACTTCCGCGGTCTGGCTGCCGAGCACCAGCCGGCCGATGCCCCGGCGGCCATGCGAGGCCATGACGATCAGGTCGCAGCCTTCCGCGCGGGCCGTGTCGAGGATCGCCTCGGCGGGCGTCTTGTTCTCGATATGCAGGGTCTTCGCGCCGACGCTGAGCTTATCCGCCTCGGCCTTGCACTTCTCCAGCACCTCGCGGGCGTATTTGCGCGCGCTTTGTTCGTAGTTGGTGAGTTCCTCGGCGGCGACGTAGCCGGCCATGGCGCCGCCCCAGGCAAGCGTCGGGAACGGCTCGGAGACCGTGACGAAGGTGACGGTGGCGCCGAGGCCCTTGGCCAGTTCCAGGCCGTGGGCGACGCCCTTGCCGGCGAGTTCCGAACCGTCGGTGGCGATGAGGATGTGCTTGTACATGGTGGCGATCCCTCGTTTTCGGGGCGATGCGGGCCCCCAGGTGGCGGGAGCCTGAGCGGGCAGGCCTGATCTGGATATAATCAGCCTATCAGGCCCGCCACAGGGGCCGGCTTGACGTGGATCAAGGCCAGCCTGCGGAGACGATTGCGCCAGCGCGCCTCTCGGCAGCGGGGCGGGGGCCGGCGCTGCCCTCTGCGACGGCAGGTGCCAGCCGCGCGAAGCGCGCCACCCGTCAATCACAACAACTTGTTCGGTCACACGCCCTTCACACTCACCATGGATATGCCGCGCCGGCTTGGCGTATCGTATCGGAAGCCTAACGACAGGAGCACTGACCATGGCCGGCGATCCCAAGGCGCAGAACAAAGCCGACGACGAAAACGAAAGCGGCGGCGAATATTTCGAGGCGGCCACCGTGGCGGAGGAAGCGCATGAAGCGGCGGACGAGATCCTCGAAGCGCCGGAGGTGCCTGATTCCGAGCCGCACGTGCCCGGCACGACAAGGGTCAAGCCCAAGAAGAAACCGTCGGCGATCAGCGGCCGGAAATTCCGCAAGCGCGACCTGGTGCGCATCGATGATCTGAGGCCCAGCCTCGCCGATCGCATCCGCGCCGACCATCCCGACCTGCCGCGCGGCGCCCGCGTCAGCCGCGCCGAGCTCGCCCGCTACCGCATGCGCTACATGGAGGAGCTGCTGCAGCAGGAGCACGGCGAATTCTCCGAGCTCGACCGCCAGGTGGTGGAATCGATCGCCAGGCAGGACACGATCTCGGAAAACTCGGAAGAGGAGTTCGAGGAGCACCGCTCCTTCGCCGACCGCGTCTCCGACAACATGGCCGAGTTCGGCGGCAGCTGGTGGTTCCTGATCTCGTTCGCGGCCGTGCTTTTGATCTGGATCGGCATCAATTTGTTCGAAGGCACTGTGGGGGCGTTCGACCCCTACCCGTTCATCCTGCTCAACCTGATGCTCTCCTGCATCGCCGCCATCCAGGCGCCGGTGATCATGATGAGCCAGAAGCGCCAGGAAGCGAAGGACCGGCTGCGCTCCTTCAACGACTACCGGGTGAACCTCAAGGCGGAGCTCGAAGTGCGGCACCTGCACGAAAAGCTCGACTACCTGATCTCGCGCCAATGGCAGCGGCTGGCCGAAATGCAGCAGATGCAGCTCGACGCCATGCACGAGCTGACCGCGAAGAAGCAGAAGCGCGCGGCACGAGGGGTGCGGCGGAGGACGGCGAAGGTCGAGGCGGAGGGGTGAGGAGCTAGGAGTTTGGGTTCCTCGCCCCACAATGTGGGGGGTCCGCAGGACGGGCGAGACCGGCGGCTCGCCCCGGAATGGTGGCTCGGCGAAGCCGAGACGAAGAGGGGAGCGCCATCTCCGATTGCTCTATCGATAAGACAATCAGCCATCACAGGCCGACCGCACAATCGCCAATTGGCCGTTGAAGCCCGGAGCGGCTTCCGCTAAGAAGCCGTGGCTGGCCGGCTTACCGGCCGGTTCGTTTTCCGGTTTCCCGGGAAGCACCCGTAGCTCAGCTGGATAGAGCGCTGCCCTCCGAAGGCAGAGGTCACAAGTTCGAATCTTGTCGGGTGCGCCATCTCAAACCCTTATACAGCAAGGGTTTCGAGCGACTGCTTCATTCCTCGAAATGCTCCTCAAAGCAACCAGTCACAATCTGGTCACAAAGGAGCAGCGCCGATGGCGTCTCTACGCAAGCGAAACGACAAGTGGCAGGCACAGGTCCGCCGCACTGGGCATACCCCGATAAGCAAAACCTTCATCAACCGTGCTGATGCACTGCGATGGATACGCCAGACCGAACAGGAGCTAGACCGCTCAGCGCTAGCTTATGATCCGTCCGCTTTGCAGCGCATGACCGTTGCAGACTTGCTAAGGCGCTATGAGCGCGATGTAACACCGAGCAAGCGCGGCCACGCTTCGGAAGCCAAACGGATAGAAGTTTTCCTACGGTACGACTGGGCCAACCTGACCTTAGCTCGGATTACGCCTCAGGCATTCACCCGGCACCGAGACAAAAGGCTAAGGGAGGTCGAAGCCGGGACGGTCCTAAGGGAACTGGGCTTGCTGCGCACCATATTTGAGGTCGCACGGCGTGAATGGGACATACCCTTGCAGGCAAATCCAGTTGCCAACGTTCGCAAGCCCAAGGCCGCTAACGGACGGAACAGGCGGCTTCATGCAGATGAGTTTGCGGCGCTGTTGGCTGCTTGTGCAGATGGCCGAACCGATTGGCTGGAGCCCGGTATCAAACTGGCAATCGAAACCGGAATGCGGCGCGGCGAGCTGCTAAACATACGTCGTTCGGACCTTGACCTAGCCAATGGCCTGCTGTCGATACCGGAAACGAAGACGGACATTCCGCGCACCATTCCGCTGTCAGAGAAAGCAGTTCTGATACTGCGCAGCCTACAAGGTACGGCAACTGACGACCGGCTGTTTCCCGTCTCAGCAAATGCGTTCCGCCTTGCATGGGAAAGGTGCAAACGCAGAGCAGCAAAGCACAAGCCGGGCATTGCAGACCTTAGATTCCACGACCTCAGGCATGAAGCTGTCAGCCGGTTCTTTGAATTGGGTTTGAATGTACCGGAGGTCGCGGCCATCAGCGGACATAGGGACCCGAGAATGCTGTTCCGGTACACCCACCTTAAGCCGGAAGATATCGTTGCGAAACTCAGGAAAACTGGCCGGCAGGTGGCAGCATGACGAACAGAGCACTGGTAATGCCGAACTACGTTGCCGAGTTGGTAAAGCTATGTTTAGCGCAGCTTGGGTTGGTCCCATCGACCGAACACAAGGACATCATAACCGCGTCGGTTCGTTACCAAGATGGGACCGAGCTTTCCGTTGTCGTTATGTGCTTGGCCCAAAGAAACTGGTTTCGTGAAAAGCCAATTGTGGCTGTTTCGATAGCGAAGCTGGATGCCAGCATGAGGGCGACGAACATCTACCTGCGAGAGGTGATGCCAGTTCCCTACGGTCCAAGCGACTTGCAGTTTCTGCTTGCGCTAAACACCAATATTCGGGCCATGGCTTGGACCGTTGCAGCGACTACCGAAATGGGAGAATGCGTCAGCCTGCCAGATCGTCCGCTCGCACCCGGATGACTCAGAAGCCCCTAATCTGCTCCCTTTTTGGAATAAAGGGTCACGGAGGCCAAATGTGAGACGGTTTCACCCTCCAAAATTGCGGCTTTGCCGCCTAGCTCATTTACTCCATAAACCCCGCATTTCTCCCAATAGTTTTACTTAGGATATCTGCGGGATTTTCACTGTAGGGCCTGCCGGCTTCAAAACCGGTGGGCCTTTCTGTTTTCAACACAGAGGAGAAAGCATGACATTCATCAATCGCATGATTGAACACTGGACTTCCAATTTGGAATTGACGCACTCCGAGCCTCTTGTGAAAGGCTGGCTCCAGCTTGAACAAGCTACAGGACGGATAGCCGACGGTGCCAAGCAGTGGCAGGTCGTACAGCTACCAACGGGGTCGGGAAAGACCGAGGCTCTTAAGGTCCTGTGTTCTGTACAACACCCGATATTGCATCCGCACATTCTCATCGTTACCCGGTTTAATGATGAAGCAGATCAAATCGCTCACGGCATCAATAAGTTATCTGGCCGGGTCATGGCTCGATCACTGCACAGTGAAGCCCCCTATTCGTATGATTTACTCGGCTCCATTCCAGTACTGATCATAACTCATTCAGCATATAGATCCGCTCTCCGAGAGAAGGCTATTACTGGAAGTAGTCCACGACTGGATCACTATTATGCCGGCCCAAACAGTCGTGAGTGGGTTATCATAGACGAAGCCTTCGATTGGGTTGACGCATATGACATTGACCTTGGCGACATGCGTTCCATGTGTGGAGACCTTGTGGGATTGCTCAAGGGACCGGCTCGTTCCGATGTTGAACGGCTGCATGGCCTCGCAACCACGTTGACCGAAGACGCTCACTCAAAGTCTGATAAGATGCTGAGCAGTGAGCAGTTCGATTTGCTAGATCGCGTTGAATTCCAAAGGCTTAAAGAAGCCGTCGAGAGCTTACCAAAGGAAGCCTTTGCGGCATGGAAAGATATGCAGGATTGCATTGATACCGAACTTGTATTTGGTCAAACTCAAATCCGCACCCCATTTAGAACCCGGTATATCGACCTACTGTCGAGCTTGGAAATTATCTCGCTGATTGGCTTTGGTTGGACCACCAACAGGCGCGGTAAGGCCTTGTTGCACAGCTCCAGGTCACTTCTTGGAGAAGCCGGCAAACATGGTGTCATCCTCGATGCTACTGCCGGCATCGACCCCACCTATTTGGTAATGGGGACGCGGGTGCGAGTGCTTCCTCGTCCTGAGGGCATTCGTTCTTATGCCAACGTGAGGCTGAACCTATCGTACGGACATCGCGTCGGCAAAGAGCATCTTGTCCAGAATGCCGCCAAGGAATGGCCGGTCATCTGGGGCCAGCTCTCGCAAACATTGAACGCCAAGCGGCCCCTGGTCTGCACCCACAAGGACGTAAAGGCCGTGGTGAAGCACTTTGGCACGAGCACTTCCTTGGAATTTGCCCACTGGGGCAACCTCGATGGGAAGAATGAATGGAGCGGTTGTGACGCTGCCGTTTTCTTCGGACTCCCTTACATCGACGATATCGCACCTGCACACGTCTATTTTGCCCATCAAGGGCCGCAGAGTGACGATTGGTTCGCCGGCAATCGCAGCTTCGATGCTTATGCTGACATACGGCGGTCACTTCAAGACGGCTTCATAGCCAGAAGCGTAGTGCAAGCCGTCAATCGCACGAGATGTAGGAAGCCCATCGATAACGCCGGCAACTGCGATCCTACAGACCTCTACCTGCTTCTTCCTGCAAGGGGCACGACAAGCGACCTAGTCACCAGCTCCTTACGGCGCCAGATGCCGGGCGTAGTGGCAACAGAATGGGAAGCGGGCGCCACAAAACGTAAGGCACGTAAGGCATCGGCAGAGACCCGGCTACTTGAATATTTCAAGAGCGCTCCTAAGGGCATCCACTTCAAATCAGCCGTAGTGAGCGGCCTAGGAACCAATGCGCGTAGCTTCGAACGCATGACCGCCGAATTGCGCAAACCTACCCCAATCGCAGAACAACTGGCCGCACTCAAAGTCGGCTATTGCTCGACCGCAGGCCGAGGAAAGGAGGCGTATTTCATCAAACAATAAGGAAACTCAAATGTCACTACACAGTGTCAGCACGCCAGACGTGCTGGGCAGAAAAGAGGCCGCCGCGAGCGGCCTTTCTCGTTTCTATACGGGGCAATCGTGCAGGGAAGGCCACCACGCCGAACGCTTTGTCGGCAATCGGCAGTGCGTAGTCTGCAATGCTGAAAAAGCCCGCAATCGTGAGCTTCAAAGAGGGTCTAGAGACCCGTCGTTCAGAATGTACAGGAATACCCTGCGTCGCACTGGAATGGCTCTCGGAAGGCGTGCCAGTCCATCCTATGCGCTTGGCTGCAATCATTCCAAACTGCGGGACCATATCGCGGCACAGTTCCGAATGGGCATGTCATGGGACAGGTACCGGCAGTGGGAAGTTGACCACATAGAGCCCTTGGCAAGCGCCAGGGACTTAAATCACCTCATCCAGCTTTGTTACTATACAAACCTACAACCGCTCTGGCGGCGGGAGAACCGAATGAAAGGCGGGGCCTAGTGCCCCGTCCCATCAAACAATGCTGAAAACACGTTGCCCCCGTACACCCTACCTCTCGACCGTGTGTGGTCACAAACTGGTCACGCCTGTCACAAATCTTCGAGCCTGTCGGACTTGACTAAGGGGCCAGGGTGGGGGTAGGTCTGTCGCGTTAACCGGTTGTAGCGACAGAGTTATTTCCGGGATGCAAGCAGTTATATATCCGGTTGCAACCGCTTCCTAGCTGCCCTCCGAAGGCAGAGGTCACAAGTTCGAATCTTGTCGGGTGCGCCAATGAAATCAATGGTTTGGCTCCAACCAGGCGATGACGCTGGGCAAGATGCGGTAGCCGGGCCGGGCCATTCACCTAAATCTGCCGAGAAATTGGCTAACGTACATATCCACCAAGCTGCTTACGCGCCAACGGTATAATCGCGCGGCCACTCTTTCGCGCCCCATAATCATCTCTGCATGTTCTATTGCGAGTTTGAGTAGCGTTTCGGAGACTTCCTGCGCCGACCAGCCTTTAACAAGAGAGGCCTTCACCAGAGCTTCAAAGGCGGGCTCGAGGGCAACCTCGCAGTTAATGGGGCGGTTGGGACTGCCTTCAGAAAGCAGGGGCGGTTCGATTGGTGACATCGGGGCCATGCATCCAAAAAGCAAAAACGTGTAAATCGTTCCGCCTCTCATTGGCACAGCTTCCCATAGCACGGCACTGCGCGCGCTTTCGGCGCCCATCCTTCGCCGCTTGACTCAATCATCAGTTTACACTAATCATAAGTCATGACTGTTGATAGCGTCCAACTCGCGGCCCTTGGTGACACCACTCGCAGGCAGATTTTCGAGCTGATCGCGGAGCGGCCGCGGTCGGTGGTGGAGATCACGCGGCAGGTCGCCGTGTCGCAGTCGGCGGTTTCGCAGCATCTCAAGGTGCTCAAGGATTCGCGGCTGGTGCGCGCGGAGCCGAAGGGCGCAAGCAACGTCTACCACATCGACCCGCACGGGCTTGGCCAGATGCGCGCCTGGCTCGACCGGTTCTGGAGCCAGACGCTCGCGGCCTACAAGCTGGCCGTCGAGACCCCACCAGAGGATTGATCAATGAACACCCAAGTCCCCATCGCATCCGTGAAAAAATCCGTCGTGGTCGAGGCGCCGATCGAGCGCGCCTTCAAGGTTTTCACGCAAGATTTCGGCAGCTTCAAACCGGCCGAGCACAATCTGCTGCCGGTCAAGATCGCCGAGACGGTGTTCGAGCCCCGGGTCGGCGGCCATGTCTATGACCGCGGCGTCGACGGCAGCGAGTGCCGCTGGGCACGGGTCCTGGCCTATGAGCCGCCCAACCGGGTGCTGCTCAGCTGGGACATCAGTCCGCAATGGCGGATCGAGACCGACCCGGCCAAGACCAGCGAATGGGAGGTGCGGTTCATCGCCGAAACCACGGAGCGCACCCGCGTCGAGCTCGAGCACCGCAATCTCGAGCGCCACGGCCAGGGCTGGGAAAGCGTGCGCGACGGCGTCGACGGCGATCAGGGCTGGCCGCTTTATCTGCAGCGGTATGCGGAGGTTGTGGCGCGGCGGGGCTGATGGCGTACGGCGCGCAGTCGCATAGGGCGCACCCCCGCTCCGTCTCGGCTTCGCCGAGCCACCTCTCCCCACATTCGTGGGGGCGAGGAACCTATGCGGTTGGCCTGCGACCAGTTGCAGGCAGCATTCCCTCACCCCAGCGTCTCGCGTATCGCCGCCGCCAACCTCTCCACCCCCTCCCTCATCTGCGCCGCATCGCAGGCCGCATAGCCCAGCACCAGCCCTTGCGTGGCCGCCGTGTTCTGGAAATATTTCGACAGCGGCGAGACGTTGATCGCCCTCCTGGCCGCCGCCTGGCTGACCTTGATGTCGTCGATGCCCTCCCTCAGATAGCCCACCACCTGGATGCCGGCTTCGGCGGGGGAGAGCGTGATCTCGTCGCGCAGGCGCTCGGTCACGATGTCGCGGAAAAGCTGGCGGCGCTGGGCGTAGATGCGGCGCATGCGTTTCAAATGCCGGCTCATATGGCCTTCGGTGATGAAATCCGCCAAGGCAGCCTGCAGCAGGAGGGGCGCGAACTGGCCGGTGGTGGAGATCGCGTTGACGATGCGCCCGGCGAGCTCGACCGGCAGCACCATGAAGCCGATGCGCAGCGCCGGGAACAAAAGCTTGGCGAAGGTGCCGACATAGATGACGCGGCCGGAGCGGTCCATGCTCTGGATCGCCGGCACGGGGCGGCCCTGAAACCGGTATTCGCCGTCGAAATCGTCCTCGATCACCCAAGCATTCGCGGTCTCGGCGATGTCGAGCAGGCGCAGCCGCTCCTCCATGCGCATGGTGATGCCGAGCGGATGCTGGCAGGCCGGCGTCACATAGATGAGGCGGGGCGAAGGGGCCGGCGCATCGAGACGCCAGCCGCGCTCCTGGTCGACCGGGATGGGAAGGATCCTTGCGCCGGCCACGGTGAAGGCGGCCTTGGCGCCGTAATAGCCGGGCTCCTCCATCCACACCGTGTCGCCGGGGTCGAGCAACAGGCGCGCGAGAAGATCGAAGGCGGCCTGCGCGCCGGTGGTGACGACGATCTGCTCGGGACGGCAGCGCACGCCGCGCGCGGAATAGAGATAGCCGACGATCGCCTCCTTCAGCGCCGGATGGCCGGTCACGTCATAAGTGCCGAACAGCGTCTCGCCGCCATGGCTGGCGCGGCGCGCCACCAGCCGGCCCCAGACGCCGAACGGAAAGCTCGACGCATCCGGCATGCCGGGGTGGAAGGCGACATGCCCAGGCCTGCCGTGGTGGCAGGGCTGGCTGAGCAATTCCTCGCCTCGCCGCGAAGGCGCGCGCAGCGGCACGGGCGGTTCCTCGCGCGGTGACTCACGCGGGCCGTCGGGCAGGTCGACGATGACGGGCCGCGCGCCCTGGCGGTTGGCAAGATAGCCTTCGGTGACGAGCTGGTCGTAAGCCGAGACGATGGTGTTGCGGCCAAGGCCGAGCTCGGCGGCTAAAGCGCGGGTGGAAGGCAGCTCCGAGCCCGGCGGCAGCGCGCGGTTGCGGATGATGGCGACGAGGCCGTGATAGAGCTGGCGGGAGAGGTGCTCGGAGCTGGCGCGGTTCACCGCCAGCATGTCGAGCGGGAAGGCCTGGGGTTTGGCGTGGAGGGGGCGCACGGGCTACACCCGCCCACCAGAGCAATGGCCGTGGACACGCCTGTCCTGCGAGGGCGAGTTCCTTCGCCCCCCTCTCTGTCCTGCCGGACATCTCCCCCTCAAGGGGGGAGATCGGATGTCACGCCGGCTTTCGCCAATCGCCAACGCCGCAAAAGGGCGCGCGACGGCGGAGCTGCCAATCTCCCCCCTTGAGGGGGAGATGCCCGGCAGGGCAGAGAGGGGGGCCTCGCGCCGACGCCCGATGATTTCCAGATTGTCCATCCCCCATCCTGCCACAGCCGCCGGCGCGCACAACTGGTTCCTTCATTTTCCGGAAAACTGGCCCTCGCGATGGGGACAGAGCGGCGTAGACTTGGCGCAGTGACGTTGGGGTAAGACGTCGACGCAAGGCAAGTTTGGGCAGGGCACTGGGAGGGCGTCTGGCCAAACGAAAACGGCAGGGCTTTGCATCCTGCCGATGCAGCCATTTTCCTCCCGACATGAACACCCCGCAGCCTTGCGGCCGCGGGTGGAAGGCGGGCAATGGGCACAGTTCGACTTGGCATCAACCCGATCACCTGGACCAATGACGACGTGCCGGAATTGGGCGGCGACACGCCGCTCGAGACGTGCCTCAGCGAAACCGCTGAAGCCGGCTATGCCGGCACCGAGCTCGGCGGCAAGTTCCCGCGCGAGGCCCGCACGCTAGGGCCGATCCTCAACCATTACGGGCTGGCGCTGGTCTCCGGCTGGTATGACGGCCGCATCTGCGAGAAGGAGGTGGAGGAAGAGTTCGAGGCGATCCGCCCGCATCTGACGCTGCTCAGGGAGCTTGGCGCTAGACATGTCGTCTATGCCGACACCTCGCGTGGCCGCCACGGCGCGATCCATGATCCGATCTCGCAGCGGCCAAAACTTTCGGCCGAGGAGTGGAAGCCCTACGGCGAAAAGATCACGCGGCTGGCCGAACGTTTTGCTGATTTCGGCGTCGGCATGGCCTTTCATCATCACATGGGCACGATCGTCGAGACCGATGCCGAGATCGACATGCTGATGAAGGTGACCGGCGAGGCGGTCGGGCTGCTCTACGACACGGGCCACTGCGCCTTCTCCGGCGGGGACCCGGAACAATTGCTGCGCCGGCACGTCGGCCGGGTCGTCCATGTCCATTGCAAGGATGTGCGCCCGGCCATCTTAAGGAAGGCGCGCGCGGCCGATATGAGCTTCATGGGCGCGGTGATGGAGGGTATTTTCACCGTGCCCGGCGACGGCGCGATCGACTATCCGAGCCTGCTCAAGATCCTGGCCGACGAGGGCTATGCCGGCTGGCTGGTGGTGGAGGCCGAGCAGGACCCGGCCAAGGCGCATCCGCTGACCTATGCCACGATGGGCCACCGCAATTTGAAGGCGCTGGCGCAAGGCGCAGGCTTCAGCGTGGACGAGCGCAAGGGGTGAAGGCAGAATGAGGCGCCGGGGAAGGCGATGAGTTCGGTCCTGTACAGAAGCGTGGTCAAGAATTTCGGCGCGCTCAACGTGCTGCGATCGCTCGACCTTGCCGTGCCGGACCACAAGTTCCTCGCGCTGCTCGGCCCGTCGGGCTGCGGCAAGACGACGGCGCTGCGCATCCTGGCCGGATTGGACATGCCGACCGCCGGCAAGGTCTTCATCGGCGAGCGCGACGTCACTCGCCTCCAGCCGCGCGACCGCGACATCGCCATGGTCTTCCAGAGCTACGCGCTCTATCCGCAGATGACGGTCGCCGAAAACATCGGCTATCCGCTGTGGATCCGCGGCACGCCGGAGGCCGGGCGCAAGGCCAAGATCGGCGAGGTCGCCGCCATCCTCGAAATCGGCCATCTGCTCGACCGCCGGCCGCGCCAGCTCTCCGGCGGCCAGCGCCAGCGCGTGGCGCTGGCCCGCGCGATCGTGCGCGATCCGGCGGCCTTCCTCATGGACGAACCGCTATCCAATCTCGACGCGCGGCTGCGGCTCACCATGCGCGGCGAGATCAAGCGGCTCTGCCAGCGCCTCAGCGCCACCACCATCTATGTCACCCACGACCAGGTCGAGGCCTTGACCATGGCCGACCTGGTCGCCGTCATGCATGGCGGCGAGTTGCAGCAGATGGCGCCGCCCATCGACATCTACGACCGTCCGGCGAACCGCTTCGTCGCCACTTTCGTCGGCAATCCGCCGATGAACATCCTGCCGGCAGCGCCAGGCGAGCAAGGTGTGATGGTCGGTGCCAAGATCGTGCCGTTGGAGCGAACGCGGCTTACCGCGTGCCGCCTTGCCGAGATCGTCGAGATCGGGCTCAGACCGGAAGACTGCAGCGTCGCCGAGCCAGACGAACCGGGCGCGCTGCGCGGCGAAATCTATGTCGTCGAGCCGATGGGCAACGAGACGCTGGTCAATGTGCGGCTCGACGGCGGCAACGTCTCGGTACGGGCGGGCCGCGATTTCAGGGGCGCGGTCGGTGAAGGCATCGGCGTCGCCTTCGACCCGGCGAACGCCTGTTTCTTCAATTCGGCAGGCCTTACCGCCGTCCACAGGGTCAACAACAATGGGAGAGTGAAATGATGCATTCCAGCAGACTTACTCGCCGCTCCGTCGTCAAGGGCGGGCTCGGCCTGGCTTTGGCCACCACGGCCCTCACCACGCTCGGCCTGCCCATGCCCGCCAGGGCCGCCGGCAAGAAGGTGATCATCGGCGCCTTCGCCGATGGCGGGCTGACGCCGTTCAAGCAGAAGATCATCCCGCTGGCGAAGGAACAGGGCTTCGACGTCGAGTTCCTCGAGGATGAATATGGCGTGACGCTGGAGAAGTGGTTCGCCGACGCCCAGAGCGGCGCCGGCCAGTATGACCTCTACCTGCTCGACGATCCATGGGTGCCGCAGTTCGGCGCCGCCAATGTGCTCGAGGATCTCGGCGCCGGCGGCATCGACGGCTCCGACAAGGACTGGATCGGCTCGATGATCGACATGGGTTACTGGCCGCCGCAGCAGGGGCCGCGCGTCAAGGGCTTCGAAAGCGCCAAGCCGACGCTGATCTGCGTGCCTTTCGTCGGCGACCTGCAGACGCTCACCTACCGCAACGACGTCTTCAGCGGCGGCGCGCCGAAGACCTGGGACGAGGTGATCGCCAAGGGCAAGGAAGGGGTGGCGGCCGGAAAGATCAAGTACCCGGTCGTCTTCCGCGGCGTCTCCGGCAACCCGATCGTCACCAGCTGGTATCCGATCTTCCTGTCGTTTGGCGGCTCCTTCTTCGACGACAAGTGGAACCCGATCTTCAACTCGGCGGAGGGCAAGGCATCGGCCGATTTCTTCGTCGGCACGATGAAGCAGAACGCGCCGAGCGGCGTGGTCGAGTTCGACTCCGACCAGGAGGGCGCGGCGATCCTCGGCGGCGATGCCGGCGCCATCATCCAGTACTCGGGCAACGCATTGAAGGCCGACGATCCCGCCCAGACCAAGGTCGCCGGCAAGCTCGATTTCGGCGTCGTGCCGAAGCAGGAGAAGGCGATCGCGCAGATGGGCATCTTCATCGCCGGCGTGCCGAAATCGGCGCCCAACAAGGCGAACGCGATCGAGTTCCTGAAATGGTACGTCAGTGCCGAAACGCAGGCCAAGCTGTCGGAAGCGGGCTCGATCCCGGTCAAGCGCACCGCCTTCGGCGTCGCCAAGCCCGGCAATCGGCTGATCCCGGTCGCCCTGCAGCAGCTCGACGCCGGCGCGCTGCCAAGGCCGCGCACGCCGGACTGGGCGAAGGTCGAGGAACTGCTCGGCATCGAGCTCAACAAGGCGCTGCAGGCAGGCTCCGGCGGCGGCGCGGCATTGGACACGGCGGCCAAACAGGTCAAGGACTACCTGACCACGGCCGGCTACTACTGATGCAAGGCGCGAGGCAGGCACGCAAGTATCGCCTGCAGGGGGCGGGGCTCGACCTCGCCCTCCCGTACCTCATGCTGGCACCGGGCCTGATGATCGTGCTCGGCGTGCTGGTCTATCCGCTCTGGGATGGTCTCAGGGCCAGCACCAGGGCCTACCGCTACGGCTCGCCGGTGTCCGATGTCGGATTGCAGAACTATGTACGCCTGTGGAGCGACGCCCAGTTCCTGAATTCGCTCTGGGTCACGGTGAAGTTCGTCGCGCTGTCGGTGTCGCTCGAGGCGGTGCTCGGCTTCGCGCTGGCGCTGTTTTGCCTGCACGAGTTTCGCGGCATCCGCCTGCTCAGGACGGTGCTCATCATCCCGATGGTGATCACGCCGGTCGTCGTCGCCATCGTCTTCCGCCTGATCTACGCCAGCGATGCCGGCATGCTGACGGCGCTGTCCGAAGCAATCGGCGGCGGCCCGGTGCAGATCCTCGGCAATCCGCTCAACGCCTTCATCGGGCTTGTCGTCCTCGACGTCTGGGAATGGACGCCGCTGATGTTCCTGATCCTGCTCGCCGGGCTGCAGTCGCTGCCGCACGAGCCGTTCGAGGCGGCGCGCGTCGACGGCGCGGGCGCGTGGCGGGTGTTTGCCGATCTCACCTTCCCGATGATGCGGCCGGTGCTGGCGGTGGCGATCGTGCTGAGGACCATCGACGTCTTCGGCACCTTCGACCAGGTCTTTGTGCTGACGCGCGGCGGGCCGGGCGAGGCGACCAGGCTGGTTTCAATCTACGGCTATGACACCGCCTTCAAATTCCAGCAGACCGGGTATGCGGCGGCGCTGTTCGTGACCATCGGCCTCGTCGTGCTCGCGCTCGCCTTCAGCGCCATCAGGCTTCTGCGCAGGGTCGACGCGTCATGAGCACCCGTCTGGCGCGCATCCTGACGACGATCTTCGTGCTGGCCGTCGTCCTTTTGCCGATCTACTGGCTGGTCTCCACCTCGCTCAAGCCCAACCGCGAGATCACGCAGGAAGGCACGCTCTACCCGCATGTGCCGACGCTCGACAATTACGTCCGGCTGTTCACCGAAAAGCAGTTCGGTTCCTACCTGACGAACTCGCTGGTGGTGACCTTCTTCTCCGTCGCCATCGCGCTGGTCGTCGGCGCGATGGGCGCTTACGCGATCGTCAGGTTCCGCTTGCCTTTCGCCATGGAGGGCAAGGTCGGCCTGTTCCTTTTGACGCTGCGCATCATCCCGCCGGTGGTCATCCTGATCCCCGTCTATCTCTTGATGCTGAGCCTCGGCCTGCTCGACACCTGGCTTGGGCTGATCGCCACCTATACCGCCTTCAACGTCACCTTCTGCGTCTGGATGATGGAGAGCTTCTTCCGCGAGATCCCCGTCGATCTCGAGGAGGCCGCGATGGTCGACGGCGATTCGCGCTTCGGCGCCTTCCGCCGCATCACGCTGCCGCTGGCAGCACCCGGGCTGGCGGCAACCGCGATTTTCGCGGTGCTGGTCACCTTCAACGAATTTCTTTTTGCGCTGGCGCTGACGGCGACGCCGAGGGCGATGACCATGCCGCGCGGCACGGCCACGCTCATCGGACGCATCGACACCGACTGGGCCTCGATGGCGGCGGCCGGCGTCATCGGCGCGCTGCCGATCGTCTTTTTCGCGCTCCTGGTGCAGCGCCATCTGGTGCGCGGGCTCACCATGGGCGCGGTGAAATGAATGCCGGCCGGGCAGCATGAACCGGCCGTTCCGCCAAGGCGCGACCCAATAGGAAAGTCGAACACATGATGGATGTTTGTCTGTTCGGGGTGGGACTGATCGGAAGGGTGCATGCCGGCAACCTCGCGCGTCACCCGAAGGTGCGGCTGCGCTACATCGTCGATCCCAATCGCGAGGCCGCCGAGAAGGTCGCCGCCGTCGTCGGCGCCGAGATCACCGACACCGAGGCCGTGATGGACGATCCGTCGGTGAAGATGGTGTTCATCGCCTCGGCGACGCGCACGCATGCCGAGCTTGCCATGGCCGCGGCCGCGCATGGCAAGGCGATCTTCTGCGAGAAGCCGATCGATCTCGACCTCAAGCGCACGGACGAGTGCCTGGCCGCAGTCGAGAAGGCCGGCGTGCCGTTCCAGATCGGCTTCAACCGCCGCTTCGATCCGAGCTTCCGGGCGCTGAAGGAACGCATCGATGCCGGCGAGATCGGCGCCGTCGAGCAGGTCATCATCACCAGCCGCGACCCCGAGCCCGAAACCGAGGAAGCGCTGGCCGGCGGCGGGGGCGTCTTTCGCGAAATGACCATCCACGACTTCGACATGGCGCGCAACCTGCTCGGCGAGGAGCCGGTCGAGCTCTTTGCCACCGGTTCATCGCTGGTGGCGCCGCAATACAAGAAGCTCGGCGACTACGATACCGCGATGTTCATCCTGCGCACTGCGTCCGGCCGGCAGTGCCACATCAACAACAGCGTCAGGGCCGCCTATGGCTACGACCAGCGCATCGAGGTGCATGGTGCCGACGGCATGCTGCTTGCCGGAAACCGGCTGCCGACCTCCGTAGAGATGTCCGGCGGCAAAGGCATCTCGCGCGACAAGCCCTACTACTTCTTCGTCGAACGCTATTCGGAGTCCTACGCCGCCGAGATCGATGATTTCATCACGTCCGTCGAAACCGGTAGGAAGCCTGCCGTCACCGCCAGCGACGGCCGCAAGGCCATGATCCTTTGCGAGGCGGCGCTTGCGTCAGCCAGATCCGGCAGGTTCGAGCCTGTGAAGCTCTGAGCGGATGGTCTCAACCCGGGAGTCCCGAAAATGAAGATTGGCATGATCACCGACAGCCTGGGCAACCTTTCGTTCGACGAGATGCTGAATGCCTCCGCCGAACTCGGCCTGGAGACGCTGGAGTTCGCCTGCGGCAACTGGTCGTCGGCGCCGCACATCGATCTCGCAGCCATGCTGGACAGTGCTGCGACCCGCGCCGAATTCGCCGCCAATGTCCGCGACCACGGGCTGACGATCGCGGCGCTCAACTGCTCGGGCAACCCGCTGCATCCGGGACCGCAGGGCAAGAAGCACCGTCAGGTGACCGAGGACACGATCCGGCTGGCAAGCCTGATGGGCATCGACCGCGTGGTGATGATGTCCGGGCTGCCCGGCGGCCCGGGCGATGCCAACCCCAACTGGATCATCACCGACTGGCCGCCCGAATGCGCCGACATCCTGCGCTACCAATGGGACGACTGCATCGTTCCCTACTGGCGCGATCTCGTTGCATTCGCGAACAATCTCGGCATAGGCAAATTGTGCCTGGAACTGCACGGCCATCAGGCCGTGTACAACGTCCAGACACTGTTGCGGCTTCGCGATGCCGTCGGCGAAACGGTCGGCGCGAACTATGATCCGAGCCACCCGCTGTGGATGGGCGCGGACCCCATTGCCGCCGTGCGCAAGCTCGGCTCGGCGATCTACTATGTGCACGCCAAGGATACGCGCATCGAACCGATACCGGCGGCCATCGACGGCGTACTCGATGCGCGTCCGCCAAACCACTATGCCGATCGAGCCTGGAATTACATCACGCTGGGCTATGGTCACGGAGAGACCTGGTGGCGGCAGTTCTGCATAGCGCTGAAGCAGGTCGGCTACGACGACGTGCTCTCCATCGAGCACGAGGACATGATGCTGTCGCCGCTGGAAGGCATGCGCAAATCCGTGGCGTTGCTGCGCAACGCCGCCATCAATCTGGCTTGATGCAGGCGGATCGACCCGGAAAGCCCACGCCGCCGCCGACACTGGTCGCCGCGCTGGCCAGCGAGCCGAAACTGGCCGCCAAGCATCCCTCGCTCGGCGATTTCCTGCGCAGCCGCTGGGCCGATGCTGCCTTCATGACGGCGGCCGGCATGGCCGAAGCCACCGGGCTTCCCATAGAGCGGTTCAGCTTTTGACAGAATCGAAGAGGGATTCCGGAGAGGCTGATTTTGTGATTCAAGATGCTGGCTGGATCGGAGGCCAGCATCGGATGACGCGACCTCTTTCGAATGATCTTCGTGAGCGTGTTGTTGTGGCGATCGCGGCTGGTGAGAGCTGCCGCACGGTTGCGGCTCGTTTTGGCATAGCGGTGTCGTCGGCGGTGAAGTGGTCGCAGCGCTATCGAGCGAGTGGGTCGGTCGCGCCCGGCAAGATGGGCGGCCATCGCAAGCGGGTTCTGGAGCCGCACCGGGCCTTCATCGTGGAGAGGATCAATCAGACGCCGCATCTGTCGCTGCATCGGCTAAAGGACGAACTTGCGGCGCGCGGTGTGAAGGTATCGCACGATACGGTGTGGCAGTTCCTGCGGCGCGAGGGTTTGCGGTTCAAAAAAAACTCTGTTGGCCCTTGAGCAAGCCCGCGCTGACATCGCGCGACGGCGACAACGCTGGCGTTCCTGGCAGTCCGGTCTCGACCCACGGCAGTTGGTCTTCATCGACGAAACCTGGATCAAGACCAACATGGCGCCGCTGCGCGGTTGGGGGCCGAAGGGCAAACGCCTGCGCGGCTTGGCTCCATACGGCCACTGGCGCACGCTGACCTTCCTCGGCGCGCTGCGCTGCGACCGGCTGACTGCACCTTGCGTCTTCGACGGGCCGATCAACGGCCAGTGTTTCCGCGCCTATGTCGAGCAGCAGCTCGTGCCAGTGCTTGAGCCGGGCGACATCGTCGTCATGGACAATCTCGGCTCCCACAAGTCGGCAGCCATCCGGCAGATGATCCGCGCCGCAGGCGCCAGGCTCTGGTACCTGCCGCCATACTCGCCAGATCTCAACCCGATCGAGCAGGCCTTCGCCAAGATCAAGCACTGGATGCGAACTGCCCAGAAGCGAACCATCGACGACACCTGGCGACACATCGGACACCTCGTCGCCACCATAGAACCCGACGAATGCTCAAACTACTTCAACAACGCCGGATACGCTTCCGTCAAAACCTGAAACGCTCTAGGTTGCTGGTGCTTCTCGGCTATCCGAACTTCCGTCGTTTGCGCGCCGCTGTGCTCGCGCAGGTCAGATCGGGCTGAAGGTCAGGGCACGATCCCCCTGCAGGCCCAGGCCACATTGGCGAACGACCTCGCCCCATCCGGCCGCCCCGCCTGATAGGCATCGCGGACCGCCGCTTCGACGCGCGCCCGTTCCGCCCCGTCGAGCGTGGTCACGTATTTGCCGAGCGGGCCTTCGCCGGCGCCGATCGGCGCCCAGTAGTCGTCGAAATTCTCATAATCCATGCGGATCATCAGCTCGGTTTCGGTGACGTCTGCCAGGCCCTGTTCGACAAAGGTCCGTTTCATCTCGCCGGGCTGCATCATCGGCTGGAAGCAGTAGCGGCTGCGCATTTGGCGTCCGCCTTCGCTGAGCGCCGCGACCGTGTCGATCATCATGCGCATGCCCGGCATGCCGCCGAGATGATCCCACACCACCGCCGCGACCACGCCGCCCGGCCGCACCACGCGGCGCATCTCGGCCACGGCCTTGCCGGCCTCCGGCACGAAGTGAAGCACCAGCAGCGCCAGCGCGCGATCGAACGCCTTGTCGGCGAAAGGCAGGGCGGTGGCGTCCGCCTGGCTGAAGGTGATGCGCGGATCGGTATTCTTCTCCTTCGCCGCCGCGACGAAGACCGGAGAGAAGTCGATGGCCTGGATTTCGGCGAGGCCGGCGGACTTCGCCAGCTCGAAGGTCAGGCTGCCGGTGCCGCATCCGACGTCGAGGATCTTTTCGCCGCCGGCCAAGCCGGCGAAATCGATGAACTTGGGCGCCAGCCTGCGGCTCCAGCGGCCCATCAGCTGCTCATAACCGGACGCTTCGTGAACGGTGAAGATCGATGTCATCAAGGCCTCCCTGCTTATAAGCCCAAGCTAAGCCTCGACGGCATTGCTGCCAAGGCGCGAAGCAATCGCATCGGACAAGGATAGCGGCGCACGCGCCGGCGCCTGTCAATACAGAGCCTCGCGGCGATCCTTGCGGGATTTCATCCTGGAGCGTCCCGCACTGCCGCCACGCTCTCCCTTTCCACCAGCGGGCATTCCAGCTTGGTGATGGGGTAGCGGCCGTGGCCGGATGTCATCGGCGTCTCCAACTGCTCGATTGCCCATTGGCCCATCGCCAGATGCGGCAGGATCGAGGTCGTCAGCGGCGGGAAGAGGTGGCGGGCGATCTCCTCGTCGTCATAGCCGACCACGGAAATATCCTCGGGGATATGCAGGCCGGCTTCCTTCAGCGCCTCGTAGCAGCCGATCGCGGTGCGGTCGTTCTGGCAGAAGATGGCGGTCGGGCGGTCCTTCAGGGCAAGCAACTTGACGGTCGCGGCATAGCCGGCGCTGGCCGACCAGTCGCCCTCGACCACCAGCTCGGGATCGAAGGGGATGTCGGCGGTGGCCAAGGCGCGGCGATAGCCTTTCAGCCGGTCTTGCGCCGCCTGCATCCACGGCTCGCCGGTGATGGTGGCGATGCGGCGGTGGCCGTGGCTGATGAGATGCCGGGTGGAACTCTGGCCACCGGCGATCTCGGAAGGCACGACGGCCGGGAAGGCATAGTCGGCGGTGTAGCAGTTGAGCAGGATGACCGGGATATCGAGGCTGTAGAGGAACTCGGGCGCGACGATCTCGCGGGTGAAGATGGTCATGTAGATCAGCGCCGAGATGCCGCGGCGTGTCAGCGCTGAAATAGCGCGCGGCTCCATGACGGCATCGCCCATGGTCTGCGCGACCAGCAGCACGTTGCCGGCGTTCCACGAGGCCTGGCGCGCGCCCTCGATGGCGACCACCGCCTCCGGGCTGGTGGCGAGCTGGTCGACGGCAAAGCCGATGACGCCGTCCAGGCCTTCGAACGGCGTCACCGGCGGACGCAGGGCGGAGAAGACCGGCGGCGAGTAGCCGAGCGCTCTGGCCGCTTCGATCACCCGATCGCGCGTCTGCTGCGACAGCCTGATGCCGGGCGAATTGTTGAGCACGAACGAGACAGTCGCCTGCGAGCAGCCGGCGGCCCGAGCGATGTCGGTCATGGTGACACGACCCTTGGGCTTGGCGGACGGCTTGCGGCGCCTGGAGGCTTCCGGGGGATCGCGCAGTTCCGTCGGTTCACTCATGTTCGTTTCCCAAACCTTGTCGGCTGTTAAGCAAAGGCCGGCGACAACAACAAGATGCTCCGGCGCGGCGTGTTTATGGGAACCGCGCCCTGATTATAACGATTATCATGCCCGACAGCGTCGGCGCCAGCCACATCACATGTCGACGAAACAGCCTGAAAAGGTCAGCAAAGCTGACAATTTCGCCGAATTTTGGCACGATGCCGCCGCTGCCATTCCTCCCTTGCCAACTGGCGGCTTGTCTCTTCGCGCTCTGTGAAAACGCGCGCCTGGGCGCCCGCAACTAATACTCTTTACTAATATCCCTAAGCGTTCTATTGTCAACTCGCCGCAGCGTGGCCGGGCCTTCCGGCCGATCGCGGCGGTGGAGCGGGCGAGCGCCGGTCGGAGGAATGCCGTCGAAAGGGCAGTCTCGTTTTCACGAAAATGTCAGACAAATCGGACTATTTACGAACGCCAAATCTGTGTCTAGTGTCTTGGTCGCGGCTGGATTGGCGCCGTTCTTAAGTTGCCAGACCTTGGGCAAGCCCCTTGAGGAGGAGGGCGTCCAGGCCGCAGCCGACACATCAGCGATGAGTTTCAAAAGGGAGGTTGAACCATGAAATCCATGATCCGTAACGCATCCGTCGCCGCGGCGGCCCTGGCCCTCGGCCTGTCGGCGAGCGCGACCGTGCGCGCCGACGACAAGCCGACGCTGGCCTTTGTCGTCAACGGCGCGTCAGACTTCTGGAAGGCGGCGGAAGCCGGCGTGAAGAAGGCGCAGGGCGAACTGCCCGACTACAATCTCGAGCTGAAATACCCTGAGCAGTCGTCGGTCGCCATCCAGCAGCGACTGATGGACGATCTGGTGACGGCCGGCGTCAAGGGCATCATGGTGTCGGCCGTCGACCCCAAGACCTCGACCGACGGGCTCAACAAGATCGCTTCCCAGACGGCGCTGTTCACCACCGACAGCGACGCGCCGCAGACCAAGCGCGTCGCCTATATCGGCTCATCCAACGTCGACGCCGGCAAGCAGGCGGCCGAGATCGCCAAGAAGGCGATGCCGGACGGCGGCAAATGCCTGGGCTTCGTCGGCCTGCTCGGCGCCGACAACGCCAAGGAACGCATCCAGGGCATGAAGGACGGGCTCGCCGGCAGCAAGATCGAGCTGGTCGACGTGCGCGGCGACGACATCGACCAGGCGCGCGCCAAGAAGAATGTCGAGGACGCGCTGGTCGCCAGCCCCGACATCACCTGCATGGTCGGCTTCTACTCCTACAACACGCCGCGCATCTATGAAGCGCTGCGCGACGCCGGCAAGCTGGGCTCGATCACCGTCGTCGGCTTCGACGACGATCCGATCACGCTGGGCGGCGTCAAGGAAGGCACGGTCGCCGCGACGGTCGTGCAGCAGCCGTTCGAATGGGCCTATCAGGGCATGAAGCTGATGGCTTCCTATCTCAAGGGCGACAAGTCGGGCATTCCGGAGAACGGCCTGATCATCGTGCCGACCAAGATCATCGGCAAGGACGATGTCGACGCCTATGCCGCCGATCTGAAGGCGATGGCCGGCAAGTAAGCGCGAGATCAGTTGCGCCGGCTCAGGGATCCACCTTGAGCCGGCGCCCGTATTGACGGGCCGCACGCGGCCCGCCAGTCTGTTGCCCACCGGCCGCTGCCAAGCTTGATCAACCATGGCGTGATGAACTATTCCGACCCATCCATTGTTCAATCCGCTCCGTTCCTGAGCCTCGAGGCCGTGCGCAAGACATATCCGGGCGTCGTGGCGCTGGACGGGTTCTCCATTGAGGTCAGGCCCGGCGAGGTAATCGGCCTGGTCGGCGAGAACGGCGCCGGCAAATCGACCCTGATGAAGATCCTCGGCGGCGTGACGCGGCCGGACAGCGGTACCGTGACGGTCGACGGCATCGCGCATGACGGGCTGACCGTGGAAGCCAGCATCGGCTCCGGCATCGCCTTCGTGCATCAGGAGCTCAACCTGTTCGAAAACCTCGATGTCGCCGCCAACATCTTCTTCGGCCGCGAGCCGCTGAAGGCCGGCCCGCTGCGGCTGGTCGACCGCGCGAAGCTGCGGCAGATGGCGGCCCCGCTGTTGAAGCGCGTCGGCGCCAATTTCTCGGCCGATGCGCCGGTCGCATCACTGTCGCTCGCGCAGCAGCAGATGGTCGAGATCGCCAAGGCGCTGTCGATCAGGGCGCGGCTGGTGATCCTCGACGAGCCCACCTCCAGCCTGCCGATCGCCGAAACCGAAAAGCTGCTCGACGTCATCAAGGGGCTGCGGTCGGAAGGCATCAGCGTCATCTTCATCTCGCACCGCCTGCACGAAGTCGAGCGCGTCGCCGACCGCGTCGTGGTGCTGCGCGACGGCATGCTTGCCGGCACGCTGCCCAAGAGCGAGATCAACCACGACCAGATGGTCAAGCTGATGATCGGGCGCATGCTGAAGGAGCGTGAGAAAGCCGCTGAGGCCGGGCGCGCGCCGGGCGGCGTCGCGCTCTCCGCAAATGCCGTGCGCACCGCAGCCTATCCTGATCATCCGGTCAGCCTGGACCTTCGACGCGGCGAGATCCTCGGCCTCGCCGGGCTCGTCGGCTCCGGCCGCACGGAGCTCGCGCGCGTGCTGTTCGGCATCGACGAACGGCTCGGCGGCAGCGTTGCGCTGGACGGCAAGGCGCTCGATGTCGGATCGGCCGCCGATGCGGTGGCGAGCGGCATCTTCCTGGTGCCGGAAGACCGCAAGCTGACCGGCATCCTGCTCGACCTCTCGATTGCCGAGAACATTTCGCTGCCCAATCTGCCGGCGCATGCGAAGCGCTCGCTGGTGTCGGTCAGCGCCGAACTCGCCACCGCGGAGAAGCAGAAGAAAGACCTCGGCATCAAGGCGCCGTCGGTCCTGACCCGCACCGGCACGCTGTCAGGCGGCAATCAGCAGAAAGTGGTTTTGGCCAAGTGGCTGGCGATGAACCCCAAGGTGATGATCCTCGACGAGCCGACGCGCGGCATCGATATCGGCGCCAAGGCCGAGATCTACGGGCTGATGCGGTCGCTTGCCGACGCAGGCGTCGCGGTGCTGATGATCTCCAGCGACATGGAAGAGGTGATCGGCGTCTCGGACCGTATCGCGGTCATGCATGAGGGGCAGATCTCCGGCATTCTCGACCGGGACGATTTCAGCCAGGAGAACGTGCTTTTGCTGGCGGTGGGCAAGAAGCCGAAGCTGGCGCATGCCGCTGGAGGAGCGCAATGAGCAAGAAAGACCTCGGCCTGCTGATCCTGATCCTGGTGGTCGGCGCGGTGGTGACGGCCATCAACCCGCGCTTCCTTTTGCCGATCAACCTTGCCAACACCTCCAACCTGATCGGCCTGTTCGGCATCCTCTCCATCGGCCAGGCCTTCGTCATCATCACCGGCGGCATCGAGCTTTCGGTCGGTTCGCTGGTGGCGCTGCTCGGCACGCTGTTCATCGACTTCATCGCCGTGCGCGAGATGGACTGGCCGCTGGCCTTCGCGCTGATCATCGTGCTCGGCGCCATCATCGGCTTCGTGCATGGCTGGCTGATCACGCGGCTGAAGATGCAGCCCTTCGTGGTGACGCTCTGCGGCCTCTTGATCTATCGCGGCGTGGCGCGCTTCTACACCGCCGACGGCACGGCGGGCTTCGCCTTCGGCCAGAATTTCCCCGAGCTCGAATTCCTGACCGCGGGCCGTTCCTGGGGCGTGCCGAACAGCTTCATCGCGCTGATCGTCATCGCCATCGTCATGTGGGTGGTGCTGCACCGCTCGGTGTTCGGCCGCTATCTCTATGCCATCGGCAAGAACGAGGAAGCGGCGAAATATTCGGGCATCCGCACCGGGCGCGTCGTGATCGCGGCCTATGTCATCTGCGGCGTGCTGACGGCGCTGTCGGCGATCTATTTCGCCATGTATACGCGCTCGATCTCGCCGGCCAGCCACGGCCAGTTCTACGAGCTCTACGCGATCGCCGCGGCGGTGCTCGGCGGCTTCTCGCTGCGCGGCGGCGAGGGCTCGCTGGTCGGCGTCCTCTTAGGCACCGTGCTGCTGCAGGAGCTGCAGAACCTGGTCAACCTGCTCGGCATCCCCTCCTCGCTCAACTTCGCGGTGATGGGCGGGGTGATCCTGATCGGCGTGCTGGTCGACCAGCAATGGAGCGTGTTCCGCGCCCGGCGCCGGATGCTGGAAGCGACGCGCCGGAACGTCGCCGGCGCACCGGCGGAGTAGCCAATGACCTCCCCTTCTCCCCTTGTGGGCCTGTTGCGCAGTTAGCGCGAACAGACCCGCGAGGCGGTTTGGCCCGTGAGGTCTCGCTCATTTTTGGCTTTTGGGGTGGAGTTTGATGGTGGCGGGCGGCCTTAGGCTGGATGCTAGGCGCACCTATCCTGTGATTGCCGCCCATCGGCGCATGTTGAAAGCGATCGCGGCAAGTGTCACCTGGGCTGCGGCCTTGGCCAATCCGACATAGCGGATTGTGGTCAGTTTCATGCGGTTCTTAAGCGTGGCGAAGGTCGTCTCCACCGCCGCCCGCCGTCGTGCGATCAGGCGATTGTAGCGCTTGAGCCGCTCGGGCAGCGAATGGTGCTTATTGGGGCGGCGGGCAATGCGCGGCTTCCTGCCCTCGGCCTTGAGCCGAGCACGCCGGGCATGCGTGTCATAGGCGGCATCCGCCCACACCGTCTTCTCGTCGCCTCGGATCAAGTGATCGGCCATTACCGTGTCGTTGACGTTGGCCGGCGTGGTGATCACCGTGCGGATCAGACCAGAGCCCTCGTCGACCCCAACATGGGCCTTGTAGCCGAAGGTAAAGCCGCCCTTGCCCCGCCACACGGGACGGGCATCGGCATCCTTCGAGGGCCGCTCGGCTGTCGGCGGCGCCGAGACCGCATCGATCAGCGTCGCATCCAGCATCGTGCCGCGCTTCAGGATTACGCCGACCTTCTCCAACTGCCGGTCCAGTTCGCCAAACAGCCTTTCCATCAGCCCTTCGCCGACAAGCAGGTTGCGGAAGCGCGACAGCACTGAGTGATCGGGAATGCTCTCCTCAAGGCCAAGCCCGACAAAGCGCCGGAATGACAGCCGGTCGCCGAGCGCCTCCTCCAGCTCGCGATCCGACAAGCCATAGAGCGATTGCAGCAGCAGTGCTTTGAACAGAACCAGCGGAGGCCAAGCCGCACGTCCCGGGCCGCCATCGCGTAGCGGGTTGAGCAGCTTCTCGAAGCGATACCACTTCACCAGACCGGACAGCCGATCGAGCGGCGAGGATCCACCAGCAAGCTTCTGGCCCAGAAATGCTTCCGCCAGGCTCAACTGACCCGTCCGCTTCACCGCCATCGCGATTCCCTCCGAGTTCCAACTCAGAGAATCACAACCAGCCAATTACGCAACAGGCCCCTTGTGGGAGAAGGTGTCGCCGAAGGCGACGGATGAGGGGTGCTCCAGCTTGGCAACGACGGCGATCCGTCCAACACCCCTCATCCGTCTCGGCGCTGCGCGCCGATCCACCTTCTCCCACAAGGGGAGAAGGAGAAAGAGAGACGCTAAATCATGCTCGACAGGTCCGAAAACGCCATCGCCTTGCGCAGCACATCCACGAAGCGCTCGCCGGCAATCTCCCTGGCGCCGCTGTTGTCGATCGAGGTGACGTCCGGCCCGGAAAGCGTCACGCTGGTGCTGCGCGCCAGACGCGCCAGCACCTCGCCGCGCGATTCGCGGCCGCGCGCCGCCAGCCGCTCGGCGAGGATTTCCGGCGTCGCGGTGATCTCGACCACCGCCAGATTGGCATAGCGCTCGCGCAGCCCCGGGATGACCGCGCGCGAGACATTCGCCACGGCCACATGACCGTTGGCGACCGCCCAGTCGACGTCGGCCGGCAGGCCATAGCGCAGGCCATGGGCGTCCCAGCAAATGGCGAAGGCGCCGTCGGCCTCCGCCTCGGCGAAGGCGGCATCGGCCAGCGTGTCGTGGTCCTCGCTCGCCGAATCGCTCGGCCGGGTGATGACGCGACGCACGAATTCCAGGCGCGTCTCGTCGGCAAAGCGCGCCTTGGCATAGCCGATCACCGTGTCCTTGCCGGCGCCGCTTGGGCCGACAACCGCGACGAAGACGCCGTTGCGGATCGGAAGGGTCTCGGTCAGCTCGCGTTCGATCAACGCCGAAACCATCATGCGACACGCTTGCCCTGGCGCCAGACGGTGCGCACGACCGGCACGTGCTCGTCGACGCGCACGCGCACGAGGTCGGCGCGCCGGCCGGGCTCGATGACGCCGCGATCGGTGAGGCCGACGGCGTCGGCCGGGTTCTTCGAGACCATGGCGACCGCCTGCGGCAGCGAGATGCCTTCGACGACGTCGCCGAGGAAGAAGGCCGACTGGATCAGGCTGAAGGGGATGTAGTCGGACGACAGGATGTCGAGCAGGCCGTCGCCTGCCAGCGCCCTGGCCGAGACATTGCCCGAATGCGAGGAACCGCGCATGACGTTGGGCGCACCCATGAGCACGCCGAGGCCGGCCGCCTTCGAGGCCCTTGCCGCCTCCTCGGTGGTCGGGAATTCGGCGACGCGCACGCCCTGCTCCACGGCTTCGTCGACGTGGCCGGCGGTCGCATCGTCATGGCTGGCAAGGACGATGCCGCGCTCCTGGCAGGCGGCGGCGATGAAGACGCGGTTGGGGCCTGAATTCCTTGCCGATTCCGCCATCCGCTTCTCGCAGAATTTCTGGAAGTCGCGGTCGGTCAGCTTGAGCTTGCGCTGGTAGTAATAGGCATAGGTCTCGAGGTTGACGAACTGGCGCTGTCCGGGCGCATGGTCCATCAGCGAGGCGAGCTTCACGCGGTCGTCGGTCTCGAAATTGGCGAAGGCCTCGAGACAGTCCGGGGCCGAGACCTCGCAGCGCAGATGGATGAAATGGTCGGCCCTCAGCCGATCCTGCCTGACGCTGTCCTCGATGGCGTCGGCGAGCTTGCGGACGTCGTCGGACTTCAGGTCGGCATCCTCGTCCATGCCGACGCGCAAGGCATCGAGCACCGTGGTGATGCCGGCGGTCGCGACCTGCGCATCGTGGGCGAGCACGGCGGCGATCGGGTTCCAGCGCACTTTCGGACGCGGCGCATAGTGGCCTTCGAGATGGTCGGTGTGGAGCTCGACGAGGCCCGGGATGATGTAGTCGCCGCCCATGTCCTTGCCGCCGCGCGCCGCGCCCGGCTCGATCGCGGCGATCAGGCCATCGCGCAGCAGCAGCGAGCCCTCGACGATTTCATCGGGCAGCACGATGCGGGCATTCGTGAGGACGGTTTCGGCGGTCATTTCAGGCAGTCCTGTCTCAAGCGATCATACGTTGGGCGGTACATAGGGCGGTCACGCGGTTTTTCTGGCCGGGCGGCGGCCAAGCGCATGGTGGGAGAGCACCATGAACGGGGCGCCCGGTTCGGTTTCGACAAACAAAGTCAGCGCATCCACCGGCACCGGACGCTGCAGCACGTCGGCGAACAGGCTGTCGATCGCGGCACGAAGACGCGGGCTTTCCTGTGGCCCGACGCGCCCGGAGAGCGTCATGTGGAAGCGGAACGTCTCGAAGACGTAAGGATAGCCCCACTGGCACAGATTGCGGAATTCCTGCGGCTTCAGCGAGTCGGGGCTGCGCCGCTCGATCTCGGCTTCCGTCAATGGCGCCCGAAAGCGGTCGAAGGCCAGCACGACATCGCCGGCGAAGCGGTTGAGCGCCGGCACCGGCGCTTCCGGCACCAGCGCGAAAAAACCGTCGATCTGGCCGACGACGAGGCGCGGGATGATGACGGGCTGGGTCGCTTCGGCAAAGCTGTCGAGCGCGGCACGCAGCGAGGCTTCCGTCTCGCTCCCAGCCAGCCGGAACGGCGCCTTCAGCGTCGCATGAAACCCGTAGCGCCGCGCCGAGGCCGTGTGGAAGGCAACTTCCGCCGCCGACAGCTCGGCCACCGCCTCGACCGGCCGCGTCGCCGCGCCGAACGGGTCGCGGCCCAGCCAATTGGCGGCGATGCGCGCCAGCGGCTCGTCCTGCCGTGGGGTGTAGTAGATGGCGTAGCGCATGAGAAAACCTCGTCAGCCCGCTGCCATAGGTGATTTCCATGACGGATTGACGAAGCTTTCATGGGTTTTCGAAGGCAAACAGACCCTGCCGGTCCTTAGCCGACGATTTTTCCGAACTGGACCAACGGGTTGAGCGCGCCGGGAAACCTCAGGCCTTCATCAGCCACTCATGCTCGGCCGCGTTGTGGAATTTCCAGGTCCGCTTCGGGCCGGCCATGACGTTGAGATAGTAGAGATCATAGCCGTGGCAGGCCGCGCAGGGGTGGTAGCCCTTGGGCACCAGCACGACATCGCCATCCTCGATCGCCATAGCCTCGTCGAGGTCGCGCACACCGTTCCTGTCGGCGTCCGTGTAGACGCGTTGGAAGGCAAAACCTTGCGGCGGGTTGAGGCGATGGTAGTAGGTCTCCTCGAGATAGGATTCGGCGGGGAGATTGTCCTGGTCGTGCTTGTGCGGCGGATAGCTGGAGGTATGGCCGCCGGGCGTGATGACCTCGACCACCAGCAGCGAGTCGGCCGGCTTGCCCTCGGGCAGGATGTTGGTGACGTAGCGCGTGTTGGTGCCCTTGCCGCGCACTTCCTGGCCGAGATCGTCCGGACCGATGACGCGAACCGGCAGGCCGCCGCCAAGGCCGGGCGCCGAGCAGACGGCGAGCTCCAGCCCGGTGTCGGCGGTCACCGACCAGTCGGAGCCTTGCGGTACGTAGACCGACCAGGGCTTGCCCTCGAAGGGCGACATGCGCTCGCCAAGCAGGCCGAGATCCTTGCCGCCGGCCGACGCCTTGCCCTTGCCGGTGACGAAGACCAGGCAGACCTCGCGCTCGCCCGTCTTGCCGGACGCCGTCTCGCCCGGCCGCAAGCGGTGGAGATCGAAACCCACATAAGTCCAGCCGGCGCTTTGCGGCGTGACGTGGGCGACATGGCCGTGGCCCCTGTCGGCCTTGACGAGCAGTTTCGACATTCGGATCTCCTTAGATCATTCCTTCGGCTCGGCCGGCGGTTTGTTCTCCTCAGCCGGCTTGTAGAGGTAGAAAAACTGCCACACGGCGTAACCGGCGAAGCCGAGCGCGATGACGCCCCAGAACGGCGTGCCGGAGGCGAACTCGATCACCGACCAGACAAGGCAGACGGCGACGACAGCGATGCGTCGCCACAACGGCCGGAAGAAGGGATGCTCATAGTCTTTCATCGCGCCAATCCAGGATTTGCCCAAAGCGCATCAGATAACCCGAGCGCCCAGGCTAATCCACCGTTCAGGCATTCGGAAAACCTTGCGTCTCCACCGTGTAGCCGGCGGCCGTCATCACCCGCATCAGCTCCTTGTGACCGACCTGCGCCATCTTCAGAGGCGGGTTCTTCTTCGGATCCTGCTCGGCCTCGACCACGAACCAGCCTTCATAGCCGTAGTCGGCGAAGCGCTGGACGATGGCGCCGAAATCGAGCGAGCCGTCGCCAGGCACGGTGAAGGCGCCGAGCGCCACGGCATCGAGGAAGGACTGTTTGGTGCGGTCGAGACCGTCGATCACGCCCATGCGCACGTCCTTCACATGGACGTGGTTGATGCGCTTGTGGTGGTTGTCGATGGCGCGCAGCACATCGCCGCCGGCGAAAGCGAGATGGCCGGCATCGAGCAGCAGCGGGATGCCTTCGCCGGAATGGCGCATGAAGGCGTCGAGCTCGGGCTCGGTCTCGACGACAGCGGCCATGTGATGGTGGTAGGAGAGCGGCATGCCCTGGTCGGCGCACCATTCGCCGAATTCGGTGACGCGCCGGCCATAGGCCTTCATCTCGTCCTCGGCGAGCTTCGGCTTGGTGGCCAGAGGCTTGGAGCGGTCGCCCTGGATGGAGCGGCCGACCTCGCCATAGACGATGCAGGGCGCGTTGACCGCCTTGAACAGGTCGATCATCGGCTGGATGCGATCCTTGTTCTTCGCCAGGTCCTCATTGACCAGCGTGCCGGAGAACCAGCCACCGCAGAGCGTAACGTCGGCCTCCTTCAGGATCGGCAGCATCACCTTCGGGTCGTTGGGGAAGCGGCGGCCCATCTCCATGCCGGTGAAGCCGGCCGACCGCGACTGTCGAAGACACTCCTCCAGCGACACGTCATCGCTCAATTCCACGAGATCGTCGTTCCACCACGCGATGGGGGACATGCCCAGTTTGGCTTTCAAGTCGTCACTCCAGCTGTTGTTCGTTGCGAGGCGGATGCCGGCTCAGCCCTGACGACTGCCAACGGCTTCCTCGTATTTCTTGCGCGCGGCGTTGACCTGCGGCCGCGAGGAGACTTCCGGCACGGCGACGTCCCACCAATGTCCGCCGGCCTCGGTCGACACAAGCGGATCGGTGTCGATGACCAGCACGGTGGTCTTGCTGTTTTGCTTCGCCTTGGCCAGCGCCGTCTCCAGCTCGGCGATCGACGCCACCTTCTCGGCAACGGCGCCGAGGCTTGCGGCATGAGCGGCGAAGTCGACATCGGGCATCACCTCGTGGCGCGCGTCCTTGAGCAGATTGTTGAAGTTGGCGCCGCCGGTCGCCATCTGCAGCCGGTTGATGCAGCCGTAACCGCGGTTGTCGAGCAGCACGATGGTGAGCTTCAGCCCCAGCATCACCGAGGTGGCGATCTCGGAATTGAGCATCAGGTAGGAGCCGTCGCCGACCATGACGACCACCTCCTGGTCGGGCTTCGCCATCTTGACGCCGAGACCGCCGGCGATCTCGTAACCCATGGTCGAGAAACCGTATTCGGCATGGTAGGAGCCGGGCGCGCCGGCCTGCCAAAGCTTGTGCAATTCGCCCGGCAGGCCGCCGGCAGCGTGAAGAAGGGTGACGCCGGAGCCCATGGCGCGCTGCACGGCGCCGATCACCTGCGCATCCGAAGGGTAGGCGGCATTGGTCGAGGCGGTCACCTTGGCGGCCGCGGCCTGCCACTCCGTCTTGCCCTTCATCGCATTGTCGGTCCAGGCGCTAGGAGCCTTCCAGCCCTTCAGCGCAGCGGAAAGCTCGGCAAGGCCTTCGGCGGCGTCGGCGACCAGCGGCAGCGCCCAGTGCTTGCCGGCGTCAAAACCTTGCGTGTTCAAGCCGATGATCGTGCGGCCGGCATTCTTGAACAGCGCCCAGGAGCCGGTGGTGAAATCCTGCAGCCTGGTGCCGACGGCAAGCACGACATCGGCCTCTTCCGCCAGCCGGTTGGCAGCGGAAGTGCCGGTGACGCCGACCGCCGCCATGTTGAGCGGATGATCGTCGGGGAGCGAAGATTTGCCGCCTTGCGTCTCGCAGACCGGAATGCCGGCGCCTTGGACCAGCTTGGCCAGCTCTGCCGATGCCTGCGAATAGAGGACGCCGCCGCCGGCGATCACCAGCGGCTTCCTGGCGCCTTTCAGCGCCGCGACGGCGGCCGCCAATTCGTGGCGGTCGGGGCGAACCCTGCGCGGCGTCCAGACGCGTTCGGCAAACAGGGTTTCCGGATAGTCATAGGCCTCGGCCTGCACGTCCTGGCAGAGCGAGAGCGTCACCGGGCCGCATTCGGCCGGATCGGTCAGCACCTGCATGGCGCGGTTGAGCGCCGGAATGATCTGTTCCGGCCGCGTGATGCGGTCGAAATAGCGCGAGACGGGGCGGAAGCAGTCGTTGACGCTCGCCGTGCCGTCGGAGAAATCCTCGGCCTGCTGCAGCACCGGATCGGGCAGGCGGTTGGCGAAGACGTCGCCGGGCAAAAACAGGACAGGCAACCGGTTTACATGGGCGAGCGCGGCGGCCGTCACCATGTTCAGCGCGCCGGGGCCAATCGAGGTGGTCGCGGCCATGAAGCGGCGCCGGAAATTCGCCTTGCCGTAAGCAATCGCCGCATGCGCCATCGCCTGCTCGTTATGGGCGCGATAAGTCGGCAGCTCGTCGCGCACCTGGTAGAGCGCCTCGCCGACGCCGGCGACATTGCCATGGCCGAAGATCGCCCAGACGCCGCCGAAGATCGGCACCTTCTTGCCGTCGATCTCGGTCATCTGCCGGCTGAGAAAGCGGGTCAGCGCCTGCGCCATCGTCAGGCGAACGGTCTTGGTCATTGTCGTTTCCTCCGGCTTCCTTGTGCCGTCTTGTTATGCTGCCGCCTTCTTATGCTGCTTTGCGGCCGCGCGCGGCAAGCCATGCCTCGGTCAGCTGCTCGAAGCGTGAGGCCATGTCGGCGACAGCCTCGTCGTCCGACATCCGCCCGGCCAGCCATTGTTCGGCGGCATTGATGAAGATGGTGCGACCGACGGCGAACCCCTTGACGATGGGCGCGTTGGCGGTCGCCGCGAAGGCGGCGACCAGCTCGTCCTGCGGCGCCTCGAGCCCCAGCAGCACGATGCCGCGGCACCATGGGTCGTTCGTGACGATCACCTGCTCGATCCTGGCCCAGGCGTTGGCCGAAGCCTGCGGCTCGAGCTTCCACCAGTCAGGCTTGATGCCGAGCGCATAGAGCTCTTCAAGCGCGCGCGGAATGGTGGTGTCGTCGAGCTTGCCATGCTTGCCGGCGATGATCTCGACCAGAAGTTCCCTGCCGACTTTCCGCGCGGCCTCGAACAGGGCCCGCAGCTTCTGCTGCTGCTCCAGTTTCAGCGCCTCGGGGTCGTCCGGATGGTAGAAGCACAGGCATTTGATGCAGTGGTCGACCGGCCAGTCGATAAGCTGCGAGCCGATGTCCTGCGAGAATTCGAAGCGCAGCGGCCGCGATCCCGGCAATTCGACCGGGCGGCCGAGCCAGGCGAAGTGGTGATGGGCGAATTCGAACATCGCGTCGCGGCCATATTTCTCGTCGATCAGCATGCCGTAGCCGTCACGGCCGGCGGCAACCTTGGCCGCCGCCTTGACGGTGAGCACCTTGAAATCCGGAATGCGCGAGGCGTCGGCGCCGACCCTGGCAGCGACATCCTCCAGCTGCACGCGATGGTCGCAGGCCAAAGCCATCAGCGAAGGAATGTCGCGCCGCCGCGTCGTCGCCCAGTGGACGTGGTTGATCGCCTCGTCCTTGCGCAGAGCGAGGTGCTTGCTGCCGTGCTTGAGGAAGAACTGCAGCTCCTCGAAGGTCGGATATTCCGGCGCGCAAAGCAGGCGCGACACGGCGAAGGCGCCGCAGGCATTGGCCCAGGTCGCGGCAGTGGCAAAGCTTTCGCCGCCGAGCCAGCCGCGCAGGAAGCCCGACATGAAGGCGTCGCCGGCGCCGAGGACATTGTAGACCTCGATCGGAAAGCCATCACCGACGATGCCGTCCTCGAGGTCGTCGCTGATCGGGCCGTCGTAGACGATGCAGCCCTTGGCGCCTCGCTTCAGCACGATGGTGGCCGGGGACAAGGAGCGGATCGTCTTCAGCGCGCTGAGGCAATCGTCGGCGCCGGAGGCGATCATGATCTCCTCCTCGGTGCCGACGATGAGGTCGCAGTCGGGCAGCACCGTCTTCAGCTGCGCCGAGACGCGGTCCGACTTGACGTAGCGCTCGAAGCCTTCGGCATGGCCGGCCAGACCCCAGAGGTTCGGGCGGTAGTCGATGTCGAACACCACCTTGCCGCCCTTGGCCTTCATTATACGGATCGCCTTGCGCTGTGCGGCGTCCGAGTTGGGGCGGGAGAAATGCGTGCCGGTGACGACCACCGAACGGGCCGAGGCGATGAAGGCCTCGTCAATGTCTTCCTCGGCCAGCGCCATGTCGGCGCAGTCGGAACGGTAGAAGATCATCGGCGAGACGCCTTCGTCCTCTACCGAGAGCAGCACAAGCGCGGTCAGCCGTTCCTTGTCGGTCTTCAGGCCGTCGACCGAGACGCCCTCACGCTTGAGCTGCTCGCGGATGAAGCGACCCATCTGCTCGTCGCCGACGCGGGTGAGCAGCGCAGAGCGCAGGCCGAGCCTTGCCGTGCCGACTGAAATATTGGCCGGGCAGCCGCCGACCGACTTGGCGAAAGAGGTGATGTCCTCCAGCCGCGAGCCGATCTGCTGGCCATAGAGATCAACCGAGGCGCGGCCGATGGTGATGACGTCGAGCGGTTTCGCTTCCACGGCTTCGCCCATTCGAACCTCCCATCGGCCTGTTATAGTGAGCATCGTCGTTTTTGGGCAGCACACACGAGCGGCCGCGCGGTGCCGTCAATATGAAATATTAATTCCAATCCATAGTCAATATGGAATAAGCATTCCCGGATTGAAAAAGACGGTCGAAGGACCCGCTCAGACCTTGCGTTTGCGGCCGGCGTCACGCCGCTTCTCGCCGACGGCAACGGTCAACGCCATGGCAAGCGCCATGGTTGCCGAGAGCGAGCGGAAGCCGCCGAAATCGGCCTCGGCGACCTCGAACCAGATCTTGGCGAACTGGGCGAGCGGCGAGAACGAGCTGTCGGTGATGGCGACGATCGGCACGCCTTGTTCCGCGATCGAGCGCGTCTCTTCAATGGTCGCCGGCGCGTAAGGCGAGAAGCTGATGGCGATGACGGCGTCGCGCGACGTGGCGAAGCCGATCATCTCGGCGTTCAGCCCGGCGGCCGACTCCACCAGCTGGTTGCGGATCTTGAGCTTGCCGAGCGCGTAGGCGATGTAGGAGGCGACCGGATAGGAGCGGCGCTTTGCCAGCACATAGATGGTGTCGGCCTTCGCCAGCAGGGTGACGGCCTCTTCGAAATGCGCGTCGTTCAACGCGCGCGAAATGTCGCTGAGCGAGGTGCTGGCGGCGGCGACGAAGCCGTCGAAGATCGCCCGGTGACCAGCGCCTTCCTCAGCCTTGGCGCGCAGTGCCGCCAGCCTTTCGTCATAGGAGGAGTTGCGCTCGCGCAGCCGCTCGCGGAACACAAGCTGCAGGCTGGTGAAGCCGTCGAAGCCGAGCTGCTGGGCAAAGCGGATCAGCGTCGAGGGCTGCACGCCGGCCGAGGCGGCGATGCTCGCCGCTGTGCCGAAAGCGATGTCGTCGGGGTTGTCGAGCGCATAGGCGGCGATCTGGGCGATACGCTTGGGCAGGCTCGCGCGCCTGTCCAGGATCGTCGTGCGCAGCGTCTCGAAATCGCGAGGCACCCGTTCGTCCATCGTCGCTCCGCCCGCGGCCATATTGATCGTTCCCTCTCCTGCCTCATCATAGCGAGTTCGCGCAAGAACACCATAAAAAATGATTTGGACGTTCCATTCTCAATGGAAATGGATTAATTCATCCATGCTTCTCTTTCACTTCAGTGGAGACAATCGACATGGTCGGAGTGGGCCTCATCGGCACAGGTTTCATGGGCAAATGCCACGCCATCGCCTGGAACGCGGTCGGCACCGTCTTTCCCGATGTCGACAAGCCGAAGCTGGTGCATCTGGGCGAGGTCAATGACGAACTGGCCAGGCGCAAGGCGAGCGAGTTCGGCTTCGCCAAGGCATCCGGCGACTGGCGCGCCGTGGTCGCCGATCCGGAGGTCGATGTCGTCTCGCTGACCACGCCCAACCAGTTCCATCCCGAAATGGCGATCGCCATCCTGGAAGCGGGCAAGCATCTGTGGTGCGAGAAGCCGATGGCGCCGAGTTTTGCCGAGGCCGAGGCCATGGCTAAGGCGGCCACGAAATCCGGCAAGGCCGCCGTGCTCGGCTACAACTACATCCAGAATCCGGCCATCCGCCATATCGGCGCGCTGCTCGAGGAAAAGATCATCGGCGACGTCAACCTCGTGCGCATCGAGATGGACGAGGATTTCATGGCCGACCCCGAGGCGCTGTTCTTCTGGAAGCACGAGGCGGCTTCCGGCTACGGCGCGCTCGACGATTTCGCGGTGCATCCGCTGTCGCTGATCAAGGTGCTGTTCGGCCGTGTCGCCCGCGTCATGTGCGACATGGTGAAACCCTATGCCGACCGCAAGGTCGCCACCGGCGGCCGCCGCGCGGTCGAGACCTACGACATCGCCAGCGTCCTGATGCATCTGGAGAACGGCGTCGCCGGCACGCTGCTGGTCAACCGTTCCGCCTGGGGCCGCAAGGGCCGCATCGCCATCCAGATCTTCGGCTCGAAGGGCTCGATTCTCTACGACCAGGAGCGGATGAACGAGTTCCAGCTCTACCTCACCGCCGACCGGCCGACCGAGCAGGGCTACCGCACCGTCCTTGTTGCGCCGCACCACAAGCCCTACGATTCCTTCCTCCCGGCGCCGGGCCATGGCCTTGGCTTCAACGACCTCAAGATGATCGAATGCCGCGAATTGCTGATGCGCATCGCCGGCAAGCCGGCGCGGATCATCGACTTCGACGAAGGGCTGGAGATCGAGCGCACCGTGCATGCGATGGCCCGGTCGTTCCAGGAACAACGCTGGATGGATGTGAGGTAAGGCCGCATCGCATCAGGTGGCAGTCGCCGAGCTGTTGATCTCCCAGCCTTCTACCCAGATCTGCCGCAACCCGTCGCCTTCGCCCTTGAACCACAAGCCGGTCGCCCGGCAGTCCTCGATGCGGTCGCTGCGGAAGTTGCGGATCGCCTGGCGTAGCTCACACCAGGCGACGATGTTGGCGGTCTCGGCATAGTAGATGAGCGCGATCGGGCGGATGATGCGCTGGGTGTCGCGGCCGGCCTCGTCGCGATAGGCAAGATCGAGCTTCTCCTCATCGCGGATGGTTCGGCGCACCAGGGCAAGATCGACCGCCGAAGCCGACGGCGCGGCAAAACCCCAGGCATGCAGCGCGTTGGCGTCGAGCGTCTGGCGCAAAGGCGGCGGCACCGCGCCGGCGATCTTGGCGCCGACGCGCTTCGCCGCCTGCTTGAGCTCGTCGTCGCCTGTGCGCTCAAGCATGGCCAGCGACAGCACGATCGCCTCCATCTCCTCGATCGAAAACATCAGCGGCGGCAGGTCGAAGCCGGGGCGCAGGATATAGCCGATGCCGCGCCCGCCCTCGATCGGCACGCGCATTGCCTGCAGGGCGGCGATGTCGCGATAGACCGAGCGCACCGTCACTTCCAATTGCTCGGCGATCGTCGCCGCGGTGACCGGCTTTTTGGCCAGCCGCAGGATCTGGATGATCTCGAACAGGCGCGAGGCCTTGCGCATTTCCTCACCCGGCTGCAACGCAACTGACACACCCCCGTCAGTTGGGGTGACCTATAGGGCCGCCTACCGGCTTGAAAATCAACAGATTCCTTTTTGCGCCCCGTCGGCGCGGCAACAGGCAACTGACATGAGTTACACGGAAAATCTCTGGCTCTTCTTCGTGCTTTTGTTCGGCATCATCGCCGTTCCGGGCATGGACATGCTGTTCGTGCTGGCCAATGCGCTGACCGGCGGACGCGACAGGGGGCTGGCGGCGACCGGCGGCATCATGCTGGGCGGCGCGGTGCACACGCTGAACGGCGCGATCGGCGTCGGCCTGCTGATGCATTTCGTGCCGGTCCTGTTCAAGCCGCTGCTGGTCGCCGGCGCCGCCTACATGGCCTATATCGGCATCGTTCTGATGCGCAGCTCGATCACCGTCGGCCATGATGGGCCCACCGGCAGCCGCTCTTCGTGGAAAGCCTTTCGCCAAGGGTTGGTCACCTGCCTGATCAATCCGAAGGCCTATCTCTTCATCATTGCCGTCTATCCGCAGTTCCTGAAGCCGGCTTACGGTCCGATCTGGATGCAGGCGACCGTGATGGGGCTGCTGACGGTCGCCACCCAGGCAGGCATCTATGGCGGGCTCGCCATCACCGCCGGCCGCAGCCGGGAGCTTTTGGTGGACAATCCACGAGCCACCATCCTTGCCGGACGGGCGGCCGGGCTGCTTTTGTTCGCGGTCTCGGTGTTCACGGCATGGGAAGGGCTGAGGGCGGCGTAGACGCCGCCCCCGTCCATGGAGATCAGGCGGCGCCCTGGCGGCTGGCGAGCATCTCACGCTTGACCGACCGGCGCCATTCGACGGCGCCGGCAAGGCCGTGCAGCACCGTCTCGGTGGTTGCCCAATCGATGCAGCCATCGGTGATGCTCTGGCCGTAGACGAGCGGCTTGCCGGGCACGACGTCCTGGCGGCCGGCGACGAGATTGCTCTCGATCATCACGCCGATGATGCGCTCGTCGCCTGCCGCCACCTGGCCCGCCACGTCGTGCGCGACTTTCGGCTGGTTCTCCGGCTTCTTGGCCGAGTTGGCGTGGCTGACGTCGATCATCAGGCGCGGCGCGACGCCGATGCGGGCGAGTTCCGCAGCGGCGGCATCGACGCTTGCCGCATCGAAGTTGGGCACAACGCCGCCGCGCAGGATGACGTGGCAGTCCTCGTTGCCGGTGGTCGCCGCAATGGCGCTGCGTCCGCCCTTGGTCACCGCCATGAAATGATGCGGCTGGGCGGCCGACTTCACCGCCTCGGCAGCGATTCTCAGATTGCCGTCGGTGCCGTTCTTGAAGCCGACCGGGCAGGAGAGCCCCGACGCCAGCTCGCGGTGGATCTGGCTTTCGGTGGTGCGCGCGCCGATGGCGCCCCAGGCGACGAGGTCGGCGATGTATTGCGGGATGGTCATGTCGAGGAACTCGGTCGCCGCCGGCAGGCCGAGATTGTTGACCGCCGACAGGACGTTGCGCGCCATGCGCAAGCCCTTCTCGATGTTGAAGCTACCGTCGAGTTCGGGATCGTTGATCAGGCCTTTCCAGCCGACCGTCGTGCGCGGTTTCTCAAAATAGACGCGCATGACGATCTCGAGCCGGTCGGCCAGGGCTTCGCGCAGCGCCGCCAGACGGCTGGCATAGTCAACGGCCGCGACCGGATCGTGGATGGAACAAGGGCCGACGATGACAAGCAGTCGATCGTCGGCCCCGGTCAGGATGGAATGGATGGCGTTGCGTGACGCTGCAACGGTGCGCGTCGCCGTGAGTGAGCGCGGTATCTCGCGCATCACCTCGTCCGGCGTGCTCAAGGCTCTGATTTCGGTGACCCGAAGGTCGTCTGTGGTGGTCAACACGGCTTTCTGCTCCTGGGTTAGGAGACCTGCCGGCTAAAACGAAAAAGCCGCCAGGTCTGGCGGCTTTTCGGATTTAGATGCTGCAATCTTCAGATCGAGCGCAATCCTCCCGCCGCCAGCGAGTTACCGTAGCTAAAGTACCAAAACGAGGCGGTCAGGTGGATCATGCGGCTCATATAGTCGATGCGAAGGCGCTTGTCACTACTCCCCGATCACGCCGGCTATGTTCTGGTCGTAGTCGACCAGCGAACCGGTCATCACGCCGGCTTGCGGGCTCAGCATGTAGGTGATCAGCCGGGCGAGCTGGGCCGGCTTCACCAGTTGGCCCATAGGTTGCGCGGCCTCGGCCTTTGCCAGCCAATCGTCGGGCGCGTCGTGCCACTTCTTCTGCACGATCGCCTCGCCCTCGGTGTCCATCCAGCCGGGCAGCACGGCGTTGCAGCGGATGCGGTTGCGCCGGTACGAGCTGGCGACATTCTTGGTCAGCGTCATCAGCGCGCCCTTGCTGGTCGAGTAGGGCGTGAGAAAGGACTGGCCGGCATGGGCCGACATCGACAGCACATTGACGATCGAGCCCGGCGCCTTGCGCTCCAAGAGATGCGCGACAAGACCCTGCATCAGGAAGAAGGGACCGCGCACATTGGTATCGAAGATCTGGTCGAACACCTCTTCGGTGGTTTCGACCAGCGAGCCGCGTGCCGAGGTGGCGGCGGCGTTGACCAGCGCGTTCAGCGTGCCGAAATGGGCGAGCGCGGTCGCAACGGCGCGCTTGCAGTCGGCGACCTTGGCGACGTCGGCGCCGATGAAGATGGCGTCGACGCCGTTCTTCTTCAGCGCAGCAGCCGCCTTGTCGCCCTTCTCCTGCGAGCGGCCGATCAGCGCCAGCGCGCGGCAGCCCTCGTCGGCCAAGGCTTCGGCGACGGCGAAGCCGATGCCCTGCGCGCCGCCGGTGACGATGGCGCGCGTTTCTGAATTGCGACCGGCCAAACCGTTCATCGCTCTGCTCCTGTAATCGAATTCGTTCAATCGACGCGGACGGTTTTGCCGGTCTTGGCCGACTGCAAGGCTGCGTCCGCGAGCTTCAGCGCAACGAGACCATCCTTGCCGCTCGGCGCCGCCTTCTTGCCCGCGGTTGCAGCGGCGATGAAAGCCGCGATCTCGTTGGCGTAGGCGTCGATGTAGCGGGTCATGAAGAAGTCGTGCAGCGGCGGGCGCGTGTAGCCCTTGTCGTTGGCGAGCTCGATCGAGACCGGCCGCTGGTTCTCGGCGGCGACCATGCCCTTCGAGCCATGCACCTCGATGCGCTGGTCGTAGCCATAGGTGGCGCGGCGCGAGTTGGAGATAACGGCCTGCTTGCCGGACGCGGTCTCGAGAATGACGCTGACGGAGTCGAAATCGCCGGCTTCGCCGATCTTCTTGTCCACCAGCACTGAAGCGTGCGCGCTGACGGCAACCGGCTCCTCACCGAGCAGGAAGCGCGCCATGTCGAAATCATGGATGGTCATGTCGCGAAAAATGCCGCCGGAGCGGGCGATGTAGTCGAGCGGCGGGGCGCCCGGATCGCGCGAGGTGATGGTGACCATCTCGACCGCGCCGATGGCGCCGTCATCGATCGCCTTGCGAACCGCGGCGAAATGCGGGTCGAAGCGGCGGTTGAAGCCGACCATCAGCGTCGCGCCGGCCTTCTCGACCACGGCCAGGCACTGCTCGACGCGCTTGACGTCGAGGTCGATCGGCTTCTCGCAGAAGATCGCCTTGCCGGCCTTGGCGAAGCGCTCGATGAGATCGGCATGGGTGTCGGTCGGGGTGCAGATGATGACGGCATCGATGTCCTTGGCCTGCTCGATGGCGTCGATGGTGCGCACGTCGGCGCCGTAGGCGGAGGCAAGCTCCGTTGCCGCTTTCTCGAAGGCGTCGGCCACGGCCACCAGTCTGGCCTGCGGGTTGGAGGCGACGGCGCGGGCATGCACCTTGCCGATACGGCCGGCGCCGAGAAGAGCGAAGCGGAGTGTCATGGAATGTCCTTTGAGGTGGTTCAGAAAGCTGTCCGCGCCTTCCGGCGCGGACGATTGGTCTTATCCCGTCGTGACGCCCGTCAGGCGGCCTGCAACTCGGCCTGTCCGGTCTTGGCGCCGGTGATATAGGCGACGATGTCGTTGCCGTCGGTTTCCTGCTTGCGCAGATTGGCGACGATGCGGCCCCGGCGGAAGACGACGATGCGGTCGACCAGGTCGAACACCTGGCGCATGTTGTGGCTGATCAGGATCAGCGGCTCGCCGCTTTCCTTGAGCGTGCGGATGATGTTCTCGACCTGCGCCGTCTCCTGCACGCCAAGCGCTGCCGTCGGCTCGTCCATGATGATCAGCTTGGAGGCGAAGGTCGCGGTGCGGGCGATCGCCACGCACTGGCGCTGGCCGCCGGACATGTGGCGGATGGTGCTGGAGAGGTTGGGGATCTTCACCGCCGTGCGGACCAGCGCTGCCTCCGTCGCCTTGCGCATGGCCTTGCGGTCGAGGATCGAGAAGGGGCCGAGGTTGAACAGCACCTTCTCGCGGCCGAGGAAGAGGTTCGACGGCACGTCGAGATCGTCGGCCAGAGCAAGGTTCTGGAACACGGTCTCGATGCCCGCCTCGCGCGCCTCGATCGGACCGGCGAAGTTCACTTCCTTGCCGTCGAACCAGATCTTGCCGTCGGTGCGCTGCTCGACGCCGGTGATCTGGCGCACGAAGGTCGACTTGCCGGCGCCGTTGTCGCCCATGATGGCGACATGCTCGCCCTTGCGCAGCTCGAAATTCGCCTCCTGCAGCGCGTGCACGCCGCCATAGTGCTTGGTGAGGTTTTCGGTCTTCAGAACGATGTCGGACATGGTCAAGCTCCTATCGCCCGGCGGCGCTGGCGCCATTGATCGAGAACGACTGCGCCGACGATGATCACGCCCTTGACCATCTCCTGGTAGTAGGCGTCGAGGCGCAGGAAGGTGAAGCCGGAGATGATGACGCCGAAGATCAGCGAGCCGATCACGGTGCCGATGATAGACCCGCGGCCGCCCGAGAGCGAGACGCCGCCGATGACCGCCATGGCGATGGCGTCGAGCTCGTACATGACACCCATGCCGGCCTGGGCGGTGAGGTTCTTGGAGGAGAGCACCACCGCGGCGATCGAGGCGAGGATGCCGGCAATCACATAGACCAGCACCTTGTGGTTGGCGATCTTGATGCCGGACATGCGCGCGGCATCCTCGTTGGAGCCGATGGCGTAGCAGTGCTTGCCGTATCGGGTGTAGCTCAAGATGAGCTGGAACAGGATCGCCAGCGAGATGAAGATGATGACCGGCATCAGCCCCTTGCCGATGGCCGCGAAGCTGTCGGTCGGGAACGAGATCGGCTGGCCTTTCGACCACCATTTGGCGATGCCGCGCGCCGTCACCATCATGCCGAGCGTGGCGATGAAGGGCGGGATGCGCGTATAGGCGATCAGCGCGCCATTGACCAGGCCGGCGATGAGGCCGCAAGAGATGGCGACGAGCAGCGGCACGATCACCGGCAGGTCGGTCCAGCCCTGCGCCAGGAACATCGCCTTGGGGTTGGGGTTGCCGTTGACCGTCGCTACCTGGGCAAAGCTCATGGCGATCATCGCCGTCGCGCCGACGATCGAGCCCGAGGACAGGTCGATGCCGCCGCTGATGATCACCTGCGTCACGCCGATGGCGATGATGCCGACGATCGAAACCTGCAGGATGATGATCTGCAGGCGGGCCTCGTTGAAGATCGCGTCGACGTTTTCGCGGGTGTTGAACAGAAAGCTGTCGCCGAGGAAGACACGGCCGATCAGCTCGAACGCGCCGACCAGAATGACGAGCGCCAGGAACACGTTGAACTCGGCCGGCCATGGGCGCTTCTTGGCGTCATAGCTCAGCCCGCCAATGCCATGCGATGTCTGTGACACGTCTTCTTCCTCCGAATGACCGCGCCCGTCCTTCTCCCGCCCGGTGGGGCGGGAGAAGGACGGGAGCGACGCCGCTTTGCCAGCGGCCGATTTCAGCCAGTCCGATGCATCGGAGCGCCGCTCCTTGCTTTGACGCAATTCCGTACGGAAAACCGCTGCGCACTTTTTCCTGGAATTGCTTCGGCGCAGCCTCAGTTCTTCTTCAGGAACTTGTCGATGTTGGCCGGCGTGACGAGCTGGAAGGGGATGTAGACCTTGTGCTCCACCTTCTCGCCCTTGGCGAGCTTCAGCGCCGCGTCGAGCGCGCCGGCGCCCTGGCCGGCCGCGTCCTGGAAGACCGTCACGTCGAGATCGCCCGCCTGCATCGCGGCCAGCGCGTCCTGGGTGGCGTCGACGCCGCCGACCACGACCGACTTCATGTCGATATTGGCGGCCTTCATCGCCTGGATGGCGCCGATGGCGCTTTCGTCGTTGTTGGCGATGACGCCGTCGAACGCCTTGCCGGACGACAGCCAGTTGGTCATCAGGTTCTGCGCCTCGTCGCGCTTCCAGTTCGAGGTCTGCTTGTCGATGATCTTGATGAAGTTGCAGTCCGGCGTGGCGATCACTTCCTCGATGTCCTTGGTGCGCTGCACCGCGGCCTGGTTGGAAAGCTCGCCCATGATCACATAGACATTGACTTCCTTCTTGCCGGCTTCCTTGAACAGGCGGCAGGCCTCCTTGGTCTCGAGCGTGCCGGATTCGGCCTCGTTCGAGGCGACAAAGGCCTGGTTGTCGGGCAGCTTGTCGACATTGACCGGCTCGCGGTTGACGTAGACCAGCGGAATCTTGGCCGCGGCCGCCGCATCCGACATCGCCTGGGTGGCCGAGGTGTCGACCGGATTGACGATGATGGCGTCGACGCCCGAAGCGGCGAAGTTCTTGATCTGGTCGAGCTGCTTGGCGACGTCGTTCTGCGCATCCTCGACCTGCAGCTCGACTCCGTCCATGCCCTTGGCCTGCGCGATCATGCCGTTGCGCAGCACGGTCAGGAAGTTGTCGTCGAAAAGAGCCATCGAAACGCCGATCTTGGCGGCGAAGGCGGACGAACTCATCAGCGCCGATAGCGCGACGCCCAAAAGCAGTTTCTTCATTTTAGTTTCTCCTCCACTTGGTGTCCGGCTGCACCGAATTGAACCGGAATCCCCGATCTGTCCGGGGAAACTCTCCCTATGGCCGTTCCGGAGGCGTTTTGCTTGCGCAAATGGAACGCCTGGCCTTCTGTTTGAAACAGTTGTTCCGGAACGAAAGAACCAAAACACCTAGTTGGTGAAATATTTATTCCATTTCGCTTGGCGACGTCAAGGGAGATTCGGAGTGGACATGCCGGTTTTTCGATCCCGACAGGGCTGCGGCGCCCTCCGCGGCGGGGCACCAGCGCGTTCTATGGCGGAATCCCGGGCGAAATTCCGCCGCGAAAGAATCCCATCAGTCTGATGGATCACATCATTCCCGCGGGCGGGCGGCTCAAATGTTTTCCGGCAGATAGATGTCGAAGGGCAGGAAGGTCTGTCCGGGCGCATTGGCGGCGCCGCTCTCGATGGCATGCGCCATCAGCCCGACAAGCTCGCGGCAAAGCGCGGCGAGCGGCGTCGAGATGACCATGGTGAGGATGTTGTCGGCGAGTGCCGCGCGCGACTCGGCGTTGATCTCGTTGCAGATGACCACAGGCATGTTTGCCGGCTTTGCCGCCCTGAGCGCCGCGACCGCGCCTTCCATGCCGCCGCCGGCGACATAGCAGCCGGCGAGGTCCGGATACCGGGCCAGAAGATCGAGCATCGCATCATGCGTCACCTGGTTGGCTTCCAGATTGACCAGAGTCTCCATCACGCTGAAGTCCGGCGCGTGCTCGCGAAAATAGGAGCGGAAGCCGATCTCGCGCAACTCATGGCCGTGGAAGCGGTGACTGCCGACGAACAGCGCGACCTTGCCGGGTTTTTTCGCGGCCTTGGCGATCATCCAGGCCGCGGTGCGCCCGACCTTGCGGTTGTCCAGCCCGACATAGCCCTCGCGGATGCCGGCAGCGAAGTCGGACAGCAGCGAGAAGACCGGCTGCCCCCTCGCCTTCAGCGCTTCCACCGCCGCCGTCAGCGTCGGATGATCCGGGCCGACGACGGCGATGGCCCTGGATTTCGCCGCCAGCCTGCGCATCTGGGCGGCGATCTCGTCGGGCGCCAGCGAGGCCGCGAAGTCGATGGTCGCGGTGCCGCGGAAGCGCTGCGACTGCGAGACCGCAAGTTCCAGCTCGCGCGCGAAGTCGCCGTAGAAGACATCATTGCCCCTGAGCAGCAGGAAGCCGAGGCGGTACTCCGGCAATTCCTGGCGCATGCGCTGCTTGATGAGGCCGGCGGCGTGATAGCCGATGTCGGTCGCGGCCTCGTAAACCCGGCGCGCCGTTTCCTCGCGTACCGGCAGACGGTTGTTCAGCACCCTGTCGACGGTGGCGACGCTGAAACCGGAAACGCGCGCGAGATCGGTGATTGTCGGCCGCTTTGCCATGAATGCTCCATCGTCTGCCCGACTCAGGATAGCTCACTGTGATAGAAAATGATAGAAACTATCTTCATGATGTTGAGACTATCATGAGGTAGCGCTATGGTGAAGTGGAAGCCAGCCATGCGCGAGCCCGGCACCGCCGAGGGCCATCCGCCAGGGCTGATGGAGGAACCCGCAATGACGGCAATCACGTCTCCGGCATCGTCCGGACGCGACTACAGCCTGACCGGCCGCGACGCCAGGCTCGCGGTCGAGAACGGGCTTGCGGCGGCCGAGTGGTATCACACCGAGATCCCGCGCAAAAAGATGAAGGAGCTGATGCAGCGCTCCGACCAGCCGGCGATCCGCGACACCGTCATCTGGCTCGCCGCGCTGATCCTCAGCGGCGCGGGCAGCGCCTGGTTCTGGGGCAGCTGGTGGTGCGTGCCGTTCTTCTTCGTCTACGGCACACTCTACGGCTCCTCGACCGATTCCCGCTGGCACGAATGCGGCCACGGCACGGCCTTCCGCACCCAGTGGATGAACGATGCCGTCTACCAGCTCGCCTGCTTCATGATCATGCGCAATCCGGTGACCTGGCGCTGGAGCCATACGCGCCACCACACCGACACCATCATCGTCGGCCGCGACCCGGAGATCGCAGTCATGCGGCCGCCGGAACTTCTGTGCGTGGCGTTGAACTTCTTCGGCATTGTCGACGCCTGGCACGCGATGGTCGACATGGTGCGCAATGCCGCCGGCGTCGTCAGCGCCGCGGAAAAGACCTTCATCCCGGAACAGGAGCAGCCGAAGGCGATCCGCGCCGCCCGCGTCTGGCTCGCCGTCTACATCGCGACCATCGCGCTGGCGCTCTACCTGCATTCCTGGCTGCCGCTGATGCTGGTCGGCCTGCCGCGCCTCTACGGCGCCTGGCATCACGTCATGACCGGACTGCTGCAGCATGGCGGCCTCGCCGACAATGTCATCGACCACCGCCTGAACAGCCGCACGGTGCTGATGAACCCGATCAGCCGGTTCATCTACTGGAACATGAACTACCATGTGGAGCACCACATGTTCCCGATGGTGCCTTATCACGCGCTGCCCAGGCTGCACGAAATGATCAAGCACGACCTGCCGGCGCCGACGCCGTCGATCCTCGCCGGCTATCGCGAGATGATCCCGGCCTTCCTGCGCCAGCTGCGCAACGAGGAGTATTTCCTCAGGCGCGAGCTGCCGCCGACGGCAAAGCCTTACCGGGAAGAGCTGCACAACGACAATCCGGTGGCGGCTGCGGCCGAGTGACCGGTTCACAAACGCTGACCATCCATTTGCCGGAGGACGACATGAGCGACTGGGTCGAGGCCTGCGCGGCCGGAGACATCGACGAAGAGGACGTGATCCGGTTCGACCATGCCGGCCGCACCTATGCCATCTACCGCAGCCCGGACGACGAGTATTTCGCGACCGACGGCCTGTGCTCGCATGAGAAGGTGCATCTGGCCGACGGGCTGGTGATGGACGACATCATCGAATGCCCCAAGCACAATGGCCGATTCAACTACAAGACCGGCGACGCACGCGGCGCACCGGTCTGCGTCAACCTCAGGACCTACCCGGTCAAGGTCGACGCCGGCAAAGTCCTCATTCAGCTCGGTTGACGGCGATGACGGGAGGAATGGTGATCATCGGCGCCGGCGAATGCGGCGGGCGCGCAGCGCTTACGCTGCGCGATCTCGGCTATGAAGGGCCGGTGACGCTGGTGGGCGACGAGCCGCATCTGCCCTACGAGCGGCCGCCGCTGTCGAAGGATGCGATGACCAGCGAGGCGCCGCTCATCAAGGCGATCGCCAGCGACGAGCTCCTGGCCGAGCGTTCCATCCGCCACATCCACTCCGTCCGCGCCGTTGCGGTCGATCGCGCCGGGCATAGGGTGAGCCTGTCCGACGGCTCTTCCCTTTCTTACGACAAGCTGCTGCTCGCGACCGGATCCCTGCCGCGCAAGCTGCCGATGCCGGGCCTTGGCGGGCGCTGCGTTTATCTCAGGACCTTCAACGACGCGCTCGCCATCCGCGCCCATCTTAAGCCCGAGAACCGCGTCGCCATCATCGGCGGCGGCTTCATCGGCCTCGAGCTCGCCGCCTCGGCGCGCAAGCTTGGCGCCGCGGTCACCGTCATCGAAGCGCAGCCGCGCATCCTGATGCGCGGCGTGCCGGCCGAGATCGCCGAGGTCATCCACAAGGCGCATGAGGCCGAAGCCGTGAACGTCCTCACCGGCCAGGGCATCACGGCGATCGAAGATGGCGGCACGGAGGTACGCATCACGCTTGCCGATGGCAGCGGGGTCGTGGCCGACCTGGTCGTGATCGGGATCGGCGCGGTACCGGTGACGGCGCTCGCCGCCGAGGCAGGGCTTGCCATCGACAACGGAATCGCCGTCGACGCCGAGCTGCGCACCGCCGATCCGGACATCTTCGCCGCCGGCGACTGCTGCTCGTTTCCGCTCGCCATCTATGGCGGCCGGCGCGTGCGGCTGGAAGCCTGGCGCAACGCACAGGAGCAGGGCGCGCTCGCGGCGACGAACATGCTCGGCGCCAACGAGGCGCATGCCGCCGTGCCGTGGTTCTGGTCGGATCAGTATTGGCTGACGCTGCAGATAGCCGGGCTTTCCGACGAGGGCCGCTCGATCGTGCGGCGCGACCTCGACGACGGCGCCTTCATCCTGTTCCACCTGGCCGAGGACGGACGGCTGGTTGCGGCCAGCGGCATCGGCCCGGGCAATGCGGTGGCGCGCGACATCCGGCTGGCCGAGATGCTGATCGCGAAACGGGCGGCGCCGGCGCCGGAGGCGCTCGGCTCGCAAACAGTCAAGCTGAAGTCACTGCTGGCGGCGTGAGCGGCGCTATCAGCCAGTCAAAGGTGAGAGACAAAGATGGCACGCAACAGACCGACCGTCGCCGATCTGCAGGCGCTGAAGGGCAAGCGCCAGCTTTCCAAGCTGCGCGTCTTCTCGCTGGAGGAGGCGGAGGCAGCCGAGCGCGCAGGCATCGACCTCATCTCGGTCCCTTACGACGTGATGTTCGACCCGCGCTTTCGCGATGCCGCGCCGACCTGCTTTGCCATTCCGGGCGACGAACGCATGAAGCTCGGCGCAACCACAAACGAGATCCTGCGCATGGCGGTAAAGCTGCGCGCGGCCGGTGCGGACGCCATGTATTGCTCGGCCAGCCTGCAGACCATCCGCCGCCTGCGCGACGAGCACATTCCAGTCTGCGGCCATGTCGGCCTGATCCCGGCGCATGCGACCTGGACAGGCGGCTTCAAGGCCGTCGGCAAGACCGCCGAGAGCGCTGCCTTGGTGTGGAAGCAGGTCAAGGACCTCGAAGCCGCCGGCGCCTTCGCGGCCGAGATCGAAGTGGTGCCGGCGGCCGTCGCCGGCGCCATCTCGCGGCGTACGCCGCTGATCATGATCTCGATGGGCGCGGGTGCCGGCTGCGACGCGCAATACCTGTTCTCGGAAGACGTGCTCGGCACCAATCGCGGCCATTATCCGCGGCATGCCAAGCGCTATCGCGACTTCGCGGCGGAATTCGACCGCCTCCAGAACGAACGCATCGCCGCCTTCCGCGAATATGCCGACGACATCCAGTCCGGCGCCTATCCGGGACCGCGCCACATGGTCGAGGCTGATGCCGAGGAAATGCACAAGTTCGAGGCGTATCTCGCCTCGGAAGGGTACTGAGGCCCCTCGGGCCCCTAGAACAGCGCCTTCAGTTCGTCCAGCTTGTCGTTGACCAGCCAGCCGTAATAGTTCTCCTCGGGCAGCTTTTCCGCTTCGCCAGCGGCGCGGCGCTTCTCGTTCTCCTCCTTCAGCGCATAGGCGCGCTGCTCGGGATTGCCGACATTGTAGAGCGTCGCAGTCAGGCCCGGATTGTGCGAGATGTCGAAGCCGGCGATGCTTCTATAGGCGTCGATCGACTTCCTGATGGTCGCGGCGACGTAAGGCAGCGTCAGGTCCGGATCCATGATGGTCTTGTAGACCGTGTTCGGATCGTTGACGTCGAGCTCGGGCAGGCCGGAGACCTTGTGCACAAGATCGCTCATCTGCAGCGCCGTCAGCGGGTTGAGCTGGCCGAGCCCAAATGTCTGGCCGGCATAGTAGGGCTGGAAAAAGGTGGCGCCGAAGCGGTCGTTGGGGAAGCTGGTTCCGCCGACGGTCTTGCCGCGGAAGGAATGGTTCCACACCTGCTCGCGGCATTCCCAAAGATCGTAGCTGTCGTCCGTGCCCGAGCATTTCCTGAATTCCGGACGCTGGACGAAATCGCTGACGTCCTCGCCGTCATAGGCGAAGGTGAGCTTGCTCGACAGATAGGACATCGCCTTGACGTAATAGGTCTGCAGCCGGTCGTAGGCGTCGACATTGTAGGTGTGCTCGCCGACGATGGCGCCGACGATATGCATCGGATCGATACCGTAGGTGGCCGCCACTTTCGTGATCTTGGCGCGAAGCTCGGCATCGTTCCGCAAGAGCGCGTAGACCTTGCGATACTTGGCCTGGAAGGTGGTGTTGGTGGCCTGGGTGCGCCGGCTGGAAGCGCCCGGGATATCCGGCTGCACGCCGTTGCGATTGCCCGGCGGCACCATGGTTGCGGCATCGGCTATCGATATGGCCGATGCCAAAGCCAGGCCGAGAAAGAGGAGGATAAGCTTCTTCATGCGCCGCCGCCCTGGACCGGCTCAGCTGTCGCCGATCCGTTCCAACCACTTATTTTTACACAATTTCAGACGGAAAACCGCTGCGCACTTTTCCTGAAATTGCCTTCGAAATCGGCGGCAACCTAGGTAAAGGCGGCAGGAGAGTCGAGAGAAGGCAACAGCATGTCACCAAGAATGGTGGCCAGTTGCTTCCATTTGGCCACACTTTGGATTTCGGGCCGGCACATATGCCGGCCCGAAATGAACTCGGCGGTCAGAGGATGAACCGCGACAGATCGGTATTGCGCGACAGGTCGCCGACATGCTTCTGCACGTAGTCGGCATCGATGGTGACCTTCGTGCCGTTGCGGTCCGGCGCGTCGTAGGAGATTTCGTCCAGCACCCGCTCCATCACCGTCTGCAGGCGCCTGGCGCCGATGTTCTCGACGCTGGCGTTGAGGTCGACGGCGATGCCGGCGAGCGAATCGATGGCATTGTCGGTGAAGGTGAGATCGACGCCTTCGGTCTTCATCAGCGCGATATACTGCTTGATGAGGCTGGCCTCGGTCTCGGTGAGGATGCGGACGAAATCCTCTTTCTCCAGCGCGCGCAATTCGACGCGGATCGGCAGGCGGCCCTGCAGCTCGGGCAGCAGGTCCGACGGCTTGGAGACGTGGAACGCGCCCGAGGCGATGAACAGGATGTGGTCCGTCTTGATCGGCCCGTATTTGGTCGCAACCGTCGTGCCTTCGACCAGCGGCAGCAGGTCGCGCTGCACGCCTTCACGTGAAACGCCGGCGCCGATGCCGCCTTCGCGCGAGGCGATCTTGTCGATCTCGTCGATGAAGACGATGCCGTCGTTCTCGGCCGATTCCAGCGCCCGCCGCACCACCTCGTCCTGATCGAGCAGCTTGTCGGACTCGTCATTGACCAGAAGCGCATAGGAATCGCGCACCGTGGTCTTGCGGCTCTTGGTCCTGCGGCCGCCCATCGCCTTCGACAGCATGTCGTTGATGTTGAGCACGCCGATGTTGGCGCCGGGCATGCCGGGGATCTCGAAGCCGGGCATGCCGCCGGAGCCGGTGTCGGCCACCTCGATCTCGATCTCCTTGTCGTCGAGCTCGCCGTCGCGCAGCCTCTTGCGGAAACTATCGCGGGTGGCCGGGCTCGCCGTCTTGCCGACGAGCGCCTCCAGCACGCGCTCCTCGGCGTTAACCTGGGCGCGCGCGCTGACGTCCTCGCGCATCTTCTCGCGCGTCAGGCCGATGGCGACCTCGACCAGGTCGCGCACGATCTGCTCGACGTCGCGGCCGACATAGCCGACCTCGGTGAACTTGGTGGCCTCGACCTTGACGAAGGGCGCGCCGGCGAGCCGCGCCAGGCGGCGCGAGATCTCGGTCTTGCCGACGCCGGTCGGGCCGATCATCAGGATGTTCTTCGGCATCACCTCTTCGCGCATCTGGCCTTCCAGCTGCTGGCGGCGCCAGCGGTTGCGCAGGGCGATCGCCACGGCGCGCTTGGCGTCCTTCTGGCCGATGATGAAGCGGTCGAGTTCGGAAACGATTTCGCGGGGGGAGAAGGTGCTCATAATACTCAAATTCCACTTTGCCACTGCTTGATGGACTCGAACGGATGCAGCAGCATGATCACGTTGAGCGTCAGATTGTCCCGGATGATGTAGCCCGTGCCGAACTCGAAAATGAGCGCCAGGGCCACGATCACCCATATAGGGAGCTTTCGCGCCATCACAAATCCCAGCACCATGAACAGCGTGTCGGACACCGAGTTGATGACGCTGTCGCCGTAGTAGTTGAGAGAGATAGTGCCGGCGCGGTAGCGGTCGATGATGAAGGGGCTGTTTTCCAGGAGTTCCCAGCCGCCCTCGATGAGGACGGCGAAGGCCAGCCTCAGCCCGACCGGCGAGCGCGGGAACAGGAACGTTGCCAGCGCGTAGAACAGGAAGCCGTGGATGACGTGCGAGAAGGTGTACCAGTCGGCGATGTGCTGGGAATTCTCCGAGCTGTTCACCACGCCATGCCAGAGCTTGACGTAGCCGCAGGTGCAGATCGGCGGATGGCCCATGCCGTAGAGGACGCCGGCCTGGAAAACGACCAGGGCGAGCACGAGCAGCAGCCCCATGCGCCAGCTGTCCTCATAGGCCGAGAGCGTCTTGTCTTCGCCAAGCGTGTTCATCCGGTCATTCCCCCTCTTCTTCGTCGCTTTCGGCCGCATCGACGGCCATCAGCACGACGTCCCCATATTGGGATTGCCTGCGGCCGATCGGCCTGAAGCCGGCCTTTTCATAGGCGCGGATGGCGCGGCCGTTGTCGGGATGCGGATCGATGATGACGCGCGGCGCGCCTTCCTCGAACAGCGCTTCCACGAACTGGCGCACGATTGCCGAGCCGTGGCCGATGCCGACCAGGTCCGGCGGGCCGATCGACAGATCGATGCCGAGCGTGCCGAATGGCTGGTCGGCGTAAGGATGGTCGTCCTCAAGATGCGGATCGTAGCTCTGCAGGTAGGCGATCGGCCTGCCGTTCAGCTCGACGATCAGCGGCTCGCACGAAACCGAATCGATGTGCTCGCGGATCTCGGCGATCTCCTTTTGCGGATCGTCCCACCACTGGGCGACATGCGGCTCGGCAAGCCAGCGGGCGATCATCGGCAGGTCCTTTTCGGTGACCGGCCGGAAATCGTAGCTATCGTCCTGTTCGACCATGATCTTTTCCAAAAACCGGTTCCCACTTTTTGGGATCATGGCCGGTTGCCTCAGGCGGCATCGAGCGTTTCGACGACGAAGTTGCTGTTGGTGTAGACGCAGATATCGGCCGCGATCTGCATCGCCTTGCGGGCGATCTCCTCGGCGTCCTTGTCGGTGTCCATCAGCGCGCGGGCAGCGGCCAGCGCATAGTTGCCGCCGGAGCCGATGGCCATGACGCCATGTTCCGGCTCGAGCACGTCGCCGGTGCCGGTCAGGGCCAGCGAGACCGACTTGTCGGCGACCAGCATCATCGCTTCCAGGCGGCGCAGATAGCGGTCGGTGCGCCAGTCCTTGGCGAGCTCGACGCAGGCGCGCGTCAGCTGGTCGGGATATTGTTCGAGCTTGGCCTCAAGGCGCTCGAGCAGGGTGAAGGCGTCGGCGGTGGCGCCGGCAAAACCGGCAATGACGCTGCCGGCCTTGCCGATGCGGCGCACCTTGCGGGCGTTGCCCTTCATGATGGTCTGGCCAAGGCTGACCTGGCCGTCGCCGGCGATCACAACCTTGTTGCCCTTACGCACGGTGACGATGGTCGTGGCGTGCATGGTGAGTTCATTCGACATTTCCGGCTCCGATTCGCGCTATCCCTTCTAAATGGCGATTGGCGCGGTACGAGTGACTTTGATCGCCATATGTATGCACCGGGCGAGTGATTGCAAACCGCCTGCGGCAACGCCGATACCGCCTGGATTGGCAACTGGCAATCGCCGGATCATGCTGATAGAAGGCTCTCGTTTTCAAGCCCGCGCCTCCGAACAGGACAGACTGATGCCGCCCCGGTCCGCAGAAATCAGCCGCAAGACCAAGGAAACCGAGATTACCGTGTCGGTCCATGTCGACGGCAAAGGCAAATCCGACATTTCGACGGGCGTCGGCTTCTTCGACCATATGCTCGACCAGCTGTCGCGCCATTCGCTGGTCGATATGACGATCAAGGCCAAGGGCGATCTGCACATCGACGACCACCACACGGTCGAGGATACCGGCATCGCGATCGGCCAGGCGCTGAGCAAGGCTTTGGGCGAGCGACGCGGCATCATGCGCTATGCCTCGATCGACCTGGCGATGGACGAGACGCTGACAAGGGCGGCGATCGATGTTTCCGGCCGGCCGTTCCTGGTCTGGAACGTCGTCTTCTCGTCGCCGAAGATCGGCACCTTCGACACCGAGCTGGTGCGCGAATTCTTCCAGGCGCTGGCCCAGAATGCCGGCATCACGCTGCATGTGACCAATCATTACGGCGCCAACAACCACCATATCGCCGAGACCTGCTTCAAGGCAGTGGCCAGGGTTCTGCGCGCGGCGCTGGAGCCCGATCCGCGCCAGCCCGAAGCGGTGCCGTCCACCAAGGGATCCCTGAAAGGATAGCCCTATGGCCATCTATGTCGTGATGGAGCCTCCGACAGGCGGCAACAAGGCCGAGGATGCGACCCTGGTGCGCGACGGCTTCACCTGGCTCGGCTTCCTGTTCTCGCCGGTCTGGCTCGCCTGGCACCGGCTGTGGATCGAGGCCCTGCTCACCTTCGTCGTCATGGCGGTACTGTCGGTGCTCGGCGAAAAGCTCGGCCTCGAATGGGCCGGATCGGCCCTGTCGCTCTTGGTGTCGCTCTATATCGGGCTCGAAGGTCAAGGCCTGCGGATATCGGCGCTGCGCCGCCGCGGCTGGCGGGAATGGGGGGTGGTCGAGGCCGGCACGCTCGGTGACGCGGAGGTCCGCCACGCGCTGGAAACCGACGAGCGCACCGAAGAGCAGGCGCCGATGCCGCGCATCGTTCCCGATACGAGCCTGGCGCGCCCGGCGCAGACGGGCATGGCGCTGGGGCTGACCCATACGCCCGGAAGGCCCTGACATGCGGGTAGCGATCATCGATTACGGGTCGGGCAATCTGCGCTCGGCCACCAAGGCCTTCGAGCGCGCCGCGCATGAGGCGGGCATTGCGGCGACCATCGATCTCACCGCCGATGCCGAGCGGGTGCGCAGCGCCGACCGCATCGTGCTGCCGGGCGTCGGCGCCTATGCCGACTGCGCCGCCGGCCTTCATGCCGTTGCCGGCATGTGGGAAGCGGTGGAAGAGGCGGCCCTTCGCAAGGCGCGGCCTTTCCTCGGCATCTGCGTCGGCATGCAGCTGATGTCGGAACGCGGGCTGGAAAAGACGATCACCAAAGGGTTTGGCTGGATCGCCGGCGACGTCAAGGAAATCAAGCCGGCCGATCCGGCGCTGAAAATCCCGCAGATCGGCTGGAACACGATCGAGCTTCAACGCAAGCATCCGCTGTTTTCGGGCATCGAGACCGGCCCGAAGGGGCTGCATGCCTATTTCGTCCACTCCTACCACCTGGAAACGAGGAACCCTGCCGAAGTGCTGGCGACGGCCGAATATGGCGGCCCGGTGACGGCGGCGGTTGCCCGCGACAACCTTGCCGGCACGCAGTTCCATCCCGAGAAAAGCCAGGCGCTCGGCTTGGCGCTGATCGCCAATTTCCTGAAGTGGAGGCCTTAGCCATGGGCAAGAAGGGCTATTGGATCGCCATGATCGATGTTCGCGACACGGGCGCGTACAAGAACTACATCGAGGCCAATGCGAAGGCCTTCGCCAAATATGGCGCCAAGTTTCCGGTCCGGGCAGGACGCTACACGAGCCCGGAAGGGCCGACGGGGAACCGCCATGTGGTGGTGGAGTTTTCATCCTACGAAACGGCGCTCGCCTGCTACGAGTCGCCGGAATACCAGGAAGCCTTGAAGTTCCGGCTGGCGTCGTCGACCGGCCATTTCGTCATCGTCGAGGGCGCCTGACCGTGATCCTCTTTCCAGCTATCGACCTCAAGGACGGCAAATGCGTGCGCCTCAAGCATGGCGACATGGCCACCGCCACCATCTACAACGATGATCCGGCAGCCCAGGCGAGAGCCTTCGAGGAGCAGGGTTTCGAATGGTTGCACGTGGTCGACCTCAACGGTGCCTTCAAGGGCCATAGCGTCAATTCCGCCGCGGTCGGCGCCATCCTCAAGGCGACGAAAAACCCGGTGCAGCTCGGCGGCGGCATCCGCACGCTGGCGCAGATCGAGGACTGGCTGGACCGCGGCCTGACGCGCGTCATCCTTGGCACGATCGCGGTGCGCGAGCCCGAGCTGGTGAAGCAAGCCTGCAAGGCCTTTCCCGGCAAGATCGCCGTCGGCATCGATGCCAAGGACGACAAGGTCGCTGTCGAGGGGTGGGCCGAAGCCTCGGAGCTCGGCGTCATCGAGCTGGCGAAGAAGTTCGAGGGCGCGGGCGTCGCCGCCATCATCTACACCGATATCGATCGCGACGGCGTGCTTTCCGGCATCAACTGGGACGCCACCATCGATCTCGCCGAGGCGGTGTCGATCCCGGTGATCGCGTCCGGCGGGCTGGCCTCGATCGCCGACATTGTGCGCATGACCATGCCCGACGCGCAAAAACTCGAAGGCGCGATCTCCGGCCGGGCGCTTTATGACGGCCGCATCGATCCGGCGGAGGCGCTGGCGATCCTGCGCGGCGAGACGATGGAGGCAAGGCCGTGAACGTCTCGATCATCCTGGCATCCTATGACAGCGGCCACTATCACGGCGGTTGCGGCCAGGGTCCGGACGCGCTGATGGCCGGCGGCCTGGCCGAGGCGCTCAAGCTTGCCGGCCACGACATCGACGTCCACGACATCGGCAGGGTTAGCGAGGACGAGCAGGCGCGCGAGATCGCAACCGGCTTCGCGGTCTGCAACGCCGTTTCCGGCGAGGTTCGGATTGCCCGCGACAACGGCCGGTTTCCCATCGTGCTCGCCGGCAACTGCCTGACCAGCGCCGGCGCGGTGGCCGGCGAAGGCGCCGACGCCATCATCTGGGCCGACCAGCACGGCGACATCAACACGCCGGATACCTCGACGTCGGGCTTTCTCGACGGCATGGCGCTGGCGACGGTGCTCGGCCTCTGCTGGCGGCCGATGGCGGGGCAGATTCCGGGCTTCAAGGCGATCGATCCCGCCCGCTCGGTGCTCGTCAATGCACGCGACCTCGACACAGCGGAAAGGGAACTGCTGGAAAAGCTCCCTGTCATCCGCGCGGAATGCCCCGACTGGTCGCGCGCGGGCGAGAGGCTGAAGGCGGCCGGCGCGGAGCTGGTGCACATGCATATCGACCTCGACGTCCACGACCCGGAAGAATTGCAGGCCAACCGCTACGCGACGCCCGGCGGTCCCGGACCGGACGAGTTGCGGCAAGCCATGTGCGGCATTGCCGGCGCACTGCCCGTCGCCGGCCTCACCATCTCCGCCTATGATCCTGCCTTCGATGCCAAGGGCGAGGTGCCGCCGCTGGTCGGCGAGCTGCTGGTCGACCTGCTCGCGACACTTGGGAGAAGCTGATGCTGAAGGCCCGCGTCATTCCTTGCCTCGACGTCAAGAACGGCCGTGTGGTCAAGGGCGTCAATTTCGTCGACCTCATCGATGCCGGCGATCCGGTCGAGGCCGCCAAGGCCTATGACGCGGCCGGCGCCGACGAGCTCTGCTTCCTCGACATCACCGCATCGTCCGACAATCGCGAGACGATCTTCGACGTCGTCGCCCGCACCGCGGAGCAATGCTTCATGCCGCTGACCGTCGGCGGCGGCGTGCGCCAGGTGGCCGACATCAGGAAGCTGCTTCTGGCCGGCGCCGACAAGGTGTCGATCAACACGGCGGCGGTGAAGAACCCGGACTTCGTCACGGAAGCCGCCGACAAGTTCGGCAACCAGTGCATCGTGGTGGCGATCGACGCCAAGAAGGTGTCGGCGGCCGGCGAGGCCGACCGATGGGAGATCTTCACCCATGGCGGGCGCGAGAAGACCGGTATCGACGCGGTCGAATTCGCCAGGAAAATGGTCGATCGCGGCGCCGGCGAGATCCTGCTTACCTCGATGGACCGCGACGGCACCAAGGCCGGCTACGACATCGGGCTCACCCGCGCCGTTGCCGACGCGGTACGCGTGCCGGTGATCGCTTCGGGCGGCGTCGGCACGCTCGACCACATGGTCGAGGGCATCCGCGACGGCCATGCCGGCGCGGTGCTTGCCGCCTCGATCTTCCATTTCGGCACCTACACCATCGCGCAAGCCAAGGCGCATATGGCCAAGGCCGGCCTGCCGATGCGGCTGGACTCGCCGGTTCAACGGGCTTAAAGCATGATCCCGAAAAGCGGGACCCCGTTTTTCGGAAAAGATCATGCTTAAACAAGCAGATAGATGACTGTCATGGCTCAATTTTCGCTCGCCGAGCTAGAAACGATCATCCACCAACGCGCCCATTCCGGCGACCCGGACTCGTGGACGGCGAAGCTGTTCGCCAAGGGCATGGACAAGGCGGCGCAGAAGCTCGGCGAGGAAGCCGTCGAGACCGTGATCGCCGCCGTGCGCGGCGACCGGCAGAGCCTCGTTTCGGAAAGTGCTGATCTTATATATCATTGGCTGGTCGTTCTCGGCATCGCCGGCGTGCCGCTGGACGAGGTTGTGAAGGAGCTCGAGGGCCGCAGCGGCCGCTCGGGCGTTGCCGAAAAGGCGTCGCGGCCCAAGGGCTGACCGAAAGAGACGGACAGAGCATGATGTCGCCCGAAAACCGCTTCGCACTTTTCGGCAGCATGCTCTAGGAGGGCAGGAGGCTCGATGGACCAGCTCGCTCCGACCGAGAAATATTCCCCCTATCGTTTCTTCTCGGCCGAGCAATGGTCACAGTTCCGCGCCGATACGCCGCTGACCCTCACCGAGGACGAGATCGACCGGCTGCGGTCGCTGAACGACCCGGTCGACCTCGAGGAGGTCAAGCGCATCTATTTGTCGCTTTCCCGCCTGCTTTCCGCGCATGTCGAGGCGAGCCAGCTGCTGTTCCGGCAGCGGCAGGCCTTCTTCAACGCGCCGGATGTGGTCAAGACACCGTTCATCATCGGCATCGCCGGCTCGGTGGCGGTCGGCAAATCGACCACGGCGCGCGTGCTGAAGGAACTCCTGGCGCGCTGGCCGTCGAGCCCCAAGGTCGATCTCATCACCACCGACGGCTTCCTGCTGCCCAACGAGGTTCTGCGCCGCGACAACCTGATGGAGCGCAAGGGCTTTCCCGACAGCTACGACGTCGGCGCGCTGCTGAGATTCCTGTCCGGCATCAAGTCGGCGCAGCGCGACGTCCGCGCGCCGGTCTATTCGCACCTGACCTATGACGTCATCCCCGGCGAGTTCGTCACCATCGACAGGCCGGACATTCTGATCTTCGAAGGCATCAACGTCTTGCAGCCGGGCAAGCTGCCCAAGGACGGCAAGATCGTGCCGTTCCTGTCCGATTTCTTCGACTTCGCCATCTATATCGACGCCGACGAGAAGCTGATCCACCAGTGGTACATCCAGCGCTTCATGCGCCTGCGCGAGACCGCCTTCCGCAATCCGGACTCCTTCTTCCACCGCTATTCGCAGCTTTCGGAGGATGCCGCGCGCGCCATCGCCGAAGGCCTGTGGAGCAACATCAACCTGAAGAACCTGCGCGAGAACATCCTGCCGACCAGGGCGCGCGCCGATCTCATCCTGCGCAAAGGCGCCAATCACCTGGTCGAAGAGGTGGCGCTGCGGAAACTCTGATCGAATGCGGCGGCGTGGAGTGCCGCGGACTGGCGCGTCGCCCTGATGCGGTTCAGCGACGTGCTTCAGGTGTTGGTTTGATGCATGTCGTTCCCCCGAAACAAGGAGACGAGCCTCAGAAAACCGCGGCGGCCGCCACGGGACGATCGACGGTTCGGGCCGGCAGGCTCGGCACTGGCCGGCGGTCCGCGGGGATCAGCTGGCGGGCCACGACGTAAATCGCAAGCACGACGATGGCCGCGACATAGCCATCAATGGCGTAGTGCCACGCCAGATAGACCGAACTGAACGCGACAAAGGCCACATAGAGCAAAGCGACGGCGCCGAGCCGGCGGCTATATTCGCGCACGAACAATGCGTTGAGCATCGCAAGACCGACGTGGACACTGGGGAACGCCGAGATGCCTGTAGCGAACCCGGTCTGCTTGGCCTCATACAGCGACCATAGATATTGCTGATAGAAAGCAGCCGAGTTGCTCGATGCGGCACCGCGGGCGAGGAATGCAAGCTGCTCGCCAAACCGCGCCGTGTCTCCCGTGACCGCGCCGTAAAATGCCGGACCTGCCGACAGGAACAGCGCCGCCAGGATGTTCCCGACGACAATCCAGACCGCCATGAAGCAGGCGAGATAGCGCGTTCGGACCGATGCCACCATCGGCGATGTCGCGACGAAGAACAAGGCGCCGAAATTCAGCAGAAACCAGAAGACGTTGTAGTTCCACTCTATTACGGCGCGCACCCGATCGCTTTCGGCCACGGCGTAGAGCCAGCGCCACGGATCGGTGCCAAAATGGAGGAAAGCGTCGATGTTGGCTTGCACGACGTCGTATCGAAAGCCGCCCTGCCAGACCGACATCCCGTTTTTCACAGAGGTGAAGTTGCCCTGGAAGATCATGAGCGCCGTGAGAAGGCACAACCCCGATAGCGAATATGCCAGCCGCTCGGTGGAAAACACCCTTTTCACGACCAGACGCCGCCGGGAATTGAAACGATGTATGATGAAAATCGCGTCGGCAAGAACGGCCATTGTGGGCAATACGAAGCCGTTGAGCGAAATCCACGACCCGAAATATATCGAGAACGCGAGGCGATCGGCGGCGCCTATCGCGTTCAGAAAGATCAGCCCGGCCAGAACATAGATGACGATGGCCAGATAGAGACCCGAATCCCTGCGAACGAGCTGGACCGCCTCCCTGACGATCGCCCACACGCCGCGCGGGACCGAACAGCTTTCCGTCATTGCCAGACCCCAGGCTGCAACAGCTGACCCGTCTTTATGAGAGAAAATTATAGATTTGGTTAGCTTTCGGGCACCGTCACCCGCCGCACCGTCAGATTAATGCGGCCGCCATTCTTCAGCAGCGCCGACGTCGCGGGGTAGATGCGGTCGACGCCGTGGTACGAGAGACGCCCCTCGCCGCCCAGCACGACGACATCGCCGCTCTTCAGCCTGAACGACTTCGTGCCGCCTTCGCGCGTGGTCTGGCCGACCCGGAACAGGCAGTCGTCGCCCAGCGACACCGACACGACCGGTGCTTTGAAATCCTGCTCGTCCCGGTCCTGGTGCAGGCCCATCCTGGCGTCCGCCGAATAGAAATTGACCAGGCAGGCCTCCGGCGGATGCGCATAGGCCGAAACCTCGCGCCACAGTTTCAGCAGGGCTTCGGGGATCGGCGGCCACGGCTGGCTCGTCACCGGATGCGTCGGCTGGTAGCGATAGCCGCGCTCGCGGTCGGTCACCCAGCCGAGCGTGCCGCAATTGGTCATGCGCACGCTCATCTCCTTGCCGGTGCGCGGCATGGCCGGCACGTAAAGCGGCGCGGCCTGCACGACGCGCCTGATCTCCTCGACCAGCGCTTCCTGCGCCGCGCGCGGCAGATAGCCCGGCATGTGCCGAACGCCCTTGGGCAGAACGAGCATGAGATTCGATCCGATCAATTCGCCCGAGCATGCCATCGATAAGATGGCTCCGCGACCCGAAAGCGGATCCGCCGCCGGATCTCGGCCTCAGTCGTTCTCCACCCGGCCGCGCAGCTTCTTCACCGTCGCGCGCCCGGCCTTGGTCTTGAGGCGCCGCTCGACGGCGCCCTTCGAGGGTTTCGTCTTCTTGCGCGGCGGCGGCGGCGGCTCGGCCGCCTTGCCGACCAGTGCCGTCAGCCGCGCCCGCGCGTCGGCGCGATTCTGCTCCTGGGTGCGGAAACGCCCGGCTTCGATGACGATGACGCCATCCTTGGTGGCGCGCTGGCCGGCAAGCTTGATGGCGCGCGCCCGTACCCGCTCCGACAGGCCCGGCGCGTTTGCCGCGTCGAAGCGCAACTGCACGGCGGTCGCCACCTTGTTGACGTTCTGGCCGCCCGGACCGGAAGAGCGGATGAAATCCTCGTGCAGGTCGCCCGGATGGATGACCGCGTCGCTGGCAATGATGATCCTGTCGTCGGCACTCATGCGCGCAGTCATGGCGCGGCGGCGAAAAAAAGAAAAGGCCCGGCAGAAGCCGGGCCCGAAGGAAAGGATGCGGGGAAGGATGCCGCGAAGCGGCTATTCGGCCGCTTCCTGCAGATGCGGCGCAGCGCCCAAGATGGTCGCGTCGACATGCTTCTCGAACTTCTCGAAGTTGACCGCGAACATGCCGACCAGCTTCGCGGCCTGGCGGTCGTAGGCCGGCTTGTCGGCCCAGGTCGAGCGCGGATCGAGGATGGCGCCGTCGACGCCCGGAACCGCCACCGGCACCTCGAAGCCGAAATTGGCGTCGGTGCGGAATTCGGCGTCGTTGAGCGAGCCCTCGAGCGCCGCACCCAGCAGCGCGCGCGTCACCTTGATCGGCATGCGGCGGCCGGTGCCGTAGGCGCCGCCGGTCCAACCGGTGTTGACCAGCCAGCAGTCGACGCCGTGGCCCGCGATCAGCTGGCGCAGCAGATTGCCGTATTCGGACGGATGGCGCGGCATGAAGGGCGCGCCGAAGCAGGTCGAGAACGTCGCCTCGGGCTCGGTGACGCCCTTCTCGGTACCTGCGACCTTCGCGGTGTAGCCGGAGAGGAAGTGATACATAGCCTGAGCCGGCGTCAGCCTGGCGATCGGCGGCATGACGCCGAAGGCATCGGCCGTCAGCATGATGATGTTCTTCGGATGACCGGCGCGACCGGTCTTGCTGGCGTTGGGTATGTAATCGAGCGGATAGGCGCAGCGCGTGTTTTCGGTGAGGCTGCCGTCGTTGAAGTCCGGCACGCGGACGGCGTCGAGCACGACATTCTCCAGCACCGTGCCGAAGCGCTGCGTGGTGGCGAAGATCTCGGGCTCCGCCTCGGCCGACAGCCGGATCGTCTTGGCGTAGCAGCCGCCCTCGAAGTTGAAGATGCCATGCGGACCCCAGCCGTGCTCGTCGTCGCCGATCAGCGTCCGCGACGGATCGGCCGACAGCGTCGTCTTGCCGGTTCCGGACAGGCCGAAGAAGACGGCCGCGTCGCCGGCGGGCCCTTCATTGGCCGAGCAATGCATCGGCATCACGCCTTTCTCCGGCAGCAGGTAGTTCAGCATGGTGAACACCGACTTCTTCATCTCGCCGGCATAGGACGTGCCGCCGATCAGCACGATCTTGCGGGTCAGATCGACCGCGATCACCGTCTCCGTGCGAGTGCCGTGGCGGGCGGGATCGGCGCGGAAGGACGGCAGGTCGATGATCGTCATCTCCGGCACGAAGCGGTCGAGCTCCGAAGCTTCCGGGCGGATCAGGAGATTGCGGATGAACAGCGAGTGCCAGGCGAATTCGGTGACGACCCGGACCGGCAACCGGAACTCGGTGTCGGCGCCGCCGACCAGATCCTGCACATAGAGGTCCCTGGCCATCGCATGGGCGCGGAAATCGGCATGGAGCGCCTCGAACTCGGCCGGTGAGATCGCCTTGTTGTTGTCCCACCAGACATGCGGCCCGGTATTGTCGTCGCGCACGACGAACTTGTCCTTCGGCGAGCGTCCGGTGTGCTGGCCGGTCTCGGCAACCAGCGCGCCCTGCGCCGTCAATTTCGCCTCGCCGCGGCGGATCGCTTCCTCGTAGAGCTCGGCGGCGCCGAAATTGTATCGCACCGTGCCCGTAGTCTTCAGGCCGATCGCGTCAATGGCGTAGTCGGGGTTGCGTTTGCCGGCTTCCGACATCAAATTTCCTCTCTGGATTTTGGCCGCGTTTGACAGATGAATTGCCGGAACGCGCAAGGGGCTAGATAGGCTCAGAACCAGAAAAGGCGAATGATATCAAATCTTTAATCGATTTAAAAAATTTGAAAGTTGTTTAAATCGTTTAGATGTGCAAAAAATCACAGAGATTGCCCAAAGGATTGGCAGGTTTCGTTCGTCCAATCCCGTTGCGGGTGCGATCGTGTGTAGCGGCAGGCCGCCCGTGACTTCGGACTGGGCCCGTGCCACATTTTGTACCCAATTTGTCCTGCAAAAGCCCTTTCTCGACGACAGAAGGGACAGCTCATGAGGGAGCCGCTTGAAATGGCAACAATCGCGCTTGTCGACGACGACCGCAATATTTTGACTTCGGTGTCGATCGCGCTCGAATCCGAGGGCTACCGCGTCGAAACCTACACCGACGGCGCGTCGGCGCTGGAAGGCCTGGCGGCGCGGCCGCCGAACCTCGCCATTCTCGACATCAAGATGCCGCGCATGGACGGCATGGAGCTGCTGCGCCGGATGCGGCAGAAATCCGACCTGCCGGTCATCTTCCTGACCTCGAAGGACGACGAGATCGACGAATTGTTCGGCCTCAAGATGGGTGCCGACGACTTCATCCGCAAACCGTTCTCGCAACGCCTCCTGGTCGAGCGGGTACGCGCGGTGCTGCGCCGCACCAGCGCCCGCGAGGCGGCCGCAAAGGCGCCCAGCCAGCAGGCGCGCTCGCTCGAGCGCGGCCAGCTGGTGATGGACCAGGAGCGGCACACCTGCACCTGGAAGGGCGAGCCGGTGACGCTGACGGTGACCGAGTTCCTGATCCTGCATTCGCTGGCGCAGCGCCCCGGTGTGGTAAAAAGCCGTGATGCGCTGATGGATTCGGCCTATGATGAGCAGGTCTATGTCGACGACCGCACCATCGACAGCCACATCAAGCGGCTGCGCAAGAAGTTCAAGGCCGTCGATGACGACTTCGAGATGATCGAAACCCTCTACGGAGTCGGGTACCGCTTCCGCGAAGCATGAATAGGCAGTAGGCAGTAGTGAATAGTCGGTAGTCAGTTTTGAATGGTGCTAGCGGCCACTCATGCTAGCCGCGGTCTCAGCCAATCATTTCTCTATTCCCTACTGCCTACTCACTACTCACTAATTTAACCAGGGACTGCTAGTCGATGGCAGTGGACGTAGAGCGAGGCAGGCGGGCGGGCGCGACGAAGCGCCCGTCGCGGATCGTGCCCGCATTCCTGTCGAAGATCACCGTGCCGATGCGCCGGTTTCTCGGCCACCACATCTTCTCCAGCCTGACGCGGCGCATCCTGTTCCTCAACCTGGCCGGCCTTGCCGTGCTGGTCACCGGCATCCTCTACCTAAACACCTTCCGCGACGGGCTGATCGACGCCCGCGTCGAAAGCCTGATGACGCAGGGCGAGATCATTGCCGGCGCCATCGCGGCGTCGGCGACGGTCGAGACCGACTCGATCAGCATCGATCCGGAAAAGCTGCTCGAGCTGCAGGCCGGGGAAAGCCTGGGACCGGGTTCCGACCAGCTCGACAACCTCGACTTCCCGATCAATCCCGAACGCGTGGCGCCGGTGTTGAGAAGGCTGATCTCGCCGACCCGCACGCGCGCCCGCATCTATGACCGCGACGCCAACCTTCTGCTCGATTCGCGGCATCTCTATTCGCGCGGCCAGATCCTGCGCTACGACCTGCCGCCTGTCGACGACGAGCAGCCGGACCTTCTGGAGCGCGTCGAGAAATTCGTCTTCGACTTCTTCCGCAACAAGGACCTGCCCGTCTATCACGAGCAGCCCGGCGGCAACGGCGCGGCCTTCCCCGAAGTGGTCAAGGCGCTGACCGGCGGCCCCTCGACCATCGTGCGGGTGAGCGAGCAGGGCGAGCAGATCGTCTCGGTCGCGGTGCCGATCCAGCGCTTCCGCGCCGTGCTCGGTGTCTTGATGCTGTCCACCGAAGGCGGCGACATCGACAAGATCGTCGCGGCCGAGCGCAAGGCGATCCTGCGCGTGTTCGGCATCGCGGCGCTCGTCACCGCGATCCTGTCGCTGCTCTTGGCCTCCACCATCGCCAATCCGCTGCGGCGGCTGTCAGCCGCCGCGGTACGGGTGCGGCGCGGCGTCAAGAACCGGGAGGAGATCCCGGACTTCTCAGACCGCCAGGACGAGATCGGCAATCTGTCGATCGCGGTGCGCGACATGACCAACGCGCTCTATGCGCGCATCGAGGCGATCGAAAGCTTCGCCGCCGACGTCTCGCACGAGCTCAAGAACCCGCTGACCTCGCTGCGCAGCGCGGTCGAAACGCTGCCGCTGGCCAAGAACGACACCTCCCGCGCGCGTCTGATGGAGATCATCCAGCATGACGTGAAGCGGCTCGACCGGCTGATCACCGACATCTCCGATGCGTCGCGCCTCGACGCCGAATTGGCGCGCGAGGATGCCTCGACGGTCGACCTGAAGAAGTTCATCACCGATCTCGTCGCGGTCTCGCGCGAGACGACGCGCAACAAGAAGACGGTCGAGATCGAGCTCAAGGTCGCCAAGCTGCCGCAGGGCGTCAAAGGCTATGTCGTCGTCGGCCACGACCTCAGGATCGGCCAGGTCATCACCAACCTGATCGAGAATGCGCGTTCCTTCGTTCCCGAGGAGCACGGCCACATCGCCATCTCGCTGGCGCGCGCCGGCAAGTTCAACATTGTAACCGTCGACGACAACGGTCCTGGCATCAGGGCCGAAAAGATCGACCGCATCTTCGAGCGCTTCTACACCGACCGGCCGGCCGGCGAGGCCTTCGGCCAGAATTCCGGCCTCGGACTGTCGATCAGCCGCCAGATCGTCGAAGCGCATGGCGGCACGCTGACGGCGGAAAACATCCCCGGCACCAAGCCCGGCGAGATCAAGGGCGCGCGTTTCGTGGTGACGCTGCCGGCCGAAGGCTGATCTCCGGTCCAGACAGGATAGCAAGACACGACCATGTCCGATCCTGCCGCAAAGCCTGAAAATATCCACGCAACGGCGATCCTGATCGGCGAGCGCGGCGTGCTCATCACCGGGCCGTCCGGCGCCGGCAAGACGACGCTGGCGCTGACGCTCATCGACCATTGCCGGGCGCGCGGTCTGTTTTCGCGGCTGATCGGCGACGACAGGCTGCTTGCCGCCGCGCATGGCGGGCGGCTGGTCTGCCGCGCGCCGCCCATCATCGCCGGCCTCGCCGAAGTGCCGGGCTTCATGCCGCGCCCGCTGCCGTTCGAACCGGGCGGCGTGATCGACCTCCATATCCGGCTGGTGCCGAAGGCAGAAATGGCCCGTTTTCAGGAAGAAATCAGCGAGCCGGTCGCGGGCTGCCCGGTGCCGCGCATCGATCTTGCCGAGCGCAATGCCGTCACAGCCTTGCCGGCCGTGATGGCGCGGCTGTCGATCCTGCCCTTCTCGTGATCCGGCCGGGTTTTTTGCTGCAATGCGTCAAAATGGCCCAGGCCGTCGCAATTTTGGGCTTGTCAACCGGCCGTGCGTCGACAAGATAGCGCTCCCGCCGCCTGGAATGGCCGGCGAACATAAGATACGCCTGTAAAGCGGCGATGACGGGAGCCACCAAAGAATGATCGGACTCGTGCTCGTGACGCACGGTCAACTCGCCACCGAGTTCCGGCATGCCGTAGAACATGTGGTGGGGCCACAAGACAATTTCGAAACGGTCGCGATCGGCGCCGACGACGACATGGAGAAGCGCCGCGCCGACATCGTCGACGCGGTGGCGCGCGTCGACAGCGGCGCCGGCGTCATCGTGCTTACCGACATGTTCGGCGGCACGCCGTCCAACCTCGCCATCTCGGTGATGGAATCGGGCCGCACCGAGGTGATCGCCGGCATGAACCTGCCGATGCTGATCAAGCTCTCCTCGGTCCGCAAGGGCGACAACATGGCCGCCGCGCTCGACGAGGCGCAGGCCGCGGGACGCAAGTACATCAACGTCGCCAGCCAGCTTCTGAGCAGCAAATGAACGCCCATGCGCCGGAAAAGGACGAGGTGGTGCGAGAATTCCCGATCGTCAACCAGCGCGGCCTGCATGCCCGCGCCTCGGCCAAGTTCGTCCAGGTCGCCAGCGGCTTCGACGCCACCATCCATGTCGAGAAGGACGGCGTGAAGGTCGGCGGCACCTCGATCATGGGCCTGATGATGCTGGCGGCAAGCCCCGGCTATTCGATCCGCGTCACCGCCACCGGCCCGCAAGCGGGCCCGGCGATGGACGCGCTGGAGCAGCTGGTCGCCTCGCGCTTCGGCGAGGAAATCTGACTTTTGTTTCGGTGCATGCCGTTGTCCCAAAACCGCAACACAGTTTTGGGCGACATGAACCGCGCTACGAAAGACATGCACGAATAAAGATTTCTTTATATCCCATTGTCGTTTGGCGGCCGATCTGCTAGTCAGGCCGGCAAATCCGCGCCCTCCATGCGCCGTCCCGGCGCCGGCGCGCTTTCGAAGACAATCACACCGGAGCACTGCCATGACGGGTAGCAAGGACTATGTGGTCGCCGACATCTCGCTTGCCGGCTGGGGCCGCAAGGAGATCGAGATCGCCGAAACCGAAATGCCGGGCCTGATGGCCTGCCGCGAGGAATTCGGCGACAGGAAGCCGCTCAAGGGCGCGCGCATCACCGGCTCGCTGCATATGACGATCCAGACGGCGGTGCTGATCGAGACTCTGAAGGCGCTGGGCGCCGACATCCGCTGGGCCTCCTGCAACATCTTCTCGACCCAGGACCATGCCGCCGCGGCGATCGCCGAGGCCGGCATTCCGGTGTTCGCCATCAAGGGCGAGTCGCTCGAGGACTATTGGGACTACACCGACCGGATCTTCCAGTGGGCCGACGGCGGCACCTCCAACATGATCCTCGACGACGGCGGCGACGCCACCATGTACATCTTGCTCGGCGCCCGCGCCGAGGCCGGCGAGGACGTGCTGTCCAATCCCGGCAGCGAAGAGGAGGAGATCCTGTTCGCCCAGATCAAGAAGCGCATGAAGGCCTCGCCCGGCTTCTTCGCCAAGCAGAAGGAAGCGATCCGCGGCGTCACCGAGGAGACCACCACCGGCGTCAACCGGCTCTACCAGCTGCAGAAGAAGGGCCTGCTGCCCTTCCCGGCGATCAATGTCAACGATTCCGTCACCAAGTCGAAGTTCGACAACAAATATGGCTGCAAGGAATCGCTGGTCGACGGCATCCGCCGCGGCACCGACACCATGATGGCCGGCAAGGTCGCGGTGGTCTGCGGCTACGGCGACGTCGGCAAGGGCTCGTCGGCTTCGCTGCGCGGCGCCGGCGCCCGCGTCAAGGTGACCGAGGTCGACCCGATCTGCGCGCTGCAGGCGGCGATGGACGGCTATGAGGTGGTGACGCTGGAAGACGCGGCCCCCACCGCCGACATCGTCATCACCACCACCGGCAATAAGGACGTCGTCACGCTCGACCACATGCGGGCGATGAAGGACATGGTGATCGTCGGCAATATCGGCCACTTCGACAACGAGATCCAGGTGGCGTCGCTGCGCAACCTGAAATGGACCAACGTCAAGCCGCAGGTGGACATGATCACCTTCCCGGACGGCAAGCGGATGATCCTTCTGTCCGAAGGCCGGCTGCTCAACCTCGGCAACGCCACCGGGCATCCGAGCTTCGTCATGTCGGCCTCGTTCACCAACCAGGTGCTGGCGCAGATCGAGCTCTTCACCAAGCACGGCCGGTACCAGAACCAGGTCTATGTGCTGCCCAAGCACCTCGACGAGAAGGTGGCGCGGCTGCATCTCGACAAGCTTGGCGCCAAACTCACCGCGCTATCGGGCGAGCAGGCCGCCTATATCGGCGTGACGCCGCAGGGTCCGTACAAGCCGGAACACTACCGCTATTAACCAAAGCGAAGTTTCCTACAATATATTGAAGCCGGGTGTTGACATTCCGCCCGGCTTCATTTTTTGCGCCGGTGATTCTTCACGCCGATTCCAGCAGGCGTTATTGTTGTGATTCGCGGTCCGGGGACGTAAGGGCCGGAACGCATTCAGGGCGGTCTTGCATTCAAGCGGCGAAAGAGGACCAAGACATGCCGGGGGATAACCCGCCACGCGCGGGAAAGGCCGTTTCCGGCGGCCACGAGGATTCGATCACGACCGGCTCCGCCGCGACGGGCGGCGGTCTGCCGTGGCGCGCCGGCGCCCGCCTCGGCTCGCTTCTTGCCGCCGCCACGCTTGCCGGCCCATTGCTTGTCCTTGCCGCGCGTGCCGACACCGGCATCGCGCAGGCGGCACCGGCGGTCGGCACGGTCGAGGTGATGCAGCTTGCCATGTTTGCCGGCGTCATGGGGGCGGCGCTCGTCTCCGCCATCTTCCTGATCCGCGAGCGGGCGCGGACGGCGTCGCAAAACGTCCAGCTCAGGGCGCGTATCGCCGACGTGAACGCGGCCCTGCAGCGCTCCGAGGCGCTGCTCAATTTGCGCGACCAGCGTGTCGTCGTGTGGAGTGCCGAGAACAAGAAGCCGGAGCTGATCGGCAGCCTGCCGCTCGAAAGCGGCGCGCCGGACGATCGGTCCGCCTTTCTCGCCTTCGGCCGCTGGCTGATGCCGCGCTCCGCCGCGGCGCTCGAGAACGCCATAGCGGCGCTGCGCGACCAGGCGAAGGCCTTCGACCTGGTCATCGAGACGCAGGCGGGCATGCCGCTCGAGGTGCATGGCCGCAAGAGCGCCATGCACGTGCTGGTCCGCTTCATCTCGCTGTCGGAAACCCTGCGCAGCCAGGCCCGGCTGAAGATCGAGAACCAGCGGCTCGGCGCCGACTACGACACCTTGCTCGGCCTGCTCGACGCGCTGAAGATGCCGACATGGCTGCGCGCGGCCGACGGGCGGCTGAAATGGGTCAACCGGGCCTATGCCGAGGCGGTGGAAGCGGAAAGCGCGGAGGCGGCCGTGCGCGAGGCCAAGGAGTTCCTCGGCGGACAGGCGCGCGAGCAGATCGCCGAGCAGCACAAGTCGCGCCCCGTCTTCGAGCAGACTTTGTCGACGGTGATCGAAGGCGATCGCCACATGTTTTCGGTCACCGACTTCGCCAGCGCCGACGGCTCGGCGGGGCTCGCCTGCGACATCAGCGCCATCGAGACGATCCGCGCCGAATATGAGCGCACCGTGCGCAGCCATGCCGACACGCTGGACCAGCTCAACACGGCTGTGGCGATCTTCGATACGGACGAGAACCTGCGCTTCTTCAACCAGGCGTTCCAGAAACTGTGGGGCCTGGACGGCGGCTTCCTGCACAGCGCCCCCTCCAATGCGCTGCTGCTCGACCGGCTGCGCAGCGAAGGCAAGATCGCCGAGCAGCCGGAATGGCGGCGCTGGAAGGAAAACCTGCTCGGCGCCTATCGCGCCGTCGAATCGCAGGAGCACTGGTGGCACCTGCCGGACGGCAAGACGATCCGCGTGGTGGCCAACCCGCAGCCCAAGGGCGGCGTCACCTGGGTGTTCGAGAACCTGACCGAGAAGATGGACCTCGAAAGCCGCTACCAGACGGCGGTGCGCGTGCAGGGCGAGACGCTGGACAATCTGGCGGAAGGCGTTGCGGTGTTCGGCCCGGACGGACGGCTTCGCCTGTCCAACCCCGCCTTCATAGCGCTGTGGGGGCTGACGCCGGACGCGATCAAGCCGAACGTGCATGTCTCGGCGATCCGCGACCTTTGCGACCGGCGCGCGGCGGAAAGTCCGTGGGGCGGCTTCGCCGCCGCCATCACCGGCTTCGACGACGAGCGCCGCGACCGCCACGGCCAGACCGAGCTCGTCAACGGCACGGTGCTGAGCTATGCCGTGATCCACCTGCCCAACGGGCAGGTGATGATGACCTTCGTCGACGTCACCGACACCGTCAATGTCGAGCGGGCGCTGAAGGACAGGAACGAGGCGCTGGAGAAGTCCGATCAGTTGAAGAACGAGTTCGTGCAGCACGTCTCCTATGAACTGCGCTCGCCGCTGACCAACATCATCGGCTTCACCGAGCTGTTGTCGCTGCCCGCTACCGGACCGCTGACGCCGAAGCAGCGCGAATATGTCGAGCATGTCGGCTCGTCGTCCTCGGTGCTGCTCACCATCGTCAACGACATACTGGACCTGGCGACGGTTGACGCCGGCATCATGCAGCTCGACATTTCAGAGATGAGCATCGACAGGACCATCGCGGCTGCGGCCGAGCTGGTCGCCGACCGCCTGGAGGAGCACCGGATCAAGCTCCGGGTCGACGCGGCGGCGGCGCCAAAGAGCTTCCACGGCGACGAGATCCGTGTCCGCCAGATCCTCTACAATCTCTTGAGCAATGCCGCGAACTACGCGCCGGAGGCGAGCACGATCACGCTCGCCTGCCGCCAGCTTGCGGAAGGGGTCGAATTCTCAGTCCATGACGACGGGCCCGGCATGCCGCCGGACGTGCTGGAATCGGTCTTCCGCCGCTTCGAGCCGCGCGCCAATGGCGGCCGCCGGCGCGGCGCCGGGCTGGGGCTGTCGATCGTCAAGAGCTTCGTCGAATTGCATGGCGGAACGGTGCGCATCGAAACCGGCATGGACAAGGGCACGACGGTCATCTGCACCTTCCCCGACACGCCCTCCGGCGGCATCCGCGAAGCGGCCGAGTAACGCGCTTTGGCAGAGACTGTTCTGGAACGTTTTCTCGCCGACGAGGCGGCGACGGCAAGGCTTGGCGAAGACCTCGCCATGGCTCTGCGCGCCGGCGACGCGATTGCGCTCAAAGGCGATCTCGGCGCCGGCAAGTCGACCTTGGCCCGTGCCCTGATCCGGGCGCTTGCCGATGACGCCAGCCTCGAAGTGCCGAGCCCGACCTTCACGCTGGTGCAGAGCTACGAGACGCGGGTCCCGGTCCATCATTTCGATCTCTACCGCCTGTCCTCGCCGGACGAGCTCGACGAGCTCGGCCTCGACGACGCGCTGGTGCAAGGCGCGGCGCTGATCGAATGGCCGGAACGGGCCGGGGACCGGCTGCCGCAGAATGCGCTTTGGGTCGAACTCGCCGAACATGGCGAAGGCCGGATCGCGAAACTGTCCGGGCAGGGAGCGGCATTCGAGCGCGTGGCGCGCTCGCTGGCAATGCGCGATTTCCTGGCCGCCGCCGGCTGGGGCGAGGCGAGCCGCCGTCATTTCGTCGGCGATGCGTCGGCCCGCTCCTACGAGATCGTCTCGCTGCCCGTCCAGGCGCCGCGCGTGCTGATGAACTCGCCGCGCCTGGTGCTCGGCCCGCCGGTGCGCGACGGCAAGCCCTATGCGGTGATCGCCCACACGGCCCAATCCGTCACCGCCTTCGTCGCTATCGACCGGGCGCTGCTTGCCGCCGGCGTCAGCGTGCCGGTGATCCATGCGCAGGATCTCGACCAGGGCTTTTTGCTGCTCGAGCATCTCGGCTCGGAAGGATTTTTGGGCGGCGACGGCGAGCCCATCGTCGAACGCTACGAGGCAGCGGCTGAGCTGCTCGCCATGATGCACGGCAAGGCGTGGCCGAGCCGCATGGAGGCCGCGCCCGGCGTGTTCCACGATGTGCCGCCCTTCGACCGCGACGCCATGCTGATCGAGGCCGACCTTCTGGTCGACTGGTATGTGCCGTGGATTTCGGGCAAGCCGGCAAGCGATGCACTGCGCGCCGGCTACCACAAGCAGTGGAACGCACTGCTCGATCGACTCTCGGGCGGCGAATACACGCTGATGCTGCGCGACTTCCATTCGCCCAACATCATCTGGCGCGGCGAGCGCTCCGGCCCCGGCCGGCTCGGCATCGTCGACGTCCAGGACGCGCTGATCGGCCCGGCGGCTTACGACGTCGCCTCGCTTGCAATGGATGCGCGCGTCACCGTTTCGCCCGCGATCGAGCGGCGGACGGTCGCGGCCTATGTGGCGGCGCGGCGCGCCGCGGGCGCCTTCGACGAAGCGGCCTTCGCCGAGGCCTACGCGATCATGGCGGCGCAGCGCAGTTCGAAGATCCTCGGCATCTTCGTGCGGCTCGAAAAGCGCGACGGCAAGCCTTACTATCTGAAACACCTGCCGCGCATCCGCGACTATCTGAGGCGGGCGCTGGCGCATCCGGCGCTTGGCCATTTGAAGGAATTCTACATGGCCCACGGCCTTCTCGAGGAACGCTCGCCATGACGCCGAAGACCGCGATGGTGCTTGCGGCCGGCCTCGGCAAGCGCATGCGGCCGATCACCGACACGATACCGAAGCCGCTGGTGAAGATCGCCGGCAAGACCTTGCTCGACTGGGGGCTGGACAGCCTGGAAGCCGCCGGGGTCAGCGAGGCGGTCGTCAACGTGCATTATCTGCCGGAGCAGATCATCGCCCATGTCGCCGCTCGCCCGGCGCCGCGGATCGTCATCTCCGATGAGCGCGAGGCCCTGCTGGAATCGGCGGGCGGCATCGTCAAGGCGCTGCCGCTTTTGGGCAGTGAGCCCTTCTACATCATCAATGCCGACACCTTCTGGATCGACAGTGGTGAGCCAAGCCTCGAGCGGCTTGCCCTTGCATGGGACGCCGCCAGAATGGATATTCTGCTGATGCTCACCGATCTCGACTCAGCGACCGGGCATTGCGTCGGCACCGATTTCCTGGTGGCTTCGGACGGCGCGTTGCGGCGCTCGAAGGGGGATCCAGCCGGCCTGATCTATGCCGGCGCGGCAATCGTCCATCCGCGCATCTTCAAGGACGCGCCGACGGGTTCGCATTCGCTCAACGTCTATTTCGACAGGGCAATCGCCGCCGGGCGCCTGTTCGGGATGGCGATGAGAGGCCGCTGGATCACCGTCGGCACGCCCGACGCCATTCCGGCGGCGGAAGCGGCGGTCGCCGACGTCCTCGCGAAAGCGGTATGAGCGGCTCGCGCCGCGTCTTCTCCATCCCGCCCGGAGCGCCGTTCCTGCCGACGCTGGCGGAGGCCTTGCTCGACGGCCGCCTGATCCCCGGCTTCCGCTTCGACGGCGATCCGCTGGCGCTCACCGACGCCACCATCTACGTGCCGACGCGGCGCGCGGCGCGCGCGCTGCGCGGTGTCTTCGTCGATATGCTTGGTCAGCGCTCGGCTATCCTGCCGACGGTACGGCCGCTCGGCGAGTTCGACGAGGACGAGGCGGCCTTCGATGCCGAGACGGCACCGGCAATCGATCTTGCGCCGCCGATCGCCGCGCAGGAGCGGCTATTGCTGCTGGCGCCTCTGGTGCGTGCCTGGAAGGAAAGCCTGCCGGCGCATGTCGCAGCACGCTTCAACGAGGAATTCGTCGTGCCGACCTCGGCCGCCGACGCCATCTGGCTTTCGCGCGATCTTGCCCGGCTGATGGACGAGATCGAAACCGAAGGCACGGACTGGGCCAAGCTCGCCACGCTTGTGACCGGCAACCTCGCCGGCTGGTGGCAGGTGACGCTCGATTTCCTCGGCATCGTCACCGACAACTGGCCGCGGCTGCTTGAAGAACGCAACCGATCCAATCCGGCCGCGCATCGCAGCGCGCTGATCCGGCTGGAAGCAGCGCGGCTGAAGCACAATCCGCCGGGCGGACCGGTGATAGCCGCCGGTTCGACCGGCTCGATTCCCGCGACCGCCGAGCTGCTCGCCGTGATCGCCGGCCTGCCCAATGGCGCCGTCGTGCTGCCCGGGCTCGACCGCGAGTTGGACGATGCGTCCTTTTCGGCCATTACGGCGCCCGGCGCGCGGCCGGCAACGCTCGGCCACCCGCAATACGGTCTCGCAAAGCTGATTGGCGGCATGCGCGTCCAGCGCCGCGATGTCGAGGCGATCGGCGCCGCCGCCCCGCATCTTGCGCTGCGCGCGGCTCTTGTCGGCGAGGCGCTGCGGCCGGCCGAGACCACCGAGCGCTGGACCGAGACGCGGCCACGTTTCGCGGCAAACGACGTCGAGCGGGCGCTGGCCGGCGTAACGCTGGTGGAAGCGGCCAACGAACGCGACGAAGCGGTGGCGATCGCGATCGCGCTGAAGCGCGCGGTCGAAGCGCCGGGCAGGCGCGCGGCGCTCGTCACCGGCGATCGGGCGCTGGCGCGACGCGTCTCGGCGGAACTGCTGCGCTTTGGGGTCGTTGCCGATGATTCCGGCGGCGCGCCGCTCAGCAATACGCCGGCGGCCAGCCTGCTCCGGCTGGCGCTCAACGCCGCGTTCCGGCCCGGCGATCCGGTAGGTCTGCTGTCGCTGCTCAAGCATCCGCTGCTTGGCTTCGGCCTCGAACGCCGGATCGTCCGCAAGGCGGCCGAGCTGATAGAGCTGGTTGCCTTGCGCGGCGGCACCGGCCGGCCGGACATCGCGTCGCTGGGCGAGCTTTTCGAGACGCGGCTCGCCGGTCTCAGTGGCGAGAGCCGTCCGCCATTCTGGTTCCCGCGCCTTACCGTGCGCGGCATCGAGCAGGCGCGGGACGTGCTTAGCCGTCTTACCGACGCGCTCTCGCCGCTCACGACCGTGCGCGGCGAGCAGCATGCCGGCATCGCGACGCTGACGCGGGCGAGCGTCGTGGCACTGGAAGGCCTTGGCCGCGCGGCCGACGGCAACCTGACCGACCTCTATGCCGGCGACGCGGGCGAGAAACTCGCCGCGCTGCTGCGCGGGCTGGTCGCGGCATCCTCGCCTTTCGCCCTCGCGGCGAGCGAATGGCCGGACGTGATGGAAGCGCTGATCGCGCCGGAAACGGTCAAGCCGGCGCAAGGCGCCGACCGCAACATCGCCATCTGGGGCGCGCTGGAAGCCCGATTGCAGAACGTCGACACGCTCGTCATCGGCGGGCTCAACGAAGGCGTGTGGCCGCGCAAGCCCGAGAGCGACCGCTTCATGTCGCGGCTGATGAAGACCGGCATCGACCTTGAACCGCCCGAGCGGCGCATCGGCCTTGCCGCACATGACTTCCAGATGGCGATGGGCACTGAAACGGTGCTGCTGACGCGCTCGGCGCGATCCGGCGACGCGCCGGCGGTGCCGTCGCGCTGGCTGCAGCGCATCCTCACCTTCATCGGCAGGGACCAGGCGACGGTGCTTGGCCGGCGCGGCGACACGCTGCTTGCCTGGGCACGGGCGCTCGACGCCGGCGAAAGGAAGGATTTCGCGGCCCGCCCGCAGCCGAAGCCGCCGCTGCACCTGCGGCCGCAGCATTTCTCGGTCACCGAGATCGAGACGCTGCGCCGCGACCCCTATGCGATCTATGCCCGGCGCATTCTCGGCCTGATGCCGCTCGACCCGGTGATCCGCGACCCGGGCGCTGCCGAACGTGGCACACTGTTCCACGAAATCCTGCATCTGTTCTCACGGCGGGTGGAGGATCCAAGGGCGCCGGGCGCACTGGCGAGCCTCATCGAAGCCGGGCGTATCGCATTTGCCGCAGCAGCGCTTCCGCCAGACATCGAGGCGGTGTGGTGGCCGCGCTTCCAAAAGCTCGCCGAAAACATCATCGAATGGGAGCATACCCGCGCCGACGCCGTCGCCAGACGCCATGCCGAGGAGCGCGCCGAAAGGACCGTCGTCGGCCGCACCGGCGTCACGCTCTCCGGCTATGCCGACCGCGTCGACCTGCTGGCAGGCGGCATGGCCGACATCCTCGATTATAAGACCGGCTCCTCGCCCTCGAAGGCGCAGGCGCACACGCTTCTGTCGCCGCAACTCGCGCTCGAGGGCGCGCTGCTGCGGCGCGGCGCCTTCAAGGAGCTCGGCATCTGCGAACCTTCGCAGCTTGCCTTCGTGCGGCTGAAGCCGAACGGCGAGGTGTTCGAGGAATCGATCCTCGAATACAACCGCAAGCCGAAGACCGCCAACGAGCTTGCCGAGGAGGCCTGGGCGCGGCTGGAGCGATTGCTCTTACACTATGCCGACCCGCAGACGGGCTATCTGTCTCGCGCGCTGCCTTTCCGCGAGGGCGAGGCCGATGGCGATTACGACCATCTCGCCCGTGTGCTCGAATGGTCGGCCGGCGGCGCAAGCGAGGACGAGGCGGAAGGATGAAATATCCGATCCCCTCCGATACCGCCGCCAGCCAGGCACGGGCCTCCGACCCGCAAAATTCCGCCTGGGTTTCGGCCAATGCCGGCTCGGGCAAGACGCATGTGCTGGCGCAGCGCGTCATCCGGCTTCTGCTCAACGGCACCGATCCATCGAAGATCCTGTGCCTGACCTATACGCGCGCCGCCGCGGCCAACATGTCGAACCGGGTGTTCTCGACGCTGTCGGAATGGACCGCCCTGCCCGATCCTGAGCTTGCGTCGCGGATCGCGGCGCTCGACGGGCGCGGCGCCGACCGCAACACCATGCGGCGCGCGCGCCGATTGTTCGCCGAGGCGCTTGAGACGCCGGGCGGGCTGAAAATCCAGACCATCCACGCCTTCTGCGAATCGGTGCTGCACCAGTTTCCGCTCGAGGCCAACATCCCGGCGCATTTCGAGATGCTCGATCCGCAGATGGAGGCCTCGCTGTTCGCCGATGCCCGCCGCGACATGATTTCGGGCGCGGGCGCCGGCGTCGAGGGTCTGGCGGGAGCCTTTGCAACGGTGCTGGAGCGCGGCGGCGAATTCGGGCTCGACATGCTGCTTTCCGAGATCGTCGGCAAGCGCGACGAATTGCGCGGCTTCATCGCCAAGATCGGCAAGGGCCGTGATTTCCGGCCGCTATTTGCCGAATTCGGCTTCAGGCCTGGGCAGACGGCCGAGGACATCGCCGCTTCCGTCTGGCCGCTGCCGGGCTTTGCGCCCGGCCAGTTCGCCGAGTTCGCGCGCGCCGCTGAAGCCGCCGACGCACGGCAGGTGCTGAACAACGTGCTGCCTTACGCGCAGGGCGCCTTTGCCGAGGCCGACCCGATCCGGCGGCTGGGCCTGCTTGCCAAGGGGTTTCTGCGCTCCGACGGCGACCCCTACGATCCGCCGAAGATCTTCAAGAAGGCCCTGGTCGACCGGCTGCCCGACCTGCCCGAGCGCTACCTGACGGCGGCCAAGGCGATCCTCGACGTGTCGGACCGGCTGGCGCTGTTCCGCATGCTCGAAGGCACGGCCGCCGCGCTCACCGTCGCCGGCTGGCTGATCGCCCGCTACGAGCAGCTGAAGCGAAGCCGCGGCTTCCTCGACTTCAACGACCTGATCACCCGCACGGTCAGTCTTTTGTCTCGGCCCGATGCCGGCCCCTGGGTGCAGTTCAAGCTCGACCAGGGCATCGACCACATCCTGCTCGACGAGGCGCAGGACACCAGCCCCGACCAGTGGGAGGTGGTGAAGAAGCTGACGGAAGAGTTCTTTGCCGGGCTCGGGCAGCGCGAAGCGGTCAAGCGCACGGTATTCGCCGTCGGCGACGAAAAGCAGTCGATCTATTCCTTCCAGGGCGCGGCGCCGGATTCCTTTGCCGAGAGCCGGCTTTTGTTTGCCGGCCGGGTGCGCGACGCCGAAGCCGCCTTCGCCGACCTGAAGCTTACCTGGTCGTTCCGCTCCAGCGACGACGTGCTGGCCGCCGTCGACCGCGTCTTTGCCGAGCCTGCTGTGCGGCGCGGCATCAGCCACGATCCCGATCCGCTCAGCCACAAGGCGATCCGCAACGACGCGCCGGGCTATGTCGAGCTGTGGCCTTCGATCGGCGCCGAAATGGTCGAGGAGCCGGACGACTGGACCTTGCCGGTCAACCATGCCAGCGCGCCCGCCGTGCGCGTGGCGGAGCATGTGGCAACGACCATCCAGAACTGGCTGCGCAATGGCGAAATCATCGAGGGCAAGGGCCGGAAGCTGACCGCCGGCGACATCCTTGTCCTGGTGCGCAAGCGCGACCGCTTCGTGCACGCGTTGTCGCGCAGCCTCAAGAACCGGCAGATCCCGGTCGCCGGCGCCGACAGGCTGAGGCTGCCCGGCCATATCGCCGTGCAGGACCTGATCGCGCTTGGCCATTTCCTGATCCAGCCGGAGGACGACCTGTCCCTGGCCGCGGTGCTGCGCAGCCCGATCTTCGAGGTTTCGGAAGAGACCTTGCTTGCGCTCGCCGGCGAGAGACCGAAAGGCCAGTCGCTGATCGCCTCGCTGAGGCAGAATGCTGTCGGAGACGAGGCCCTTGCCGCTATCGTCAGCCGCCTCGACGCCTGGGCGAACGAGGTCGCCTTCAAGCCGGTGTTCGAGTTCTATGCCGCGGCGCTTTCGCGCGATGGCCTGCGGCGCAGGATGACGGCCCGGCTCGGGCCGGAAGCCGGCGACATTCTCGACGAATTCCTGAGCTTCTGCCTGGCCGAGGAGCGCACCGGCCTGCCGGGGCTGGAATCCTTCCTCTCGACGCTCGAAAACGCGGGCCCCGAGATCAAGCGCGAGATGGACCAGACCCGCGACGAGGTGCGCGTCATGACCGTGCATGCCGCGAAAGGCCTGGAAGCGCCTGTCGTTTTCCTGGTCGATGGCGGCTCGGCGCCGTTCAGCGACCAGCATCTGCCGCGGCTGATGGCCTTCGAAGGCTCGGGCGCTGAGTGGAAGGGCAAGGGCTATCTCTGGCGCTCGGCCAGCGACGTCGCCAATGGGGTTTCGCGGGCGGCCTCGGCGCGGGCGCGCGAGCTTGCCGACGACGAATACCGGCGGCTGCTCTATGTCGGCATGACGCGCGCCGAGGACCGGCTGATCGTCTGCGGCTATCACGGCAAGCGGGCGCCGAGCACCGGAACCTGGCATTCGATCGTCAGCCGGGCGCTGCTGGGTGCGCCCGAAAGCGCAGAGCGCCGGCACCCGGCGGCGGCCGAGGTGGCCGTGCATCGCTTCCACATGACCAAGCTGCCGCCGGTGGCTTTCGCGCGGGCCGACGAGACAACGCCATTCGATCACGCGGCGCCGCTGCCGGACGGCCTGTTCCGGCCTGTGCCGCCTTATGAGGAGCTGCCGCGACCGCTGTCGCCCTCCGGCGCCTCGGCGCTGATCGAGGAGACGACGCAAAGCTTGCCCGACACACGCTCGCCGGTGCTCGACGCCGTGGCCGAGCCCGGCTTTGCCGTGATGCGCGGGCTGGCCCTGCACAAATTGCTGCAGATGCTGCCCGGCATCGGCGAGGATGAAAGGCCTAACGCCGCGGAACGCTATCTGGCGCGCGCCGGCGCCGATTGGCCGGCCGAGGAGCGCGACAAGGCGTTGGAAGCGGTGCTTTCGATCCTGTCCGACAGCCGCTTCGGCGCGCTGTTCTCGCCGTCCTCGCGGGCCGAGGTCGCGGTCATGGGCAGCCTGGACGTGAAAGGCACGCTGCGCTCCATCTCCGGCAAGATCGACCGGCTGGCCGTCACGCCGGAAAAAGTCTCGATCGTCGACTACAAGACCAACCGGCCGGCGCCCGCGAGCCTGGCCGAGGTGCCGCCGGCTTACGTGCTGCAGCTCGCGCTCTACCGCGCGCTGCTCAAGCCGCTCTATCCCGGCCGCGAGGTGTCGGCTGCACTGCTCTTCACCGAGGCGCCACGCCTGATCGAGCTGCCGGCAAAGGCCATGGACGATGCCCTTGCCCGACTCACGGGAGCGTGACACAAGAACTGCTTGAAGATCGCCGCCACAACCACCACATTTGGTGCAACCCGAGTTTTCGAAAGGATTTCAGCATGGCCACCGTCAAGGTTGACAAGGGCAATTTCCAGGCCGATGTGCTCAACGCCAAGGAGCCGGTCGTGGTGGATTTCTGGGCGGAATGGTGCGGCCCGTGCAAGATGATCGGCCCGTCGCTGGAAGAGATCGCCAACGAGCTGGGCTCCAAGGTCAAGGTCGCCAAGCTCAACATCGACGAGAACCCCGAGTTGGCCGCGCAGTATGGCGTGCGCTCGATCCCGACGCTGATGATCTTCAAGGGCGGCGAAGTGGCCGACATGAAGGTGGGCGCGGCGCCGAAGACCGCGCTGTCGCACTGGATCAACGGCAGCCTCGCCTGAGCCAAGCCAAAGATTCGACTGATGAGCCCGGCCATCGTGCCGGGCTTTTTCCTGACCTTCTTGGCGCCATCGCTGACGGCGCTCTGGCCCTGACGCCGAGACCTGCCATCTCCTCTCTTACAAGAAAAGGAGGAGTTCATGACCGGAACAGCCAAGGCCACAGTCTTCGTCGACAATGAGCGGGTCATCGTCACCGAATACCGCTTCGCGCCCGGCGCCAACACCGGCTGGCACCGCCACGGCCACGATTATGTCGTCGTGCCGCTGATGGACGGCAAGGTGAAGCTGGTGACCAAGGACGGCACCACCTTCGCCGAGATGAAGAAAGGCGCGCCCTATTTCCGCAGGGAAGGCGTCGAGCACGACGTCATCAACGCGAATGACGGCGAATACGCGTTCATCGAAATCGAGCTGAAGTAAACGCCGTCACCAGTCGGCGACGCGGTCGCCCCCGGCGAATTGCGCGCTTTTGGCGGTATATTCGAACAGCTCGATCCGCACGCCGTTCGGGTCGGTGATCCAGGCTTGAAAAGTGTCGTCGCAGGCGAGCTTCTTCGGCGTCACATCGAAGCCTTTCGACCGGATATGGGCGATTGCCGCCTCGATATCCTCCACCTCCAGGCACAAGTGGTTGATCTGGTTCATCCCGCTGTAGCTGGCCTCGATTTTCTCGAACACCTCGACATGGCTGCGGCCGCCGCAATCGAGATAGAAGCCGAAGACCTTGCCGTCGCGCAGGAAGCTGAACCGCGTGTCCATGCCGAGCACGTCGCGGTAGAAGCTGCGCGTCGCCTCCAGGTCGTGCGCGAAGATGCAGACATGGGCGAGTTGTTTCACTCTGATCACGACCGGTTCCTTTCGGCCCCCGCCGAAATGTCCCAGGCTCTTTTCCTGAGTTGTTTTGTCACGTTGCGCAATTCCGGACGGAAAACCGCTACGCACTTTTCCTGGAATTGCTGTTTTTGTTTGCGCAATTCCGGACGGAAAACCGCTACGCACTTTTCCTGGAATTGCTTAAGTCGGCGGCGTGCCGTTCTCGTCCAGCACCGCGCCGGCGAAATAGAGCGAGCCGCCGATCAGGATGCGCGGCGCCGGGCCGTCCCAGCTGTCGCGCAACAGCATCAGCGCGTTGGCGACCGAGCCGACCGGCTCGGCGGACAGGCCGGCCTCGGTGGCGCGCAGCGCCAGCTCGTCGTTCGGCACGCCGGCATCGCTCGTACTCACCGGCACGGTGTAGACATGCCGGGCGAGCCCCTTGAAGGCGCTGAAATAGCCGGTCTGGTCCTTGGTGTTGATCATGCCGGAGATGAGGATCAGCGGCCGCGGGTTCCTTTCCTCCTGCTCGGCCAACGCCTCGGCGATGACGACGCCGGCGCCTGGATTGTGGCCGCCGTCGAGCCAGATCTCGGCGCCCTTGGGCGCCAGGTCCACCAGGCTGCCCTGCGACAATTTCTGCATCCGGGCCGGCCAGGCGACTTTGGCCATCGCCTTTTCGGCGGCGCGGTGACCGATCTCGAAGCCGGCCGCCTTGACCGCGGCGATCGCCGCGGCGGCATTGGCGAACTGGTGCCGCCCCGGCAGGCGCGGCAGCGGCAGGTCCATCAGGCCGTCCTCGTCCTGATAGACCAGGCGGCCATTTTCCTCGAAGGCCAGGAAATCCTGGCCGTAGACGACGGTCGGGCAGTCGAGCCGCTCGGCGGTCTCGATCAGCACCTCGAGCGCCGTCTCGCTTTCCTGCGCGCCGATCACCACCGGGCAGCCGCGCTTCATGATGCCGGCCTTTTCAGCGGCGATCAGTTCGACGCGATCGCCGAGATAGGCTTCATGATCCATCGATATCGGCATGATCACCGAGACAGCGGGCCGCCCGATGACATTGGTGGCATCGAACCGGCCGCCGAGACCGACCTCGATGATCGCGGCTTCGGCCGAATGCTCGGAAAACAAAATGAACGTGACGGCGGTCAGTATCTCGAAGACGGTGATCTTCTGGCCTCCATTGGCCTTCGCCACGCGCGCGATCGCCTCGGCAAAGACCTGATCGTCGACCAGCTTGCCGCCGCCCTCGGCCGCCAGCCGGTAGCGCTCGTGCCAGTTCACCAGATGCGGCGAGGTGTGCACGTGGACAAGGTGGCCGGCCGCCTCCAGCAGCGCGCGCGCGAAGGCGGCGCAGGAGCCCTTGCCGTTGGTGCCGGCGATATGGATGACCGGCGGCAGCCGGTCCTGCGGATCGCCAAGACGCTCTAGCAGGCGGGTGATGCGGTCCAGCGAAAGGTCGAAGCCTTTCGGGTGGAGCGTCATCAGATGTTCGATTTCGCGGTCGGCGGCGAGCGTTGTCATGGCGGAATCCTAGCGCATGACCCCGAAAACCGGAAATCGGTTTTCGGAAAGGATCATGCGCCATCTAGTAGCTACTGCGCACCGCGGCTGGCGCGCAATCGCGGTTCGCAGCGAACGATGTCGCGTCAGGCGTGCGGCCGCGCTTCCGGCTGGGGCAGCGCCGGCGGCAGGATCTCAGGCTCCACCGGCTTCTCGGCGGCCGGCACCTTGAGCAGCATCCTCAGCAGCCGCGCGATGGTCTGGCGCATCTCCAGACGCGAGACCACCATGTCGACCATGCCGTGCTCCATCAGATACTCGGCGCGCTGGAAGCCGTCGGGCAGCTTCTCGCGGATGGTCTGCTCGATGACGCGCGGCCCGGCAAAGCCGATCAGCGCGCCGGGCTCGGCAATGTGGACGTCGCCCAGCATGGCGTAGGACGCGGTGACGCCGCCGGTGGTCGGGTTGGTGAGCACGACGATGTAGGGCAGGCCGGCTTCCTTCAGCCGGTCGACGCCCACCGTGGTGCGCGGCAACTGCATCAGCGACAGGATGCCTTCCTGCATGCGGGCGCCGCCGGAGGCAGCAAACAGGATCAGCGGGCGCCTGCGCTGCAGGGCAACCTCGAAAGCATGCACGATGGCATCGCCCGCCGCCATGCCGAGCGAGCCGCCCATGAAGGCGAAATCCTGCACGGTGACGATGACCGGCAGGCCATCGATGGTGCCGGCGGCGTTGAGGATCGCATCTTCGAGGCCGGTCTTGGCCTTCGCCTCCTTCAGGCGGTCAGTGTAGCGCTTCTCGTCACGGAACTTCAGCGGGTCCTGGACGACCTTGGGGTTTTCCAGCGTCTCGTATTTGCCGTCGTCGAAGAAGTATTTCAGCCGCTCCTTGGCCGAGATCTTCATGTGATGGCCGGAGGACGGGATGACGAACTGGTTGGATTCGAGATCCTTGTGGAAGATCATCTCGCCGGTCTCGGGATCCTTGATCCAGAGGTTTTCCGGCATGTCGGTGCGCCGGCCGAGCATCGAATTGATCTTCGGGCGAACGTAGTTCGTGATCCAGTTCATCGCTTCGGCTCCTGTCCTGACGAAGAGGTAGGAAAACTATTCGGCGGCAGCAAGGCGGGCCGTACGGACGCCCTGGGCAAGGCCGCTGACCAGCGTGGCGACGGCTTCGGCCGGATCGGCGGTCTTCTCGCCCTTGGGTCCGAGCACATTGGCGACCGCGTTGACGATGGCGGTTCCGACGACGACGCCGTCGGCCGAGGCGCCGATCACCCGCGCCTGCTCGGCGGTCTTGACGCCGAAGCCGACGCAGACCGGCAGCGCGGTGTGGCCCTTGATGCGCTTGACCGCCGCCGCAACCTTGGCAGTGTCGGCAAGGGCGGAGCCGGTGATGCCGGTCATCGAGACGTAATAGACGAAGCCGGAGGTGTTCTCCAAAACCTTGGGCAGGCGCTTGTCGTCGGTGGTCGGCGTCGCCAGGCGGATGAAGTTGATGCCGGCCTTCAGCGCCGGGATGCAAAGCTCCTCGTCCATCTCGGGCGGCAGGTCGACGACGATCAGGCCGTCGATGCCGCTCGCCTTGGCATCGACGAGGAAGCGATCGACGCCGTAGATGTAGATCGGATTGTAGTAGCCCATCAAAACGATCGGCGTCTCGTCGTCGCCGGCGCGGAATTCGGACGCCATCTTCAACGTCTTGACCAGCGTCTGGCCGCCTTTCAGCGCCCTGAGACCCGCCGCCTGGATGGCCGGGCCGTCGGCCATCGGATCGGAGAAGGGCATGCCGAGCTCAATGACGTCGGCGCCCGAGGTGGGCAGTGCCTTCATGATGGACAGCGAGGTATCGTAATCAGGATCGCCGCCCATGATGTAGGTGACGAGAGCCGGGCGGCCTTCGGACTTCAATTTCGCCATGCGGCGGTCGATGCGGGTGGTCATTGTCAGATCTCCATGCCCAGCATCTTGGCCACCGTGTGCACGTCCTTGTCGCCGCGGCCAGACAGGTTGACGATGACGATCTGATCCTTGTCCATTGACGGCACGATCTTCATCGCATGCGCGATGGCGTGCGCCGATTCCAGCGCCGGGATGATGCCTTCGACGCGGGTGGTCAGCTGGAAGGCTTCCAGCGCCTCGTCGTCGAGGATCGGCTCATACTGGACGCGGCCCGTGTCGCGCAGCCAGGAATGCTCGGGCCCGACACCAGGATAATCGAGGCCGGCCGAGATCGAATGACCGTCGAGGATCTGGCCGTCCGAATTCTGCAACAGATAGGTGCGGTTGCCGTGCAGCACGCCTGGCTTGCCGGCATTCATCGAGGCGCAGTGCTCGACGCCGTCGAGGCCGCGGCCGCCGGCCTCGATGCCGATGATGCGGACCTGGCTGTCGTCGAGGAAGGGATGGAACAGGCCGATGGCGTTGGAGCCGCCGCCGACGGCGGCGATGAGGACGTCCGGCAGCCGGCCTTCCTGCTCCAGTATCTGGGCGCGGGCTTCCGTGCCGATCACCGACTGGAACTCGCGCACCAGTTCCGGATAGGGATGCGGGCCGGCGGCGGTGCCGATCAGGTAATAGGTATCCTCGACATTGGTGACCCAGTCGCGCAGGGCCTCGTTCATTGCATCCTTCAGCGTGCCGTGGCCGGCGGTGACCGGCCGCACCTCGGCACCGAGCAGCTTCATGCGGAAGACGTTGGGGCTCTGGCGGGCGACGTCGGTGGCGCCCATGTAGACGACGCAAGGATAGCCGAAGCGGGCCGCCACGGTCGCCGAGGCGACGCCGTGCTGGCCGGCGCCGGTCTCGGCGATGATGCGCTTCTTGCCCATGCGCTTGGCGAGCAGGATCTGGCCGAGGCAGTTGTTGATCTTGTGCGAGCCGGTGTGGTTCAGGTCCTCGCGCTTGAAGTAGACCTTGGCGCCGCCGAGATGTTTCGTCAGGCCTTCGGCGAAATAGAGTTTCGAGGGCCGCCCGGCATAGTGGGTGGACAGGTTCTGCAGCTCGGCCTTGAACTCCGGATCGTTCTTGGCCTTGTTCCACTGCTCTTCGAGATCGAGGATCAGCGGCATCAGCGTCTCGGCGACGAAGCGGCCGCCGAAAATGCCGAACATGCCCTGCTCGTCGGGCCCGGTTCGGAAGGAATTGGGCATGGCCGGCTTGTTCATCGCCGATCTCCTAAATATTGGCCTTTGAGTTGTTCAGGCGGCGCGATCGTCGCGCGCGGCCCTGACGGCCCGGAAAAACTGCTCGATCAGCGCCGGATCCTTGACGCCCGAAGCGCTTTCCACGCCCGACGAGATGTCTATCGCGGGCGGATTGGCCAGTCTCAGGGCATCGCCGACATTGGCGGCGTTGAGCCCTCCGGAAAGCATGTAATCGAGGCCGGCGTCAAGGCCGGCAAGGATGCGCCAGTCGAAGGCGACGCCGTTGCCGCCCGGCAATTGCGACCCCTTGGGCGGCTTGGCGTCGAACATCAGGCGGTCGGCGATGCCGATATAGGGTTTGATCCGTTCGAGATCGGCCGCTTCGCTGACCGACAGCACCTTCATGACCGGCAGGCCGTAGCGCGCCTTCAGCTCCGCCACCCGCGCGGGGGTTTCGGATCCATGCAGCTGCAGCATGTCGGGGCGCATTTTGGCGACGATCTCGTCCAGGAAGGCATCGTCGGCATCGACGGTGACGGCGACCGCCTTGGCCTTTCCGGTTGCCGCCTGGCGCAGCCGACCGGCGTCCGCAGGTTCGATGAAGCGCGGGCTTTTGGCGAAGAAGATGAAGCCGACATGGCTGGCGCCGCCGGCAAGGGCGGCGGACATCGCGGCATCGGTCTTCAACCCGCAGATCTTGATGTCGAGCGTCATGGCGCGGGATTGGCACGAAACGGCCGAAGAGTCGAGAAAAAGCATGCTGTTGCCGGGCGATCAGAAAGCGCTAACTTGAATCTAAGGCAATGCAGGCGGGAGCAGACGACCATGGCCGACCAGACCGTCGCCGAACTCAGGCAGAAGATCGCGCAGGCGCGCGAGGTGATCGTCCATCTGATGGCGAAGTCCGACTTCAACGGCGCCGAGGCGCACCGGGCGCTCGACTATTTCGGCAGCGATGCCTTCGACAGCAATTTCCTGCCCTGGCCGCATCCGAGCGAGGAAGGGTTGCGGCCGGAGGAGCTCAACGCGGCGAACGATGATTGAGCATCCTATCGCCCGCCGCAGCTTCACCGCCTACTCGAACACGATCGCCTGCAGGGCGCCGCCGTTGCGCTTCAGCCAGTCCTTGCAACGCTCGGTGTCGGGACAGAGCTTTTCGCACAGCTTCCAGAATTTCGGGCCGTGGTTCATCTCCTTCAGATGCGCGACCTCATGCGCCACCAGGTAGTTTATCACCGGCGGCGGCGCCATCATGATGCGCCACGAGAAGGAGAGATTGCCCTCCGAGGTGCATGATCCCCAGCGGCTGGAGGTATCCTTGTACCGGATCGCCTTGGCGCGCTTGCCGATCGCTTCGGTGTGCTTGACCACCAGCTTCTCGATCTCGCGCTTGGCCTCGCGTTTCAGGTAGTCGGCGATTCGGCGCGGCAGGTGCACGCGCTCGCCATGGACGATCAGCAGCGGGCCGCGATCATCGCGCGCGATGGTGACGGTGCCGCGTTTCGCCGGCTCATGGACGATGCGATGCGGCACGCCGCGAATCGGGACCTTGATGCCGGGCCTGACCTGCGGGCGCGTCGGCACCTTGGCCAGGCGCTGCTCCAGCCAGTCCTGATGACGGTCGAGGAACTTCTCCACCTCGCCGCGGCGCAAGCCGGGCGGCACGGTGATGCGCAGGCCCTGGCCGCCCGAATCGATGCGCAGCGTCAGCCGCCGGGCCCTGGCGCTCTCGACGATCTTGAGCGGCAGCGTGCGGCCGGCGACGCAGTGCTCGCGCTCCACGACGGGAGCGGGCTTGGGCTTGGTCAGGTTGCGAAAGAAGCCGATGGACATGGCTGGACGATACGCGATTCGAGGAAAACGGCCAGAGGAGGGAAGCCACAAAGAGAACAAAAAAGAAACGGCGCCGCTTGCGCGACGCCGCATATCATACCGGGGCCTGTCGCCTAGCCTCAGTCGTCAAGCAGGTTGGTACCCTTGTCGTGATTTGGGGCAGTCTTTCCGGCCGTATCGTTCGTGGCGGTCGGCGCAGTCCGCTTGTTGCGTTCAGCCATGAAGCGGTCGAACTCTTCCTGATCCTTGGCGCGGCGCAGCTCGCGGGCATACTCGTCGAACTCGTTCAGCATTTCGTCAAGCTTGCGGCGCTCCTCGGCGAGGCGCTCCAGCTCCTTCTCGCGCCAGTCGTCGAAAGCGACGTTGCCGGTGCGGGACGAGCCATGGCCCCAGCGGGCAGCTTTGTCGGAGCTGCGGCGGCAGCCGGCGAAGATGCCGTCGGTGGCGCGGTTGACGTCACGCTTGAAGCCGTCGAGCCGGTCGCCCCAGATGATGTAGGCGAGCATGGCGAAGCCGAGCGGCCAGAACACCATGAAGCCGATCACCATCAGCGCGATGGTCGCCGGCGTCCAGGCCGGACGGATCAATGCGGTTGTGTTCATTTTCTCCCAATCCTTCCGTTGGAAACAGCCAAACCGGCTGCGTGGAATCGAAATGGGAAGGCGAAATCGGCGATTCAAGGCAAAGCCGCCCAAAACCGGCGAAACCGCTGAAATGATTATCGCTTTTTGAGCTTTTCGAGGAAAAGCACGGCCATTCCGGCAACTAGCCCCCAAAACGCCGCGCCGACGCCGAAGAGCGTGAGCCCCGAGGCCGTTACCGCGAAGGTGACGGTGGCCGGCATGCGCTCGCCCGTGTCGTGGAGCGCAATCGACAGCGCGTTGGCTAAAGGCGCCATCAGCGCCAGGCCGGCGACCAGCACGATCAGGCTCTGCGGCAGGACGGCGAAGATCGCCACCAGCGAGGCGCCGAAGATGGCGAAGACCAGGTAGGCGAGCGCATAGAACGGGCCGGTCTTCCAGCGCTCGCCGGGGTCGGGATGGACATCCGGGCCGGTGCAGATGGCGGCCGAGATCGCCGCCAGATTGGTGGTCGAAGCGCCGAACGGCGCCGAAAGCAGCGAAAAAAAGCCGGTGACGCCGATCAGCGGGCCGGGTTCGGGATGGTAGCCTGCCGCCTTCAGCACGGCGAGGCCGGACAGGTTCTGCGAGGCCATGGTGACGAGGTAGAGCGGCAGGGCCAGGCCGACGATTGCCGAGGCGCTGAACTGCGGCGCAATCAGCGTCAGCGTCGACAGTTCCGGCGCCGGCAGGCCGCCGACGCGGCCGGTGAGGAAGGCGGCAAGGCCGCCGCCGATCAGCACCACCAGCACCGACACCGCCGGGTTGAACAGCCGGATGACGAAGAAAGCGGCGATCAGCGGCAGGATCAGCCAGGGATCGGTCGGAATGGCCTTCACCGCATTGATGCCGAAGCCGACCAGGATGCCGGCCAGCATGCCGGAAGCCACCGAGGCGGGAATCATGGCGATCAGCCGGGTCAGCGGCTTGAACAGGCCGGTGGCGATCAACAGGACGCCGGTAACAATGAAGGCGCCGACGGCTTGCGGCATGGTGAAGCCGCTGGAGGCGGCGATCAGCGCCAGGCCGGGCGTCGACCAGGCGGTGATGACCGGCATCCTGGTGCGCCAGGACAGCCACAGGCATTCGACGGCCATGGCCAGGCAGATCGCCGTGACCCCGCTCGCGGTCTCGATCTGGGTGGCGCCTATCGCCTTGGCGGCGGCAATGACGATGGCCAGCGTGCCGCCGAAGCCGACGATCGCCGCGACGAAGGCCGATATCGGGATGGAAATTCGCATCGTCAGGCGACCCGCTGGACCATGTCGCCGACGGCGCGCTTGAGCATGTCGAGATCCTCGGGGCGGGACAGGCGATGGTCGCCGTCGGGGATCAGCGACAGCGTGACGTCGTCCGCCGGCAGAAGGGCCGCGAGCTTCAGCGCATGGCCGGACGGCACGTCGGAATCGGCCAGGCCCTGCAGGATATGCACGGGGCAATGGGTGTCGATCGGTCCGGTCATCACCCGGTTGGCGCGGCCGTCCTCTATCAGCGCGCGCGTGTAGATGTAGGGCTCGGCCGAATAGTCGGACGGCTCCTCAAAATATCCCTTTTTCGAAAGGTCGCGCTTCTGTGCCTTGGTCAGCACCGGTTCGATCAATTCGACAGTAAAGTCCGGCGCCGGCGCAAGCAGCACAAGGCCGGCGACGCTGGTGTCGCCCGCCTTGCGCAATTCCTCCACCATGCGCAGCGCGATCCATGCCCCCATCGAGGAGCCGACCAGGATCTGCTTGCCCTTGCCGAAGCGCCGGAAGACGGCGAGGCTTTCGGCCAGCCATTTCGAGATCGTGCCGGCGGCGAAATCGCCGCCCGACTCACCATGCCCGGAATAATCGTGGCGCAGACAGGCGCGGCCTTCGCTACCCGTCCAGGCCGACAGCGCCTCGGCCTTGGTGCCCAGCATGTCGGATTTGTAGCCGCCCAGCCAGACGATGCCCGGCGCTGAACCCGGTACGTGCCTGACGGCGATCTCCGACCCGTCGACGTCGATGAAAACTGGTGTGCTGGCGTTCATGACCTTGTCCTTCCAGGCCGGTCTTTTGGCACAACCGGCGGTTCGCCGGAAAGTGCTCGGGCCGTTTCTTCGCTTGGTGCAGGCGATGGCACACTTGCAGGTGATTTCCTGGCGAGGCTGTGCTATTGACTCCGGCCGCGCGCTCACCACATAGGCGCGTCCAAGCAATTGAACTCAAAGAACCCTGAACGAAACGGCCGAGGAGACCACGACCATTCGCAGACCTTTCAAAGCAGCGGCCCCCACTAAGGACGGTCCGCGCTCCAACCGAGACATCCGGGTCCCCCGGGTCCAGCTTATCGACGCCGAAGGCCAGAACCGAGGCGATGTTTCCATCAACGACGCATTGCTGCTGGCCGAAGAGGCCGGGCTCGATCTCGTCGAGATATCGCCCAATGCCGTGCCGCCCGTCGTCAAGATCCTCGATCTCGGCAAGCTGAAATACGCCAACCAGAAGAAGGCGGCCGAAGCGCGCAAGAACCAGAAGGTCATCGAGATCAAGGAGATCAAGATGCGCCCGAACATCGACAGCCATGACTACGAAACCAAGATGAAGGCCGTGCGGCGCTTCTTCGAGGAAGGCGACAAGGTCAAGCTGACGCTCCGCTTCCGCGGCCGCGAGATGGCGCATATGGAGCTCGGCATGCAGCTCCTGAACAAGGTGCGCGAGGAAGTGGCGCCGATCGCCAAGGTAGAGGCCGAGCCGAAGCTCGAAGGCCGCCAGATGATGATGGTGCTGGCGCCCCGCTGACCGGCGGGCGCCTTCGCCTTTCCTTGCCTGTTCCGATAGGAGCGGTTCCCGAACAGGTCGCATCCATCACGGTTTCGGGAAATAGAGTTGACCGGCTCCTACGGCATCGTGCTCCAAAATCCGCCTGAATTGCGGAGCACGGCGTCCCGACGATCGGCCGGGCGCCTTATCCGATCGCCGCCAACCCCTCGACGATCGGACTGCAAATCATGGTCGATGACGTGAAATTCGCCAACGACAACCCGCCTGCCGGACTGGGCGGCTACCAGCAGATGCGCAGGCTGGTGCTGGCGGTGCTGGTGGTCATGCTGTTCGCGGCATTGCTGTTCGGCCAGTCGACTTTCCCCCCGGACACGCCGATGCACGAGTCGATCGAGATGTTCGGCGTGCTCTTGATCTTCCTCGGTGTCGTCGGGCGCTTGTGGTCCACGCTCTATATCGGTGGGCGCAAGTCCTCCGAGGTGGTCAGCGGCGGGCCCTATTCGATCACCCGCAACCCGCTCTATGTGTTCTCGACCGTGGCCGCCGCCGGCGTCGGCGCGCAGATCGGCTCGTTCAGCGGCATCGTCCTGTTCGCGCTTCTGTGCGCGGGCGCATTCCATATCGTCATCCTGCGCGAGGAGAAGTTCCTCAGGCAGGCGCTCGGCGCTCCTTACGAGGCCTATCTGGCGCGCGTGCCGCGCTTCTTTCCGAAGCTCTCGCTCTACCAGGAAGGCGACACCGGCAGCTTCAGGCCGCGCCTTTTGTTGAACACGCTGCTCGACGGGCTGGTGTTCCTGGTGGCGCTGCCGGCCTTCGAGCTGATCGACGGCGCGCAGCAGTCGGGGATGCTGCCGGTGTGGTTCAGGCTGCCGTAGGAACGGGTCGAGCTTCAGGTGAGGCCGGTCTGCAAACGGCGGCTTCCTGCGCTTCCGGTGCTCACGTACCTTAAGTACGCTCCGCTCCGGCCTTTGCCGGCCGAAGCCCTCATAAGTCTCTTCGCTCTGTGAAGGCTACGGCCGGCGTAGGCCGGTTCTCGGAACCCGCAATTTTCGACTCGGCCTGACCTGAAGCTCGACGCGTTCCCGCCGGCCGCAGTTTGTATCCGGCAGGACAGACCGTCGCATCGGTTGAGGTGTTGCGCGCGCGCCCTGTTTGATCTATAGGACCGCCGTTCCAAGAAAACCGCCCGGCAGGGCATGCCGTGGCGGTTTCATTTGCTTTTCGGGCTTTGGTCGCCCCGAAGCGAACAAGAAGCGCAATGGTGCGCCACATTACGGAGTAGCAAAATGCCCAAGATGAAGACCAAATCGGCCGCCAAGAAGCGGTTCAAGATTACTGCCACCGGCAAGGTGCTGTCGGCTGCCGCCGGCAAGCGCCACGGCATGATCAAGCGTTCCAACAAGTTCATTCGCGATGCCCGCGGCACGATGGTTCTGGCTGAACCGGACGGCAAGAAGGTCATCAAGAATTTTCTGCCGAACGGCCTTTAAGCATTTCGGTCCGGAACAGCGTTTTAAGGAGATCATGACATGGCACGCGTAAAGAGAGGCGTCACCGCCCACGCCAAGCACAAGAAGGTCCTGAAAGCCGCCAAGGGTTTCTACGGCCGCCGCAAGAACACCATCCGCATCGCCAAGCAGGCGGTGGAGAAGTCGCTGCAGTACGCCTACCGCGACCGCAAGAACCGCAAGCGCTCGTTCCGCGCGCTGTGGATCCAGCGCATCAACGCGGCGACCCACGAGCACGGCCTGACCTATGGCCGCTTCATCGACGGCCTCAACAAGGCCGGCATCGAGATCGACCGCAAGGTCCTGTCGGACATGGCCATCCATGAGCCGCAGGCTTTCGCTGCACTGGTCGCCAAGGCCAAGGTCGCGCTCGAATACCTGAAGAACACGACGCCGAATGCGTTTGAGAGCGCTGTAGCCTAACCAGCGCCTTCCCAAGCATATTCGACACTTGATTTGGGAAACCCGCGCTGGCAGGGCTGGCGCGGGTTTTTCTTTGCTTCCAATCGGGTTCCGGAACATGAGCGACATGGAAACTCTCGAAAATTCCCTGATGGCCGATATCGCTTCGGCAGCCGACGAGCAGGCGATCGAGGCGGTGCGCGTCTCGGCGCTGGGCAAGAAGGGCTCGGTCTCCGAAATGCTGAAGACGCTCGGCGCCATGAGCGCCGAGGAGCGGCAGGTGAAGGGCCCGGCGATCAATGGGCTGAAGAATCGCGTCACCGAAGCGCTGACGGCGCGCAAGGCGGAACTGAAGGACGTGGCGATCGCCGCCAGGCTCGCGGCCGAGACCCTCGACGTGACGCTGCCGGTGCGGCAGTCGCCGGCCGAGCGCGGCCGCATCCACCCGATCAGCCAGGTCATCGACGAGATCGCGGCGATCTTCGGCGATCTCGGCTTCGCCATCGCCGAGGGTCCCGATGTCGAGACCGACTACTACAATTTCACCGCGCTGAACTTCCCGGAAGGCCACCCGGCCCGCGAGATGCATGACACCTTCTTCTTCCAGCCGGACGAGAAGGGCGAGCGCAAGCTTTTGCGCACCCACACCTCGCCGGTGCAGATCCGCACCATGGAGCGGCAGAAGCCGCCGATCCGCATCGTCATCCCCGGCAAGACCTACCGGCAGGATTCGGACGCCACGCATTCGCCGATGTTCCACCAGGTCGAGGGGCTGGTGATCGACAAAACCGCCAACATCGCCAACATGAAGTGGGTGCTCGAGGAGTTCTGCAAGGCCTTCTTCGAGGTGCCGAGCGTCAAGATGCGCTTCCGGCCGTCCTTCTTCCCGTTCACCGAGCCGAGCCTCGAGGTCGACATCCAGTGCGACCGTTCGCGGCCCGGCGAAGTGCGCTTCGGCGAGGGCTCCGACTGGATGGAGATCCTGGGCTGCGGCATGGTGCATCCCAACGTGCTTCGTCACGGCGGGCTCGATCCCGACGAGTACCAGGGCTTCGCCTGGGGCATGGGCATCGACCGCATCGCCATGCTGAAATACGGCATGCCGGACCTGCGCGCCTTCTTCGACGCCGATGTACGCTGGCTCGCGCATTACGGCTTCCGCCCGCTCGACCTGCCGACGCTGTTCGGGGGGCTGTCGACATGACTGCCCCGCACACCGGCGGCTGCCGCTGCGGCGCGGTGCGGTTCGAAGCGTCAGCCGAGCCGCACCACATCAGCTATTGCCATTGCAGCGATTGCCGGCGCGCCAGCGGCGCGCCGGTGTCGGCCTTTGTCGGCTTCATGACCGACCAGGTCGCGTTGGACGGCAAGGCGCTGAAGACGTTCGAGAACGGCCCGGTGACGCGCTCGTTCTGCGGCATCTGCGGCTCGCCGATCGCCTATGTCGACGAGCGGCTGGCGGGCCACATCTATTTCACGCTCGGTTCGATGGACATGCCGGCCTATTTCAAGCCGACGCTGCATGCCCATGTGCGCGAGCAACTGCCCTTCCTGCACATGCCGGACGACCTGCCGCGCCATCTCAGGACCAGCGTGCCCCGGCCAGACGGACAATGGCCCAACGGGCAAAGACCAGACGGAACACAACCATGAAATTCACCCTCTCCTGGCTCAAGGATCATCTCGAGACCGACGCCTCGCTCGCCGAGATCGTCGGGCGGCTGACCGCGATCGGTCTCGAAGTCGAGCATGTCGACGACAAGGCGAGCCTGAAGCCCTTCGTCATCGCGAGGGTGCTGACGGCGGTCCAGCATCCCGACGCCGACCGGCTGCGCGTGCTGACCGTCGATACCGGCGACGGCAAGCCGCCGGTGCAGGTCGTGTGCGGCGCGCCGAACGCCCGCGCCGGCCTGATCGGCGCCTTCGCCGCGCCCGGCACCTATGTTCCCGGCATCGACGTGACGCTTTCCGTCGGCAAGATCCGCGGCGTCGAAAGCCACGGCATGATGTGCTCGGAGCGCGAGCTGGAAATCTCCGACGAGCACAACGGCATCATCGACCTGCCCGAGGACGCGCCGGTCGGCACCAGCTTCGCGGCTTACGCGCATCTCGACGATCCGGTCATCGAGATCAATCTGACGCCGAACCGGCCGGACGCGACCAGCGTCTACGGCATCGCCCGCGATCTCGCGGCGAGCGGGCTCGGCCGCCTCACCGGCGGCGCGATCATGCCGCATGCCGGCGAAGGCATGTGCCCGGTCAAGGTCAAGATCGAGGCGCCGGAGCTCTGCCCCGGCTTCGCGCTGACGCTGGTGAGGGGCGTGAAGAACGGCCCGTCGCCGAAATGGCTGCAGCAACGGCTGCTCGCCATCGGCTTGCGCCCGATCAGCGCGCTGGTCGACATCACCAACTACGTCACCTTCGACCGCGGCCGGCCGCTGCACGTCTTCGACGCCAACAAGGTCGCCGGCAATCTCGTCGTGCGCCGCGCCAAGGACGGCGAGAAGGTGCTGGCGCTCGACGGGCGCGAATACACGCTGACGCCGGAGATGTGCGTGATCGCCGACGACAATGGCGTCGAATCGATCGCCGGCATCATGGGCGGCGAGCATTCGGGCTGCGACGAGAACACCACGGACGTGCTGATCGAATCGGCGCTCTGGGACCCGATCACGACGGCGCGCACCGGCCGCACGCTCGGCATCATCAGCGATGCCCGCTACCGCTTCGAGCGCGGCGTCGATCCCGAATTCATGGTGCCCGGCGTCGAGCTCGCGACCAAGCTGGTGCTCGATTTCTGCGGCGGCACGCCGACGGAAATCGAAGTGGCTGGCTATGCCGGCCACAAGCCGAAGATCATCTTCTTCCCGCTTTCGGAAGTGAAGCGGCTGACCGGCATCGAGGTGCCGAGAGAGGAAGCGCTCGGCATCCTGACGCGGCTCGGCTTCGAGCCGCGCAGCTCCGGCGACGCCGTCGAGGTGAAGGTGCCGTCCTGGCGGCCGGATGTCGAGGGCAAGGCCGACCTCGTCGAGGAAGTGATGCGCATCCACGGCGTCGACAACATCCTGGCCCAGCCGCTGACCTCGCATGATGCGGTCAACGGCAGGATCCTGACCACGCTGCAGGTGCGCACCCGCGCCGCCAAGCGCGCGCTTGCCGTGCGCGGCATGATGGAGGCGGTCACCTGGTCGTTCATTCCGGCGAAGCACGCCGAGCTGTTCGGTGGCGGCCAGAACGGGCTGAAGCTCGCCAACCCGATCGCCGCCGACATGTCCGACATGCGGCCTTCGCTGCTGCCGGGGCTGATCGCTGCCGCGCAGCGCAATGCCGACCGCGGCATCGGCGATGTGGCGCTGTTCGAGGTATCCGGCACCTACGAAGGCGACCTGCCCGACCAGCAGCGCCGCGTTGCCGCCGGCGTGCGGCGCGGCACGGCCAAGCTCGACGGCTCCGGCCGCAGCTGGTCCGGCAATGCCACTCCGGTCGGCGTGTTCGATGCCAAGGCCGACGCGATCGCGGCGCTCGAGGCCTGCGGCGCGCCGGTCGACCGGCTGCAGATCGAGCCCGGCGGCCCGGCCTGGTACCATCCCGGGCGCTCAGGCACAATCAAGCTCGGGCCGAAGACCGTGCTCGGCACCTTCGGCGAGTTCCATCCGAAGACGCTCGAAACGCTCGACGCTGGCGGGTCGCTCTGCGGCTTCGAGGTCTTTGTCGACGCCGTGCCGGAGCCGAAGGCCAAGCCGACGCGCACCAAGCCGAAGCTGGAGCTGTCGCCCTTCCAGGCGGTGAAGCGCGACTTCGCCTTCGTCGTCGACAGGGCGGTCGAGGCCGGCGCGCTGGTGAGGGCGGCGTTGGCCGCCGACAAGAAGCTGGTCACCGGCGTTTCGGTGTTCGACGTCTTCGAGGGCGCCTCGCTCGGCGCGGCCAAGAAGTCGATCGCCATCGAAGTGTCGATCCAGCCGGTCGAAAAGACGCTGACCGACGAGGATTTCGAGGCGCTCGCAAAACGCATCGTCGAGAACGTCAACAAGCAGACGGGCGGCGTGCTGCGGGCGTAGGACATAGCCATTGCGGAGCGATGGCGAATCGCCCTCCAAAGGGCGATGCACCATCTCCGCTATTCCGGGCTTGCCTTCGACGAGCAGCGCGCGGCCTTCCTTGGCATCGTCGCGGCAGACCCGCTGCTCAACGAAACGCTGGCGCGAGTACGTGACCTTGCGCTGCCGGACTGGCTGGTGGTTTCGGGCGCTCTCTACAACAGCGTCTGGAACCATCTGACCGGCAAGCCGCCAGGCTATGGCATCAAGGATGTCGACCTGTTCTATTTCGACGACGCCGACCTCTCCTACGAGGCCGAGGACGCGGTGATACGCAGGGCAGCGCGGCATTTCGATGGCCTGACGCTGCCGGTCGAGGTGCGCAACCAGGCGCGCGTGCATCTGTGGTATCCGGAGAAGTTCGGGCAGGACTGTCCGAAATATCGCAACGCAAGCGAGTCCATCAGCTTCTTCGCATCGAAGACGCATGCGGTCGGGGTGCGGTTCGATGACGGCGGCGAGCTGGATTTGGTGGCGCCGTTCGGGCTCGACGACATTTTCTCGTTCCGGATCACGCCGAACCGGGCGATGGACAATCGGCGGACGCATGAGGCGAAGGGGGCGCGTGCGAGGGAGTGTTGGCCGGAGATTAGCGTCGTGCCTTGGTAGGATATGTAAGCGCGAGGCGCCCCCCTTTGCCCTGCCGGGCATCTCCCCCACAAGGGGGGAGATCAGCAGCTTTGGCGCCGCGCCTTTCCTTCAAACGGTCGTAATTGGCGAAAGCGGCGGTGACAGCCAATCTCCCCCCAAGTGGGGGAGATGTCCGGCAGGACAGAGGGTGCGCTGTCCCGCCGGCGTCTCAAAGCAAGCTGAACCGTCTAACCATTCACCAGCGCCAGCAGCTCTTCGGTGTAGCGCTTGCCGACCACCTTGTCGGGCGACAGCGCGTCGCCGATTGCCGCAGCCTCGGCGGCGCTCAGCTCGATCCCGGCCGCGGCCGTGTTCTGCTCCAGGTGGCGGATTTTCCGCGCACCCGGGATCGGCACGATGAAATCGCCCTGGTGCAGCACCCAGGCGAGCGCCAGCTGCGCCGATGTCACGCCCTTCTCCGCCGCCAGCTTCTCCAGCACCGCGATGACGGCGTTGTTGGCTGCCATGGCTTCGGCCTGGAAGCGCGGCAGGCCGAGGCGCCAGTCGCCGGCGCCGAGAGCGTCCGGCTTGGCGATCGTGCCGGTGAGCAGGCCGCGGCCGAGCGGGCTGTAGGGCACAAAGCCGATGCCGAGCTCGCGGCAGACGGCAAAGACCTCGTCCTCGGGATCGCGGCTCCACAGCGAATATTCGCTCTGCACGGCGGCGATCGGATGCACGGCATGCGCCCGGCGGATGGTTGCCGCACTTGCCTCCGAGAGGCCGAGAGCGCGCACCTTGCCCGCGCGTACCAGCTCGGCCATGGCGCCGACCGTATCCTCGATCGGCACGTTCGGGTCGACCCGGTGCTGGTAGTAGAGATCGATGACGTCGGTGTTCAAGCGCTTCAGCGAGGCTTCCGCCACGGCCTTGACGTGCTCGGGGCGGCTGTCGACGCCGGCCATGCGGTCGGTGCCGGTGCCTTCCTCCAGGATCTTGAAGCCGAATTTGGTGGCGATCGTCACCTGGTCACGTACCGGCTTCAGCGCCTTGCCGAGCAGGATCTCGTTTTCATAAGGGCCATAGACTTCGGCGGTGTCGAAGAACGTGACGCCGATCTCGACGGCACGGCGCAGCGTGGCGATCGCCTCGGCTTCCGGCTGGCCGCCATAGCCGAAGCTCATGCCCATGCAGCCGAGGCCGACGGGGAAGACTTCGAGTTCAGTTCCAAGTTTGCGGTTTTGCATGGCGCATCTCCTTGTTGCGATGGGAGGGAGATAAGCGCCTTGCATCTCGTTCGATAATCCGGCTACTTTCGTACGGCTTGTTCTAAAAGATAGATCAATGAACCGAACGAACCTTTCCCAGCTCGCGGTGCTCGCGACCGTCGCCCAGTGCGCCAGCTTTCGCGGCGCCGCGCGCGAGCTCGGCATCGCGCCATCGGCGGTCAGCCATGCGGTGTCGAGCCTGGAAGCCCGGCTCGGCGTGCGGCTCTTGGCCCGCAGCACGCGCAGCGTCGCGCCGACGGAGGAAGGTGCGCAGCTCCTGGAACGGCTCCGGCCGGCGCTTTCCGAGATCGACCTGGCGCTGGAGACGGCGGTCGAGGCGCGCGACCGGCCGGCCGGCAATCTCAGGCTCAGCCTGCCGCGCACCGCCGCGCATCTGGTGCTGACGCCGCGGCTCGCCGCCTTCGCAGCCGCCTATCCCGATATCGTGCTGGAGATCGTCATCGAGGACCGCTTCACCGATGTGGTCGAGGGCGGCTTCGACGCCGGGGTGCGGCTCGGCGAAAGCCTGCAGCGCGACATGATCGCGGTGCGCATCGGGCCCGACCTTCGCGGCGCCGTCGTCGGCGCGCCGTCCTATTTCGAGGTCATGCCGAAGCCGCGACACCCGCACGAGCTGGCCGACCACCGCTGCATCCGCTTCCGCTTTTCCAGCGGCATCCTCTATCGCTGGGAATTCGAGAAGGACGGCAAGGAAATAGAAATCGCCGCGCAAGGGCCGCTGATCCTCGACGAGGACCATCTGATCGCCCAGGCGGCGGTCGACGGCGCAGGCCTCGCCTTCGTCTTCGAGCCCTACGTGCGGGCCCCGCTCGCCGACGGCCGGCTGATCCGCGTGCTGGAGGACTGGTGCCCGTCCTTCGACGGCTTCTTCGTCTATTATCCGAGCCGGCGCCAGATGCGGCCGGCGCTGCGGGCCTTCGTCGATTTCTTCAAGGTGGGCGGGTAGGGTCCACCCTCCCCCTTGTGGGGAGGGTCGGCTCGCAAGCGCAGCGAAGCGGAGATTGCGAGACGGGGCGGGGGGTAGCGCCTACGAGGACCCCCACCCCGATCCGCGATGCGGATCGACCCTCCCCACAAGGGGGAGGGTAAGGAGCCCGGAAGAAAGCCGGAAGCAGGAGCGTTTGCGCACCATGCAGGCATCCATCACCAACACCACAACCCGCTATGGCTGGGCGATGATCATCCTCCACTGGCTGATCGGCATCATCTTCATAGGCCAGTTCGTGCTCGGCTTCGTCATGATGCGGATCGAAAGCCAGCGGACGTCCTTCGAGCTGATCCAGCTGCACAAATCCTTCGGCTTCCTGCTGCTTGGGCTGATCATCCTGCGCGTCGCCTGGCGGCTCGGCAATCGAGCGCCGGCGCTTCCGCCTTCGGTCGGCACATTGGAACGCAGGGCAGCGCCGCTGGCGCATTTCACGCTCTATGCGTTCCAGGTCGCCTTGCCAGTCTCCGGCTGGGCGCTGGTTTCGGTCTCGACGCTGGAAATCCCGACCATGCCGTTCAACCTGTTCGTCATGCCCGACCTGCCGCTCAGCGAATCCGACGCGGCGGAAAGCTTCTGGACGGCGGCGCACTGGTACCTCGCCTATGCCGGCATCGCGCTGGTGGCGCTGCATGTCGCGGCCGCACTTCGCCACCATTTCCTGCTGCGCGACACCGTGCTGGCGCGCATAATCACGCCTTCGTCAGGACGGGAATAGAGCGGGCAGCCCGTTCGTTGGTGGCGGGAAGACAGCAATGCGCTGGCTCAGGATAGGACAGATTTCCATGCATGCGCGCATCCTCGGATTTGCGGCTTTTGCCGCTTGCCTTGCCGTGCCCGCCGTCGCGGCAGTGGCCCTCAGCGACGCCGCCGGCAGCTACACGATCAGCCCGGCGGGCTCCAGCATCCACTTCACCATCGGCAAGGCGGGCGGCGGCGGCTTCGACGGCGCCTTCGGCCGCTTCAAGGGCACGATCCGCATCGACAATGCCGATGTCGGCCGCTCGAAGGTCGACCTCACCATCTATCCGGAAAGCGTCGGCACCGGACAGGGCCGCATCGACGCCTTCCTGCGCTCAGACGCGGTGTTCGACAGCGCCAACAATCCGGAGATCCAGTTCCGCTCGACAAACGTGACCCGCACCGGCGACACGACCGCGCTGGTGACCGGCAGGCTGACCGCGCGCGGCAAGACGTTCTCGGAGAAATTCACCGCCGAGCTCGACGCGCTTAAGTCCGGCACGATCAAATTCCATGTCACAGGCAAGGTGCTGCGATCGCGCTACGGCATGGATGTCGGTACGCCGCTCTATTCCAACGTCGTCGACTTCGACATGACGCTGATGGGGAGAAGGGGCTAGTTCTAAGCCCCGCCTCCTCGGGTTCGTCATCCTAGGGCGAAGCAAGGAGCGAAGCGACGCGCGCAGACCCTAGGATCCATTCCGTGACGCTAAAGCGTTGCAACGGTTACAGAATTCTGACCGTTGCACTTTACGTCACAGGTCACGGAATGGATCCTCGGGTCAAGCCTGGTCAAGCCTGAGGATGACGATGGCGCTTTGCGACCAGCGTCTCGCATTGGCTTTTCCGCCGATTTCGGGCAAACCTCGTCGCCTGTAAATCGACATGGAGAAGCACAATGTTCCGATGGGGTGTTCTGTCGACGGCCAAGATCGGCCGCGAGCAGCTTTTGCCGGCAATTGTGGACTCGGAAAACGGCGTGCTGTCGGCGATCGCCAGCCGCGACCTGTCGAAGGCGAGCGCGCTGGCCGACCGCTTCGGCGCCCGCCATGCCTTCGGCTCCTATGAGGAGCTGCTTGCCTCCAAGGAGGTCGACGGCGTCTACATCCCGCTGCCCACCTCGCAGCATGTCGAGTGGACGGCCAAGGCGATCGAAGCCGGAAAACATGTGCTGGTCGAGAAGCCGCTGGCGCTCGACGCCAGGGACATCGCGCCGCTGATCAAGCTGCGCGACGAAAAGAAGGTGCAGGTCTGCGAGGCCTTCATGGTCGTCTATCACCCGCAATGGATCAAGGTGCGCGACCTTATCGCCGGCGGCGCCATCGGCCGGCTCCGCCATGTGCAGGGCGCGTTCTCCTATTACAATGTCGACCCCAACAACATGCGCAACAAGCTCGACCTCGGCGGCGGCGCGCTGCCCGACATCGGCGTCTATCCGACGGTGTCGACGCGATTCTCGACCGGCAAGGAGCCGCGCCGCGTGCAGGCGACGATCGAGCGCGACAAGACCTTCGGCACCGACATCTTTTCCTCGATCCGCGCCGATTTCGGCGACTTCGAGCTGTCCTTCTATCTCTCGACGCAGATGGCGGCGCGCCAGGTGATGGTCTTCCACGGCGAGAAAGGCTTCATCGAGGTGTTTTCGCCCTTCAACGCCGGGCTCTACGACCACCACCGCGTCGAGCTGCACAACCAGAACCATACCGAGGCGCAGGTGTTCCGCTTCCCCGGCACGCAGCAGTACCGGCTGGAATGCGAGGCCTTCGTGCGCGCCGCCCAGGGCGGCAAGGAACGCGTCTTCACGCTGGAGGAATCGGTGCTCAACCAGAAAGTCATCGACGCCATCTTCCGCGCCGGCGAGAAAGACGGCTGGGAGCCCGTCTGAGACAGTCGCCGAACGGCGGATTTTGGCGGAGGAAAACATGGCTGACGCGGACGTCATCATTGTCGGCGCCGGGCTTGCGGGCCTCGTGGCCGCGGCAGAACTTGCCGACGCCGGCAAGAAGATCATCATCGTCGACCAGGAGCCGGAACAATCGCTGGGCGGCCAGGCCTTCTGGTCGTTCGGCGGACTCTTTCTCGTCGATTCCCCCGAGCAGCGGCGCATGCGCATTCGCGATTCGCATGACCTGGCGCTCGAGGACTGGATGGGCACCGCCGCCTTCGACCGTCCGGAGGATTTCTGGCCGCGCAAATGGGCGGAAGCCTATGTCGGCTTCGCCGCCGGCGAGAAGCGCTCCTGGCTGATCCAGCGCGGGATAAAGTTCTTCCCGGTCGTCGGCTGGGCCGAGCGCGGCGGCGGCAATGCGACCGGCCACGGCAATTCGGTGCCGCGTTTCCACGTCACCTGGGGCACCGGCCCCGGCGTGCTCGAGCCTTTCGTGCTGCGTGTGCGCGAAGCGCAAAAGCGCGGGCTCGTCCAATTCAGGTTCCGCCACCGGGTCAATGAAATCACGCGGACCGGTAAGACCGTGACCGGCGTGCGCGGCGACATTCTCAAGCCAAGCAGCGTCGAGCGCGGGCATAAAAGCTCGCGCGAGATCGTCAGCGATTTCGAGCTGCGGGCGCAGGCGGTGATCGTCGCCTCCGGCGGCATCGGCGGCAATCACGAATTGGTGCGCAAGAACTGGCCGGCGCGGCTGGGCGCGCCGCCGAAGCGGATGATCGCCGGTGTGCCGGACCATGTCGACGGCCGCATGCTGGCCATCACCGAACAGGCCGGCGGGTCGATCATCAACCGCGACCGCATGTGGCACTATGTCGAGGGCATCAAGAACTGGGCGCCGATCTGGAGCGAGCACGCGATCCGCATCCTGCCCGGCCCGTCATCGCTCTGGCTCGACGCGCGCGGAAAACGGCTGCCGGTGCCGCTTTATCCCGGCTTCGACACACTTGCCACGCTCAGCCACATCATGGGCACCGGCTTCGATTATTCCTGGTTCATCCTGACCAAGAAGATCATCCAGAAGGAGTTCGCGCTGTCGGGCTCGGAGCAGAACCCGGACCTCACCGGCAAAAGCTGGCGGCAGGTGCTGGGCCGCGCCACGTCGGGCATTCCCGGTCCGGTGAAAGCCTTCATGGAAAAGGGCGAGGATTTCATAGTCGAGCCCGACCTTTCGAAGCTGGTAGCGCGCATGAACGCGCTGGCCGGCGGCGAGCCGCTGCTCGAGGTCGCCCAGGTCGAGCGCGAGATCCGCGCCCGAGACATGCAGCTCGACAACCCGTTCTCCAAGGATGCGCAGGTCACTGCGCTGCGCGGCGCGCGCGCCTATCTCGGCGACAAGCTGATCCGCACGGCCAGGCCGCACAAGATGCTCGATCCGGCGAACGGCCCGCTGATCGCGGTGCGCCTCAATATCCTGACCCGCAAGACGCTTGGCGGCCTGCAGACCGACCTCGACAGCCGCGTGCTCGACGCCGAGGGCCAGCCGGTGCCGGGGCTTTATGCGGTGGGCGAAGCGGCGGGCTTCGGCGGCGGCGGCGTGCACGGCTATGCGGCGCTGGAAGGCACTTTCCTTGGCGGCTGCATCTTCTCCGGCCGCAGCGCCGGGCGGGCCGCGGCAAAGGCGGCCGGCTGAGGACGAAGTCCGGCAATCGATCGCCGCATGAGACACGACCTCATCAAATGATCGTGAGGTCGCCTGATCGTCATGGATCGGCCATCAGAGCAGCAGCATAGCGCTCGCGGAAATCGGTCCAGCTCCGTTCCGAGACGCCCGGCCAAGCCGGTCGGCCACGAGGGGACAACTGGTCCTACCTCACCAATTTATTGTCATTTTGCCAATCACCGCATGTGCGAGCGAACACGAGCTCGCGGGGTCCCCAATGTCTCTCACCGACGCAACCAAGCCCACCCGGCAAAACTCCCGCCAGGCCAATGCAATGGCGGGATCGCCCGCCCGCCGCCAGATCCTCATCGGCGCCGATTTCATCCAAAAGGGCGAGCCGCATGAGCGGCTCGACCGCTTCTTCGGCGATCTGGCGAGCCGTTTCGATGCCGTACCGGCGGTCATTTCCGACGGCCGGCCCTGGTCCTATCGTGAGTTGAACAACCGCGCCAACCAGTTTGCGCACCTGTTGATCGAGCGCGGCGTGAGGCCGGGCGACAGGATCGGCCTGCTGCTGGACCGCTCCGCCGAAACCTATATCGCCATGCTGGCGGTGATGAAGGCCGGGGCGGCTTTCGTCCCGCTCGCCACCGCGTTCCCCGAAGATCGCATGGTGATGATCATCGAGGACGCCAATGTCACGATGGTGATCAGCGTCTCCGGCTATGCGGCGCGCGTGGCGCGCCTGCCGGTTCCGCATATCTCGATCGACTCCGCGGAGTCCGAAATCGCGCTTCAGCCGGAAACGGCGCCCTTGCCGGACACCAGCCAGGATCAGACCTGCTACATCCTCTACACGTCGGGCACCACGGGCAAGCCGAAGGGCGTCGTCATCACCCATCAGAGCTTCTGCAACTTCATCCGTGTCGCCGCGGCGTCCTACGGCTATCAGCCCGGCGACCGCGTGTACCAGGGCATGACCATTGCCTTCGACTTCTCCTCGGAAGAGATCTGGGTGCCGTTCGCCGCCGGCGCCACCGTCGTGCCGGCGCCCGGCCAGCAGCCGCTCGTGGGCGAGGAGCTGGCCGGCTTCCTGCGCGATCATGACATCACGTGCATGGCGTGCAGCCCGACGCTGCTCTCCTCGATCGACAGCGACGCGCCGAGCCTGCGCGCGATCCTGGTCGGCGGCGAGGCCTGCTCGCACAAGCTCGTGGTCCGCTGGGCCAGGCCCGGCCGCCAGATCCTGAACACCTATGGCCCGACGGAAGCGACCGTCACCGCGACCATGGCGTTGCTGACGCCGGACGAGCCGGTGACGATCGGCAGGCCGCTGCCAACCTATTCGATAGCCATTCTCGACCCGAAAAGGCCGCAGGTGCTGAGCGGCGACGAGCTCGGCGAAATCTGCATCGGCGGCATGGGTGTGGCGGTCGGCTATCTCAACCGGCCGGAACTGACCGACGAGAAATTCATCCCTGATTTCATCGGTCTGTCGAACAACCCCAGTGGCCGTCTCTATCGAACGGGAGACCTTGGCCGCATCAACGACAAGGGCGAGATCGAATATCACGGCCGCATCGACACCCAGGTGAAGATCCGCGGCTATCGCATCGAGCTGGGCGAGATCGAGGCCGTGCTGCTGGATCAGCCGGACATCGCGCAAGCGGCGGTCACGACATGGGAGATCGAACCCGAACGCACGGAGCTGGTCGGCTACTACGCGCCCAAGAGCGGTGCGGAGGACTACGCGCCCAAGAGCGGTGCGGAGGGAGTGGATCGCACACTGCTCGTGCAGGAGCTGAAGCGACGGCTGCCCGACTACATGGTTCCAGCCTATCTGGAACAGTTGCCCGCCATCCCGATGACGGTCTCCAACAAGGTCGACCTGCGGAAATTGCCGAAGCCGACCAGCGCGCGCGTCGCCGCCGGCCATGCGATGATCGACCCTCGGAACGAAGACGAGAAGTTTCTCGTCGACACGCTGGCGGACGTGCTGAAATTCGAGGACATTTCCATCGAGGACCACTTCTTCGACGATCTCGGCGCGAACTCGCTTTTGATGGCCCGGTTCTGCGCGCGCATCCGTTCCCGCAAGGACTGGTCGACGACCTCGATGCGCGACATCTACCTGCATCCGACGGTCGCGAAGCTCGCCGATCACCTGCGCGCGCCGCAGATGGCCGCGGTTGCCGCGAGCGAGCCGATGCTGACGCATCGCGCCTCCAACCTTGCCTATTGGGGGACAGGGTTCGGGCAGCTGCTGTTCTACGCGCTCTACAGCTATGTCGCGCTTTGGGTGATCAATGACGGCCTCAACTGGGTCTATGACGCGCTGGACGACCCGCAGCTCCTCTATCTGCGCTGCGTCCTTCTGTCGGCCGGCGTGTTCTTCGGGCTCAGCGGCTTCGCCATCGTCGCCAAATGGCTGCTGGTCGGCCGCTGGAAGGCCGAGACGTTCCCGATCTGGGGCTGGCGGTACTATCGTTTCTGGATCGTCAAGACACTGGTCCGCTCGGCGCCGGTCGTCCTGTTCCGCGGCAGCCCGCTCTACAGCCTCTATCTGCGCCTGCTCGGCGCGCGGCTCGGCAATCGCACGGTCATCGAATGCCGCTCGGTTCCGGTCTGCACCGACCTGATCACGATCGGCGACAACTCGGTCCTGCGCAAGGATTCGATGATCCTCGGCTTCCGCGCCCAGGCCGGCTACATCCATACCGGCGCCGTCGACATCGGCAACGACGCTTTCATCGGCGTCGGCTCGACCCTGGACATCGACACGCGCATGGGCGACGGCGCGCAGCTCGGCCACGCCTCCTCGCTGCATCGCGGACAGGTCATTCCGGCCGGCGAGCGTTGGCACGGATCGCCGGCGATCCCGACCGAGGCGAACTATTGCACGGTCCCCAACGTGCCGCTTTCGAGGGTGCGCCGGTTCATCTACGAGGCGATCCAGCTCTTCATCCTCTTCGCGGTCGTCACGCCGTTCCCGCTCCTGTTCCACACCTACTGGGAAAATGTCGGCGACGATTATCAGGAGACCATCGGCATCGTGGCGATCGGCACCACGGTCACGGTGGCGGGCTTCATCGTCGGCGGCGTGCTGTTGGCGGCGATCGTGCCGCGGCTGTTCAACCTCATGCTGAAGCCCGGCCGAAACTATTCGCTCTACGGCTTTCACTATTGGCTGCAATCGATGCTGGAACTGGTCAGCAACGTGCGATTGCTGAACGTCCTGTTCGGCGACAGCTCGGCCATCGTCTACTATCTGCGCGCCATCGGCTGGCGGCTGAACAAGGTGGATCAGACCGGCTCGAACTTCGGCACCAACCAGCGGCACGAGAACCCGCAGCTGAGCGAGATCGGCTCGCACACGATGGTGTCCGACGGCCTGTTCATGGTCAACATGCAGAAGTCGGCCAACTCCTTCCGCCTCGAGCACACGCGGGTCGGCGAGCGCAACTTCTTCGGCAACAACATCATCTATTCACCGGATTCCCGCACCGGCGACAATGTCCTGCTCGGCACGAAAGTCCACATCCCGGTGGACGGCCCCCTCCGGGAAAATGTCGGGCTGCTGGGCTCACCGCCCTTCGAGATCCCGCGGATGGTCAATCGCGACAAGGAGCTTCTCGGATTGATCTCCGACAAGGAGCGCCATCGCCGCCTGCCGCTGAAGAACCTCCACAATCTGGTGACCGCGGTGCTGTTCGTGGCCGCGCAGTGGCTGATCCTGTTCCTGACGCTCGCGATCTGGGATCGGGCGCTGAACTACTACACCGAGTGGGCTCAGACCGCCCTGTTCGTGGCGGTGGTGCTGACCTCGGCCATTGCAATTCCGTTCTACATCTTCCTCGAACGCGTCAGCCTCGGTTTCCGCCGGCTGAAGCCGCGAATGGCCACGATCTACGATCCTGTCTTCTGGCGGCACGAACGCCATTGGAAATTGTCGGATTCGCCGATCATGGGCCTGTTCACCGGCACCCCGTTTCGGCCGATCATCCTGCGCCTGATCGGCGTGAAGGTCGGGCGGCGCCTCTATGACGGGGGCAGCGTCATAACTGAGCGGTCGCTGGTCGAGATCGGCGACGACGTGACGCTCAACGAGGGCTGCGTCATCCAGGCGCACTCGCTGGAGGAGGGCGCGTTCAAGTCCGACTACATCCGCATCGGCGATGGCTGCACCCTGGCGCCGGCCGCCTTCGTCCACTACGCGGTGGTGATGGGCAAGGGATCCGTGGCGGATGTCGACTGCTTCGTGATGAAGGGCGAGGTGCTGGAACCGAACACGGTCTGGCGGGGCAACCCGGCGAAGCTCTATGGCGTCGTGACACCGATCGATCCCCGCGCGGCGGAAACCGGACACGCCCCGTGACGAGAGAGCCGGCGTGGGCGATCGATCTGCTACGAGCCGGACAATGCGGCAGCTCGTGGCCTTTATGCCGGCTTCGGTTTCGTGGAGCAGGATTGGACGACGAGATGATCGCCGTGCTTGAATTGGGCCGATAGCGTGCACGCCCGGTCGGACAGCACACCGCCTGCCATCGCCGTGGATCGGGCGCTGGTCAGCCTTGCGCCACCCGGCGTGCTGACCGGCTGCCGCCGCATCCAGATGGAGGATGAACGATATCTCCTGCCGGCGGAACGCGCTTCGATCGCCACACGCGGGCACAAAGCCCGCGCAGCCAGCGGAGCGGGCCGCCGGATCGCGCATGAATTGCTGAGACGTTTGGGATCCGTCGACATCGCGGTGACGCGAGGCAGTTTGGGAAATCCGATTTGGCCGCCGGGTACCGTCGGTTCAATCGCGCATGACGACGAGATGGCCGTGGCGGTCGCCGCGCGGACGGATGCGATGAGAAGCGTCGGCGTCGACGTCGAGCCCGCCCTGCCATTGCCTGCCGACCTGCTGCCCATAGTGGCCGCGCCGCAAGACCGCCTTGGCGATCTCGACCCGGGCATGGGCGGCCGCGTTCTGTTTGCCGTCAAGGAAGCGGTCTACAAGGCGTCGTTTCGGCTCGACGGCCGCGTGCTGGGCTTCGAGGACATCGCCGTCGATTTCGAAACGGGCGAAGCTGTGACGTCATCCGGCCTGCGGCTGACGGTGCGTTTCGCCATCTCCCCAAGAATCCTGGCGCTGGCTTATCCGGCGCGGTAGCGCTGAGGGTTTCCGCTTGGGCGCGTCGCCCTGTCGGGCTCCGAGCGAGCCGTTGCTCGATGCGGCGCAGGTCGAACGTGAGATCCGCGCCCGCGACATGCAGCTCGACGATCCGTTCTCGAAGGACATGCAGGTGACGGCGCTGCGTGGCGCGCGCACCTATCTCGGCGACAAGCTGATCCGCACGGCCAAGCGGTGCGCCTCAATATCCAAGCAAGACCGCCTCATGCGGTGGGTACCCACGCGCTTTAACGGATGCTAATATTCTCCGTTACTCGGGAACGTCGCAATGTCCAAGATTTGCTTGTTGTGCGCGTGCCTTCTTTTTCTGGCCGGCTTGTCGATACCGGCTGTCTCTGAAGCCCAAATAGGTCAACGCAGTCACAGATATGCACTTGTGATAGGCAACTCCGCCTACCGCTATGCGCCACCGCTCCCAAACGGGGTGAATGATGCCAATGCGATCGCTCAGGTTTTGCGAGAGACAGGTTTTGAGGTCACCCTCGGATTGGACGCTGACGCATCAACGTTGAGGCAACTCATCGGAAAATTCAGGCGAAACTTGCAGCCGGGTGACGTCTCCCTTTTTTACTACGCAGGACACGGGCTCCAGGCGAACGGCGAAAACTACTTGTTGCCTGTTGATGCCGCCCTTCAACGTCCGGCCGACTTGGCTCTGGAGGCTGAGCGCCTGCAAGACATTATCGCCGCCATGACGGCCGAGGAAAATACCGCGATCGTCCTTCTCGATGCCTGTCGCGACAATCCTTTCGTCAAGCAATTGAGTGGACAGGCTCAAAGTCGCGGCCTCGCCATAGGAAAGGGGCTGGGAGCCTTGGACGCTGGCAGGGGAGTCTTTATCGGCTTTGCAACACAGCCTGGCAACGTCGCCCTCGATGGGGCTGTCGATCATAGCCCGTTTGCAGACTCTCTCGTGAAGCGCATAAAAACTCCTTCGATCGACATCGAAATCCTTATGCGCCGCGTCCGGTTGGACGTCATGAACGCGACTGCTGGGAGGCAGGTCCCCTGGAGCAACTCATCCCTGGTGGAGCCGGGGTTCTCATTCAACCCAGATGCCGCGTCTCGTCAGTCTCCGGCCGAACCCTATCAGCCAGACATTAACACGGCGACGGAGCTCGAATTTTGGAAATCGATCAAGGATACATCCGATGTCTCCATGTATCGTGCTTATCTAGCGGCATTTCCGAATGGTGCATTCATCGAAATTGCAAAGAGCCGAATTGCCAAGTTCAAAGCACCCACGCCGCCACGCAAAAAGATCCTGCCGAAGAAAGTCAGTCGCACGCCGCTACCCTCGTTGCCTATCAATGAACCCTCTGCCAATCGTTCGGCGGAAACGACCGCACCGGCTAAACCGGAGTCCATTGGGCGATGCAGAGATGGCAACAAGGAGAGATGCCGCCAAAGATGCCGTGAGGGTGCAAGGCGTGCCTGTCGTAAGCTGCAACAGCTAGGGGGTTAGCAACGCAGATGACTGCCTCGCGCGGCGACTTGATGCGTTTCACCGTTTCACGGAAACGGCGAAACGCCCTATCTCCTTGTTTTTACGCACTTCCGGACGGAAAACCGCTCACACTTTTCCTGGAATTGCTCTAAGGCGCGTCGCGGCGGGCGTGGTTGACCGGCGATCCGACGACACCATGTGACGGTATGCCGCCAGACTATCGGCTGGCAAGCACCATACGATTGCCTTCGCTGTCGCGGAACTCGGCGACGGTGCGGCCCGGCTGCCATGGCGCTTCTTGCGGCTCCGTCACGATCTCGACGCCTTTGGCCTTGAGCGATGCGACCGTTGCCTCGACATCATCGTCGACCAGGACGAGTACCGGCTCAGCGCTCGGCGCTGCATCGGCGCGCCTGATGAAATGCAGGTTGGTGACCGCGTGCGGGAAGGCCAGCTCCACCCAGCGCCAGCCGCCATCGCCCATCGACTGGTCGGCAATGACCTGGCACGCAAGATTGTCGGTATAGAACGCCTTGGCGCGGTCCTGGTCAGCTACGGGCAATTCGGCAAACTGTATATGCATGATGTCTCTCCTCATCGCGACCGCGGGCGCGGCCTCTACGCGTGAAAGACGTTTGCCCCGGGCGAAAAGATTCGCGAGCCGATGAGAATCCTTTCGGCGGCACGAAACGTCTTGCTCACGCAGACACGTCAAACAGGAGACGACAAATGAACTACAACCTCATCCGCTACGGCGTGAAGGACGCCAGCATCGCCGAGAACCGGGCGCTGGTGGCAAAGGTGTTCGAGGCGCTGGACGAAGCCAAGCCGCAATCCGTGCGCTATCTCGTGCTCGAATTGGAGGATGGTGAATTCGTCCATCTCGTCGGCTACGACAAAGACAGTTCGGCGCTTACCGAGCTTGCTGCCTTCAAGGCTTTCGGAGCCGATCACGCCGAGAGGCGCTCGACGCCGCTGGCCAGGTCGCCGGCGAAGATCATCGGCAATTATCATATGCTGGCGAGTGCCGACGAGGCGGTGCCGGCCTGATCGGCACTGCATGGCCCAACGAGCCGGCAATGCGAGAGTGAAAAGGATGAGCACAGCAAAATTCGACCGCGCGGCGCTTGAGGCCATGCTCGTCGGCCTGCGGCCGAAACTGCACCGCTATGCGGCCCGCATGGCCGGCTCGACGATCGAGGGCGAGGACATCGTGCAGGAGGCGGTGGTGAAGGCGCTTGCCGCGCATGACGGCGGCACCACGGTCGAGCGCCCCGAGCAATGGCTGTTCCGCATCGCCCACAACGCGGCGCAGGATCATCTGCGCCGCCGCCAGCGGGAGCGCTCGCGCATGACCGAGGCCGACATGACTGGAATAGAGGACCTCTCCGCCAGCGCGGAGGCAAGGCTGGCGACCGCGACGAGCCTGCGCAGCTTCATGCAGCTTACGCTGGCGCAGCGCAGCGCGGTGATCCTGGTCGATGTGCTCGGCCTCACCCTGTTCGAGACCTGCGAGGTGACGGGCGCCACGTTAGCCGCCACCAAGGCGGCGCTGCATCGCGGCCGCGCCGAGTTGAAGGCGCTGGCAGCAGCGCCGGACGACATGCCGGTACCAAAGCTCGATCCGCAAGACGAGCGCCGGTTGCGCCACTACATCGACCTCTTCAACGCGCGCGACTTCGACGCCGTCAGGGCGCTGATTGCCGAAGACATCGAACTTGAGGTCGTCAACCGCACCCGCCTCAGTGGCAAGAAAGAGGCCTCGACCTATTTCGGCAATTACGACCGCGTCAGCGACTGGGCGCTCTCGCTCGGCTTCGTCGATCGCCTGCCGGCGATCCTGATCCGCAACCCGCAGGCGGGCAACGCGGTGCGCGGTTTCATACTGATCGACTGGCGCGACGACGAGGTCGTCCGCATCCGAGATTTCCGCTACGCAGCTTATTGTATTGCGGATGCGGATATCCGCTTCGTCGCTGAATAGCCAGGACCAGTCTCCAAACAGGTTCGGCCAGACAGGTCCGGCCATGTCTCGTTGAGCCGCAGCTCCTCGCGCAGATGCATAATCACGCGCTGGCTCGTTTCGCGCCGTCGGCCGGTGAAGCTATACTTCGCCTCAGCGACATCAGCGACGAACGGTCCACATGCTCCCTTCCGCAGGACTCGAACGACTGAATGCGTTTTCCGACGGCGTGTTTGCCGTGCTCATCACCGTGCTGGTGCTGGAATTGCGGCCGCCGGAAATCCCGACCTTCGCGGCGCTGCTTGGGCTGTGGCCGACATGGCTGAGCTATGGCGTAAGCTACCTGTTTATCGCCATTGTCTGGGCGAACCACCACCACCTGCTGCGCCACGCGACCGAGATGTCGGCACGCTTGATGTGGCACAATTTCGCGCATCTGTTCTCGGTCTCGCTGCTGCCGCTGGCCACCGCCTGGATGGCTGTCAGCGAGTTGTCGCCGCAGCCTGTCGCCTTCTATGCCGGCGTCTTTTTCCTGGTGAATCTAACCTACATCTTCCTCATTCGCGAGCTGATCGAACCGTTGTCGGCGGACAGGGTTCCGCTGAGCGTACGCAAGGTGATGCGCATTCGTGCGTTCGTAACGCTGTGCCTCTTCGGGTTGGCCGCTGTCGTCGCCCTGAAATTCCCGATCATCGGATTGGCCGTCTGTTGCTGCTGTCTGGCCGTCTATCTGAGGCCGGCGGCGCCGGGCTCGCGGAGTCAGGGCTGACATTCCGTGGCGCGTCCCTGGGGCCGCCGACGTCAACATCAATATCGATGTTTGAAACATCAATGCTTGACGATAAAACCTTTTAATGTAGGCTATAGCACCGAGACCTCATATCTGAGAACTGACCAAGAGGGGTCATCGGTGATAACCGCACCGCAATTGCGCGCCGCCAGATCGCTGCTCGGCATCGATCAGCGACGGCTTGCCGAATTGTCCGGCCTGTCGGTGCCGACCATCCAGCGCATGGAAGCCAGCGGCGCGATCATCCGGGGCAATGTCGATTCGCTGATGAAGCTGATCGCCGCGCTCGAGGTCGCAGGCATCGAATTGATCGGCGAGGGCGCGGTCAGCCAGGGTGGCGGACGCGGCGTGCGGCTGAAGGCCGGTTTCGGCCCGGCCAGGGCGCCCGGCGCCGACGATGCCGAGCTCGGCGGGAGCCTGCCGTGATTTCGACCGTTGCCCTTCTGTTGTGCGGTCCCGCTGCGCTTCTGGGAACGGCCTTGCTGGCCGCAGTGGTCAGCCGGCGCGCCTCGGCGACGCGTCTGGTCTATGGCTCGGCGCTTGTCATTTCGGTCGCCTTGCTCGTAACCGTCGCGGGCCATCTCGCGGGCAGTCCCGGCGAGGTGTCGGCCATAACACTGCCGATCGGGCTGCCATGGACCGGCGCCCGGTTCCGTCTCGACGGCCTGTCGGCGTTCTTTCTCGTCGTCGTCAACCTGGGCGGCGCCATCACCAGCCTCTATGCCCTCGGCTACGGCCGGCACGAATCCCTGCGGCATCGCGTGCTGCCGTTCTATCCGGCCTTCCTCGCCGGCATGAACCTCGTGGCGCTCGCCAACGACGCCTTCAGCTTCCTGTTGTCGTGGGAATTCATGTCGCTCGCCTCCTGGGCGCTGGTCATGGCGCACCACCGCGACGAAGCGAACAGGCGGGCCGGCTACATCTATCTGGTGATGGCAAGCTTCGGCACGCTGGCGCTGCTGCTTGCCTTCGGCCTGCTGGCGGGACCGGCGGGAACCTATGCGTTCGACTCTATGCGGGCGGCGCAACCCGGCCCGCTCGCCGCCGGCGCGGTGCTCGCCCTCATGCTGCTCGGCGCCGGCTCCAAGGCCGGCATCGTGCCGCTGCACGCCTGGCTGCCTCTTGCCCATCCGGCAGCACCCAGCCACGTCTCGGCGCTGATGAGCGGCATCATGACGAAAGTCGCCATCTACGGCTTCATCCGCGTGGTGTTCGACCTGCTTGGCGCGCCGGCATGGTGGTCTGGCGTCGCAGTTCTCTTCATCGGGGGGGTGACGGCGGTCCTTGGCATCCTCCACGCGCTGATGGAGAAGGACCTCAAGCGGCTGCTGGCCTACTCGACCATCGAGAATATCGGCGTCGTCTTCGCAAGCCTCGGCCTGGCGCTTGCATTCAAGGCGAACGCCATGCCGTCGGCCGCGGCGCTTGCCTTCACCGCGGCGCTGTTCCACGTGCTGAACCATTCCTTCTTCAAGAGCCTGCTGTTTTTCGGCGCCGGCGCGGTGCTGACGGCGACCGGCGAGCGCGACATGGAGAGGCTTGGCGGCCTCATCCATCGCCTGCCGGTGACCAGCTTCGTCTTCCTCGTCGGCTGCGTCTCGATCTCGGCGCTGCCGCCGTTCAATGGCTTCGCCTCCGAATGGCTGGTCTTCCAGGCCATCTTGCAAAGTCCCGACCTGCCGCAATGGGGCCTGAAGGTCATCGTGCCGGCCGTCGGCGGCATGCTGGCGCTGGCGGCGGCGCTTGCCGCGGCCTGCTTCGTCAAGGCATTCGGCATCACCTTCCTCGGCCGGGCGCGGTCGGCGGTGGTGGAACAGGCGCATGAGGTCGACCGCTGGTCGCTCGCGGCGATGGCCGTGCTTGCCTTCCTCTGCCTGCTCGGCGGCATTCTGCCGGGCTTCGTCATCGACTGGCTCTCGCCGGTGACGCTTTCGCTCATCGGCGAGAGCATGCCGGTGCAGACGGCGCAGCCATGGTTGTCGATCGTGCCGATCGCCGAGAGCCGCAGCTCCTATAACGGCCTGCTGGTGTTTGTCTTCATCACCATCGCGGCCTCGCTCGCGGCCTTCTTCATCCACCGCTTCGCCTCGCACGCGCTGCGCCGCGGCCCGGCTTGGGGATGCGGCTTCGCCGACGCGGTGCCCGCCGCGCAATACACGGCAGTCAGCTTCGCGCAGCCCATTCGCCGGGTGTTCGGCGGCTTCGCGTTCCGCGCCCGGGAAACGGTGGAAATGCCGGCACCCGGTGCCCTGGAACCCGCGCGCCTCAAGCTGGACATGCACGATGTGGCCTGGGAGACGTTCTACCAGCCGATCACCGGCGCGATCGACTACGCCACCGAGCGGCTGAACCACCTGCAGTTCCTGACCATCCGCCGCTACCTGACGCTGGTCTTCCTCTACCTCGTCATCCTGCTTCTGGTGCTCGCGCTATGGCCGTGATTTTCGAGCTGGCCGGGCAGGGCGCGCAGATGTTCTTGGTGCTTTTGCTGGCGCCGCTGCTGATCGGCTTCGTGCGCAAGGTCAAGGCGAGGCTGGTCAGACGGCAGGGACCTTCGCTGATCCAGCCCTATCGTGATCTCATCCGGCTGATGCGCAAGGAGGTCGTGCTCGCGGATAACGCATCCTGGCTGTTCCGGGTGACGCCCTACCTGATCTTTGCCGCCACCTGGGTTGCCGCGGCGCTGGTGCCGACCTTCGCCGCCGGCCTCCAGTTCAGCTGGACCGCCGATCTCATCGTCATCGTGGCGCTGCTCGGCAGCGCGCGCTTCTTCCAGGGGCTGGCCGGCATGGATGTCGGCACCAGCTTCGGCGGCATCGGCGCCAGCCGCGAGGTGATGATCGCCTCGCTCGCCGAACCGGCGATGCTGCTCATCGTGTTCAGCCTGGCGCTGGTGGCCGGCGCCACGCAGCTTTCGACGGTCGCCGCCTTCATGGGCTCGCCCGAGGTCGGGCTGCGCGTGTCGCTCGGCATGTCGCTGATCGCCCTGGTGATAGTGGCGATCGCCGAGAACGCGCGCATTCCGGTCGACAACCCCGCCACGCATCTGGAACTCACCATGGTGCATGAGGCGATGATCCTGGAATATTCCGGCCGCCATCTGGCGATGATCGAGCTCGCCACCTTCCTCAAGCTGCTGCTCTATGTGTCGCTGATCTCCTGCGTCTTCCTGCCGTGGGGGCTGGCGCATGCCGGGGCGGGGCCGAAAGCGCTGGCTGTTGGAGCAGCCGCCTATCTGGTCAAGCTCGGGGCGCTTACCATCCTGCTTGCCGTGTTCGAGACGGCGATCGCCAAGATGCGCGTCTTCCGCGTGCCGGATTTCCTCGGTGCTGCGCTGATGCTGGCGCTGCTCGGCACGCTCCTGCTGTTCGTGTCGCGGAGCCTGTGATGAACAGTCTCACCTTCGACATCGCCCATCTGCTCGCCGGCAGCCTGGTGCTGGTCTCCTTCATGATGCTCTACCAGGACCGGCTGTTCGCGCTGATCAACGTCTTTGCGCTGCATGCGGTCGTGCTCGCGCTGTCGGTAGCCTGGCAGGCCTATATCCAGGACGCGCATCACCTCTACATCACCGCCGCGATCGCGCTGGTCTTCAAGGCGGTCGTCATCCCGGTCGGGCTGCATCGCATCATCCAGCGGCTCGGCATCCACCGGGACATCGAGACCGCCGTCGGCATCGGTCCGACCATGCTCGCGGGGATCGGGCTGGTGACGCTCTCCATGGTGCTGATGCTTCGCGTGACGCCCGAGGCCGACCCGCTCGCCCGCGAGGATCTCGCCTTCGCGCTGTCGATCATCCTGCTCGGGCTGCTGGTGATGGTCACTCGGCGCAACGCCGTCAGCCAGGTCGTCGGCTTCATGTCGCTGGAAAACGGCCTGGTGCTGGCCGCAACCGGCGCCAAGGGCATGCCGCTGGTGGTCGAGATCAGCGTCGCCTTCTCGATCCTGATCGCCTTCATCGTCATCGGCGTCTTCCTGTTCCGCATCCGGGAGCGGTTCGATTCGGTCGATGTCGGCGCGCTCGACGACTACCGGGGAGAGCGCCGGTGATCTCCTTCGATGCCGTGGCCGCCATACTTCTCATTCCCGCGGGCGCCGCGGCCATTCTGGCGGCACTGCCGAACTACAAGATGACGGCGATCGTGAACGTCATCGCCAGCCTGCTCACCTTGCTCGCCGCGCTGTCGCTGTTCGTCACCGATCGGCCGGCGCCGGGGCAATATCTCATCGTCGACGACCTCAACATCGTCTTCATCGTGCTCAACACATTCGTCGGCTTCACCACCAGCGTGTTCAGCGCCTCCTATATCGCGCATGAGCTGGATACCGGCCGGCTGACGGCGCCGAACCTCAGATTCTATCACGCGATGTACCAGATCATGATGTTCGGCATGAACCTGGCCTTCGTGTCGAACAATATCGGGTTGATGTGGGTGGCGGTGGAGCTAGCCACGCTGACCACCGTGCTGATGGTCGGCATCTACCGCACGCATGAGGCGCTGGAGGCGGCCTGGAAGTATTTCATCCTGGGAAGCGTCGGCATCGCGCTCGCCTTGTTCGGCACCATCCTCGTCTACATGGCGGCCCAGCCGGTGGTCGGCGAGGGCACCAACGCCATGGTCTGGTCGGTGCTGATCGAAAAGGCGGCCCATTTCGACCCGGCCCTGCTCAGCGTCGCCTTCATCTTCCTGCTGCTCGGCTACGGAACCAAGGTGGGCCTCGCGCCGCTGCATGCCTGGCTGCCCGATGCGCATGCTGAGGGCCCGACGCCGATCTCGGCGGTGCTGTCGGGCCTTCTGCTCAACGTCGCGCTCTACGCCGTGCTGCGCTTCAAGCTGCTGCTCGCCGCCAGCCCGGAGGCGATCGGCCCGGGACCGCTGATGGCCACGATGGGGCTGACCTCGCTGATCTTCGCGGCCTTCATGCTCTACCGGCGCCGCGACATCAAACGCCTGTTCGCCTATTCCTCGATCGAGCACATGGGCATCATCGTCTTCGCCTTCGGCATGGGCGGCCCGCTCGCCAACTTCGCCGGCCTGCTGCACATGGTCATGCACAGCCTGACCAAGTCGGCGATCTTCTTCGCGGTCGGCCATATCGCGCAGGTCAAGGGCACGCAGAAGATCTCCGAGATCAGGGGGCTGACCGAAAGCCATCCCGGGCTCGGCTGGGCGCTGGTCATCGGCGTCGTGGCAATCGCCGGCCTGCCGCCGCTCGGCATCTTCATGAGCGAATTCCTGGTCGTCAGCTCGACCTTCGCCAGGCATCCGTGGCTGGCTATCCCGCTGGTGTTCGGGCTGCTGATTGCCTTCGGCGCGCTTCTGCTGCGGCTGACCGGACTCGCCTTCGGCGAGCCGCGCGGCGGCACGGCGCCGGTCGAGGCCTCCTACGTGCCGATGTACTCGCACCTCGCTCTGGTGTTTGCCGCCGGCGTCTATCTGCCGGCGCCGCTGGTCGCGTGGTTCCAGCATGTCGCCGGTATCCTGGGGTGAGCCTGATGAGCAGGAAAACCATGCCCGTCCTCAGCGATCTCATCGACGCCGGCCGCCGGATCGAGCATCACGCCCCCTGGCCGCGGGCGCTGGTGACGCCTAAGGCCTGGAGCCTTGCCGTCGAGCAGCTTGCCGCTGGCCGCTGGAGCCTGCTCGGCCTTTGGGGAGAGCCGGACAGGGTGCACATGGCGCTTCTCGACGAGGCGCTAAACGTCGGCGTGGTGAGCCTGGACTGCCGCGGCGGCCGCTATCCGTCGGTCGGTCAGCACCATCCGTCGGCCCTGCGGCTGGAACGCGCCGCGGCCGATCTCTTCGGACTGGCGCCGCAAGGCCTCCCCGACACCCGCCGCTGGCTCGACCATGGCCAATGGGGCGTCAGCCATCCGCTGGCGGCGCGGCCCGGCAGGCCGGCGGCCGCGTCCTCCTACCGATTCCTGTCGGCGGAGGGCGAAAGCCTCCACCAGATCCCAGTCGGGCCGGTGCATGCCGGCATCATCGAGCCGGGACATTTCCGCTTCACGGCAGGCGGCGAGACGGTGGTGCGGCTGGAGGAGCGGCTGGGCTATGTGCACAAGGGCATGGAAGGCCTGATGGCAGGCGCGCCCATCGATCGTGCAGCGAAACTCGCGGGCAGGACGTCGGGCGACAGCACGGTCGCCTATTCGCTTGCCTTTGCCCGCGCGGTGGAAGCGGCGCTTGGGGCTGCGGTGCCATTACGCGCGGTCTGGCTGCGGGCGCTGATGGCCGAGCTGGAGCGCCTGGCCAATCACCTCGGCGATATCGGCGCCATCTGCAACGACGCCGCCTTCGCGATCATGCACGCGCATTGCGGCGTGCTGCGCGAGCGCGTGCTGCGCGCCGCCGATGCGGCCTTCGGCCATCGCCTGATGCGCGATCGCATCGTGCCCGGCGGCGCGGCAAGCGATCTGGACGACGCCGGGGTGAACGCCATTCGATCGCTGGTCACGGAAATCAGGCAGCGCTTTCCGCATCTGGTCGAGCTCTACGACAACACGGCCTCGCTGCAGGACCGGACGGTGGCGACCGGCCGGCTCCAGGTCGAGCTTGCCCGGCAATATGCCGCCGGCGGCTATGTCGGCCGCGCCTCCGGCCGACATTTCGACGCGCGGCGCGACCTTGCCTATGCGCCCTATGACGAGCTCACCTTCGATGTGCCGGTCCTCCAGGAGGGCGATGTCAACGCGCGCGTCTGGATCCGCGTGCGGGAGGTCGAGCAGAGCCTGTCGCTCGTCGACCAGATTCTCGGGCGGCTGCCCGCCGGCCCAATCCGCGTGGACATTGCTCTCGCCGATGGACCGCGAGAAGGCATGGCGCTGGTCGAAGGTTTTCGCGGCGACATCCTGGCCTGGCTGCGCATCGGCGCGGACGGCTTGGTCGAGCGCTGCCACCTGCGCGACCCGTCTTGGTTCCAGTGGCCGCTGCTGGAAGCGGCGATCGAAGGCAACATCGTCGCCGACTTCCCGCTCTGCAACAAATCCTTCAACTGCTCCTATTCCGGCCATGATCTTTGAAGGCCTGCCGTCATGCGCAAGCTCCTCTTCGAAAGCCTGATCCGCCCACCCCTGACCGAGCGCCCGCCGCGGTCGAGCGACGCGGCGGCCGACGAGCTGGCGCGCGTGCTCGATGGCGCTGCCCGCAGGAGGCTCGGCCGGAGCCTCTCGATCCGCGCGGTCGACGCCGGCTCCTGCAACGGCTGCGAGCTCGAGATGCACGCGTTGAGCAACGCCTTCTACGACATCGAGCGCTTCGGCCTCCGCTTCGTCGCCTCGCCGCGCCACGCCGACGTGCTGATGGTCACCGGGCCGGTCACCAAGAACATGCGCGAGGCGCTGAAGCGGACCTGGGACGCGACGCCCAACCCGAAATGGGTGGTCGCGCTCGGCGGTTGCGCCAAGGACGGCGGCTGCTTCGCCGGCAGCTATGCGGTCGTCGGCGGCGTGTCGGAGGTGGTGCCCGTCGACCTGCACATCCCGGGCTGCCCGCCGCCGCCGATCGAGATCCTCAAGGGGCTGATCGCGCTGCTGGAGGGGGCGAACGGGAGGGCCGGCGCTTCCAGGGGCTGAACCCATAGAGCGTTTCACCGTTTGATGGAAACGGCGAACCGCGCTCGTTGGAACGCCACGCAGGTCCGTGCGTTTGACACATGACCTGTCCGGCGAAGACGGAGCGCGCGCGCATGGCCTCCATTCGATACATTGTGAAGAACGTCGATAGTGCGGTGGAATTCTACCGCGACAAACTCGAGTTCTCGGTGAACATGCACAATCCCGGCAAGTTCGCAGCGCTCGTCCGTGATGACCTGACGCTCTACCTGAGCGCTCCAGGAGCGGGTAGCGGGGGAACTGCCGGCGGCGATCCGGAGCCCGGGGGATGGAACCGATTCATGATTGTTACGAAGGATTTGGACAGTCTCATCAACCGGTTGAACACCGACGGGGCCGAATTCAAGGGAGCAATCAGCGAAGCGGGGGCCGGTCGGGCCAGGCTGCTGAAAGATCCATCGGGTAACCTGATTGAGCTGTTTGAATTCAAATAGGACAAGCAAGCCGCCGGTTCCTGCGAGGGCGCGACAGCAGCACAGAAGGATCGCTCTCCGTGTCCGGCTCATTCAAGGGTCGAACCCGGCGCGGCCAGGTTCGACAGCCTCATAGGACGGTCCTCATCCACGCCAGGAACGTCTCCATCATCGCTGATCGCGGATTGTGGTGCATCCAGACGACGTAGAAGCTGTAGCCCGGCAAGGACAATGGATGCGCCTTGACGAGCGAACCGTTTCCCAGCTCGCGGCCGACCACGACGTCGCTCAGGATCCGTACGCCATGCGGCAGTTCACTGATCGATGACGAGCCGCAGCACCTTGGACGCGGCGACAGCCGCACCTGCCTGCCCCAGTGGCAGGCGATGAAATCCTGCTTGCTGCCGTCGGCGAAATGACGATTCCAGGCGTACGCCCGTGGCACTTCGGACCGGCATGGGCTTCTTGCCCAGACAGGACGCGAAGATGCTTTGCCTATCTGCTAGTGCAATTCCAGGAAAAGTGTGTAACGGTTTTCCGTTCGGAATTGCGTAAAAACAAATACTTAGAGCGGTTCGGCGATTCTATGAATCGCTGAAACGCTCTAAGCGCCCTTAGCAGCGTCCTCGATCAGCTTGACAACCAAATTGCGAAACCTCTCGGCAGACCTATCCCCTATGTTTCCCACATCCTCCGCCACCATCCCGGGCGAAGAAACCGACGCCTCCCCACTCAGTTGAACCCTGACTGTGAACGTCTTTCTGGCCTTCTTTTCCAATCCTTCTCTGTAGATCTGGAACCGGAGGGAGGGTGTTAACGCTTTGATTTCGCGGCGTGACGTGGTGTCTATGTATATGGTCACCTCGCCCGCCACCTCGGCCCTGGCCGCTTCCAGCGATGCGACGACGATATCGCCTAACCAGGCCCTGGCTTGAGCACCGAAGTCCGCTATTTGGGCATCCGCCTTGTCATTGCGCTTCCCTTGCTGACGGTGAGCTTCCTTGCCGCGTTCAAGGGCTTCTTTGAATTTAGACATCCTATTCGCCTCCGATTTTTGTCAGCACATGAGGCTGGCCATTAAATCGGCCACGGTTCCTCCCAACAGATAGAACGCGTGCAATCGACGTCCGTTGCGTACCCCCGAATTTTCGGCCGGCATCGCGCCCCCCGCTCGCGGCGGATCATGTGGGCCGCTAGGGCCCGGGTTGAGGCCACGCAAGCAAAGCGCTTAAAACAAACGCGCCGCGGTTAACCACGTTCGTATTTTAAGCCGAACTCAATGGGGTATTGGCCGTTTTGGGGCCATGGAAGACCGCCAGCCCAGATTCCGCTGTCATCCTGAGCCGTCTGGAACCTGGACCGTCTGGGATGATGCAGCCGATGAGCCAGCAACCTTGGGAGGACGCAAGCTGGTTGGCCGCACATGGGAGCGCGCCAAGGCTGCCCGCGACTTGCTCAGACGGATTTACGACAATCGGCTCGACGCTCGATCCGTTAGACAAGAGTCACCGATCACTTCTGCCAGTCGCGTCGATGATCTCATTTCATCAATTCGGAGGGCTAGATTTCGATAGAGGCACAAACATAGGCGGGGGGCTTCTGCGCTCATGCGCCGCCCGGTTCGACAGCCTCATAGGACGGTCCTCATCCACGCCAGGAACGTCTCCATCACCGCGTATCGCGGATTGTGGTGCATCCAGACGACATAGAAGCTGTAGCCCGGCAAGGACAATGGATGCGCTTTGACGAGCGAACCGTTTTCCAGCTCGCGGCCGACCACGACGTCACTCAGGATCGCAATGCCCTGCCCGGCGACAACCGCGTCGATCGCGTGCAGCTCCTCGCGAAAGCTCAGATCCCAGGCTTTGTCCGGGATCAGCTCCGGATCGATCGAACGGGCCATCGCCACCCATCGAAGCCAGGTGGGAGCGTCCGGATCCCGGTTCATCCAGTCGAAATGGATCAGCGGATAGCACAACAGATCGGCGGCACGCTCAATCGCCCGCCCGTCGCTTGCCAACAGTCGCGGACTGCAGATGGGAAAGAAGGAATCGCGGCACAGCTCCTGCCCGGCAAAGCCCAAAGGCGGGCGACGCGTGTAGCGGATCGCCACATCCGCGGCGCCGGCGCGCAGATCGAGCAGCGCGTCCGTTCCGATGATCTCCAGCGGCACGGCCGGGTTGGCCTCGCGCCATTTCGGCAGCCGGGGCACCAGCCATCGGCTCGCGAAGGCGTTCGGGCTCGTCACCCGCAAGGGCGCTTGAAAATCCGGCTCGGCGATGGCGGCAAGGGAGCCGGCAAGAAGGTCAAAGCCGTTGCGCAGGATGGGAAACAGCCGCGCTCCCGCGCTCGTCAGCACGAGCGGCCGCGGCCGGCGCTGGAACAGCTTCAAACCGCATACCTCTTCCAGCAGCCGCACCTGGTGGCTGATCGCTGTCGGCGTCACGCCGAGCTCCGCCGCCGCGGCCTTGAAGCTGCCGTGCCGGGCGGCGGCCTCGAAGGCGTGCAAGGCGCGGAGCGGCGGGCGATTTCCCATGCCGGCAGCCTAGATGAATTCTTCTCATCCAGCAGCCGAGAATTTCGCTTTTGCGGAAGGTTGCGTTCCTGTGAGACCATGGTCCCTGCAGGAACCGGGGGCGACAATGATGGAGATCCCACGACAGACCGAGGCGCGATCGGGCCGACCCAATCCTCCGGGCGCGGCGATCGAACAGCTGCGGCAGGGCTTGCGAGGCGAATTGGTGTTGCCGACGGACGCTGCCTACGAGCAGGCGCGCAGCGTCTGGAACGGGGCGATCGACAAACGCCCCGCCGCAATCGTCTTTTGCGCCGATCCCGATGACGTCGTCCGTGCCGTCACCTATGCCAGGGCACAAGGCTGTCTCGTGGCGGTTCGTAGCGGCGGCCATAACGTCGCGGGCCTGTCCGTCTGCGACGATGGCATCGTGATCGATCTGTCGCGCATGAAGAAGATCGTCGTCGATCCCGAGCGTCGCGTCGCCAGGGCCGAAGCCGGTCTGAACCTCGGCGAGTTCGACGCCGCCACACAGGCCCACGGCCTCGCGACGACCATGGGTGTCAACAGCGACACCGGCATTGCTGGCCTGACGCTCGGTGGAGGCTTCGGCAAGCTCGGGCGCAAGCACGGCCTGAGCTGCGACAATCTGATCGCGGCCGAAATCGTGACAGCCGACGGACGGCTGTTGCGGACAAGCGCCGGCGAGCACCCCGATCTGTTCTGGGCCTTGCGCGGCGGAGGCGGCAATTTCGGCATCGTGACGGGGTTCGAATACCGGCTGCACCCGCTCGGCCCGGATCTTCTCGTGGGCTCGGTGCTGCACGCCTACGATCAGGCGCGCGCGGCGATGCGGTTCTACGACACATTCTCCCATGATGCCCCCGATGAGGTGAGCGTCGACGCCGCGCTCGTCACACTGCCCTCGGGCGACCGTGCCTTCAGCATCTCGGCCTGCTATGTCGGGCCACCCGAAGCCGGCGAGCCCGTCATCGCGCCGCTGATGAAATTCGGATCCCCCATCGAAAGCCGCCAGCAAGCCGTTCCCTATCTTCAGATTCAATCGGCGGGCGACAGCCTCTTTCCACGCGGACGACGCTATTACTGGAAAGCGCAGTTCCTGCGCGAGATCGGCGACGCTGCGATCGACGCGCTGCTCGACAGCTACGCGCGGGCTCCCAATCGCTCGTCCCTGCTGGTGTTCCAACAGGTCGGCGGAGCGATCGCGCGCGTGCCCGCGTCGCACTCGCCCTACGCCAATCGCGATGCGGCGCTTGACTGTTTCCCGATCGCCATCTGGGACGATCCGGCCGATGACGAGGCAAACATAAGCTGGGCGCGCGACCTGTGGAATGCGGTCAGGCCATTCTCCACCGGCGGCGTCTATGCCAACAATCTCGGCGACGAGGGTGACGAGCGCGTTCGTGATGCATACGGCGCAAATTATGCGCGCCTCGCCGCCGTCAAGAAGCGATACGATCCGACCAATTTCTTCCGGTTGAACCAGAATATCAGGCCTGGATAATTCGCGATCGGTGAGGAAAGCCGTGCGCAGCCGATGGACGATCCTTGCTGTCCTGTTTGTCGCCCGGGCGGCGATGGCGGTGCAGTTCCAGAGCATCGCGGCCATTGCGCCGGAACTGGGCAAGGACCTCCACGCCAACCTCGCCGATATCGGCGTGCTCATCGGCCTCTACTTCGCGCCGGGCGTTGCGCTTGCGCTTCCCGGCGGCGCGATCGGCAAGCGCTTCGGCGACAAGGCGGTCGTGCTCGCCGGCCTGGCGCTGATGTTGGCGGGGGAAATCCTGCTGTTCGCCTCGTCTTCATGGAGCGTGCAGATCACCGGCAGGCTGGTCTCCGGCGTGGGCGGCGTCCTGCTGAACGTGTTGATGACCAAGATGGTCGTCGACTGGTTCGCGGGTCGGCAGATCGCCACGGCGATGGCGATCTTTATCAACTCATGGCCGTTGGGCATTGCCCTCACGCTTCTCGTGCTGCCGCTGATCCAGGCGGAATTCGGCATAGCGGGGACGCAGATCGCGGTGATGGCACTCATCGCAGCGGCGCTTGCATTGGTGGGGCTTTTCTACAGGCGGCCCGGCCAGACCGCCGCCCCGGCTTCGGCGGAAGCCTCGCGGCTGGCAAAGCCGGCCGGCTGGGCCGTGCTGCTGGCAGGCGCGATATGGGCTTTCTACAATGTCGGGTTCGCCATGATCTTCAGTTTCGCGCCGTCAATGCTGGTCGAACGCGGCTGGTCAACCGCCGCGGCCGGCTCCGCGGTCAGCATCGTGCTGTGGCTCGCCGCGCTGTCCGTTCCAATCGGCGGCTACCTCGCGGACCGCACCGGGAGCCGCAATGCCATGCTGGCGGCCGGCTGCCTCGCCTTCGCGGCGCTGGTTCTCGCGCTGTGGCGCGGTTCCGAGACGCTGCCCACCCTGGTTGCTCTCGGCCTGGTCTGCGGCCTGCCGGCCGGAGCGATCATGAGCCTGCCGACACGCGCCCTGACACCGTCGACGCGGGCGCTTGGAATGGGCCTCTTCTACACGGTGTATTACGCCACGATGCTCGTCGCTCCCTGGCTTGGCGGCAAGTTTGCGCTTTGGGCCGGCAGCGCCGGCGCAGCCCTCGGCCTCGGTTCGGTCGCCCTTTTGGCGTGTCCGATCCTGCTGTGGGAGTTCGAACGCCGGCTGCTCCTGCCGGCGCGGACGGCACCGCAGGCCAATTGAACCTCGGCGACAGCCTGTTCCGGCCCTCATAGAGCGTTTCAGCAATTCATAGAATCGCCGAACCACCCTAAGTATTTGTTTTTACGCAATTCCGGGCGGAAAGCCGCTCACACTTTCCCTGGAATTGCTTTAGCGCAGTGTCGCCAGCAGGCGTGCGGCAGACTTCAGATCGGCCGTATCCAGGCCCTCAGAGAAACGCTCGAACAGCGGTTGGAGCAGAGCGCGGGCGCTTTCGTGCTGGCTGCGGGCGGCCAGAAGGGTCGCCAGGTCGATCGCGGCACGCAGCTCCCAACCGCGCGCGCCCTGATCGCGGCTCATTTCGAGCGACCGCCGAAGATACAATTGCGCTTCGTCATCGGCACCGGGCTTCGTTGCGCGAACAAGGTTTCCCTTTACGCGCAGCAACTCCGGCATATAGCAGAGATCCCCATTCGCCTCGACCGATCGGATCGTCTCGTCGATCGGCGCGAGGGCTTCGGCGGACCGGTCCGTCGCGGCGAGGCCCTGAACGAGCGCAATGCTGAGCGGGGTTGTCAGCAGTTCGTACGGGGCGGCGTGAAGGTCCTGGAGAGCGCCTTGCAGGCTCCGAACCCCGCTTTCCGCATCGCCTCGACGAATGGCGAGTTCTCCTTGGAGGCCGCGCCCGACGACGAGGTAAGGCCTGAGAGCATGCAGCTCGGCGCAGGAGAAAAGACGATTCAGGTGCTCCTCCGCGCGGTCGAGATCGCCGACCCAAACGAACACGGTGACAGCCCAGACCAGGGCGATGGCGAGCGTTAAGGGATTGTCCAAGGCTTCCGCGTCCTTGACGGTCAGCAGCGCGCGCTCGACGGCCCGATCGGGATGGCCTTGCAGCCAGAGCGTCCTTGCCAGGATCGCGCCGGCGAGAATTCCGCCATCGAAGCCGAGATAGTTCGTCGTGGTCCGGTCAGAACGTGGCCCGTACCGCAACGCCTCCTCGAGCGCCGTCCGCGCACGGCCATGCTCTCCGTTCAGATGGAGCGAAATCCCCATCAACGAATGCGCCAGTGTCGTGGAGACGGAATCTTCGAGGGTGCCGGCGATGACGGAACAGCGCTCCGCGTAGCCAAGGGCCGTCCTGAACCCTCCGGTGCGGAGGTGGAACATCTGCAATGGGCCCAAAACCTGTAGCTGATCGAGCGCATTGCCGCGTTCCTCGGCAATGGCCAGGCTTCTGTTCAATGCCACACGCGCCGCGTCCTGTCCTCCGCGCGTGAACATCAGGGACACACCCGAGGCCGCCTGAAGACGCATCTCGTCGGGCCCGCCATGCGTGCCGTCCAGGGCAAGAATTGCCTGGGCAGTCCAGCGGCGGCATTCGGTGAGCAGGGACATCGAAAGGAGGACCGGAGCCGCGGCAGTGGCAAGCCGGATGCCGAGCCGGGTGTTCCCGCCGGGCCCGAAGCACCATTCCAGGGCCGCTCGCACATTCGCAAGGCCGGCGAGATGAAGAGCCCGCTGTGCCGCACTCGACAAGGTCGGCCACTCGGTTCCAGTCTCCTCCAGCCATCGCAGGTAGTAGGTGGCGTGGCGGGCGGCCAGCTCCGTGAGCTCGGCATCGTGGACGTCGAGCTGGAGGGCATAGGCCCGCGTGGTATCGAGCAGCCTATACCGCATCGTTGCGCCGGCCGGCCGTGCCGCGACCATCGACTTGGCCACGAGGCTGTCGATGGCACCAAACACCAAAGCCTCGTCGACGGCGGGGCTCGTCACGATCGCCAGGGCGGCCTCGATCGAAAAGTGGCCGACGAACACGGCAAGCCGGCGAAGCACCAGACGCTCGAACTCGGACAGAAGCCCGAAGCTCCAGTCCAAAGTGGCCTGCAGGGTCTTCTGGCGCGGCGGGGCGGTGCGCTTGCCCGGCCACAGCAGGGTCAGCCGTTCCTCGAGAAGGGCCGCGGTCTGCTGAAGGCCGTAGCTTGCAACCCGTCCGGCGGCCAGCTCGATCGCGAGCGGCACGCCGTCAAGCTTCCGGCACATCTTGGCCACGACCATGGCATCCGCGTCGTCGAGATCGAGGCGAGCGCCGCTCGCCGCGGCGCGTTCCACGAACAGCTGGGTCGCGGGGAAGCCCTGCGCAACCGATACCGTGAGCTCGGGATCGTCCGGCGGGCATGCCAGCGGCGCCAGCTTGTAGACGTGCTCCCCTTCGACAAGAAGCGGCTCGCGGCTGGTCGCGAGGATGTGAGCCTGCGGCGTCGCGGCGAAGATGCGGGTTGCCAGCTCTGCGGCCGCGTCGATGACATGCTCGCAGGTATCGAGGATCAGCAGGATCCGCCGCCCCGCGAGATAGGCGATCAACTCGGAGATGGCGTCGTCGGACTGCGGCGACAGCCCGAGTGTCGCGGCCACCGTCGCCGCAACCAGGTTTGGATCGCCGAGCGCGCCCAGATCGACGAAATGCACGGCGCCGGCGAAGGCCTCGACCAGATCATGCCCCACTGCCACCGCAGCAGTGGTCTTGCCGACCCCACCCGTGCCAACGATTGTGACGAAGCGCGTTGCAATGAGCCGGGTTGACAGCGCGACAGCATCATCGGTCCGCCCCACCATGCGGACGAGCCGGTTTGGCAGACTGGCGTGCGGATAGCTGTCGACGACCTCGCTGGGCACATCTTTCCGACCGCCCGATCGCGAGACCGGCGCCACAAAGCAGTAGCCTCGTCCGGCCAGGGTCGCGATGTAGCGCGCGCCGTCCTTGCCGTCGCCCAACGCTTTTCGCAGGTTGGCCATGTGAAATCGCAGGCTGCCCTCCTCCACGGTGACATCGGGCCAGACATGAGCCAGCAGATCCTTCTTGCTGACGACCTCGTTCGGGCGGGCAGCCAAAGTGGTCAGGATGTCGAAGGCACGTGCGCCAAGATCAACCGGCACGCCCTGGCGCAGCAGGAGCCGTTCGTTCACAACCAGGGTGAAAGGACCAAACGAAATCATGTCGGTTGTCCGCGGCTCCGACCGTATCATGGAGTCATCCTTCGCCTGACTGAGGACTGTCCCGGCTCGCAGATCCCTCGGGACAGACCCGTCGCGCCAAGCGGCGATCCGCGGCGGGACATGACGGTAACTCTGCTCTGAGAGGTGCTGCTGGCGAGCACTAACACTTCCTCATAACGCATAACGGGCCAGCGGGGCGACCTCTCTCTATGTGTCGAAGCAGCAAGGCTGTCGACCAACGGAGAATGATCATGCTCGCACAAACAAAACGACTCTACACCGGCAAAGTCCGCACCACCGGCGGTCGGGACGGGGCATCCCGGAGCTCCGACGGGAGGCTGGACATCCGGCTCTCGCCGCCCGGAGGCCCGGGCAGCGGCACCAATCCGGAACAGCTGTTTGCCGCGGGCTGGTCGGCCTGCTTCGAGGGCGCGATGGCGATCGCCGCCCGCAAGATGAATGTCGCGCTGCCTGCCGGAACGGCAATCGACGCGGAGGTGGACCTCAACGTCGACGAAGGCGCCTACTCCCTCGGCGCGCGCCTCAATGTGAGCCTGCCGGGTCTCGACCGCAACGTCGCGCGAGCGGTGGTCGATGCAGCCCATCAGACCTGTCCCTACTCGAAGGCCACACGCGGCAACATCGTGGTCGAAATCAACCTCATCTAATGTCATCCCGACCCTCGGGGTCGGTCCTGGCCAAACCTCACAGCAAGGCGTGCACCAATGAACGCAACCAAAATCCCGGAAGAAATCGACCATTCCCGCCGGCGCCTGTTCGGCATCGCCGCCGCGACCTTCGCGGCTGCGCAACTCGGCGCGATCGGCGGCGCGAGCGCGCAAGGCGACCGGACGGACGCCACCGGCTCCGGCACCACACAGCCCAGGACCTCGTTCGCCTCCCTGAAGCAAATCGACGCGGGCCTGCTGAACGTCGGATATGCCGAGGACGGGCCCGCGAGCGGCCCTCCGGTCATCCTTTTGCACGGCTGGCCCTATGACATCTACAGCTATGTCGATGTCGCGCCGTTGCTGGCGGACGCAGGATACCGTGTGATCATTCCCTATCTGCGCGGCTATGGCACGACACGCTTTCTGTCGGACGCCACCGTCCGAAACGGCCAGCCGGCGGCGCTCGCCTCCGACGTCATCGCCTTGATGGATGCGCTCGGCATCCAGACGGCGGTCGTCGCGGGCTATGACTGGGGCGGGCGGACCGCCAATATCGTCGCCGCGCTGTGGCCGGAGCGCTGCAAGGCCATGGTGTCGGTCAGCGGATATCTGATCGGCAGCCAGGCGGCCAACATGGCGCCGCTGCCGCCGCAGGCCGAGCTGCAATGGTGGTATCAGTTCTATTTCGCCACCGAGCGCGGCCGTGCGGGCTACGCGAAAAACACCGACGACTTCGCCAAGCTGATCTGGCGGCTCGCGTCCCCGCAATGGACATTCGACGACGCCACTTTCGCGCGCAGCGCGGCTGCCTTCGCCAATCCGGATCATGTCGACGTCGTCATCCACAATTACCGGTGGCGCCTTGACCTGGCCTCAGGCGAAGCCAAATACGACGACCTGGAAAAACAGCTCGCCATGTTTCCGACGATCGGTGTGCCGACGATTACGATGGAAGGTGACGCCAATGGCGCGCCGCATCCGGACCCCAGCGCCTACGCCAAGAGATTTTCGGGCAAGTATGAGCACCGGTTGATCACGGGCGGCATCGGGCACAACCTGCCGCAGGAGGCGCCACAGGCCTTCGCCCAGGCGGTCATCGACGTCGACCGGTTCTAGCCGCTCGCGCGATCAGGGTCACGACTACGTCTTCACGCGGCTTGCGCCGTAGTTCAACCAAGACATTCAAACGAACACGCTCTTAAAGGACACCCAGATGAAAACACTGCTTGCAGCCCTGGCGATCGCCAGCGCCTCTCTCAGCAATGCGTACGCGCAGGCCGGCAAACCCACCATCGTTCTGGTTCACGGCGCGTTCGCGGATTCGTCGAGCTGGAACGGCGTCGTCAAAATCCTGGAGAAGGATGGCTATCCCGTCGTAGCTGTCGCCAATCCGTTGCGTGGCGTCAAAAATGACGCCGGCTACGTCGCCGACGTCCTTGGCTCCATCAAATCGCCTGTGGTCCTCGTCGGGCATTCCTACGGCGGCTCGGTTATCAGCGAAGCGGCTGACGGCCATGCGACCGTCAAGGCGCTGGTCTATGTCGCGGCCTTCGCGCCGGATGCGGGCGAGACAGCCGCGCAGCTGGCCGGCAAATTTCCCGGCAGCTCGCTCGGCCCGACCCTCGCGCCGCCGGTCGCCCTTTCAAGCGGTGGGAAGGACCTCTACATCCAGCAGGACAAGTTCCACGAGCAGTTCGCCGCCGACGTCCCCGAAGCCGAGGCCAGGCTGATGGCCGCGGCGCAGAGGCCCATCGAGGAAGCCGCGCTGAACGAAATCCAAACCGAAGCGGCGTGGAAGAAGCTTCCGGCCTGGTTCATCTACGGAGACGGCGACAAGAACATACCGGCCGAAGCCTTGGCATTCATGGCTGCCCGGGCCCACTCACGGGATACCGTGGTCATCAAGGGCGCCTCGCATGTGGTGATGGTGTCGCACCCTGAACCGGTTGCGCGGCTGATCGAGAAGGCCGCTGCGAAGGCATCGCAATGACGCGGTCGTGATGACCGCCCCAAGGCGGGTCGGAAGTGATTGAAACCGTTCCCGGAAGTTGTTCCCGATCCAGGCGATGGCGCGGCCGACCTGGGCCACCCGACACTGGCTGGAGGTGATGTGGCGCATCCTGGCGCCGCCTCATCTGCGCCGGTCATCCGCGAATAGCCGACCACGTCCGCGGCGAGGATTGCCGCCAGCCTTCGGTTGGACTGCACCCTTTCAGCCATGTGCCAATTCGTAATCGGATCATCATGGCAGATGCCAGCGAACCGCCGCCGCAATTCCGCGGTCAGCGAAGTTTGAACAGCAGGAGCCTACCGGCGGAGCGATTACCCGTTCGATTCCACAAGGATCACCAGGGACTCCGGAACAACACCGTCGAAGGCCATCGCTTCGGCGGCCGCCTTGCTCTGCATCGCCGCCTGCAAGGCATTCATATCCGGAACGTCCATCATCACCGCCACACGAGTGGGATCTTCAGGATCAACAAACGTTCGAATGTTGGTCACCCCCAGCGGACCGAAAAGCTCCTCGCGCTTCGGTGACGTAAGCCAGTGTCTCGCGCCCTTTGTGATGTTGTGATGGCCGATGATCGTTGGCATGGCATCCTCCCTGCGACGACGCCGACGGCCGTATCAGAGGCCGCGCTCCATCTCGCAAGGCCCAAGGTGCTCCGTTTGTGCTGGGCTGTAAATTGGCAACGAGCTCTTCCGCTTAGTGCGTTTCACCGTTTCACGGAAACGGCGAAACGCCCTATCTCCTTGTTTTTACGTAATTCCGGACGGAAAACCGCTCACACTTTTCCTGGAATTGCTCTAGGGTCAAAACTGCGCGTTCCCCCTCACGCGGGCCGATATTCGCCATCGAACCCGAATTGGCTACTGCAAACAGGTCTATCTTTTGTTCGGGCCGCCGCGCTCGAGGAGCCTTATGGATCAGCTGCTTAGGCTGAATGGCGCGCCCGAAGAGATTCGAACTCCTGACCCCCAGATTCGTAGTCTGGTGCTCTATCCAGCTGAGCTACGGGCGCGCAACAGGCCGTGTGTGACACAAGCCCCGCGATCCGGTCGAGACGGCCGGCCGCGATGTGGAGTGTTCCCTAACGACTGAATTTCGGAAAAGCAAGCCGATCCGGCAAAAGTTTTGTCGCAGGTGTTTCGCCAATCTTGAGGTGTGTCGAGATTCAGGTCAGGCCGAGTCGAGAATGGTGGCTTCCGAGAACCGGAGCGGAGCGTACTTGAAGTACGTGAGCACCGGAAGCGCAGGAAGCCGCCATTCGCAGGCCGGCCTCACTTGAATTGCGGCAAACCTAGGCGGGGCGGCGCAGGCCGTTGCGCGCCTGGTCGAGCCGCACCGGCTGGTCGGGGATGGTGACGGCGAAGACGGTGCGGCCGCCGATCGATTCGACCAGCTCCACCGTGCCGCCATGGGCGCGGATCAGCTCATGGGCGATCGCCAGGCCAAGGCCGGTGCCGCCGCTGCGCGCCGAGCCGCGGAAGGCGGCGAACAGGTTCTCGCGCGCCTTGGGCGGCAGGCCGGGGCCGGTGTCCGTCACCGTGATGCGGCTGACGCTGCCAAGCCGCTCGGCCGAGACGGCGAGCCGGCGCACCACCGCGCTCTCGGTATCGGCGGCCATGGCCTGCACCGCGTTGCGGCAGAGATTGGTGAGCACGCGGAACAGCTGGTCGGAATCGGCATCGACCTCGAAGGTGAGCTCGACGGCATTGATGAACTCGATGCCTTCCTCGATGTCGAGCAGGCCGTGCACGTCGTCGACCAGCTGACGCAGCCTGAGGCGCCGGCGCGACGGCGCCGGCTCCTGCGTGCGGCCATAGGCGAGCACGCCTTCCGAATAGGCGACGGCGCGGTCGAGGGCGCGCAGGAGCTTCGGCGCGAAGGCCTGCACGGTCGGGTCCTTCACCTGGCGCAGGCGGTCCGACATCAGTTGCGCGGAGGCGAGGATGTTGCGCATGTCATGGTTGATCTTCGAGACGGCGAGGCCGAGGTCGGCGAGGTGCTTCTGCTCGGAAAGCATTTTTTGCAGCCGATCCTGCATCTGCGCCAGCTCGCGCTCGGCCACCCCGATCTCGTCGGCGCGCTCGGTCGGGCAGATGATGCGACCGGGATCGTCGGGCGCTTCGGAGAAGGACAGGATCGAGCGCGTCATGGTGCGGATCGGGCCGATCATGATGAGGTCGATCGCCGCATAGACGAGCATGGCCGTGAACAGCGAGATCAGCAGCGAGACGACGGCGACGTTGCGCGAATAGCGCAGCATCGCGTTGCGCAGGCTGCGATCCGGCATGATCAGCTCGAATTCCTTGTCGCTGTCGCCTACCGGACCGAAGACGCGCAGCATGCGGTTGCCGCCGGCGAACAGCGTTTCCAGCGCGCCTGTCATGCCGTTGACCAGGCCGACATTGGCGATGTCGACATGCTCGTCGACCTTCGGCGGCATGTCGGCCACGACCAGCAGCCGCGAGACGCCGCCGTCGCGCACCGCGATCGCCTTGGCGCCGATCGCCATCAGCACGTCGTTCTGGGCGGCATGCGACAGCGAGTTGGGCTCGCCCTGCAACAGAACGATCGAGACGGCGGCGGCGGTGCTCAGCCGCTCCTTCAGCCAGTTCACGCGGTAGCTGGCGATCCAGGGCAGGAAGATCAGGATTTCGGCGAGCAGCACGAAGACGATGGTGAGAAGCAAAAGCTTTGTCGACAGGCCGCGCGACAGCGGCACCCGCCGCGGAGAACTCGCTTCCGCCGGGCGTGCCTTTTCATCCGTGGACAGGACTTCACTCGTCATGACGCGGTTTTCACGAAGGCTTGATCGGACAAGGTTATGCGATTTGCGGCTTTTTTGCCAATTTCACCCTTGGCCTCATGAAAAATGCCTCTGGGCAGGCCGGATTGACTTCCAAAATCCTTCTTTCTATAAGCCCGCTCACGCTCGGGCCATCCGTCCCGGCGCGGTTTCGATCGCGCCTAAAACCGGCCCGGCAAAGCTCCTGTTACAGAGTGACAGAATCAAGAAGGGCCGCACGCCGCGGTATTAAAACAAATGAAGCGTACCTACCAACCGTCCAAACTCGTCCGCAAGCGCCGGCACGGTTTCCGTGCCCGCATGGCCACCAAGGGTGGCCGCGGCGTCGTCGCAGCCCGCCGCAATCGCGGCCGCAAGCGGCTCAGCGCCTGAACGAAAGACGAGATCGTTGCCCGCAACCGGCAAGCCAAAAGGGAAAACTCCCGGGCGGCTTCTGAAACGCGCGGATTTCCTGGCTGTGCGCGGCGGCGAGAAGCGCCGCGGGCGGCTTTTTCTCGTCGAGGTTCTCGACCGTGGCGACGACCTTTCGCCGCGCGTCGGCTACACCGTCACCAAGAAGGTCGGCAACGCCGTGGTGCGCAACCGCGTCCGGCGGCGGCTCAGAGAAGCCGTGCGCACGCATGCCGCCGATGACATGGCGCCCGGCAATGACTATGTCATCGTCGGGCGCGAAGATGTGCTTGCCGTTCCGTTCGGCCAGTTGAAGGCCGAGCTCTCCCGCCGGCTGCGCGGAACACGATAGGCCAAGGGCTTTCGATGGAAAACAACCGCAATTTCTTCATCACGATCGCGCTTTCGGTGCTGGTCCTGACGCTGTGGCAGGTGTTCTACATGAACCCGCGCATGGAGCAGCAGCGCGAGCAGGCCCGCATCGAGCAGCAGCGCGCCGAGGCGCAGAAGAAGGAAGCGGGCGGCGCCGCCAATTCCGGCGCGGCTGGCACTCAGGCTCCGGCGCCGGGCAGCGTTCCGAGCGTGCCGGGCAGCGAGGCCGTCACGGCGGCCGGCCGCGATCAGGCTGTTGCGGCGTCGAAGCGCATCAAGATCGACACGCCGAGCCTCGAAGGCTCGATCAACCTCACCGGCGCGCGCCTCGACGACCTGAGGCTGAAACACTATCGCGAGACGGTCGACAAGAACTCGCCCGAGATCGAGCTGCTCAACCCCTCGTCACTGCCCAACGGCTATTTCGCCGAGATCGGCTTCGTCGGCAACGACAAGACCGGAGCGGTGCCGGGCGCGGAGACGGTGTGGACGGTGGACGGCAATCCGACGCTGACGCCGACGACGCCGGTGACGCTCACCTACACCAACGACAAGGGCCTGACCTTCAAGCGCGCCATCTCGGTCGACAACGACTATATGTTCACCGTCTCCGATACCGTGCAGAATTCGGGCAGCGTCCCCGTCTCGCTGTTCAACTACGGCCGCGTCACCCGCTACGACAAGCCGGCCGTCGCCAGCACCTATGTGCTGCACGAGGGCCTGATAGGCTATACCGGCACAGAAGGCCTGCAGGAACACAAATACGCGTCGATCGAGAAGGACAAGCAGTTCCAGCCTGGCAAGTCGACCGACGGCTGGCTCGGCATCACCGACAAATACTGGGCGGTGACGCTGGTGCCGACCGAAAAGCAGCCGTTCCAGCCGCGCTATGCCTATTTCGAGGACGGCCGCCACCGCTATCAGTCCGATTTCCTGACCGATGCGATCAACGTCGATGCCGGCCAGTCCGCGACGGTCGAGACTGAAGTGTTCGCTGGTGCCAAGGAAGTCGCCAAGATCAACGCTTACGAGGAAGACCGCCACATCAAGCGCTTCGACCTCCTGATCGACTGGGGCTGGTTCCACTTCATCACCAAGCCGATGTTCTGGCTGATCGACACGCTCTACAAATTCTTCGGCAATTTCGGGCTGGCGATCCTGGCCACCACCATCATCGTCAAGGCCATCTTCTTCCCTCTGGCCAACAAGTCCTACGCTTCGATGGCAAACATGAAGAAGGTGCAGCCGAAGATGCTGGAAATCCGCGAGAAATACGCGGACGACAAGATGAAGCAGCAGCAGGCGATGATGGAGCTCTACAAGACCGAGAAGATCAATCCGCTGGCCGGTTGCTGGCCGGTGGCGCTGCAGATCCCGGTGTTCTTCTCGCTCTACAAGGTGCTCTACATCACCATCGAGATGCGGCATGCGCCGTTCTTCGGCTGGATCCACGACCTTGCGGCGCCCGATCCGACCTCGGTGTTCAACCTGTTCGGCCTGCTGCCTTTCGCGCCGCCGGCTTTCCTGCCGCATCTCGGCGCCTGGGCGGTGGTGATGGGCATCACCATGTTCCTGCAGATGCGCATGAACCCGGCGCCGCCGGACCCGACGCAGGCCGCGGTGTTCACCTGGATGCCGGTGATCTTCACCTTCATGATGGGCAGCTTCCCCGCCGGCCTCGTCATCTACTGGGCCTGGAACAACCTGCTCTCGATCCTGCAGCAGGGCGTGATCATGAAGCGCCAGGGCGCCAAGATCGAATTGTGGGACAATCTGGCAGCGATGTTCCGCAAGAAACCATCGCCGGCGGAGTAGCCGGCGTCACATCACCGACAACGAAAACCCCGGGCTTGCCCGGGGTTTTTTTGTCGTCGCCGGAAACTCAGGCCGGGCGTTCCTCGTAGATTCTTTCGGTCCTCCCCAATAAGGCCGGGACGGCTTCCGGCGCGACGACGCCGGTGTTTGGGAGGCCGTCCGGCAGGCCGGGGTCCCGCGCTGCTTCGCGGGATCCCGGTTGCGCGGGTAGACCGCACAGCCGCATGTCCATATAAGCTGCGCTATCGCTGCAAGGCGGACGGAGCAGCCCATGACCGGACCCAATCCCCACATCAAGCATCCGATTGCGATGCATCCGCGCGTCGGCTTCCTGAAGCCGCTGGTCACCGCGCCGAACATCGAGATCGGCGACTTCACCTATTACGACGACCCCGACGGTCCCGACAAATTCGCCGAGAAATGCGTGCTGCACCACTATCCCTTCATCGGCGACAGGCTGATCATCGGCAAGTTCTGCGCCATCGCCGAGGGCGCGCGCTTCATCATGAACGGGGCCAACCACGCGATGTCGGGCTTCTCGACCTACCGTTCAACATTTTCGGCCATGGCTGGGAGGAAGGCTTCGACCCTGAGACATGGTCCAGGGAGATCCGTGGCGACACGGTGGTCGGCAACGATGTCTGGATCGGCATGGACGCGGTGATCATGCCCGGCGTGAAGATCGGCCATGGCGCCATCGTCGCGGCGAAATCGGTTGTCACGCACGACGTGCCGCCCTATGCGATCGTCGCCGGCAACGCGGCCAAGGTGGTGAAGATGCGCTTCGACGAGTTCACGGCGCGGCGGCTGTTGAAGGCGGCCTGGTGGGATTGGCCGGTCGACAGGATCGGCCGCAACCTCGACGCCATTCGTGGCGCCGACATTTCAAAGCTGGAGGCCGCGGTTTGAACGCGCCGAATAGAACCACGAACGAAACCGCGATAAGTCCGGAGCTGTTCACCCGAGCGTGGATCTTCATCCGCGGCGTGCCGTCGATGAAGTTCCTGCCGCCGGAGGGACCGCCGGAGATCGCCTTTGCCGGCCGCTCCAATGTCGGCAAGTCGTCGCTGATCAACGCGCTGGTCGGCCAGAATGGGCTGGCGCGCACCTCCAACACGCCGGGACGCACGCAGGAGCTCAATTATTTCGTGCCGGACGGCTTCTCCGGCGAGGGCGCCGACCTGCCGCCGATGGCGCTGGTCGACATGCCGGGCTACGGCTACGCCAGCGCGCCGAAGGACAAGGTCGACGCCTGGACGAAGCTGATCTTCGAATATCTGCAGGGACGCGTCACGCTGAAGCGCGTCTATGTGCTGATCGATGCTCGCCACGGCATCAAGGCCAAGGACGAGGAAGTGCTGTCGCTTCTCGACAAGGCGGCGGTGTCCTACCAGATCGTGCTGACCAAGACCGACAAGATCAAGGCGGCCGGCGTGCCGAAGCTGATCGAGGAGACGCTGGCCAGGATCAAGAAACGGCCTGCGGCCTTTCCCGCGGTCCTGGCGACATCGTCGGAAAAGGCCGCGGGGCTCGACGAGCTGCGCGCGGCGATCGCGCTGGTGGCGAACGGCGGCTGACGTCCGCCGGAACGTCGCAGCCAGACAAGTCAGGACGAAAGCCGCATCCGCCGGCTTGACGATCCTGCTCAGGCCGTTTCGTCGCGTTCCGGCGCGTGGTCCCGCCGGCCGGCCAGGATTTCGCGCTTGCCGACGTGGTTGGGGACGCCGACCAGGCCCTCCTTCTCCATGCGTTCGACCAGCGAGGCGGCGCGGTTGTAGCCGATGCCGAGGCGGCGCTGGATGTAGGAGGTCGAGCATTTCTTGTCGCGCTTGACCACCTTGACGGCTTCCTCGTAGAGGGCGTCGCCATCCTCGGCGTCGATCGAGCCCTTGTCGAAGACCGGACCCGCGTCGGCCTGGTCTTCCTCCGCTTCCTCGTCGGCGGTGACGGTGTCGAGATACTCCGGGCGCCCCTGCGCCTTCAGATGCGCCACGACGTGTTCTACCTCCAGGTCGGAGACGAAGGGGCCATGCACGCGCACGATGCGCCCGCCGCCGGCCATGTGCAGCATGTCGCCCTGGCCGAGCAGCTGCTCGGCGCCCTGCTCACCGAGGATGGTGCGGCTGTCGATCTTGGACGTCACCTGGAAGGAGATGCGGGTGGGGAAATTGGCCTTGATGGTGCCGGTGATGACATCGACCGACGGGCGCTGCGTGGCCATGATCAGGTGGATGCCGGCGGCGCGGGCCATCTGCGCCAGCCGCTGGATGGCGCCTTCGATCTCCTTGCCGGCCACCATCATCAGGTCGGCCATCTCGTCGACGATGATGACGATGTAGGGCATCGGCGCGAGGTCGATCTCCCGTTCCTCGAACAGCGGTTCGCCCGTGCCCTTCTCGAAGCCTGTCTGCACCTGCATGACCACGACCTCGCCCTTGTCGCGGGCGCTTGCGGCGCGCTGGTTGTAACCGTCGATGTTGCGCACGCCGAGGCGCGCCATCTTGCGGTAGCGCTCCTCCATCTCGCGCACCGCCCATTTGAGCGCGGTGACCGCCTTCTTGGAATCGGTGACGACGGGCGTGAGCAGATGCGGGATGCCGTCATAGACGGACAGTTCCAGCATCTTGGGGTCGACCATGATCAGGCGGCATTCCTCCGGCTTCATCCGGTAGAGCAGCGAAAGGATCATGGTGTTGATGGCGACCGACTTGCCCGAGCCGGTGGTGCCCGCGACCAGCAGATGCGGCATCTTGGCCAGGTCGGCGATGACCGGCTCGCCGCCGATCGTCTTGCCGAGGCCGAGCGCCAGCTTGCAGGACGTGTTGCGGAAGCCGCCCGATTCGATCAGCTCGCGGAAATAGACCGTCTCCCGGGTTTCGTTGGGCAGTTCGATGCCGATGACGTTGCGACCTGGCACGACGGCGACGCGCGCCGAGATGGCCGACATGGAGCGGGCGATGTCGTCGGCCAGCCCGATGACGCGGCTGGATTTCACGCCCGGCGCCGGCTCGAACTCGTAGAGGGTGACGACCGGACCCGGCCGTACGTGGATGATCTCGCCCTTGACGCCGAAATCCTCCAGCACGCTTTCGAGCAGGTCGGCGTTCTGCTCCATCCGCTCCTGCGACATGTAGAAGCCCTGGCCCTCCGGCGGCATCTGCAGCAGATCCTCGGCGGGAAGCGCGTAGCCGGCCGAAGCTGCCGGCGACGTGACCTTGCCGGCGACAGGCAGGGACGGCGCCGTCCGGTCGCTCCTTGGCTTGGAAACCGGCGCGGCGACCGCTGCTTCCGGCACGCGCTGTTCGATCTCCATTGGGGCGGGCTGGACGGCGGGCGGGCCGGCCGGTGCCGTCACCGGGGCCAAGCCCGCGGAGTGCCCGTTCGAGCGCCATTCGATGACGCGGTAGAACGACGTTGCCTCGCCGATGGGGCGGGACTGTCTCGGCTGCGCCTTCGGAGCAACGTGTGCCAGTAAAGGAACGGCCGGCTGCGCCGGCTCGTTCAGGCGTGCCCGCGCCAGGCGCTCGGCGAGCAAGGGCATGCTGAACTCGAAAAACGCATCGTCGGAAAGATAGGACCAGCGAAATTTCGGCGGCTGCGGCTTTTGCGCCGAAGGCGCTGCCGCCCGCGGCGCGGCGACGGCCTGCGGCGGCTTGGCAGAGGCTGCAGTGGGAATTGCCCTGACCGGGTTGGCCGCCGAGGGGGCCGGCGGCGCAGGGCGGATGGAATCGCCGATGGGGGCCGCCTTGGCCGGCGCTTCATCATCCGGCTGCGGTGCGGGCCGCTTGTCGGCATCCGGCGTGCGGGTGAACCGCACATTGGGCGCGAGGAAGAAATATTGCTGCCAGGCCGGAGGGCCGAATTCGTCGCCGGCCGAATCGGCGGCGGTCGATTCAACGGCGGCTCGCAGCGTGACGACCTGGCCCGTTTGCCCCTGCGGTACTGGAGCCGCGCCATGGTGCTGCGCGTCTTCCGGACGGCTGTCGTCGTTGTCGCCATAGGCAGAGACGCCGGAAGGATTGGCACGGGAGAAACGCATGGATGTCACACTCGAGATTCGCCGAACAAACGTGTCCCGAGACATAGGAACCGATGGTTAACAACCTCTTCCGGAGGTTCCGCGAAAGTGCCGATCGACGGGTCGATTCGGGCTGGAAGAAGGACGTGCCCGGCGGGCATGGAGGCCTGTCCAGGCGATGCGCGCGCAGCGTCGGTGAACGCACGCCGCGATCCTTCGCCATCGCGCTTCGAGCTTTCACGCCGGTTCCGACACCTGCTCTTCCGCCTCAAGCTTTTCAGTGCCGTAGGCCTTGAGGAAGACGTTCACGCCGGAGCGGACGACATGCTCGATCTCGGCCTGGCTCGGCGCCTTGGTGCGATAGGAGAAGATACATTGGCGGAACAGGCCGGCCAAGCACAGCTCGGTGAACTGGTAGGCGGCGAGGTCGACATCGTCGATCTTCAAGAGGCCGCGTTCGACGGCTTCGTTGAGGAAGACCATGACCTTGTCGTGGCCGCGCTTCGGCCCACGCTCGTAGAAGCGGGCACCAAGCTCGGGAATCCTGTCGGAGGCGCCGACCACCGTGCGCTGCGCCTGGATGACCTTGGCCGAGGTGATCTTTGCCGACAGCACCATGCCGAACTTCACCAGCGTCTTGCGCAGGTCGTCGAAATGGTCGAGCACTTCGTACATGTTCTTGAAGATGGTGCCGCGCTCTTCCTCGATGAGGGCCTCGAACAGCTCTTCCTTGTTGGCGAAATAGACGTAGATCGTGCCCTTCGACACGCCGGCCTCGCGCGTGATGTCGTTCATCGACGCGGCTTCGAAACCCTTGTCTATGAAGACGCGGCGCGCGCCTTCGATGATCTGGGCCCGCTTGACCGGATCCTGCCCTGCCGCCGGACGGCCTTTGCGCAGGTCGAGCAGATCGCTATCCGCTGTCGTTTCGACCATTAAAGTCACACCTCACGAAATATTTCGAACCAAGCGGTTCGATTTGCACTTGATATGGGCCTCTTTCCGTACTATGTCAATGACCAATTCGAACCGAACGGTTCAGTCTGACTGACTTTACCCAGAGAGATTATCATGTCCTCGAACGCGCCCGCTACCGCCGAAGTCCGCACGTTTCCCAACGCCAAGGTCCAGCCGTCGACCGAAGCGCCGGAGGTGCCCGTCCAGCCCGCTCCCGTCGCGCCTGTCGAGGCGCCGGCCAAGAAGAAGCGCTCGGTCCGCTCGTTCCTGTTGCCGATCATCGGGCTTGCCCTCCTCGGCGCCGGCTCCTGGTATGGCTACAACTACTGGACCGACGGCCGGTTCATGATCTCCACCGACGATGCCTATGTCCAGGCCGACATGTCGTTCGTGTCGCCGAAAATCTCCGGCTATGTGGATAAGGTGCTGGTGAGCGAGAACCAGAGGGTCAAGGCCGGCGATCCGCTGTTCGTCATCGACGACGGCGACTACAAGATAGCGGTTGCCCAGGCCGAGGCGCAGATCGCCACGCTGGCGAAGACGCTCGACCGCATCGACGCGCAGACCAAGGCGGCGCAGGCCTCGCTGGCGCAGGCCGCGGCGCAGAAGATCGCGGACCAGGCGGCGGCCGACAATGCGGCGCGCGCGCAGGTTCGCGCGGCGCAGCTGGTCAAGACCCATGTCGGCACGCAGGCGCAGTTGGACGACGCCCAGACGGCGCTCGACCAGGCCAAGGCCGCGCTTGCCGGCGCCGACGCGCAGATCACCGCGGCGCAGGCCAATATCGGCGTGCTCGAAGCGCAGCGCGCGGAGCAGGCGAGCACGCTCGCCTCGCTGCAGCTGACCCGCGACAAGGCCCAGCGCGACCTTTCCTTCACCGTGCTCAAGGCGCCTTATGACGGCGTCGTCGGCAACCGCTCGGTCGAGCAGGGCGACCTCGTCAGCCCCGGCCAGAAGCTCGCCGTCGTCGTGCCGATGGACAAGCTCTACATCGTCGGCAATTTCAAGGAGACGCAGCTTGGCCGGCTGGTGCCCGGCGAGAAGGTCCGCATCACGGTCGACGCGATCGACGGCCAGACCTTCGAGGGCACGGTCTCGTCGCTGGCGCCGGCTTCGGGCGCGGTGTTCTCGCTGCTGCCGCCCGAAAATGCCACCGGCAACTTCACCAAGGTCGTGCAGCGCGTGCCCGTGCGCATCGACGTGCCGGCCGACGTGCTGAAGACCGGCAAGCTGCGGGCCGGCCTGAGCGTCGTCGTCGCCGCCGACAGCCGCACCGCGCCGGCCTCGACGACCAACTAAGCAGTTTTGGGGGGCGGCCCGGTGGCCGATCGAGCGCCGAGCCGCCCCGCCTGCCTGGTATTTGTCTCGACGCAATTGCGTACGGAAGACCGCTACGCGCGTTTCCTGGAATTGCCTTAGGGAGGCCATGACATGGCAACCGCAACCATCACCGCAGGATCGGCGCCGGCACGGCCGGCCGCCGCCGCACCGGCCGACCACATGCCGGTGCGCCGCGTCATCGCCTTCCTGGCGATGGTGTTCGGCATGTTCATGGCGATCCTCGACATCCAGATCGTCTCGGCATCGCTGGCCGAGATCCAGGCGGGCCTCAGCGCCAGCTCCGACGAGATCCCGTGGGTGCAGACCGCCTACCTGATCGCCGAGGTGGTGATGATCCCGCTGTCGGGCTTCCTCAGCCGCATGCTGTCGACGCGCGTGCTGTTCACCATCGCCGCCGCCGGCTTCACCGCGGCAAGCGCGCTTGCGGCGACCGCCACCAACATCGACCAGATGATCGTCTACCGCGCCATCCAGGGCTTTATCGGCGGCGGCATGATCCCGAGCGTGTTCGCGGCCGCCTTCACCATCTTCCCGCCGTCGCGCCGCGCCGTCGTCTCGCCGATGATCGGCCTGGTCGCGACCCTGGCGCCGACCATCGGCCCGACGGTCGGCGGCTACATCAGCCACGCCATGTCCTGGCACTGGCTGTTCCTGATCAACGTCGTGCCCGGGATACTGGTGGCGACCGCGGCCTGGGCGCTGATCGATTTCGACAAGCCCAACCTCAAGCTGTTCTCGAAGTTCGACTGGTGGGGCCTGGTCGGCATGGCCGCCTTCCTCGGCTGCATGGAGTATGTGCTGGAGGAAGGCCCGAACCACGACTGGCTGCAGGAGCCGGCGGTGTTCGCCTGCGCCATCATCATGACCATCGGCGCGGTCATATTCTTCTGGCGCGTCTTCACCGCCGAGGAGCCGATCGTCGACCTCAGGGCCTTCAGCAATGTCAACTTCGCCTTCGGCTCGCTGTTCTCGTTCGTCGTCGGCATCGGCCTTTACGGGCTCACCTATCTCTATCCGGTGTTCCTGGGGCGCATCCGCGGCTACGATTCGATGATGATCGGCGAGGCGCTGTTCGTCAGCGGCCTGGCGATGTTCTTCACCGCGCCCATCTCCGGCATCCTGTCGAGCAAGATGGACCTGCGGGTGATGATGATGGTCGGCTTCTTCGGCTTCGCCACCGGCACCTGGTGGATGACGCATCTCAACGCCGACTGGGATTTTTATGAGCTGCTCATCCCGCAGATCCTGCGCGGCTGCTCGATGATGCTGTGCATGGTGCCGATCAACAACATCGCGCTCGGCACGCTGCCGCCGGAGCGGCTGAAGAACGCGTCCGGGCTGTTCAACCTGACCCGCAACCTGGGCGGCGCCGTCGGCCTGGCGATCATCAACACGGTGCTGATCAATCGCAACGCCTTCCACTATGCGCGGCTGTCCGAGCACGTGCAGTGGGGCAGCGAGGCCGCGCAGACGAAGCTGCAGAACATGACGCTGAACTTCGAGCAGACCGCGGGCCTCGACGCCACGAGCGCGGCGATCTCGAAACTGTCCGGAATGGTGCAGCAGCAGGCGGCGCTGCTGTCCTTCATGGACGTGTTCATGCTGCTGACGGCGCTATTCGCGACGCTCGGCTTCTTCGTTCTGTTCATCAGCAAGCCGGCCCAGCAGGGCGGCGGTGGCGGCGGAGGCCATTGAGGAGCCGGAACCCCCGCCTGGCGTCCTCAACGTGTGACCCCGGAAATCGTCGTCGATTTCCGGGGTCATTTCTTTGGAGCAATCCCAGGAAAAGTGCGTGGCAGTTTTCCGTCCGGAATTGCGCAAACACAAATGTTTAGAGCGGATCAGCGATCCTGCGAAAAGCTGAACCGCTCTGGGAGCGACGGCTTCAGGCCGCAGCCGGCTTGAAGCTCAGCGCCACGCCGTTGATGCAGTGGCGCAGGCCGGTGGGCGGCGGGCCGTCGTCGAAGACATGGCCGAGATGGCCGCCGCAGCGCCGGCAGTGGACCTCGGTGCGGGTCATGCCGAGCGAGCGGTCCGCGGTCTTGCCGATGGCGTTGGGGATCTCCTGCCAGAAGCTCGGCCAGCCGGTGCCGGAATCGAACTTCGTCTCCGACGGATAGACCGGCAGGTCGCAGCCGGCGCAGGCGAAGATGCCCTTGCGGTGCTCGTTGAGCAGCGGGCTGGTGCCGGGATATTCGGTGCCCTCCCTGCGCAGCACGTCGAAGGCGGCATCCGAAAGGATGGCGTGCCATTCGGCGTCGGTCTTGACGACCTCGAATGTCTCGGCGGCCAGAGCCGGCTTGGCGCCGCCCACGCGCAACGCCGCTCCGGTTCCTATGATGAGGGCAGTGGCGGCGGCACCGCTCCAGAGAAAGTCGCGACGGTTCATGGCCTTTGCTCCTGACGTCTTGTTACAAACTATGGCGCCGCCGGAAAATCAAAAGCCGGTGACGGTCCCCGCGCCACTCCGCGTCGACCCAAGCCCTGGCGATACGGAGCGGCGCTTGACGGCAGCACGGAATGTGGGAGGGAGAACCGTGCGGCCGGCGGGACACATCTCACTTCGCCGGCCGCACGCGCTTTGTTACATCTTCGGCAGAAGAACCTTGTCGATGACGTGGATGACGCCGTTCGACTGGCGCACGTCGGCGATCGTGACATGAGCGACATTGCCGTTCTCGTCGGTCACCGTGACCTTGCCCTTCTCCGACTTCAGCGTCAGCGCGCAGCCGCCGACGGTCTTGACCTCATGCGCGCCGCCATCGGCCTTGGCCATCTTGGCGACGTCGGCGGCCATCGCCTTGGCGGCGATGACATGGCAGGTGAGGATCTTGGTGAGCTTGTCCTTGTTCTCGGGCTTGAGCAGCGTCTCGACCGTGCCGGCCGGAAGCGCCGCGAAGGCTTCGTTGGTCGGTGCGAAGACGGTGAACGGACCGGGCGTCTGGAGGGTGTCGACGAGGCCGGCGGCCTTGACGGCGGCAACCAGCGTGGTGTGGTCCTTCGAATTCACGGCATTCTCGATGATGTTCTTCTTGGCATACATCGGCGCGCCGCCGACCATCGGATTGGCGGCATAGGCAACGGCGCCGAGCGCGGAAAGACCGATCGTCGAGGCAAGCAAAAGGGTGGCGAGTTTACGCATGGTGTCAGTCTCCTCGGGTTGTTTTTCCCGTTTGTGGGAACGCGAAGAGATACGGGCGGGGAAAAACTTAGTTTCGCAACCATCGAAGATTTTTTGTTTGTCGAGAAGAATTCAGATGCGCCGCAGTTGACCGCATGAAAGTGCACCGTCCGACGCATCGCCGGCAGATAGACTTCTACTAACCTTTGAGAACGATCAGATGCCCTTCAGGTCGCCAGCGGCGACGACGGGGCCGGTCGGCTGGCCGGTCGGCGATCCGCCGGCCGGCTCGAGGCTGACGGCGAGCACGGCGCCTTGCGCCAGCTTCTGCTGGACCGACGGCGAAACAGTCATGCGCGCGGTCTGGCCGGCAGGGATGACGCCCATCGATACCGGCGCGTTCTTGCCCTCGATCATCCACAGCTCGAAGTCCTTGCCGGCGCCGCGCTCGCCGGAAACCAGCGACAGGCCGACCTCCTGGCGGGCGGCGTCGTAGACGGCGAGGTATTTGACGCTGCTGTTGTCGGCGGCGAGCGAGGCGACCAGCCTGGTCTCGGGCGGCGGCAACGGCGGATTTGCGAAAGGCAGGGCGACAAAGACGGCCAAAGCAGCAAGCGCGGCGGCGGCAAGTCCGCGCCAGAAGGCGAGGCTCCCCAGCAGGCCGGCGCTGGGGGCTGCAGACGCGGCCGCCGAAGAGGCAAACAGCCGCCGGTCGATCGCCGCCTTGACCGAAGCCGGCGGCTCGACCGCGGCATAGGCGGCCGCCATCGGCGCGAAGCGGACCTCCCAGACATCGACCAGGCGGGCGAACGCCGTCTCGGTGTCGATGCGGCGGGACGCGATCTGGCGTTCGTCGGCGGCCAGAACGCCGAGAGCGTATTCGGCGGCGAGCAGGTCGTCGCCTCCGCGTTCCGGTCCGTTGTCTTCCGCCAGCGTCATCTTTCCAGACATTCTCTCAGTTTGAGCAGGCTTCGCCGCAGCCAAGTCCGCATCGTGTTCAGCGGAACCTTGTGGCGCTCCGCCAGCTCGGCATAGCTCTCGCCGTTGAGATAGGCGCCCCGGACGGCCGCCGCCCGGTCTTTCTCGAGTTCGTCGAGACAATGGTAGATGCGTTCGGCCTCGCCGCCCGCGACAGCCATGGCCTCAGGTCCCGGCGTCGGGTCGGCGACGTCGAGGGCTGCGTCGATGTTGGCAGAAGGACCGCGCCGCGCCCTGATGCGATCGATCGCATGGTTGCGCGCAATGGCCACCAGCCAGGAAATCGGGCTCAGATCGGAAACCGCGAAACGGTCCGCCTTCGTCCATATCTTGACGAAGACCTCCTGCAGCGCTTCTTCCGCATCTCCCCTGTCCCTCAAGACACGCAGGCAGACGCCGAAAAGTTTCCCGCTGGTCTGCTTGTACAGCAGATCGAACGCAGCCCGGTCCTTCATCGAAGTCCGGACGATCAGCTTGCTGATGTCCTGAGGCCCCATGTAGGCAAATTAGAAGATTGCGATTTATTTGCAACGGGCCGCCTGATCTTACTGAGTCAGAAAGGAGGCTTTATCCGCCAAAGACCGTCGGGCCGTTGGTCTGTCGATTCCCGATTTCGATTTGCGGCTTCATGCGATAGCCTTCGCCAAAAGAGGGGAGCGGCATGTCGATCGAACGCGTGCTTTGGGAACAGGATGCGACCGGACTTGCCGAGCTTGTGCGCAACGGGGAGATCTCGCCGCAGGAACTGGTCGACGCGGCGATCGCGCGCGCCGAGGCGACAAGGCCCGACATCAACGCCATTGCCACGCCGCTCTACGACGCCGCCAGGGCCCGGGCGAAAGCGGTCGACCGCAACCTGCCGCTTGCCGGCGTGCCTTTCGCGCTGAAGGATCTCGGCATCGGCATCAAGGGCGTGCCGATCCATGGCGGCAGCCGCATCCCGGCCTTCACGGCGGATTACAACTCGGTGATGGTCGAGCGTTATCTGGCAGCGGGCTTGATCCCGATCGCCACCAGCACCTCGCCCGAGCACGGGCTGCGGCTGATGACGGAATCGGCCCGCTTCGGCATCACCCGCAACCCCTGGAATACCGGCCACACCAGCGGCGGCTCGTCGGGCGGATCGGCGGCGCTTGTGGCGGCGGGCGTGGTGCCGGCCGCGCATGCCTCCGACGGCGGCGGCTCGATCCGCGTGCCTTCGGCCTGCAGCGGCCTCGTTGGATTGAAGACGTCGCGCGGCCGCGTGCCGCTGACGCCGTTTGTCAGCGAGAGCTGGTACGGCATGGTCGTCGACCACGCCGTCAGCCGCTCGGTGCGCGACACGGCGCTTCTGCTCGACCTGACGCACGGCGCCGATCCATTGTCGCCCTATGCGGCACGGGCACCGAAAGGCTCATTTGCCGCCGCCGCGGCGCGCGATCCGGGCAAGCTCAGCCTCGCCGTCTACCGCAGGTCGCCGCTCGGCCTGCCGATCTCGGCCGAGACGCTTCAAGCGCTCGACACGGCAGTGGCGCTGGCGCGCGAGGGCGGGCACACGGTGGAGGAGATTGGCCTGCCCTATATCGGCCGCGACTTCATCGCCGATTTCTGCCGGAGCGTCGCCTTGGCGGTCGCAGGCATGATGCGGGCCGAAGCGGTGCGCGTCGGCCGCCCCGTCAGCGGCGAGGTCGAGCGCGCGACGCGCGTGCTCGGCCGCCTCGGCGAAATGCTGTCCGCGGGCGAAGTCTATGACGCGGTACAGCGTCTCAACGCCACCTCGCGACGGATGATCGAAGAGACCGCGCGCTTCGATGCCGTGCTGATGCCGATCATCGCCCACCCGCCGCTCGCCTGCGGCGCGATGGACCCTAAGGGCGCCGACGAGCTCGTCGAAAACCTGCTCGACAAATTGCACCTCACCGGGCTGCTCAAGATCAAATCATTTTTCGGCCAGCTGATGGACAAGAGCCTGTGGTTCACCCACTGGCCGGCGATCCACAATGTCAGCGGCCAGCCCTCGATCGCAATGCCGGTGCATGTCACCGAAGCCGGCCTGCCGCTCGGCATCCAGGCCGCCGGGCGGCCCGGCGACGAGGAGACGCTTTTGTCCTTCGCCGCGCAGATGGAGAAGATTTCGGGGTGGCTCAAGCGGCGGGCGCCGCTCAAGGCGCCCGGCTGATTTCGTAATTGTGACAGCAAAGCCGTTTGCGGCCTGCGGCAATTCCCGCTAAGACGCCGCCATTCACGCCAGCTGGGATCGATACCGATGACGGACATCGCCGCCACCGCCGAAATGCAGGCCGCGCTGCTCTCCAGGGCGCTGCCCTACATGCAGCGCTACGAGAACAAGACCGTGGTGGTGAAGTATGGCGGCCATGCCATGGGCGACAACGAGCTCGGCAAGGCCTTCGCCCGCGACATCGCGCTGTTGAAGCAATCGGGCGTCAACCCGATCGTCGTGCATGGCGGCGGACCGCAGATCGGCGCCATGCTCAACAAGATGGGCATCGAATCCAAATTCGAGGGCGGCCTGCGCGTCACCGACCAGAAGACGGTCGAGATCGTCGAGATGGTGCTGGCCGGCTCGATCAACAAGGAGATCGTGGCGCTGATCAACGCCGAGGGCGAATGGGCGATCGGGCTCTGCGGCAAGGACGGCAACATGGTGTTCGCCGAAAAGGCGCGCAAGACGATGATTGACCCGGATTCCAACATCGAGCGGGTGCTCGATCTCGGCTTCGTAGGCGAGCCCGTCGAGGTCGACCGCACGCTGCTCGATCTGCTCGCGCGCTCGGAGATGATCCCGGTGCTGGCGCCGGTAGCGCCGGGCCGCGACGGCCATACCTACAACATCAACGCCGACACCTTTGCCGGGGCGATCGCCGGCGCCTGCCGCGCCTCGCGCCTCTTGTTCCTCACCGACGTGCCCGGCGTGCTCGACAAGAACAAGAAGCTGATCGACGAGCTGACGGTCGCCGAGGCCAGGGCGCTGATCAAGGACGGCACCGTGTCGGGCGGCATGATCCCGAAGGTCGAGACCTGCATCGAGGCGATCGAGCGCGGCGTCGAAGGCGTCGTCATCCTCAACGGCAAGACGCCGCATTCGGTGCTGCTCGAACTCTTCACCGAGCACGGCGCCGGCACGCTGATCGTGCCGTAACGGTTCCAGCCAATTTTCTTTCGCTTGGCACGCGCGTCTTCGATGACGGACGCGGCGGACCTCCGTTGCGTCGGTCCGCAGGTCGTCTTCGCCGAAGTCGAAGCCGCCTTGGCGCGGTCCAGCAGTTTCGCGCAGCTTTGCCACAGATTTGACCGGCGCGCAGTTAACCTCGCGCATGCCGCGAAGACGCGTCCGCCAATGCAACACGAAGGCGTTGAGGTCGTACGCATCGCCTAGGTCGACGGCGCCGTGGCTCTCGGCGGTCGAAACCTTCGGATGATCGTACTTTAGCTATAACTAATGCAGCCTCTCCTAAACTTTTATTAAAACTCTGTGCATCTATAATTGTCGCCGGGGGACCACAAGGGAATGGCCATATGGCGCTCAATCCGGACTTGAAAATCGATGAAGCAAGCCTCATCACGTCGACATTGATCAAGAAGCACAAGGCGGCGTCCGCGGAGACCGTCGACGCCGTCGAGCTCAAGGCGCGGGCGGCCCAGCTCGCCCTCGTGCTGGACCTCGCCCACCAGGCTTTCACGCGCCAGGAGCCTGCAGGGCAAATCGTCGAACGCCTGGCGGGTCGACTGCACGAATTGCGCCGCGACGTCGCTCCGGACCTGTGGCAGGAACTGATCCCGCTGGCCCAGCAGCACCGCGTGGCTGCATATCTGAGACAGGATCCGTTCACGCGCTGGTCCTTCGAGAAGCCGCGCGGCTATTCGGGCGACGCGACGCTGTTGGACATCTACTACAAGCATCCGAGCGCCGACGAGATCGTGGCGTCATCGAGCGACCTTGGCCGCGAGATCTTTGCCTATACGAGCGAGGCGGCAAGCTCGATGGCGGGGCGCGAGCGCCGCGAGATACTGGCCAAAACGGTCGACGAGACGGCTGCGCGGGTGGAAAATGCCGAGGTGCTGGCAATCGCTTGCGGCCATTTGCGGGAAGCCGAGCTCTCGAAGGCGCTGGCCGGCAAAAGACTGAAGCGCTGGATCGGCCTCGACCAGGACCCGGTTAGCGTCGGCACGGTCAACCGCGACCTCGCCGGCACGGTCGTGGAAGCCATGGACGGGTCCGTGCGCGGCCTGCTGCGGCGCGCCTACCCGCTCGGCACGTTCGATCTCGTCTATGCGTCCGGCCTGTACGATTACCTGCCGCTGCCCGTCGGCGCGCGCCTGCTTCAGCGGGCCATGGAACTGGTCAAGCCGGACGGCGAATTCCTGTTCGCCAATTTCAGCGACGAGATCACGACCGACGGCTACATGGAGACCTTCATGGACTGGCCGCTCATCCTGCGTTCGGCGAGCGACATGTGGGACATCATCAATGCCGCGGTGGACAAGAACCACGCCGACGCCGAGGTCTACTACGGATCGAACAGGAACATCGTCTACGGCAAGATCCGCAAGCGCGGGGATCTCGGGGCGCCGGCTTAAGGCGGCAGTGGAGCCGCCTCACAATCCATTTTGATTTCAAGTCGGGCCGTGCGGCGGCCCGGCTTGAAGCATGTCTCCCGAAAGTGGAAACCGGTTTCGGGACAAAGACATGCGTAAAATCAAAAACCTAGAGCAATTCCAGGAAAAGCGTGTAACGGTTTTCCGTCCGGAATTGCGTAAAAACAAATACTTAGAGCGGTTCGGCGAATCCATGAATCGCTGACCCGCTCTAAAGCGCATGGAGCGAAACCGAAAGATCGCGACGCGCTTCAGGCGACCAGGTCCCGCCTGGCCTGCTGAATCTCTTCGATCGGAACGGGGCGCCCGGTGAGGAAGCCCTGGACCGACTGAATGCCCATATGCTGCAGCAAATTCTGCTGCTCTTTCGTCTCGACACCCTCGACAAGGACCGTGTGGCCCAGGTTGCGCAGAAGCCGGACCATGTCCTGCAGCAGGCTCAGGCCGCGAACCGTCTGGCAGTCGTGCAGGAAACTCCGGTCGACCTTGACGACGTCGAACTTGAAACGGCGCAGCCACGCCAAACCGGCAAATCCGGTTCCGAAATCATCCAGCCAGATTTGCACGCCAAGGGCCCGAAGCTGCTCGATGCTTCTGGCCGCCTGCGCCTCCAGGGAAATATCGCTGCCCTCGGTGACCTCCAGCGCCAGCTTATGCGGCGCCATGCCGTGCCGGCCAAGGATCTCGGTGATGTGCAGCGGGAAATTCGGAGCCTTGAGCTGGACGACCGATACGTTGGCGGACACGACCGCCCCCAACCCATGCTCGACCATGTCGCCGCAGGCCCGATCGATCAGCCACAGCCCAAGCTCCTCGATCCCGCCGGTCTGCTCGGCGACGGGTATGAACACCGACGGGCTGATCACGCTGCCGTCGAAGTCGCGCAGCCGCATCAGCGATTCATGGCCAAGCACTTGGCCGGACGTCGCATCGCAGATCGGCTGATAGACAACGGAGACAAGTCCTTCCGAAACGGCATGCTTGAGCAGTTCCGAGAGATTCTGGCTGGCGCGCTTCTGGTCGATGGCCTGCGCGTCATAGATCGTGAAGGTCGCGCGACCCGAGAACTTGGAAGCATAGAGCGCGCGATCGGCCTCCTGCAGCAGGATGCGAAGCTCTATGCTTTGATCGGCGCGGGTCAACGAGGCGCCGGCGCTGATCGTCACGATGTTGAGTTTGTCGTCCCGGTCGGGGTGGGAGATTTTCAGATCCTCGACGGCCCGGCAGAATTGGTGGGTCACCTCGCGCAGATGATCCTGTCCGGCGACCTTGCAGAGCACGACGAATTCCTCGCCGCCATAGCGCCCCGCGATGGCGTGGTTGGACGCCGCCGTCTCGTCGAAGGCGCGGGCAAGCTCGATAAGGCAGTCGTCGCCGGCCTGATGGCCGAGCCGGTCGTTGAACCGCTTGAAGTAGTCCACATCCATGAGGATGACGCCTATTTCGTCATTGTCCCTGGCCCATTCCTTGCACAGCTCCGCGAATTCGCGCGTGATTGCCCTGCGGTTCTTGAGCCCGGTAAGCGGGTCCGTATCCGCGATCTCGATGAGCTTTTGACCGTTCTCGATGGCGACCTGCTCCTGGATCTGCGCCTGAAGCGCATGCACGAAGGTATGGTACCGCTCCATGCTGAGACGCCATGAAAGATAGAGCGACAAAACAAGGCAATTGGCGAAATAGGTCGCAAGCACCAGGCGGGCGGCTAGGTCGGCTTGAAGCACGAACAGCGTGGCGCCGGTGAAGGCGACTGTTACGGTCGCGGACGACAGCGCCGAGAGCCATAGCCGGAAATTGAAGAAAAGGTTGGCGCCAAGGATGAACACCGTGCCGAAGATGATGAAGTGAGACAGCGCCTCCTGATGCGACGTGCCGAGCGCCGACAGCAGCCACCCGATCGCGCCCGCCACGATCGCCAGGGCAGCCACGTAGTGCAGTGTGGTGATGGCAAAACCGCGTCGGGCAACGAGTTCGACAAGCACCAGGAAGGTCAGCCCCAACGACAGCCGCGTCAGGATCAAACGGTCCGCGACGTCCGGGAAAAGGAACAAGTCGAAGGCGCCGTAGGATATGTAGCTCAACACGGCCGCCGCTATGCCCCAGCGCACGACCTTGCGATTCTGGTCCGCATTCTTCTGCAGCAGCATCGCATAGAGCGTCGGATCGGCTGATTTCCACGACGGACGTGAAATCGCTTCGGTGACCCTTCGAGCCACATCCTCCGTCAACTGCATGCAACGCTCCTTTGCGATCGTCCTCCGCATGAACGGTTCGAGCAAGCGAAATCCGTCAAGTCCTTGCGGAAGGGCGAAGGCAAGCCTGATCCATTATAAGACACTAATGTTGCTAACCGGCGGTAAACGGATCGTGCAAACATTCCGGCCTGGCGTCCCGGCAATGGCTCCATACAGCAATCTCGAATTACCGGGTAATGCATGTTCGCACATCCTCCGGACTGCAAGAGAAGACGCGCACAGCATCGAGGCTGCCGAAAATCACCAATCGTGCCTTTTCTTGGGATTGTTCAGCCATAACTTCGACTGATCCTGGGAAATAGCCCAGACTTCTGTTCGAGCACGATCTATCAGCGCAAATGGCTGAGCGGCACGTGGCCCGGTCCCTTGATATTCTGCAGCACGAGCTGGGTATGGACGTCGCGCACGCCGGGCAGCCGCATCAGCCGGTGCATGACGAAGGCGTTGAGATCGTCCACCGACGGCACCATCACATGCAGCAGGAAATCGTGGTCGCCGGTCATCGTCCAGCAGGACGAGACCTCGTCCATGCGCTGCACGGCGGCGATGAAGTTTTCCGGCGAGCCGTCGCTGTGGCTCACCAGGCGGACCTGGATGAACACCTCGACCGTCAGGCCGAGCGCGCGCCGGCTGAGCACGGCAGCAAAGCCCTTGATGATGCCGGCGCCCTGCAGCGCCTCGAAGCGGCGCGCGCAAGGCGTGGTCGACAAGCCGATCTCCTGCGCGATCTCCGACACGGCCTTGCGCCCGTCGCGCTGCAGGATGTCGAGCATTCTTATTTCGAACTCATCCAACTGAGGCATTTTCACTCCTACGCATCTAAAATCGAGCGAAGTTTACCTCGAAATCCGTCGCACGGCTACAAACAAGGCTGAATTGCCTCGCCGGTCGCGGCTACGATGACGTCACGACCCGAGGATCACGATTTTTGAGGAGGAATAGATGACGATCAGCGTTGCCGACTATGCCCGCGAATGCGCGGCGCAAGGCCTTCGCGGCGACTATTCGGTGTGCCGCGCCGACTTCACCGTGGCGCAGGGCTACGAGTATTCGGCCGAGGAGCAGGCGGTATGGCGCACGCTCTGCGACCGCCAGACGAAGCTGACGCGCAAGCTCGCGCACCGTTCCTATCTCGATGGCGTCTCGGCGCTTGGGCTGCTCGACCGGATTCCGGATTTCGACGCCGTCAGCGAGAAGCTGCGCAAGGCGACCGGCTGGGAGATCGTGGCGGTGCCCGGGCTGATCCCCGCGGGCCCCTTCTTCGACCATCTCGCCAACCGCCGTTTCCCCGTCACCAACTGGCTGCGCAGCCGCAAGGAGCTCGACTACATCGTCGAGCCGGACATGTTCCACGACTTCTTCGGCCATGTGCCGATCCTGACGCAGCCGGTGTTCGCCGATTTCATGCAGATGTACGGTGAGAAGGCCGAGGACATGATCGAGCTCGGCGGCGACGAGATGATCACCCGGCTCTACTGGTACAGCGCCGAATACGGCCTCATCCAGGAAGCCGGCCAGCCGGTGAAAGCCTTCGGCGCCGGGCTGATGTCGTCCTTCACCGAGCTGCAGTTCGCGGTCGAGAGCAAGGACGCCCACCACGTGCCGTTCGACCTCGAGACGGTGATGCGCACCGGTTACGAGATCGACAAGTTCCAGCGCGCCTATTTCGTGCTGCCGTCCTTCGACGCGCTGCGCGACGCATTCGCCGGCGGCGACCTTGCCGGCATCGTCAAGCGGTTCAAGGGCCAGCCGGCGCTCGACCCGGCCACGGTCTAGAGCGCGCTCAAGGGTCCGGCTTTCGCCCAGCCGGGTGTCAGAGCGGTTCGGTCGCCGACAAAGCGGCCGAACCGCTCTGGTTCGTTCCCGGTCGCGCCGGCGTCAGCCAGCCGAAGCCGGCTCAGCCTTGAGCCTCGCCAACTGCTCGCTCTGCAGCTCGAGCGCGGCGTTGATGAAGCGCAGCACGGTCGCAAGCTCAGCATCGCTGAAGCTCGCCACCACCTTCTCGCCCTCCCGCGCGATCGCGCCATAATAACGTTCCGACAGCTCTCTGGTCAGTTCGGTCGCCTCGATCACCACCTTGCGCCTGTCCTCCAGGCTGCGGGTCCGGGTGACGAGCCCACGCGCCTCCAGGCGGTCGATCAACGCCGTCACGGCCGCCGGCGTCAGTCCCGTTGCCGTGGCCACGGCGCCCGCCGATTGCGGTCCGGCGTAAAGCAGGCCCAGACAATGCCGCTCGGCCGCGATCAGTCCGAGCCGCGCGCCCACCGCCTCGTCATAGGCCTGCGTCGCGTCCTGCCAGCGCATGACGGCGAGGCTGACAGCCGCTGTCATTTCAGCGCGATCCGTGCTTGACGAATTTATTTTGATCATCTAACTATCAATCTGTCTAACATTCAGACTATCGTATCAATATGCGACACCGGCCTTTGCACGGCAAGGGCAAAGTCGGCGACAAGGAGTGAACAATGAGCATGATTCAACAGCGCACCCCGCTCTCGAACGACGAGGAGTACAGATACGCCAAGCTGGCGATGGAATGGTATGGCTGGGGCTCGCCCATCGGCCTCGGCATTCTGCTGGTGGCGCTTGCCGCCGCGGCCGTGCTGGTGCGCGTCGCCGTGTACGGACTGTAGCGAGTCGCCATTTCCGCAAAAGGCGTGCCAAGGCGGCGCCGGTTGCCGTTCCCCGGCGCCGGCGTCGCTGCCTTTCGCCGTTCAGACCGTGATCACCTTGCTGAGATGATCCCCCAGCCGGCAGGCGAGCGCGGTGATGGTGGTCGTCGGATTACACTGTCCGGAGGTGCAGAACACGGAGGAGCCGCCGACATAGAGGTTGTCCATGCCATGCACCTTGCAGTTGGCGTCGACGACGCTCTTCAGGACATCGGTGCCCATGCGGGTGCCGCCCATGTGGTGGTGACCGGCCGTCTCCTCATTCGTCGGGTAGTCGCCGCCATTGCTGATCCAGTCGGCGATGCGCACACGGCCGAGATTCTTCTGCGCCAATGTGGTGCCGAAAAGCCTCAGGCCTTCGAGCAGCGTGCGGCGCTCGAGCGGCGACTTCTGCCAGTGCAATTCGATGCGCGGCACGCCGGCGCGGTCGACATCGGTCTTCGACAGCTCGATCTGGTTCGAGGCGAGCGGCGCCTGTTCCCAGGCGACGTAGAGCTGGGCGGCGCAACGCAGGCGCTGGCTGAGCTGGTCGGACATCCATTCCGCCATGGCGGGCGCGGTACAGGCCAGGTCCGCGATCAGCCGCTTGACGTGCGGGTAAGGCATCTCGATCAGCCTGATGCCGAAATTCAGGATCTGCAGACGCTCCATCGCGGCGAGCGTCGGCGAGAAGAAGGCTTCGTTTGAGGCGTCGACCTCGAAATCGTCGTAGCTGGCAAGGATGGCATTGCCGCCCTCGAAGGTCGGGTGCTCCATCCAGTAGCGGCCGAGCGCGGCGGCGTTCGGCACGACGCCGCCATTCGAGCGCTGGTTCGACCACAGAAGCAGCCTGGAATTCTCCAGCCCGCCGGTGCAGGTGATGAAATAATCGGCCGCGAAGGCGCCGGCATCCTGGCCGTTCGACCACAATCTGGCGCCGGTGACGCGCCTGCCGTCGCCGGCGAGCTCGGTCGCGTAGGTGTTGAGCACGACGGCGATGTTCCTGCTCCGGTCGAGCTCGTCGGCGAATTTCTCGCCGAAGCGCACGGCGCCGCTCTTGATCAGCTGCACCCAGCGTATGTCGTCCGAAATCGGCACATCCGGCCGGAAATCGGGCAGTTCGAGAATGTCGCGGACCTCGGACAGATGGGGTTCGATATCGGCGCGGCTGATCGGCCAGGCGGTGTCCGGCGCCCAGGCCTTCGGCTCGAAGTCCTGCTTGTCGAGCACGCGGCACCAGCCTGCCCAGTGGTTGGAGGAGCCGCCCATGAAGCGCAGCCTGGTGATGTCGAGGTCGAAATAGTAGTCGCCGACCGTGGTGCCGCGATAGAAATCCTGCGACTCGTCGCTGAATTCGCGCGAGCCGGCCTCAAGGATAACCACCGGGATGCCGGCGGCGCCAAGTTTCCTGGCGATCGTGGTGCCGGCGGGGCCGGAGCCGAGGATGCAGACCTTGGGCTTGAAGCTCGCCTGCTTGTAAGCCTCGTAGCTGTCGAAGATCATGCAAGATCGCTCCGCCTCAGGATCCAGCCATTGACCTCCACGATCTCGTCAGGGTCGAACCCGTTTGGCTCGGGGACGGCGGACTGGTTGCGGAACAGCGACAGCGCGGGCAGCGCGATCAGCGCCTGCAGCATCACGCGGCGCGACATCCTCTTTATGAAATAGCTCATGACACGTCTCTCGATAGGGGCTCGATGCGCATGCCGTTCCCAGGCGGCACACATGCCGCTCGGAAGCTAATTCCGTGCCAAGTTTAGGTGAAAACCCCGTTACAACCGCTCAATCGCCGCGGTTGAATTTGCAGAAGGTTAACAATTGCCAACCCCGCCCAGAACCTCAGGCGGCTTCCGAAATGTCGTGATCGAGAATGGACAGGTTGCGGCCGCGATGCTTGGCCTCATAGAGCCTGCGGTCGGCGGCGCGCATCAGCTCCGACACGGTGGCGCTCTCGCCACAGGTGATGCCGCCGATCGAGACGGTCAACGGCACGGTCCGCTCGTCGACGGGGCGGAAGCGGATCAGTTCGACCTCGCGGCGGATGCGCTCGGCCACGCGCCTTGCCTCCGGCTCGGTGGCGCCGATCAGGAAGGCGGCGAACTCCTCGCCGCCGATGCGGCCGAGCACGTCGCCGCTGCGCACGCCGCGCTCGATGGCGCCGGCGATCAGAAGCAATGCATCGTCGCCGGTCAGGTGACCGAAGTTGTCGTTGATGGTCTTGAAGTGATCGGCATCGATGATCAGCAGGGCGCCGCGATCGGTCTTGCGCCGGGAACCGTCGAGCGCGGCAAAGAAGGTCTCGCGGTTGAGCATCCCGGTCATGTCGTCGCGGCTTGCCTTCTCCGACAGGCGCCTGTGGGCGGCGGCAAGCTGCGCATGCGCACGGGCAAGCTCGCGATGCGCGTTCTTCAGGCGGTCGCTTTGCCAGAAGGTGCCAGCGCTGGCGATCCAGGCGAGCATCAAAGGGCAAATCGTGGCCGTCAACCAGACGGTGCGGCTGACCGGAAAGCCCATCGCCGGGACCACAACCAGCGTCAGCAAGAGCGAGGCGGCGACCGAAGCGAACGCGACGACTGCGGACTTCAAAATTATGCGACTCATCGCTGTCTCCCAACGGAATGCCTCTGTGCCAGCAAGCGCTGAAGGCGACCTTTCCGGGACGGTTAAAATTTGAAGCGAGGGGCTATTTTCACCATGCGCGACGCGCATAAGTTGTGGATAAAGTCGGCGTCCGCATGCCATAAGGAGGCCATGACAACGACCCCCGACCCTGCCCGTTTTGCCCATGTCACGGATTGGGTGTTCGACCTCGACAACACGCTCTATCCGCACCATTCGAATCTGTTCGCGCAGATCGACGTGAAGATGACCGCCTATGTCGGCGAGCTGCTGACGCTCTCGCGCGAGGAGGCGCGCAAGCTGCAGAAAGAGCTCTACCTGGAGTACGGCACGACGCTGAACGGGCTGATGACGCGCCACGGCATCGACCCCGACGACTTCCTCGAGAAGGTGCACGACATCGACTATTCCTGGCTGGTGCCCGATCCGGTGCTCGGCGCCGCGATCCGGCAGCTGCCGGGCCGCAAGTTCATCTTCACCAATGGCGACCGCAGGCATGCGGAGCGCACGGCGCGCCAGCTGGGCATATTGGACCATTTCGACGACATCTTCGACATCGTCGCGGCGGGCCTCAACCCCAAGCCGGCGCGCCAGACCTATGAGAGGTTCGCCGAGCTGCATTCCGTCACCGGCCACAACGCGGTGATGTTCGAGGATCTGGCACGCAACCTCTCGGTGCCGAAATCGCTCGGCATGACGACGGTGCTGGTCGTGCCGCGCAATTTCGAGCCGACTTTCTCGGAGATCTGGGAGCGCGACCCGGCCAACGAGGACGACGTCGATTTCGTGACCGACGATCTCGCCAGTTTCCTGACGGCAATCGTCGAAGTCCCGGCCTGAACCAACCCCAGATTGCTGATACGCCGTTAGAAAGGCAGCCGCCCGCGGCCGGCAGGCGTGACTAGTCGAAGTCCGGGATCGTGCCCGGCGGCAGGCCCAGTTGGCCGTTCAGGTTTTTCAGGAACCGGCACCATTCGGGCGTGTCCCGGCGCTTCCCGTTGCCGTTGCCGTCGGACGAAAACCCGTTGCCGAAGCCGCTGCCGCAATTGGCGTTGCCGTTGAAGCTGCCCGCGTTGCCATTGCCGTTGAAGCTGCCGGCATTGCCGTTGCCGTTGAAATTACCGATGTTGCCGTTGCCGTTGAAGCTGCCGCGGTTGCCGTTGCCGTTGAAATTGCCGGAGTTCCACTTGCCGTTCGAGGCGACGGCGTCGCCCAGACCGAGACCGGCAAGCGCGACACCTCGGTGGTCGATGGAGCCGCGGCCGATGGGAAGATCGGCGATCCTGACCACCGTCGAGGCGTCGGCAGCCACGATCGCGGCAAGCAGCGCGCAGACCGCGAGGCCGTTACCGTCGCGCGGCCGCGCCGGCGCCGGCTTTTCGCCACGCCGGACAGATGCGGATGGTCCGGGCCCGCCCATCAGCGGTTTCCCCGGCCGTTGAAATTGCCGTTGAACGCGCCGGCATTGCCGTTGCCGTTGAACGAGCCGCCGTTGAAGTTGCCGTTGAAGGCGCCGACATTGGTGTTGCCGTCATATTCGCCGGTGTTGCCGTTGCCGTTGAAGGCGCCGATGTTGTGGTTTCCGCTCGTCGGCGAGGTGTTCTCGTTGCCGTTGAAGGCGCCGACATTGCCGCTGCCGCTGTTGAAGGCGCCGATATTGCCGCTGCCGGTGTTCTTGTAGCCGACATTGCCGCCCGAGAAGCCGAGCGGATCCATGCCCCTGACATTCGAACCGATATACTGGCCGTATTGACCGGCGGTTTGAGCGATCCGGGACGTGCTGAAGGCCTGGCTGCCTGTCGTGCCGTCGGCCTTCGCGCCGGTCGCGCTCAGCAGGCCCAGCCATAGCACCAATAGGACGCGGGGTTTCATGAGCGAACTCCTTCCATAGCCGCGATTGAAAAGGGACTGGGACCGCCGGCGACATGTCGCGATAGCCTGGCGTGGGGGACGGGCGCGAGGCTCGGCGATCCCAGAAGCGTGAGCGTCTTTCGACGCTGGTGATTGGCGACGCCGGTGGTTGGCGACGCTAACAGGTGGCGAGGCTAGTGGTTGCCGTTGCCGTTTCCGTTGCCGTTGCCGGCGCCCCAGTTGCCGTTGCCGTTGGCATTGCCGTTGCCCAGGCCGAAGTTGGCGTTGCCGTTCAGGTTGCCGTTGCCGAGGCCGAAGTTGCCGTTGCCGTTTCCGTTGCCGTTGGCGATGCCGGCATTGAGGTTGCCGTTGAAGTTGCCGTTGAAGGCGCCCATGTTGGCATTGCCGTTTCCGTTGCCGTTGCCGATACCGAAATTGCCGTTGCCGTTGAAGTTGCCGTTGAAGGCGCCGGTGTTGGCATTGCCGTTGCCGTTGCCGTTGCCGACCCCGACGTTGCCGTTGCCGTTGCCGTTCCCGCTGCCGATCGAGACAGCGGATGCCGTACCAGTCAGCGCCGACAGGACAGCCGCGGCCAGAATGATCTTCCTCATGACGTTCTCCTTGGTTTGCGTTGAACATCCCGGCCAGCACAAGATGACCGGAACCACGCAAAAAGGATGCGCGCAGAAGAGGCGGCGAAACATCGGGGCTGATCGGCAAGGTCTGCCGGTTTTTCAGCTGAGGCGCTTGTCAGGAAAAAATGAAGGCATCGGGAAAAAACTGACAGGCATGGAGGCTTGTGCCGGGTGTATATTGCCGGGACATTCATGCCTTTTCTCGTTGGCCCCGAACGGCTTGCGCCCCGCGACGGCAAAGAGAACAGAAGGGGTCGATGCAGGCGGGTATCGCAACAGGCAAGGACGACAGGGCCCGGCGCCGGCGACTGGCGCGACGCCTGATTGCCGTGCAGGAGGAACAGCGCCTGCGCCTGTCACGCGAGCTGCACGACGATCTGGGCCAGATGCTGGCGAGCGTCGCGCTGGAACTGCACAGCATCCGCGCGGACTCGGCGGAACTCGATGCCCGCCTCGCGCGCGCCGCTCAATTGATCGACCAGCTGAGCGCCCGGGTGCACGACGCTGCCTGGAGCCTGCGGCCCGCGGACCTCGATCGCCTCGGACTTCGCGCCTGCCTCGAGGATCTGGTCAGCATGCTGTGCGCTCAGCTCGGCGTCCCCGGCGACGTGGATCTCGAAGCCCTGGCGCGGCCGCTCGAGCCCGAAATCGCCCTGACGCTTTATCGCATCGCGCAGGAAGCCCTCACCAACATCGGCAAGCATGCCCGGCCGGGCCGGGTCAGCGTTACGGCCCACATATGGGACAACAAACTGCGGCTCGCGGTCGAGGACAACGGCCAAGGCTTCGACGGCACCGTCGCGCCCGGCCCCCACCATCTGGGGCTTGCGGGGATGAAGGAGCGCCTTGCCTTGATCGGAGGCGAGCTGACAGTCGAAACCGCCAGGGGCAAGGGGACCGCCATCTATGCCGATGTGCGCTTGAGCGACTGAGCGCTCCGACAAATTGCCGCACGCGCCCGATCGGGATGATCGTTTCGTCGAATCGCCATCCTGATCCAAACCTTTGTTGGAGTATGATCTTCTCCGAAAACCGGTCCCCACTTTTTGCCTTCGCTGAGCTTCGGTTCGGGGTCATGCCCTAGAAGGGTCGGCGTTCCGAACCGCTCTAAATATTTGTTTTTACGCAATTCCGGACGGAAAACCGTTACACACTTTTCCTGGAATTGCTCTAAGTGAAGCGTTCCACATCCGAAATCGTCGGCAGCGGCTTACAATCCGCGGCATGGGTCAGGCGGGGGATGGCTTACCCGTTGCGGCCGCGTTGCGGCTTTGCTGAAACAGACGGGCGTCCCGCGCCAGGCGGGGCAGTTGCCTAGACCATCAAGCACAGGGGGGCCGCACTGCGTGACGGGTCCTTCGACAGACTGATGGAGGTTAAGGTGTGCTGCAGGCGCATATTCGTGGTCGACGACCATCCGATCATCCTGTCCGGCGTGGGCGCGATGATCAACAGCCAGGACGATCTGACGATCGTCGGACTGGCGGCGAATGCCGACGAGGCCCTCGAGGGCATCGGCAAGACCCTTCCCGACGTCGCCGTGGTCGACATCTCGCTGCCCGGCGTCAACGGGGTCACGTTGATCGAGCGGCTCGCCGAACGGTTCCCTGAACTCGGCTGCATTGCGCTGACGGCGCATGAGGACCCCGGCTGCCTGCGCCAGGTGCTGGCCGCCGGGGCGCGCGGTTTCGTGGTCAAACGGTCGACCGCGACGGATCTGCTGCAGGCCATCCGATGCGTGCTGGCCGGCGACAATTACGTCGATCCGGCGCTTGCCGCGCGGATCTTGAGCCCCCGTCACGGCACACAATGCGATCCGGGGAATCTCAGCCAGCGGGAGCGGTCGGTGATCCAGCTGGTCGCGCTCGGCTACAGCAACAAGGAGATATCCTCGCGGCTGAATCTCAGCATAAAGACCATCGAAACCTACCGGACCCGGGCTACCGACAAGCTGGAGCTCCACTCCCGCGCGGCCATCGTGCGCTTCGCGCAATCGAATGGCTGGCTGGCCGAGCTGGTGTAGCGGCGGTCCGCGGCTTTAGAGACTATAGAAGCGGCGGACGATGTCCCAGGCTTCGTCGGCGGTGTCGACGAAATCGATGATGTCCTGGTCGCCGGGCGAGATCGTGCCCTGCTCGGCCAGGAAATCGAGGTCGATCGCCCTTTGCCAGAACGCTTTGCCGAACAGGATCACCGGCACGCGCTCCATGCGCCCGGTCTGGATCAACGTCAGCGTCTCGAAGAATTCGTCCATCGTGCCGAAGCCGCCCGGGAACACGGCGACAGCCTTGGCGCGCATGACGAAATGCATCTTGCGGATCGCGAAATAGTGGAAGTTGAAGCAGAGCTCCGGCGTCACATAGGCGTTCGGCGCCTGCTCGTGCGGCAGCACGATGTTGAGGCCGATCGACGGCGCGCCGACATCGTCGGCGCCGCGGTTTCCGGCTTCCATGACGCCGGGGCCGCCGCCGGTGACGACGACGAATTCGCGGTAGTACGACGTGGCCGACTGCTGCGAGCAGAGCCGGGCGAACTTGCGCGCCTCCTCGTAATATTTGCTGTTCAGCTCGAGGTTCTGCTTCTGCGTCTCGTTCTTCGCCGCCCAGGCGACGCCGCCCGGCTCCGGCAGCCTGGCGCCGCCGAACAGGATGACGGTCGAGCGGATGCCGCGTTCGGCGAGGATCATCTCCGGCTTCAAGAGCTCGAGCTGGAGGCGCACCGGGCGCAATTCGCGCCGCGTCATGAAGTCGGGATCATTCCAGGCCAGGCGATAGGTCTCGGCCCGCGTCTGCGGCGTGTCCGGCACGCTTTTCGACCGCTCCAGATCCTCGTCCGAATGCGGCAGTGGCGTCCAGCCGGCCTTTTCCATGGGTGTCATCGAATCCACCGTCCTAATTCCCTTACTTGCGCCGTCCCATGACGCAGCCGCGATTGACCCCCATCAAGGCTTCACATAGGGTCCGCGCGATTTCAAAACAGGTTAAGGCGCAGCCCTTAACAGCTTTGTAATGGAGCAATTTCATGTCGAAGCCCGATCTGGCGAGCCTCGAAAACACCATCGAGAAGGCCTTCGAGGAGCGCGACACGATTTCGACCGCGACGCGCGGCGAAACGCGCGACGCCATCCAGTCGGCGCTCGACCTGCTCGATCGCGGCGTGGCCCGCGTCGCCGAGCGCCAGGACGACGGCAAATGGCATGTCAATCAGTGGCTGAAGAAGGCGGTGCTGCTCTCCTTCCGGCTGAACCCGATGGAGATCATCAAGGGCGGTCCGGGCCAGGCGGTGTGGTGGGACAAGGTGCCGTCGAAGTTCGACGGCTGGAGCGCCGTAGACTTCGAGAAGGCCGGCTTCCGCGCCGTGCCGTCCTCGGTCGTGCGCCGCTCGGCCTATGTCGCGCCGGGCGCGGTGCTGATGCCGTCCTTCGTCAATGTCGGCGCCTATGTCGACACCGGCACCATGGTCGACACCTGGGCCTCGGTCGGCTCCTGCGCGCAGATCGGCAAGAACGTGCATCTTTCGGGCGGCGTCGGCATCGGCGGCGTGCTGGAGCCGATGCAGGCCGGCCCGACCATCATCGAGGACAATTGCTTCATCGGCGCCCGCTCCGAGGTGGTCGAGGGCTGCATCGTGCGCGAAGGCTCGGTGCTTGGCATGGGCGTGTTCATCGGACAGTCGACCAAGATCGTCGATCGCGCCACCGGCGAGGTCTTCTACGGCGAGGTGCCGGCGAATTCGGTGGTGGTCGCCGGATCGCTGCCCGGCAAGCCGCTGCCCAATGGCGAGCCGGGGCCGAGCCTCTACTGCGCCGTCATCGTCAAGCGCGTCGACGCCAGGACCCGCTCCAAGACGTCTATCAACGAATTGCTGCGCGATTGATCTTTTCCGGAAACGGACGCACCTTCCGCCGGCGCGACATTCGGTCGCGCTGGTTTCAATACGGAGGGGCGTCATGGACTGGAAGTATCTGCTGACGAGTTTCGACGGCCGCATCAACCGCGCCAAGTTCTGGGCCGGCATCGGTATATTCATCGTCATCGCCATCGTTGCGTTCATTCTCGATTCGATCCTCGGTACGCGTTTCACCACCAACAGCGGCGCCCAGGTCGGCGTCATCGGCATCCTCGTCACGCTGGCCTCGATCTATTTCGCGATTGCTCTCTATGCCAAACGCTGGCACGACCGTAACAAATCGGGCTGGTGGACACTGATCGGCCTGATCCCCATCATCGGCGGCATCTGGCTGCTCATCGAACTGGGCATCCTCGAAGGCACCAGGGGCGCCAATCAATACGGACCGGACCCGCTTGCCTGAAAAAGCAGACTTCATCTGGCTCTTCTTCAAAACCTCGGGCCGCGTCAGCCGCGCGGCCTATTTCCTCGGCGGGTTGCTGGTGGCCCTAGCGCAGGCTTTTCCGCTCTACCGCTTCACGCTGGTGCCGGAGGGCTCGGCCGAGAGCAACATGTGGTCATTCGTCTTCTTCCTGACCTTCCTCGCCTCGCTTTGGTCGAACATCGTGCTGGCGGTGAAGCGGCTGCATGATCTCGACAAGCCCGGCGTCGCGGCGCTGGTGCTGTTCGTGCCCGTCGTATCGATCGTCGCCTTCCTGGTGCTCTGCCTGTTTCCGGGACAGGCCGGATCCAATCGCTACGGCAGCCGCACGAATGCGCCTGCCGACCGCTGAACAGCCGCCATGCGCTACCGCACGCTCGACCCGAAGCTGATCATCGAGACCGCCGAAAGGCTTGAGGAGCGGGTCGCCGAGCGCTTCCCGGACGCCGGCCTGCGCGGCGTCGCCGCCGAGCTGGTGTCGCTGTCGCGCGACCTGGCGCAATCGGCCAAGGCCCTGGAGGCGCCGATCTGGTGGCTGCGCGGCGTCATCGTCGCCGCCGTCGTCGCCGGCGCGCTGATCTTCCTGTTCGTCGGCACCATCCTGCCGCTCGGCCGCTTTTCCGGACCCGGCGACGCCGTTCAGTCGGTGCAAGGCATCGAATCCGCCCTCAACGTGCTCATCCTCGCCGTCGTCGGCTTCCTGGCGCTGATGCGGGCCGAGGAGCGCATCAAGCGCTAGAAGGTGTTCCGCGAGCTGCATGGCCTCCGGTCGCTGATCCATGTCATCGACATGCACCAGCTGACCAAGGACCCAGCGACGCTGTCGGCCAACTTCAAGCCGACCGCGCATTCGCCGGCGCGCATCACCAACGCCGCCGACCTCGCGCGCTATCTCGACTATTGCTCGGAGATGCTGTCGATCGCCGGCAAGATCGCGGCGCTGTTCGCCCAGTCGGTCAATGACGACGTGGTCGTCGACGGGTCAACGACATCGAAAACCTGGCCTCCAACCTGTCGCGCAAGATCTGGCAGAAGATCACGCTGATCGAGGAACGCCGCTGACGGCATCCGGGCGCAAGCCTGGCGGGCCGCGCTTTTCCGCTTCCGCCTGACGCACCAGCGCCGCGACGCGCCTGGTCAGGGGCACGGGCACGCCGGTCTTTTCGGCGAGCCGCAGGATCGCGCCCTGCAGTTCGTCGATCTCCGTCGGCCGGCCGCGCTTCAGATCGTCCCACATCGAGGCCCGCGCCCTGGGGTCGATGGCCAGCAGCCGACGCGCCAGGAGACCGAACAGCCAGTCCGGCAGTCTGAGCACCTTCGGCAGCAGCCATGGCGGCGGGCCAGCGATACGCGCCGGCTCGATGCCGGCGGCCTTCATGGCTGCCAGCGCCTCTTCGATCTGGCCCGCCAGGATAACCCGCCAGTTGCGGTCGGCCAGCTCGGCCGCCAGCGGCAGGTTGGACAACGCCACCAGCGCATTGTTGAGATTCATCAATAGCTTGCTCCACTGCACCGCCTTCATGTCGGCGTGGGTTTCAACGCCGAGTCCTTCGACATCGAGCAGTGCGGCTAGGCCGGGCACGGCATCCTCGATCATCACCATGCCGTCGCTGGCGCGGCGCACGCTGAACGGCACCTCGCCGTCCGGCGATTGCACGACATTGAACGCCACCATGCCGGCGAGCACGCGATGCGCCGGAAGCGCGGCGCGCAGCTTGTCCGGATTGTCGACGCCATTCTGCAGGCTGACCACGATGGCATCGGGGCGGGCATGGGTCGCAATGAGCGTCGCCATCTCCCCGGTCGCGCCGCTCTTTACCGTCACCAGAATGATGTCCGCGTTGCGCAGCGCCATCACGGGATCATCGGTGACGGCAAGCGCCTCAGGCCCGATGCTGCGGTCGCGGCCGTCGAGATCGCTGACCCGCAGCCCGTCCTTGCGCATGGCCTCGACGATGCGGCCACGGCCCAGGAAGACCACCTTTCGCCCGGCGAGCGCCAAGCAGCCGCCGACATAGCAGCCGATGCTGCCGGCACCGGCGACGGCGATGGTTTTGTCTGCATTGGCCATGCAATCGTCCCGACTTGGCCCGCAACTATACGACATGAAAACCATAATGTCGGCGGCGTGTTCGCCCACCATGTCCGACCGTGACAGGCCCGTTGCTTTCGACTATCGCTTTGCCCATGAAATTGCCGACCGATCCCGCCCAGAACCTTGCCGCCCTGATCCGCTGCCCTTCCGTGACGCCCGCCGAGGGCGGCGCGCTGCAGGCACTGGAAGGCATGCTGAAGCCGCTCGGCTTCTCGGTCGAGCGGCCGGTGTTCTCGGAGGATGGCACGCCGGACATCGAGAACCTCTATGCGCGCCGCTCGGGCAATGGCCCGCATCTGATGTTTGCCGGCCACACCGACGTCGTGCCGGTCGGCGATGAGGCGGCCTGGACGCATCCGCCCTTTGCCGCCGAGATCGCCAATGGCGAGATGTATGGCCGCGGCGCCGTCGACATGAAGGGCGGCATCGCCTGCTTCATTGCCGCGGTGGCGCGCCATATCGAGAAGACTGGCGGTCCCAAGGGCTCGGTCTCGCTGCTGATCACCGGCGACGAGGAAGGACCGGCCATCAACGGGACGGTAAAGCTGCTCGACTGGGCGGCCGCCCAGGGCGAGAAATGGGACGCCTCGATCGTCGGCGAGCCGACCAATCCGGACGCGCTCGGCGACATGATCAAGATCGGCCGGCGCGGTTCGCTCTCCGGCAGCGTCGTCGTCAACGGACGCCAGGGCCATGCCGCCTATCCGCAGCTTGCCGACAACCCGGTGCGCGGTCTCATCAGCCTGGTTGACGCGTTGCTCCATCCGGTGTTCGACAAGGGAACGAAGGATTTCCAGCCGACCAATCTTGAAGTGACATCGATCGATGTCGGCAACCCGGCGACCAATGTCATCCCGGCCAAGGCGACGGCCACCTTCAACATCCGCTTCAACGACACTTGGGATGCCGAGACCATCCAGGCCGAGATCCACAACCGGCTTGACCAGGCGGCCGGCCGCAAGAAATACCGGCCCGGCAAGACGACCGCGGTCGACTACGAGCTTGTCTGGCGTGACCGGCCGAGCCATGTCTTTCTCACCCGCGACGACAAGCTGATCGACACGCTGAGCGCATCGGTTGCAGCGGTGGTCGGCAGGACGCCGGCGCTCTCGACCTCCGGCGGCACGTCGGATGCGCGCTTCATCAAGGATTTTTGCCCGGTGGTCGAGTTCGGGTTGGTCGGCAAGACAATGCACATGGTGGATGAACGCGTGGCGGTCGCCGATCTCGAGACGCTGACGCGCATCTACGAGCGTTTTATCGAGGACTGGTTCGGAAAAGGTCTCACGTGACCATGCTTTCCGCGGACGAAACCTTCGCTTCGCTGGCCGGGGCCTGGCGGCTGATGTTCGGCAAGGCCGACGGTCTGCGCATGCTCGACCTTTCGGCGGACGGTTTCTGGAACTCCTTCTTCGCCATCGTCGTGGCACTGCCGGCGCTGATCGTCGGCTGGGTCGGCATCGCCAACGAGATTGGCGATCCGAACGCATTCGCCGGGCGGCTCAGCATGCTGATCCGGCTGGCAACCGTCGACATCGGCTCCTGGGTGCTGCCGCTGGTGGCGCTGGCGCTGGTGGCGCCGCGCGCCGGCATCGGCGGACGCTTCGTCCACTATGTCGTCGCCTCCAACTGGGCCTCCGCGATCATCGCCTGGCTGATGCTGCCATCGGCGCTGCTGAGGCTGTTCCTGTCCCCGACCGACGAGATCAGCGGGCTGGTCTCGCTCATTCTGTTCGCGCTGTCGATGGTGCTGACCTGGCGCATGACCAACGCGACGATCGGCAAGGGTGCCGCCGTCGGCACCGCGGTGTTTGCCGGCATGTTCGTGGCCTCGCTGCTGGTCCTGTTCGGGCTGCAGGCGCTGCTCGGCATCGACATCCCGGACGGTGCGAGGGGCTAGGTTTCGGATCGGGAGCGGCGGTCTTCCAAGCCGCCGCCGGAGCAGGTATGATATTTTCATACCGACTTCCGAGGAGGAAGCACATGTCCGCCATCGAAAAACGCACATTCAGCCTGCCGGCGGAGCAAGCCGCCTTTATCGATCAACTAGTTCAGTCGGGCGCCTATGCCACAAGCAGTGAGGTCATCCGCGCCGGACTGCGCGCCTTGCAGGAGCGCGATGCCGCCGTGGAGCGCTGGCTGCGTGAGGAAGTCGCTCTTACCTTTGATGCCTGGAAGGCAAACCCTGGAAAGGGAATTTCGCCGGAAGAAATGGCCGAACGGGCGCGCAGACGTCATGAGCTCCATCCGCAGAAAAAACCGTGAAGCGTCGGACGATCGTCTACACGTCTGATGGTGGCGACGACCTCGATCGTATCTACAGCCTCATCGCGGAAGCCAGCAGCGCGACCACGGCCAACCGCTACGACACTCGTATACGGGCGTTCTGCGAGCGTCTCGAATACGGTTCCGAGCGCGGCGTGCGCCGTGACGACGTACGGCCGGACCTTCGTGTCGTCGGCTTTGAGCGTCGCATAACGGTCGCCTTCATCGTAGAGCCCGAGCGCGTGGTGATTTTGCGCCTGTTCTACGGCGGCGCGAATTGGTCTTACGATTTGGCCGTGAGCGACGCTGACTGATCGGACTGCCCCACGGATTGCGGATAATCCACCCCGACAAGAAACAGCCCGTCCGGCGGCGCAACCTGTCCGCAGGCGGCGCGGTCGCGCGCTTCGAGCGCCGCCTTGAGATCGGCGGCGCTCCAGGAGCCGTCGCCGACGCGCCGCAAGGAGCCGACCATCGAGCGCACCTGATTGTGCAGGAAGGAGCGCGCGGAGGTCCTGATCTCGATGAGATCGCCCGCGCGGCTGACATCGAGGCGCGCAAGCGTGCGCACCGGGCTTTCGGCCTGGCACTGGGTGGAGCGGAAGGTGGTGAAGTCGTGCCGCCCAAGCAGCACCTTCGCCGCCTCGTGCATGGCCTCGGCGTCGAGGCGCTTCGGCACCCACCAGACCTTGCCCTTTTCCAGCGCCGACGGCGCGCGGCGGTTGAGGATGCGGTAGAGGTAGTGGCGGCCGGTGGCCGAGAAGCGCGCGTCGAAATCGTCGGCGACGACCGCCGCCTTCAAGATGGCGATGCGCGCGCCGGCCGCCTGCAGATGGGCGTTGACGGCATCACGCACCTTGTCGCCCGGCCATTCCTTGCCGAGATCGACATGCGCCACCTGGGCGGTGGCGTGCACGCCGGCATCGGTGCGGCCGGCGGCACGTATTCTTACCTCTTCGCCGCAGAATTTTTCGATCGCCTGCTCGATCGCCTGCTGCACCGATAGCTGGTCTGCCTGGTGCTGCCAGCCGGCGAACTGGCTGCCGTCATATTCGATGTCGAGCCGAAAACGCGGCATGTTCACACGACCGCCCGCGATCGCGACGAGGCCCTTTTTCGATTGAGCATGATCTTTCCCGAAAACCGGTTCCCACTTTTCGGGATCATGCTCTAGGCGGCAAGCGCGGTGAAGGCCGAAGCGTAGACCAGCTTGCCGGCCTCGGGCGCGTCGCCCCAGGCCAGCGCCTGCAGCGCCTCGCCCTGGTACTCGCTCTCGAACTTCTCGGCGCGGGCATGGGTGTAGCCGAAACGGCCGTAATAGGCCGGATCGCCGAGCACCACGGCAAGCCGCTCGCCGGCTTCCTTGAGGCGGATATGCGCCTCGCGGATCAGCGCGCCGCCGATGCCGGTGCCATGGAAGGACGGCTCGACCGCCAGCGGCGCCAGCGCCACGGCTGCAGACCGCTTGGCACCGTTCTGCACAAAAAGCCTGGAAAACAGGATGTGGCCGACGACCTGGCCGTCTTCTTCGGCAACCAGTTCGACGACGGTGTCGCCACCGGCCACCAGGGCGTCGACCAGGCCGGCCTCCGCCTGCTGGCCGAAGGCATGCTCTTCGACGAGGCGGATCGCCTCGCGATCCCGCGGCGTCGCCGCGCGTATCGACATCATGCTCATGTGAGTTTCGTTCCTTTTTCGACCTTGGCCCCGCGCAGAAACTCCTGAGCGGCGGCGGGCCTTCCACCCGCCCGTTGAATTTCGACCAGCCGCACCGCGCCTGACCCGCAGGCGACCGTCAGCCGGTCATCGAGAATACCTCCCGACTCGCCGACGCCGTTGGAAAGCGTCGAGCGAAGCAGTTTCAGCCGCTCCACGCGGCCACCAATTTCGACCTCGCACCACGCGCCCGGGAAGGGCGAAAGGCCGCGAATGTGATTGTGGACTTCGCCGGCAGGCCGCGTCCAGTCTACGCGTGTCTCCGATTTATCGATCTTTCGGGCATAGGTCACCCCTTCCGTCGCCTGTTGGATAAATGTCAGACAATTTATCCCCAGCCGCGTCAGCGCTTCCACCATCAGCGAAGCACCTAAGTCCATCATCCGGTCATGCAATTCGCCGGCGGTCATATCGGGTCCGATGGGCGATTTTTCAACCAATGCCACCGGACCGGTGTCGAGACCTTCTTCCATGCGCATGATCATCATGCCGGTCTCGGCATCGCCGGCCATGATGGCGCGCTGGATGGGAGCAGCACCGCGCCAACGCGGCAAAAGTGAGGCATGGCCGTTGAGGCAGCCCAGTCTGGTGGCCTCCAAGACGGGTTTCGGCAGAAGCAGGCCGTAGGCGACGACCACCGCGACATCGGCCCGCAAGGCGGCGAAGGCCTGCTGCTCGGGCTCGCTTTTCAGCGATGCCGGCGTCCGCACCTCGAGGCCAAGCCGCTCCGCCTCTCGCTGCACCGGCGAGGGCGTCAGTTCCAGCCCGCGCCGGCCAGCGGCGCGCGGCGGCTGCGTGTAGACGGCAGCTATGTCGTGGCCGACCTCGGCTATCGCACGCAGCGTCGGCACGGAAAAATCCGGCGTGCCCATGAAGATGACGCGCAGGGGCATGCCCCCTATCCCACCATCTTGCCCGGCGCCTTGTCCTTGGCGAGCTTCTTGAACTTCCTCACCACCATGTCGCGCTTCAGCTTCGAGATGTGGTCGATGAACAGCACGCCGTTGAGGTGGTCGATCTCGTGCTGCAGACAGGTCGCCATCAGGCCCTCGGCGTCAATCTCCTGCAGCTTGCCGTCGCGGTCGAGATATTTCACCCGCACCGCGGCGGGACGCTCGACCTCGGCATAGTAGTCGGGGATCGACAGGCAGCCTTCCTCATAGACCGAGCGCTGGTCGGAGCTTTCGAGGATCTCCGGATTGATGAAGACATGCGGCGCCGGCTCCTCGCCTTCCTTGGCAAGGTCGATGACCAGCAGGCGCCGCGGCTCGCCGACCTGGATCGCCGCCAGCCCGATGCCCGGCGCGTCATACATGGTTTCCAGCATGTCGTCGGCGAGCTTGCGCAAATCGCCGTCGACGCGCTCCACCGGCTTGGAAACCTGGCGCAGGATGGGATCGGGAAGAATGATGAGCGGCTTGATCGACATGGCGTCTCACCTAAGACGTCGCAGGAAAAGCGTCAACCGGGACATCATCCGCCTGTTCACGTTTTGATCTGTGCCGGCGGGCCGAATCGGTTATGCTGCCGACATGAACGACATGACCTCCATCCTTTCGCAACCGGTCGCGCGGCTCGGCGCCACCACGATCACGCTCGGCGAGGCGCTCGGCTTCGGCGGGCTTCTGCTGCTGGCGTTTTTCCTGGCGCTCGTCATAGCGCTGTGGCGCGCTGCCGGGGCACGCGCGGTTGCCGCGGCCGAAGCGGCCGATCATGCCCGCGATACCGAGGCGCGGATGGCGGACATCCTGCAGGCGCAGGCCGAGATGCAGGGCCGCATGGGCGCGATCGCCGAAGTGTTCGGCGCCAGGCAGGCCGAGCTCACCCAATCGCTCGGACAGCGGCTCGACGCCATGACCGGCCGCCTCGGCCAGACCATGGCCGAGCAGACCAAATCGACGCATGAGAGCCTGGCCAAATTGCAAGAGCGGCTGGCGGTGATCGACACCGCGCAAGGCAACATCCAGTCTTTAGCCGGCCAGGTCGTGCAGCTGCAGGCGATCCTTTCCAACAAGCAGACGCGCGGCGCCTTCGGCCAGTCGCGCATGGAGGCGATCGTCGCCGACGGGCTGCCGCACGGCGCCTACGAGTTTCAGGCGGGCCTGTCGAACGGCAGCCGGCCGGACTGCCTGGTGCGGATGCCGAACGGTGCGCCGATGCTTGCCATCGACGCCAAGTTTCCGCTGGAAGCCTGGAACGCCATCCGCGCCGCCGAGAGCCCCGACCTCAAGAAGGTCGCCGCGCAGGCGTTCCGGCGCGATATCGAGGTGCATATCCGCGATATCGCCGAAAAATACCTGATCCAGGGCGAGACGCAGGACACCGCCTTCATGTTCGTGCCGTCGGAATCGGTGTTCGCCGAGATCCACGAGAATTTCGAGGCCGTGGTGCAGAAGGCGCACCGCGCCCGCGTCGTCATCGTCTCGCCGTCGCTCTTGATGCTGTCGATCCAGGTGATCCAGGCAATCCTGAAAGACGCGCGCATGCGCGAGCAGGCGCATCTGATCCAGGGCGAGGTCATCCGCCTGATGGAGGACGTGGCGCGCGTCGACGAGCGCGTGCGCCGGCTGCAGACGCATTTCGGCCAGGCAAGCAAGGACATAGACGACATCCTCGTTTCGACGTCGAAAGTGACCAAGCGCGGCCAGAAGATCGAAGCGCTGGAGTTCGCCGAAGGGGAAACCGAGCCGCCGCGCGGTCCGGCCAAGGTGGAGGCCGGCGCGCGCGTGGCCGATTCCAAGACCGGCCAGCTCAGGTTGCGCGTCGTCGAAGGCGACGACTGAGCCGCCAAACGACTACTGCTCGTCGACCACCCTGGTGCCCTCGAACTCGGGCAGCCAGTGCAGAGCCGAGCGATGCCAGTATTGCGTCCTCGGCACCAGCTGATCGCGCTGGCGCGCCGTGCCGGTCCTGATGCCGTAGACCTTCGGGCCGTCGGCGACGGAGGTGGCGTAAAGATGCGAGCCGCACTCGCCGCAGAAGCCCTGCGCCCGCTTGGCGCCGGTCGTCCCGGTCTTGATGTAGACCTTGGGCTCGCCCTTGGTGATGCGGTAATCCTCCTCCGGCACCCGCACGGTAACGCGAAACGCGGTGCCGGTCAGTTGCTGGCAGTCCGTGCAGTGGCAGATCGAGGTCTTTTCCGGGTCGACCTCCGCCTCATAGGTGATGGCGCCGCAGTGGCATCCGCCGTCGATTTTCATCGGGCTTGCTCCTAAAAATTGCTTCGCTCAAACCTAGTCTTCTTCGGAGGCTTCGGCGATAGCCTTGCGCCTGCGCTCCCATGTGCCAGTCGCCTGCGGCTTGACGAACAGCCTGGTGATTTCGGGCATGTCGGTTTTCAGCCGCGCTTCCAGGCGTTCAACGCAGGCTTCGATCTCCGGCGCGGTGAGATGGTCCTCGAATTCGATGCTCAGGCCGGCGACGATTTCCTCCGGGCCGATATGGACACTCAGGATCCCGTTCGCCCGCTGCACCGCCGGATCATCCTCGGCGATCGCCAGGACCTTGCGCTGCACCTCGGGGGAGGCGGGCTCGCCCATGAGCAGCCCCTTGCTCTCGCGTGCCAGAAAGGCCGCGGTCGCGCCAAGGATGATCGCGATGCCGATCGAGCCGACGCCGTCGAGCTCCGGGATTTCCAGCAGTCCGGACGCCAGGATGCCGGCGAAGGCGACGATCAGGCCGAGCAGTGCCGCGCTGTCCTCGAACAGCACTGTGTAGACGCTGGGGTCCTTGCTGTGGCGCACCGCCTGGAACCAGCCCTGACTGCCCTTCTCCTGGCGGAACTCCTTCAGCGCCACCAGCCAGGAACTGCCCTCGAACAGGAAGGACAGGCCAAGCACGATGTAGTTGACCCTGGCGTTGACGATGGGCTCGGGCGCCATGATGTGGACGACGCCTTCATAGAAGGAGACGCCGGCGCCCAGGGCGAAAACCAGCAGCGCGACGATGAAGCTCCAGAAATAGAGCTCCCGGCCATGGCCGAGCGGATGCGCGCGGTCGGCCAGGCGCGCGGCCCGGCGCATGCCGTGAAGCAGAAGCCCGCCATTGCCGGTGTCGACGAGCGAATGCACGCCTTCCGACAGCATCGCCGAAGAACCGGTGAAGAAGGCCGCGGCGAATTTGGTCAGCGCGATCGCGAGATTGCCGGCGAGCGCCGCGTAGATCACCCTTTTCGAGCCGGCATGCCCTGCCATTGATCCTGACCCTCGCCGATCGATTCCAGCTTAGCGGCCAGTTGGCCGAAGCTCTACAGACAATGCGCCAGCCGCTCCAAGGTTCAGGAGCACCGACGCGCATCCCGTCCAACCGCCCGACACCTGTTTCACGGCCGGCGGATCAAGGGAAAACGGTTGACATCCGGGAAGCCGGCTTTCGAGGCGGCAAGCGGCCTCTTGCGGTCGGACGCTTCTCTTGTTTCACTTGGCCGCCCACAATCGGAGGAGCGAATCATGGCGAAAGGTGCGATGAAGGCGGGCAAGGAACCCCGCAAGCCGAAGAAGGACGCGAAGAAACCAGCCGCGGCCCCGGCCCCGAAGGCGCCGCCGGTCAAGGCGATGCGCATCAAGGAGAAGTAAGCCGCCGGCGCGGGCGTGCCGCGCTGAAACTCAAGGCGTCACGCTTTTTTTGTTTTGATGCATGTCGTTCTCCCAAAACCGCTTTGCACTTTTGGGCGACATGCATTGTCCGTCTCGATGCGGATTTGAACCGGCGGCATGCCGAATGCTGCCGGTGTTTTGTTGAACGGGGAGCACGTCTCCCTATATCACCAGCGCGAGGACGACCTCGCTTTCCCGAAAACCGGCTGGGACGACCCGCCTCCCTCAAGCGTCGAGCGATCGATGCCCGATCGACGGAGCGTTTGCGATGTCCTGGATTTTTCTCTTTTTCGCCGGCCTGTTCGAGATCGGCTGGGCGATCGGTCTCAAATATACCGATGGTTTCTCGAAGCCGCTGCCGACCGCGCTCACCGTCGCCTCGATGATCGTCAGCCTTGGCCTGCTCGGCCTGGCGCTGAAGGCGCTGCCTGTGGGCACTGCCTATGCGGTGTGGACGGGGATCGGCACCGTCGGCACCGCCCTGCTCGGCATCTGGCTGCTCGGCGAGCCGGCAACTGCGGCGCGGCTTGCCTGCATCGGCCTGATCGTGTGCGGCATCATCGGGCTGAAGCTCGTCGCCTGAAACGGCACAAACGCGTTCAGGGCCGCCACCGGCGACCCTGATTCATTTTTCGAACGAACTCGAACCTAGCGGGCGGAGAAGCCCGGAGGCGTGCGGCCGACACGCGCCTTGCGGGCGGCGTAGCGCGCATCGCGCTTGGCCTTGCGCTCGGCCTCTTCGGCAAGCACACGGGCGATGCGTTCGGTTTCCTCGGCTTCGCGGATCTTGGCCTCGGCCGCCGCCGCTTCTTCAGCAGCGATACGGTCAGCCTCTGCCGCTGCCTCGCGTTCAGCCTTCTCGGCTGCTTCGCGCGCCAGCTTTTCCTGCTTCAGCCTGGCCTTCTCGGCCTCGCGGATCGCGCGGGCCGCGAGGATCGCCTTGCGTTCCGCCTGACGCGCCAGCACCGCTGGATCATCCGCCGCCGGCTTTGCCTTGAAGCGCTCCAGGAGCGCCTTCTTCGCCTCGTTCGCGGCGTTGCGCCGCTCGAATATGTCTTTTTCCCTGTAGATAGCCAAATCCACTTCCCTGCAGTCAATTCGCGACGCTTACATACGCGCGAAAGCGATGAGTTCAAGCGCCAAAACGGTATGCCAGCCATGAAAATCTGCGCTGTTGCCGCCGGGATACGTCCTATCGCGCGATGCACTGTTCACAAACCGTGCCACTGGCGGCCGACCCGGCCGATCGCTACGTCTTGCGCCAGCAATCAACGCTCAACCAGCGCATCGGGATGCAATCGCCATGGAACTCGGCCTCTACACTTTCGCGGATGTCAGCCCGGAACCGGGCCCGGGCGCCATCGGGCCGCATGAACGGCTGCGCAACCTGATTGAGGAGATCGAGCTGGCCGACCAGGTCGGGCTCGACGTGTTCGGCCTCGGCGAACATCACCGCCCCGACTATGCGGCCTCGGTGCCGGTCGTGGCGCTCGCGGCGGCCGCCGAGCGGACCAGGCGCATCAAGCTCACCAGCGCGGTCACCGTGCTCTCTTCCGACGATCCGGTGCGGGTCTTCCAGCAATTCGCGACCCTCGACCTTCTGTCCGGCGGCCGCGCCGAGATCATGGCCGGGCGCGGCTCCTTCATCGAATCCTTCCCGCTTTTCGGCTACAATCTGGAGGACTATGACGAGCTCTTCGCCGAGAAGCTCGACCTGCTGCTCGCCATCCGCGACCAGGTGAAGGTGACGTGGCAGGGACGCTTGCGCGCGCCGATCAACGGCCGCGGCGTCTATCCGCGCCCCTTCCAGGACAAACTGCCGATCTGGATCGCCATCGGCGGGACGCCGCAGTCCGCCGCCCGCGCCGGCGTGCTCGGCCTGCCGTTGGCGCTTGCCATCATCGGCGGCGAGCCGGCCCGCTTCGCGCCGCTGTTCGACATCTATCGCGAGGCGGCAAGGGGCGCCGGCATCGATCGGGCCGCCCTCGCCACCAGCCTCAATGTGCACGGCTTCATCGCCGAGACGACGGAGAAGGCGGCCGACGATTTCTACGCGCCGCAGGCCGAGGTGATGAACCGCATCGGCCGCGAGCGCGGCTGGGGGCCGACCTCGCGGGCGCATTTCGACCACGCGCGGGGTCTCGGCGGCGCCCTGTTCGTCGGCAGTCCTGAAGCCGTAGCGGAAAAGATCGTCGCCCAGCACAAGATCTTCGGCAACGACCGCTTCCTCCTGCAGATGGCGATCGGCACCATGCCGCACGCCAAGACCATGAAGGCGATCGAGCTCTACGGCACCAAGGTGGCGCCGATCGTGCGGCGCGAGACGGCGAAGGCCGAGCCCGCCGCACCGGCGCCCGCCGCCTGAAGATGCCGGCCCGGCAAGGCTCTATCATCACCGCCGGCTAACGGAACCTTGGCGCGGCGGACACGTTTTTCTCGACGATCGCACCGGTAGCGGTGCTCAAGGGGAACGATGAAAGCCGAGACGACCGCTTCGGGCGCGAGCGTTGCCGAAAGCGTTGAACCACGTGCCGAAGCCCACGCCGAATTGCGACTGATGCGATCGCTGCTGATCGGCATCTTCATCCTCATGACGACCGCGGCGCTCTATTTCGCCCGCGCCTTCTTCATGCCCGTGATCCTCGCCTTCCTGCTGGCGCTGACGCTGACGCCGATCGTGCGCTTCCTGCGCAAGCACGGCGTTCCCGACGTGCTGTCCGCGACGCTGCTGGTGCTGCTCTCGGTCTTCCTTGTGGCCAGCGCCGGCTATCTGCTCAGCGGCCCGGTCATCGATCTCATCAACAACAGCTCGTCCATCGGCCTGCAGCTGACCGACAGGCTGGCGCCGTTCAAGCAACCGCTCGAAAGGGTCATGGACATCTCGCACCAGCTCGAGGCGCTGACCGAGACCGCACAGGAGCCGAACGTGCAAAAGGTGGCGGTGGCGCCATCCGGCATGCTCTCCACGGCCGCCAGCAACATAGTGGGGGCCGGCACCAGCATCACCATCGTCTTCGTGCTGTCGCTGTTCCTGCTCGCCTCGGGCACCTTGTTCTACGAGAAGATCGTTCAGTCCTTCGCCAGTCTCAGCGACAAGAAGCGGGCGCTGCGCGTCGTCTATGACGTCGAGCGCGAGATCTCGCACTATCTGCTCACCGTCGCCCTCATCAATACCGGCCTCGGCACGGTGATCGGGCTCGGCCTGTGGGGGCTCGGCATGCCGAACCCGCTGGTCTGGGGCGCGGCCGCGGCGCTGCTCAATTTCCTGCCCTATGTCGGCGCGCTGATAACCATCCTCCTGGTCACGACCATCGCGCTGATCAGCTTCGATACGATCTCCTACGCGCTGCTGGCGCCCGCCTTCGTCCTGTTGTGCGACCTCGTCGAGGGCCAGTTCGTGACCCCGACGGTGGTCGGCCGGCGGCTCGAGATCAACGCCGTGGCGATCTTCATCGCCATCGCCTTCTGGTCCTGGCTGTGGGGCTTCGTCGGCGCGCTGATGGCGGTGCCGCTGCTGGTCGTCATCAAGGTGTTCTGCGACCATTTCGACGGCCTCAGCCATGTCGGCAACTTCCTCGCCGCGCAACAGACCATCGTCGCCGACGAGGTTGCCGAGAGCAACCACAAGCGCGCCGCGTAAAGCCTGGTCCAATGGCCATGTCCGGCCGCCTGTTTGCGGCGCCCATGGCGAGTGCCTATATCGGCCTGGTCAAGCCGGATTTCCCTCTCATGACCAACGCCTCCTTCGACATCGATGGCTATTTCGCCCGCATTGGCTATCGCGGTCCGACGGATGCTTCGCTGGCAGCGCTGAAGGCGCTGCACCGGCAGCATCCGCAGGCGATCCCGTTCGAGAACGTCGACGCGCTGATGGGCGTTTCGGTCGGGCTCGATCCGGCTTCGCTGCAGGACAAGGTCTTCAGCCAAGGCCGCGGCGGATACTGCTTCGAGCACAATCTGATCTTCATGCATGCGCTCGGAGCGCTGGGTTTCAACGTCAGCGGGCTCGCCGCCCGCGTGCTGTGGGGCCAGCCGGACGATGCCATCACGGCGCGCAGCCACATGCTGTTGCGGGTCGAGCTCGATGGAAAGACATACATTGCCGATGTCGGCTTTGGCGGCCTGACGCTGACGGCGCCGCTGTTGCTCGAGCCGGATCTCGAACAGCAGACCCCGCACGAGGCCTTCCGCATCACCGAGACCGGCGATCATTTTCGCCTGCAGGCCGGCATTGGCGGCGCCAATATGAACAACGATTGGCGCACGCTCTACCGCTTCGACATGCAGCGGACCTACGAGGTCGACTACCAGGTGAGCAGCCATTTCCTGTCGACGCATCCGAGCTCGCATTTCCTGTCGACCCTGGTCGCGGCGCGCGCTTTGCCGGACCGGCGCTATGGGCTGCGCAACAACCGGTTGTCGATCCATCATCTCGGCGGCCGCAGCGAGCAGCGCGAGATCGCCTCGGCGACCGAGCTCGCCGACGTGCTGGAGAGCGAGCTCGCCATCGTCATCCCCAACCGCGCCGCCTTCGAGGCAAGGCTGCGGCAGAAGAACATCGTGGAGACCTGATCAATGACTGCACTTTCGGTTCTCGACCTGTCGCCGATCACGCAAGGCAGCAATGCCTCGCAGTCGCTCGCCAATTCGCTCGACCTTGCCCGCCATGCCGAGCGGCTGGGCTACAAGCGCTATTGGCTCGCCGAGCACCACAACATGCCGGGCATCGCCAGCGCGGCGACTTCCGTCGTCATCGCCCATGTCGCGGGCGGTACCAGAACGATCCGCGTCGGCGCCGGCGGCATCATGCTGCCCAACCACGCGCCGCTGGTGATCGCCGAGCAGTTCGGCACGCTCAACGCCCTTTTCCCGGGCCGCATCGACCTCGGCCTCGGCCGCGCGCCGGGCACCGACATGATGACGGCGCGGGCGCTGCGCCGCAACCTGGAGGCCAGCGACAACTTCCCCCAGGACGTGGTCGAGCTGATGGGCTACTTCCGGCCGGCCGAGGAAGGCCAGCGCATCCGCGCGGTGCCGGGCGAAGGGCAGCACGTGCCGGTCTGGATCCTTGGCTCCAGCCTCTACGGTGCGCAGCTCGCGGCGCTGCTCGGCCTGCCCTATGCCTTCGCCTCGCATTTCGCGCCGGCCGAGCTCGATCACGCGCTGGAGGTCTATCGCACCCGTTTCCAGCCGTCGGCTGAGCTCGACAAGCCCTATGTGATGCTCGGCCTCAACGTCTTTGCGGCGCCCACCGACGCCGAGGCGCGGCTTTTGTTCACCTCCCTGCAGCAGGCCTTCGTCAATCTGCGCAGCGGCCGGCCCGGGCAATTGCCGCCGCCGGTCGAAAACTATGACCGCGATCTCGATCCGGTCGCCAAGACCATGCTTGCCCAGGCGCTGTCCTGCGCCGTCGTCGGCTCGCCGGAGACGGTCCGCCAGGGCATCGATGCTTTCGTGCGTCGTACCGGCGCCGACGAATTGATGGTGACGGCGCAGATGTTCGACCACGCGGCGCGGGTGCGCTCCTTCGAGATCCTGGCGGACGTGCATGGATCGATGTCACAAGCGGCCTGAGCAACTCGATGGCTTTTGCCTGACATACTCGTCTGCTATGGGCAGGCCCCTTCCTCAAGCGCGAGCCTTCCCGTGACCGACGACCTCGACCAGCGCATGCATTTCGCCATCGGCCTCGCGCGCCGGGCCGGCGAGCTTGGGCTGAAATATTTTCGCGACCTCGACAACCTCACAATCGAGAGCAAGGGCCATCAGGACCTGGTCTCCAACGGCGACCGCGAGGTCGAGATGTTCATCCGCGCGGCGATCGCCGAGGCCTATCCCGCCGATGGCATCGTCGGCGAGGAGCATGCGCCGGTGACCGGCAGGACCGGCCATGTCTGGGTGATCGACCCGATCGACGGCACCGCCAATTTCGTGCGCGGCATTCCGGCCTGGTGCGTGGTGATCGCCTGCGCCAGGCATGGCGAGACCGTCGTCGGCGTCATCCATGAGCCTTCGACCGGCGAGACCTTCCATGGCCGCCTCGGCGGCGGCGCCTTCGTCAACGGCCAGCCGATCGAGGCGAGCGGCGCCGCAGCACTTTCCGAAGGCTCGGTCGGAACCGGGCTTTCGAACCGCGCGTCGACCGAACATGTCGCAGCATTGATCAGCATGATCATGGCCGAGGGCGGCGTCTTCTACCGCAACGCGTCCGGAGCGCTGATGCTCGCCTATGCCGCGGCCGGGCGGCTGCTCGGCTATGTCGAGGAGCACATGAATGCCTGGGATTGCCTGGCCGGCATGCTACTGGTGGAGGAGGCGGGCGGCACGGTGCTGAAGCCCGATCCCAAGGCGGTTCTCAGCAATGGAACGCAGGTGATCGCCGGCGGAAAGCTGATCTTTCCGAAGCTGCGCACGCTTTGCACGGAAGCGTTCCGACACTGATCCCCCGGCATCTGCAGGCCGGCATCACCTTGAGCTCAACACACCTCAAATCACGATGACCTTTGTGCCGATTTCAGCCCGGTCATAGAGATCGATGATGTCCTGATTCATGAGGCGGATGCAGCCCGCCGACACGGCTTTGCCGATGGACCACCATTCAGGGCTGCCGTGCAGGCGATATCCGGTGTCACCCTTCTCGTTGAAAAGATAGAGCGCCCGCGCGCCGAGCGGGTTCATAAGTCCGCCTTCCATATGGGCCGGTATGATGTGGCCCCGGTTGCGCTCGCGGACGATCATCTGGGACGGCGCGCTCCAATCCGGCCATTCGCGCTTGCGCGCAACATGAGCAGTGCCATGCCACTCGAAGCCCGCCTTGCCGACGCCGATGCCGTAGCGCATCGCCTGGCCGTCTCCCAGCACGTAATAGAGGAACTTCGCCCCTGTATCGACAATGATGGTGCCGGGCGCCTCGTCGGTCGCATAAGCCACCGTCTGCCGGCGGAGCTTTTGGTCGACCTTGTAGATCGGAACCGGCGGAATGCGGAAACCGGCGTCGGTGAGGCCGCCATAGGCCAGTGAGGAAGTCGGCAAAGCGCCGCCGGTGGTGCAGCCGGACAATGCCAGCATCCCGGCAAGTACCCCCATCAGAACCGATTTCGCGCGCATGATCCAAGCCGGCGCTCGTGCCGGCGATCTGCCGCATCTTGTCCTATTCGTAGTCCCGCCTGCCTCGATTGCCAAGCTTCCATCTTCTCCGACCGGCTGGCCGGCGTTTCCTGCGCAGGGTTGGACCGACCGGACGGGCCCGGCGGCCTTTCCCACAACAGCCAGACGTTTTCGCGTCCGCCGGCAGCCGTCAGATGCATGGCGGCAAAGATGTTTTCAGCCTCATTCGCGACCCAAAGTCACGCCCCCAGGGCACAACTTCCCGCGTCCGACATGCAACCGGCGCATGAGGGCGGCGCCCCGTTTTGGAAAAATCCCGTTTGGACAATGAGATAGGGCAAAAATGGATCGACGCTGGCGTCGAGCGTGCCGGTCCGCTCGCCAAACCCCACCGGACAGTTGACGCCGTGCGCAGAATGCTTGCGCGCCGTGCCGCCTGTTCTTATATACGCGCCAGCCGTCCGGCCTTGAAAATCCGGGACCGTGGCGGAATTTCTTGTGAACAGGGGCTTTCGTCGGAACGCCTTATCAGGGTCCTGAGAGCCTGCTTAGAGGAGAGACTAGAACAATGGCAAAAGTTATCGGTATCGATCTCGGAACAACAAACTCCTGCATCGCCATCATGGACGGCAAGGAGCCCAAGGTTATCGAGAATGCGGAAGGCGCGCGCACGACCCCTTCCATCGTCGCCATCAACAGCGACGGAGAACGCCTCGTCGGCCAGCCGGCCAAACGCCAGGCGGTCACCAATCCTGAAAACACCATCTTCGCGGTCAAGCGCCTGATCGGCCGCCGCTATGACGATCCGGTGACGGAGAAGGACAAGAAGCTTGTCCCCTACAAGATCGTCAAAGGCGACAATGGCGATGCCTGGGTCGAGGCCGGCGGCAAGAAGCTGTCGCCCAGCCAGATCTCGGCCATGATCCTGCAGAAGATGAAGGAAACGGCGGAAGCCTATCTCGGCGAGAAGGTCGAGAAGGCGGTCATCACCGTTCCGGCCTATTTCAACGACGCCCAGCGCCAGGCGACCAAGGACGCCGGCAAGATCGCAGGCCTCGAAGTGCTGCGCATCATCAACGAGCCGACGGCTGCCGCGCTCGCCTATGGCCTGGAGAAGAAGGACGGCAAGACCATCGCCGTCTATGACCTTGGCGGCGGCACGTTCGACATTTCGGTGCTCGAGATCGGCGACGGCGTCTTCGAGGTGAAGTCGACCAACGGCGACACCTTCCTCGGCGGCGAGGACTTCGACATGCGCCTGGTCGAGTACCTGGCGGCCGAGTTCAAGAAGGAGCAGGGCATCGACCTCAAGGCCGACAAGCTTGCGCTGCAGCGCCTGAAGGAAGCGGCGGAAAAGGCCAAGATCGAGCTGTCGTCGACGACGCAGACCGAGATCAACCTGCCCTTCATCACCGCCGACGCCACCGGGCCGAAGCACCTGACGATGAAGCTCACCCGGGCGAAGTTCGAAAGCCTGGTCGAGGATCTCGTGCAGCGCACCATCGACCCCTGCAAGGCGGCGCTCAAGGACGCCGGCCTGAAGGCGGGCGAGATCGACGAGGTGGTGCTGGTCGGCGGCATGACCCGCATGCCCAAGATCCAGGAGATCGTGAAGCAGTTCTTCGGCAAGGACCCGCACAAGGGCGTCAACCCCGATGAGGTCGTGGCGCTCGGCGCCGCCATCCAGGCCGGCGTGCTGCAGGGCGACGTCAAGGATGTGCTGCTGCTCGACGTGACGCCGCTGTCGCTCGGCATCGAGACGCTGGGCGGCGTGTTCACCCGGCTGATCGAGCGCAACACCACGATCCCGACCAAGAAGAGCCAGGTGTTCTCGACGGCCGAGGATTCCCAGTCGGCGGTGACGATCCGCGTCTTCCAGGGCGAGCGCGAGATGGCGGCCGACAACAAGATGCTCGGCCAGTTCGACCTGGTCGGCATCCCGCCGGCTCCGCGCGGCGTGCCGCAGATCGAGGTCACCTTCGACATCGACGCCAACGGCATCGTCAATGTCTCGGCCAAGGACAAGGGCACCGGCAAGGAGCACCAGATCCGCATCCAGGCTTCGGGCGGCCTGTCCGACGCCGACATCGAGAAGATGGTGAAGGACGCCGAGGCCAACGCCGACGCCGACAAGAAGCGCCGCGCGCTCGTCGAGGCCCGCAACCAGGCCGAATCCCTGGTGCACTCGTCCGAGAAGTCGCTCAAGGACTATGGCGACAAGGTCTCGGAGGCCGATCGCACCGCGATCGCCGACGCCATCAGCGCGCTGAGGACCGCCGCCGAGGGCGACGACGTGGCCGATATCGAGGCCAAGTCGCAGTCGCTTGCCGAAGCTTCGATGAAGCTTGGCCAGGCCATGTACGAGGCCTCGCAGAAGGAAGCGGCCGAAGCCGACGCCAAGGCGGACGCCGCCAAGGATTCGGACGTGGTCGACGCCGACTTCGAGGAGATCGACGAAGACGACGAGAAGAAGAAGTCGGCCTGAGCCGGCTGACGGCGAATAATGCGAAAAGCCCGGCGCAAAGCCGGGCTTTTTTGCAACCTTGAAACGAAAAAATGCGAGTCTGACCGAAAAAGTGACGGAAAAACACGGGCCGGGCATGTGCCGGCTCTGGCATCCGGGCAGCATCGCTCCTAAATCGAACAACGTGCCGGCGACGACGCAACAATGCCTGAAGACATTGAGCATCCGGACAGCGGGAAAAAATGAAAGCTGATTTCTACGAAACGCTGGGCGTGCACAAAGGTGCCGACGACAAGGAGCTGAAGAGCGCTTTCCGCAAGCTCGCCATGCAGTTCCATCCCGACCGCAACCCAGGCGACCATGCCTGCGAGCACAAATTCAAGGAAATCAACGAGGCCTACGAGACGCTGAAGGACCCGCAGAAGCGCGCGGCCTATGACCGTTTCGGCCACGCCGCCTTCGAGCAGGGCGGCATGAACGGCGCTGCGCACGGCTTCGGCGCCGGCGGCTTCGCCGACATATTCGAGGATATTTTCGGCGACATGATGGGCGGCCGCCAGCGCCGCTCTTCCGGCGGCCGCGAGCGCGGCGCCGACCTGCGCTACAACATGGAAATCTCGCTGGAAGAGGCATTCTCCGGCAAGACGGCGCAGATCCGGGTGCCTGCCTCCATCTCCTGCTCGGAATGCTCGGGCAGCGGCGCCAAGCCCGGCACGCAGCCCGTCACCTGCGCCATGTGCCACGGCCACGGCAAGGTGCGGGCAACGCAGGGCTTCTTCTCGATCGAGCGCACCTGCCCGCAATGCCAGGGCCGCGGCCAGACGATCAAGGACCCTTGCCCGAAATGCGCCGGCCAGGGCCGCGTCACCGAGGAGCGTTCGCTGTCGGTCAACATCCCGGCCGGCATCGAGGACGGCACCCGCATCCGGCTTGCCAATGAGGGTGAGGCCGGCCTGCGCGGCGGCCCTTCGGGCGACCTCTACATCTTCCTCGCGGTCAAGCCGCATGAATTCTTCCAGCGCGACGGCGCCGACCTCTACTGCAAGGTGCCGATCTCGATGACGACCGCCGCCCTCGGCGGCTCGTTCGAGGTCACCACGCTCGACGGCTCGCAGACCAAGGTGAAGGTGCCGGAAGGCACCCAGAACGGCCGCCAGTTCCGGCTGAAGGGCAAGGGCATGCCGGTGCTGCGGCAGGCCAATGTCGGCGACCTCTACATCCAGACGGCGGTCGAGACGCCGCAGAACCTGTCGCGCCGGCAGCGCGAGCTGCTGGAAGAGTTCGAGCAGCTCTCCTCGAAGGACAACTCGCCCCAGTCGAGCGGCTTCTTCGCCCGCATGAAGGACTTTTTCGAGTCCTTCGGCGAGCACTGATCCTTATCCGGCAACATTCCCGAGCGTCATCAACACCTTATGCCAGGTTGACGCCTTGCCTTGTTCCACCTAGCTGATAAGTAGCGGTTCGGGGAGCATTGAGGAGAGCTCACATGGCACGTGGTCCCGGATTGCGCAAAGCGCTGGCGCAAAAATTCGACGACGAGCTGAAGTTCTTCAAAGGCTGGATCGACAAGCCGAAAGCGGTCGGCTCGATCGTTCCCACCAGCTCCATCACCGCCCGCAAGATGGCCTCGATCGTCAATCCGAAATCGGGCCTGCCGGTGCTCGAGATCGGCCCAGGCACCGGCGTCATCACCCGCGCCATCCTGGCGCAGGGCGTGAAGCCGGAAAACCTCTATGCGATCGAATACTCGACCGACTTCGTGCGTCACCTGCGCCGGCTCTATCCCGGCGTCAACGTCATCGAGGGCGACGCCTTCAATCTCAATGCCACGCTCGGCGACAAGCGCGACATGATGTTCGATTCGGTCGTCTCCGGCGTGCCGCTGCTCAACTTCCCGGTCGCCCAGCGCGTCGCCTATGTCGAAAGCCTGCTAGACCGCATCCCCGCCGGCCGGCCGATCGTGCAGCTGACCTACGGCCCGATGTCGCCGATCCCGCCCGGCCGCGGCAACTACACGGTCAAGCATTTCGACTTCATCATCCGCAACATCCCGCCGACGCAGCTGTGGATCTACCGGCGCAAGGCGCACTAGGAGAAGGGAATAGGGGAGTAGGAAATAGTCCGGAATTGGAGCCATTCTTTCCTCTGCCCTACTCCCCTACTCCCTTACTCCCTCCCCCCGTTGATTTGAATGCCCCTTGGCTGTACCTGTCCGGGAACAAGGTTGGCCAATGACCGTCATCCCCAGAATCCTCGTCTTTGCCGGTTCGGTCCGCACCGGCGCCTTCAGCGGCCGAACGGCCGACGTGGCGCAGAAGGAGCTCGCCATGCAGGGCGCCGAGGTGACGCGCATCTCGCTCGGCGACTATCCGCTGCCGATCATGGATGAGGATCTGGAAAAGGAAAAAGGCGTTCCCGAAAACGCCGTGAAGCTCGGCCGGCTGATCGCGGATCACGACGGCCTGCTGATCGCGACGCCCGAATATAACGGCTCGATCCCGCCGCTCCTGAAGAACTCGATCGACTGGGTGAGCCGGATCAGGCGCGACGGCAGCCATTCGTTCCGGCCGCTTTACGGCAAGCCCGCAGGCCTTTGCTCCTCCTCCGAAGGCAAGTTCGCCGGCATACGCTGCATCAACCATCTGCGCGCGGTGCTGGTGCGCTGCCAGATGGAAGTGATCACGCCGGAATGCTCGGTATCCGGCGCCAATGAGGCCTTCGCCGAGGACGGACAATTCCGGGACGAGAGACTACACCAATCGATGGAGCGCCTATGCCGCACACTGATCGAAACCTCGCGCATGCTGTCGGTGCGGATCGAGGCCTGATGCACCCCGGCAGTTCCCAAGGCGAGACCATGCGCGACAGGCTGATCGTCGGCCTCGACGTGCCGACGCTGAAGGACGCCGAAAAGGCGGTGCGCGAGCTCGAAGGCACCGTCTCCTTCTACAAGATCGGCTACCAGCTCGCTTTCGCCGGCGGGCTCGATTTCGCGCGCGAGCTGGCCAGCGGCGGCACCAAGATCTTCCTCGACATGAAGCTGCTCGACATCGACAACACCGTGGCCAAGGGCGTCGAAAACATCGTCAGGATGGGCATGACGATGCTCACCATCCACTCCTATCCGAAGGCGATGCGGGCGGCCGTGGAAGCGGCCAAAGGCAGTGACCTTTGCCTGCTGGCGGTCAGCGTGCTGACCTCCATGGACGAGCAGGACATGATCGACGCCGGCTATGAGTACGACCCGCACACGCTGGTGCTGCGGCGCTCCGAACAGGCGCTGCATGCCGGCATGGGCGGCATTGTCTGCTCGGCCGAGGAGGCCGAGGCGGTGCGCCGGATCGTCGGCCCCGACATGGCCGTCGTCACACCGGGCATACGGCCGAGCGGCAGCGACCACGGCGACCAGAAGCGCGTGGTGACGCCGGCGCAAGCGATCCGCAACGGCTCCAGCCACCTCGTCGTCGGCCGGCCAATCGTCGCCGCTGCCGACAGGCGGGCGGCGGCCGAGGCGATCCTGACCGAGATGCAATCCGCCTGATTTTCAAATCGGAGAAAAAATGATGCCAAAGGGATATTGGGTCGCTCGCGTCGATGTGCGCGATGCCGAGGGCTACAAGGACTATGTCGCGGCCGCCAAGCTCGCCTTCGACCGCTTCGGCGCGAAATTCCTGGCGCGCGGCGGCGAGCACGAAAAAGCCGAAGGGCCTGGCCGCGCGCGCAACGTGATCATCGAATTCGAATCCTTTGCCGCGGCGCATGACTGCTACCACTCGCCGGAATATCAACGCGCCGTCGCCATCCGCCAGAAGGTCGCCGACGGCGAGATCGTGCTGGTCGAGGGGATTTAGGTCGTCTGCATCGGCGTATGTTGGAGATCAGCCGCCTATCTGTCGTCATCCACGGGCGGAGCAAGGAGCGAAGCGACGCAGCGCAGACCCGAGGATCCATGCCGTGACTTCAACGCGCCGCTACGATCAAGAATTCTGCTCCGCTGCACTCCACGGCCGCAGTAACGGCATGGATTCCAGGGTGCGCGCGTCGCTTCGCCCTTTGCTCCGCCCTGGAATGACGAAGTCGTTACGTCTCAGCCAATAAAGTCACGGCGTCAGCCGATTGGCCGCCGTCTCGGCCATTGCGTCGGCCAGGCTCATGCCCCACTGCCTGCGGCAATAGTCGCGGAAATCGAAGCAGGGCAGGCCGGGGCAGACCTCGAACTCGATGAGGTGGATGGTGTCGTCGGCCTCGACCCGAAAATCGACGGAGAAGACGTCCCCAAGGCCAAGTCCGTTAATCAACTTTTGCGCGATGGCGCGGATCGCCCGATCGGCGGCCGGCTGGCTGGCGGCGACCGGCTCGAGCTCCGGCTCGGCGTAGTTTCCGGCGTTCCTGGCGGCCTGGCCGGTGTCGCCATAGAGCGCCATCGAGTCGGCCATGGTCTGGAAATCACCGCCGGACTCGACGAAGGCGATGCCGAGCGCCTCGACGCCGGTTTGAGGCTTCAGCCCAAGGAAGCTCGCCCGCGCATTGCGGCCGGCGACATAGGGCTGGACGACGACATCGTCGCGATAGTGGCCAAAGACACGCCGGCTAAGCTCCAGTGCATGGCCGAGATCGGTGACCCGCGAATCCGGCCAAATGCCGATCTTGGCGCCGAGCCGGTTGGGCTTGACGAACCAACCGGCAGCCGAGGCCGGCGGCTCGACCAGCCACGCGCCGTTGCATGCCAAGCCTGCAGCCGGCGCCGGCAGGCCGAGCGCTCCGAGCACGGCGCCGGAGCGGAACTTGTCCTGGCAGAGCGCGAACAGCGAATCGTCGGCGCCGATCATCTTCAGCCCGTTCAGCCGCGCCAGCGCAGGCGAGGCGCCGCCCCGGAAATAGGCGATGCCGTCGGTCAGCGTCCAGACCAGGGTGGCGGCAGGATCGGCCTTTGCCAGCGCGGTCGCGGCGTCGTCCAGCTCGACGGCCATGAAGGCGAGGCCACGCTTTTCGCAAGCGGCGGCGATCTGGTCGAATTCCGACGCGAGATCGGTCGACTGAGCCAGATAGGAGGAGATCTCCAAAGCACGTTCCGGTGCGAACCCGTCTGCGACGAGCCGGTCGAAGCAAGCCTTCTCCGGCTCATGGACAAGGATCAGCGTCGGCCTGTTGCGCGACATGGTAACTCCCAGCGAAATCAGGCGCTACCATCGCATGGCCATTGCAATCGGCTTGCGGGAAACCGACCGCGCCGGGCGATAATCCGCAAGCCGCTCAGGCGATCAGCACGCGCGGCTCGAAGCGACCCTTGACCGGAATGTCGAGGAGAAACGTCATGCCGGCCTGTGGATCCAGCTTGCGCTGCTTGTCGTCCTTGCCCTTCCAGGCCGACGTCACCGCGATCCTGTCGCCCTTCTGGCCGACAAAGGCGGGGCAAGACGGTTGCGTTACCGGCATCGGAATCTCGCGCAGCAGCGTGCCGTCAGGTGCATAGGCCTTCACCGCCTTGCCGCCCCAGACCGCGTTCCACAGCACGCCGTCGCGGTCGACGACGGAGCCATCGACATAACCCTTTGACGAGCGGTGATCGACGAACACTTTCGGCTCGCCTGCCGGAAGGCCGGTCGTGGGATCGCAAGCGACGCGCATCAGGAGGCCGGTCGCCGTGTCGGTGTAGTAGGCGATCGTTCCGTCCTCGGAAAAGCAGATCGAGTTGGAGACGGTGATGTCGGCAAACAGCCGGCGCAACTCGCCCTTGAAGAACCAGTAGATCGCGCCGGCGCCCTTGCCCTCGTCCTTGCCCATCGTGCCGGTCCAGAAGGCGCCGCAGGGGTGGACGCGGGAATCGTTGGAGCGCGTCGCCGGATTGTCGGCCTCGATCGGCGTGTTGAGCGTCAGCTTGCCGGTCGCGACATCGCGCACATAGAGGCCCTTCTCGGTAGCGATGAGCTGGCGGGCATCGTCGATGACGGCGATGGCGCTGGCCATCAGACCGAGGTCGTGCACCTTCAGCGCGCCGGCGAGCGGCTTTTCCAGAAGCCTGCCGTTGACGATGTCGAACCAGAACAGCGCGTCGGTGGCGGGATCGTAGCTCGGGCCCTCGCCAAGCTGGCAGACATGGTCACTGAAGATCGAAACGCTGTCCATCATTCCCCTCCGAAGGCTTCGTCCCAGGCGGCGACCGCGGCGCGGGCGCGCTGCGCCACGTCCTCGACGCCGGCGCCCGGCCTGTAGAGGCTCGATCCCAGGCCGAAGACGCTGACGCCGACCGCCTTGTAGCCGGCAAAGTCCTTGTCGGAAACGCCGCCGACGGCGCCGATCAGCGTCGTCGCCGGCAGCACCGCGCGGATCGCCGCGATACCAGCGGCGCCAAGCACGCTCGCCGGAAAGAATTTCAGCGCCGAGGCGCCAAGCTTTATGGCCTGGAAGGCTTCGGTCGGCGTGAACACGCCGGGCATCGTCACCATGCCGTGATGCATGGCGCGGCCCATGACCTCGGCATCGATGTTGGGGCTGACCAGCAGCCGGCCGCCGGCCTTGTGCAAGGCATCGACATCGGCGGCCGTCAGCACCGTGCCGGCGCCGACCAGCGCGGTCCTGGGAAGCGCTTCGGCGATGCTGGCGATGGAGGCGAAGGGCTCCGGCGAATTGAGCGGCACCTCGATCGCCTCGATGCCGGCGTCGAAAACCGCCTTGCCGATCGCCACCGCTTCACCGGGCTTCAGCCCGCGCAGGATGGCGACGAGGCCGCGCCTCAGTTTGGGGAAGGGTGCGGTCTGGCTCATCGAGCGCCTCCGATCATGCCGTTCTCGCGGGCGGCCTCGACAAGACCAGCGCGCACTGCTTCATCCGCATCGACGATCCGAAAGGCAAGGCCTGCGAAGCCGAGAGCGGCGGCGTAAAGTGCGGCCAGCGCCCCGGAGGCGATCAGCACTACCGGAGCCTCGCCGGCGCCGTAGCGGCGGTTGGCCGAAGCGATCTCGCCGCCGATCAAGAGCCCGGACAGGCACGCCGCCGCCTCGTCCGCCTTCAAGTCCTGCAGCAGCCCGGCGGCGCGGATCGCAAACAGTTTCGAGGTGACGTCGCCGCCCTCGCCCAGCGCCTGGCTGCACCATTGACGGAAGAACGGGCTGTCCGCCGCAACAGGAGCCGGATGCTCGCCAAGCGAATGCTTCAGGATCGAATGCGCGGCAAGCACCGAAAACAGCTCGCCGGTCGGCCAGGTGCCGAAGCCGGCGACCGCGCCGTCCTCGACCGCAACCCATTTCGAATGCGTGCCCGGCATGCAGACGAGATGCCGTCCCTTTGCCGGCAAACCGGCGCCGGCGAGCTGCGTTTCCTCGCCGCGCATGACATCCGGCGCGTCGGCCAGGCGCTGGGCGAGGCCCGGCACGATGCGGATGTCTCGAGGCTGGTCTTCGATGCGGGCGGCGCCGGCAAGAATGGCGCCGATCGGCGCCGGCACCGTGACATAGGGCGCTTCGATCCAGCCCTGGCGGGAACCCGCCATGCCGCAGATGATGACGGGCAATGCCTCCGGCGCGCCCATGGCGGCGAGGTGGCCTTCCAGCACCGCCGCAAAGCCTTTCTCGCGCGCCGTGATCAGCCCGTCGTCGCCACGCCGTTCGGCGAGCACCTTGCCGGCGCCGTCGAGCAACCAGGCCCGGAGCCTGGTCGTGCCCCAGTCGAGCGCGGCAACCGCAGGCATGCCGCTCACAGGAAACCTCCGTCGACGATCAGCATCTGCGCCGTCAGCATGCGCGAGGCGTCCGATGCCAGGAACAGCACCGTGCCGACGATGTCGTCGGGCTGCATGACCTGCCTGATGCATTGCTTGGCGACATGGGCCGCAAGTCTCTCCTCGGTCACCCAAAGCTCCTTCTGGCGGTCGGTGATCACCCAGCCGGGCGCGACCGCGTTGACGCGGATGCCGTCGGCGCCGAGCTTGCCGGCAAGGCCCTTGGTGAGGCCGAGTATGCCGGCCTTGGCGGCGGTGTAGGCCGGCATGTCGGGATGGTTGATGAGGTAGGAGGTCGAGGTGAGGTTGATGATCGAGCCGCCGCCGGCGCGCTTCATGCCGGGCGCCACCGCCTGTGCGGTGAAGAAATGCGGCCGCAGGTTGATCGCGAGGTTGTTGTCCCAGAACTCGACCGTGACGTCCTTCACCTCATGGCGGTCATCGAGCGCGGCGTTGTTGACCAGCACCGTGACATCGCCATGCGTTTGCGCCGCCCTGGCCGCGGCAGCGCGCAGCGCCTCGACGTCGCGCAGGTCGGTCTTGAGATAGAGCGGGCGCCGGCCGAGCTCCTTTTCCAGGCGGTCGGCGAGCGCCGTGCTTGGCTTATCGGCTATGTCGATGAAGGCAACCTTGGCGCCCTGGCGGAGAAAGCCCTCGGTCAGCGCCGCGCCGATGCCGGAACCGCCGCCGGTGATCAGCACCGAGGCGTCGTCGAGGTCGGCGAAACGCGCCGATGGCATCATGATTTCTTTCTCCCTTTGGCCGGCGCGCATCCTAGCCATGCCGGCCCCGGGGGCAAGGGCGAAAAGGCGTTTTTCGGGCTTATGTCTGACAAAACGGCAGCCGCGCCTCCGCGCGGCGCGGACTGGGCGGCTGAACCGCGGGCTGCTTCGGTCAGATCGCCTTGGCGCGCAGCGCGCCCCGATAGGAATCGCGCAGATAGCCGAGCGTGGCGTCGGCATCGGCCGGCTTGCCGAACAGGTATCCCTGGCCGCCGGCGCAGCCGAACTGGACGAGGCGGTCGGCCTGCGCTTCCTCCTCGATGCCTTCGGCGACAACGTCCATGCCAAGCCCTTCGCACATGGCGAGGATGGCGCGGATGATGTGCTCCGACGGCCGGTCGTCGAGGATGGAGGAGACGAAGGCGCGGTCGATCTTCAGCTTGTCGAAATGGAACTCGCGCAGACGCCCGAGCGAGGACTGGCCGGTGCCGAAATCGTCGAGCGAGACGCGGATGCCGACCCGGCGCAGGTCCTGGACGATCTTCTCGGCCGAAGCCGGATCGGTCATCAGGCCGGTTTCGGTGATCTCGATCTCCAGCCTGCGCGGATCGAAGCCGGTGCGCTCGAGGATGGCGAGAATGTGCAAGCCGGTGTTCTGGTCGACGAGCTGCGACGGCGACAGGTTGAAGGAGAGGAACAGGTCCTTCGGCCAGCTGCGCGCCGCCTCGGTCGCCTTGCGCAGCACCAGCTGCGACAGCGGACCGATGATGCCGCGCTCCTCGGCGATGGGAATGAACACGCTCGGCGGCACCATGCCGAGATCGCGGTCGGTCCAGCGGGCCAGCGTCTCGAAGCCGATGGTGCGGCGGGTGCTGAGATCGACGATGGGCTGGAAATGCGGCTCGACCTCGCCGGCCGAGACGGCGCGCCGAAGCGCCTGCTCGATGCGGGTGACGCGCTTGGCCGCCTCCTCCATCTCGCGGGTGTAGACGACGACGCGGCCGCGGCCCGAGCGCTTGGCGTGGTAGAGCGCTGTCTCGGCCTTGTTGATCAGGATCTCGGTGGTCTCGTCGCCGGAATAGAACAGCGAGCAGCCGACCGAGGCCGACAATCTCGCGGTGCGCTCGCCGACATCATAGGGCGCCGACAGGATTTCGATCAGCATGCGCGACTTCTCGGCCGCCTGCTCTTCGCTGAACACCATCGGATAGAGGAAGGCGAATTCGTCGGCGCCGATGCGGCAGACCGTGGAGTAGCCGTCCATCGAGGCGCGCAGGCGCATCGCCACCTGGATCAAGATGTCGTCGCCGGCCTTGTGGCCGAACAGGTCGTTGATCGGCTTGAAGCCGTCGAGGTCGAGGATGCCGACGGTGAACGGCGCAGGATCGTCGGCGCGGTCGCTGATCAGGCGATCGACCTTGTCGAAGAAGCGACGATGGTTGCCAAGCCCGGTCAGCGGATCGGTGAAGGCCAGATCCGTGTTGTCCCTGCCTGGCAGCCCGGTGCCAAACGTCGTTTGCATCATGTCCCTGTTGTGACGACGGTATTTATCGCCAGACTGGCAGCAAAGCGTTTAGGAAAAGTATCGGGAAAATCGATTTTCCGATTACCTTAGGAGAGCCCCGGGGCCGGTTGGCCGGCTTTGGGGACCGGGGCTTAAACCTGGCCTTAACGGCTTCAATAAATAGTGAAGCGGCCCGGAGACGCCGCCATTGGGGCCGGCATCGGCGCGGCCGGAGGGCCGGGCACCGGAGACAGACATGCCGCACGAAGTCCGCAACGAGCCGGTGATCGCCGTGCTGCTGCCCTGTTACAACGAGGAGCTGACGATCGGCGAGGTCGTGCGGCGCTTCCGCGAAACGCTGCCGGCCGCCGCGATCTATGTCTACGACAACAATTCGAAGGACCTGACCGCGCTCAAGGCCCGCGCCGCCGGCGCCGTCGTCGTGCGCGAACCGCGCCAGGGCAAGGGCAACGTGGTGCGCCGCATGTTCGCCGATATCGAGGCCGACATCTACGTGATGGCCGACGGCGACGGCACCTATGCGCCGGAAGATGCGCCGCAGCTGATCAACACGCTTTTGACCGAGCACTGCGACATGGTGGTGGGCACCAGGCGCGGCGTGACTGACGATGCCGGCCGCTCCGGCCACGCCTTCGGCAACCGCATCTTCAACCGGCTCTATAAGGGTCTGTTCGGCGCCGATTTCACCGACATCTTCTCCGGCTACCGGGTCTTTTCGCGGCGCTTCGTCAAGAGCTTCCCGGCGGTTTCCGGCGGCTTCGAGATCGAGACCGAAATGTCGGTCCATGCCTCGCAGCTCAAGCTGCCGGTGAACGAAATGGCGCTTGACTACGGTCGCCGCCCGGAAGGCTCGTCATCGAAGCTGTCGACCTTGAGGGACGGCGCCAGGATCCTGTGGATGTTCGCCATGCTGGTGAAGGAGACGCAGCCGCAGCGTTTCTTCGGCACGTTCGCGCTGTTCTTCCTGGCGGCCAGCATCGGCCTGACGATCCCCCTGCTGGTCGAGTTCGCCGAGACCGGGCTTGTGCCGCGCATGCCGACCTGGGTGCTGTCGGTCGGCCTGCTCCTCTTGTCCATGCTGGCGATGGTCACCGGCCTGATCCTCGATTCGGTGTCGCGCGGCCGCGCCGAACAGAAGCGCATCTTCTATCTTTCGATCCCTGCCGGCCGCATCGGGCGCGCGGGCGGCAACGAGCAGGCCTCCCCGAAGACGGCGCCGGGCAAGGCCTCGCGGGCGGCCTGATGGGCCGGCTTGGCCGCTTCGTCCTTGCCGGCGGCATCGGCTTTGTCGCCGACGCGGCCGCGCTCTGGCTGCTGCTTGCCGTCACCCCGCTCGGACCGCTGATCGCGCGTATCCTGTCGATCGGCTTCGCGCTCACCGTCACCTGGCAGATCAACCGCCATCTGACCTTCGCGCCATCGAGCCGGGGCATGGCGCGGGAAGGCGCGCGCTATGGCGGCGTCGGCGTCGCCACCAGCATCGCCAATTACCTCATCTACTGCGCCATGCTGTTCGCGCTACCCGCCCTGCCGCCGCTGGCGGCGCTGGCGGTCGCCTCGCTGGTTGCGATGGCGCTGTCCTTCCTCGGCTATTCCCGGCTGGTCTTCGATCGCTGAGCGTCTGCACCAAGCAAGCGCGATTGGCAGAACCCTTCGAGTTCCTTATATCGGCGCCAGAGATACGAGAATTCAAAGTGTTGGAGCGTCGTTTGTGCGTCCAAACGGATGCCGCTCCGATGGAGACCGAAAATGCCGCTGAAGATCGCCGTCCAGATGGACCATGTCTCCACCGTGTCGATCGCCGGCGACACGAGCTTCGCGCTGTCGCTGGAGGCACAGCGGCGCGGCCACAAGCTCTTCCACTACACGCCCGACCGGCTGTCGATGCGCGAGGGCAAGGTGTTCGCGCGCGTCGAGGAGATGCAGCTGCGCGACGAGAAGGGCAGACACTACTCCCTGGGCGAGCCGGTGCGCACCGACCTGTCCGAGATGGACGTGGTGCTGCTCAGGCAGGATCCGCCCTTCGACATGAACTACATCACCACCACGCATATACTGGAACGCATCCACCCGAAGACGCTGGTGGTCAACGACCCGGCCTGGGTGCGCAACAGCCCGGAAAAGATCTTCGTCACCGAATTCCCGGACCTGATGCCGGAGACGCTGATCACCAAGGACCCTCAGGAGGTGGCCGCCTTCCGCAAGGAGTTCGGCGACATCATCGTCAAGCCGCTCTACGGCAATGGCGGCGCCGGCATCTTCCATCTGCACGAGGCCGACCGGAACCTGGCCTCGCTGCTCGAAATGTTCGGCCAGTTGTTCCGCGAGCCCTATATCGTGCAGCGCTACCTCAAGGACGTGCGCAAGGGCGACAAGCGCATCATCCTGATCGACGGTGAGCCCGTCGGCGCCATCAACCGCGTGCCGGCCGAGCACGATTCGCGCTCCAACATGCATGTCGGCGGCCGCGCCGAGAAGACCGAGCTGACGGAGCGCGAGCGCGAGATCTGCGCCCGCATCGGCCCGGCGCTCAGGGAACGCGGCTTCATCCTGGTCGGCATCGACGTGATCGGCGACTGGATGACCGAGATCAACGTCACCTCGCCGACCGGCATTCGCGAGGTGCAGCGCTTCGGCGGGGCGGATATCGCCGCCCTGTTCTGGGACTGCGTCGAGGGGAAGCGGGCCTAGGCTCGACCGCGCACGCGAGCCGTTGGTGATGCACATCGCAGCGACAGCAAGCACCTTTACGCTTGCCTTGAAGGCATCCTATTTTGCAAGGCAGTAGCCGCTCGTGGGCAAAGAATGTCGGTACTGCCTTTCCTAAGAATTTACGCGCCGCCCAACGCGGTGCTGGCTGCGCCCGGGCTTCTGGCGGTGGCTGCGCTCACGATACCGGACCTGTCCGGACGAAGCAGGCTGGCCCTGGCTGCCGTGCTCGCTGTCATTTGGGGCGCCTATCTCCTGCAGATGGCGGCGACGCTGCTCAAGCGGCGGGCGGGAGACATACGCAACAGGGCGCCGGCAATCGCCATCGATGTGCTCGCGGTCCTGGTTCCACTCGCCGCATTTCTGCTCGTCCGCACGCCCGACTGGAGCCTCTACTGTGCTGTCTGGCTGCTGAAACCGCTGCGCGACTCGACCTTCTTCCCTGTGCTGGGCAGGGTGCTGGCCAACGAAGCGCGCAACCTGATCGGCGTCACCACGCTCTTCGGCGTCGTTCTGTTCGGTGTCGCGCTCGCGGCCTATGTCATCGAGCGCGACATCCAGCCGGTAAAGTTCGGCAGCATCCCCCAGGCCATGTGGTGGGCGGTGGTCACGCTGTCCACCACCGGCTATGGCGACGCGATTCCGCAGAGCTTCGCCGGTCGCGTCCTTGCCGGGATGGTCATGATGAGCGGCATCGGCATCTTCGCGCTCTGGGCCGGCATTCTTGCCACAGGCTTCTATCAGGAAGTCCGTCGCGGGGATTTCGTCCGCAATTGGCAATTGGTCGCCGCCGTGCCGTTGTTTCAGAAGCTCGGCCCGGCCGTGCTGGTCGAGATCGTGCGCGCGCTAAGACCTCGCATGGTGCCGGCGGGCGCCGTGATCTGCCGCATTGGCGAGCCCGGCGATCAGATGTTCTTCGTCGTGGAGGGGCGTGTCAGCGTTGCGACACCAAACCCGGTGGAGCTTGGCCCTGGCGCCTTCTTCGGCGAGATGGCGCTGATCAGCGGCGAACCGCGTATGGCGACCGTCAGCGCCGCAACGGCGGTCTCACTCCTGTCGCTGCACTCGGCGGATTTCCAGATGCTGTGCAGCAGCAGCCCGGAGATCGCGGAAATCATCCGCAAGACCGCGCTCGAGCGGCGCGGCGCGGCACCGACGGCTTGACGGCACCAGGTGCGCGGTCACAGCCCCAGGATCGTCGCCATGCGGCGCCCCTATGTTCCCGTAATGTTCTTGCCTAAATCCGAAATCTGTGATTGTCTCGGATCGATATCACCCGCGGTCCGAGCAAGGGCCGGGGTGAGCCGGTATCCGGGGGCTTGATAGAAGATGGTGGCGCGGGTTCGCACGGTGGCTTTCCAGGGCATCGAAGCCGTGCCGGTCGACGTGCAAGTGATGATCGCGCCGGGCAAGGTCGGCATGCAGATCGTCGGCCTGCCGGACAAGGCGGTGGCCGAGAGCCGCGAGCGCGTGCAGGCGGCACTTCATGCGTCCGGTTTGTCGATGCCGTCGAAGAAGGTGACGGTGAACCTCGCGCCGGCGGATCTGCCAAAGGAAGGCAGCCACTACGACCTGCCGATCGCGCTCGGCCTGATGGCGGCGCTCGGCGCCATTCCGGGCGACATGCTGGCTGGCTATGTCGTGCTCGGCGAGTTGTCGCTCGACGGCACCATAGCTGCGGTGGCCGGGGCGCTGCCGGCGGCGATCGGCGCCAACGCCGAGGGCAAGGGCCTGATCTGTCCGTTCGCCTGCGGGCCGGAGGCGGCCTGGGCCGGCAAGGATTTCGACATCCTGGCGCCGCGCAGCCTGATCGCGATCGCCAACCACTTTCGCGGCACCCAGGTGCTGTCGCGGCCGGAGGCCGGTATCCAGTTGGCGGCGCGCGACCTGCCGGACCTTGCCGACATCAAGGGCCAGGAAAGCGCCAAGCGGGCGCTCGAAGTGGCTGCCGCCGGCGGGCACAATTTGCTCATGGTCGGCCCGCCCGGCTCGGGCAAGTCGATGCTGGCGCAGCGGCTGCCCTCGATCCTGCCGCCGCTGGCGCCGAAGGAGCTCCTGGAAGTTTCCATGATCGCTTCCGTCGCCGGCGAGCTCGGCGAAGGCAAGCTCACCGACCGGCGGCCGTTCCGCGCCCCGCATCATTCGGCCTCGATGGCGGCGATGGTGGGCGGCGGCCTGCGCGTGCGGCCGGGCGAGGTGTCGCTGGCGCATCACGGCGTTTTGTTCCTCGACGAATTCCCGGAATTCACGCCGCAGACGCTGGACGCGCTGCGCCAGCCGCTGGAGACCGGCGACTGCGTGATCGCGCGGGCCAACCACCGCGTCACCTATCCGGCGCGCATCCAGCTGGTGGCGGCGATGAACCCGTGCCGGTGCGGCATGTCGGGCGAGCCCGGCTTTCGCTGCCTGCGCGGCGACCGCTGCCGCACCGAATACCAGGCGCGCATTTCCGGCCCGCTGCTCGACCGCATCGACCTGAGGATCGAAGTGCCGGCGGTTTCGGCCAGCGACCTGATCCGGCCGGACCGCGCCGAAACCAGCGCTTCGGTGGCGCAGCGCGTGGCGCGAGCGCGGACCATGCAGCGCGAGCGGCTGGAAAGGCTGGGCGCTGCCGCCACCACCAACGCGCATTGCCCGCCGGCGATCGTCGAGGAGATCGCCAGGCCCGACGCCGCCGGGCTGACGCTGCTCAAGGACGCCAGCGAAAAACTCGCCTTCTCGGCGCGGGCCTATCACCGCGTGCTGAAGGTGGCGCGCACGCTGGCCGACCTCGACGCAAGCGAAACCGTCGGCCGCATTCATCTCGCCGAGGCGATCTCCTATCGGATGAGCGCCGAGCGGATGGCGCAGGCGGCGTGATCGCAAGAGGCATCGGCAAGCGCACAGGGTCCGCTTTTCCAGGCGACTGTCAGCCGACCGTCGATCGGTCCCCGGGGATCAGCTTCTGCAATGTCGGCGCCAGGATCATGCCGAACGTCAAGGTATCGCCGTAGGCTCGCGCAGAGAGCATTGCGCCATGAACGGTCGCCATGAAGGCCTCCGCCTCGACGCGCGGCGCGGCGGAGATTGTCAATTTCTTCTGCTCGGCGCCGCGCTCGATGACGCCGGCCAGCCACCCTGAGAGAAACCGAAAATACGCCCGGACCTCCACGGCAACCTCCGGCGGAAGAGCGGGAAGCTCGCTGGCGAGCAATGCGCAGACGGCCGGCTTGCCCGCCTAGCTGATGGTGTGCCCAATTAAACGAGCGATAAAGGGCCGAAATGGATTTTGCGACCCCATTGTTATACCGGAGCGTGGGTTAGAGCGGCCTCAAATCAATGAGTCTGTCGAGACAGCTACTCAGCAACAGCACGGAGAAGCAGGCGACGATCATGACGGCGAAGAGAGACACTCAACCCCCGAGCATTCGAGGACCGAGAGCATCAATGCAGTACTGCCATGTCCGCAGTGCCCCAGCGAACGGACGTGGGGCGGATATTTCAGAAACGATGCGTATGACCGATCTCAGAAGTCGGGCCGGATAGACTCTGGGCCAGGGTACCAATACAATCCCAATTGCCCGGCTTCTGAAAGTATTTAACCCACATGGCCGAGACTCGAACCCAACGCCGCCTTGCTGCAATTTTGGCAGCCGATGTTGTTGGTTATTCCCGCCTGATGGAACGCGATGAGGCTGGCACACTAGCCGCATTGAAATCACGTCGGCAGGCCGTGTTGTCTCCATTGGTCGTCCAGCACAATGGTCGCGTAGTCAAACTTATGGGCGACGGTGTGCTTGTCGAGTTCGCCAGTGCAGTTGATGCGGTACAATGCGCGGTTGAACTACAAAAGGGATTCACTGCTGCTAACGAAGGCATTCCCGAAGCCTCGCACATCGTCCTGCGTATCGGCATCAATCTGGGCGACTTGATCGTCGAGGGCAGTGATCTCTATGGCGACGGTGTCAACGTGGCCGCCCGGCTGGAGGGACTGGCTGAGCCCGGCGGCATCTACGTCTCCGCCACCGTGCACGATCATGTCACAGGCAAGTTGGCATTGGCGTTCGACGATCTGGGCGAGCACACACTCAAGAACATCGCGAAGCCAGTGCGGGTTTATCGCGCCGGAACAGGCGGGACCGGCAGACGTGCGGCGCAACCGGCGACTGCACTCCTGAAAAAACCCTCGATTGCGGTTCTGCCCTTTGCGAATATGAGCGGCGATCCCGAGCAGGAGTACTTTTCTGACGGCATCACCGAGGACATTATCACCGACCTTTCGAAAGCGTCCGGACTCTCCGTCGTCGCGCGCAATACCGTCTTTACCTTCAAGGGCAAGGCGGTATTGATCGAGGAGGTGGCGAAGAAGCTGAATGTCGCCTATGTCCTGGAAGGAAGTGTACGCAAGGCTGGAGGGCGAGTGCGTATCACGGCTCAGCTAATCAATGGTCGTGGTGGTGACCATATCTGGGCCGAGCGGTATGACCGGACGCTGGACGATATCTTTGCCCTTCAGGACGAGATATCCAAAAGCATTGTCGACGTGCTCAAAGTGAAGCTGTTGCCCGAAGAACTGGCGACAATTACAAACCGCTCGACCGACAACCCAGAGGCTTACGAGACGCTGTTGATGGGCAGGTCGTTCCTCAATAGGGGAGTCGAGACCAAGTTTATCAAAACAGCGCAGCGACTGTTTGCCAGAGCTGTTGAAATTGACCCAAATTATGCGCGCGCTTATGCCGCTTTGGCTGATTGCGAGTGGCTTCTGTTGACCTGCAACGATCCCGATGCCAGCTTCGAGGCAGTCCTTTCCAACAGTGCACGGGCGCTGGAACTTGAGCCAGGTCTCGCCGATGCCCACGCATCCCGTGGCGGGGCCTTGTTCGTAAGTGGCCGGTATGCCGAGGCGGAAGTGGAGTTCGAGCGAGCTTTAGAGTTAGACGCCAGTTCTTCCGATACCTATTTCTCTTACGGCCGGAATTGTTTCATTCAAGGTCAATACGAGAAAGCTGCCGCTCTGTACCAGCGTGCTGCATCGTTGTCACCGGAGGACTATCGGGTCTGGATCAATCTAGGGATGGTCTATGTTTCACTTGGCCGCAGCGACGACGCCAAGGAAGCAGCAAGGCAAGGTGTGCTGGGAGTGGAAAAGGAAGTCAAAGCGCACCCCGACAATGCCACCGCGCTATGTTACGGCGCCACGATGCTGGCGGAAATTGGCGAGATTGAACGCGCGCTGTCGTGGGTCTCCCGTGCTGAAATGTTCGCCGGAGACAATATTGCGGTTCAGTACAACATAGGCTGTTTTTATGCAAAGGTGGGCAAGACGGAGCAGGCTATCGATTGCCTGGAACGGCAGCTAACTGCATCACATGCCTACATCATTTTGCGCTTGCCTTGGATGCGTCAGGATAGCGACCTCGATTCGCTCCGCGCTCATCCCCGTTATGTCGCGCTTGTCAATCGGATGGAGGCCCAAATAGCCGCGACTGGTGTTCGAATATCAGCAGGCCACGAGGAGAATGAAGCAATAACTCTGAATATGAAGCCCGGAAAATGAGCTGATTGAGCGCAGGTCCGTTCCTGGCCCTGCTGCAACATGATAAGGGGCGCAGAATAGGGCTGCTGAGGGCCAGGGAGCCGATGTCGAACCGGGTCAGTTTTGCCCGGATACCAGCTGTGGGCGTTGGCATGGCTGGCCGAAACAAGACATACCCAGGCTAAATACCGCAGAAACCGACCCATGGTTTTGCCCCCTCATGCTCAGCCTATAGCATATTAGTGGGAACTATGTTTGGCTAAGGTCGCATAGCTCGGCGCAGAGGTCCGACCAAAACCCCCCGCAATCACGGTATCCGCAACCCGGCGGGCACAATCTGCTCATGGTCGGCCCGCCCGGCTCGGGCAAGTCGATGCTGGCGCAGCGGCTGCCCTCGGTCCTGCCGCCGCTGGCGCCGAAGGAGCTCCTGGAAGTTTCCATGATCGCTTCCGTCGCCGGCGAGCTCGGCGAAGGCAAGCTCACCGACCGGCGGCCGTTCCGCGCCCCGCATCATTCGGCCTCGATGGCGGCGATGGTGGGCGGCGGCCTGCGCGTGCGGCCGGGCGAGGTGTCGCTGGCGCATCACGGCGTTTTGTTCCTCGACGAATTCCCGGAATTCACGCCGCAGACGCTGGACGCGCTGCGCCAGCCGCTGGAGACCGGCGACTGCGTGATCGCGCGGGCCAACCACCGCGTCACCTATCCGGCGCGCATCCAGCTGGTGGCGGCGATGAACCCGTGCCGGTGCGGCATGTCGGGCGAGCCCGGCTTTCGCTGCCTGCGCGGCGACCGCTGCCGCACCGAATACCAGGCGCGCATTTCCGGCCCGCTGCTCGACCGCATCGACCTGAGGATCGAAGTGCCGGCGGTTTCGGCCAGCGACCTGATCCGGCCGGACCGCGCCGAAACCAGCGCTTCGGTGGCGCAGCGCGTGGCGCGAGCGCGGACCATGCAGCGCGAGCGGCTGGAAAGGCTGGGCGCTGCCGCCACCACCAACGCGCATTGCCCGCCGGCGATCGTCGAGGAGATCGCCAGGCCCGACGCCGCCGGGCTGACGCTGCTCAAGGACGCCAGCGAAAAACTCGCCTTCTCGGCGCGGGCCTATCACCGCGTGCTGAAGGTGGCGCGCACGCTGGCCGACCTCGACGCAAGCGAAACCGTCGGCCGCATTCATCTCGCCGAGGCGATCTCCTATCGGATGAGCGCCGAGCGGATGGCGCAGGCGGCGTGATCGCAAGAGGCATCGGCAAGCGCACAGGGTTCCGCTTTTCCAGGCGACTGTCAGCCGACAGTCGATCGGTCCCCGGGGATCAGCTTCTGCAATGTCGGCGCCAGGATCATGCCGAACGTCAAGGTATCGCCGTAGGCTCGCGCAGAGAGCATTGCGCCATGAACGGTCGCCATGAAGGCCTCCGCCTCGACGCGTGGCGGGGCGGAGATTGTCAATTTCTTCTGCTCGGCGCCGCGCTCGATGACGCCGGCCAGCCACCCTGAGAGAAACCGAAAATACGCCCGGACCTCCACGGCAACCTCCGGCGGAAGAGCGGGAAGCTCGCTGGCAAGCAGGGCGCAGACGCAGAACGGCCGGCTTGCGTCCTCGATGCACCGAGCCCAGAAGCCGGCGTAGGTTCGAAGCAGCTCTGGCGGCTCAGGCACATTGCGCTCAAGCTCTCCCATGCCCGTGACGGCATCCTCGAGGTAACGCCTGACCAGCGTTTGCACCAGGTCGACCTTGCTGGGGAAGTGGTGATGGATGCTGGCTTTGCGGATACCGATCACCTCGGCGATATCCGCGTAGCTGAACCCGTTGTAGCCGCCGGCGACGATGAAGGTTCGCGCGGCGGCCAGGATATCATCGGCAGTGTGCGAAGGCTTGTTCATGGACATGCCTAACGTCCAGCGGAGGAAAGCTCAACTCACGCCTTGCGGCGACTTCCGCACGATATCGCTTACCGAAAGCCACACCGCGGACACGAGGAAGTAGAAGGCGCCGAAACCGGCATAGGGCGCAACGTTGGCGATGCCGATGGCCTCCGTGCCGCCCGCCATCTTCACGAAGAACAGGCCGGCCAGCGCCGACTGGGCACCGCTCAGGATCATCGCCCACTGGGCGCCGTTGGTTTTCCAGCGACGCGCCGCGGTCAGAAGCTGAAACGCGCCGGAGACGACGGCCCAGACGCCATAGACCGCAAGCACCGCGTTCATGCTGCGGCCAAGCGCGACGGCGACCGCAACCGCGGTGACGATACTGGCGACGACGTTGAGCAGCTGCGACCTGTTGCGGCTGAGCCCGCCGGTGCGCTGCGCGTCGACATAGTTCGCGAGCGCGTCCCACACAGGGTAGGCCACCAGCATGACCGCAGCGAGCGGCGGACTGTCCTTCGCGACGGTGAAAGCCGCGGCAACCCAGGCCGCCGATACGGCAAACCGCAGATAGTAGTAGCTTTTGAGCCAGGCGTTCGAAGACCGGGCGCGGCTGTGATCGTTCATTTGTCCAGACATGGTGGGATCTCTCATTTAGCCTACCTACCAACTAGTAGGTAGATCGGGAGCCGTCAAGACGTTGAAGGCCGGTCGGCGATCACCTCGACATCTCATTTATGTGATCGGCGCTCACTGCCCCGCGGCTGGGCGACGGCAGTTTCGCGCACGAAGGTCGCGCACGATACGGTGGCGCGGATCCGGTCGGGGCATGGCGATGATTTCAGTTTTACCGGCGCGCAGCGCCGAAGAATTCGAGACGCTGGCAGAACTCTGCCGCAAGCTTGCGCAATGGGATGTCGACGCTTCGGCGCCCCATGGCGTCTCGGCAGAGGATGTGAGGGCTCTCTTTCATCCCGAAACAAGCGGTCTTCAGTTGGCGGCGCAGTTCGGCGCGTCGGACGCCATGGCATTCATTGCGCGATCGGCGGGCCTGCCGGCCGGCTGCCTGGCCTTCGACCAGTTCGGCGACAACACGGTGGAACTGCACCGGTTCTTCGTCGACGCATCCTTCCGCGGGCAAGGCATAGGCCGCGCGCTGATGGGCGCCGTGCTGACGGAGATCGAGAAAGGCCCGGCCCGCACGGTGCTGATCCACACGACCTACTACATGAGCAATGCCATTGCCGTGTACGAGGCGTTCGGCTTCAAGCCTTGCGCTGCTTTCCGCGAGACGCCAGAGCATGTCAGGCACACAGACGTCTTCCTGTCGCGTTCGATTCCGGGCGCTTGACGCGACGGTCGATCGACGCGTTGCACGAACCCCTCAGCGCGCCTTCGCCTTCAGCTCCAGGCGCCGCGCGTGCAGCACAGGCTCGGTGTAGCCGTTGGGCTGAACCGTCCCCTTGAACACCAGGTCGCAGGCGGCCTGGAAGGCGATGGAAGCGTCGAAGTCCGGCGCCATCGGCCGGTAGAGCGGGTCGCCGACATTCTGGCGGTCGACGATGGCCGCCATGCGCTGCAGCGAATCCCGGACCTGGATTTCCGAGCACACCTTGTGACGCAGCCAGTTGGCGATGTGCTGCGAGGAGATGCGCAGCGTCGCGCGGTCCTCCATCAGGCCGACATCGTTGATATCGGGCACCTTCGAGCAGCCGACGCCCTGGTCGATCCAGCGCACGACATAGCCGAGGATGCCCTGCGAATTGTTGTCGAGCTCGCGCTGGATCTCGTCCGGCGTCCAGTTCGGCCGCACCGCGACCGGCACGGACAGGATGTCGTCGAGCTTCGCCTTCGGCCGGCTCTTCAGCGCCGCCTGCACGGCTTGCACGTCGACCTTGTGGTAGTGCGTGGCGTGCAAGGTCGCCGCCGTCGGCGACGGCACCCAGGCGGTGTTGGCGCCGGCCTTCGGATGGGCGATCTTCTGCTCGAGCATGGCCGCCATCAAATCGGGCATCGCCCACATGCCCTTGCCGATCTGGGCATGGCCGGCAAGCCCGCATTCGAGCCCGATATCGACGTTCCAGGCCTCGTAGGCGGAAATCCACGCGGCCTGCTTCATGTCGCCCTTGCGGATCATCGGACCGGCTTCCATCGAGGTGTGGATCTCGTCGCCGGTGCGGTCGAGGAAGCCGGTGTTGATGAACACCACGCGCTCGCGTGCAGCGCGGATCGCCTCCTTGAGGTTGACGGTGGTGCGCCGTTCCTCGTCCATGATGCCCATTTTGATGGTGTTTTTCGGCATGCCGAGCAGCGCTTCGACGCGGTCGAAGATCTCGATCGCGAAGGCGACTTCCTCCGGCCCGTGCATCTTGGGTTTCACCACATACATCGAGCCGGCGCGGGAGTTGGCGCGGCGGCCGTTTTCGCCGACATCGTGCAGCGCGATCAGCGCGGTGAGCGCGGCATCCATGATGCCTTCCGGCACCTCGTGGCCGTCGCGGTCGGTTATCGCCGGATTGGTCATCAGGTGGCCGACGTTACGCACCAGCATCAGCGAACGTCCAGGCAAAAGCAGCTGGCCGCCATTCGGCGCCGTGTAGCGGCGGTCCGGGTTGAGCGTGCGGACAAAACTGTTGCCGCCCTTGGTGATCTCTTCGGCGAGATCGCCCTTCATCAGGCCGAGCCAGTTGCGGTAGACGACGACCTTGTCCTGCGCATCCACGGCGGCGACCGAATCCTCGCAGTCCTGGATGGTGGTCAGGGCGGCCTCGAGCACGACATCGGCGATGCCGGCCGCATCGGTCTTGCCGATCCCGCTGGCGCGGTCGATCACGATCTCGATATGCAGGCCGTTCTTCACCAAAAGCACGGCCTCCGGCGTGGCGGCATCGCCGCGATAGCCGACGAACTGTTTCGGGTCGGCAAGCGTGGTGGCGCCGGCGCCCTCGCCCACTTTCAGCGCCCCGTTCGCCACCGAGAGCCCGTTGACGCCGGCCCATTTGCCGGAGGTCAGCGGCGCCGACTGGTCGAGGAAATCCCTCGCCCAGGCGATGACCCTGGCGCCGCGCGCCGGATTGAAACCCTTGCCCTTCTCGGCGCCGCCGGTCTCGGGAATGGCGTCGGTGCCGTAGAGCGCGTCGTAGAGCGAGCCCCAGCGGGCATTGGCGGCGTTGAGCGCATAGCGCGCGTTCATCACCGGCACCACGAGCTGCGGCCCGGCGACAACCGCGATCTCGGGATCGACATTTTCGGTCGAGACGCTGAAGGCCGGACCCTCGGGCACCAGATAGCCGATCTCCTTCAGGAAGCTCTTGTAGCCCTCCATGTCGACCGGCGCGCCGTTCTGGCGATACCAGCCGTCGAGCTTTTCCTGCATGGCATCGCGTTTGGCGAGCAGCGCCCGGTTCTTCGGCGCGAGGTCGTGGACGATGGCGGAAAAGCCGGTCCAGAACTGTTCCGGGTCGATGCCGGTGCCGACCGCTGCCTCCTCGGCCACGAAGTCATGGAGCTCCCGGGCGATCTGCAACCCGGCGATCTCGATGCGGTCGGTCATCAGGGCTTCTCCAACTGGTAGGCTTTGGCCTTGCTAGCGGGGGCCTTTGGCATGTTTGGGGTTGCGGGGTCAATTCGGCTTAGGGTGAAGGATGGCGCCCGCTTTCCCTTCTCCCCTTGTGGGAGAAGGTGGATCGGCGCGCAAGCGCCGAGACGGATGAGGGGTGTTCCGGCGGAGTGAGACGCTGGCTTTCCCTGGAACACCCCTCATCCGTCGCCGTCGGCGACACCTTCTCCCACAAGGGGGAGGCTGCGCTCACACCGCAATCCGCGGCCTGCCCGAGGCCACCGCCACCACATGCGCCTCGATGAACATGCGCTGTCCCTCGATGGTCGAGACCTTGAACTCGGTGGCGACGTCGATCTCGGCGCTGTCGGTGCCGGCATCCTTGGCGCGCTCCGCCGCGATCGCCCGCACATCGGCTTCGGCTGCCGCGATGGCCTTCGCCTCGTCGGTGAAGTCGCGCACCGTCTGCCCCGAGGCGAGGCGGAACAGCCCTTCCTTGGGCTGGCTGACGCGGGCTTCGGCCGAGACGCGCACCTGGCCGACGACGGCGCCGAGCGCATTGGCGACGTCGGTATCCTCCGGCACGATGCAGCCATTGCCGACCAGCGCGGCCAGGCCGGCGTAATGCAGCGGCGCCGAGGCGCCGAGGCCGATGACCGGGCGGTCGAGCGCGACGGTGAGCCGGGCGATGCCGGGATGGGCGTCGACCGCGCGCTGCACCAGCGCATGGGCGACGGTTGCGGCGCCGTCCAGCCCGTCCTCGGCGAAGGCGGTTTCGAGGATATATTCGGCCGACCAGCGGGTCAGCGTGACCAGCACGCGCGCGGCGAGCACCTCCGGCGTCGCGGCGATCGCCTGGCCGCGGCCGTCGCGCCGGCGGGAGAACAGCTCGGCGCCGAGGCGCGCGGCGGCGGGGTCCCAATTGGCCTGCTTGCCGAGCACATGGGCGGCGTCCGACGGCGTGAAGCCGCAGATATGCACGAGGCCCCGCGCCACCAGCCGGTTCAGCGTGGCGTTCTGGGCATTGGAAGTGAGCAGCCGGTCGAGCGCCAGCGGCACCGCGCCGATCGCCTCGTAGAGCTTCGCTTCCGGCGCGGTCAGCCCCGCGGCGAGGCGGTCCGGCACGCCGGTGCGCACGGCGAAGCGCCCGTCCATGCGGCCGGGATTCGGCGCGCGGAGCTGTCTTTCCAGTTCGACAATTACCGCCTCGCCATGCACCAGGCCGGCCAGCGCCAGCGGCACCAGGCGGCGGGGTCCGAGCAGGATCTCCGGATCGAGCGCGCCGTCCTCCAGCGCCACTTCGGAATCGCCGCCGAGGCCGAAGGTGCGCATGGCGACAGCTTCCACCATGGTGCGGAAGCCGCCGACGGTGGCGCCTTCCGGATCGAGCCTAGGCCGGCCGCTATCGAGCACGGCGACATCGGTGGTGGTGCCGCCGATGTCCGAGACCATGGCGTCGTCGAGCCCGGTCATGTGGCGGGCGCCGACAAGGCTGGCGGCCGGGCCTGACAAAATGGTCTCGATCGGCCGCTGGCGGGCGAAGGCCGCCGACACCAGCGCGCCGTCGCCGCGCACCACCATCAGGGGCGCCGCGATGCCGCGCTGACCAAGAAAGCCTTCGGTCGCCGCCACCAGCCGGTCGATCATCGAGATCAGCCGGGCGTTGAGCAAAGTGGTGAGCGCGCGGCGCGGGCCGCCGAGCTTGGCCGACAATTCGTGGCTGGCGGTGACCGGCAGGCCGGTCTTTTCGCGGATCAGGTCGCGGGCCGCGAGCTCATGCGCCGGGTTGCGGGTGGCGAAGTAGGCGCAGACGGCGAAGCCCGACACCGAACGTCCAAGCTCCGGGAGTGCTGCCTCGAGGCCGGAGAGATCGAGCTTGGCGGCATTGCCGTGCACGTCATGGCCACCGGGGCAGAACACCACCGGATCGGTGCCGAGCGCCGTCTTCAGCCCGTCGCGGGCAAGGTCGGCCTCGGAAAAGCCGATCATGACCAGCGCCACGCGCCCGCCCTGGCCCTCGACCAGCGCGTTCGTGGCCAAAGTGGTCGACATCGACACCAGCTTGATCGCGGCCGGATTGGTCCCGGCCTTTTCCAGCACGGCATCGACCGCGCCGGAAATGCCGACGGCGAGATCGTGGCGCGTGGTCAGCGCCTTGGCCTTGGCCAGCACCTTGCCCTTGTTCGGCGTATCGAGGGGGCCGCCTTCCTCCGACCACAGCACGGCATCGGTGTAGGTGCCGCCGGTGTCGATGCCGAGGAAGAGGGGGGTGGGCTTGGCGGTCATTTTTGAAGGCAGTCCGGGGTCGAGGGCTTTGTTACGAAGCCCTTAGCCGATACGGGGTTGCGGATAAAGACGGGAGAGATGGGCCAAGGGAGGTGGAGAGCGTGATCTCCCCCCTCGTGGGGGAGATGGCCGGCAGGCCAGAGGGGGGCGCTGTCCCGCCGACCCTCCATTCGTCATCCTCTGGCTTGACCCGAGGATCCATGCCGTGAGCTTTGGCGTGGAGTGCAACGGTGCGGAATTCTGTAACCGCTGCAACGCCTTAACGTCACGGCATGGATCCTAGGGTCTGCGCGCGTCGCTTCGCTCCTTGCTTCGCCCTAGGATGACGAATTGCGAACGCCGCGTTCCATCGCTAGCCACCGCGACCGCCTACCCCACAAACCCCACCCTCTTATGCGACCCATCGCAGAACGGCTTGTTGGCCGAATGGCCGCAGCGGCACAGAAACACCTTTGTGGTGCGGGCGATGGTGTGGCCGGTGCCGGTGACGATCTCGGCATTGCCTTCGAGCTTCAGCGGACCGTTGGCGGTGGGCCTCACGTTCAGCGGGCCGTCCGGAGCCTCCAGCGCCTGCGCTTCCTTCAGCGGCGGCTCGCCGGTGGCGGAAAAACCGGCCTTGATGTGGCTGTTGTCGCAGAACGGCTTGTTCTGCGACAGGCCGCAGCGGCAGAGCGTGGCGCGATGGAAGGTCTCGCCGCCGAGCACGATCTCGGCATGGACCGCGAGCGGGCCGTTCTCGCGCAGGCGCACGGTGTTGACGACCGGCGGCTTCTCCTGCGGCCCGCCGTCCTTGCGGCTGTAGGTGATGGCGCCCGACGGGCAGTTCTCGGCCAGTGCCACGACCTTCTCGACGCTTGCCGCATCGGGGTGGATCCATTCGCCCTTGGCATTGGGCACGAAGACATGCGGGTTGCCGAGCACGCAACTGCGCGAATGGATGCAGCGCCTGCCGCTGAAGGAAACGTCGATCTTCTCGCCTTCGACCGTGCCTGCCATTTGAGTGGGGTCTCCTGTTGGGTGGAGACGAGGCTAGGGCGGCGGTGGGAAAGGCGTCAAGCTGGGCTTCTCCTTCTCCCCCTGTGGGAGAAGGTGGCTCGGCGCGCAGCGCCGAGACGGATGAGGGGTGCTCCAGCCTGGCAAGGACGCGTGTGCACCGTTACCGCCAGGGCTGCAAGCTCTCATCCCGCACATAGGCAATGATGGTATCGCACACCGCATCCAGCTCTTTCAGAACGTCGTCGTTCCAGAACCGGAGCACGCGAAAACCCCTCGCCTTCAGTTCGGCGTCGCGTTCCTGGTCATGGCGCGACTCGGCATGCTGGCTGCCGTCGATTTCGACGATGAGCCGAGCCTCGGCACAGACAAAGTCGGCCACGTATCGGCCCATCGGCACCTGACGCCGGACCTTGATGTTGTCCAGACGGCGGCCGCGCAGCTCCTGCCACAGACGGTCTTCCGCCTCCGTCGGCTCGCGATGCATAGCGCGAGCAAAGTTCCGTTTGGCTGGGGCGACGGGTTGGTGCGGCATGGTGGGGATTGGACACTCCTGGCGATTACTCAAACATCCGGCGCCTCACTCCGCTGGAGCACCCCTCATCCGGCCGCTTCGCGGCCACCTTCTCCCACAAGGGGAGAAGGAGAGGGCGCCACCTCACTCCTCCAGGTTGATCTCCTCGGTCTGGCCGCCGCTGCAGGTGTAGCAGCAGTCCTCGCAGGTTTCCTTGTTGTTGGGGCCGACGCCCCAATAGGTCTCCTCGTCGCCGTCGACCCAGGCGCCGTAGCAGATCTTCTCGCCCTCCTCGCAGGAGATCGGCAGCTCCTTGGTCTCGCCGTCGTCGAGATAGAAATCCTTGCCGTTGCCCGGCCAGACATAGTCGCGGTCCTGGCTGTAAAGCTCGACGCGCATGGCGTTGGGGTGGCTGTTCCTGATCTGGAAGGTGACGTCGCCGGCATGAGCGGCGGGCGTGAGCAGGACGGCAAGCGAGAGCGCGGCGGCGACGCGGCGCGCGATGGTGATGGACATGGAAGACCCCCGAGGTCGAATCGGCCCCCACGGCCGATTGCGGGATGATGGCATGGCGCGAGCCGATGCCAAGGGGTGGCGACAAAAATAGCTGACTGAATTTGCGGGAACGGAGGCCCCTCATCCGGCCGCTTCGCGGCCACCTTCTCCCACAAGGGGCCTGTTGCATAATTGGCTGGTTGTGATTCTCTGAGTTGGAACTCGGAGGGAATCGCGATGGCGGTGAAGCGGACGGGTCAGTTGAGCCTGGCGGAAGCATTTCTGGGCCAGAAGCTTGCTGGTGGATCCTCGCCGCTCGATCGGCTGTCCGGTCTGGTGAAGTGGTATCGCTTCGAGAAGGTGCTCAACCCGCTACGCGATGGCGGCCCGGGACGTGCGGCTTGGCCTCCGCTGGTTCTGTTCAAAGCACTGCTGCTGCAATCGCTCTATGGGCTATCGGATCGCGAACTCGAGGAAGCGCTGGGCGACCGGCTGTCGTTCCGGCGCTTTGTCGGGCTTGGCCTTGAGGAGAGCATTCCCGATCACTCAGTGCTGTCGCGCTTCCGCAACCTGCTTGTCGGCGAAGGGCTGATGGAAAGGCTGTTTGGCGAACTGGATCGGCAGTTGGAGAAGGTCGGCGTAATCCTGAAGCGCGGCACGATGCTGGATGCGACGCTGATCGATGCGGTCTCGGCGCCGCCGACAGCCGAGCGGCCCTCGAAGGATGCTGATGCCCGTCCCGTGCGGCGGGGCAAGGGCGGCTTTACCTTCGGCTACAAGGCCCATGTTGGGGTCGACGAGGGCTCTGGTCTGATCCGCACGGTGATCACCACGCCGGCCAACGTCAACGACACGGTAATGGCCGATCACTTGATCCGAGGCGACGAGAAGACGGTGTGGGCGGATGCCGCCTATGACACGCATGCCCGGCGTGCTCGGCTCAAGGCCGAGGGCAGGAAGCCGCGCATTGCCCGCCGCCCCAATAAGCACCATTCGCTGCCCGAGCGGCTCAAGCGCTACAATCGCCTGATCGCACGACGGCGGGCGGCGGTGGAGACGACCTTCGCCACGCTCAAGAACCGCATGAAACTGACCACAATCCGCTATGTCGGATTGGCCAAGGCCGCAGCCCAGGTGACACTTGCCGCGATCGCTTTCAACATGCGCCGATGGGCGGCAATCACAGGATAGGTGCGCCTAGCATCCAGCCTAAGGCCGCCCGCCACCATCAAACTCCACCCCAAAAGCCAAAAATGAGCGAGACCTCACGGGCCAAACCGCCTCGCGGGTCTGTTCGCGCTAACTGCGCAACAGGCCCACAAGGGGAGAAGGGAGAAGCGCCGCGCTACTCCGCCAGATCGACCGTCTCGGTCGAGTGCTCCACGCAGATGAAGCAGCAGGTGTCGCAGGCGCGGTCGTTGTCGGGGCCGACGCCGGCGGTGACGGAATCGTCGCCATTCACCCAGGCGCCCCAGCAGATGTGCTCGCCATTGTCGCAGGAGATCGGCACGGATTTCTTCGCCCCCGGACGGATGAGGAACACCTTGTCGCCGCCCGGCCAGACTTTTTCGCTGTCGCGGCTGAAGAGTTCCAGCGCCACGCCGTCCGAGCGCTGGTTGCGGACGAAGACGGACATGTCGGCGGCGAAGGCCGGCGTGGAAAGCAGAAGGGCGGCGAGCAGAGCGCGAATCATGGCAAGGTTCCCGGAGGGAGTAGAGCACGGGCGGAGAAGCCGCGCGACCTCCCCTTCTCCCCTTGTGGGAGAAGGTGGCCGAGCGAAGCTCGGACGGATGAGGGGTGCTCCAGGGGAAGCCAGCGTCTCACTTTGCTGGAACACCCCTCATCCGTCTCGGCGCTGCGCGCCGAGCCACCTTCCCCCACAAGGGGGGAAGGAAGAATCAGCGTCGCACCACCACATGCGGCGCGAATTTCCGCACCGCATCGACCATCTCTTCCCCGCGCGCGTCGAGCGAGGATATCTCCATATGCACGATGGTCTTGCCGAAGGGCATCAGGCCAAAGGCATTGGCGGCGGCATATTTGATGGCGTCGGGCGGCTCCTCGGTGAGCTCGAAATTGAGCATCGCCGCGCCCTTGCCGCCGGCGGCGAGGCGCACGCTCCGCACCTTCGCCCACGGCACCAGCACGTCGCCGGCGCGAGCATCGCGGAAGCCCTGGCTGTTCAGAACCACCTTGACCGAAGTGTCGAAGGCGCCACGCACGATGAAGAAGCCGAGCGCCAGGCACGCGGCGCCGAGCAGCGCGATGATCAGCACATGCCCGCCACTCGCGCCGGCAGCCAGGCCCTGCAGCGCGCCGAAGCCGAAAATGCCGCCGATCAGGAACGGCCCCAGCGCCGGGAGGATTTTTCCGGTGGGGCTGTTGCGGATTTCGAGCGGCGCGGCCATTTCCGCCCCGCTCACGGTTCCGATTTCAACAGCGTCCAGATCCAGCCGATGAAGGTGAGGACCAGGAACGGATAGCCGATCGCCGGCAGGGGCGAGGAGGTGGGCAGAAGCGGCGCGCCCCACAGGATCATCGCCGCCGAGACGGTGAAGAGCAGGGCCGCCACGAAAGCGGTGAGCCGTGTCCACAGCGCGAAGGTGCTTTGGGCGCTGACCATGACCAGCCCCGCCGCCCAGAGCGCAATGCCGCCGACATAGGACGGCACGCTCGCCTGCAGGCCTGCCGCATTGCCGGCCAGAAGCAGGGTCTCGCCAGCCAGGAAGGTGAGGAAGCCGGCGGCGACGAGGTCATTGGCGAGCCGCTGGTATTTCAGGGTGAGCAGCGCCGCCGCCACGACGATCGCGACGCCGTCGATGGTCCACAGCGTCTCGCGCAGCGCATCGCCGGCGACGAACGTGCCCGCCATGCCCAACGCGCCGCCGATGGCGAGGCCGATCGCGGCGACCGTGTCGAGGGTGGAGCGCATGTGATGTCTCCCCAAAAGGGGTGTACGATACTGCAGCGCGAGGCTTTCTCCAATCACGGCCCGACGCAACACGGAACTGGGCATCAATCACTGTGCTTCATAGTCAACGCCCGGGGAACCGTCCGATTCGCCATTTGCGCTACGCAAAAAGCGGAGCTGACATCACCTATCCACGCCAGCAGCGATCAAGTTATTTATAGTTAATCTGGCCAACCTTGTATGACAATCTACGCCATTCGGACGTTGTCACCAAAGTCGCCAGTTTTGCTCGTAGCTCCACGAGAATTGGATCTGAGAAATTTTTCAGCAATCTCTCGGTTTCATGGAAATATTTCTTCGCTGACGTGATGGCTTTATCCACCTGTCCATGTGACATCAAGGCATCGATGTGGTAGTACCCAAGAGTAACTATCGGGTATTCGTCCAAAGTGCCCTTCAACCTTTCCGCGCCCATTGCGACATGGCGTTCCATCAAACTAGTAACCGCTTCGTCGACAAGCCTCTGCGTTGCTGTGTTAAACGCGGTATGTTGGGCGGCAACGATTAGCTTTTGCTGGGCAAGCGCGTGTTGCGCAAACTTGTTGCCAGGGTATGCCTGAATTGACCGACCAAGCATCTCCAATGCCTCTTTCTGCCTTCCAAGGCGCCGCAGCAGAAGTGCATATTGAAGCCAGAAGTGCCCATCTAACTGGAGCGATATCTCGAAATTTGTGTAAAATTTGACGGCTCTGCCCTTATCGCCCGAGTTAGCGAAAATTTGGTATATGTTATTATTGTTCAATAGATACTTGAACAGCTGCCCATCATGCTCAGTCAGATTTCTTATGATCGGTGGCGTGAATTGCACATAGTAATTGACCATCGCAATCAAAACTGCTTCTAAGTCGTTCAAGGACGCATACTTTTGGACAACCTCAGATGCATAAATTTGATGCCTTGCTTGGTACCGGCCAGACTTCGAAATATCCACAATTCCTTGAAGCCCATTCAAAAGCTCGTCAAATGTATGAGGTGAATTCAAGTAACCCAATACAGTAGACGCCATCGATTTGCTGATTCCGACTCGGGGAACCGTCGCTATGGCGACCGTCAAGAAAAATTGTCGTCTATCTTGTTCAGAAATTCGAGAAAATTCGTCTTCAATAATCTCCTCGAAACCCTTTGATTCAGTTGCTTCGAGCATTGCAATGAGTAGTTGCTGCCTGCTCTTTGCAAACCTTTGACGTTTTTCTGCCACGTTTAGTTTATTAAACGCCGGTGCAGCGTAATTTCCTTCAATTGCCTTAATTATTACGTCTATATCGTCCGACTTAAACCTGTCAAATTTGACGATACCGACGTTTCCCATAAATAATTTTTCCAGCCTGTCGTGCCATTCCCCCGTACGCGCGCTCGTCAATATCGTTACACCTTCCATGGAGCGCTCGCCTAAGACTTCTGATATGCTCTCAGCAACGACATGAAGATCATCTATGACTACTAGACAGGTCGATCCTCCCTGAACTTTTTAAGGGAGTACATGACATCCTTGAAGGGCACGCCACTTTCGGTGTATTCAACAACCAAGGGGCTACCCTCAGAAGCGGATAGACGAAGAGCGTAGTCCATAACAAAAGTCGACTTGCCGGACCCCGCCTCGCCAAGGACAACAATTGCCCTTCTCTGATCCCTGCCTTGGTCGATTTCCGACCGAAGCCGTTGGAATTGCCCCAAAGACGCGAAAGAGGACGACGCGATGATTGGCCACGTAGGCCCATATCCCTCGTAAAACCTCCTCCTGTATTTGGCCAATTCGTTGCCATTGTTGGGGAATCTCTTTGCCAGAGCCTTGTGCGATACCGGAAATATGGCTCTGAGCGCTTCGACGTCGGCTCCGGTAAAGCGACTTTTTTGACTTGCTGCCGCTGCCGCACCTTCGGATTCTATGTCCCTTGGCATGAGACCGCCTGGGAAGCGCCGTTCTATTTCGGAGACGAAATTCTCAAGCGTCGCTTTGATATGAACTATGCCCCGATTTTGAAGAGAGCGGCTCTGGATTTCTGTAAGATCGCTTGGCGTTACACAGAAGGAACGTCCCGGGGTGGCGTCTTTGGTCAAAGCAGCCCGCACGCTTTGAAACAGAATATGCTCATTTAGAGACGTCCCGACGAACACCACGGTGTAGTCGATAAAATCCTCTCCAAGCTGTGAATACCACGCCGGATTTTTGGCTGACGCGTCTGCGTATTCAGTGGACGAGAAGATAAAGCCTGCTTCTGGATTCAGCGCACAACCATGCAAGTGCACAACCTGACATTCGGAATACCCACGCCACTCGACGCGCCGATCGCGAAGCGCGTTGTAGAATTGTAGCTTCTGCGACGTCTTCTTTCTTGGAATATTTTCTATGGTGTCGTCTACGTTGAAGGTATAAACTCGACGCCATGGCACGCTGAAAACTTTTACAAGAGCTTCGCTCGGAGTAGTTCCGGTGAAATTGCTTTCGAATATTTTTCTATACTTCACTGACCCGATCGACGCGCCTAGAGCTTCAAAGACCTCCTTTAGGTCTTCTCCGCCGTACGGAAGGTCCCCTGCCTCTGCGACCAGTTTGGCAATCTCGGAGGTACTCGCGATTGGTCGACCAAACTTGTTGGTTGCGTTGATACTTACACCAGCGCCGGTAACCAGTACGGCTCGACCTTCCCGAATATCGGCGAATATTGAATCTGGAAACAAGGCACCCCTCCCCTTTTTGGGTCAGACTGCACGATTCCCATCTCCTTTTCTAGGTGGAAAGATGACGGACTGCCAACGGATCGGCGAATACTGGAGCCGGGAACCTGCATGTACCGGTTGACCATCAGGTCCCGCCTTCTACATGCCGGCCAGCGGCACAGATTTCCCCTCAATCGCCCATCTTCAGCGCCTGGATAAACGCCTCCTGCGGGATATCCACCTTGCCGAACTGCCGCATCCGCTTCTTGCCCTCTTTCTGCTTGTCGAGCAGCTTGCGCTTGCGGGTGACGTCGCCGCCGTAGCATTTGGCGGTGACGTCCTTCCTGAGCGCCGAGACGGTCTCGCGGGCGATGATGCGGCCGCCGATCGCGGCCTGGATCGGGATCTTGAACAGATGCTGCGGGATCAGCTCCTTCAGCTTCTCGCACATGGCGCGGCCGCGCTTTTCCGCCGCCGTGCGGTGCACCAGCATGGATAGGGCGTCGACCGGCTCGTCATTGACCAGGATCGACATCTTCACCAGGTCGCCCTCGCGGTAGTTGGTCAGGTGATAGTCGAAGGAGGCGTAGCCCTTGGAGATCGACTTCAGCCGGTCGTAGAAGTCGAACACCACCTCGTTGAGCGGCAGGTCGTAGGTGAGCATGGCGCGCTTGCCGACATAGGAGAGATCGGCCTGGATGCCGCGCCTGTCCTGGCAGAGTTTCAGGATGCCGCCGAGATAGTCGTCGGGGGTCAGGATGGTGGCGCGGATCCACGGCTCCTCGATCGAGGCGATCTTGACCACGTCGGGCATGTCGGCCGGGTTGTGCAATTCCTTCGTCGTGCCGTCGATGAGGTTCATGCGGTAGACGACCGACGGCGCGGTGGCGATAAGGTCGAGATTGAACTCGCGCTCCAGCCGCTCCTGGATGATCTCCAGATGCAGCAGCCCGAGGAAGCCGCAGCGGAAGCCGAAGCCGAGCGCGGCGGAGGTTTCCATTTCATAGGAGAAGGACGCATCGTTGAGGCGCAGCTTGCCGACGGCGGCGCGCAGATCCTCGAAATCGGCGGCATCGACCGGGAACAGGCCGCAGAACACCACCGGCTGCGCCGGCTTGAAGCCGGGCAGCGCCTTTTGCGTCGGGCGGCGGTCCTCGGTGATGGTGTCGCCGACGCGGGTGTCGGCCACCTCCTTGATCGAGCCGGTGAAGAAGCCGAACTCGCCGGGGCCGAGCTCGTCGACATTGACGCGGGCCGGCTTGAAGACGCCGGTGCGCTCGACGAGATATTTCGCGCCGGTGCCCATCATGCGGATGGTCTGGCCCTTCTTCATCACGCCGTCGATGATGCGCACCAGAACGATGACGCCGAGATAGGCGTCGTACCAGCTGTCGACCAGCATCGCCTTCAGCGGGGCGTTGACGTCGCCCTCGCGCGGCGGCGGCAGCTGGTGGACGATCGCCTCCAGCACGTCCGGAACGCCAAGGCCGGTCTTGGCCGAGATCTGCACGGCGTTGGAGGCGTCGAGGCCGATCACCTCCTCCACCTGCTCGCGGATGCGCTCGGGCTCGGCGGCCGGCAGGTCGACCTTGTTCAGCACCACGACGATCTCGTGGTTGTTGTCGATGGCCTGGTAGACATTGGCGAGCGTCTGCGCCTCGACGCCCTGGCTGGCGTCGACCACCAGCAGCGAGCCCTCGCAGGCGGCCAGCGAGCGCGACACCTCGTAGGCGAAGTCGACATGGCCGGGCGTGTCGATGAGGTTCAGCACGTAATCCTCGCCGTTCCTGGCGCGGTAGTTCAGCCGAACGGTCTGGGCCTTGATGGTGATGCCGCGCTCGCGCTCGATGTCCATCGAGTCCAGCACCTGCTCCTTCATGTCGCGCTCCTCCAGCGCGCCGGTGAGCTGGATCAGCCGGTCGGCAAGCGTCGATTTGCCATGGTCGATATGGGCGACGATGGAGAAATTGCGGATGTGGTCGAGCGGGGTCGTCATGCGGCGCGCTTTAGCAGGGGCAAGGGTGAGGGGCAAGCGGGGCGCCCTTTTCCTCCCCCCTTGCGGGAGAAGGGGCGCCGCAGGCGACGGATGAGGGGTGCTCCAGCTTGGCAAGATCGCTGCCAAGCCATGGGCATGCCACTCACCACCGCCTCATTTCTTCCAACACCCCTCATCCGTCTCGGCGCTGCGCGCCGATCCACCTTCTCCCACAAGGGAGAAGGAGGGTGCCGCGCTCCGCTTAAACTTTCCTCCATCCCTTTAAGGCATAATTCTACCCTCGAGTGTAAGCAGGCTGTGCTGCCGACGGCGTCTGGGGGGTCAAGGAATGTTTTCGTCCGCAAGGGATTTCGTCCGCTCCCAAGACGGCTCGATGATGCCGATCATGGTCATAATGACGATCCCGCTGCTCATCGCGGTCGGCTTTTCCGTCGACTACACCTCGGCGGTGACGACCAGGAGCAACATGCAGAACGCGCTGGACGCCGCGATCCTGTCGATCACCACGATGGAGACCACGACCTCGAAGGCCGACCGGCAGGTCGCGCTGCAGCAGGCCTACACGGCCAACAGCGGGGACGGCACGGTAACGCTGCAGAGCGTCGATGTCGCCGCCGACGGCACGGCGAGCTTCAGCGCCACGGCGGCCTATCCGATGCCGACCAATTTCATGACGATCGCCAACATCAAGACCGTCGCCATCGGCGTCGGCGCGTCGGTGCGCAAGACGCCGGCGCTGACGCAGGCCGATTTCAAGGTGACGAAGGTGTCGGGCTACTGGAACAAGACCATGTATCTCTACGGCACCAAGTTCGCGCAGACGAACGCGCAGAGCCTGATGAAGATCGACTACAAATACGTCCCCTATCAATTCACCTATAAGGTGGGCAACAAGAGCTACACCGTGAGCGAGCCGAAAGGCTACGGCACCACCTCCGTCTACACGGTGAACGGAACCACGCAGACGCAGGTCCAGCAGCAGATCTGCACGACGACCGGCTCGCTCACCGCCTTCAGCAATCCGCCGACCGGCTCGATCCCCGGCAGCGTCAAGGACAGCAAATCCGGCAAGACGATCTACTTCAACACCACCTGCGCGACCACCACCTACCCGGCCAACGGCGCCGGCGCGTCGATCGACGTCAGCCAGATGGACAAGCTCTACCTGCAGATGGACGTTCCCTCGGGCAATCCGCAGACGCTGAAATCGGACGATGCCGCCACCTCGAACCGGCTTTATATCGGCACCAGCGAAACCGACATGCCCGAGGTCGCGACGGGCGAGAAGGTCGACATCTTCAGCGCCGTGCCCTGCAACCAGACCAGCTACCAGGCCTGGGAAGACGGCGGCAACCCCGTGCCGGCCGATGTCAGCAACGCCGACTTCTTCTACAACGTGACCGGCAAGTGCGCCTTCAACAAGCGCCAGTCCGAGACCGTGATGACGCAGTAGCGGCGCCTCTCCTTCCCCCCTTGTGGGAGAAGGTGGATCGGCGCGCAGCGCCGAGACGGATGAGGGGTGTTCCAGCGGAGTGAGACGCTGGTGTTCCCTGGAGCACCCCTCATCCGTCGCCTTCGGCGACACCTTCTCCCACAAGGGGAAAAGGGAAGGCGGCTCCTCAATCACAAACCGGTGAAGCCTGTAACGAAGCCTTCCGCCGCGGCGAAATCAGAGCATTGCCGCAACGGAGACTGCTTCTCATGACTGGACCAAGGACAACGCTCGGCAGGCTCGCCGGCGCCGCTTTTGTCGCGCTTGCCGCCACGACCGGGGCTGCTTCCGCGCAGCCGCTCACCGTGGTCGAACTGTTCACCAGCCAGGGCTGCTCGTCCTGCCCGCCGGCCAATGCCAATCTGATCAAGGTGAAGGACCAGCCGGGCGTGCTGGCGCTGTCCTTCAACGTCACCTATTGGGACTATCTCGGCTGGAAGGACACTTTCGGCCGGCAGGAATTCACCCAGCGCCAGGTCAACTACGAGCCGCCGCTCGGCCATGACGGGCCGTTCACGCCGCAGGTGGTGGTGAACGGCAGCACCGACGCGGTCGGCGCCAAGCCCGGCGAGATCCAGGGCCTCATTGCCAGGGCCGGCCGCGCCGAGGGTCCGGAGGTGTCGCTCGCCGGCGGCAAGGTGAGCATCGCCGCCGGCACCGTTTCCGGCGGAGCGGCCGACATCTGGCTGGTGCGCTACGACAAAGGCGTCGTCGAGGTGCCGGTGGCGCGCGGCGAGAACACCGGCCGCACGCTGCCGCATGCCAATGTCGTGCATTCGCTCGAGAGGCTCGGCCGCTGGACCGGCAAGGCCACGACGCTGCCGCTGCCCGCGGCAACCGGCGGCCTGAGCACCGCGGTGCTGGTGCAGCAACCGGGCGGTGGGCCGATCCTGGCCGCCGCCGCGAACTGATCGATCATCCCTTTTCGCGCGGCGCCGCAGGACGCGGCAGCGCACCATCCGGCCCGCATCGCGCGCCACAACCCAAGGAGACCACCATGACCCGATTCCTGACGGCGCTCGCGCTTGCGCTCGCAACCACGGCTTTCGCCGCCGGCGTCCGCGCCGACGACGCGACCAACGCGATGAAGCCCGCCAATGCGATGGCGACCGACGCCATGAAGCCGGCGACGGACGCGATGAAGCCGGCGGACGCCATGAAGCCCGCGGATGCCATGAAGCCCGATGCGATGAGCACCCAGGCGATGAAGCCGGCGACCGACGCGATGAAACCGGCGACGGATGCGATGAAGCCCGCCGACGCCATGAAGCCGGCGACGGATGCCATGAAGCCGGCCGACGCGATGGCTCCGGTGCAATAAGTCGGCGGCCGGCGGGGCTGACAATCGCAAGGGCGCTCCCCCGCTCCGTCTCGGCGCTGCGCGCCGATCCACCTCTCCCCCATTTCATGGGGGCGAGGAAATGCCAACCGCCGAGGCCGCCGCTGGCCGCCGCACGGCAAAGTGAGAACCCCACGGCGGTTTCCGTCGTATATATTGGAACAACGACAAGGAGGTCAGACATGACCGGGATCGAAAAGAAAACCGAACGGCGATCGCCATTGCTGGCCCCGCTCGCGGCGCTGGTGCTGACGGCGGCGGCCGCCGCCTTCTGGCAGACGCCCGCACGCTCGGCCGAGGACGCGGTGGTGATCCCGCCGCCGGCCCTGGATGAAAAAGCGGCCGGCGGCATGGAGAAGGCCGTCTTCGCCGGCGGCTGCTTCTGGGGCATGCAGGGCGTGTTCCAGCACGTCAAGGGCGTCAGCAAGGCCGTTTCCGGCTACACCGGCGGCAGCGCCGAAAACGCCGTCTACGAGGTCGTCGGCACCGGCCGCACCGGGCACGCCGAATCGGTCGAGATCACCTATGATCCCTCCAAGGTCACCTATGGCCAGCTGCTGCAGGTCTATTTCTCGGTCGCGCACAATCCGACCCAGCTCAACTACCAGGGGCCGGACCAGGGCACGCAGTACCGCTCGACCATCTTCGCCGAGAGCGACGAGCAGAAGAAGGTCGCCGAGAGCTACATCGCCCAGCTCGACAAGGCCAAGGTGTTCGGCAGGCCGATCGTGACGACGCTGGAGACCGGCAAGACCTTCTATCCGGCCGAGGACTACCATCAGGATTTCCTGACGCTGAACCCGACCTACCCCTATATCGTCTACAACGACCTGCCGAAGGTCGAGAACCTGAAGTCGCTGTTTCCGCAGCTCTACAGCGAAAAGCCGGTGCTGGTGCTGGCATCGAGCAAAAGCTGAGCGGGTTGGGGTTGGGGCAGCGATGTCCCCAACCCTTCGTCATCCTAGAGCGAAGCTCCGTCGCGGAGACCCTAGGATCCATGCCGTGACCGCGATGCCATGCTCCAGCGGTGCAAGAAACCGGGTGCCTACCAGCCGGTTCCACGAAAGAGCTCGAACCACTCCGGATTGGCTTTCTCGGATGACGAAGGGAGTGCCTTCCGCGCCCCTACCGCACCCCCTCAATCATACGTCAGATCCGTCGCCTTGCCGCCGAACACCCGGTAGGCATAGAAGGAATAGAAGATGATGATCGGCAGCACGACGACGGTGCCGACTAGGATGAAGGCGAGGCTCTCCGGCGCCGAGGCGGCCTGCCAGATCGTCAGCCTGTCGGGCACCACGAACGGGTAGAACGACCAGGCGAGGCCGGCGAAGCCGAGCGCGAAGATGGCGGCCAAGGTCAGGAACGGCGTCAGCGCATGGCTGTCGTCGGGCCGCGGCAGATGAAAGGTCTGCCGCCACAGCCACAGGAACAGCAGCGCCGACAGGATCGGCAGCGGCGAGAGATAGAGCATCTGCGGCCAGAGGAACCACTTGTCGAAGATGCGCGGGCTGGCGAAGGGCGTGGCCAAGGAGACCGCCACCATGCCGAGCGCCGTCAGCACCAGCGTGACGCGCAGCCAGCGCACGGCCTTGACCTGCAGGTCGCCCTCGGTCTTGTAGATCAGCCAGGCGGAGCCCATGGCGGCGTAAGCCGCCGAGAGGCAAAGCGCGACCAGCGCGCCGAAGGCCATGCCGCCGAGGCCGACATCGAGGCCGAGCACATAGACGCCCAGCATATAGCCCTGCGCCAGCGAGGCGGTCGCCGAGCCGATGAGGAAGATGCGGTTCCAGCGCTGCTTCTTGCCGGCCGGCACCTTGGCGCGGAAGTCGAAGGCGACGCCGCGCAGGATCAGCCCGACCAGCAGCAGGAACACCGGGATATAGAGCGCGGTCAGGATGGTGCCGTGCGCCATCGGGAAGGCGACCAGCAAAAGCCCGACGGCCAGCACCAGCCAGGTCTCGTTGGCGTCCCAGAAGGGGCCGATCGCGGCGATCATGGTGTCCTGCTCGGAGCTTTCAGCGACGCTGAACAGGATGCCGATGCCGAGATCGAAGCCGTCGAGGATGACGTAGATCAGGATGGCGAGGCCCATCAGGCCGGCGAAGATCAGCGGAAGCGCGGTCGGCCAGTCGAAGCTCATCGTTTCACTCCCCAGCGGCTTGCTGCGAAAGGGCCGCATTCATGGCGCCCGGCAGCGGCGAGGCGTCGCCGTCCTTGGCCGCCTTCAGCGCCAGATGCACCAGCACGCTGAGATAAGCGATCAAGAGCAGCACATAGAGGATGAGGTAGACGGCCAGGGTCAGCGCGACATGGCTGCCGGCGACCGGGCCGACCGCATCCGCCGTCTTCAGCACGCCGGTGACCAGCCAGGGCTGGCGGCCGATCTCGGTCGTGTACCAGCCGGCCAGCGTCGCCAGCCAGCCGGACAGCGCCATCGGCACCATGATGAGGGCCAGCGGTTTCGGCAGGCTGTGGCGGCGCTTGAGGAAGAAGGCGGCCGACCAGGAGACGATCAGCATCAGTATGCCGGTGCCGACCATGATGCGGAACCCCCAGAACACCGGGAACACCGGCGGGTGGTTGCCGGGATAGTCGTTCAGGCCGGGCACGACGCCGCTTGGCGAGTGACGCAGCACAACGCTGGCGCCATCGGGAATAGTGAGCTCGAACCGGTTCTCCTTGGCAGCCTCATCGGGCCAGGCGAACAGCACCAGCGGCACGTTGGGCCCGGTGTTCCAGTTGGCCTCCATGGCGGCGATCTTCTGCGGCTGATGCTCGAGCGTGTTCAAGCCGTGCTGGTCGCCGGCGAAGATCTGGATCGGGATCAGGATGGCGGCGGTGAAGATGCCGGTGCGCAGCGCTTTCCACATCGATTCCGAGCGGTCGCCGTAGAGGTAGCGCAGCGCCGACAGGCCGGCGATCAGGAACGAGACGGTGAGCCCGGAGGCGAGCAGCATGTGGACCAGCCGGTAAGGCATTGACGGATTGAAGACGACCGCCCACCAGTCGAGCGCATGCGCCTTGCCGTCGATCATCGCGAAGCCGGCCGGCGTCTGCATCCAGGAATTCAGCGCGATGATCCAGAAGGCCGAGACAGTGGTGCCGCCCGCCACCAGCACGGTCGCCAGCGTGTGGATGCGGTTGGAGACGCGGCGGAAGCCGAACAGCATGATGCCGAGGAAGGCGGCTTCGAGGAAGAAGGCGGTGAGCACCTCATAGGCCAGCAGCGGGCCGGCGATGTTGCCGACCGTTTCCATATAGCCCGGCCAGTTGGTGCCGAACTGGAAGCTCATGGTGACGCCGGAGACGACGCCCATGGCGAAGGACAGCGCGAAAATCTTCACCCAGGTGAAATAAGCGCGCATCCAGGCGGAATCGCCCGTGGCGTTGTAGCGTAGCTTGAAGAACAGCAGCACCCAGCCAAGTGCAATGGTGATCGCCGGAAACAGGATATGGAACGAAATATTCGCGCCGAACTGGATACGCGACAGAATGAGCGGGTCCATGGGCGACTCCGGCTGCTGCTATTCTTCGAGGATAGGCCTCGAAGGCACATCGGTCAAAGCGGCGCGGCGTCACGCGAGGCGCGTTGTCGCAGCGCCAGGCGGCAACCGTCCCGGACCGGATAGACCTGGCGCGTGACGGCTTCTCGACGCCGGGCGGGTTGCGCAACGCCGTTGTGCCGCCGGCCGGCGAGAGGCGCGTGGCCGGAACTGTCAGGAAAACCGTCGATTGCCGGTTTGCATAAAACGCCATCCGACCTATATCAGGTCACGTTTTCCAGCCGGCCGTTTTTCAGCATGTCATCCATCATCTCGATTTCCGGTGTCACGAAAACCTATGCCACCGGCTTCAAGGCGTTGAAGGAAATCAACCTCGATATCGAGCGCGGCGAGATCTTCGCGCTGCTCGGGCCGAACGGCGCCGGCAAGACGACGCTGATCTCGATCGTGTGCGGCATCGTCAACCGATCGTCGGGCACGGTCACCGTGGACGGGCACGACATCGGCAAGGACTACCGCGCCGCGCGCAACCTGATCGGGCTGGTGCCGCAGGAGCTCACCATCGACGCCTTCGAGACGGTCTGGGCGACGGTGAACTACAGCCGCGGCCTGTTCGGCAAGGCTCCGAACGCGGCCTTTGTCGAGAAGGTGCTGCGCGACCTCTCGCTGTGGGACAAGAAGGACGCCAAGGCGATCACGCTTTCGGGCGGCATGAAGCGCCGGCTGATGATCGCCAAGGCGCTGTCGCACGAGCCGCGCGTGCTGTTCCTCGACGAGCCGACGGCCGGCGTCGACGTCGAATTGCGCCAGGACATGTGGGCGATGATGCGGCGCCTGCGCGAGGACGGCGTCACCATCATCCTGACCACGCATTACATCGAAGAGGCCGAGGCGATGGCCGACCGCGTCGGCGTCATCAACAAGGGCGAGATCATCCTGGTCGAGGGCAAGGCCGAATTGATGCGCAAGCTCGGCCGCAAGCAGATGACGCTCGAATTGCGTGCGCCGCTCACCGCGCTGCCGGACCGGCTGTCGCGCTATGCGCTGGAGCTGTCTCCCGACGGCGGCCAGCTCACCTACACCTATGACAACCAGAGCGACCGGCCGGGCGTCGCCTCGCTGATCCGCGACCTCGAGGCCGCCGGCATCCAGTTCCGCGACTTCGACACCAAGAACAGCTCGCTCGAAGAGATCTTCGTCAATCTTCTGAGGCAAGAGCCATGAACCCGCGCGCGGCCATGAACCTTCGTGCAATATGGGCGATCTACCGGGTGGAGATGGCGCGCGCCTTCCGCACGGTGCTGCAGAGCATCATTTCGCCGGTGATCTCGACATCGCTCTATTTCGTCGTCTTCGGCTCGGCCATCGGCTCGCGCATCACCGAGATCGACGGCATCAGCTACGGCGCCTTCATCGTGCCGGGGCTGATGATGCTTTCGCTTTTGACGCAGTCGATCTCGAACGCCTCCTTCGCCATCTACTTCCCGAAATTCGTCGGCTCGATCTACGAGCTGTTGTCGGCGCCGGTCTCCTATCTCGAGATCATCATCGCCTATGTCGGGGGCGCGGCGACCAAGTCGATCATGCTCGGCCTGATCATCTTGGCCACCGCGGCACTGTTCGTGCCGCTCAGGATCGAGCATCCGTTCTGGATGGTCGCCTTCCTGGTGCTGACGGCGGTGACCTTCAGCCTGTTCGGCTTCATCATCGGCATCTGGGCAAAGACGTTCGAGCAGCTGCAGCTGGTGCCGCTGCTGATCGTCACGCCGCTCACCTTCCTCGGCGGCAGCTTCTATTCCATCCACATGCTGCCCGGCATCTGGAAGACGGTCACGCTGTTCAACCCGGTCGTCTACCTGATCAGCGGTTTCCGCTGGAGCTTTTACGGCAAGGCGGACGTCTCGGTCGGCGTCAGCCTCGGCATGACGCTGGTGTTTTTGGCCGCCTGCATCGGGATCGTGGCGTGGATCTTCAAGACCGGGTATCGGTTGAGGAACTGAGGGCTGCCGTGTTCCCGAAATGGAGAGCGCGCAAGCTTTCGTGATTGGCTGGAACTCCTGTCCTGTCGTCATCCTCGGGCTTGACCCGAGGATCCATGCCGTGATCTCGAAGCGCTGCCCCCGGTGCAAAATCTGCTTCGTAGTATTCCTCGGCTGATGTAACGGCATGGATCCCAGGGTCTCCGCGACGCCGCTTCGCGGCTGCTTCGCCCTAGGATGACGAAGTTGCGAGGATTCGGCCAACTGCGCGACGTTCTAAATCGCCTTCATCAGCCGCAGCAGCCCCAGCATCTCCATCAGCGTTCCTTTGCGGAAGGCGATGTAGGTCGGCTCCTCCTGGCCGTGGAAGCGGCGCTTGAAGGCGGCCTGGCCCTGCAGGTTGAAGCGCGAGCGGTTGACCCAGGGCGACTGGTAGGCGCGCTGGAAGGCGCCGCGCCAGAAATTCGATTCGGCATAGCCGCTCGGCTCCACGTCGAGCAGCGGCGACAGGCCGAGCGTGACGACCGAAATGCCCTCCTCGCGAAAGCGGTCGACGGCGTATTTGGTCAGGCCGATTTCGGCATGCGAGGTGGCGTCGACATGCTTGCGCTTGAAGGCGGTGGTGTAGCCGATGACCTCGCCGCCGCTGAACAGCGGATCGAAATCGAGGATGGCGACGAGCTCGCCTTCGGGGCCATGCAGGACGAAGCGGCGCATGTCGGCACCGAGATGGTCGGCGAAAGGACGGTTGAGGAAGCCCATCTCCCAGCGCTTGACGATGCGCTCGCCGCGCCAGTTCTCGGACAGCCGCGAAACCTCGGCCAGCAGCATGTTGGCCCTGTCCTCGGTGAAGGTGAAGCCCTTCTTCGCCAGCCAGCGCTCGGAATAGCGCACGGTTTCGTTGCGCTTGCCGGAAAAATCATGCGCCGGCAGGTGCAGCCGGGTGTCGATGCCGAGCCGGTTGACCTGATAGCCGAGCCCGGCCAGCACCTTTGCCGTGGCGGCGCCGATCTGGACGAACCAGGGGCCGCCGGCAGCCTCGACGAAGCGCTTGATGTAGCCGGGCCTGTCGGCCGGATCGACCACCGGATCGCCGAGGGCGAAATGGTGCTTCATCTTGGTGCCGAAGGCGATGTAGCCGTCGCCGTCGCTGAAATAGGACAGCTTCTGCTGCACGGCGGTGGAATAGGCGAGCGAGAAATCGCCATGCCGGCGAACCAGCGCCAGGCGCTCGAGATGCGTCAGCTCGCGGCGCGGCACCTTGGGCGCCGCACTTTCGAGAAACCTGTCGATATGGATACGCAGGGAGGGCATGAGCTTCCGCGTGCCGATGAACAGGGACCCGCGGCCCGCGGGCCTCGAATCAGTCGCCTGGCGCGACCGATCATGTCGCCAGCGCCATATAGGATGCTATCGACCGCGAATGAAGAGGGAATGTCCGCCGGCGGAAGCCGGCACCGACCATGCTCGCCGAGCCACCTTGCCAAATTCCATGCGATGTTATATATCAAGTTATTGTTCTGCTCCGGCGGGTTAACTATGGAAGACATTCTGCGGTCCCTCGGCTTTCTCTGCCTCGGCAGCAGGCTGAAGCGCATCGGCGAGCAGCTGCAGGCCGACACGCAGCGCGTGCTCGACCGCCTGGATGTGCGGATCCAGTCGAGCCAGTACCCCTTGCTCGCCACGCTCGACAGACTGGGGCCGCTGCCGGTCGGCGAACTGGCGCAATCCCTCGGCATCGCACAGCCGGGCGTGACGCGAAGCGTGTCGCTGCTGGCCGACCTCGGCCTGGTCGAGGTCATGCAATCGAACGACGACCAGCGACGCAGGATCGTCTCCCTTTCGGCGAGCGGCCGGCGGCTGGTCGACACCGCCAAGCGCGACGTCTGGCCACGCATCGAGGGCGCGGTCGCGGAACTGTGCGCGGACCTCTCCGGACCGCTGCTCGGCCAGCTCGCCGCCATCGAGGATCGGCTGGCGGCGACCCCGCTCGCCCGCCGCGTGGACGAAGCCGGTGCCAAGGCCGTCGTGCGATGAAACACGTTCTCGACCGTCCCATCTGGAGCGCGCTTGCGACGCGCCACCAGGCCTTCGCGGAAGGCGACAATCTTGCCCGGCGGTACCGGCCGTCGATCGTTCCCTTCGCCGCCACCGCGGCCGACGATGCGGACAGCCTGCTGGCCCTCGGCAAACTGCTCCCGCCGCTTGAAAGCTCGATCCTGGTCCAGACGGATCCGATCGCCCTGCCTGCCGCGCTTGCCGCGGTTTCGACCGCGTCCCTCGTGCAGATGGTTGCCGAGCGGCCGGTGCAGGCGGTGTCCGACCAGCGTGTGCAACCGCTGACGCGGGACGATGCGGCCGAGATGCTCGCGCTCGCATCGCTCACCAAGCCGGGCCCGTTCACACTGGAGGCCTTGAGCCTCGGCGAGTTCTGGGGCGTGAAGATCGACGGCAGGCTGGCGGCGATGGCCGGCGAGCGCATGAAGCAGCCCGGCTATTCCGAACTCAGCGGCGTGTGCACGCACCCGGATTTCCGCGGCGGCGGCCTGGCCAGGCTGCTGTCGCTCATCGTGGCAAACCGGATCATGGCGCGGGGCGAGGTTCCTTACCTCCACGCCTATGACAGCAACGCCGCGGCCGTCAGGCTCTATGAGTCCATCGGCTTCCGGTTAAGAACCACCCTGAACATGGCCGTGGTTCGACGCGCGGGGTAGCTGAGCTGCGGATGTCTATCGCTTCGCCGGGGAGGCCTCGGCCAATCCCCGACGTCTGCGATGGCTCTCCGTGCCCCAGCCGGTCACACCCCGATCTTGCCGCCGCCCTGCCTGGTGATGGCGACGACCGAAGGCCGCACCGGCATGTCCGGCTTGAAGTCCGGCCAGCGGGTCGATGGATCCTCATAGTAGGACGGACGGCCAAAGCCCTCCCAGTCCTCGCCGCCGTCGCCCGGATGCTGGACCGAGACGAAAGCGGTCTGGTCGTCCGGCGCGAACAGCGGGCCGCACATCTCGGCGCCGATCGGCACGCGGAAGAACAGTTTTGACGTCGCCCGCGCGGCGCCTTCCGTATCGACCGCCCACAGGCCGTCGGTGCGGCCGGTGGCCTTCGGGCCCTGGCCGTCGGTGGCGACCCAGAGGCGTCCGGCAGAGTCGACGGCGCAATTGTCCGGCATGCCGAACCAGCCATTGGCGGTGGTGGCGGTGGAGAAGGTGGCGCCGACATCGGCGACCGAGGGATCGCCGCATTTCAACAGCACTTCCCACTTGCCCTTGGTGGCGGCGAAGTCGCCGCCGTCCTCGACGATCTCGATGATGTGACCGAAGGCGTTGGCGGCGCGCGGGTTGGCCGCGTCGACCTGGTCGGCCTTGCGCTTGGAATTGTTGGTCAGCATGACATAGACCTTGCCGTTGCCGGCATTGGGCTGGATGTCTTCCGGGCGGTCCATCTTGGTGGCGCCGAGCAGGTCGGCGGCGCGGCGGGTCTCGATCAGCACGTCGGCCTGGCCGGCGAAACCGTTCTCCGCCGTCAGCGGGCCCTGGCCAAAGACGATCGGCATCCATTCGACCGAGCCGTCCTCGGCGAACTTCGCCACATGCAGCGTGCCGTCGTCGAGCAGGTTCATGTTGGCCGCGCGGTCGCTCGGGTTGAACGTGCCCTTGGTGACGAATTTGTAGACATAGTCGAAGCGCTCGTCGTCGCCGAGATAGAAGACGACGCGGCCATCCTTGGCGACGATCGATTCGGCGCCCTCATGCTTGAAGCGGCCCATGGCGGTGCGCTTCCTCGGCACCGAAGTCGGATCGTTGACGTCGACCTCGACGATCCAGCCGAAGCGGTTGGGCTCGTTCGGCTCCTTGGCAAGGTTGAAGCGGTCGTAGTGGGTGCCCCATTCATAGGCGCCTTCCGGAATGCCGAGGCGCTTGTAGTTGGCGGCTTCCTTGTGGCCTTCCGGCAATTCGCCCGAGAAATAGCCGTGGATGTTCTCCTCGGCCATCACATAGGTGCCCCAGGGGGTGACGCCGCCAGCGCAATTGTTGAAGGTGCCGATGACCTTGGCGCCGGACGGATCGGCATTGGTCTTGACGCGATCATGCCCGGCGACCGGGCCGGAAAGCGCCATTTCGGTGGTGGACATGATGCGGCGGTTGAGCTTGCCGTCGCGCACCACCTGCCATTTGCCGCCTTCCTTGCGGATCTCGACGATGGTGCCGCCATGCGCCGCCATCTCGACATCGACCTGCTCCTTCGAGAGCGGCGCCACCTCGGCGGCCTTCTTGCCGTCCTTCTCGACGATCTTGACGATACCGGGGAACATCAGATGCGGGTTGGTGTATTCGTGATTGACGACCAGGAGGCCATGCTCGGCCGAGCCATCGATCGGGATATAGCCGACATAGTCGTTGTTGTAGCCGAACTGTCTTGCCTGGGCCTCGGCCGACTGTTTGGTCGGATCGAATTCCGGCGAATCGGCGAAGAGCGGGTCGCCCCACCGCAACAGCACGTCGGCGTCGTAGCCCGGCGCAACATGGTGCTTGTCGTCGATGCCGGCCTCGAGCTCGTCGAACTTGAAGGCGGAACCTTCGGCGGCGCGCGCATCGTCTGCCGCGACGAGCGCAAGCGGGCTGACCGTGGCGGCAATGGCCGAGACGGCCAGCGAACCCTTGAGGAAACCGCGGCGCGAGAAGCGCGCGGCGATGATCTCGCCCATGGTGCGGTTGTCGGTGGGATTGACGGGCGGGCCGTCGTTTTCCTCGAGCAGGCTGGTGCGGAAGCGGTTCTCAGGGGATTGGGTCATAAGCTGTCCTCTGGCTCTTGAGGTGGCTGGAATGTGTGACCTGTCGATCCCTACAGGCGGCCGATCACATTTTCGTGACATCGGCACGATCAAGCAAGGTCGATTTGCCGACTGACGATTGTTCGCCTGCGGCCGCGCATGCGCCGGTGCCGATCACGGGCACGACAGCCCGGCGAGCCGACCCACGAGCGGTCTCGGCGCAAGGGCGCCAACCATGGCTGCGCGGCGTATTTTGCGACATCCGGCTTCGATCCCGTCGCGGCGCGCCTTGCCCGATGCGATCAGCTTGACGGCTTCGCGCGCTTCGGAAACAAGTGCGGCGACGGGCGCGGCGAAGGCCGCTTCAGGAGGGCTGAAAAGGTGAGTTTCTGGGGATTGGCGCAGCTTGGCGTTTCGACGGTGATCTTCCTGCTGGCGGCGATGGCGGCCAAACAATGGGGACTGGCGCCGAGCCTGACCAAGATCCTTTTGACGCTCGCGCTCTATTCCGCCGGCAATCTGATCATGCTCAGGCTGATCCGCGAGTTCGGCATGTCGGTGTCGTTCAGCCTGTCGGCCGTGATCCAGCTGGTGTCGGTGAATGTCGTGGCACTGGTCTTCTTCGGCGAGCGATTGAACGCATTGCAGGCGACCGGCGTCGTGCTGGCGATCGCCGCGGTCGCTCTGATCACGCTCGGGCCCTATATGCAGCGGCTGTAGCCAGACCCAGGGCACCCGAATGAAATCGGCCGCCAACGCGTTGCTCAACAGAATGGAATTCCCGGTGCTCCTGGCCGGACTGGCGATCGCCTGCGGGCTGTGGGGCCTGCTGGAACTCATGGAGGTGGCGCGCGCCACCACGCCGCACGCCTTCGACACGGAGATCCTGCTCGCCTTCCGCCATGCCGGACAGCCGGACAGCCCGATCGGTCCTCCCTGGCTTCAGGCCGCGATGCGCGACATCACCAGCCTGGGCAGTTCCAGCGTGCTGGTGCTGATCACGACCGCGGCGATCGTCTATTTTCTGCTGATGCGCCGACCGGCGACGGCACTGTTCGTGTTCGTTTCGGTGGCGGGCGGGCAGGTGGTGTCCAGCCTGCTCAAGCATGAGGTCGACCGTCCCCGCCCCGATCTTGTCTCGCACCTCGTCAACGAGACGTCGCTCTCCTTCCCGAGCGGCCACGCGATGCTGTCGGCGGTGACCTATCTGACACTGGGCTCACTCGCCGCGCGCTTCCTGCCGAACCGCAGGACGAAGATCTTCGTGCTCGGCCTCGCCGTGCTCACCACGGTGCTGGTCGGAACCAGCCGCGTCTATCTCGGCGTGCATTGGCCGTCGGACGTGCTTGCCGGCTGGTGCGCAGGCTTCGCCTGGGCCATGCTGTGCTGGCTGGCGGCGCGCCTGCTGCAGCGGCGCAAGGTGGTGGTCGACAGCGATTGATGCGCGCCCAAGCCAACTCTCGATGATGCTTGAGACATTGTAATATTTATATTATACATCGATATTGCACATACAGACTGGATTTCGGCCGATGATGACTGCCGCACAGATGCGCGCTGCGAGGGCACTGGCCGGCATCGACCAGAGAACGCTCGCCGAGCGCGCCGGGGTTTCGCTTCCGACCATACAGCGCATGGAAGCCAGCGAAGGCGTCGTGCGGGGCGTCGTCGATTCGCTGATGAAGGTCATCCAGGCACTCGACGACATCGGCGTGGAGCTGATCGGCGAGAACCAGGCCAGCGAGCGCGGCGGCAGGGGCGTGCGGCTCAAGGCAAGCGCGGCGCAGGGCTGACCCGCAACCGACAGCAAACGGAAACGACGTCGCGGCAACCGGCCGGCAGTGAGATGCTCAGACTGCCGCTTCGATCGGCTCGGCCAGTTTCGGGTTTGCACGCGCGGCGATCAGGCAGCCGGCGACGATCAGGCATGCCCCTGCCAGCGTGGTCCAGGCCACCTCCTCGCCGAAGAAGAACCAGCCAAGCGCGATCGCCCAGATGAAGGCCGAGTATTCCGTCGGGATCAGATATTGCGCTTCGGCACGGGCATAGGACCAGCTCATCAGGAATTGGCCGGCGAGCGACAGCCCCGCCACCCCGACCAGGGGGAGCCAGAGATCCCTCGGCAGCGCGACAGCGAGCCATGGCGCGGCGAGACCAAGGATGATCGCGACGTAAAGGTTCTGGAACAGCATGATCTCGACCGGCTTGGCCAGCAGCGCCTGTCGCCGGGAGAGGATCAGATTGTAGGCATAGAACACCGTCGATACGAGCACCGCCGCGGTGCCAAGCAGGGCATCCTGCGCATGGCCGGCCTCGCCGAACTGGCCGGCCAATATGATCGCGACGCCCGCGATGCCGGCGAGCGACGCCCACACGGCCTGCCGCCTTATACGTTCGCCCAGCAACAGCGCGGCGAGGAAAAGGGCGAACAGCGGCGCGACGAAGCTGAGCCCGATCGCCTCGGCGAGCGGCAGCCTGGCGAGACCCCAGAAGAACAAGAGCAGGACCGTGCAGACAATCGCGGCACGCAGCGCATGCAGCCTCAGCACCGGAAATGTCGGCTTCGAGCGCGGCCCTGCCGACCAGGCCGCGCCCGCGACCAAGGTCGAGACCATGCTGCGCCACAGCACCGTGTTGTAGACGCCCACCGCGATGACCAGGGACTTCATCGCCGCGTCCATCCCGGACAGCAGGAAGATCGCCAGCGCGCATACAAGCACCGGGATCGTCGGGGAAACGGCGCCGGCCAGGCTTGATCTATTCACGGCTTCGCTCATGGCAGCCGGATATCCCGCGGCGGACGGCGCGGCCAGATGGCAGCGCCGTCGATACGCCGGTCCAATCCCCGATATGGCGGCCAATCCCGGATATGGGGGCCAATCCTGGAAATGAGATCCAATCCTTATTGACGTCGTTCCCGCCGCGGCGGCTCTCAGTCGATCTTCAGCGCCGCGACGTCGCCTTCGTCCATCAGCGGCACCAGGATCTTCTCGCCGTCGGTGCCGATGTCGGCGCTGCCAGGCTTGAAGGTGGCGACGACCTCAGGCTTGCCGCCGGCATGGCAGCGGTAGAGCGCGCCGGTCATGTAGGCGGTGGCATAGATATCGCCGCCGATGGCGACGACGCCGTCGAGGTTGGCGAATTTCTGAGCGCCGGGCAGCGGCGTCACCTTCCTGCTCTTGAGATCGACCGCCAGCAGGCCGCCCGGCTCCGCGGTGCTGAAATCGGGCTTGATGCCCTTGCCCCAGGAGGCGACGATGAGCCGGTCGCCATCGGCGAAGACGCCGTTGGGCGAGGCAAGCAGCGCATCCTTCACGAACAGCTCCGGCTTGTCGCCGTCGATGCGGTAGATCGTGTCGGCCAGCATATCGCTGACATAGACCTTGCCCGAGGCGTCGGCGGTCATGTCGTTGAGGAAGACGGCGCCGGGCACATCGATGCTGGAGACCAGCCTGCCGCTGGCGAGGTCGACGACGCGGACCTTGGTGATGTCGGCGGCGTAAAGCCTGCCGCCCGAGATCGCCATGCCCTTGGGCGCGTCCATGCCGTCCACCCAGTGGCGGGTGATCACCTTGCCGTCCAGCGACAGCAGCGACAGGTAGCCGTTGCCGTCCGCTTCGCCGGGATTGCCGACGATGTTGGAGACGACGATGCGCTTGTTGGCGGTGTCGACAAGCGCCGATTCCGGCTGCTCGAAGCCGCCGGCGCGCCAGACCTCGCCAGCCTGAACGGCGGGAGCCGTCACGATGCCGGCTATGGCGAGAACGGTGGAAGCGATGAGGGTTTTCATGGTGCTCTCCTGTGATGACGGCGGAGAGCTAGGTTTTTCGATACTTTCCCGGAAGACGGTTCGAGCGTAGTATCGAAGATCGATACGAATTCATGCAAATGGGGCGCATTCCATGAACGGTCCGATCTTCGAGGCGCTGAAACGGACGCTGAAGGCCAAGGGCCTGACCTACCGGGCGCTTGCCGAGCGCATGGGCGTTTCCGAACCGACGGTGAAGCGAATCTTCCATGAGCGCAACTGCAAGCTCGACCGGCTGATGGAGATCTGCGCCGCGGCGGAAGTGGAACTGGAGAACGTGCTGGGCTCGATGAATCGGGGGCCGGGACCGGCCAACCACGTCGCGCCCGACATCGAGCGCAAGCTCGCCGCGCGGCCGGCGCTGCTCTTCGTCTTCATCATGCTGTCGGAGAAATTCACGCCCGAGGGCATCATGCGCTCGCAGGGCCTCAGCGAAGCCTCGATGTTCCTCTATCTGCGCGATCTGGAAGAGCTCGGCCTGGTCGCGCTCGGGCGCGGCCTGTCGGCAAGATTGCTGGTCGAGACGCCGATCCAGTGGGATTTCGAGGGACCGCTGAAGCCGCATTTCGAGACGACCAACAAGAACTTCATCGGCTGGGCGATCGGCCATATGGACGGCCAGGCGACCTTCATCAGCTTCTCGCGGCGGATGCGGCCGGAAACGGCGGAGATGGTGCGGCGCGAGGCGGAGGACCTGGCCGAGCGCGCAAGGCTGCTTGCCCACCATGACCAGCACACCACGCCGGAAGAGCAGCTCGTCGGCTACAAATGGACCTTTGCCTTCGGCGCGACGCCGTTTCCGGCCATCATGCCGATCGAGCCGCATCCGCGCGATGCGGGTGCGCGCGCCGAGGCCGTGAAGCGGCGGCTACCAGCCTGATGATTGAAGTCTAGCGCTTGGTACCCGCAATCCGGACACCCCGGGGAGAGTATTGGATGTCGTGGAAACTCGATGAGACCGTGCAAACATCCGCGGGCATAGTGGCAGCGGGTCGACTGGGCAGCGGGCCTGCACTCGTGCTGGCTCATGGTTGGCCGTGGTCCTCGTTCTCATGGCATCGGATTATCCCGGACCTTGCAGGGCGGTATCGCGTCCATTGGTATGATATGCCCGGATATGGGCAATCCGAGAAAGACGCGGGGCAGCGCACGTCACTCGATGTGCAAGGAAAGATATTCGCCGAGATGCTTGCGTCTTGGGATATCGAACGTCCGATCGTCATCGCCCACGATATGGGTGGAGCGACAACGCTACGGGCGCATTTGCTGCATGGCTGCGACTTCGACCGGTATCTTCTGATGAACGTTGTCGCGATGCGCCCTTGGGGATCGGAGTTCTTCGATCATGTCGGTCGCCATGTGGATGCCTTCCTGGGCCTGCCACCGCATATCCACAGAGCGGTCGTAGGGGCCTACATCAAGGGAGCCATCGTGAACGACATCGGTTCCGGAGATTTCGAGAAGCTTGTCGAGCCGTGGCTTTCTGAGGACGGGCGCGCGAGCTTCTATCGCCAATTCGCGCAAGCCGATGAAAGATACACCGCCGAAATCGAGCCGATGTTCGGGGACATACGCTGTCCGGTAAAGATAATCTGGGGCGAGGACGACCCATGGATTCCGCTGGCGCGAGGCAAGGCGCTTCATGCGCTGATCCCGCAGGCGTCGTTCGAAACGCTGCCTGGCGTCGGCCACCTGCCTCAGCTTGAAGCTCCAGATCTGCTGCTGAGGCGGCTGAGAACATTTTTAGGGGGATGACATCTCCGCGCGATGCCAAGCGCTCGGACGCGGCCTCTCCGCAAACAGTGCTGGGCGAGATCGCCACAGGCAGACCTACTCGGCGGCCTTTTCTTCCGAATCGGTCGCCGTGTCCCCCCACGCGACCGCCCGATAGTCGAAGCCATATTCCAGCGTCGGCTTGACGATGCGGAAATAGGGCGACAGGTCGAAGTCGCGCGGCGTGTAGAGCGAGTGGTGGCGGATGTGCAGGATCTCGCGCCGCATATAACTCGACTGCGCCGAGGCGCGGCCGGGCGCGCGGGTGATCTCGGGCAGGATCGGATAGCGGACCTGGCCATAGGCTTCGGCGATCAGTGTCGAGCAGATCGCCCGCGTCGGATCGCCGGAGCCGAACGCCAGCATGCGGCGGCGCCAGCGCACCGGCACAGGCGGTGTCGGCAGGAAAAAGCGCAGCATGTCGAAAATGTTCTTGAGATCGTATCTCAGGCCGAGCTTGCCGATCATGAAGGCAACGACCTTGTCGCGATCCTCCGGCGTCAGCCCGCTCGCCCGGCAGATACGGGTATTGTAGGTGCGGTAGCGCGAGAGCGGCACGGCAACGCAGCCTTCGCCGAGGGTCACTTCGATCAGACGCGACCGCTCCGAACCGTCCTCGGGCAGCGGCAAGGCATCGCCGACATAGAAGGCCGAATGCGACCATGTCGACTGGGTGAGATACTTGATTACCGCCGAGATCTTCTGGTTGCCTTCGACGAGCAGGATATCGCCGGGCTGCAGCGTGCGGCGCAGCGTATCGGCATCGGACGGCGTATAGGGCTCGTAGCCCGAAGACTCATCCTGCAGCCGGCCGGCGAGCCAGCGGCCAAGTCGGTCCAGCAGGGTGTCGGCCGGCGCAGTCATCCCAGACGCCGATTAGCACAGGCCGGCCACTTAGGCCATGATCATGGGGCCATGATCAGGCGGCCTTCGCTTCCTCAAGCGGCTCCGCGAGGTCGTCGCGGGCCTTGCGCGCGAGCTTCCTGGCCGAGCGCTTGGGACTGTCGCCGAACAGTTCGGCGGCCTCGGTGAGGCAGGCCTTGCTGAGGCTCTTTTCCGAACGCTTCAGGAGCTTGCGCAGAAGCTTGGTGTCTTCGGGCGGGCCGAGCGGCTCGCCGTCGGCGGCGAGCAGGCCGCGCATGACGAAGACGTCATGCAGGTCGCCCAGCAACTCGCCGAGCTTGTCGACCGCCTTGCGGCGCGCCTTGATCGGCGTCGGCCACAGGCGGCCGAGCAGCGACAGATGCATCGAGTGGGTCTTGGCCGCCTTGCGCAGATCGTGAAAGTCGTCCGCCTCGCCGCGCGAGCCCGCCTTGTCCAGCGCCTTCTTCGCCCGCCGCAAGGTGGCGCGGGCGCCTTCGGCCAGGATGTCGGCCGCCTGCTCCGGCTGATCGGGCAGCGACAGCCTGTCGATGCGCTCCAGCCCTTCCCGGCACGCGGTGACGGCGGCATTTATGGCCGCGTCGAGACCGGGGCCGGCGTGCAGCTCATGCTGGCGCAGCACCAGCCGGTCGCGGACGGCGTCGAGGCCGCCGCCGGCGCTCTGCTCCGGAAAGGCATTCGCCAGCCGATCGACGGTCTCGACAAGAGCGGTCGCCTCGCGTGGGCCGGCAAGCAGTGCCGAGACCTGCTTGTAACATTCGTTCTCAGTCTGGCAGAACGGTTCGTCTCCGGAACGAACCAGGCGCAGCAAGGCCCGCACGCTCTTCAGCCGCTTGCGGCACTTGTGCAGCCCCTGCTCCGGCTTGTCGCGCGCCGTCTCAAGATGGGCGAGCGCCCTGCCGATCTCGTCGGTCAATATGCGCCTGACCTCGCCGGTCAGCGGCAAGCGCGGATCGATGCGAAAGCTCATGCGGCGATCTCCGGAATCCCCCCGAGGGCCAGCGACGCGTTGTAGAACCTCGACTCGCCGGTGACCTCGCGACCGAGCCAATCGGGCAGCATTTCGTCAGGCACGTCCTCCGGCGTCTCCAGCTCCGCGACCACCAGCCCCGAGAGCACGCCGCCGAATACATCGACTTCATAGAGATAGCCGTGGTGTCTAACATGGTGGCGTGTCTTCTCGATGACACGCCCGATGGCGAAGGCCGCCATCTCCTCGGCCTCGGGAAGCGGGATCGGATACTCGAACTCGTCGCGCTCGCGCGCCCTGTCGCCGAACTTGAGTGTCAGCTGCGCCGAAGCACCGTCGCTGATGCGCACGCGCACCGTGCGGCCGGGCTGCGCGGCGAGGTAAAACTGGCGGATGCGAATATGCGCCTCGGCCCAGTCTCGCCAGGCGGAACCAGTGACCAGGAACTTGCGTTCGACTTCCTTGCCCATGGCCGCGCACTAAAGCCCGCGCGGGCGGAGATGGCAAGCCGAGTCGCGATTCAATTTGACTTTAATCAATCGATTGATTAACTATGTGCCATGAGCAAGCAGCCGAACACCAGAAGGCCGCAACGCGAAGCCTCTCCGGCCGATCAGACACGCGCGGCACTTGTCCACGCCGCGCTCAAGCTCTTCGGCCGGCAGGGCTTCGACGGCACCTCGACGCGCGAGATCGCGGCCGAGGCCAAGGCCAATATCGGCTCCATCGCCTATCATTTCGGCGGCAAGGAAGGCCTGCGCGCCGCCGCCGCCGATTTCATCGTCGAGACCATCCAGGGGATCGCCGGCCAGGCGCTCGGCGCACCCCAGGCGGCCGCTCCCGCAAACCGGGAAGCCGCGCGGGCACAGCTCTTTGCCGCGCTGGAGCGGATGGTCGGCTTTGTCGTCGCAAGCCCACAGGCCGGCGAGATCGTACAATTCGTACTCCGCGAGCTGTCGCACCCGACGGCGGCGCTCGACCGCATCTATGCCGGCGTGTTCGAACCGACGCATCGACGGCTCTGCCAGGTCTGGGAGCAGGCCACCGGCGAGCCGGCCGAGAGCGAGGCCACCAGGCTCACCGTGTTCACCATAATCGGCCAGGTCATCTATTTCCGCATCGGACGCGAGGCGGTGCTGCGCCGGATGGGCTGGCGCGAGATCGGCGACAAGGAGGCCGCCAAGGTCGTGGCGGTCGCGACCGACAACCTCAGGGCAATGCTGGCGGCGCGCGATCCGGCTGCCGGCAGGAAGGGCAAGTCATGAGCTTTTTCTGTTCGCTGCCGCTCGCGGCCCAGTTGTTCAGCGCCTGCGCGCCGTCCGCGCCGCTCGCCGTCGGCTATGTCGAGGGCGAATATGTGCTGCTCGCGCCGATCGAGGTCGCGCAGGTGACGACGGTCGGCGTCAAGCGCGGAGATCGGGTGACGCCAGGCATGCCGGTGGCGACACTGGAAGACGCCGACGCCGAGATTGCCGTGGTGCAGGCTCAAGCCGCGCTCGCCCAGGCGCAGGCGCAGCTTGCAGACCTGCAGGTGGGCAAGCGGCCGGACGAGATCGCCGTGCTGAAGGCGCAAGTGGACATGGCGAAGGCGCAGGCCGCGGACGCCAAGCGCAAATACGATCGCGCCAGCGACCTCTACAGGCGCGGCACCGGCACGCAGGCCGACTACGACACGGCTTCGGCTTCGCTGGAGACGGCCAACGCGCAGGTCGGCCAGGCCGAGGCCAACCTCGCCGTCGGCGGCCTGCCGGCGCGGCCGGAGACGATCAAGGCCGCGGAGAACCAGGTCCAGCAGGCGCAATCGGAGCTGGGGCAGGCGCGGTGGCGGCTGTCCAAGCGCGTTCTAGCGGCGCCTTCGGCCGGCCGCATCGACGACGTGATACGCAATCCCGGCGACACGGCCGGACCGACCGCGCCGGTGATCTCGATGCTGCCCGACGGCGCGGTGAAGCTCAGCGTCTATGTGCCAGAGACCGCTTTCTCCTCGGTGAAGGTCGGCACGCTGCTCAGCGTGCATTGCGACGGCTGCGGGCCGGATCTCAAGGCGCGCATCAGCTACGTTTCGCCCGATCCGGAGTTCACCCCGCCGGTGATCTACTCGCTTCAGAACCGGCAGAAGCTGGTCTATCTCGTCGAGGCACGGCCGGAAGGCGATACCGGTCAGCTGCAGCCCGGCCAGATCGTCGACGCCGATCTCGCGGACATCGGGGCGGACCTCGGAAAATGAGCGTCATCGACGTCCGCGGGCTGGTCAAGCGCTTCGGCGGCAGGACGGTCGTCGACCATGTGACGATGACTGTGGCCGAGGGCGAGATCGTCGGTTTCCTCGGGCCGAACGGCTCGGGCAAGACGACGACCATCCGCATCATGTGCGGGCTTCTGACACCGGACGAGGGCGAGGGCACGGTGCTCGGTTTCGACATCCGCTCCGACTCGCTCAGCATCAAGCGCGAAGTCGGCTACATGACGCAGAAATTCTCGTTCTACGAGGATCTGACGATCGGCGAGAATCTCGAATTCGTGGCCCGGCTCTACCAGCTGAAGCCGGTCGAGGACTATGTCTCGCGGACGCTGCAGGACCTCGGCCTGGCGACGCGCCGCAACCAGCTCGCCGGCACGCTTTCCGGCGGCTGGAAGCAGCGGCTGGCACTCGCTGCCTGCATCATGCACGAGCCGAAGCTGCTTCTGCTCGACGAGCCGACGGCGGGCGTCGACCCGAAGGCGCGGCGCGAGTTCTGGGACGAGATCCACAGGCTGGCGAGCGGCGGGCTGACGGTGCTCGTCTCCACCCACTACATGGACGAGGCCGAGCGCTGCCACCGCATCAGCTACATCTCCTACGGCAAGCTGCTGGCCACCGGCACGGTGGACGAGGTGGTGAGGAATGCCGGGCTGACCACCTTCGTGCTGCAGGGACCGAAGCTCGACCAGGTGGCCGAGGCGCTGCAGGGCCGTCCCGGCGTCGATCAGGTGGCGCCGTTCGGCGCCACGCTCCATGTCGTCGGCTCCGACAAGGCGGCGCTGGAAAAGGCGCTTGCCGATGTCGAGAAGGAGCACAAGGGGGTGACGGTGACGCCCGGCGAAACCAGCCTGGAAGACGTGTTCATCCAGTTCATGGCCGGCTCGAAGGACAACATGACATGAAGGATGGCTTGAGAGCGGTCTTTTCCTTCGCGAGACTCGGCGCGCTGTTGATCAAGGAGTTCATCCAGATGCGGCGCGACCGCATCACCTTCGCCATGATGCTGGGCGTGCCTCTGCTGCAGCTGGTGCTGTTCGGCTTTGCCATCAACAACGATCCCAAGAGCCTGCCGACGGCGCTGGTGGCGATGAGCAACGACCAGTATACGCGGGCCATGGTCTCCGCGCTGCAGATGACCGGCTACTACCGCTTCGACCATGTGTCCGAAAGCGCGGCCGAAGCCGAAATGCTGATGGCCAAGGGCGCCGTCTTGTTCGTCGTCACCATCCCGGCCGACTTTGCCCGGCGCGTCGAGCGCGGCGACAGCCCGCAGATCCTCATCGAAGCCGACGCGACGGATCCGTCGGCGGCAAGCGGCGCCATTTCGACACTGAGCAAGGTGGCGAGCCAGGCGCTGCTGCGCGCCCAGGGCATGCAGGCGACCGCCGCCGAAACCGCCAAGCAGCAGCTGCAGGTGGTGGTTCACCAGCGCTACAATCCCGAAGGCATCTCGCAATACAACATCGTGCCCGGCCTGCTCGGCGTCATCCTGCAGATGACCATGGTGATGATGACGGCGATGGCGCTGACCCGCGAGACCGAGCGCGGGACGATGGAGAACCTGCTTGCCATGCCGTCAAGTCCGACCGAGATCATGCTGGGCAAGGTGCTGCCCTTCCTTGTCGTCGGCGCCGTGCAGGTGACGGTGGTGCTGGCGGCGGCGAAGCTCTTGTTCGGCGTCCCCTTCGTCGGCAGTCTGACGCTGCTGCTTTCATCGGTGCTCGTCTTCGTGCTTTCGCTGGTGCTGCTCGGCTACACGATCTCGACCCTGGCCCGCTCGCAGATGCAGGCTATGCAGCTCACCTTCTTCTTCTTCCTGCCGTCGCTGCTGCTTTCCGGCTTCATGTTCCCTTATCGGGGCATGCCGGGCTGGGCGCAGATCCTGGGCGAGATCTTCCCGCTGACGCATTTCCTGCGCATCACGCGCGCCGTCATGCTGAAGGGCGCCGACTTCAGCGCGGTCGCCGCCGAGATCGGCTGGCTGGCGGTGTTCGTGGTGGCCTTCGCCGGCGCTGCCCTGCTGCGCTTCCGGCGGACGCTGGACTGAGCCGAGCGGCTGACACCCGGACGAGCGCGTCATATAGAATGGATGTGACCAGGCCAATTCAGGTTGACCAATGCGACTGCGGGGCAAACTCCATATCCTACCCTTAATGTTGGGCGAAAAAGACACGCCCCTGCGTGTCGGGGCCGATCTCGGTCCGATCCAAAAGCACCTTGGCTTCCCAAATGGCTTTATGTCTATCAGGATCAGCCGTGCGGTTTCCTGCTTGGGTATGGGGATCTGGAAATCGACATTTTGACCCGCCGCAATCGAGCGCTCGCCAATCGCATCAGCATCAAGCTATGGCATTTGCCAGATGAGGCTAAGCCGTTGCCTTTGAAATGGAGCGGAAATAGCCAGATCGATCTCGGCGGCTTCAGCCCAGCCATGACGCTCTCCTCCGTCAAGGCGCTGCTTGCCGATCTTGGCCTTCAGTGCGAAGAGTACAAAGTTGACAGCGTCTTTGAAACGGTGCGCCGTCTTGTGCTTCCCGATGCGGAACTGCATTTCTTCAAGGGACCGGAAGAGCCTATCCTGATGGAAATCCACTTCTTGCCCCGAGAGGAAATCCGGCGAACCAAGGGTGACTGGTCTTTCTGAGCGCCCCGCATTCGGACAAAGGCCGGCCACTCTGGGTCGGGCGCAACACTCGCTACGCCGCCGCCATGATCTCCGCATAAGTGCTGAAATCGACGTTGCCGCCGGAAAGCACAACCGCCACGCATTTGCCGGCAAGGTCGATCTCGCCGGATGCGAGCGCCGCCAGCGCGACGCAGCCGCCGGGCTCGACCACCAGCTTCAGATACGCCATGGCGTCGCGCATCGCCTGCGCGGCGGCCTTGTCGGAGACGGCGATGGCGCCGGCGAGATTTTTGCGGTTGATCTCGAAAGTGATGGCGCCCGGTTCGGCGGTGAGCAGCGCATCGCAGATCGAAGTGTGGCCAGGCTCGTTCGAGACCCTTTCGCCCTTGGCGAGCGAGCGGCGCGTGTCGTCGAAATGCTCCGGCTCGACCGCCCAAACGGCGGTCTGCGGCGAGGCGTACTTGACCGCGACGGAAATGCCGCTCGACAGCCCGCCGCCGCCGCAAGGCACGACTACAGCGTCGAGGCTGACGTCGAGCGCCTTCGCCTGCCGCATCAGCTCCAGCCCGATCGTGCCCTGGCCGGCGATGATGGCCGGGTCGTCGAAGGGCGGCACCAGCACCATGCCCTTCTCGATATAGGGGCGCACGACAGCCATGCGATCGTCCTTGTAACGGTCGAACGGCACCACCTCGGCGCCCATCTTGCGGACATTGCCCACCTTGAGCGCCGGCGCGTCGACGGGCATGGCGATCACCGCCCTGACGCCGAACATGGCGGCCGAAGCGGCGACGCCCTGCGCGTGGTTGCCGGAGGAAAAGGCGACGACGCCGCGGCTGCGCTCCTCTTCGGTGAGCGACGACAGTTTGTTGTAGGCGCCGCGGATCTTGAAGGAGCCGGTGCGCTGCAGCGTCTCCGGCTTGAACAGGATGCGGCCGCCATGGCGCTTGTTGAGCTCAGGCGATTCGATGAGCGGAGTCTCGACGACAAGGCCGGAAAGCCGCGCCGCGGCGGCGTGGATGTCGAAGATGCCCGGGATGGTGGTCATGGCGTGGCCTCGCGAAGAACGGGACTGCCCATGGTGCACGGAAATTATCCCTGCGCGCCAACGAAAAAATGTGACGGGGACAATATTGGCGTATCGCAGGGGCCGCTGGCGCAGCCGACGATGGCGATTGGCGATGCCCCGACCCTCCGTTATGGCTTCGGCTTTTCGCCCACCACGCGGACCGCTCCTCACCCCAGCAGCGTCGGCGTCCTTTTCTTGCCGCCGAGCTTGCGCCAGCCGTTGAAGCGGTGGCTGGCGGCGGCAAACGAGATCTTCATCTGCTGGGCGACCGTGTAGCGCGACTTGCCCTCGTCGAACATGCGGTAGCAGCATTCGACGCCTTCCTCGGTCAGCTTGCCTTCCGGCGTCTTGTTGTGCGGATTGACGGGATCGAATTTTTCGGCCTGCTGCTCGACCAGGCCCTTCAGCCGCTGCAGGTCGGCCTCGATGCCGGCGATGAGATCGAGAACGGGTTTCGGGTCGAATGCGTGCGGGGGCTTCTTGTCCGTCATCCCTTGTTTCCTTGGATTTGGCTTGTTTCGCTGGAATTGGCTGGCCACCCCATATAGGTGGACATTCGGCAATAATGAAGAGCGGGAACGCTGGACCGGCGAATTCCGCCGGCCACACGACGTCCGCGATTGACCCTCCGCCCGTGAGTGCCTAGTTTAGAACCATTCTAATCTAGGGTGATTTCCTCATGCTTTCCCGTGTTTTCGGCTTCGGCCGCCGCTCCTTCGATTCGCTGTCGGAGCAGGAGATCCTGGCGTTGGCGATTTCTTCCGAAGAGGACGACGGGCGTATCTATCGCGCCTATGCCGACGGGCTGGCGCAGGACTTTCCGCAATCGGCCAAGGTGTTCGAGGCGATGGCGGAGGAGGAAGACGGCCATCGCGATTCCCTCATCGAGTTGCACCGCAAGCGCTTCGGCGAGCGCATCCCGCTGATCCGGCGCGAGCATGTGAGGGGCTATTACGAGCGCAAGCCCGACTGGCTGGTGCGGCCGCTCGGCATCGAGCATGTGCGCCGCCAGGCCGAGGACATGGAGCGACAGGCCTATCGCTTCTATGTCGAGGCGGCCAAGCGCACGACCGATGCCTCGACGCGGAAGCTGCTCGACGAGCTGGCCGCGGCCGAGCTCGGCCACGAGAATTCCGCGCATGAGCTCGAACAGGAACATGTCCCGGGCGAGGTCAAGGAGGAGGAAGCGAGCGCCGAGCAGCGCCAGTTCATCCTCACCTATGTGCAGCCGGGACTGGCCGGGCTGATGGATGGCTCGGTGTCGACGCTGGCGCCGATCTTCGCCGCCGCCTTCGCCACGCACGCCACGTTCCAGACATTCCTCGTCGGTCTCGCCGCCTCGATCGGCGCCGGCATCTCGATGGGCTTCACCGAGGTGGCTTCCGACGACGGCAAGCTGTCGGGGCGCGGCTCGCCGGTGAAGCGCGGCTTGACGGTCGGCGTCATGACGACGCTGGGCGGGCTCGGCCACGCGCTGCCCTACCTCATCCCCTATTTCTGGACGGCAACCATCGTCGCCGCGATCGTGGTGTTCTTCGAGCTCTGGGCGATCGCCTTCATCCAGAACCGCTACATGCAGACGCCGTTCTGGCGCGCCGCCTTCCAGGTGGTGCTGGGCGGCGCGCTGGTGTTCGGGGCGGGTGTGCTGATCGGGAATGCTTAGGCGCCGACTTTCCCTTCTCCCCTTGTGGGAGAAGGTGTCGCCGAAGGCGACGGATGAGGGGTGCTCCAGGAAACGCCGGCGTCTCACTCCGCTGGAACACCCCTCATCCGTCTCGGCGCTAACGCGCCGATCCACCTTCTCCCACAAGGGGAGAAGGAGAAACTGTGCTCACCCGTTCACGGCCCGACTGTCCTGCGGCGCCTCGTCCCTTTCCGTCATCCCGTAGTCGCGCACGACATGGGCGATGCGCAGACGATAGCCGGCAAAGATTCCGCCGCGACCCGCCTGCTGCGCCTGCCGGTGCTCCTCGGTGTTGCGCCAGGCCTTGACCGCTTCCTCGTCGCGCCAGAAGGACAGCGAGAGCACGCGCTTCGGATCGGTGAGGCTCTGGAAGCGCTCGACCGAGATGAAGCCGTCGATGCCCTCGAGCAGCGGCTTGAGCTCCGCGGCGATGCCGAGATAGGCATCGCGCTTTCCTTCCGCCGGCTCGACCTCGAAGATGACAGCGATCATGCCTCTATCCCTTCCCTGACCGTTACGCTGGTATCGAAAACCTTCCGGGGGCCATGCGGCCCCGACGCCAGCCTGAGGAATATCCGGTCTTCCTTGAGGATGAACTTCTCGCGCCGCGCGAACTCGTAGTTTGCCTTGCCGGCGGGGTCGGCGGCAAGGCGCGCGCGATAGGCCTCGTAGGCGGCGAGGCTTTCGATGTTGTAGGCGGCGTAGGCGATCGTGGCCGAACCCTCATGCGGCGCGAAATAGCCGATCAGCTCGGCGCCGCAGCGCGGGATCGCCTGCCCCCAGGCCCGCGCATACTGCTCGAAAGCCGGCTTGCCGAACGGATCGATCTCATAGCGGATGAAGCAGGTGATGGTCATTTCGGTCTCCCCGTCGGTTAGCTTCCTGGGTCGGTTGGCTTTGCGGCGACGACGGTTCGATCGCGGTCGAACCATCGCTTCGCTCGGTGTGCTAGGCATTCTCCTGTCAGGAGCGTTCGCCGCGCTCCTTGAGCCGACCCGAGAATAGTGCTTCTCTCACCGGAATGCTTCGATAAGGATCGAACTATGCGTGAAGGACCCGACATCGCACGCATCGCCAGCCTGGTCGGCGACCCGGCCCGCGCCAACATGCTCAATGCGCTGATGGGCGGCACGGCGCTGACCGCATCGGAACTGGCCCTGGAGGCCGGCGTATCGCTGCCCACCGCTTCCTCGCATCTGTCGAAGCTGATGGATGGCGGATTGCTGACGCTCGCGAGCCAGGGTCGCCATCGCTATTACGGCCTCGCCGGCCCGCAGGTCGCGGGCATGATCGAGGCGATCATCGGCGTCGCGGAGGCGGTCGGCCCGAAGCGGGTGCGGCCCGGCCCGCGCGACGCGGCCATGCGCGTGGCTCGCGTTTGCTACGATCACCTCGCCGGCGAGCAGGCGGTGACCATGCTCGACCGCCTCGTCGACAGGAAGCTGCTGCTGCGCGAGGGGAACGAGATCAGGCTCTCACCCTCGGCTGTTTCGCATTTCGCCGCGCTGGGTATCGCGATCGACAGCAAAGCCAGGCGGCCGGTGTGCCGCGCCTGCCTCGACTGGAGCGTGCGGCGTTCGCATCTCGCCGGCGCGCTGGGCGCCGCCATCCTCGACAAGGTCATCGCCGAGAAATGGGCGCGGCGCGACAAGGACAGCCGCGCCGTGGTGTTTTCGCCGAAGGGCAAGCAGGACTTCGAGAGGGTGTTTCTGGCTTAGGCGGACAATCTCGCGATGCTGGCGGGACAGCGCCCCCCTCTGGCCTGCCGGCCATCTCCCCCACAAGGGGGGAGATCAGACGTCACGCCGTCCTTCGCCAATCTCCAACATTGCAGGAAAGGCGCCGCGGGTGAAACTGCCAATCTCCCCCCTTGTGGGGGAGATGCCCGGCAGGGCAGAGGGGGGCGCGAAGGATCGCGACGCTGCCGGCGCCTAGGCTCACCCCCGCTTCAGCACCTTCCCCAGCTTGAAGAAATCCTTCCACGGGTCCGCTTTCTTCAGCTCGCCCAGCGTCGTCTCGTCGCCGAGCGGGAAGGCGTTGGGCGCGAGCCCCTTTTCAAGCTCCGGCCAGGTCACGGGCATTGACACCGTCGCGCCCTTCTTGGCGCGCGACGAGTAGGGCGCCACCGTGGTCGAGCCCCTGCCGTTGCGCAGATAGTCGATGAAGATTTTTCCTGTGCGCGCCTTCTTCGACAGCGTCGCCGTGTAGCGGTCCGGTGCTGCCTGTTCCAAGGCGCGGGCGAAGTCATGGGCGAAGTCCTTGACCTCGTCCCAGTCCGCCGACGCCTTGAGCGGCACCAGCACGTGATAGCCCTTGCCGCCGGACGTCTTGACCAGGTTCGGCAGCGACAGCTCGTCAAGCTGCTTGTGGATGTCGAGCGCCGCCTGGCGCACCATCTTCACATCGACGCCTTCATCCGGGTCGAGGTCGAAGATCACCTGGTCCGGCTTTTCCAGTTGGTCGATGGTGGAGCCCCAGATATGGACCTCGACCACGCCATACTGGACGAGCGCCGCAAGCCCGTCGAAATCCTTGATGAACAGGATCTCCTCGCCATCGGTCGGATCCTTCATCCTGGCGATCCTGTCGCTCATGCCGGGCGAGGCGTGTTTCTGGAAGAAGCGCTGCCCGTGGATGCCGTCGGGCGCCCGCACCAGGCTCAGCGGACGGTTGACGACGAACGGCTCCATGCGCGGCCAGACCAGCGCGTAGTGGTCGAGCAGGTCCTGCTTGGAGACCTTTTCGTCGGGCCACAGCAGCTTGTCGGGATGTGAGAGCTTTATCGAGGTCATCGCCGTTCCAGCCGAGGCCTTCGGCGCGGCCCTGCCGCCGCCCGATCCTGCTTCGGCCTTGCCGCCGGTCTTCTTCGGCTTTTCCTGCACGACTTCCTCCGGCGGCTTGTCCTCACGCAACCCCTGGAACGAGGCGTGGCGGATTATACGGTCGGATGTCCAGCTGCGGAACTCCACTTCGCCGACAAGCTCAGGCTTGACGAAGGTCAGGCCCTTGCCCTTGGGCACGGCGCCGGAGAAGGACGAGTCTTTCGCCTCCAGGCGGTCGAGCTTCTTCTTCAAATCGGTCAACACCTTGCCGGAAAAGCCGGTGCCGACGCGGCCGGCATAGTTGAGCTTGCCGCCTTCATAATAGCCGACGAGCAGCAAGCGCAGGCCGCGCCCGGTCTTGTCCGAAGGCAGGTAGCCGCCGATGACGAATTCCTGGCGCAGCGTGCATTTCGACTTGATCCAGCTGAGGCCGCGTCCGCTGCGGTAAGGCGCGTCGGCGCGCTTCGACACCACGCCTTCGAGGCCCATGCGGCAGACATGCTGCAGTATGACCTTGCCGGGCTCGGAAAAATGGTCGCTGAAACGCAGCGCCGAATTCTGCGGCTGCTCGCCGAGCAGCTCGGCCAGCGCGTGCTTGCGCTCGACCAGCGGCTCGCGGCGCAGATCCTTGCCGTCGAGCCGCATCAGGTCGAAGACGTAGTAGATGAAGCGGTCGGTGCGACGGGCGGAGAGATCGGCCTGCAGCAGCGGAAAGGACGACACGCCGCTGTCGGCCAGCACGACGATCTCGCCGTCGATGACGGCGTCGCGGCATTTGAGGCCGGCAAGCGCCGCGGTGACCGGGCCTTCGAATTTCTTCGTCCAGTCGAGGCCGGCTCTGGTCAGCAGCCTGACGTCGCTGCCGGCGATCTGCGCCTGCATGCGATAGCCGTCGAATTTCACTTCGTGCAGCCAGTCGTCGCCGGAGGGCGCGTTCTTTTCCAGCGTCGCGAGCTGCGGCTCGATGAACTCCAGGCGCTTGGCGCGGCCGGCCTTTGCCTTGCGGGCGGCCGGTTTGTTGGAGTGCCAGACCTTCGGCTTCGCGCCCCTGGCGGCCTTGCCCTCGCCGACCTCCTCGACGGTGAGGCCGGACTTCACCGATTGCGGCTCATCCTTCAGGATGTCCTCGCCGGGACGGGCGGCCGCGTCGTCGGACTTGATCAGCAGCCAGTTGTCGCGCTTTTCGCCGCGGCGCGGTTTCAGCCTGACCAGATGCCAGCGCCCGTGCAGCTTGTAGCCTTCAAGCTCGAAGCTGATATGGCCCTTCTTCATCCCTTGCGCCGGATCGCCTTCCGGGATCCATCTGCCGTCGTCCCAGACGATGACCGAGCCGCCGCCATACTCGCCCTTCGGAATGGTGCCCTCGAAGGACGCGTAGTCGATCGGGTGGTCCTCGACATGCACGGCCAGCCGCTTCTCGTGCGGATCGAGGCTCGGGCCGCGCGTCACCGCCCAGCTCCACAGCACGCCGTCATGCTCGAGCCGGAAATCGTAGTGGAGGCGCGTGGCGGCGTGCTTCTGGATGACGTAGATGCCGCCGGCCTCGCCTGGTCTGTGCCGCGGCACCTTGCCGGCCGGCTCGGCGGTTTTGCGGAAGTCGCGCTTGGCTTGATACTGCTCGAGGCCGGCCATGGCATCCTGCTCCTATGCGGATTTGCGCCTTTTATGCTTGTTATGACCGGCCGCGGCGGCCTTGGCCTTCGTCCGCGCCGACGCTTTCGATGAAGATTTGCCGGCCTTGCCGCCGCCTTCCGCGTTGAGACTCTTCTTCAGAGCGTCGAACAGGTTGACGACATTGGACGGCTTCGGCGGCGCCTTGGCCTTGGGAGCCTTCTTGCCGGCCTTCTTGGCGCGGATCAATTCGAGCAGCGCGTCCTCATAGCGGTCTTCGAACTTCGAAGCGTCGAACTTCGTCTTCTTGCTGTCGATGATGTGCCGCGCGAGATCGATCATCTCGTCATCGGTCCTGGTTGCCTTGATGTCGTCGAAGACCGTCTCGGGCTGGCGCACGGTGTCGTCGTAGCGCAGCGTCGTCAGCACCATGCCCTTGCCGAGCGGTTCCAAGACGACCGGGCGCTCGCGTTGATAGAGCACGATGCGCGCGAGGCCGGCCATCTTCTTCGCCGCCATGGCGTCGCGGATGACGGCGAACGCCTCTTCCGACACCTCGTCCGCCGGCGAGACATAGTAGGGCGTGTCGAGATAAATCTGCTCGATCGAGGATTTCTCGACGAAGCCGTCGAGGCTCATCGTATGCGAGGACTCGATCTGCACCGCCTCGATCTCGTCCTCCTCGATATGGACGAAGTCGCCGTCGCTGACCTCATAGCCCTTGATCTCGTCGCCTTCCTCCAGCGGCTTGCCGGTTTCGGCATCGACATAGATGCGTTTGACGGTGTTGCCGGTCTTGCGGTTGAGAATGCGGAACGAAACCTTCTCGGCATGGGTGACGACGTTGGTCAGCTCGATGGCGCAAGTGACCAGCGACAGTTTCAGATAACCCTTCCAGGCGGGGCGCGGTGCCATTGCGAGCTCCTGCTGCGAACTCCTGCGCGGTGCGATCTCAATCGCAACGGATGGGGCTCGCTTGGGTTCCGGGGCCCGCGCCTGTCGTTGCGGCATCGCCCATCAGGCCGCCAGCAGGTTGATCCTGTTTTGCGCTATCTCGGTGAGCTTGCGGTCGGTCGCCTGCTCTTCCTTGAGGTTCTTGGCCAGCACGTTGGCGCAGTCGCTGCGGCCGAGCTGCTTGGCCCAGGCGATCAGTGTGCCGTAGCGCGTCATCTCGTAATGCTCGACCGCCTGCGCGGACGCGATCAGCGCGGCGTCGAGAACCTCCTTGTCGTCGATATCGCCGCTCACCTCATCGGCCTCCTCGAGGATGCCGTCGATGGCGGGGCAGCTGACCGCCTTGGCCTTGACGCCGTGCAGCTCGAACACCTGCTCGACCCGGTCGACATGGCCCCTGGTCTGCTCGAGGTGTTTTTCGAAGCCGGCCTTCAGCTGCGGATCGGTCGCCGCGCCGATCATCTTCGGCAGGGCCCGCTCGATCTGCTTCTCGGCATAGTAGATGTCGCGCAGCATATGGATGAAGAGATCGTCCAGCGTCTTGATGTCTTTCGAAAAGAAACCCATGGCTTTGCCTTCCATAGCTTGGTCCGGATCGGGAAATTCAATCGGCGGCGCGGCCGCCCTCGCCGCGCGGGCTCGAAGGAATCAACGTGTCCCTTCCTGGCCGGTTCCTGAACCTTTCTGGATGCGCAAGGAAATTTCCGGGCGGCGGCCGGACGTGAAACAGAACCGCGTCCAAGCGACATCGAGACGAAACATATGTGATGCAAAAGTCACACAAGCCGGAATCACGACAAAAGGCGTGGAAAGACCGCGAATCAGCCGCATTCCAGCCACGAAGCAACGTGTTTCGGACCAGAAATTAACATCGCGTTCACCGACTATTCACGCCTCGACGCTATGTTCTCGGACAATTCGGAAGGGACATCCGAAAACGGGACAGGGACAGGTAAAATGACCTTCTGGAACCACATCGCCGGCTATGCCGCCGCCATCCGCGAATTCGTCGCGCCGACCTATCGGCCCGAGCGCTACTACATGCGCGGTCCCGGTCCGGCCTGCGCGCGGCGCGGCAACTCGCTCGGCATCGGCACGAACTGATCGTCATGCTCGACAGCCGCCACAACAGCCGGATCTGCAAGCCGGCCGCCGACACCCGCGCCACGACCTATCGTGACGAGCGCCCCGCCGTCGCCGACGGCAGACGTGCGACAACGCCGCGACTTTGACGCCGCCGCCGGCTGGCTTAGTGTCTGAAGGCACAAGCAGCCGGGGCCGACATGACCGACCTGCCCGAACCGAAGCGTCCCCTTATCCCAGGCCAGGCCTATGCCGCTGACCAGCCGTTGATCGTCTTCGACGGCGTCTGCGTGTTCTGCTCGGGCTTCGTCCAGACGATCGTCAAGCTCGACCGCGACAAGCGCTTCCGCTTCGCCACGGCGCAATCGCCGTTCGGCGAGGCGCTGTTTCGCAAATACGGCCTGCCGACCGACAATTACGAAACCAATCTCGCCGTCATCGACGGCGAAGCCTTCACGAAGCTCGACAGTTTCGTCGCCGTCATGGCCGCGCTTGGCTGGCCGTGGCGCGCCGCAAGGCTGCTGCTCGTCCTGCCGCGGCCGCTGCGCGACTGGCTTTACGACCGCGTCGCCAAGAACCGCTACGCGCTGTTCGGCAGGAAGGACAGTTGCGACATTCCTTCGGCCGAGTTGCGGGAGCGGTTGATCGGCTAGGGCAATTCCGGGAAAACGCGAAACGGTTTTCCGTCCGGAAGTGCGTAAAAGCAAATACTTAGAGAGCGGTTCGGCGATTCTCTGAATCGCTGAAACGCTCCGGACCGGTTGCCGTACGCTATCGCGGCTGGCTCGCGCCGTTGCAAGGTTCGAGCACCGTCGTCTCTCCCGCTGCCTTGCCCAGCTCGCGACAGCCCTCGGCCGTGCACAGCGTCCAGCCTGCCCCGGTGGCGCCGGACGCTGCGAGCACCAGGCGCGGCTGGGATCCGATCCGCGGCGAATAGATCCACCAGCCGTCGCGCAGCACCGAGCCCTCGGGCGGTTCCATGCCGGCGCCGGAGCCCTTGACCCGCGCCTCGACGAGCCGAAGCCCGGCAGGCGTGACTTTCCAGTCCTCCTGCCAGCGCGTCCGCTCCACCGAATGCGTCCAGGACAAAGTGAAGGCGGCGACGGCGAGCGTCACCGTCTTGCCGGCGGCGAGGATGCACAGGCTCATGCGAAACTATTCATTGCTTGAGCATGATCTTTTTTCGAAAATCGGACGCCTCTTTTTGCGTTCGCTGACCTTCGGTTCGGGGTCATGCTCTGGCGGACGCCTGGCGCGCGCGCCAGCAGTGCCAGCCGATCCAGAGAAGCGCCAGCGCCCAGCCGGCTTCGTCGGTGAGCGGCAGCGCCGCGACCAGGAGCACGCCGGCGGCGAAGGCTGCGAGGCGCTCCCACCAGGCCATGCGCCGGGCGAGGAAGCCGACCGCGGCCGCCCCCCACAGCACAATGCCCATGCAGGCCTTGACGACGATGTAGGCGACCTCGACCGGGTAGCCGAACTGGGCAGCGATCGGGCCGGCATCCTGCAGCATCAGCGCCGGCGTGTAGACGGCCATGAACGGCACGACGAAGCCGGCGATGGCGAGCTTGGTGGCCTGGATGCCGATCTTGAGGCCGCTTTCCCGGGCCATGGGCGCGGCGGCGAAGGCGGCGAGCGCCACCGGCGGGGTGAGGTCGGCCATGATGCCGAAATAGAAGACGAACATGTGGCTGACGATGAGCGGCACGCCGAGCGACAGAAGCGCCGGGCCGGCGAGCGAGGAGGTGATGATGTAATTGGGGATTGTCGGGATGCCCATGCCGAGCACCAGGCAGGTGAGCATGGTCAGCACCAGAGACAGGAACAGGTTGTTCTCGCCGATGGAGATGATCCAGCCGATGAAGGTCGAGGCGATGCCGGTCAGCGTCAGCGTGCCGATGACGATGCCGACGATGGCGCAGGCGATGCCGACCGGCAGCGCGTTCTTGGCCCCTTCGGCAAGCGAATCGACGCAGATGCGCAGCGTCTCGCGGCCGCCCTTGAAGGTGACGCAGGCGACGATGAGCGCCGCGATGACGAGGCTCAGGACGTTGACGCCGAAGCGCATGAAGGAGGCGGCGGCAAGCCCGAGCGCCAGCCAGAAGACGACGCGGAAGGCGAACGGCCCGATCAAGGCCGCCAGCGGCGTGCCGAGGATCAGCACGATTGTCAGCGCCAGGCCCATGGTGCCGGCGAAGATTGGCGTGTAGCCGGCAAAGAGCAGGTAGACCAGCACGGCGAGCGGCAGCACCAGCGGCCAGTGTTTTCGCACCGCCTCCCAGGGATTGGGGAGCTCCGCCTTGGCCATGCCGTGCAGGCCGGCCTTGCCGGCTTCCAGATGCACCTGCCAGAAACAGGCGCCGAAATAGAGCATCGCCGGGATGATCGCCGCCTTCACGACCTCGGCGTAAGGGATGTTCAGCGTCTCGGCCATGATGAAGGCCACCGCGCCCATCACCGGCGGCATGATTTGGCCGCCCATCGATGAGGTCGCCTCGACGGCTCCGGCAAAGGCCGAGCGGAAGCCGAAGCGTTTCATCAGCGGGATGGTGAACTGGCCGCTCGCCACGACATTGGCGACGCCCGAACCGGAGATGGTGCCCATCAGCGCCGAGGAGAGCACGCAGACCTGCGCCGGGCCGCCGCGCCAGGAGCCGACCAGGCCGAGCGCGAAATCGTTGAACAGCGCGATCATGCCGGCGCGTTCGAGAAAGGCGGCGAAGACGACGAAGATGAAGATATAGGCCGCCGAGACATAGACCGGCGTGCCGTATATGCCCTCGGTGCCAAAGGCGAAGGTGTCGACGAGCTGCGCGAAATCATAGCCGCGATGGATGAAGGGCGGCGGCAGGTGATTGCCGACGAAGCAATAGGCGAGAAAGAGGAAGGCGATGACCGCGAGCGGCAGCCCCATCAGCCGCCGAGCCGCCTCGAAGACCAGCACCACGAGCAGGGCGCCGACGATCAGGTCCGGCGTGGTGAGGAAGCCGGAGCGGCGGATGAGGTCGGCGTAGAATATCCAGTTGTAGAGGCCGGTGGCGAAGCCCAGCGCGCCAAGCGTCCAGAACAAGGCCTTCGCCGGCATGCCGGCGGCGCGCAGATTGGCGATCAGGCCGAAGCCGAGCAGCAGCAGGAAGCCGACATGCATGGCGCGCACCACCTGGCTGGGCAGGCTGCCATAGGCGGCGATGTAGATCTGGAAGACGGAAAAGGCGACGGCGATCAGGAAGGCCGCCTTGCCGGCGATGCCTTCGCCGAAGCCCGGCGGAAGGCCTTCAAGAGGCTCTTCGACAGTCGGAGAAAGAACGGTCGGGGTTTCGGTCATTTGACGAGTTCCTGACGTCCCTCTCCCTGGAGGGCCCCTGGAGGGAGGGTACCGAGCGGAGCGAGGCGGAGGGTCGCCGCAACCGCCGCGACCTTCGCCTCAGACGATGGAGCGTGTCGCCGAGGACCCTTCCCGGCCTGGGGCCACCTCAGGGGGAGGGTTACTTGATGAGCCCTTTTTCCTTGTAATATTTCTCCGCGCCGGGGTGCAGCGGCACCGGCATGCCGTTGAGCGCCTTGGCCGGATCGATCGCCTTGGCGGCGGCGTGGGCGGCGGCGAGCTGGTCGAGATGCTCGAACATCAGCTTGGTCATCTGATAGGCGGTCTCGTCGGAGACATCGGCCCTGGTGACGAGGAAATTGCCGACCGCGGCGGTCGCGACATCCTCCGCCTGGCCCTCATAGGTCCCCTTGGGAATGACGACCGAAAGATAGGGCGAGCCGATCTTGGCGACGTCCTCGGCCGGCACGGCGACGACGTTGATCGGCACCGAGGTGGCAAGGTCCCGGATCGAGGCGACGCCGAGACCCGCCGATTGCAGCGTGGCGTCGAGCTGGCGGTTCTTGATCAGCTCGACCGATTCGGCGAAGGGCAGATATTCGACGCGTCCGAGATCCTCGTATCTCAGCCCGGCGGCGGCGAAGATGGCGCGGGCGTTGAGCTCGGTGCCGGAAGCGGGCGCGCCGACCGACAGGCTCTTGCCCTTGAGATCGGCGAGCGTCTTGATGCCGGACTCCTTGCTGGCGACGATCTGGATGTAGTTGGGATAGATGGCGGCGATGCCGCGCAATTTGTCGAGCTTGCCGGGAAAGCCGGCCTCGGTGTTGCCTTCGGCGGCAAGCTTCACGGAATCGCCGAGCGCGAAGGCGATCTCGCCCTTGCCCTGCTGCAGCAGGTTGAGGTTCTCGACCGATGCCTTGGTTGCCTGCACCTGGGTGCGGGCGCCTTCGATGCCCTTGCCGTAGATCTCGGACAGCGCGACGCCGAGCGGATAGTAGACGCCCGACGTGCCGCCGGTCAGCACGTTGATGAATTCCTGCGCCCCGGCCGACATGGCGCCGAGGCCAAGCGACAGCGCCAGAGCGCCGACGGCAACGAATTTCGTCCTGAAATCGCGCATATGGTTTCCTCCTCCTGAAACAGTCGCGCCGCACCGCCTCCCAGCACGAAGCTTGGAGTTTAGACAGGAGGCGCCAAATTCCAACCCGCAATTGCAAGCGTTAGACCAATGGTTGAGAGTGCGCGAGGCGAGCCGCAGGTCCCAGCCGTGCGGCAGCGCCCGCGAAAAGATTTTTGTGGCTGCTGTCGAAATCGGCCGCGCCCACGCGACATAGGTCGGCTGCGACGATGCGGCCTTCAACGAAACGGGAGTAGACCCATGCGTTACATGCTTTTGATCTACAATGACGAAGCCGCGATGGCGAAAGCGCCGAAGGAGCAGACCCAGCAGGTGCTTGCCGCCTATGGCGCCTATACGGAAGCGTTGCACAAATCGGGTGCGTGGCTGGCCGGCGAGCGGCTGCGGCCGACCCAGGCGGCCACGCAGGTGCGGCTGGCCAGCGGCAAGACCAATGTGCTCGACGGGCCCTACGCCGATACCAAGGAGCAACTGGCCGGCTTCTACATGATCGAGGCGGCCGACATCGATACCGCCATCGAATGGGCGGCGCGCTGCCCCGCCGCCAGCACCGGAACGGTCGAGGTACGGCCGATCTGGGAGATGGCCGAATACATAGCCGCGTAATGGTCCGGTGATGGACGATCGCTCGGAGATCGCGCGGGCGGCGGCCGAAGCGGCCGCCCGGCAAAGCTACGGCAAGCTGGTCGCATGGCTGGCGGCCCGCACGCGCGACGTCGCCGGCGCCGAGGACGCGTTGGCCGACGCCTTCGCCGCCGCGCTCGAACGCTGGCCGCGAACCGGCGTGCCGGCGCAGCCGGAAGCGTGGCTGCTGGCGGTGGCGCGCCGGCGCGACGTGGACGCCGTGCGACGTCGGCTGACCGGCGAGGCTGCCCGCGATCATCTGAAGCTGATCGCCGAGGAAATGGAGGCGCGCATGAACGGCGAGGAGCTGCCGGACGAAAGGTTGCGGCTGATGTTTGCCTGCGCCCATCCGGCGATCGAATCGAGCGTACGCGCGCCGCTGATCCTGCAGACGGTCCTCGGTTTCGACGCCGCGACAATCGCCTCGGCCTTCCTGGTTTCGCCGGCGACGATGGGCCAGCGTCTGGTGCGGGCCAAGGCGCGCATCCGCGAGACCGGGATTCCGTTTCGGGTGCCGGAGCAGGCGGAGCTGAGCGACCGGCTGGATGCCGTGCTCGAAGCGATCTACGCCACTTTCGCCGAGGGCTGGTCGGATCCGACCGGTACCGACAGCCGGCGGCGCAACCTGGCCAGCGAAGGCATCTGGCTCGGCCGGCTGGTCGCCTCGCTGATCCCGGACGAACCGGAAGCGCTCGGGCTGCTGGCGCTGATGCTTTTCGCCGAGGCGCGCCGCTCGGCGAGGCGCGGCCCGCAAGGCGGTTTCGTGCCGCTGGCAGAGCAGGACATCGCGCTTTGGGACGACATGCTGATCGACGAGGCGGAAGCCCTGCTCAGGCGGGCCGCGCAAAGGGCAATCATCGGCCGCTACCAGCTGGAGGCCGCCGTGCAGTCCGCCCATACGGCACGCCGGCGCGGCCACGGCACCGACTGGGCGGCGATCCGCCAGCTTTATGACGCGCTGCTCTCCATCGCCGGCTCGCCGGTGGTGGCGATCAACCGCGCGGTTGCGATCGCCGAAACCGAGGGCGCCGCGGCCGGACTGGCGGCGCTTTACGTGCTGGGCGACGACAACCGGCTGCAGGACTACCAGCCCTATTGGGCCGCGCGCGCCGGACTCCTGGCCAGGCTCGGCAACACGAAGCACGCGGCCCAGTCCTACGACCGGGCGATCGGCCTCGAGCGCGACCCGGCGCTGCGGCGTTTCCTGCAGGCCGAACGGGGAAAGCTCGTTCAGCACTGAGGGCGAAGCTCGCCTCAAGGGTCCTCGCGGGAAATCAGACCACAGCGGTTCCAACTATTTGTTTTTACGCAATTCCGGACGGAAAACCGTTACACACTTTTCCTGGAATTGCTCTAAGCGCCCAGCCCGTCGAACAGGATCGTCGAGAGATAGCGTTCGGCGAAGGACGGGATCACCACGACGAGGTTCTTGCCCTTGTTTTCCGGCCGCGAGCCGACGACGATCGCCGCCTGCAGCGCGGCGCCCGACGAGATGCCGACCGGCACGCCTTCGAGGCGGGCGACGAGGCGGGCATTGGCGACCGAATCCTCGTTCGAGACCCTGACGATCTCGTCGTAAATCGAGGTGTCGAGGATCTTGGGCGCGAAGCCGGCGCCGATTCCTTGAATCTTGTGCGGACCGGGCTGGCCGCCGGAAAGCACCGGCGAGGCTTCCGGCTCGACCGCCACGACATGCAGCGAGGGCTTGCGCTTCTTCAGCACCTGGCCGACGCCGGTGATTGTGCCGCCGGTGCCGATGCCGGCGACGAAGATGTCGACCTCGCCATTGGTGTCGTTCCAGATCTCCTCCGCCGTGGTGCGGCGGTGGATCTCCGGATTGGCCGGGTTCTCGAACTGCTGCGGGATGATGGCGTTGGGAAGCGTGGCGGCAAGCTCGTCGGCCTTGGCGATGGCGCCCTTCATGCCCTTCGGCCCTTCGGTCAGCACCAATTCGGCGCCGAGCAGCGCCAGCATCTTGCGGCGCTCGACCGACATGGTCTCCGGCATGGTGAGGATCAGCTTGTAGCCCTTGGCGGCGGCGGCGAAGGCCAGCGCGATGCCGGTGTTGCCCGAGGTCGGCTCGATCAGCGTGGTCTTGCCGGGCGCGATCTTGCCGGCTTCTTCCAGCGCCTCGATCATGGCGACGCCGATGCGGTCCTTGACCGAGGCGATCGGATTGAAGAATTCGAGCTTGGCCAGCACATTGGCGACGATGCCCTTCTCCCTGGCGAACTTGTCCAGCCGCACCAGCGGCGTGTCTCCGATCGTCTCGGTGATCGAGTTGAAGATGCGGCCGCGGCCGGGGACGCGCGCGGAGGTGACGGGCTTGTTCATTGGTTTCGCTCCCAAGGCAGTGGCATAGGCAAGACAGAATAGGACTTTCAGCCGCGCAAGATAGGCTGCCAGCCGACAATATCCGAGTGGGGCGGTTGCTGAAAACCACCCCACGATGGAAAACTCTCACCGGGTCCCGAAGGTCGCGATATAGCCGAAGCCTCGGCTTACTGACGAGCAGCGATCGCCGCCGCGGCCCCCATCATGAAGCCGGCGGCGGTGCGGTTGAGAATCTTCAGCGCGCGCGGCGATTTCAGGAACCAGCGCGCCTTGGCGGCCAGCGCCAGATAGGGCACCAGCACGACGAACAGAACGACGACGGTAAGCGCCACCAGGATGCCGTAGTCGGCCGGGGTGATCGTCTTCAGGTCGACAATGGTCGGCGTGATGGCAAGATAGAAGATCATCGTCTTCGGGTTGCCGAGCGTCACCGTCAGCCCGGCGATGAAGCTGGACACCAGACCACCCTTGCCCTTGCGGGCCTCGACCGTTTCGGGCGAGATGCCGCTGGTCCAGAAGCGCCAGGCGAGGAATGCAAGATAGGCGACGCCCGCCCATTTGATCGCAAGGAACACCATGCCGAAGGTCTGCGCGACGAAGGCGAGCCCGAGCACCACGGCGGTGAGGTAGGTGATGTCGCCGAGCATGAGGCCGAACGACATCGCCAGCGACGAACGGAAGCCGGAGCCGAGCGCGCGGGCGACAAGCGCCGTCACGCCGGGGCCCGGAATGGCAGCGGCGACGCCGAGGGCGGCGCTGTAAGCGAGAAATCCAGTCAGCGTCATGTTTCGAGACCTAGCGCGCGATCCCTCCGCCGGGATCGATCCTGAAGCGGCGGCTCAATATCACAAACCTCGCGCCCGGTTAATTCCCTTGCGGCAGGATTCGATTACACCAGCGGGCCGATCAGGACCGGCCGTCGCCGTATGTCACGCGCCAGATGGTGCCGTTGCCGTCCTCGGTCAGGATCAGCGCGCCGTCCTTAGCCACGGCCACGCCAACCGGCCGGCCCCAGACGGCGTCGTCCGCGATGACGAAGCCGGTGGCGAAATCCTCATATTCGCCGGTCGGCCTGCCGTCCTTGAACTTCAGCCGCACCACCTTGTAGCCGGTGCGGATATTGCGGTTCCAGGAGCCGTGCAAGGTGACGAAGGCATCGCCCTTGTAGTCGGCCGGCAAGCTGTCGCCTTCGTAGAAGGCGATGTTGAGCGGCGCCGAATGGGCCTGGATCAGCACGTCCGGAACCGTGACCTTGCCGGCGAGATCGGGCCGCGCGCCCTTGTGGCGCGGATCCTCGTTGCCGCCGATATAGTACCAGGGCCAGCCGTAGAAGGCGCCGTCCTTGACGGTGGTCGCATATTCGAACGGCACGTCGTCGCCGAGCTCGTCGCGCTCGTTGACGACGCACCAGAGCGCGCCCGTCGCCGGCTGCACGGTCATGCCCGAGCAGTTGCGCAGGCCGGTGGCGACCATCCTGCGGTTCTTGCCGTCGGGATCGAAGGCGAGCACGTCGGCGCGGCCTTCCTCCGCGCCCCAGGCGGCGCCGAGCGGCTGCGCTTTCGCCCAGTCCTCGAGGCCGCCCTTCGGCCTGGCGCCCATATCCTCGGCGATGTTGGAGCCGGAGCCGACCGACAGATAGAGCGTCTTGCCGTCGGGCGAGAACGCGATGTCGCGCGTCCAGTGGTGGCTCGACGGGATATTGGAGACGATCGTTTCGGGCCGGCCGGAAGCCTCGAGGTCGCCGTCGCGATAGGCAAAGCGAACGACGCTGTTGCTGTTGGCGACATAGACCCATTGCGGCTTGTCGCCCGGCGGATAGAAGGCGATGCCGTAGGGCCGCGTCAGACCCTTGGCGAAGACCGATTTCTCGGCTGGCTTCGCGCTGCCCTCTGCCAGGCGGAAGACGCGGATCTGGTTCGCCCTGCTGTCGGCGACGAAGAGATCGCCGTTCGGCGCCACGCGCACGACACGCGGACTGTCGAGGCCGGACGCGACGAGCCCGGCCGTAAAGCCGGGCGGGAGAGCCGGCTTCGCGCCCTCGGGGCGATCGGTGACACCGCCGCCGTTCGAGGCGGATTCGGCGACATTCGGCTGCTGGAGATCGTCCGGCCTGATGAGACGCCGGACGCCTGGCCGGTCGGCCTTCCAATCGCCGAAGGCCTTTTCGCCGGTGAGCAAGGGCTGGCCGGCCTGCTGCGCCAAGGCGCCGGGGGCCAGGAGCAGGGCAAGGGCGGCGAGGCCGGCGATCCGTATCATGCTGTTCTCCGTCAACGGCCGACGCGCCCAGTCGTGATCAGCTCACGATCGGCGCAACCAGACAGCAGATATCGGGCAGGCGTCCCAAAAGAGAAGCGCAGGCACGCAGATTTGACGGAAATTACCGCAGCTCAGCTGTCTTCGACGTCGAGATCGTCGTCGAGCTGCTTTTCCAGCGCGACCAGGTCGGCCGGCAGCGGCAGGCCCATGGCGCGCATTTCCCTGAGCTTCTCGCGCAGCTGCTCCTGCACCTCGTGCTCGTCCTTGGGCTGGTTCACCATTTCCTCGAGCAGCAGGCTGATCTGGGCCTTGAACGATTCCAGCGCCATTTCCACCCTCCTTGCGGCGATCCCCGCCCGCTCCCGGTCAGCTCAGCATGCGCGAAATCAATTGGGCAGTATAGTCGACCATCGGCACGATGCGGGCATAATTCAACCGCGTCGGGCCGATGACGCCGAGCGCGCCGACGACGCGCGCGTCCTTGTCGCGATAGGGCGCGACCACGAGCGACGAGCCGGACAGCGAGAACAGCTTGTTCTCCGAGCCGATGAAGATGCGCACGCCGGACCCTTGCTCGGCAAGGTCGAGAAGCTGCAGCAGCCCGTCCTGTGTTTCCAGGTCCTCGAACAGATGGCGCAGCAATTCGAGGTCGGCCTGGGCGGTGACGTTCTCCAGGAGATTGGCGCGGCCGCGCACGATGAGGCGCGCCGGCAGGCCGCTTTCGGCCCCAGCCCAGACCGCGAGGCCCTTCTCGACCAGATCCTGCGACAGCGTGTCGAGGGCCGCCCTGGTCTCGTCCTTGATGCGGGCGATCTCGATGCGGGCCTCCGCGAGCGTTCGGCCGCGGATATGGGCGTTGAGGAAGTTCGAGGCCTCGTGCAGCTGCGAAACGGTGATGCCGGCCGGCAGGTCGATCACCCGGTTCTCGACATCGCCGCCCTGCGACACCAGGACGGCGAGCGCCTTGGTGGGTTCGAGCTGGATGAACTCGATGTGCTTGAGCGCCACCTCGTTCTTGGCGGCGAGCACCAGGCCGGCGCCGCGCGACATGCCCGACAGCATCTGGCTGGCCTCGGTCAGCACATGCTCCAGCGTCGCGCCCGAGCCCGAGGCGCGCACCTGCGCCTCGATGCCGCGGCGCTCGTCGTCGGACAGATCGCCGAGCTCCATGAAGGCGTCGACGAAGAAGCGCAGCCCGGTCTGGGTCGGCAGGCGGCCAGCCGAGATGTGCGGCGCGTAGATCAGGCCGAGATGCTCGAGATCGCTCATCACATTGCGGATAGTGGCCGGCGACAGCGACGAGGGCAGGATGCGCGACAGGCTGCGCGAGCCGACCGGCTCGCCGTCGCGCAGATAGGAATCGACGATCCGCCGGAAAATGTCGCGCGAGCGCATGTCGAGCGACTGCAGCACGGGCGAAGCGGGATCGACTGCCTTGTTCATTCCGGCGAGGAACCTCCTGTTGAAAGATATAGACTTAAGCCCACCCGGCGCAACCCGGTGCCCCGTTTGCGGTTACCCGGCCCGTTTTCCCCGGCGCCGCCCCTTTTCCTTTGCGCCATGCGCCGCATGCGTCTACAAGCCGGCCACGATTCCAAAACCATAGGAAAGAAGGCCGAATGCGCCCCTCCAAACGCCAGCCCGACGAAATGCGCGCCATCTCCTTCGAGCGCGGCGTCTCCAAGCACGCCGAAGGCTCCTGCCTGGTGAAGTTCGGCGACACGCATGTCTTGTGCACGGCAAGTCTGGAGGAAAAGGTGCCGGCCTGGATGCGCAATTCCGGCAAGGGCTGGGTGACGGCCGAATACGGCATGCTGCCGCGCTCGACCGGCGAGCGCATGCGGCGCGAGGCCTCGACCGGCAAGCAGGGCGGCCGCACGCTGGAGATCCAGCGGCTGATCGGCCGCTCCTTGCGCGCTGTTGTCGACCTGCAAGCGCTGGGCGAGCAGCAGATCACCGTCGACTGCGATGTCATCCAGGCCGACGGCGGCACCCGCACCGCCTCGATCACCGGCGGCTGGGTGGCGCTCTACGATTGCCTGCGCTGGATGGAAGCGCGCCAGATGGCCAGCGTCTCCAAGGTGCTGAGGGACCATGTCGCCGCGATCTCCTGCGGCATCCATGACGGCCAGCCGGTCATCGACCTCGACTATCTGGAGGATTCCTCGGCCGGCACCGACGCCAATTTCGTCATGACCGGCAAGGGCGGCATCGTCGAGATCCAGGGCACGGCCGAGGGCGAGCCTTTCTCGGAAGAGCAGTTTTCGGCGCTGATGGCGCTCGCCAAGAAGGGCATTTCGCGGCTGGTGAGCTTGCAGCAGATGGCTGTCGCATAGGTATTCATGAAACCTTCCGCCATCCTCGAATCGGCCCTCTACGTCACCGATCTGACCGCGGCGGAAGCATTTTATCGCGACGTCATCGGCCTCGAGGCGTTGGGCAAGGTCGAAGGCCGCCACGTCTTCTTCCGCTGCGGCAGCGGCGTGCTGCTCATCTTCAACGCCGAGGCGACGAAAATTCCGCCGGCGCCCGACGCCAGACTAAAGGTGCCGCCGCACGGCACGGTCGGTGAAGGCCATCTCTGCTTCACGGCGAGCGCCGAGGAGATCGCCCGGTGGCGCAAGCATCTGGCGGCAAGAAACATCGCCATCGAAAGCGATTTCGAATGGCCGCAGGGCGGCCATTCGATCTATATCCGCGACCCATCGGGCAATTCGATCGAGTTCGCCGAGCCAAGGATCTGGGGCCTGTGATGCATTCCTTGAACGGACAAAAGATCGTCGTCGCCAGCCACAATGAGGGCAAGCTGCGCGAATTCGCCGACCTGATGGCGCCGTTCGGCTTCGAGGCGAAATCGGCCAAGGACTACGGCCTGCCGGAGCCCGACGAGACCGGCACGACCTTCGAGGAGAACGCCTATATCAAGGCATACTCCGCCGCCAAGGCGACCGGCCTGCCGGCGCTGTCGGACGATTCCGGGCTCTGCGTCGACGCGCTTGACGGCGCGCCTGGCGTCTACACCGCCAACTGGGCCGAGACGGCGGACGGCGCACGCGATTTCGGCATGGCCATGCAGCGCACCGAGGTGGCGCTTCAGGAAGTCGGCGCGACCGAGCCGGCGCAGCGCACTGGCCGCTTCGTCGCCGTCATCTGCCTCGCCTTCCCTGACGGCGAGGCCGAATATTACCGCGGCGAGGCCGAAGGCACGCTGGTGTGGCCGCCGCGCGGCACACTCGGCTTCGGCTACGATCCGGTGTTCCTGCCCAACGGCTTCGACAAGACGTTCGGCGAGATGAGCGCGGAGCAGAAGCATGGCTGGAAGCCCGGCCAGGCGACGGCGCTTTCGCACCGCGCCTGCGCCTTCCAGAAGTTCGCGCAAGCCCGATTGGATTTGGCCCGCCTGGACCTGGCGCGGCTCGACGCAAGATGATCGGCACCGGCCAGACCATGCCGCTCGACCGCAGCCCCGGCTTCGGCGTCTATATCCATTGGCCGTTCTGCGCGGCCAAATGCCCTTATTGCGACTTCAACAGCCATGTCCGCCACCAGCCGGTCGACCAGGAGCGTTTTGCGCGCGCCTTCGAGACGGAGCTTGCGACCATGCGCGCCCGCACCGGGCCGCGCGAGGTGACCAGCATTTTTCTGGGCGGCGGCACGCCGTCGCTGATGAAGCCGGAAACCGTCGCCGCGGTGCTGGAGGCCGTGGCGAGGAACTGGACGGTGCCGGCCGGCATCGAGGTGACGCTGGAGGCGAACCCTTCCTCGGTCGAGGCCGGGCGCTTCCGCGGCTATCGCGCCGCCGGCGTCGACCGCGTGTCGCTCGGCGTGCAGGCGCTGAACGACAAGGACCTGCGCTTTCTCGGCCGGCTGCACAATGTCGAGGAGGCGCTGCACGCGATCGGCCTGGCGCGCGAAATCTTTCCGCGGCTCTCCTTTGATCTCATCTATGCGCGGCCGGGCCAGACGCCCGAGGCCTGGGCTTCGGAGCTCGAAGAGGCGATCGGCCACGCCGCCGACCACCTGTCGCTTTACCAGCTCACCATCGAGGAAGGCACGCCCTTCCATGCGCTGCACGCGGCGCGGAAGTTCGTCATCCCGAACAATGACCAGGCCGCCGACCTCTATGCGCTGACGCAGGAAGTGACGGCGGCGCATGGCCTGCCGGCCTATGAGATCTCCAACCACGCGCGGCCGGGCGCGGAGAGCCGGCACAATCTGACCTACTGGCGCTACGGCGAATATGTCGGCGTCGGGCCGGGCGCGCATGGCCGCTTCGTCGATAACGGCCGCCGTACCGTGACGATCGTGGAAAAGATGCCGGAAACCTGGCTCAACCTGGTCGAGGCCAAGGGCCACGGCGTCACCGGTGGTGAAGTTCTCACCCGCGCGGAAGAGGCCGACGAGTTCCTGCTGATGGGGCTGAGACTTGCCGAGGGCATCGACCTTGCCCGCTACGAGACGTTTGCAGGGCGCAGCCTGTCGAGCGACAGGCTTTCGGTGCTGCAGGAGGAAGGGCTGGTGGCGCCGGTCGGCAATGCACGGCTGCGCGCCACTACGGCCGGCATGATCGTTCTGGATGCGGTGGTGGCGGATTTGGCCAGGTAGAACCGACCTGGCGCTACTGAACAACGAACCAATGGAGAGCGTTCCCGGCCATCAAGGCCGTGACGCACAGGTCTCCTATGATCTGGACAAGAACTGTGACCCAGATGGGGTTCCAATTGCGGGTGGCCGACGCGAGAGCCGAACGGTATGGGGCAATATTGTTGTCTTCCACACTGTCCAGTCGGTGTGCAACAGCAACTCGCATTTCGTTAATGAGTGACATGCTCCGCCGCAAAAGAGCCAGTTCTCCCAGGGCAAACGCCCAAAATCCGGCCAAGAATATCGGTGCGGAAATTTCCGTCATCTGATGCGATAGAGCCAATGCCAACGAGCCAAGTACTGTCGCAGTGTAGAAGGCCCAAAGCTGATATGTTCCTGCCGTTTGACTATTCAGATGCGCAATCGCATCGGACAGCTTGAACTCGCTCGCTGCAATGGGCGCTTGCGGCAGCATCGAAATTCTCCCGGGGCAAGACTTATGATAAGCGCGCTCCGATCATAGCTTGAGCGATTCCGGTTTCAAGATCGAAGCTAGAGGACAACTAGACCGCTTTGCGCAATTCTTGCACGCTCCCGAAAATAAGAATGGCCACCATATCTTGAAGAACGTCCTCTTCGTTTGCAGCCAGAACCGCCTGCGCAGCCCGACCGCCGAACAGGTGTTTTCCAGGCGTCGCGACATCGAGGTCGAATCTGCCGGCACCAATCACGATGCAGACAACCCGCTGACGCATGAGCTGGTGGCCTGGGCCGACATCATCTTCGTGATGGAAAAGGCGCATCGCGCCAAGCTGCAGAAGAAATTCCGGGCGAGCCTGAAAGGGGCCCGGGTCATCTGCCTCGATATCCCGGACGACTATGCGTTCATGGACCCCGAGTTGGTGCGGCTGCTGGAGGCGAAGGTGCCGCGATATCTCTGAAGGCTGTGGCGATCCCCAGCGCGTTCGTCATTCTCGGGCTTGACCCGAGAATCCATGCCGCGACCTGTGTGAAGGGCGTGGCGGTGCAGGATCTGCACCGCTGGCAGAACGTCGATGTAACGGCATGGATTCCAGGGTCCGCGCGCGTCGCTTCGCTCCTTGCTCCGCCCTGGAATGACGAAGCGCGAGATGGCGAAGGTTGCTGGTTATTCTAAGCGTCGTGCTTCTGGCGGTGCTTGCCGCGGTGCTTCTCGCCATGCGCCTCGCCGTTGCGGACCGGCTTCTGGTCGGTCTTGTCGCGGCGGCTGCCTTGCTGGGCGGCGATCGGATGTGGGGGAATGCCCTCGCGGGCGGTTTTGCTTTCAAGTCGGCTGATAAAAATATCGAAGCGATTGGGCATCGTCCGGTCCTGCCTCCTCCGGGGAATCAGGGATTAAATCGACCGCCGCCGGTTTCGTTCCTCACTGTGGCGAAGGCATGGCGATTTCCTTGCCCCGACTTCACGTTTTGCAACCGGCCGTGAGCCATGCCAAACAGACTTTGTTTTTTCGCAATTCCGGACGGAAAACCGCTACGCACTTTTCCTGGAATTGCTTGGGCGGAGGGTTATTCTTGACCGGCGACAAACGCAGCTACGTGATCGGGCAGACCGAGATTCCGGCCCGGCCTCTCGCGCCTGCGCTCTATCTGGTGGCGACGCCGATCGGCAATCTGGCCGATATCACGCTGCGCGCGCTGGAGACGCTGGCCAGCGCCGACATCGTCGCCTGCGAGGACACGCGCGTCTCGCGCGTGCTGCTCGAACGCTACGGCATCCGCCGCCGGACCACGGCCTATCACGAGCACAATGCCGCCGAGGCCGGACCGAAGCTGATCGAGGCGTTGGCGGCCGGGCAGAGCGTGGCGCTGATCTCGGATGCCGGCACGCCTTTGGTCTCCGATCCCGGCTACCGGCTGGTCGGCGAAGCGCTGGAGCGCGGCATTCGCGTCGTGCCGGTGCCGGGGCCGTCGGCCGCGCTCGCGGCGCTGACCGCCTCCGGCCTGCCTTCGGACGCCTTCCTGTTCGCCGGTTTCTTACCTGCGAAAGCTGGCCAGCGGCTGACGAAGCTCGAAAGCTTCAGGCAGGTACCGGCGACGCTGATCTTCTTCGAGTCGCCGCGGCGCCTGGCCGAAACGCTCGGCGCCATGGTCGAGGCGCTCGGCGGCGCGCGCAAGGCTGCGATCGGCCGCGAACTGACCAAGGCCTTCGAGGAGATGCGGACGGGCACGCTCGGCGCGCTCGCCGATCACTACGCGGCCGCAGACACGCCGAAGGGCGAGATCGTCATCTGCGTCGGCCCGGCAGAGGCCACGGCGGACCAGCCGGCCGATATCGACCGGTTGCTGTTGTCTTTAGCCGCCGAAATGCCTGCCTCCAAGGCGGCGGCGGAAGCGGCGAAAATGACCGGCGGCCAGAAGCAGGCGCTTTACCGGCGGCTGCTCGAGCTCAAGGACAGACCATGATCCCGAACCGCAGGTCCGCGTCAGCGAAAAGTGGAAGCCGGTTTTTGCATTCGCTGACCTTCGGTTCGGAAAAGATCATGGTCAAACAAAGAGAAGACGGCGATGGCTGAACGCACCGTCGGCCACCGGCGAAAAGCCTATCGGCGCGGCCATCGCGGCGAATGGCTGGCGGCGCTGGCGCTGATGCTGAAGGGCTACCGCATCCTTGCCCGCCGTCACCGCACCAAGCTCGGCGAGATCGACCTGATCGTCCGGCGCGGCGACCTCGTGCTGTTCGTCGAGGTCAAGGCGCGCCGCACGCTGATGGAGGCGATGGAGGCGATCGCCCACGCCTCGGAACGACGTATCGAAGGCGCGGCCGACCTCTGGCTGTCGCGCCAGCCGGATTACGGCCGGCTTTCAATACGTTTCGACATGGTGGCGGTGCTGCCCTGGCGCTGGCCGGTGCATGTCGAGAATGCGTTTTATGGAAGGAACTGAGGGGTTTTACCCTCCCCTTGCGGGGAGGGTCGGCGAGCAACCGACGCGAAGCGTCGGTGGCTAACCGGGGCGGGGGTATGGCGCCGCCCCACCCGATCCGCTCTGCGGATCGACCCTCCCCACAAGGGGGAGGGTAAGGCTCAGCCCCAGATCATCAGCGCCACCAATCCGAGCCCGCCGACCACAAGCCGCCACCAGCCAAACAGCGAGTAGCCCTTGCGCGAGACATAATCGAGCAGGAAGCGCACCACGATCAGGGCGCTGACGAAGGCGGCGACGAAGCCGACGGCGATGATCGGCAGGTCGGCCGAGGTCAGCACGTTGCGGTTCTTGAAGAGGTCGTAGGCGAAGGCGCCGACCATGGTCGGCATGGCGAGGAAGAAGGAAAACTCCGCCGCCGCGCGCTTGTCGACGCCCAAAAGCAGCGCGCCGACGATGGTCGAGCCGGAGCGCGAAGTGCCGGGGATCAGCGACAGGCACTGGAACAGGCCGATCTGCAGGTAGAGCCTGGTCGGGAAACGCTCGACGTCGCGGTAGACCGGCTTCAAATTCATGCGGTCGACAGCGAGCAGCACGACGCCGCCGATGATCAGCATGATGCAGATCAGGCGCGGCGATTCGAACAGGAAGGTCTTGATGAAATCATGCGCCAGCGCGCCGATGACCGCCGCCGGCAGGAAGGCGATCAGGATGCCGATGACGAAATGCCGGGTCAGCCGGTCATGCGGCAGCTCGAGCAGCATTTTCCAGAGGCGGCGGAAATAGACGCTGAGGATCGCCAGGATCGCGCCGAGCTGGATCAGGATCTCGAAAGCCTTGCCGGTGGAATGGAAGCCGAGGAAGTGGCCGGCGAGCAGGATATGGCCGGTCGAGGAGACCGGGATGAATTCGGTCAGGCCCTCCAGCAGCCCAAGCAGCAGCGCTTCGACGATGGTCTGGCTTTCCATTGGCAACCTCTGCTTTCGTGTGACGGCTACGGGAAGGGCTTGCTTGTCATGGCGCGGAAGTGCCCCTATAGGTCGCAACACATGACATCCCCTGGAATCGGGCGGCCAAGACTTACCGGCGCCGGAAACGATTCGCCAGTGCGCCCTATCATCGCGGAACCATGCTGACGCTTTTCCACCATCCGATGTTCGCCACCTGCCGGTTCGTGCGCCTCGCCTTCGGCGAGTATGGCGAGGAACTGGCGCTGATCGAAGAGAAGCCCTGGACGCGGCGCAAGGAGTTCCTGGCGCTGAACCCGGCCGGCACGCTGCCGATCCTGCTGGCCGAAGGCGACGTGCCGATCGTCGGCGCCATGGTGATCGCCGAATATCTCGACGAGACTCGCGGGGTGCTCAAGCGCGACAAGCGGCTGTTCGCCGAAGACCCGATGCAGCGCGCCGAGATCCGCCGGCTGACCGACTGGTATCTCAGCAAGGCCGAAAGCGAGGTCACCCGCCACCTGGTGCGCGAGCGGGTGCTGAAGCCGGTCATGCCGGAGACGGCGGGCGGCGGCTCGCCCGATTCGGCGGCGATCCGCGCCGCGCGCGCCAACATCCGCCAGCACATGAAATACACCAACTGGCTGGCCGGCACGCGCCATTGGCTGGCCGGCAACAAGGTGACCTATGCCGACCTCGCCGCGGCGGCGACGCTTTCGGTGCTCGACTATCTCGGCGAGATCGACTGGCGCGAGCATGCCGCCGCGCGCGAATGGTATACTCGCGTCAAATCACGGCCGTCGTTCCGGCCGCTGCTCACCGACCGGGTGCGCGGCCTGTCGCCGGTATCGCACTATGCGGACCTCGACTTCTGATAGAACCCGACTGCGCGCGCTGATCGACGCGGAGGCGCGCCGCGCCGGCTTCGAGGCGATCGCGGTGACCAGGCCGGACGCGATCCCGCTGGCGCCGGCGCGCCTGGCGGAATTCGTCGCCGACGGTTTTCATGGCTCGATGGACTGGATCGCCGAGACGGTTCTGCGCCGCGCCCAGCCCTCGACGCTGTGGCCTGAGGTGCGCTCGATCATCGTCCTGGCCATGAACTACGGTCCCGACCGCGACCCGCGCGATGTCCTCGAAAAACGCGATCGCGGCGCGATCTCGGTCTATGCGCAAAACCGCGACTATCACGACGTGATGAAGGGCCGGCTGAAGGAGATCGCCGGCAAGATCGTGGCGCGGGCGGGAGGCGACGTCAAAGTCTTCGTCGATACGGCGCCGGTGATGGAAAAGCCGCTTGCCGAAGCCGCCGGGCTCGGCTGGCAGGGCAAGCACACCAATCTGGTGAGCCGCGCGCATGGCTCGTGGCTGTTCCTCGGCACCATCTTCACGACGGCCGAGCTCGAGCCGGACAAGGCGGAAATCGACCATTGCGGCTCCTGCCGCGCCTGCCTCGACGTCTGCCCGACCGATGCCTTCCCGGCGCCTTACCGGCTCGATGCGCGGCGCTGCATTTCCTACCTGACCATCGAGAACAAGGGGCCGATCCCAGTCGAATTCCGCGAGAAGATCGGCAATCGCATCTATGGCTGCGACGATTGCCTCGCCGTCTGTCCCTGGAACAAATTTGCGAGCGCCGCTGCTGAGGCGAAGCTTGCCGCGCGCGACGACCTGCGCGAGCCGCCGCTGTCGAAGCTTTTGCTCCTCGACGGCGCGGCGTTCCGCGCCTTCTTCTCCGGCTCGCCCATCAAGCGCATCGGCCGCGACCGCTTTGTCCGCAACGTGCTCATCGCCGCCGGCAACTCCGGCGATGCTTCGCTGACGCCGATCGTGCGCGGCCTGCTCGACGATAGCTCGCCGCTGGTGCGGGGTGCGGCAGTATGGGCGCTATCGCGACTGATGCCCGCGCGCGATTTTGCGGCGCGCGCCGCAGCGGCCTTGCAGACCGAAGGCGACGCAACGGTGCGCGACGAATGGTTCTTGGTGCTGTCTGATCCCACAAAGGATCATTGAAAGAGTTCATCGATGGGCGAAAGACGCTTCTTCATCTTCGGCGCCGGCTATTCCGGCAAGGCCTTTGCGCGCGCCAACGAGCTCGGCGCGCCGATCGCTGGAACGACACGCTCGCCGGACAAGTTCGAGGCGCTGCGGCAGACGGGCACCGAGCCGCTGCGCTTCGACGGTTCGCTGACGCCCGAGATCAGCGATGCGCTCCGGCAGACCACGCATCTCATCGTCTCGGTCGCGCCTGACGAAGCGGGCGATCCGGTGCTCGCCGCCGCGGGCGGGACGATCCGGGCAAACATGCCGGCGCTGGAATGGATCGGCTACCTTTCCACCGTCGGCGTCTATGGCGACCATGACGGCGCCTGGGTGGATGAGAGCGCCGACTGCAAACCGGTGTCGAAGCGCTCGGTGATGCGGGTGGCGGCCGAACAGGAATGGCTGGCTCTTGGCCGGGAAATCGGAAAACCGGTGGCAATCCTGCGGCTTTCCGGTATTTACGGCCCGGGCCGCAACGCCCTGGTCAATCTCGAAGACGGCACCGCGCGGCGGCTGGTCAAGCAGGATCAGGTCTTCAACCGCATCCATTGCGACGACATCGCGGGCGCGCTCTGGCACCTGGCCGGGAAAAATCTCGGCGGCATCTTCAACGTCACCGACGACGAGCCGGCGCCGCCGCAGGATGTCGTCGCCTATGCCGCCGAACTGATGGGCGTCGAGCCGCCGCCGGAAATTCCTTTCGAGACCGCCCAACTTTCGCCCATGGCGCGTTCCTTCTATGGCGAGAACAAGCGCGTCGCCAACAAAGCGATCAAGACGGCCGGCTACAGCTTCCGCTTCCCGACCTATCGGGTGGCGCTGGAGCGGATGTGGGCCGACGGCAACTGGCGGGACGGAGAGCCGCGCAGCCCGATGAAACGCTCGTGATCGAAGCGAGGCGCGCGACATGGTATGATTCGCGCCTGAAGCATATCGCCGATGTTGCGTCGCGCCGCTGGAGAGGGGACCCGACCTGATGATGTTGCGATCGCTGCCCGACAGGAAGCCGTTCCTGACCGCCGCGCTTGCGCTGGTGACGTTGGCCGCGCTGGCCGCGGCCGCAATCTCGGCCGAACCGCGCGCAAAAGACCTGTTCGGCGCCAAGAAGCTGCCGGCGGTGGCGCCGGCGCAATCCTTCGGCTTCTACTCCAAGGGCTGCTTCACCGGCGGCGTCGCCCTGCCGATGGACGGCCCGGCCTGGGAGGTGATGCGCCCGTCGCGCAACCGCCGCTGGGGCCATCCGGCTATGGTCGCGCTGATCGAGAAGCTCGCAAGAGATGCCCAGGCGGACGGCTGGCCGGGGCTTCTGGTCGGCGACGTCTCGCAGCCGCGCGGCGGGCCGATGATGATCGGCCATGCCTCGCATCAGATCGGCCTCGACGCCGACATCTGGCTGACGCCGATGCCGAGGCGGCCGCTGACGTTTGCCGAACGCGAGACCATGAGCGCGACGCTGATGGTCGACGAGAAGACGCATCTGGTGAAGGAGGCGTTGTGGACGCCGGCGCATACGCGGCTGCTGAAGCGCGCGGCAAGCTATCCGGAGGTCGAGCGCATCCTGGTCAATCCGGGCATCAAGAAGAGGCTTTGCGACACCGTCACCGGCGACCGCTCCTGGCTGCGCAAGATCCGCCCGTTCTGGGGCCACGACTATCATTTCCACATGCGCATCGGCTGCCAGCCGGGCTCGCCCGGCTGCAAGGCGCAGGAGGCGACGCCGGACGACGACGGCTGCGGCAAGCCGCTGGCCTGGTGGTTCACCGAGGAGCCGTGGCGCCCGAACAAGAACCCGGATGCGCCGAAGGCCCGCGACCTGATGACGATGGCCAATTTGCCGAGGGAATGCCAGGCGGTGCTCGCCGCGGCGGACGCGCCTTCGCTGGAGGCCGTGACCTATCATGGCGGCAGCGCGGCGGCGGTCGCGGTGGCCGAACCGCCTGCGGCCGAACCGGCCGAGACGATTTCCGACGCCGCGCTTCCCGCGGCGGCAAGCGCCTTCGCACCGACACCGAAAATCGGCATTCCGCTGCCGCGGCCGAGACCGGGGAACTGAGGCCAGGGCGTTCGTCGGCCCGGCCAATTGTCGAAGTTGGCGCCGCCCCTCATTGCCATGCCGGCATTTCTCCCCGCAAACGGCAGGGCAATTGCATATGGCGCGCCCCCTCTCCGTCTCGGCTTCGCCGAGCCGCCTCTTCCCCGCTTCGTGGGGGCGAGGAACCCAAGCGTTTCAAGGCCGCGCCCTCGGCGATTGGCTTTCCTCGCCCCCGCGAAACGGGGGAGAGGTGGCCGCGAAGCGGCCGGAGAGGGGGCTGGCGCCGACATATGCGATTGCCCTGGAACTGGCGCCAACCGGCTTTCCCTTTGCAAGCCCATGCGCTAGTTCAACCAACAGACAGGCGGCCGGAACGGGACGAGCAAAGAGCATGGCAGGCGAAGACGACACAGCGCTGCGGTTTCCGGTCCTGATCGGCGACATCGGCGGCACCAATGCACGCTTCTCGATCGTGCTCGACGCCAATTCGGAAGCGACCGAGCCGCAGATCGTCCAGACGGCCAATTTCAGGACCATCGATGAGGCGATCCAGGCGGCGGTGCTCGACCGCTCGTCGGTCCAGCCGCATTCGGCGGTGCTGGCGGTGGCCGGGCCGGTCGACGGCGACGAGATCCGGCTCACCAACTGCCCCTGGGTGGTCAAGCCGCACCAGATGTTTGCCAATCTGGGCTTGAGCGAGATCGTCGTGCTCAACGATTTCGAGGCGCAGGCGCTTGCCGTCGTGGCGCTCGGCGAGGAGCATATGGAAAAGATCGGCGGCGGCACGCCCGAACCGAGCGCGGGGCGGGTCGTGCTCGGCCCCGGAACCGGGCTCGGCGTCGCCGGGCTGATCTACGCGCTTCGCCACTGGATACCGGTGCCGGGCGAGGGCGGGCATATGGACATCGGCCCGCGCACGCCGCGCGACTTCGAGGTGTTCCCGCATATCGAGAAGCTCGAAGGCCGCATCTCCGGCGAGCAGATCCTGTGCGGCCGCGGGCTGGTCAACCTCTATCGCGCTGTCGCCAAGGCCGACGCCAAGGCGGCACCCTTCACCACGCCGGCCGAGATCACCGCGACCGCGCTCGCCAAATCCGATCCGGTGGCTGAGGAAGCCCTGGAACTGTTCGTCACCTGCCTTGGCCGCACCGCCGGCGACCTGGCGCTGGTGTTCATGAGCCGCGGCGGCGTGTTCTTGACCGGCGGCATCGCGCAGAAGATCGTGCCGGCGCTGAAAGCCGGCAATTTCCGCGCCGCCTTCGAGGACAAGGCGCCGCACAGCGCGCTGATGCGGGCCATGCCGGTCTATGTGATCACCCACCCGCTGGCCGCGCTTCTCGGGCTGGCCGCCTATGCCAGGACCCCGTCGCTGTTCGGCGTCCAGACCGCGGGACGGCACTGGCGGGCGTGATCTTTCACGTCTTTCGGACCGCAACCGGGGGACACGTCGTGAACCGCGACGAAGTTTCGCCATAGGCAAGCTGCGACGAGGACGCTAAGAGGGGTGCCGAGTTGCAGCCATGCTGCGAAGCCGAACGAAAATCACGGAACAAATCCCGATTTGAACCAGTCGCTTCAACATCAAGCGAAGCCCTCGCCGGGCGAAACCTGGGCGATCCTGCGCCGCATCATCGCCGAGAACGGCCGCGAATACCGCTGGTCCTATGTCGTCGCCATCTCCTGCTCGCTGGTCGTTTCGGCCACGACGGCCTTCGCCGCCTGGATCATGAGCCCGGTGGTCAACCAGATCTTCTACGATCGGCGCGGCGATCTGATCTTTGCGATCTGCGCCGGCATCATGGCATCCTTCGTGCTGCGCGGGCTTGCCACCTATGGCCAGGCGGTGACGCTGTCCAAGATCGGCAACAATCTGGTGGCCCGCTACCAGCGCCGCATCTTCGACCATCTGATGAGGCTCGGCGTCGGCTTCTTCACCGACACGCGTTCCGGGCAGCTCGCGGCGCGGGTCAACGAGAACATCAACGGCATCCGTGACCTGCTGTCGATGACGCTGACCTCGATCGCGCGCGATGCGGTGTCGCTGGTCGGCCTGATCGGCGTCATGATCTATCAGGATCCGCTGCTGTCGCTTTCCTCGCTGCTGATCGGACCGCCGCTGATCTGGGCCGTCGTCTATCTGCAGCGCCGCGTGCGCCGCATCTCGCGCGAATCCGTGCAGATCAACTCGCGGCTGATCGGCGCCATGCAGGAAGCGACGCAGGGCATCGCCATCGTGAAGGCCTTCACGATGGAGGAGGAGCTGTCGCGCCGCATCGGCAAGCTTTCCGAAAGCGCCGAGCAGCGGGGCAACAAGATCGCGCGCGTGTCGGAGCGGCTGACGCCGATTTCCGATTTGCTGGCCGGCCTCGCCGTTACTGGCGTGATCGCCTATTCCGGCTACCGGGCGCTGGTGCTCGGGCAGCCGCCGGGAGCGGTCTTTTCCTTCATCACCGCGCTGATCCTTGCCTACGATCCGGCAAGGCGCCTGGCGCGCACGCAGGTCGGCATGGAGCGTTCGCTGGTCAACGCGCGCATGATCTACGAGCTGCTCGACCTCGAGCCGCAGCAGGGCGACGCGCCCGGCGCGGTCGAAGCCAGGATCACCAGCGGCGAAGTGCGCTTCGACAATGTCACCTTCGGCTACGCCGAGGACATGCCGGTGCTGAGGAACCTGAGCTTCACCGCCGCCGCCGGCAAGGTGACGGCGATCGTCGGCGCCTCCGGCGCCGGCAAGTCGACGCTGGTGGCGCTGCTGCAGCGCTTCTACGATGTCGATAGCGGCAGCATCGAAGTCGACGGCCAGGACATTGCCAAGGTGACCAAGCAGTCGCTGCGCGGCTCGATCGCCTATGTCTCGCAGGCGCCCTATCTGTTCGAAGGCACGATCCGCGACAACATCCGCTATGGCCGGCTGTCGGCCAGCGACGCCGAGATCGAGCAAGCGGCCAGCCAGGCCGCCGCCGACGAATTCATCCGCCAGCAGCCGCAAGGCTACGACACGCCGGTCGGCGAGAACGGCGTGACGCTGTCCGGCGGCCAGCGCCAGCGCGTCTCGATCGCCCGGGCCATCGTGCGCCAGGCGCCGATCCTTCTGCTCGACGAGGCGACCTCGGCGCTCGACAACGAGGCGGAAGCCCGCGTCCAGGAAGCGCTGACCCATGTCATGCAAGGGCGCACCACCATCGTGATCGCGCACCGGCTGTCGACGGTGGTCAATGCCGACCACATCATCGTGCTGGAAGAAGGCCGGCTGGTCGAGGAAGGTACGCATGCCTCGCTGATGGCCGACCCGCACAGCGTCTATGCCCGCTTCCACCGGGTGCAGGGCAAGAAGGGGCTGGGGCTTGTCGATGACGCCAAGGCAAGCCAGACTTCGGGCCAAACTCCGTTGCCGCGCACACGCGCAAAGAAGGCCGTCGGGAGAAGCGCATGAGCGAAACGGGCGATATGGGCCTGGTGGTGGTCGGCGCCGCCGGCCGGATGGGCCAGACGCTGATCCGCGCCATCCACACGATCCCCGGCGCGCGCGTCGCCGGTGCTGTCGAGCGGCCGGGTTCGCCGTATCTCGGCAAGGATGCCGGCGAGCTCGCCGGCATCGGCATCATCAACGTGCCGATCGTCGACGACCCGCTGCCGGCCTTCGCCAAGGCGGACGGCGTGCTCGACTTCACCGCGCCCAGGGCGAGCGTTGAATTCGCCGGCTACGCCGCGCAGGCGCGCATCGTCCATATCATCGGCACGACCGGCTGCTCGGCCGACGACGACGCGAAGATCGCGGCGGCGGCCCGCCATGCGACAATCGTCAAATCCGGCAATATGAGCCTCGGCGTCAATCTTCTGGCGGTGCTGGTGGAACAGGCGGCACGCGCGCTCGAGCCGCAAGATTTCGACATCGAGATCCTGGAGATGCATCACAAGCACAAGGTCGACGCCCCCTCCGGCACGGCGCTGCTGCTCGGCGAGGCGGCGGCGAAGGGCAGGGAGATCGCGCTCGAGGACAACAGCGTGCGGGTGCGCGACGGCCACACCGGCGTGCGCAAGCCCGGCACGATCGGTTTCGCAACGTTGCGCGGCGGTTCGGTGGTCGGCGAGCACAGCGTCATCATCGCCGGCACCGGCGAGCGCATCACGCTCTCGCACCAGGCCGAAGACCGGGCGATCTTTGCCCGCGGCGCGGTCAAGGCGGCGCTCTGGGCGCGCGGCAGGAAACCCGGACTTTATTCCATGCGGGACGTGCTCGGCCTGAGCTGAGCACCCCAAAATCTTGACTTTACGCAATTCCGGACGGAAAACCGCAACACGCTTTTCCCGGAATTGCTTCAACGAAGGAGCAAACATGTCGGGAACTCTCGTGCTCGTGCGCCACGGCCAGAGCGAATGGAACCTGAAGAACCTGTTCACCGGCTGGCGCGATGTCGGGCTGACCGAGCAGGGCACCGCGGAAGCGCTTGCCGCAGGCGAAAAACTCAAGGCGCGCGGCCTGAAGTTCGATATCGCCTTCACCTCGGCGCTGAAGCGGGCGCAGACGACTTGCCAGCACATCCTCGACGTGGTCGGCCAGAGCGACCTCGATACGATCCGCGACCAGGCGCTCAACGAGCGCGACTATGGCGACCTCTCCGGCCTCAACAAGGACGACGCGCGCAAGAAGTGGGGTGAGGAGCAGGTGCATATCTGGCGCCGCTCCTATGACGTCGCGCCGCCCGGCGGCGAGAGCCTGAAGGACACCGGCGCGCGCGTGTGGCCCTATTACCTGCACGACGTGCAGCCGCATGTGCTGCGCGGCGAGACGGTGCTGGTGGCCGCGCACGGCAATTCGCTGCGCGCGCTGATCATGGCGCTGGACGGCAAGTCGGGCGAGGAGATCGTCAAGCTCGAGCTCGGCACCGGCGTGCCGGTCATCTACAAGCTCAACGCCGATTCGACCGTGGCCAAGAAGGAAGTGCTGGAGGGGTGAGGGCTATTCGCAACTCGCTCCGCCGAAGCGGGGAGCGAGTTGTAACGCCAAGCCCGCCCGGCAAGCATTGTCGGGTCTCGAAAAAAGCGCGTTGACACATATCGTTTGCCCGCTTACATGAGCGCCCACCAGCCCAGATGGCGGAATTGGTAGACGCGCACGGTTCAGGTCCGTGTTCCGCAAGGAGTGGAGGTTCGAGTCCTCTTCTGGGCACCAAATTCCCGCTTCAGACGATCTGACGCGATGAGCAAAAAGCCCGGATTTTCCGGGCTTTTTTGTGCCTTGCAACTCGTCTCGAGTTGAACCGTTCCTAACTTGTCGGTTAACCGAGGTTAGGTGATGCCCAAGCCGTTCAAGGAGTGGAAGGTTCTGCCGCATGGCAGGCTCACCCCTGTCGATGACAATATTCTGACGGTGACCGGCGACATACCGATGCCAGTCGGCAACATGACACGGCGCATGACTGTGGTGCGATTGCGCGACCAACGGCTCGTCATCTTCAGCGCCATTGCGCTCGACGACCAGCAGATGCGCGCGATCGAGGCCTTTGGCCAGCCGGCCTTCCTGATCGTCCCCAATGATCATCACCGGCTCGATGCAAAGCCATGGAAGAATCGTTATCCCGCCCTTCAGGTGATTGCACCGCCGGGCGCGCTCAACAGCGTCGGGAAGGCGGTACATGTCGATGCGACACACGGCGACTTTGGCGATCCCGACGTCAAGCTCATCGCCGTCCCCGGAACCCGCGATCGCGAGGCGGCGCTGCAAGTTGACGGACCAAACGGCACGACGCTCGTTCTCAACGATATCGTCGGCAACATCCGCGATGCATCAGGCTTTGCAGGCTGGGCATTGCGCATGATGGGATTTGCCGGTGATGAGCCGCATATACCCTTGCCGGTCAAGCTCACGATGGTGACCGACAAGGCGGCACTCGCAGCGCAGTTCAGACGATGGGCGGAACAACCGGCGCTCAAGCGCATCCTTGTCTCGCATGGCTCCGTCATCACCGATGATCCGCAAGGGGCGCTGCGCAAGCTGGCGACGTCGCTCGGATAGCGAAAGCATAGCGACCAACCTCCCCTTCCGGCCAGTCTCCGAACAAACCGCTTCAAAGCCGGCGACCATGACGCTACGGTCGGTCCATGGCCCCTGCCGTCAGCCCGACCATCGCCGCCCGTCGCGACCAGATGTTTCCCGCCCTCGCCGACGCGGATATCGAACACATGCGCCGCTTCGGCGAAGCGCGAACCTATGCCGCCGGCGAGCATATCGTCACCGCCGGCACGGTTTCGCCCGGGCTGATCGTCATCCTGTCGGGCAAGGTCGAGATCACACAGGCCGGGCTCGGCCCGCGCGAAGCGATCGTCACCCACGGACCGGGCAACTTCATCGGCGAGCTGGCGCAGCTTTCGAGCCGTCCGTCGCTGGTCAATGCCGAAGCAGCCTCGCCGGTCGAGGCCATCGTCATCCCCTCGCAGCGGCTGCGCGACCTGATGGTGCAGGAGGCGAACCTCGGCGAGCGCGTCATGCGGGCATTGATCCTGCGCCGCGTCGGCCTGCTTGAAAGCGGCGTCAGCGGGCCGGTGATCATCGGCCCGCCCGGCAATGGCGACGTGCTGCGGCTTGAGGGGTTTCTGCGCCGCAGCGGGCTACCCCACCGCGCGCTCGACTCCGAAACCGATCCTTGCGCCAAGACTCTGATCGAGCGTTTCCGTGTCGATCCGCACCATCTGCCGATCGTGCTCTGCCCGAACGGCAAGCTGCTGCACAATCCGGGCGAAAGCGACCTCGCCCGCTGCGTCGGGCTGCTGCGGCCGGTCGATGCCGACAAAGTCTACGACGTGGCGATTGTCGGCGCCGGCCCCGCGGGGCTGGCGGCCGCGGTCTATGCCGCCTCCGAGGGGCTGTCGACGATCGTGCTCGACTGCCGCGCCTTCGGCGGGCAGGCGGGCGCTTCCGCTCGTATCGAGAACTATCTCGGCTTCCCGACCGGCATCACGGGCATGGCGCTGATGGCGCGCGCCTACAACCAGGCGCAAAAATTCGGTGTCGAGATGGTGATCCCCGACGAGGTGAAGCTGCTCGGCGCCGACGACGACGTGTCCGGCTACAGGCTCGATGTCGGCGACGGCGAGACGGTGCGCACGCGCACGGTGGTGATCGCCAGCGGGGCGCGCTACCGCCGCCTCGATGTCGCCAACCTTGCAGAGTTCGAGGGCACGTCCGTGCATTATTGGGCCTCGCCCATCGAAGCGCGGCTTTGCCGGGACCAGGAAGTGGCGCTTGTCGGCGCCGGCAATTCGGCCGGCCAGGCGGCGGTCTATCTGGCGAGCCAGGTGCGCAAGGTGACGCTTCTGGCGCGCCGCGACAGCCTCAATGCCACCATGTCGCGCTACCTGGTCGAGCGCATCGAGGCGCAGCCGAACATCGAGGTGCAGCCCGAGACCGAGATCGTGGCGCTCGACGGCCACGACGGCAATCTCGACCATGTACGCTGGCGGAACCGGGCAGCCGGCGTCGAGACGACGCGCCCCATACGCCACCTCTTCCTGTTCATCGGCGCCGATCCGAACACCGACTGGCTGGCGAAATGCAATGTGGCGCTCGACGCCAAGGGTTTCATTCGCACCGGACCGGACGTGGCGCCGGGACACGGCCTGATGGAAACGAGCCGCGGCGGCGTGTTCGCCATCGGCGACGTGCGCTGCGGCTCGACCAAGCGGGTCGCCGCCGCCGTCGGCGAAGGCGCCCAGGTGGTGGCGGCATTGCATGCCTATCTTGCGCGGAACGGCCGCGCGGCTTGAATCGACTGACCGTGACGAACCGGCGAGGAGATCGTGATGGACGAATGCAGGCATACGGACGGCATCAAGGACGTGACGCCGAGCGCGCTCGGCTGCGAGGAATGCCTGAAGAGCGGATCGTGGTGGGTGCATCTCAGGCTCTGCCGCACCTGCGGCCATGTCGGCTGCTGCGACGACTCGCCCAACCGCCACGCCACCAAGCATTTCCACGCCACAAGCCACCCGGTCATCGAGGGCTACGATCCGCCGGAGGGCTGGGGCTGGTGCTTCATCGACGAGGTGTTCATCGACCTCGGCGAGCGGACGACGCCGCAGAACGGCCCGATCCCGCGCTTTGTATAGTTCGCGCGGAATACCAACGGGCGGCATCTGCGAAAGCCGGTTGCCAAGCCGCCTATTTCACCGAACTGGTAACGGTCCGGTCGATGGCGGCGGGATCGCGGTCGTTGCCGGCAAGCGCGCCGATGATCAGCAGGCTTACGATGATCGGGACGAACAGAATGGCGACGCGCGCCTGCACGTAAAAAATGGCGCGCCATTCATTGCGCTTTTCGGGGCTGTCGTTCATCGCGCTCACTCTGTCCTGCCTCCCGGGGCGGGACATAGTAGCCAAGCGTTAAGCAACCTTTTCCAGAACCGTTAACCGGCGGCCGGCAGCGCAAACAATCTGCCGCCGGCCGGCACGACGTCGTCGATGCCGGCGAGCCGCAGGCAGTGCCAGGCCATGGCGTGGTTGGAGGAGGTGACGGGAATGCCGATCCTGCGTTCCAGCCCGGCCACCGCCTCGGCGACGCGCAGGCTGGTGCAGGAGATGAAGATCGCGTCCACACCCGGCGCCGCCGCCATGCGCTCTGCCGCGGCTTCGATCGAATCCAGCGAGATGCGCGCCGCCTCGCGGTCGTCGCGGCGGTCGAAGGTGGCGACGGCGGCGATGCCGAGGCCGCGCCCGGTGAAATAGCGGACAAGGCCCTGGTTGATCTCGGGGGCATAGGGTGTCAGCAGCCCGATGCCCCTGGCACCGAGCGCCCTGAAGGCGGCAAGCGCGCCGGTGACCGGTGTGGTGCAGGCGACACCCGGCCGCGCCTTCCTGATCTCGGCGAAGACGGCCTCCTCGCCGAGCGTCATGGTCGCCGAGGTGCAGCCGAAGCCGACGACGTCGAGCGGAATGCTGGGCAGGATCAGGTCGACGGTCGGCGCGATCCGCGGGCCGATGGCGCGCAGCGTGTCCGGCGTGATGTCGTTGTCGTTGAAGAGCCGGGCCTCGTAGAAGGCGACGCCCGGAATGCGCACCAGCGCGCGGAACTCGTGCTCCAGCGTCTGGTCGGTGGCGAGGATCGCCAGCCCGATCGCCGCGCGCGAGGCAAGCCCGCCATCGAGCTCGGATGGCAATATGCCCAGATCGACCGGCTTGGGATCGACTGGTCCCGAAGAGTGAAGGCGGGCTGCGCTGACGGACATGGCATTCCCTTTCTGGTCGATCTCGGTTCGGATCCCATCCGGGACCCGAGGGTTCAGTTCAAAAGTCCATCCATGGATATGGCCGGCGGGCGGCCGGCGATCAGGTCGGCGGTGATGCGGGCCGAGCCATGCGACATGGTCCAGCCGATATGGCCGTGCCCGGTGTTGAGATAGAGGTTGCCGAGGCGCCGCCGGCCGAATTCGGGCAGGTTGTTCGGCGTCATCGGCCGCAGGCCCGCCCACATCTCGGCGCGGTCGTAGTCGGCGCCCTCGGGATAAAGCTCCTGCGTCACACCCTTCATGAAGGCGAAATCGGCCGGCTTGTGGCTGGTGTCGTAGCCGGCAAATTCCGCCGTGGCGGTGACGCGGATGCGGTCGCCGAAGCGCGAGACGGCGACCAGATTGTGCTCGTCTATCGCGGCGATGGTCGGCGGATGCGGCCGGTTGCCGATCGGAATGGTCAGCGAATAGCCCTTGATCGGATAGATCGGCAGGCTGATGCCGATCGTTTTTGCAATCAACGGGCTGTAGGAGCCAAGCGCCAGCACATAGGCATCGCCCTTGACCGCGCCCTTGTCGGTCCGCACCTGGGTCACGCCGTCGCCCGAGGTCTCGATGCCGGTGATGGTGGTGCCGGTTTGGATCTCGCCGCCGCGCCCGGCGATCTTCGCCGCCAGTGCCCGGGTGAACTTCGCCGGGTCGCCGGTCTCGTCGGTCGGGCAATAGATGCCGCCGGCGATCTTTTCCCGCGCCGAGGCCAGCGACGGATCGAGTGCCACGACGCCCTCGCGATCCAGCAACCTGATCTCCTGCCCGTCCGTTTCCAGGAGCTTCATGTGCTCGACACCCTTGTCGAGCGCCTGCTGGCTGCGATGGAAATACAGGATGCCGCGGTCGTTGCGGTCGTAGTCGATCGCCTCGTCGGCAATCACCTCGCGCAGCACGCTCTGCGAATAGGCGGCAAGGCGATGCTTGAGCAGCGTGTTGCGCCTGGCCTTCTCGGCCGTGCATTCCATCAGGAAGAGCCACGACCAGCTGTAGAGCCTGGGATCGGCCGAGAGCCTGAAGCGCAGCGCCTGATCCTTCAGCATCAGCGATTTCAACAGGATCATCGGCGCGCTGGGCGACGACCAGACGAAGGAATGTCCGGGCGCGATCATGCCGGCATTGCCCCAGCTGGTCTCGGCGGCGACCTGAGGCTGACGCTCGAGGATGACCACCTTGTGCCCATCCTTCTGCAGCTGGTAGGCAGTGGTGACGCCGACAACGCCGCCACCCAACACGATCACGCGCATGACGCCTCCGGAGATCGCAAGCGGAGGCAGTTTAGAATGTGGATTGCGGTGTGCAATGGCACACATACCCGGATGTCAGCGGGACAGCGCCTCCCTCGTGGGCAGGACGATCACAAATGGCGTATCCTTCGTCATTCTAGGGCGGAGCAAGGAGCGAAGCGACGCGCGCAGACCCTAGAATCCATGCCGTGACATTGGCCGTAAAATGCAACTGTCCAGAATAGCGGTTGGCGATAGTGCCAACTAAGGTGGCCACATGACAGGCTACGTCTACATGACCGCAAGCCAGAAAGGCGGCACGATCTACATCGGTGTCACCAATGACCTTGCGCGTCGCATGCCCGAGCACAAGACCGGCCAAGGCTCCAGCTTCACCAGCCGCTACGGGGTGCAGCGTTTGGTCTGGTACGAGGAGTATTTCGACATCTCCGATGCGATTCAGCATGAGACGTCATTGAAGCGCTGGCCACGCCAATGGAAGGTTGAATTGATCGAGAAGACCAATCCGGAATGGTTCGAGCTCTTTCGCGGAATTGGCTGGTAAGTGTTCTGCGCCGTTGCGGCGCTCAGGCGTCACGGCATGGATTCTAGGGTCTGCGCGCGTCGCTTCGCTCCTTGCTCCGCCCTAGAATGACGAAGGATAGGCTGGCAGGACAGAAGGGCCGCGAAGGATCGTGACGACTGCCCCCAAGACCCTCACCCCCGCAAAGCCTGCTCCAGATCCGCGATCAAATCATCGCCATCCTCGATGCCGGCCGACAGCCGTACCAGCGAATCGGAAATGCCGATCGCGCCGCGCTTCTCCGCCGGGATCGAGCCGTGCGTCATCAGTGCGGGATGCTCGATCAGGCTTTCGACGCCGCCGAGACTTTCGGCCAGCGTGAAGAGTTGGGTGCGTTCGAGGAAGCGCTTTGTGCCGGCGAGGTCGCGGTCGAGATCGACCGAGATCATGCCGCCGAAGGCGTGCATCTGGCGTTTGGCGATCTCGTGCTGCGGGTGGCTGGCAAGGCCGGGATAGATGACGCGGCGCACGTCCTTCCGGCCTTCCAGCCATTGCGCGATCTTAAGGCCGTTCGCCGAATGCCGCTCCATCCGAAGCGCCAGCGTCTTGATGCCGCGCAGGGCGAGAAAACTGTCGAACGGGCCGGAGATGCCACCGATGGCATTCTGCAGGAATTTCAGCCGGTCGGCCAAATCCTGGTTGTCGCCGACCACGGCCACGCCGCCGACCATGTCGGAATGGCCATTCAGGTATTTCGTCGTCGAATGGACGACGATGTCGATGCCGAGCTCCAGCGGCCGCTGGATATAGGGGCTGGCAAAGGTGTTGTCGGCGACGGTGAGCAGACCCTTGCTTTTGGCGAGCGAAGCGAGGCCTTCGAGATCGACGATGCGCAGCAGCGGGTTGGTCGGCGTCTCGACCCAGAGCAGTTTCGTCTCGGGGCGGATCGCGGCTTCGACGGCGGCGAGGTCGGTGAAGTCGGCGAAGCTGACCTGCAAGCCCGCCGAGCGCTTGCGTACCCGCTCCATCAGCCGGAACGAGCCGCCATAGATGTCGTCGGTGGCGACGATGTGGGCGCCGGCATCGAGCAATTCCAGGACCGTTCCGATCGCCGCCAGGCCGGAGGCGAAGGCAAAGGCCTTCGTGCCGCTCTCGAGATCGGCGACGGCGCGCTCGAAGGCGAAGCGCGTCGGGTTCTGGCTGCGGGCGTATTCAAAGCCCTTGTGCACGCCGGGCGACTGCTGGCCGTAGGTGGAGGTGGCGTAGATCGGCACCATCACCGCGCCCGTGGTCGGGTCGTGGCTCTGGCCGCCATGGATGGTGCGGGTGGAAAAGGCCAGGCGGTTCTTGCCAGTCGTCGTCATCTTGCGCGGCGCCTCAGATGGTTGATCAGGTCGATACGGGTTATCAGGCCGATGAACTCCTCGCCATCGAAGACGATGGCGACCTCGTTGCGGTCGAAGACCGGCAGCAGCGCGTCGAGCGTCTGGCTGGCCTGCAGCGTGTGCAGGCTGGACGTCATGGCCGTGCGCACCGGCGCGTTGAAACGGTCCCAGCGGCCGTCATAGGGACCGTCGACCTTGGCCAGGATGTCGCTCTCGTCGACGATGCCGACCAGCTTGCCGTCATCGAGAACCGGCAGCTGCGAGACATCGGAGCGGCGCATGCGGCCATAGGCGTTGAGCAGGGTTTCCCCGGGGCCGACGGTCACGATGTCACCAGTGCGCGGCGAGCGCATGACAAGGTCGCGCAGGTCGCCATGCTGCTCATGCTCGTCGAGGCCCTGCTCGGCCAGCCAGATGTCGTCGAACACCTTCGACAGATATTTGTTGCCGCTGTCGCAGACCAGCGTGACGACACGTTTCGGCGATGTCTGCTCGCGGCAATAGCGGAGCGCCGCCGACAAAAGCGTGCCGGAGGACGAGCCGGCCAGGATGCCTTCCTTCGACAGAAGGTCGCGCACCGCCAGCATGCTCTGCTTGTCGGTGATCGAATAGGCTTTCTTGACCAGCGAGAGATCAGCGTTGGGCGGCACGAAATCCTCGCCGATGCCTTCGACGGTCCAGCTACCGGCCTCTATCATCTTGCCGGTCTTGATCAGTGGCGCCAGCACCGAGCCGACCGGATCGGCAAGCACCATCTCGGTCTTCGGCGAATGTTTTGCGAAAAAGCGGCCGACACCGGTGAGGGTGCCGCCGGAGCCGACGCCGACCACCACCGCGTCGACATCGCCGTCGAGCTGGGCAAGGATCTCCGGACCGGTCGTGGTCTCATGCGCCAGCGGGTTGGCCGGATTGGCGAACTGGTTGGCATAGAAGGCGCCGGGCAATTCGGCGGCGATCTTCTCGGCCATGTCCTGGTAATATTCCGGGTGGCCCTTGCCGACGTCGGAGCGGGTCATGCGCACCTCGGCGCCGAGCGCGCGCAGATGCTGGATCTTCTCGCGCGACATCTTGTCGGGCACGACGAGGATGATGCGGTAGCCCTTGGGGATGCCGACCTGGGCAAGGCCGAGGCCGGTGTTGCCGGCGGTGGCCTCGACGATGGTGCCGCCGGGCTTCAGTTGGCCCGCCTTCTCGGCGGCCGCGATCATCGACAGCGCGATGCGGTCCTTGATCGAGCCGCCGGGGTTCTGGCTTTCAAGCTTGACGAACAGCCGGCACTTGCCGGTGTCGAATTTGGTGAGCTCGACGACCGGCGTCTGGCCGATCAGATCGAGCACCGAGGCGTAAGGCGGCCGCAACCGCGCCAAATTATTTTCCGCGGCCTCCGGCGCCGCTTTCCCGTGCACGCTCATGCCCGCTGCTCCATGGGTCGAAACTAGCGTCTTTTCCAGCCGATCGCCGCTGGAAAGAAGATAGATCGTGCCAATCCGGGGGCGAGTAGGGGAATGGAATTTCAGGCAGGAAGAGGACCATCCCTCAATCGAGGCGTCGGCGGGACAGCGCCCCCTCGCGCTGGGCCGATCCTCCACGGCGTTGCGGAATGCGGACGGCCGACCCGGCACCCGATTGGGACTTTGCGGCACGAAAGGCAAATCGACCGTCCCCTTCAACGAACCATGTCGTTCGTTGCCGGCACCGATTTCGCCATGCTAGCCGAGCGCTGCGCGGGGCCAACGCAAGGAACAGCCGATGAAGATTCTTGCCTATGACAATTTCAAGCCCGGCGTCACGCTCGACGACCTCCGGCCCTATCTGCGCGACGAGGTCTCGAATGTCTGGCGGCTTTGGAAGACAGGCATCGTGCGCGAGAACTATGCGCGTGCCGATGTCGGCGGCGTCATCATCGTCTTCGAGCTCGACAGCGTCGAGGAAGCCAGGCGCTACACCGACGATTTCCCGCTGTCCAAGGCCGGCCTGCTGGAATGGCATTTCATCGCCTTCGATGCCCCGCTGCCGCTGGAATATTTGTTCGATCCGACCGTCGACGTCGCAAAACCTTGGGATCGGACGGCAGCATGATCCGCTCCAGCGACGGGATCGAGATCCCGACCAGCCTGGCGGAATGGTGCGATCCGCGCCGCATGGCGCTGGTGGTCTACGACATGCAGGTCGGCATCTGCCGCCAGGTCGAGGGCGCCGCGGCAATCGTCGAGCGCACCGGCATCGTACTGGAAGCGGCCCGCTCGGCCGGCATGCGCGTGGCCTTCACGCGCCATCTGTCGCTGCCGAAGACATGGATGGGCGCCACGCAATTGCGCACCGCCATGGCCTGGCAGCGGCGCGATGACCCCGACGCGGTCGAGCCCTGGTTCCTGCGCGACGCCGACGCGACGCAGATCGTGCCAGAACTCGCGCCGCGCGCGGACGAAGCGATATTCGACAAGCTCACGATGTCGGCTTTCGATTCCACCGCGCTCGGCTTTGCGCTACGTGACTGCGGCGTGCGCGCGATCGCCCTTGCCGGCATCGCCATGGAGATCGGCATCGAACCGACGGTGCGGCAGGCGGCCGACAACGGTTTCGTGGCCGTGGTCATCGAGGATGCCTGCGGCTTCGGCAACAAGGAGGCTAGCGGCCGCTCGATGGCGACGCTGCGCTTCCTTGGCGAAGCCATCGTCACCGATGTCGCCGGCTTTCGCGGCGCGCTTGCCGATGCTCTTTGAGTTAGGCGGCCGCCTCGATGTCGGTGCGGAAGCGCACACCCTCGGCGCGGCCATGTACGTCGCCCCAGTCGTAGAGCGCCTGAAGCGCGGCGGCGAGATCGCGGCCGCGCTCCGTCAGCGTGTAGCGTCCCTTGCCATCGGGCGAGGACTCCAGCGTGACGAAACCGATCTCGACGAGATCGGCCAGGCGCTGCGTCAGCATCTTGTCGGAAAGCGATGGGGTCATCCGGCGCAATTCGGAGTAGCGCAACGGTTGTTCCTTGATCCGCGCCAGGATCACCGTCTTCCACTTGCCGCCCAAAGCGTCGAGGGCGAACTCGACCGGGCAGCCATAAAGTCTACCACGTTGTGTCATGCGACGATCCTAGGCAAGGCCCGGCCGATCGGGAAGCGGAAATCGCCCCGCCATCTGGCGGGGTTGAAGAGCCCGACCTTGTCGGGCAGCGTTTCACAGGAGGAGAGCGACGATGAGTGTGAGGGATCCCAATCCGGTCAATGCGCGAAAGCCGAAGCGCGTGGCGATCGTCATCGCCAATCCGGCCGTCTCGACCACGACCGGGTGGCCGGTGGGCTTCTGGTGGAGCGAGCTTACGCATCCCTGGTTCGCCTTCACCGAACGCGGCTATCAGGTGGAGATCTTTTCGCCTGACGGCGGCAAGTGCGAGGCCGATGCGCTGAGCGACCCGCGCGATCCGTCGGGCTATTCGGAGACCGACCTCATCTCGCTCGGCTTCATTTCGAGCCCGAAACTCTCGGCCATGGTCGACAACACGCGGACGGTGGCCGAGATCGATGTCGAGCAGTTTGACGCAATCGTCGTCGCCGGCGGCCAGTCGCCGATGTTCACCTACGAGCGCGCGACCGATTTGCAGCGGACATTCGTCGCCTTCCATGAAGCCGGCAAGGTGGCGGCCGCGCTCTGCCACGGCACCGCGATACTGCGCTATGCCAGGCGCGCCGACGGATCGCTGCTTGCCGCCGGCAAGACCGTCACCGGCTTTGCCAATGTCGAGGAGGACTTTGCCGACAACGCCACCTGGGCGATGGGCGCGCTCGAACGCGGCAAGCATCTGATGCCATGGCGGATCGAGGACGAGCTGAAGGCGATCGGCGCAAACTATGTCCAGGCCGGGCTGTGGCGCGGCTTTGCCGTGCGCGACGGCAACCTCGTCACCGGCCAGCAGAATTTCTCCGGTGCCGAGACCGCGCGGGTCGTCTGCGAAGCGCTTGGCGGCTGAAGCCAAACCGGACCCTAGATCGTTCAGCTTCGCTCCATGCGCTTTAGGTTTTGATTTTAGGCATGATCCCGAAACCGGTTCCCACTTTCGGGAGACATGCCTTTAACCCAGCAACAGCTTGCTCAGCTTCGCGCATTGGACGCGGATATCCGGAATGGCGTCGATCTCGAAGAAGGTGCCGCGCGTCAGCGGGCCGACGGCGAGGAGCTTCGACGACACCGTGCCGTCGGCCGCGATCAGCTCGCATCCGCCGGTGACGTCGAGGCCGAGGCGCAGCGGATCGGGGCGCGCCAGGGCGCGCTCGACCAGCGAGCGCACGACGCCGTTCGACGTCCTCGAGATGTCGCGGGCGATGCCCATGCAGTCATAGATGCGGGCAACTTCGAGCGTCTCGAGCGCCTGCGTGGCGCGCTGCTGGATCGTGACGGTGAAGCCCGGCTCGATGTCCACGACCCGGCCGGCGACGAGGCGGATGCGGCCCGAGCCGACCGCTTCGGTGACGCGCTCATAGACTTCCGGCGCCATGCGATGGCGATGGATGTCCCACCAGGCCTTGGTGTGCTCGACGAAACGGCGTTTGGCCGAGGACGGCCAGTTCTGCCAGATCTTCTGGTTGAAGGGTCTGAGGCCGTCGACCACGTCGCGCCAGTCGCCGCCGGCCTTCTGGTTCTCGCGAATCAGGTTGCGGAACCAGCCGACGAAATAGGAAAGCTCGGTGCCGAGCGGGATGTCGGCGACGTCGAGCTTGATCGGGTTGCCCTTGCGGTGCGGCGAGGGCAGCAGGCCACGCCGCGACACGGCGACGATCTCGCCACGATGGCCGCGCTGCTCCAGCGACAGGAAGGCGTCGACCATGCTCAAGCCCGTGCCCAGCACCAGGACCGTGGCTTCGGGGTCGAGCGCGGTGTCGGCCTCCGAACCCATGCGGATGGCGCGGCCCTGGAAGGCGCCAGGCTGCTCGTCATGGCCGGTGGCCAGAACGGCGAGATGGCCGACGACGCTGGTGCCGTTGGCCAGGGCCACCTCGACGCCCGACGGGGTCGGCGAGATCGACAGGCTCTCCTCGCGGATCAGGCGTAGCCTTCCCGTCTCGCGCTCGCGCTCCTCGAGATCGTCGAGCAGTTCCTTCAGGTAACGGGCATAGAGGCTTCGAGGCGCGTAGAACGGTCCCTGGTCCGCCTTTGCGAAGCCGCGCTCCAGCACCCAGCGCGCGAAATCACCCGGATCGTCGGCATGGGCGCTCATGCCGGAAGCGTTGACATTGAGCACATGCGCGGAGAGCAGCGTCGAATAGGCCATGCCCTGGCCGAAATGCGGACGCTTCTCGATCAGCGTGACGCGCAGATCGGGGTTTGGCGATTTCAAAAGATGCGCCGCCAGCACGACGCCGCTGGCCCCGCCGCCGACAATGATGATGGAGTTGCCGCGTCCAACCATGGCTGAAATTCAGGTACTGTCGAGGAGCCGCGACCGAGTCTAGGCGGCCGGCGCCGGCCGCCGCGAGGCAGCCCTCAGACCGGTGCCGCGAACGACTGGCCGTATGCGGTTCAGGTGGTCGCGCATCGTTCTTTCTCCCTAATGTCGATAAGGTTACTATACTAACCTGATCGCACACGGAACCTCGTTTCAATTCCGCCGCTATCTGGGGCACGGATTTACCCGGGGAAGGTGACAGGAGGATTTTCGTTCGCTGGAGCGACCACCCTCGGCGATTGGCTGAGCCATCTCTTCTGTTGTCATTCCAGGGCGGAGCAAGGAGCGCAGCGACGCGCGCAGACCCTAGAATGCCGCCGCGGTGCAAAACGACCCCCTGTAGCCACGGGTCTCCGTTCTGCATCGTAGCACCTGTCATGGATGTAACGGCATGGATCCTAGGCTCTCCGCTTCGCTTCGCCCTAGGATGACGAAGGCGCGGTTCGCGCCCACCCCACCATCCCATACCGCGACCGTCCTTTGCGCTTCCGCCGCCGGGACCTGGCGACACTTTTCCAACAAAGCCCCGTTCCTTGGAAGGATTTAACTCTACAAACCCGATAGAATTAACCAACGATAGAAAGGCAATCCGGTTTTGTCAGGATTAGGGAGCCTTTCATGTCAACCATTTCACGACGCATTCTGCTTCTGTCGTCCGCCGCGCTCGCGGGCGTTGCCTATCTCGGCCCGGCCGCGGCGGAGGATCTCAAGATCACCATCGGCTACCAGACTGTGGTCGAGCCTTCGAAAGTGCCGCAGGCCGACGGCGTCTACGAGAAAGCGACCAAGGCGGCGATCGACTGGCGCAAATTCGATTCCGGCGCCGACGTCATCGCGGCGGTCGCGTCCGGATCGGTCGATATCGGCTATGTCGGCTCGAGCCCGCTGGCCGCGGCCGCCAGCCGCGAGCTGCCGATCCAGACCATTTTCGTCGTCGGGCTGATCGGCCCGTCGGAGGCGCTGGTCGCGCGCAACGGCGCCGGCATCGAGAAGGTCGCCGACCTTGCCGGCAAGAAGGTGGCGGTGCCGTTCGTGTCGACCACGCATTACAGCCTGCTCGCGGCGCTGAAGCATGAGGGCGTCGATCCGAAGTCGGTCGAGATCCTCAACCTCAGGCCGCCGGAAATCGCCGCCGCCTTCGCGCGCGGTGACATCGACGCGGCCTATGTCTGGGATCCGGCGCTCGGCCAGATCAAGACATCCGGCAAGGTGGTGCTTGATTCTGCGCAGGTGGCGGCCTGGGGCGCGCCGACCTTCGACGCCTGGATCGTGCGCACCGACTTCGCCGACAAGCACCCGGAAGCGGTGCGCGACTTCGTCAAGGTGACCGGCGAGGCCTATGCCAAATTCCTGGCCAAGCCCGAGGCCTGGTCGGTGTCCTCGCCGGAAGCCGGCAAGATCGCCAAGCTCACCGGCGCCAAGCTGGAAGAGGTGCCGGAACTGCTCAAGGGCTATGTCTTCCCGACGCTCGACGAGCAGGCCTCGGACAAGTTCCTCGGCGGCGCTACGGTCAAGGCGATCGCGGCGACGTCCGCCTTCCTCAAGGAGCAGGGCAAGATCGACGCCGTGCTGCCCGACTACTCGAAATACGTGACGACCAAATATGCCAGCGAGGCGCTCGCCTCGAACTGAGCGTTTCTCCCGGCAATTCCGGAAGGGAGACCGCCTTTCCTGGAATTGCTCAACAAGCGCGGCCCCTCTTCCCTGGCCTTGCGCTTGCCTGCCCCGGGACCGCTTACGAGGAGCGGCCACGGGGCGGGACCCCTCGTTTGACGGAGGCCTGGATCCCGATGCCGCATCTCGCCCTCGACAAGGTCAGCGTCCACTATGACGGCCAGCCGGAACCAGCGGTCGAGCGCGTCTCGCTCGACATCGGCAAGGGCGACTTCGTCGTGCTGGTCGGCCGCTCGGGCTGCGGCAAGACCTCGCTGCTCAACGTCGCCGCCGGGCTGGTCGAGCCGGAGCGCGCCGGGCCACGATCGCCGGCCAAGTCATCACCGCGCCCGGACCGGACCGCGCCGTCGTCTTCCAGAACGATGCGCTGTTTCCGTGGCTGACCGCGCGCGAGAACGTCGCCTTCGCGCTCCGGCTGCGGGGCGTGCCTGCGGACAAGCGGGCGCGGCGCGCCGACGAATTGCTGTCGCTGGTCAAGCTCAACGGCGCCGGCGACAAGCGCATCTGGGAGCTTTCCGGCGGCATGCGGCAACGTGTCGGCCTGGCACGCGCATTGGCTGCCGAACCCGAATTCCTGCTTCTCGACGAGCCGCTCGGCGCCCTCGACGCACTGACGCGCGAACGCATGCAGGCGACGCTGCTCGATCTGTGGTCGGCGGCCCAAGTCGGCGTGCTGATGGTGACGCACGGCATCGAGGAAGCGCTGGTGCTCGCCACCAGGATCGTGGTGCTGGCGCCGGGACCCGGCCATGTGGTGCGCAGTTTCGAGACCCATTTCGGCCGGCGCTATGCCGCGGGCGAGCCGATCCGCGCGATCAAAGCCGATCCGGCCTTTGCCGCCGCCCGCGCGGAGCTGACGGATGTGATCTTCCAGGGAGAAGCGGCATGAGCATCGGCAGCTACACGGTGCGGCCCGGAGCAAAGGTCGGTGAGAATGACGGTCTGTCGGTGCCGTGGTCGCGGCCGCGTCGCAAGCGGACGGGCGTTTCGGCCCGCCTGATTAGCGCCCTCACCATTCTAGCGCTGTTGGCGGCATGGACGGTGTCGGCCAAACTGCAGCTGGTGTCACCGGTCTTCCTGCCCTCGGCCGCCGCCGTCTGGGCGAAGTTCGTCGTGGTCGCCCGCGACGGGTTCGTCGATGCGACGCTGCTGCAGCACGTCACCGCCAGCCTAGGCCGTGTGTTCGCGGCGCTGATCGTGGCGATCGTCGTCGGCGTTCCCGTGGGGCTCGCCATCGGCATCAGCCGGATCGGGCGCGGCGTCTTCGATCCGCTGCTCGAATTCCTGAGGCCGATCCCGCCGCTCGCATATTTGCCGCTGATCGTCATCTGGTTCGGCATCGGCGAGCCGTCGAAGATCCTGGTGATCGCCATTGCCATGCTGGCGCCGGTGGCGCTGTCGACCGCCGCCGGCGTGCGCGGCGTCTCGCGCGAGCGCATCGACGCGGCGCGTTCGCTGGGTGCGACGCGCAGGCAGGTCGTGCGCCATGTCGTTTTGCCCAGCGCCTTGCCCTCGATCCTCACCGGCCTGCGCATAGCGCTCGGCGCCGGCTGGTCGACGCTGGTCGCGGCCGAACTGGTGGCGGCGACGCGCGGGCTCGGCTTCATGATCCAGTCGGCGGCGCAGTTCCTGGTCACCGACGTCGTGGTGATGGGCATTCTGGTGATCGCGACCATCGCCTTCGCGCTGGAATTCGTCATCCGCCGGATCGAGCGCGCGCTGGTTCCCTGGGCGGGCAGGGATTGAGCGAAACAAGGATTGGGCGAAAACAGGGAGAATGACGATGACGCATTCCACCGCGGTGCTTTTCGCCCAGGTCGGCAACTGGCTGCTTGTGAGACCACCGGAGCAGTCGCAAGGCGAACCAAAATCGCCCGCGCCGGTGCGGCTGGACGCCGACCGCGACCGCCTGCCGCCGCGCGACGAGAGTTTCTATTGGGCCTGGCAGTACTGGTCGCAGTGATCAGCCCCCAATAGACCGGTCCTTTCCCTAATCAGCAAACGAGGAGATGCCCATGAGCAACCTAGCCGCCGTCGACCAGATCATTCCGCTAACCGATGTCATTCCGCTCACCGCCCGTGTGGGGGCGGAAATCAGGGGCATCCGCCTTGGCGGAAGCTTGCCTGACGCCACCATCGCTGCAGTCAATCAGCTGCTTCTGAAGCACAAGGTGGTCTTCTTCCGCGGTCAGGACCATCTCGACGATTCCGAGCATGAACTGTTCGCGCGGCGCCTGGGCGATCTCGTGCCGCATCCCACGCAGGGTCCGGTGGCGGGCACGGCCTCGATCCTCAACCTGGATTCGAGCCGCGGCGGAGGCCGCGCCGACCAATGGCACACGGACGTGACCTTCGTGGATGCCTATCCGAAATTCTCCGTCCTTCGCGGCGTCGTCATCCCCGCGGCCGGCGGCGATACCATCTGGTCCAACACGCATGCCGCCTATCAAAGCCTGCCGGCACCGCTCAAACTGTTGGCGGACAATCTCTGGGCCATCCACAGCAATGCCTACGACTATGCCGCGGTGCGGCCGCGCGCCACCGCCGAGGAAAGGAGGCATTTCGAGGAGGTCTTCACCTCGACGGTCTACGAAACCGAACACCCCGTGGTACGCGTGCATCCGGAAACCGGGGAGCGGTCGCTGCTTTTGGGCAACTTCGTGCAGCGCTTCGTCGGCCTGTCGAAGAGCGACTCGGCAAAGCTCTACGAGTTGTTCCAGAGCTATGTGACCACGCCGGAGAACACCGTGCGGTGGCGCTGGCAGGCCGGCGACGTCGCGATCTGGGACAATCGGGCCACCCAGCATTATGCGGTGAACGACTATGGCGACCAGCAGCGGATCGTGCGCCGCGCCACCGTCGACGGCGACGTGCCGGTGAGCGTCGACGGACGCCGCAGCGTCACGCACGTCAAGACGACCAAGCCGGCGGCGAAGGCCGCCTGAAGGTGCCAGGGCTGCAACCTCTTCTCCCCTTCCTGTGGGAGAAGGGGGTGCAGTTCCGTCGGCCGGTCAGAGGCGCGAGCGGTTCGCCCATCTGAGGCCGAGCAGGCCGACCAGCACGGTGACGAGCCCGATATAGAGCCATTGCCTCTGGCCGGTCATGAAGCTGCCGTGGACCAGCCCAAGGCCCTGCAGCGACCACAGCACGCCGATCGCCAGCACGAGCAGCGCCAGCAAATTCCTGATCAGTCGCATCAGCGAGATCCCCCCGGAAAGTCGATCCTCCACCCGAATGCATGCGCAACAAAGGAACCGAAGGAAGCGAAGCTATCGCTCCCTCTTCTACTTGCGGACTGACGGCCGATCCTATTCGGCACTTCCTGCAAACCGGCGCGGTCTTCACAAAGAATACGCCCGGGCACACCGGAAATGTCATGACAAACTGTTTCGCGGCGACTCCAAACGTGTGCATTTGCCATGGAACCGCCAGACGGTCGCCGCATTTCCTGCCTCAATCGACACATACGGCGGGTTGTCTATCAACGGAGCCCACCCCTAAAAGATGAAGAAAACCAACCGCACCGCGCTTGTCGCGGTAACGGTCGCGGCTGGCCTGATGGCTGGCGCCTCGACCGCCTCCTCCGCTGCCGCGCAATGCGGCCGCGCCTCCTGGTACGCGCTGCATTCCAGAACCGCTTCCGGCGAGCGCATGAACCCCGCCGCGCTGACCGCCGCGCACCGCTCGTTGCCGTTCGGCACCAAGCTCAGGGTCACCAACAAGAACAACGGCCGCAGCGTCGTCGTGCGCATCAACGATCGCGGACCTTTCGTCCGGGGCCGTGTGCTCGACCTCTCCCGCGGCGCCGCCACCCAGCTCGGCTTCATCGGCTCGGGCCACACAGCCGTATGCATGGCGCGCGTCTGATATGTCTGACATGTCCGGCAAGACGGCCGGACACATTTCCGACAAAGTTCGGCAACGCACATTGAGCCGGCTCGGCCGTTCGAGGCGGATTTCCAACGCTTTGGACGAAAGAAGCATTGATCACGCGACGTGACGTATTGCATCGCAACAATATCTTGTTAACCTCGCTGCGAGACATTCAAGGCTCGGCGCTGCTCGTCGGCCCTTTGGTCGCCAGGCAGCAGCGGGGTTCCCGATGTTCTACCAGCTCTACGAATTGAACCATGCGGCGCTGCAGCCCGCCCGCCTCTATGCCGATGCGGTGCGGCTTTTCTACTCCAACCCGCTCAATCCGATCTCGCACACGCCGCTCGGCCGCTCGGTGGCGGCGACCGCGGAACTCTTCGAGCGCACGACGCGCCGCTACGGCAAGCCGCAATTCGGCCTGACCCAGACAGTGGTCGACTGGAAGACCGTCGACGTGACGGAAAAAAACGTCTGGTCGAAGCCGTTCTGCAACCTCGTCCGCTTCGAGCGCTCGCTGCCGGCCGGCCGCAAGGCCGATCCGAAGCTGCTGATCGTGGCGCCGATGTCCGGCCACTACGCGACGCTGCTGCGCGGCACGGTCGAGGCCATGCTTCCCCACGCCGACGTGCACATCACCGACTGGGTCGATGCCCGCGTGGTGCCGCTGTCGCAGGGCAGCTTCGATCTCGACGACTATATCGACTACGTCATCGAGATGTTCCATGCGCTGGGTCCCGATACCCATGTGATGGGGGTCTGCCAGCCGTCGGTGCCGGTGCTGGCGGCGGTGGCGCTGATGGAAAAGCGCGGCGATCCCTTCGTGCCGGCGACCATGACGCTGATGGGCGGCCCGATCGACACCCGCCGCAACCCGACCGCGGTCAACCTGCTGGCCGAGGAAAAGGGCATCGACTGGTTCCGCGACAACGTCATCATGCAGGCGCCCTGGCCGGTGCCGGGCTTCGGCCGCGAGGTCTATCCCGGCTTCCTGCAGCTTTCGGGTTTCATGAGCATGAACCTCGACCGCCACATCATCGCCCACAAGGATTTCTTCATGCACCTTGTGAAAAACGACGGCGACAACGCCGAGAAGCACCGCGACTTCTATGACGAATATCTGGCGGTGATGGACCTGACGGCGGAATTCTATCTGCAGACGGTCGACACGGTGTTTGTGCGCCATGCCTTGCCGAAAGGCGAGATGACGCATCGCGGCGAGACCGTCGATCCCAAGGCGATCCGCAACGTCGCCCTGTTCACCGTCGAGGGCGAGAACGACGACATTTCCGGCCTCGGCCAGACCCAGGCCGCGCACGACCTTTGCGTGAACATCCCGTCCGACCGGCAAGCCCACTACATGCAGCCGGCCGTCGGTCATTACGGCGTCTTCAACGGCTCGCGATTCCGCTCCGAGATCGTGCCGCGCATCGTCGACTTCATCACCAGCTATGGCCGCCAGACCCGCGTGGCCGCGAAGCCGAGGCTGGTCCGTTCTGCCAAGAGCTGAGCGAGCGGCGCGCCCGACCCGGGCCGGCGCCGGAATGCTTGGCGCTTTTTGTCCGGAAATTTTAGTAAAACCAAATATTTAGCGCGGCGCGGCGCGGCGGCAGGCGGCTTCCGGCATTCGCCGACGCCGCTGTTGCCAAAGTGCCGCTGTCGGGACCGCGCGGGTAACCATGCCGCCAAACTAGCCGTTGTCTCTAATTGACACGGACTGTAAATCGCCTTTAACGTTTCGTTAATAAAAGAACAGGGCGGACCGGGGGACAATGACTTCCTCACCGATGGCGCGGATGCTGCGTTTGTGTGCAGTCGCAGGGCTGGCGATCTCGGCCCATTGGGCGGTGCCGGCATGGGCGGCGGGCGCCATGACCACCGGCGGCCTGACCTCGCAGCCGATCGGACACTATGATTTCTGCAAGGCGCATCCGGGCGAATGCAACATCCGCCCGGCCAATCTCGCGCCGGTCAAGCTGACCGACGGGCTCTGGCGCAGGCTGACCAGCGTCACCGCCAGGGTCAACGCCGCCGTCAAGCCGCTGAGCGATCTCGACAATTACGGCAAGGACGAGGTCTGGACCTATCCGGACAACGGCTTTGGCGACTGCGAGGACTATGTGCTGGAGAAGCGGCGCCAGCTCTACCGCATGGGCGTGTCGCTCGCCGATCTGTTGATCACCGTCGTGCGCAAGCCCGACGGCGAAGGCCATTCGGTGCTGACGGTGCGCACCGACCGGGGCGACTACGTCCTCGACAATCTGACCGACAAGGTCAAAGCCTGGGACGAGACCGGCTATCGCTATCTGAAGCGGCAGGCGATCGACAACACCGGCCGCTGGGTCTCGATCCGCGACGGCCAGCAGGTGCTGGTCGGCTCGGTGCAGTAGGCAGAGCTGGCGGCGCCAACCTCAGTTTCGTCATTCTAGGGCGAAGCAAGGAGCGCAGCGACGCAGCGTAGACCCTAGAATCCATTCCGTGACCTTCGAGCGTCTCCACGGTGCAGAATTCTGCGCCGTTGCACTCTTCTGCGGAGGTCACGGAATGGATCCTCGGGTCAAGCCCGAGGATGACGAAGAGAGCTTCGCCGCTAATCCAAAACCGCGAACGTTGTCATGAGCAACGCGCCGACTATCCCCTCAACGCGGCCCGGACCGATGCAGTGATCTTCCGCAGCTCCGCCTCGTCCAGCTTCTCGATGCTCTCGGCCAGCAGGTTCGCCAGCTCGGTCGCGGCGGGCGACAGGCCCGACGTGTCGATCCTGACCCTCGGATGCGAGGTTTCGGCGAGGCGGGCGAGGTCCTCGGCGTCGTCCCAGATGATGTTGAAATAGCCGATGATCTTCTGGATCAACGTCCAGGTCGGGGTGCCGCGCCGGCCGTGCTCGAGCGCCGACAGATAGGCGGCGCTGACGCCGATTGCCTCGGCCATCGCCTTCTGGCTGACGCCGCGCTCGGCGCGCAGCGCGCGCAGCCTTTCGCCGAAAGGGGTCATGACCGCATCCTCATGCGCGGGTCCGCCTCAGCCGGACATAGAGCGCGCCCGAACCGCCATGGTTGCGGGCAGCATGGTCGTGGCTGGAGACCAGGTGCCGGAAAGCCGGCGTCGACAGCCAGTGCGGCACCGAGCGCCGCAGGATCCCGTCGCCGCCGGAGGATGAGCCCTTGCCGGTGATGACCAGCACATAGCGGATGCCGCCGGCATGCGCGCGATGCAGGAAGGTTAGCAGCAGCGAATAGGCCTCGTCCTGCGTCATGCCATGCAGGTCGACGCGGCCCTCGATCGGCAGCCGGCCTTTTTTCAGCTTCTCGTGCGTCTGGTCGTCGAGCGCATGCGAGACAGGGTGCGGCTTTGGCTTCGCGGCTGTGGCCGCAACACCGTTGACCGGCGCGGGCATAGGTGCCGGCTTCGGCTCGATAATTTCGGGAATCTCGACCGCGGCCTTGCCTTTCAGCGGCCGCGTCGTCTTCGCCACCAGATTCCAGAGGATGCGGTCGTCCTCGCTGAGCGTGTCGTCGCGGCGGGTCACGCGCCCCTCCTCTCGACCAGCCCGCGCGGGACAAGCGCATAGAAATCGGCGGCGTTGCGCACCACACCGGCGATCTCGCCGGCGGCGTCGCCGGAGCCGGCGAAGAGGTCGCCGCGCGCCGGACCGGTGATGGCCGAGCCGGTGTCCTGCGCGATCATCAGCCGCCGGAACGGATTTCCATCAAAAGCCGTGAGCGTCGGCGCGTCGATGTAGAACGGCGTGCCGAATGTGTGCAGCAGCCGGTCGACGGCGACGGAGCGGCCGGGCGTCAGCGGCACCTTGGCGGCGGCGATCGGGCCGAGCGCCGGATCGTCGACCGGCGCCTCGCGGAAGAAGATAAAGGAGCGGTTCTGCCAGAGGATCTCGTCGACACGGTCGGGATGCGCCTTGAACCAGGCGCGGATCGACTGCATCGTCACCTTTTCCAGCGGGATTTCGCCGAGCTCGCTCAAGATCTTGCCCGGGCCGGTGAAGCGCTGGCCGGATTTCGCGGCATAGGTGACGCGGCAGAGCCTGCCGTCGGTCATCCTCAGCCGCGCCGCGCCCTGCACATGGATGAAGAATGCGTCGACCTTGTCGGCCAGCCAGGCGATCTCGAGATTCCGGCCGGCGAGCGCGCCGCGCTCGATCTCGCCGCGGTCGAAATATTCGACGGGGTCTGCCGCCGTGTCGCGCGCGAAGGCGAGATAGGGGTCCATGCCGGCAGGGCGGTTGTTATCGTCGATGTCGATCAGGTCGGCGGGGCGGGAAAGCAACGGCACGGTGAACCGCGCCGTCCCGGCCGGCGAAGCCTCAACTTCCGGCTCGTAGAAGCCGGTGACGAGCCCGGCGCCGTTCTCCGCCGCCACCGAAGCGGGAACGAAATGGCGCTCGAAGAAGGACCGCGCCTCGGACCGATTCGCCGGCGAAACGCTGCGCGCCTCGGCATAGGCCGCGGCGAAAGCGTCGAACGCGACGCCGAGCGAACCGGTGCGATAAGGCTTGGTCGGCACGTAGAGAGCGCAGCGTTTGAACGCGGCGAAAGCGTCGAGGTGGTCGTCCTCGCCCCAGCCGGGCAGGTCGGTGAAGGATTTTCCGTTGAATGTAGGAGAGAGCGGCATGACTGGCCCCGCCGCTTTATCTCAGTCTTCTTCTTCCGTTGCGACCAGCTTCCAGTTCGGATCCCGCGAGCGGGTATCGCGGAAGAAAGTCCAGACGTCCTTGACCTCGGCAACCTTCTCGGGATCGCCGTCGATGACGGCGCCGACCTTGTCCCGGGTCGCCGAGATCAGCTCGCTGACGATGCGCAGCGTGATATGCGCCTCGGTGCCCTTCATCTCGGCGGCGACGGCGTCGACCTTGTCGATGCCAACGAAGGAAGACTGGATCTTTTCCGCTTTCGCCTCGCGCTCGCCGATCGCGGCGGCGAAGCTGTCGTAGACCTCACGCGACAACAGGTTCTTCAGCGTCTTGCGGTCGCCGTCGGCAAAGGCCATGACGATCATCTCGTAGGCCATCTTGGCGCCGTCGATGAAGGTTTTTGGGTCGAAGGACGGATCGTTGTCCTTGATCGCGCGCAGACCCTTGTTGAGGTCGGTCTCGGGCTTGGCGAAGGCGTCGATGGCGGCATAGGTTTCGGCCGCCGTTTCGCCCGGCATGCGCTTGCGCGGCAGCGACACCACATTCTCGGACTTCTGCGCCGCGTCCTGCTCGCGCGTGCGGTTTGCCGAATAGGGATCGAAGGGCGGGCGTTCGTTTCCGGTGCGACGTCCCAGCACGTTGCGCAGCTGGAAGAAGATCACAACCGCCGCAATCAAGAAGAAAATCGTGCCGAAGTCGAAGAAACCCATATCTTCCGCCAATTCGATCCCTGTCCTGGCCGGACCACCAGAGCCCCTAGGATGGCGGCGGTCGCATAGCGTTCATTACCCAAAGCATATAGAACGGCGGGCGCAATCATTCAAATCAAAGCCAGCCATACCTATCTAAAGACCCCAGTGCCAGCGGCGATTGCCCGCGGGGCCTCCAAAAGAAGAAAGCGATCGGTCGAGACTTGCGACTTTCACTCTTCCCGCTGTTCCTGCTCCTGCTGCCGCTGCTGGAGATCGCCGGCTTCGTCATCGTCGGCCGCGAGGTGGGCGCCTTGGCGACGGTCGGGCTGGTTCTCCTGTCCACCATGGCCGGCAGCCTGCTGCTTCGGCATCAGGGTTTCGGGGTGATGGCACGGGTGCGGACGGAAATGGATGCCGGGCGCGATCCCAGCCGCCAGCTCGCGCATGGCGCGATGATCGTGCTGGCGGCGATCCTGCTCATCATTCCAGGCTTCATCACCGACATCATCGCCATCCTGCTGCTTTTGCCGCCGGTGCGCGATCTCGCCTGGCGCCTGCTCAAGAACCGGATCGTGCTGGCGACGAGCTTCAGCAGCGGCTTTCGCGCCCGCCGCGACAAGGTCATCGATCTCGACGACAGCGACTATTCGCGCGAGGACGATTTCAAGCGCGGGCCGGACCACAATTCGCCCTGGCGACGGCTCAAGGACGACTAGCCCCGTTTCACAGGCGATTGCGGCTCTTTGAGCGTTTGCGGATCCGGCGCGGCCCGTCTTGCCATCGTCCTGTGCCAGCGACGCGATGATCGCCAATATCGATTTCAATCGACCGAAGCAGGAGGTTTCAATGTCGCTCGAGCTCATCAACCCAAATGATCTGCCGGTTCCGGAGATGTACACGCAGGTTGTCGTCGCGACGGGATCCAGGATGGTGTTCGTCTCGGGCCAGCAGCCAGAAGACATGGACGGCAAGCTCGTCGGGCATGGTGATTTTGCCGCGCAGGCGCGCCTGGCATTCGGCAATCTCGGCCGGGCGCTCAGCGCGGCAGGGGCACGGCCCGAGCAGGTTTGCAAGATCACGATCTACATTGTCGACTATAAGCGCGATGACCACCTTCCGATCCTCGAAGAAGCCCAGATTTCGCTGTTTGGAGATCACAAACCGGCGAATGTGATCGTCGGGGTCGCGATAATGTCCCCAGGCTACCTCATCGAGGTCGACGCGATGGCGGTCATCTGACGAGGCCGTCCGAAGCTGGCGTCGCCCGGGTCGTCGCCCGTTCCTGCGCGGCGGGCCGCAAAACTTGTCTTGTCCTGCCGAGCATGGTAGCGAACCCCCGATTTCAATCCGGTCAGCAATGCTGCCCCGGCAAAAGGACTAAGGCTCATGGCCAGCAATGATGATGCCGCGGCGGGCGCCGCCAACGGCAACGGCAACCAGGCACAGCCCTCGCTCAACGTGCTCGCCCAATATGTGAAGGACCTGTCCTTCGAAAGCCCCGGCGCGCCGAACTCGCTGCGCGGCCGCGACAAGGCTCCAGGCATCGCCATCAACGTCAACGTCAACGCCAACCCGCTCTCGGACAAGCAGTTCGACGTCAACCTGACCTTGAACGCCAAGGCTTCCTTCGACCAGGAAGTGCTGTTCAACGTCGAATTGGTCTATGGCGGCGTCTTCGCCATCAGCGGCTTCCCGCAGGAGCACATGCTGCCGATCCTGTTCATCGAATGCCCGCGGCTGCTGTTCCCGTTCGCCCGCCAGATCATCGCCGACGCGACCCGCAATGGCGGCTTCCCGCCGCTGATGCTCGACCCGATCGATTTCGCGCAGATGTTCCAGCAGCGCATCGCCGAGGACCAGGCGGCGGCCAAGGTCCAGGTGAGCTGAGGCGGTTCAGTCTCTGTAAGGTTTGAAAGCCCGGCCTCGCGCCGGGCTTTTTGCTAGTCAGCCCTGCGAGCAGTCGCCAAACCCTCGCGATTGGCCGTGCCCGTCTTGCCGGTCGTCATTCTAGGGCGGAGCAAGGAGCGGAGCGACGCGCGCAGACCCTAGAATCCATGCCGTTACGCTAAGGCGTTGCGGCGGTTACGGAATTCCGCACCGTTGCGCTCTGCGGCGGAGGTCACGGCATGGATACTCGGGTCAAGCCCGAGTATGACGACGTCATGGAGGTTTCGGCTAATCTCTGACGCGGGCGCTACCAGCGCCACTCAACCCGCCGCCGCCACCTTCAGCCACAGCGCCTTTTCGCCGAGCGTGCCGACCAGACCGGCATGCGCCGCCCGATCCGCCTCGGTGAGCCGCGGTGGCAGGGCGATCGGCCTTGCGCCGATCGAAATGTCGATGTCGGCCACCTCGCCGTTGCCGTTCATATGCACGGCCACGCTCTCGAGCACCAGCGCCGCCTGCTTGCCGCCGATGAGCTCGATATAGACCTCGGCCAGCAATTCGGAGTCGAGCAGCGCGCCGTGCTTGGTGCGGCGGGTGTTGTCGATGCCGTAGCGCCGGCAGAGCGCGTCCAGCGAATTCGGCCCCATCGGATGCTTGCGGCGCGCCAGCGCCAGCGTGTCGACGATGCGGCCGGGATCGATGGCCGGATGGTCGAGCCGGCTGAATTCGAGGTTGAGGAAGCCAATATCGAAAGTGGCGTTGTGGGCGATCAGCTTGGCGCCGTCGGTGAAGGCCAGCCACTCCTCGACGACTTCGGCGAAGGTCGGCTTGCCGGCCAGGTCGGCGGCGCTGATGCCGTGCACGGCCTGCGCCTCGATGTGAATCGCCCGGCCTTGCGGATTGATGAATCTGTGGAAGGTGCGGCCGGTCGGGAAGCGGTTGACCAGCTCGACGCCGCCGAGCTCGATGATGCGGTCGTCGCGCAAATCGAGGCCGGTGGTTTCCGTATCGAAGATGATCTCACGCATTCGAATCAGTTCGCTCCAAGCGAGCAGAATCATACACCAGAACAAAATGGCAATGGGGACTGCTGACGGCCTGCCTTCAGGATTGGGCTTTGCCGGACTTTTCCCCCGAGAGTTCGGCGATGATCGCCTTGACCGCCGCACGCGCGACATCGAAGCCCTGGCCGGTGTCGACGATGAAATCGGCCTGGCGACGCTTTTCGGCGTCCGGCACCTGCTTGGCCAGGATCGCGGCGAATTTTTCTTCGCTCATGCCCGGCCGCTCCAGCACACGGGCGCGTTGGACCTCCGCCGGCGCGGTGACCACCACGACCTTGTCGACGCGCCCGCGGCCGCCGGTCTCGAACAGCAGCGGGATATCGAGCACGGCGATCGGCGCGCCGGCGGCACGGTGGAGGCCGAGAAACGCATCGGCGTCGGCGCGCACCAGCGGATGGATGATCGCCTCCAGCGTCTTCAGCGCGGCGGGATCGCCCAGCGCTTTCTCGGCCAGCCTGGCGCGATCGACCACGCCCGCTTTCGTGGTGCCGGGAAAGGCCGCCTCGACCAGAGGCGCCGCCTTGCCGGCATAGAGGCGATGCACTGTCTCGTCGGAATCATGCACCGGCACGCCGGCGTCGGTGAACATCTTCGCGGTCGTCGACTTGCCCATGCCGATCGATCCGGTGAGGCCGAGCACGATCATGTCCCTGCCAGTCATCTCAATGCGCTTCGATGTCGGCGACGATCATGCGCCGCAATTCCGGCGTCACCTCCGGCCGCCTGCCGAACCAACGCTCGAAGCCGGGCACCGCCTGGTGCAGCAACATGCCCAGCCCGTCGACCGTCTTCAGGCCACGCGTCCTGGCGGCCGCGAGCAGCGGCGTTTCCAGCGGCACATAGACGATATCGGTGACAATGGCATGGCCGGGCAGGCCCGCCGGATCGGCGGCGAGGCTGTCGTTGCCATGCATCCCGAGCGCCGTGGTGTTGATGAGCAGGCCGGCGTCGGCAAGCAGTTTGCCGACCGCGTTGGCGCCGTGCGCCGAGACGCCCGCGCCAAAGTGGCGGCCGAGTTCCTCGGCCCTCGCAAGCGTGCGGTTGACGATGCGGATGTCCTTGATGCCGCGCTCCTTCAGCGCATGGATGACGGCGCGGGAAGCGCCGCCCGCGCCCAGCACCACCGCCGGGCCGTTTTCCGCCCAATCCGGCGCATGGTCGTCGAGGTTGGCGGCAAAGCCGTAGCCGTCCGTATTGCCGCCCCAGAGAACGCCGTCCTCGAGCCACAGCGTGTTGACGGCGCCGATCTCATCGGCGGCATAGTCGCGGCGGGCCACTGCGGCGAAAGCGGCTTCCTTGTGCGGAATGGTGACATTGCCGCCGCGAAAGCCGTTGTCGCCAAGCGATGTCAGGAAGGCGGCGAAATCCTGCGGCCTGACGTCGATCGCTTCATAGCTGCCGTCGATGCCGTATTTCGCCAGCCAGTGGCCATGGATCTTCGGCGAGCGCGAATGCGCGATGGGGTGGCCGGTGACGAAGGCCTTCTTCTCAGCCATCGATCGCCCCCAGCGCGCGAAGCTCCGTCAGCAGGGCCAGCAGCGGCAGGCCGACGATGGTGAAATAGTCGCCCTCGATCTTCTCGAAGAGCTGGATGCCCTCGCCTTCGATCTGATAGGCGCCGACGCTTCCCAGCGCCTTGGCGCCGACCCGAGCCAGGTGCCGGCCGACGAAGGCGGGATCGAGCTTGCGCATGGTAAGGCTGGCGACGCCGACATGGCGCCACAGCACCTCGCCGTCGCGACAGAGCACCGCGGCGCTGTTCAGCTGATGGGTCTTGCCCGACAATGCCAGGAGATGGCGGCGGGCGCCTTCCATGTCGGCCGGCTTGTGGAATATCTCGTCGCCCAGTGACAGCGTCTGGTCGCAGCCGAGCACCAGGGCGCCCGGCCGGCGTTCGCTGACCTCGGTCGCCTTGGCTTCGGCGAGGATCGAAGCGACGTCTTCGGGAGACACGCCGCTGTCTTTCAGCGGCGCCTCGAGCGCGCGCTCGTCGACATCGGCCGGGACCGCCTCGATGTCGAGCCCGGCATTGATGAGCATCGTCTTGCGGAACGGGCTGCCCGAAGCGAGGATGATTTTCTCGGCCATGGTTTTTTCGCGCCCATCGCGTCCCGGTTTACCGGGGCAATGGGTTATCTGTTCTTGCCGCGCAGGGCAACGATCGCCGCCGCCGTTTCCTCGATCGAGCGCCGGCTGACGTCGATCATCGGCCAGCCATGCCTGGTGCAGAGCTGGCGGGCGTAGGCCAGCTCCTCGTTGATCGCGGCGCGGTCGATGTAATCGGTCGGCACATAGGCGCTGGTGTTGCCGAGGATGCGGTTTTGCCTGACGTGCGAGATGCGCTCGGCCGTGGCGACAAGGCCGACGATCAGCGGCGTCTTGGCGGCGATCAGGCTTTCCGGCAGCGGCACGCCGAGCACGATCGGGATGTTGGCGGTCTTGATGCCGCGGTTGGCGAGATAGATGCTGGTCGGGGTCTTCGACGTGCGCGAGATGCCGATGAGCACGATATCGGCATCGTCCATGTTGGTCGGCAGCTGGCCGTCGTCATGCTCCATGGTGAAATTCAGCGCGTCGATGCGGCGGAAATATTCGGCGTCGAGCACGTGCTGGGCGCCGACGCGGCGGCCGGCCGGCGTGCCGAGATAGGACTGGAAGACGGCAAGCACCGGTTCCAGCACCGAAACGCAAGGCAGGCCCATGGCGGCGCAGCGCTCGTCGATCGAGCGCGCCAGCTTCTGGTCGACCACCGTGTAGAGAATGATGCCCGGCTCCTCCTCGATATCCTCGAACACCTTGGCGACCTGCTTTTCGGTGCGGATCAGCGGATAGATGTGCTCGATGGCGCGCGCATCCTTGTATTGGGCGGACGCCGCGCGGCCCGCCGCCAGCAATGTCTCGCCGGTGGCGTCGGAAATCAGATGCAGATGGAAGAAGCTCTGGGGTTTGTTCACAGGGGATGGGTCCTGGCTGTGGGCAATTGTGGACAAGGCTGGACGGAGAAGCCCGGCCGTTCGGGGCGACTGTATCAGATGACGGGTTGTCCACAATTCGCCCCGCTGTCGGCTCTATCGCGGCGCTGGGGACAAAACCGGGGATCAATTTTTCCAGAGCGGTTTCATCCACAGCCAGGAGTTCGATCGCGGGACGCCAAGCCGCTGACTCGAAAAGCGGAATCCGGTCCTTCCCCAGATCCCTCCAATTTGCGAACAGGACCGCGCGACAATATGCTAACTGGCCTTTTCGGGCGGCAGACGGGACAGGTCGCAACCACCACAACCAACAGACTCTTAGAATCAGAAGACTCTTTTAAAATAGATATTTGATTTAAGAGACCGCGCATGACTCCGAACCGGAGGTTCGGAATGGATCATGCGCTAGATGAAAGTGCTGCAGCGTCCTTTGCGCGTCTTAGGACGCGCGGCGCTGTAGGGAGGCGAGCGCTGGATGACTGGGAAACGGATCATGCTGGACGTCCTCAAGGGCGAGACGGTTTCACCGCCGCCGCTCTGGCTGATGCGTCAGGCAGGCCGCTATCTTCCGGAATACCGCGAGACACGTAAGCGGGCCGGATCCTTCCTCGATCTCTGCTACGATCCAGACCTCGCCGTCGAAGTGACGCTGCAGCCTATCGAGCGTTTTGGCTTCGATGCCTCGATCCTGTTCTCCGACATCCTGGTCGTTCCCAACGCACTGGGCCGCGAGGTCCGCTTCGAAGAGGGGCGAGGACCGATCCTGAAGCCGATTGCCGCGGCCGAGATTGCGGCGCTGGACGGCGAAACGTTTCACGTGAATCTCGAACCGGTCTACGAGACGGTCCGACGGCTGCGCGCCACGCTTCCCGACCAGACGACGCTGATCGGCTTCTGCGGCGCACCCTGGACGGTCGCGACCTATATGATTGCCGGCCACGGCACGCCGGACCAGGGGCCGGCGCGGCTCTTCGCCTATCGCGAGCCCGAGGCCTTGGGGCGGCTTCTGAAGATACTGGCCGATCACTCGGCCGCCTATCTCATCCGTCAGATCGAGGCCGGCGCCGATGTGGTGCAGATCTTCGATTCATGGTCGGGTGTTCTCGATGAGCCTTCCTTCGAGACGTTCTGCGTCGAACCGGTGGCGGAGATCGTCCGGCAGGTGAAGGCGGCGCACCCGGATGTTCCGGTGATCGGATTTCCGAAGGGCGCCGGCGAGCGCTATCGCGACTACAGGGAGAAGACAGGCATCACGGGCCTCGGCCTCGACTGGACCGTGCCGCTGTCGATGGCGAAGGAGTTGCAGGGCGAAGGCGCCGTGCAGGGCAATCTCGATCCGCTTCGCCTGGTCGCCGGCGGCAGGGCGCTGGCCGACGGCGTCGACGCCATCCTTCGCATGCTGGGCGACGGGCCGCTGATCTTCAATCTCGGCCATGGCATCACGCCGGAAACGCCGGTGGCGCATGTCGAGGCCATGGTGAAAATGGTGAGGAGCCACCGATGACCAGGACGAGTACCGAGAACAGCGCCGGCCAGGCGATGAAGCGCATGACGGTCGGCATCGTCGTTCTCGTCGCGCTGACGGCGCTCCTCTATTTCGCGGCGCCCGACAGTTTCTATCCCTGGGCGAAGGCCATCCATGTCATTGCCGTCATCTCCTGGATGGCCGGCATGCTCTATCTGCCGCGGCTGTTCGTCTATCACGTCGATGCCGAGAAAGGCTCCGTGCAATCCGAGACGTTCAAGGTGATGGAGCGCCGGCTGCTGAGGGCGATCATCAATCCGGCGATGATCGTGACCTGGGTGTTCGGGCTGTGGCTCGCCTGGAAGGGGTTCGATTTTCAGGGTGGCTGGCTGCACGCCAAGATCGCGGCGGTGCTTCTGCTTTCGGGGCTGCACGGCTATCTCGCCGGGGCGGTGCGGAAATTCGCCGAGGACAAGAACGAAAAGTCGGCCAGGCACTGGCGGATCGTCAACGAAATCCCCACATTGCTGATGATCGCCATCGTCATCCTGGTCATTGTGAAGCCGTTCTGAGGCTCGAACGACCCCGCAAAAGGCGGCTTGCTCTTTCAGACGACCGACGATAAAAGACGGGTCTTCCTTCCCGTCATGCGCCGCCCCTTTCTCGCTTTCGGCCGCGCCCGGCATTTGTCGCATCCAGCCGATTTTTTTCTCCCCAAAGCCTGCCCAGAGTCCATCTAATGCAAGAAATGAAACTCACCGAGTTCAAGAACAAGAAGCCGCCGGAGCTGATCGCTTACGCCGAATCGCTCGAGGTCGAGAACGCCAGCGTGATGCGCAAGCAGGAGCTGATGTTCGCGATCCTGAAGAAGCTCGCCACCCAGGACGTCGAGATCATCGGCGACGGCGTGGTGGAGGTGCTGCAGGACGGTTTCGGCTTCCTGCGCTCGGCCAATGCCAACTACCTGCCCGGTCCCGACGACATCTACATTTCGCCTTCGCAAATAAGGCGCTTTTCGCTGAAGACCGGCGACACCGTCGAGGGACCGATCCGCAGCCCCAAAGAGGGCGAGCGCTATTTCGCGCTGCTCAAGGTCAACTCCATCAATTTCGACGACCCGGAGAAGATCCGCCACAAGATCCACTTCGACAATCTGACGCCGCTCTATCCGACCTCGCGGCTGAAGATGGAGGTCGACAATCCGACCACCAAGGACATCTCGCCGCGCGTGATCGACCTGGTGGCGCCGATCGGCAAGGGCCAGCGCGCGTTGATCAACGCCCAGCCGCGCACCGGTAAGACGGTGCTTTTGCAGAACATCGCGCACTCGATCACCGCCAACCATCCGGAATGCTACCTGATCGTGCTTCTGATCGATGAGCGCCCGGAAGAAGTGACCGACATGCAGCGCTCGGTCAAAGGCGAAGTGATCTCCTCGACCTTCGACGAGCCGGCGGCGCGCCATGTGCAGGTCGCCGAAATGGTGATCGAGAAGGCCAAGCGCCTGGTCGAGCACGGCCGCGACGTCGTCATCCTGCTCGATTCGATCACGCGCCTCGGCCGCGCCTACAACACCGTCGTGCCGTCATCCGGCAAGGTGCTGACCGGCGGTGTCGACGCCAACGCGCTGCAGCGGCCGAAGCGCTTCTTCGGCGCGGCCCGCAATATCGAGGAAGGCGGCTCGCTGACCATCATCGCCACCGCGCTGATCGACACCGGCAGCCGCATGGACGAAGTCATCTTCGAAGAGTTCAAGGGCACCGGCAACTGCGAAATCCAGCTCGACCGCAAGGTTGCCGACAAGCGCATCTACCCGGCGATCGACATCCTCAAGTCCGGCACCCGCAAGGAAGACCTTCTGGTGCCGCGCTCGGACCTGCAGAAGATCTTCGTGCTGCGCCGCATCCTGGCGCCGATGGGCACGACCGACGCGATCGAGTTCCTCATCGACAAGCTCAAGCAGACCAAGACCAACGGCGACTTCTTCGATTCGATGAATACGTGATTGGGCGACCCTCCCCCTTGTGGAGAGGGTCGATCCGCGCAGCGCTCCGCCTTCTCCCCTTGTGGGCCTGTTGCATAATTGGCTGGTTGTGATTCTCTGAGTTGGAACTCGGAGGGAATCGCGATGGCGGTGAAGCAAACGGGTCAGTTGAGCCTGGCGGGAGCATTTCTGGGCCAGAAGCTTGCTGGTGGATCCTCGCCGCTCGATCGGCTGTCCGGTCTGGTGAAGTGGTATCGCTTCGAGAAGCTGCTCAACCCGCTACGCGATGGCGGCCCGGGACGTGCGGCCTGGCCGCCATTGGTTCTGTTCAAAGCACTGCTGCTGCAATCGCTCTATGGGCTATCGGATCGCGACCTCGAGGAGGCGCTGGGCGACCGGCTGTCATTCCGGCGCTTTGTCGGGCTTGGCCTTGAGGAGAGCATTCCCGATCACACGGTGCTGTCGCGCTTCCGCAACCTGCTTGTCGGCGAGGGGCTGATGGAAAGGCTGTTTGGCGAACTGGACCGGCAGGTGGAGAAGGCCGGCGTGATCCTGAAGCGCGGCACGATGCTGGATGCGACGCTGATCGATGCGGTCTCGGCGCCGCCGACAGCTGAGCGGCCCTCGAAGGATGCCGATGCCCGTCCCGTGCGGCGGGGCAAGGGCGGCTTTACCTTCGGCTACAAGGCCCATGTTGGGGTCGACGAGGGCTCTGGTCTGATCCGCACGGTGATCACCACGCCGGCCAACGTCAACGACACGGTAATGGCCGATCACTTGATCCGAGGCGACGAGAAGACGGTGTGGGCGGATGCCGCCTATGACACGCATGCCCGGCGTGCTCGGCTCAAGGCCGAGGGCAGGAAGCCGCGCATTGCCCGCCGCCCCAATAAGCACCATTCGCTGCCCGAGCGGCTCAAGCGCTACAATCGCCTGATCGCACGACGGCGGGCGGCGGTGGAGACGACCTTCGCCACGCTCAAGAACCGCATGAAACTGACCACAATCCGCTATGTCGGACTGGCCAAGGCCGCAGCCCAGGTGACACTTGCCGCGATCGCTTTCAACATGCGCCGATGGGCGGCAATCACAGGATAGGTGCGTCCGGCATCCAGCCTAAGGCCGCCCGCCACCATCAAACTCCACCCCAAAAGCCAAAAATGAGCGAGACCTCACGGCCAAACCGCCTCGCGGGTCTGTCCGCGCTAACTGCGCAACAGGCCCCTTGTGGGAGAAGGTGTCGCCAAAGGCGACGGATGAGGGGTGCTCCAGGGAACGCTGACGTCTCACTCCGCTGGAACACCCCTCATCCGTCTCGGCGCTCCGTGCCGATCCACCTTCTCCCACAAGGGGAGAAGGAGAACTCACTATTGCCGCAACAGCTTCTCCAACTCGCGCGAATCCGTCACCGCCGGCAAGCACGCCTGGCCGCTGCAGAACCAGGCGCCCGGCCTGTCCGTCGGCGGCAGCACGCCGCCCGGCAGAAGCGGTCGATTCGCTTCCGTACCGACCGCCACGACGATATCGATCCGGCGCGGATCCGGATTCCGATTCGCAGCCGGAACAAGGCTGGCAGATTCTCGGTCGTCGATGAGGATCAGCTTCAACGGCTCGAGCGCCAGGGCGCCGGCGTTGACGATGCCGGCCTGGCCGTAGGCCTGCTGCGCGGCGCGACCCATGGCATGTTCGGCCGTCGTCCAGGCTTTTTCCCAAAGATCGGGGTCGCCGGTGAGCGAAGATAGCCGCACCAGCGCTTCGACGATCTGGCTGGTGGCCGAAGGGATCGCCTCGTCGACATCGCCGCGGATGCGGATCGGGACGTCGCCGCTGTCGGATGCCGTGAGATAGTAGCCGGACTTTTCGCCGTCCTGATGCCAGCGGTCGAGCTCGGCGATGAAACGCTTGGCGTGGTCGGAATAGGCTGGATCCCCGGTAGCCTCGAACAGCGCGATTGCGGCATTGGTCATGGCGGCATAGTCGCTCGACAGCGCCGGAAACAGCTTCTTGTCGCCAAGCATGGAATGCGCCAGCCGGCCGTCCTTGCCGGCAGCGACGATATGGGCGAAGGCCTTCGCGGCAGCGTCGATCCAGTCAGCTCGTTCGAGCGAACGACCTGCCTCCGCCAGCGCTGCGATCATCAGGCCGTTCCAGTCGGTGAGCGCCTTGCCGTCGCGTCCGGGCCTGACGCGCTTTTCCCGCGTGGCGAGCAGCTTCGCTTTCAGCGGGGCGATTTGATCGCGGTCAGCGACGCCCTGGCGCTGTTGAGCCTCGCCCTGGCGGATGATCGGCTTGCCTTCCCAGCCTGGCGGGGCGGCGAGCTCGAAATATTGGAAGAAAGCGGCCGGATCGCCGTCCAGCGCGGTTTCGACCTCGTCCCGACTCCAGGTGTAAAAGAGCCCCTCCTCGCCTTCGCTGTCGGCGTCGAGGCTGGCGGCGAAGGCGCCGCCTTCGACCCGCATTTCGCGCAGCAGCCAGGCGACGGTTTCTTCGATTCGTACCCGGAACAAGTCGTTGCCGGTGGCGGCATAGGCCCAGTTGCACATACGGACGAGCTGGGCGTTGTCGTAAAGCATCTTCTCGAAATGCGGCACCAGCCATTCGGCGTCGGTCGAATAGCGGCTGAGGCCGCCGCCGACATGATCGTAGATGCCGCCGGCAAGCATCTTTTCCAGGCTGGTGAGCACCGCGTCGCGATGGGTGGTCCGGCCGTCGCGCAGCCAGGACAGCCAGAGGGTCTGCATGAAGGGCGCATTGGGGAATTTCGGCGCGCCGCGCAAGCCGCCGAGGTCGCGGTCGATCATGCCGTCGAGGCGGGCGGCAAGATCGGCAAGCGTGTCGCGGTCGAGCACCGCCTTGCCTTTCGCCCCGGCCAACCGCTGCTCGACATGGACGGTCAGGCCATCGGCGCTTTCGGCGAGGCTTTGCTGCTTTTCGCGCCAGGCCTTGTCGACCGCTTCCAGCACCTGGACGAATCCCGGCCGGCCATAGCGCGCCTCGCGCGGAAAATAGGTGCCGCCCCAGAAGGGCTTGCCGTCGGGCGTCAGGAACATGGTCAGTGGCCAGCCGCCCTGCTCGCCCATGGCATGGAGCGCTGCCATATAGATCTGGTCGATGTCCGGACGCTCCTCGCGATCGACCTTGATATTGACGAAGAGCCGGTTCATGACGGCGGCGACGGCGTCGTTCTCGAAGCTTTCATGCGCCATGACATGGCACCAATGGCAGGCGGCATAGCCGATGGAGAGCAGAATCGGGCGCCCGTGTTCCCTGGCTTCGGCAAGGGCGTCCGGCGACCAGGCTCGCCAGTGCACGGGATTGTCGCTGTGCTGCTGCAGATAGGGGCTCGCCTCTTCGGCAAGCAGGTTTCGCGCGGGCAGGGTCACGATGGGCGGCTCGGTTCGTTGATGGCAACGCAATTCCGCGAAAGCCGCGGCTTCCGTGCGGAACGGCGCGTGAAGAAGATACCTAGGGTGGTTCGGCAGGTCGGGCAAATGGTAACTTCGAAGGATACGATCGCGGCGCTGTCGAGTGGCCGCTTGCCCGCCGGCATCGCCGTGGTCCGCGTCTCCGGCCCCAAGACTCGATTCGTGGTCGAAACGATCGCCGGCGGCACGGTTAAGGATCGGTTTACCACGTTGCGCAAGCTGAAGGCGCCTGACGGTTCGGTCATCGACCACGGGCTCGTCCTGTTCTTTCCGGGGCCCGGCAGCTTCACCGGCGAGGACGTTGCCGAGTTCCATGTCCACGGCAGCCGCGCCGTCGCCGCGAAAATGCTGGAGACGATCACCGGCTTCGAGGGCGTCAGACATGCCGAGCCCGGCGAATTCACCCGCCGCGCATTCCTTAACGGCAAACTCGATCTGGTCGAGACGGAGGCATTGGCCGACCTCGTCAACGCCGAGACCGAGGCCCAGCGCCGCTTCGCCGTGCGCAATGCCGAGGGAGCGCAGAGCGCGCTCTATTCGAGCTGGCGCCGACGGCTGATCCAGGCGCGGGCGATGATCGAAGCCGAGATCGACTTCGCCGACGAAGAGGACGTGCCAGGTTCCGTGTCCGACGCGGTCTGGGCCGACGTGGCAAGAATGATCCATGAGATCGGACACCACATCCGGGGATTCAAAGCCGCCGAGGTCATTCGCGATGGATTCGAAGTGGTTATTCTCGGGGCGCCGAATGCCGGCAAGTCCAGCCTGTTCAATGCGCTGGCCCGACGCGAGGCTGCGATCGTCACGGACGAACCGGGAACGACCCGCGACCTGCTTGAAGTGGTGCTTGATCTCAACGGGATGATGGTCCGGGTGGTCGACACGGCTGGGCTGCGCGATGGCAGCGGCAAGGTTGAAGCGATCGGGATTGAAAGAGCGCGCGCCCGGGCCCGTGAAGCGAACCTTGTCTTGTTGCTGGAAGACATTGCCGACCCGCTGGCGGTGGGCGCAGTTCCCGGCGATATTCCTTCGCTGAGGATAGGCACGAAGGTCGATCTCGGCGCAGCGCCGTCGCATGAGTATGACCTGGTGATTTCCTCGACGACCGGAACCGGCCTTTCGGATTTGCTGGACGAGATCGCACGGCGCGCGGCGTCGGCAATCGGAGACACCGGAGACGTTCTGCCGTCCAGGCTGAGGCATGTCGAATTGCTGGCCGAAGCTCAGGATTTCCTCTCGGCTGCCGTAGTGGGATTGAGCCAGGAGTTGCGGGCGGAGGAATTGCGGCTGGCAAGCGAGCGGCTCGGGCGGATCGTCGGCGCGGTCGATGTCGAGGACATGCTCGACGTCATCTTCTCGCAGTTCTGCATCGGTAAGTGATTCACGTGAAACAGCGATGCGCGATCGGGCGGGCGATTGACTCACGTGAAACATTCGCAAGAGGTATCGGACAGATGTTTCACGTGAAACGAGTCCGGGCTTCGTCCTTGACAGCGAAGGCCGTCGGGGACATGTGTCAACCGATCTCTGAAAGCGGATTCTCGAAATGACCGATCACTATGATGTGGTGGTGGTGGGCGGCGGCCATGCCGGATGCGAGGCGGCCAGCGCTGCCGCGCGCGCCGGCGCCAGGACCGCGCTGGTGACGCTGCGTTTCGACACGATCGGTGTCATGTCCTGCAACCCGGCGATCGGCGGCCTGGGCAAAGGCCATCTGGTGCGCGAGATCGATGCCATGGACGGATTGATGGGGCGCATTGCGGATGCCGCCGGCATCCAGTTCCGTTTGCTCAATCGCCGCAAGGGCCCGGCTGTGCGCGGACCGCGCGCCCAGGCTGACCGCAAGCTCTATCGCCTCGCCATGCAGGCTGCGATCCGCGAGCAGGCCAATCTCGACGTGGTCGAGGGCGAGGTGCTCGATCTGGAGATCGAGCACGGCCGGATCGCGGCCGTGCTGGTCTCCGGCGACCGGCGCCTCGCTTGCGGCGCCGTCGTGCTGACCACCGGCACGTTCCTGCGCGGGCTGATCCATATCGGCGAGAAGAAGATCGTCGCCGGCCGCATGAACGAGCAGGCAAGCCACGGGCTTTCCGCGACGATGGCTCGTGCAGGCTTCAAGCTCGGACGGCTGAAGACCGGGACGCCCCCTCGCCTCGACGGCCGCACGATCGACTGGGCGTCGCTGGAGAGCCAGGCGGCGGACGAGGACCCGGTGCCGTTCTCGCTGATGACCGACCGCATCGCCAACCCGCAGATCCATTGCGGCATCACCCGCACCTCGACGGCGACGCATGAGCTGATTCGCCTCAATCTTGGCCGTTCGGCGATGTATTCCGGCTCGATCGAAGGTGTCGGCCCGCGCTACTGCCCTTCGATCGAGGACAAGATCGTGAAGTTCGGCGATCGCGAAGGCCACCAGATCTTCCTCGAGCCGGAAGGCCTCGACGACGACACCGTCTATCCGAACGGCATTTCGACCTCCCTGCCGGAAGACGTGCAGCTCGACATACTGAAGACGATCCCCGGCTTGGAAAAGGCGACGATGCTGCAGCCCGGCTACGCGATCGAATACGACCATGTCGATCCGCGCGAGCTCAAGACAACGCTGGAGACGAAGCGCGTCGAGGGCCTGTTCCTGGCCGGGCAGATCAACGGCACCACCGGCTATGAAGAGGCCGGGGCGCAAGGCCTGCTCGCCGGCATCAATGCAGCGCGCAAGGCGTCGGGCGGCGAGCCGGTCGTGCTCAGCCGCACCGAAGCCTATATCGGCGTAATGGTCGACGACCTGACCAGCCGCGGCATCGCCGAGCCCTATCGCATGTTCACCTCGCGGGCCGAGTTCCGGCTTTCGCTGCGCGCCGACAATGCCGATGAGCGGCTGACGCCGCTGGCCGGCCGGCTCGGGATTGCCTCGTCGGAGCGCATGCAGCGATTCGACGGCATGGCGAGCAAGCTCGACCATGCGCGTGCGCTGGCAAAGTCGATTACATTCACGCCGAACGAAGCGGCGCGGCATGGGCTGGAGATCAACAAGGACGGGGTGCGTCGCTCGGCCTACGAGCTGCTCGCGCATCCGGGCGTCGACATGGCCTGGGTGAGCCGTGTCGAGCCGCGTTTCGCCGCTCTTGACGCGAAGACGGCCGAGCGGCTGGAGACGGAAGCGAAATATGCCGTCTATCTCGAACGGCAGCAGGCCGACGTCGCGCAGATCAGGCATGAAGAGTCGCGGCTCATTCCGGAGAGCATCGACTTCTCCGAGGTGCCGGGCCTTTCCAACGAGCTGAAGCAGAAGATGAAGATGCGGCAGCCGCGCTCGATCGCCGACGCGCAGCGCATGGAAGGCATGACACCGGCGGCGCTGGCGATCATCGTCGCCCATGTCCGCAATGCCGAGCTCGCTGCGCGAAGGTCGGTGGCGTGAGCGCCGATGCCTGGGCGGAGCTGCAGAAAGCGGCAGGTCCGGTTTCACGTGAAACATTCGAACGCCTGCAAGCCTTCGAGCAGCTCTTCCTGAAATGGAACCGCAGCATCAATCTGGCGGCGCCGTCGACACTGGACGATGTCTGGCGCCGCCACATCCTGGACAGCGCGCAGCTTGCCCGAATCGCACCCGCGGCAATGCGCTGGGTCGATCTCGGCTCGGGCGGCGGCTTTCCCGGACTGGTGCTCGGTTTCCTGCTTGCCGAGCGTCCGGGCGCCGCGATCGATCTGGTCGAGAGCAACCGCAAGAAAGCATCGTTCCTGCAATCCGTCATCGGCCAGTTCGACCTGCCGGCGCGCGTCCTGGCCAAGCGAATCGATGACAGCTATCCCCTTGTTTCCGCACCGGAAATCGTGACGGCGCGGGCATTGGCGGCACTTCCGGACCTGCTTGATCTGTCGGCGCCATGGTTGACCAACGGGGCGCGCGGGCTTTTCCACAAAGGCCGGGATTACCGGGCCGAAGTGGAAGAAAGCGCTCACCGCTGGGCCTTCGATCTGGTAGAACATCCAAGCATGACCGACCCTCACGGCGTCATCCTGGAAATCACCGATTTGCGCCCGGCGACCCCGCAATGAATTACTGGCATAAACCCATGAAAACTGGACCGCGTATCATCACCGTCGCCAACCAGAAGGGCGGCGTCGGCAAGACCACCACGGCCATCAACCTGGCCACGGCGCTGGCGGCGATCGGCGAGCGGGTGCTGATCGTCGATCTCGATCCGCAGGGCAATGCCAGCACCGGGCTGGGCATCGACCGCAAGGACCGCACCGTATCGTCCTACGATGTGCTAACCGGCGAGCTCGAGCTGGAAGCGGCCGCGGTACCGACGGCGGTGCCGGGCTTGTCCATCGTTCCTTCGACGCTCGACCTGCTCGGCATCGAAATGGAGATCGCCTCGGCGCCGGACCGGGTGCTGAGGCTGCGCAACGCGCTGCGTGCGGCGGCCGAGCGTTCGGCGCCGTTCGGCTACGTGCTGATCGACTGCCCGCCCTCGCTCAATCTTTTGACCTTGAATTCAATGGCGGCAGCCGATTCCGTTCTGGTGCCGCTGCAATGCGAGTTCTTCGCGCTCGAAGGTCTAAGCCAGCTCCTCGAAACGGTCGAGCAGGTGCGCGGAACGATCAATCCGGATCTCACCATCCAGGGCATCGTGCTCACCATGTATGACGGGCGCAACAACCTCGCCAACCAGGTGGTGCAGGACGTGCGCACCCATATGGGCGACAAGGTCTATGAGACGATCATCCCGCGCAACGTGCGCGTCTCCGAAGCGCCGTCCTACGGCAAGCCGGCGATCCTCTACGATCTCAAATGCTCTGGCAGCCAGGCTTACCTGCAGCTCGCCTCGGAAGTGATCCGCCGCGAGCGCAAGCTGCGCGCGGCCTGAGCCGCAGGACAGGCCAAATTCCATTAACGAATAGCCGATTCGATTCCGTAACGATCTGGACAGGGTAATGAGCGAAGACCAATCGAGAAAAAGACTGGGCCGCGGCCTCGCGGCGCTGATCGGCGAGATCGACCGTCCGGCGGCGCCGGAAAAGCCGAGCGCGGTGGCCGCGGACGGCAAGGTGCCGATCGAGTTCGTCAGCCCGAATCCAAAGAACCCGCGCCGGCATTTCGGCGACGCCGAGCTTACCGATCTCGCGCAGTCGATCCGCGAGCATGGCGTGGTGCAGCCGGTGGTGGCGCGGCCCTCGCCCTCATCTCCCGGCCGCTACGAGATCATCGCCGGCGAGCGGCGCTGGCGGGCGGCGCAGCGCGCCGGCCTGACCGAGATTCCGCTCATCGTGCGCGACGTCAACGACCGCACGGCGCTGGAACTGGCGATCATCGAGAACGTGCAGCGCGCCGACCTCAACCCGGTCGAGGAAGCGCAAGGCTACCAGCAACTGATCGACGAGCACGGCTACACCCAGGCCGATCTCGGCCAGGTGATCGGCAAGAGCCGCAGCCATGTCGCCAACACGCTGCGTCTTTTGAAGCTCCCCAATGTCATCCGCGACATGCTGGTCGATGGCGATTTGTCGGCCGGCCATGCCCGCACGCTGGTCACAGCCGAGGATCCGGCCGGCCTTGCCAAGCGCATCGTCAAGGAGGGGCTTTCGGTGCGCCAGGCCGAGGCGCTGGCGCAGATGCCCGCAGGGCCGACGCCCGCCAAGGTGAAGTCCGCGGCGAGCGCGCCGGAGAAGGACCCCGACACGCTGGCGCTGGAGAAGCTGATGACCGACACGATCGGCATGATCGTGTCGGTCGAGCACAAGGGCAAAGGCGGCACGCTGCGGGTCAGCTATCGCACGCTGGACCAGCTCGACGAGCTGTGCCGGCGCCTGAAGGACGAGCGGTAAGTTGCTGACGCGCAACGAATTAGCCGGCTAATGAAAGTTCCGGTTTAAGACTGGATATGCCTGATATATCGGTGATAGACGCGGGGAGGGCGGGCGATGTGCCGGCCCTTTTTCCATGGCGATTGGCAATCGGCGAGGAGCTGCAAATCTCCCCTCTGAGAAGGGTACGCTGTCTCGCCAACGCATCCTTCGTCATTCCAGGGCGGAGCAAGGAGCGAAGCGACGCGCGCAGACCCTAGAATCCATGCCGTGACGCCTGAGAGCCAGAATGCTCACCAGCCAAATCCGCGAAACAGCTCGAACCATTCAGGATTGGTCTTCTCGATCAATTCAACCTTCCATTGGCGCGGCCAGCGCTTCAATGACGTCTCACGCCGGATGGCGTCGGTGATGTCGAAATACTCCTCGTACCAGACCAAACGCTGCACGCCGTAACGGCTGGTGAAGCTGGAGCCTGGGCCGGTCTTGTGCTCGGGCATCCGGCGAGCAAGGTCGTTGGTGACACCGATATAGATCGTGCCGCCTTTCTGGCTTGCGTCATGTAGACGTAGCCTGTCATGTGGCCGATCTTAGCTGGCACTATCGTCAACGGCTAATCTGGACGGCAGCATTCTACGGCCAATGTCACGGCATGGATTCTAGGGTCTGCGCGCGTCGCTTCGCTCCTTGCTTCGCCCTAGAATGACGAAGGATATGTTGCGGGACAGCGCCCCCCTCTGGCTTGCCAGCCATCTCCCCCGCAAGGGGGAGATCAGCCGGCATCTCGGCTTTCGCCAATCGCCGGGGTTGCTCTCTACTTCTGCCCCAATCTCGCGCTCTCAATCGCAATGCCGAGCAGCGCTTGTCTTGTCAGCTCTCCAACAGGTCCGCCCGTCTGGCCATCGCAGCCGCCGGTGCCGGGTGCTTGGCTTGAGAGTGCCGGGCATCGGCGTAACCTGCATTAGATACAACTAAATTCTATGCCCTGGCGTGCCGATCGGTCGCGGCGTGGGCTATTTGCCGCGATCGACGTGAAGCGGCGCCACCCGAAGCGATCCTGCCGATGCGCCTGACACAAATGGGAGGTGTAGATGGCGGTCAGCTGGCAATTGTCTGGAAGTTACTTCGAAAATTGTAGCTGCGATGTCGTATGTCCTTGCCTGCTGTCCACCAATGCGCAGCTGACATCGAAGCCGACGAAAGGCGTTTGCGACGTCGGCCTGGTCTTTCACATCGACAAGGGCAATTTCGGCGACGTTCGATTGGATGGCCTCAGCGTCGCGATGGTTGCCCACACGCCGGGTCCGATGGCGGACGGCAATTGGACGGCTGCCGCCTATATCGACGAACGCGCCGATGACAGGCAAACGGAGGCGCTGGGCGCGATCTTCACCGGCGCCGCGGGCGGTCCGATGGCCTTGCTGGCACCCATGATCGGCACCAATCTCGGAGCCAAGAAGGTTCCGATAAGCTACCGGATAGACGGCAAGAAGCGGTCGGCGGAGATTGCGGGCGTCCTGAAGATGGCGGTCGAACCGCTGCCGACAATGCGCGAGGACGGGCAGATGTGGGCGGCCACCGGCCATCCGATCAATCCCGACTGGCTGGCTCTGGCGATGGGGGCGGAGGTCAGCACGTTCAGCGACCATGGCATGAGTTGGGACAATTCGCGCCGGAACGGACATTACGCGCCGATCAATTGGTCCGGCCAGCAATAGCGCCTGGCCGCATGCTCGGACCTCACTCGCCCATGGCGTTGACGCTGCAGCGAAACATCGTTCTCGCGCTGCTGATCGCTATCGCGGCGGCGGCGTGGACCTTGCTCATCTGGCGGCAGATCGGCAACGACGCGGACATGCGCATGGGCATGTACTCACCCACCATGGGCATGACGGCGCCGCTGTTTCTCGCCGCCTGGATGATCATGATGGTCGCGATGATGTTTCCAACGGCCGCGCCGATGATCCTGACGTTTCACCAGGTCCAGGCCGGCAAGCAGGGCCGCGGCGAAACCTTTGTCTCGACCTGGGTGTTCGTGGCGGGCTACCTGCTGGTTTGGGGGCTGACGGGCCTTCTCGCCTTTGCCGGCGCGGCGGGCGCTGAGATGCTCGCCGAGCATGTGGATTGTCCGCGGCGGCGGCGGCGCGCATCGGCGGCGTGCTGTTGATGATGGCGGGCGCCTATCAGCTCTCCCCGCTGAAAGATCTGTGCCTCGCCAAATGCCGGACGCCGATCGGCTTCATCCTGACCTCATGGCGTGATGGTCAGTGGGGCGCGGTGCGCATGGGCCTGGAACATGGCCTCTTTTGCCTGGGCTGCTGCTGGCTGTTGTTCCTTGCTCTCTTTCCTCTCGGGATCATGAACCTCGCCGCCATGGCCGTGGTCACCTTGCTGGTTTTCGCGGAAAAGACCCTCGCGTCAGGAGAGCGGATAGCGAAGCTGTCGGGTGTCGCTCTGCTTCTCTACGGCGCGGCGGCACTGGTCTTTCCACAAGCGCTGCCAACCTTCCAGCCGGCGGACGCCATGATGATGAACTGACCGACGGCGAGCGGGCGGGAAGGTTCAGTCCGAGACAGCGCTCTGGTGGCTTACGATCATGTTTTTAAACTGATATATTGGTGATAGACGAGAGGGAAGCCTGTCGCTCAAGCGATGCTCCAAAACAGAATGCCGGATCATGGCGGGCCTTGTCGATCCAGAAGTACGGCGGGACAGCGCCCCCCCTCTGTCCTGCCGGACATCTCCCCCACAAGGGGGGAGATCGGCCGCTCGCCTACCTTTGTCCCAGCCTGGCGCTCTCGACCGCGATCCCCAGCAGCGCCTGCCTTGCCAGCGCCTCGGACAAATCCGGCCGTTTGCGGGTCTGCAGCACCGCCGTCTGCAGGCGGTTGAGCGCCCGCCCAAGCGCCTCGACATTCCAGCGCTCGAGCGTCTTCTCCACCAGCTTGCGGCGCGAGAAAAACACCGGCGGGCGGGCGCCGGCCATGACCGAGGCGGCGTTGCGGCCGCCGGCCTCCATCTGGCCGCGCATCAGCTGGATCGCCTGCAATTGCCGCATCGCCGACGACAGCACCAGGAAAGGGTGGCCGCCAGACTGGCAGTGGCGGGTGAAGGCGATGTCGAAGTCGCCGACCTTGCCGTCCAGCATGGCGTCGACCGCGGCGTCGAAGGAAGCGCCGGAGACATCGCCCGACAGCGCGCCGACGTCGTCGATGCCGATCTCCTTGCGGCCGTGCGCGTAGAGAACCAGCTTCTCGATCTCGCCGCGCGAGGCGAGGCGGTCGCCGCCGAGATTGCGGCGCAGCGCCTGGCGGGCGTCGAGCGTCATCGACATGCCGGCCTTGCGCAATTCGTCGTCGATCACCGAATCCAGGTCGCGGGCCTCGTCGGCGTAGCAGGGCAAGGCGATGGCGTTGCCGGCGGCCTCGACGATGGCCCGAAGCCCAGTGCCCTTCTTCAGGTCGCCCGCTTCAATCAGAATGATCGCGTCCCGCGCCGGTTCGGCCGTCAGCGCCTTGATGTCGTCGGCCAGCGCCTTCTGGCCGCTGGCGTTGCGCACCCAGAGCAGACGCCGGTCGGAGAACATCGGCACGGTGCGGGCCTCGTCGAGCAGGCGGCCCTCGTCGCGGTCGACCTCCGCGCCGTCGAGCTTGACCACCGAGAACGGGTCGTCGAGCGGCAGGCCGGTCTTCGCGGCGAAGGCTTTTGCCCGCTCGGCGACAAGGCCGCGGTCGGGGCCGTAAAGCAGGACGATTGCCATGGCCGGATCCGGCTTCGCGAGCCACGAATCGACCTCGTATCCTTTCTTCTGTGCCATACGGGGTGAGTTAGCATGGCTCGAGCGCCGGGTGAACAAATGTCGGCGGCCGCCGCTATTTCCTGTTCTCCAGAGATTTCAGGACGCCATCAGGCTCAAGTAAGGCATCGGCCGCGCCGAGGCGTTCGTAATCTGTCAACGCCGCGTCAAGGGACTCGTCCTTCTTGACCGGCCACAAGGCCACGAAGGTCAAATAGTTGGCAAAGGCGTTCTGCTCTCTTGCGAAAATGGCCGCCAAGCGAGGGTTGCCCTCGAAGAAGCGATCGAGTTCCTGTCTGACGGCAGCGTCGTTCTTTGCCAATGACTCTAAGGCCCATACCGCCGATGCGAGCGTCAGTGAGCGCATCATATCCATTGATGGCTGGTTCTTGGGACACCCATATTTCCGACAAGCGGCGATGATCAGGAGATTGGGGCGGTCCGGGGCTCCCGCGCCCCCGAATTTTCCCATGACAAGGCCGATGCGGATCGCGTCCGCCGCCATACCGTCACGGCTGGTGCGAAGATTCTCCAGAATATGATCAATGTGAGACATGTCGCCTGTGGCCATATAGGCGCCGAGCAGCAAGTCATTGTCCGACGGCACTGAGGCAGGCAATACGTCCTTCAGGACGATGATGTCCGTGGCGGCTCGATCCTCTAATCTTCGGCTTGATGCGAAACGCCGTGCATCGTCCGTCAGTCCAGCCTTGCGAAGGGCGGCCAAATAAATGCCGGCTGCGCGGTCGGAGGGCACGCCATCCAGCAGCGTTCGCCGCAGTTCCGGCGAGCCGTCAAACAGCGCAGCGAAAAATCCGATGATTGTGCCATTCTCAGTACCGGTCGGGAGCTTGTCCAAGGTGCTGATCAGACGGTCGAGGCACGCGGCATCCTTCGTACGATAGAAACTGCTGATGCAGTCGTCCGACTGGGAGTCTGATTTGGCGAAAGCAACCCCACCGGAGCCGACCAGAACCCCCACAATCGCCAAGGCGATGAAGAACCTCAATCGTGCTCGCATTGCCACATCTCTCTAACCGACCTTGCCAAGATAAGATTTTGACCCTTTGGGGCCAACCTGAATCAATGGAAGCTCTCGGTTTGCCGCCTATTGCGGCAAGCCGAGGAGAAACTAGCGTCAAATTGCGTGACGCCGGAAAACATCGACAAGAAATTTCGCCGTCATGTCTGCATCTTGGCGCCAGCGCGCCGTATCGGCCTTGATCAGCCGAGAAGCCGGGGGACGGCCGGCATCTCGCCCGATGAAATGGCGGCGCGGATGTGCAAATATCGCACCGGCAACATTGGAGGACGTGAGCTCATGGCCGATGCTGGAATGTTGCGCTTTCATGTGCCCGAGCCCGAGGTCCGGCCCGGCGGCACGCCCGATTTCTCGAATGTGACCATTCCCAAGGCTGGCTCGGTGCCGCGCCCGGAGATCGACGTCGATCCGCGCACCATCCGCGACATGGCCTTCTCCATCATCCGGGTGCTCAACCGCGCCGGCGAGGCCGTCGGTCCATGGGCCGGGCTGCTCACCGACGAGGAGCTGCTCGAGGGCCTGCGCAACATGATGCGGCTCAGGACCTTCGATGCGCGCATGCAGATGGCGCAGCGCCAGGGCAAGACCTCCTTCTACATGCAGCATCTCGGCGAAGAGGCGGTGAGCTCGGCCTTCCGCAAGGCGCTCAAGCCGGGCGACATGAATTTCCCGACCTATCGGCAAGCCGGCCTGCTGATCGCCGACGGCTATCCGATGGTCACGATGATGAACCAGATCTATTCCAACGAGGCCGATCCGCTGAAGGGCCGGCAGCTGCCGATCATGTATTCGTCGAAGGAGCACGGCTTCTTCTCGATCTCCGGCAATCTGGCGACGCAATACATCCAGGCGGTCGGCTGGGCGATGGCCTCGGCGATCTCGAAGGATTCGCGCATCGCCGCGGCCTGGATCGGCGACGGCTCGACGGCGGAATCGGATTTCCACTCGGCGCTGGTCTTCGCCTCGACCTACAAGGCGCCGGTCATCCTCAACGTCGTCAACAACCAGTGGGCGATCTCGACCTTTCAAGGGATCGCGCGCGGCGGCTCCGGCACTTTCGCCGCGCGGGGCCTGGGCTTCGGCATTCCGGCGCTGCGTGTCGACGGCAACGACTATCTCGCCGTCTATGCGGTGGCCAAGTGGGCGGCCGAGCGGGCGCGGAACAACCTCGGGCCGACGCTGGTCGAATATGTCACCTACCGCGCTGGCGCGCATTCGAGCTCGGACGATCCGTCCGCCTATCGGCCGAAGGCGGAGTCAGATGCCTGGCCGCTCGGCGACCCGATCATCCGGCTGAAGAACCATCTCATCCGCCAAGGCGCCTGGTCGGAGGAGCGCCACACCCAGGCAGAGGCGGAGATCCTGGAGACGGTGATCGCGGCGCAGAAGGAGGCCGAGAGTCACGGCACGCTGCATGCCGGCGGCAAGCCCTCGACCCGCGACATGTTCGAAGGCGTCTACGCCGAGATGCCGCCGCATCTCAGGCGCCAGCGCCAGCAGGCGGGGGTCTGACCATGCCAAGACGGACGATGATCGAGGCGATCCGCGACGCCATGGACGTGTCCATGGGAAGCGACGAGCGCGTCGTTGTGTTCGGCGAGGATGTCGGTTTCTTCGGCGGCGTCTTCCGCTGCACACAAGGGTTGCAGGCCAAATACGGCAAGAACCGCTGCTTCGACGCGCCGATCAGCGAATCCGGCATTGTCGGCGCCGCCATCGGCATGGCCGCCTATGGGCTGAAGCCGTGCGTCGAGGTGCAGTTCGCCGACTATGTCTACCCGGCCTACGACCAGATCGTCTCGGAAGCGGCGCGGCTGCGCTACCGCTCGAACGGCGATTTCACCTGCCCGATCGTGGTGCGCATGCCGACCGGCGGCGGCATTTTCGGCGGCCAGACGCACAGCCAGAGCCCGGAAGCTCTATTCACGCATGTGTCGGGCCTGAAGACGGTGGTGCCGTCCAATCCGCACGACGCCAAGGGGCTTCTGATCGCGGCGATCGAGGATCCGGACCCGGTGATCTTCCTCGAGCCGAAGCGGCTCTACAACGGTCCCTTCGACGGCCATCACGACCGGCCGGTGACGCCATGGTCGAAGCATGAGCTCGGCGAGGTCGCCGACGGCCATTACACCATCCCGCTCGGCAAGGCGGCGATCCGAAGGCCGGGCTCGGCCGTCACCGTGCTTGCTTACGGCACCATGGTCTATGTCGCGCAGGCTGCGGCCGACGAGACCGGCATCGATGCCGAGATCATCGATCTCAGGACGCTGTTGCCGCTGGATCTCGACACCATCGTCGCGTCGGTGAAGAAGACCGGGCGCTGCGTCGTCGTGCACGAGGCGACGCTCACCTCCGGCTTCGGCGCCGAGCTGGTCGCGCTGGTGCAGGAAAACTGCTTCTACCATCTGGAAGCCCCGGTAGCGCGGGTCGCCGGCTGGGACACGCCCTACCCGCATGCGCAGGAGTGGGAGTATTTCCCCGGCCCGGCGCGGGTCGGGCGCGCCCTCGTCGAGACGATTGAAGCTTGAAGAAGGGGGAAGCCTGAGGATGGGTGAATATGTGATCAAGCTTCCCGATGTCGGCGAAGGCGTCGCCGAGGCCGAGCTTGTCGAGTGGCATGTCAAGATCGGCGACCTGGTGCGCGAGGACGCTGTGCTGGCGGCGGTCATGACCGACAAGGCGACGGTCGAGATCCCGTCGCCGGTCGACGGCGAGATCCTTTGGCTCGGCGCCGAGATCGGCGACACGGTGGCGATCGGCTCGCCGATCGTGCGGCTGAAGGTAGCCGGCGAAGGAAACGTCAAGGGCGGCGCCGCCGAGCTTGCGTCCAAGGCCGAGGCGGCGGCCAAGGCGGTCGAGGTGAAGCCCGAACCGGCCCCGAGCGCCCCGAAAGCAGCGCCGAAGGCAGCGGAGCCGCCGGCGAAAGCATCGCCGTCGGTCGCTGCCCCGAAGAGCGCGCGCCCATCGTCCGTCGCCGGCGCGCCGCGCCCAGAGGGCGAGAAACCACTGGCTTCACCCGCCGTTCGCCTGCGCGCCAAGGAAGCCGGCATCGACCTTCGCCAGGTTGCGGGCAGCGGCCCGGCCGGGCGCATCAGCCATGAGGACATCGAGGCCTTCCTGGCGCGTGGACCGCAGCTTGCCCGCGCCACCGGCCTTGCGCCGAAGGACGGCGTCGAGGACATCAAGGTTGTCGGCCTGCGGCGCAAGATCGCCGAGAAAATGTCGCTCGCCAAATCGCGCATCCCGCACATCACCTATGTCGAGGAGATCGACGTCACGGCGCTGGAGGAGCTGCGCGCGACCCTCAACAAGGAGAAGCGGACCGATCGCCCCAAGCTGACGCTGCTGCCCTTCCTGATGCGGGCGATGGTCAAGGCGATCGCCGACCAGCCGAACCTCAACGCGCTGTTCGACGACGAGGCCGGCGTCATCCACCAGCATGAAGGCATCCATATCGGCATCGCCGCGCAGACGCCCACCGGACTTGTGGTGCCGGTGGTCAAGCATGCCGAGGCGCGCGACATCTGGGATTGCGCCGCCGAGGTCAACCGGCTTGCCGAGGCGGCCAAGTCCGGCACGGCGAGCCGCGAGGAGCTTTCCGGCTCGACCATCACCATCACCTCGCTCGGCGCGATGGGCGGGGTCGCGACGACGCCGGTCATCAACCATCCGGAGGTGGCGATCGTCGGCGTCAACAAGATGATGGTGCGGCCGGTATGGGACGGCACCCAGTTCATCCCGCGCAAGATGATGAACCTGTCGTCCAGTTTCGACCATCGCGTCATCGACGGCTGGGATGCCGCGGTGTTCGTGCAGCGGATCAAGGCGCTGCTGGAGACGCCGGCGCTGATCTTCGTGGATTGAGGGGGAACATCCGAGATGATGGCGGGACAGCGCCCCCCTCTGCCTTGCCAGGCATCTCCCCCACAAGGGGGGAGATTGGACGTCACGCCGGATTTCGCCAATCTCCACCGTTGCAGGAATGAACGAAACGACGAAGCTGCTGATCTCCCCCTCGTGGCGGAGATGTCCGGCAGGACAGAGGGGGGCGCGAAAGATCGCGACGGAACGTTCCCTCGGATCGAAGGACCACATCATGAAAGAAATCTCCTGCAAGCTGCTCGTCATCGGCGCCGGTCCCGGCGGCTATGTCTGCGCCATCCGCGCCGGCCAGCTCGGCGTCGACACGGTGATCGTCGAGGTTGCGAAGCCGGGCGGCACCTGCCTCAATGTCGGCTGCATCCCGTCCAAGGCGCTCATCCATGCAGCGGAGGAGTTCGACAAGGTCGTCCATATGGCCGGCGGCAAGGACCCGCTTGGCATCAGAATAGGCGAGCCGGCGCTCGATCTGACCAAGACAGTGGCGTGGAAGGACGGCATCGTTGGCCGGCTCAACAGCGGCGTGGCCGGACTGCTCAAGAAGGCCAGGGTCAAGACCGTGCATGGCTGGGCGACGTTCCGGGACGGCAAGACCGTCGAGGTCGAGACCGAGACCGGCACGCAGGTGATCCGCGCCGAGACGGTGGTGATCGCGACCGGCTCGGCGCCGGTGGAATTGCCGTTCCTGCCCTTCGGCGGACCGGTCATCTCGTCGACGGAAGCGCTGGCGCTGAGCGAGGTGCCGAAGACGCTCGCCGTGGTCGGCGGCGGCTATATCGGGCTGGAGCTCGGCATGGCCTTCGCCAAGATGGGCGCCAAGGTGACCGTGGTCGAAGCGCTGCCGCGCGTGCTTGCGCAGTATGACGCGGAATTGACGCGGCCGGTTCTGAAGCGGCTCGGCGAGCTCGGCGTCGAGGTGATGACCAATGCCAAGGCCAGGGGGCTGTCGACCCAGGGGCAAATGGGCAAGGGCGACGCGCTGCTGGTCGAGACGGCCGACGGCAAGAACGGCAAGGTCGCCGCCGACTGGATCCTGGTCACGGTCGGCCGCAAGCCGCTGACCGAAGGCTGGGGGCTGGAGCAGATCGACCTCGACATGGCGGGAAAATTCATCCGCATCGACGACCAGTGCCGCACCTCGATGCGCGGCATTTTTGCCATCGGCGACGTCACCGGCGAGCCGATGCTGGCGCATCGCGCCATGGCGCAGGGCGAGATGGTGGCCGAGATCGCCGCCGGCCACAAGAGAAGCTGGGACAAGCGCGCTATTCCCGCGATCTGCTTCACCGATCCGGAGCTGGTCACCGCGGGCCTGTCACCGGACGAGGCGAAGGCGCTCGCCGGCGAGATCAAGATCGGCCAGTTTCCCTTCGCCGCCAACGGCCGCGCCATGACGAAGCAGGGCGAGGACGGTTTCGTGCGCGTCGTCGCCCGCGGCGACAATCATCTGGTGCTCGGCATCCAGGCGGTCGGGCAGGGCGTGTCGGAACTGTCGGCCGCGTTCGGCCTGGCGCTGGAAATGGGCGCGCGGCTGGAGGACATCGCCGGCACCATCCATGCGCACCCGACGCAGGGCGAAGGTTTCCAGGAAGCGGCGCTCAAGGCGCTGGGGCACGCGCTGCATATTTAGGGAGCTGGGTTTCCCTTCTCCCCTTGTGGGAGAAGGTGTCGCCGAAGGCGACGGATGAGGGGTGTTCCAGCGGAGTGAGACGCTGGCGTTTCCTGGAGCACCCCTCATCCGTCTCGGCGCTGCGCGCCGATCCACCTTCCCCCACAAGGGGGGAAGGGAAGATTGCGCAACTCAGCTCGCCAGCCGGCTCACCATCTCGTGCTGGGCGTAGGCGCGGCCGAAGCGGTTGGCCAGGAAGGCGTCGAGGGCGATGTCCTCCTGGCGGACAAAACCCTTGGCCGGCAGCGAGCCGTCGGCCAGCATGTCGAGCACGGCGCAGATACCGGAGGCGGTGGTGATCTGGATGGCGCTGCGCACGATAGTGCCGACGCGGTGCGAATAGATCTTGTTGGCGTAGGTTTCCTGCAGCAGGCGGCCGTTCTTGCGGCCCGAGACCGTGACGAAGACGATGACGACATCCTGCAGCGTCGCCGGAAGCGCGCTTTCGAAAATGTCCTTCAGCACGTCGCGACGGTGGCGGAGCCCCAGATCGTTGAGCAGCGCCTTCATGATCGCGGCGTGGCCGGGATAGCGGATGGTGCGGTAGTTCAGCGTGCGCACCTTGCCTTTCAGCGTCTCGGCCAAAGTGCCAAGCCCGCCCGAGGTGTTGAAGGCTTCATAGGTGACGCCGTCGAGCGAGAATTCCTCGCGCTCCTCCAGCGGCGGCACCTCGATCAGCTCGCCTTCGACGATCGCCTCGCAGGGCTCGCAATATTCGTTGATGACGCCGTCGGTGCTCCAGGTCAGGTTGTAGTTGAGCGCGTTGGACGGATATTGCGGCAGCGCGCCGACGCGCATGCGCACGCTTTCCAGCGTGTCAAAGCGGCTGGCAAGGTCGTTGGCGACGATCGAGATGAAGCCCGGCGCCAGGCCGCATTGCGGGATGAAGGCGCTTTTGGCGTCACGCGCCAGCTCCTTCACGCGCCTGGTGCTGGCGACGTCCTCGGTGAGGTCGAGATAGTGCACCCCGGTGGCGGCTGCTGCCTCGGCGATGCGCGTGGTGAGGTGGAAGGGGGCGGCGCTCAGCACGGCGAACTTGCCGGCAAGGGTTTTCTCAAGCGCGCCTGGTGCTGCGATGTCGAGCTCTTGCGTCTCGACGCCGGCCGGCAAGTCGGCGGCGGCAAGCTGGGCGGCCGAGCGATCGACGAGCGTGACGTGGTAGTCGCCCGTGGCGCTGAGCATTTCAGCGATGGTCGAGCCGATCTTGCCGGCGCCGACGACAACGATGTTCTTCATGGTCAATACCCCTGCCAATTCGAGTTGCCAGGAATCATCGCAGCTTGCCTGTCGAAAGGAAGCGTGGAATCTAGCAAAGTGAAGCCCATGTTTAGGCAATATGCCGAAGGAGATCGTCGAAATGATCAGCGATGCGGAACAGGCCCTGCTTTCGCTTTTGCGCGCCAACGCGCGCGCTTCGACCGCGGAGTTGGCGAGGAAGCTCGGCGTGTCGCGCACCACGGTGCAGAGCCGCATCGAGCGGCTGGAGCAGCGCGGCATCATTGCGGGCTACGGTGTGCGGCTATCGCCCGACTATGAGCAGGGGCTGGTCAGGGCGCATGTGCTGCTCACCGTCACGCCCAAGCTCGCCGACAAGGTGGTGCGCGCCTTGCAGGCGCTGCCGCAGGTCAGGACGCTGCATTCGGTGAGCGGCAACTTCGACATGATCGTCGTCGTCGACGCGCCGTCGATCCGGGACCTCGACGCGCTGCTCGACCGGATCGGCGCTATGGACGGGGTGGAGCGGACCTCGTCGTCGATCATCCTGTCGACCCGGGTGGATCGGTAGGCGGGATCATTGGAGATGCTGGCGGGACAGCGCCCCCCTCTGCCCTACCGGGCATCTCCCCCACGAGGGGGAGATCAGATTTCACGCCGGCTTTCGCCAATCACCGATGTTGCAGAAAAGGCGCCCGGATCGAAGCTGCCAATCTCCCCCCTTGCGGGCAGGGCAATCGCATATGGTGGCGCCAGCACCCTGAAGATGTCGCCAAAGGCGACAGAAAGGGTTCTCGCGCGTGAAGCTGCGACGTATCCTTCGTCATTCTAGGGCGGAGCAAGGAGCGAAGCGACGCGCGCAGACCCTAGAATCCATGCCGTGACATTGGCCGTAGAATGTTGCCGTCCAGAATAGGAGCTAAGATCGCAATATGACAGGCTACGTCTACATGACCGCGAGCCAGAAAGGCGGCACGATCTATATCGGTGTCACCAACGACCTTGCTCGTCGGATGCCGGAGCACAAAACCGGCCAAGGCTCGCGCTTCACCAGCCGTTACGGTGTGCAGCGTCTCGTCTGGTACGAGGAGTATTTCGACATCACTGACGCCATCCAACGGGAGACGTCATTGAAGCGCTGGCCACGCCAATGGAAGGTTGAATTGATCGAGAGAACCAATCCGGAATGGTTCGAACTCTTTCGCGGAATTGGCTGGTGATCGTTCTGCGCCGCTGCGGTGCTCGTGCGTCACGGCATGGATTCTAGGGTCTACGCGCGTCGCTTCGCTCCTTGCTCCGCCCTAGAATGACGAAGCCCAGGTTAGCGGGCAGCGCTCCTCTGCCCGCTCGGCATGTCCCACAAAGCCACAAGGGGGGAGAGATTGGGCGCCTACGCCCTCCTCCGTTCCGGTCCCTCATCCAGCCACGCCAGATCCTCCGGCGACAGCGCGATATCCAGCGCCTTGAGGCTGTCCTCCAGCTCGTCCAGCGTGCGCGGGCCGATCAGCGGCACTGACGGGAAGGGCTGGGCCAGGACGTAGGCCAGCGCGACATGGATCGGGCTCTTGCCCAGCCGCTTGGCGAGCTCGATGGCGCGGTCGCGGCGGCCGAAATTCTTTTCCGAATACCAGACCCGCACGAGCTCCTCATTGTCGGTCCGGTCACGCCCGGCGCGGTCGGTGAAGAAGCCGCGGCCCTGGCTCGACCAGGCGAAGTTGGGCATCTGCCGCGCCGCCAGCCAGGTTTTCCAGGCATCGGTGGACGAGGTGATGCAGCCCGCCCAGATCGGCTCCAGCATCTCAGCCAGCGAGAAATTGTTGGAGAGGGCGCCGGGCTTCTGCTTGCCGTTCCTTTCGGCATAGGCGATTGCCGCGTCCATGCGCTCCATCGTCCAGTTGGAGCCGCCGAACAGGCCGCGGATGCGGCCGGCCTTGGCCTCGCGGTCCATGGCGTCGACGAACTCGCCGACCGGCACGTCCGGATTGTCGCGATGCATGAAATAGATATCGACATGGTCGGTCTGCAGGCGGTCGAGCGACTGGGCAAGCTGCTTGCCGATGACATCGGGATAGCAGAGCGGCGAATGCGCGCCCTTGGCGATGATGACCGACTGCTCGCGCACGCCGCGATTCTTAAGCCACTGGCCGAGCAGCGTCTCGGTGTAGCCGGCGCCATAGACATAGCCGGTGTCGAACAGATTGCCGCCGCCCTCGAAGAAGGCGTCGAGCAGGATCGCACCGGAAGAGAAGGTGCGGAAATCCTCGAAGCCGAGCGCCAGCCGCGAGGCTGGGCGCGGCAGGCCCGGAATGGCGCGTTTGCCGATGGCGGTGCCGTTGGTTCGCAGCGGCCGGCCGGCGATGGTGTTGACGCGCTTAGCCGGCTTTTCGATCTCGTACTCCAGTCCGACCGCTGCCCGCCATCTGTCGAGCACGCGCAGCGTGCCCAGGCTGTCGGCCCAGCCCATGCCCGGCCAGGCGAATTCCTGGCGGCCGGCCAGGATCGCCTCGCCGGCGGCATCGACCTCGAAGGAATAGAGGTGGCGCGTCTCGTTGACGCTGATCGTCTCGCGCTCGCCGCCGGTCCGGACCAGCTCGATCCGACCCGGTCCGACATCGCGATTGCCGCCGGCGAACCAGAAGTCCGGCACCTCGATCCGGCCCTTGGTGCCAAGGATGCGCAGGACATTGTCCTGGTTGAGCGAAATGCTGCAGGAGACCTCGGCGACGATGCCGCCGGGAAAGTGCAACATTGCCGAGGCCCATTCGTCGACGCCGGACTGGCCGAGATGGGCGGCGCCGGCGACCTTGTCGGGCTCGAGGAAGGGCTGCCCCGCCGCGGCGCCGGCGATCAGCCTGGCCATCGACACCGGATAGCCGCCGACATCGAGGATGCCGCCGCCGGCCAGCTCGTTGGCATAGAGCCGGTGCTCCGGCATGAAGCCCGGCATGGCGAAGCCGAAGCTCGACTTGACCATGCGCACCTCGCCGATGACGCCCGACTTGATCAGCTCCACCAGCTGCAGCGTCTGCGGGTGCAGCCGGTACATGAAGGCTTCGCCCAGAAACGTGCCGGCCTTGCGCGCCGCGTGCATCATGGCGTCGGCCTCGAAGGCGGTCAGCGCCAGCGGCTTTTCGCACAGCACATGTTTGCCGGCTTCGGCGGCCTTGATCGCCCATTCGGCATGGCCGGGATGCGGGATCGAGATGTAGACGGCGTCGACGCCATCGTCGGCCAGCAGCGCGTCATAGCCGTCGAGGATGCGCGCGCCGGGGAAAGTCTCGGCAAGACCGGGCTTGCCTGGATTGCGGGCGCCGAGCGCGACCAGCTCGCCGGTGCGCGACTGCGCCACGCCGCCGGCAAAGGACCTTGCGATGCTGCCGGGTCCAAGAATGCCCCAGCGGATTTTTCCAGATGTCATGTCGAATTCTCCATGGGTCGCCGCCACGCCTTCGCAAGCGGGCGGAAAAGGAAGTCAGCGGATCCTCGCGCCTGTCTTGTCGAAGAGCAGCGAGCGCTCGGCCTTGATCGCGACGGTGAAATGTTCGCTGCTGGCGCGCTGGCGGGCGGCCTCGCGCTCGATGATCAGCTCCTCGGGTCCGGCATCGGCATAGACATAGCTCACCGAGCCCAGATGCTCGGCGACGTCGGCCTTGACCGGGATGTCGCAATCGCCCTCGCCGGCCTCGAAGAAATGCTCCGGCCTGACGCCGAGCACGACGTCGGCGCCGATCGCGGGCATGGCCTTGCACAGCGGCTTGCGCAGCCTGGCGCCGCCGTGATTGACGAGCTCGATGATTGCTGCGCTGTTGGACGTCTCGACGACCTTCGCCGCGATGAAATTCATCTTCGGCGAGCCGATGAAGCCGGCGACAAAGCGGTTGGCCGGATCGTCATAGAGGTCGAGCGGGGCGCCGATCTGCTCGACATTGCCGCCTTTGAGCACGACGATGCGGTCGGCCAGCGTCATCGCCTCGGTCTGGTCGTGCGTCACATAGATCATGGTGACGCCGAGCTCCTTGTGCAGGCGCGAGATCTCGACCCGCATCTGCACCCTCAGCTCGGCGTCGAGATTCGAGAGCGGCTCGTCGAAGAGAAAAACCTGCGGCTCTCGCACGATGGCGCGGCCGATGGCGACGCGCTGGCGCTGGCCGCCGGAGAGTTGCTTCGGCCGCCGCTGCATCAATTCGTCGATGCGGAGGATCTCGGCGGCGCGCTTCACGCGCCGTTCGGTGTCGGCTTTCGGGTTGCCGTTCATGCGCAGCCCGAAGGAGAGGTTCTGCTCCACCGTCATGTGCGGATAGAGAGCGTAGGACTGGAACACCATGGCGATGCCGCGGTCGGCCGCCTCGACGTCGTTCACCAGCTTGCCGCCGATGGCGATCTCGCCGCCGCTGATGTCCTCCAGTCCGGCGATCATGCGCAGAAGCGTGGACTTGCCGCAGCCGGACGGACCGACAAAGACGACGAACTCGCCGTCGGCGACGTCGATGTCGGCGCCGTGGACGACCTCGAAGTTGCCGAAGTGCTTGACGACGTTGCTAAGTGTGACCGCTGCCATCTCGCTCCTGTCCTATTTGACCGCGCCGGCGGCGATGCCGGCGATGAAATGACGCTGCAAGAGCACGAACACGATGAGCATCGGCACGGTCAGCATCACCGCGCCGGCCATGATGCCGCCCCACGAGACCTTGGTCAGGCCGATCAGCGTGCCGAGCGCCACCGGCGCCGTCATCGCGCCGGGCTGGCTGTTGATCAAAAGCGGCCAGAGATAGTTGTTCCAGGACGCGAGGAAGAGGATGATGGCCAAGGCCGCCAGCATCGGGCGCGCCAGAGGCAGCGCGACGAACAGGAAGATGCGCCATTCCTTGACGCCCTCGACCCTTGCGGCGTCGAACAGCTCGGCCGGCATCATCGAAAAGGCCTGGCGCATGAAGAGCACGCCGAGCGAATTGAACAGCGGCGGCACGATCAGCGCGATCCAGGTGTTGGCGAGCTGGAAGTCGCGCGCCACCATGATGAATTGCGGGATCAGCACCACGGCATAGGGCAGCGTGATGGTGCCGAGGATGATCGCCACGACGATACCCTTGCCGAGGAACTCGTAGCGCGCCAGCGCCCAGCCGGCCATCGAGGTGAGCAGCACCGAGAGGAAGGTGTAGGTCACCGCCACCGAGACCGAGATGCCGATGGCGCCAATGAAATTGGTGTCGCGCTGCAGATTGTTGACGTTCTCGAGGAAATTGTCGTGCGGCAGAAGCTCGATGCTGGGGCTGAAGATGCCGTTGTCGGGCATGGTGGAGAACACCACCATCATCCACAGCGGAAACAGCCAAACCAGCGCCAGCGGCGTCAGGACAAGATGCAGCAGGATGCTGCGGCCGAGGCGTCTTTGGGAGCGCGAGGTCATTTCGGCTCTCTCGTCAGCCAGAGCTGCACCAGGGTGATGGCGATGGCGAGGCCCGCCATGGTGTAGGCGACGGCCGAGGCATAGCCGAAGTTGAGCGAGCGGAAGCCCTGCCGGTAGAGCAAGAGGCCAAGCGTCTCGGTGCCGCCGCCCGGGCCGCCGCGCTCGGTGATCAGGAACGGCTCGGTGAAGAGCTGCATGGTGCCGATGATCGACAGCACGGCGCAGAAGACGATGACCGGCTTCAACAGCGGCAAGGTGATGTGGAAGAACTGCCTAACCTTGCTGACGCGGTCGAGCGTCGCCGCCTCGTAGACGTCGTCGGGAATCGACTGCAAGCCGGCAAGGATGATGATGGCATTGTAGCCGGCCCAGCGCCAGGTCACCGCGATCATGATCAGCGCCATGGCCGGCGTGACGTTGGAGAACCAGTCGATCTTGGGCAGGCCGACGCCGTTCAGGAGCTTGTTGATGATGCCGAAATCGAGGCTGAACATCAGCCGGAACACCGCCGAATAGGCTACCTCGCCGACCACGACCGGGGCGAAGAACGCGAAGCGGTAGAGACCGCGCGCCTTGAGCAGCGGCGAATTCAAAAGCACCGCCATCACGATCGCCAGCGAGATCATGACCGGCACCTGGATGACGAGGATGAGCAGCGTGTTCTTCAGCGCGTTGAAGAAGGCGGGGTCGCCGATCAGGCGGCCCCAGTTGAAGGTCGGCGCGAAGCGCCACGGCACGGTGCGTGTCGCCTGGAAGGAGATCAGGAACGAGCTGATGATCGGCCAGATCCAGAAGATGGCGAAGATCAGCAGATAGGGCGTGAGGAAGCGATACGCGGTGGCGTTGCGGTAGCGCATCGTGTTCCTCCTTCCTCTGTCTTTCCCTTCTCCCCTTGTGGGAGAAGGTGGATTGGCGCGCAGCGCCAAGACGGATGAGGGGTGGGTGACGGATCGCCGTCGTTGCCAAGCTGGAGCACCCCTCATCCGGCCGCTTCGCGGCCACCTTCTCCCACAAGGGGAGAAGGGGCTGATCGCCTACTTGACCGGCAGGCCGGTCGCCGCGGCGATCTGGCTGGCGGCGTCGTCGAGCGCGGCCTTGGCGTCCGCGTAGCCGCCGGCCAGATACTTGGTCTGCACGGCGCGCACGATGATCTCGGCGTCGCTCTGGAACGGCGTGCCGCGGCTCGGGACGACCTTGGGCAAGGTGGCAAGGATGTCCTTCCACACCGCCTGGTCGCCCCAATAGGGCTGGCCCTGCGCGACGTAGGGATCCTCGAGCGCCGAGATCAGCGACGGCACCAGGCCGAAATCCTTCAGCATGGTGATCTGGCCCTCATTGGTCTCCAGCGTGTATTTGAGATACGCGTAGGCCGCTTCCTTGTTCTTCGAGGCCGCGGTGATGGCCAGGGAGGAGCCGCCGAGATTGGCGGCGCGCGGGCCGTCGGCGGTCAGGCTCGGCATCAGATAGACGCCCCATTTGCCGTTTTCCTTCGGCGATTCGGTGCGGATCGTGCCCTCATACCAGCCGCCATAGACCTGGGTGGCGACGGCGCCGGCGGTGTTGTTGGTGATCTTGGTCGACCAGTCGGCCGAAGTGACGATGCCGGCGTCCTTCATCTCCTTGACCTTGGTCATGGCGTCGACGCATTTCGGCTGGTTGACCGTGATCGACTGGCCGTCCTCGGCGAAATAGGCGCAGCCCTGTTCGTTCGAGATCATGCGGAAGAATTCGGTGTCGCCGTTGAAATCGGCATTGGTCATCGAGACGCCTGGATTGGCGGCCTGGATCTTCTTGCCGGCGGCGATGAAATCGTCCCAGGTCTTGATCGAGGCCGGATCGACGCCGGCCTTCTCGTAGAAGTCGCGGCGATAGAAGACGGCGACCGGGCCGGAATCCCAGGGCATGGCATAGGCCTTGTCGCCGACCTCGAGCTCGGTGCGCTTGAAGTCGGGGAATTTCTTCTGGTCGTCCGCCGTGTAGCCCAGCGTGTGCAGGTCGACGAAGCAGTCAGGGAACTGGCTCCAGTAGTTCTCGGCCTCGCCGTTCTCGATCGAGACGATGTCCGGCAGGCCGACGCCGCCGGCGGCGCAGCCGGCGATCGACTTGTCATAGGTCGGCTGGTTGCCGAGGTCCTGAACCGTGACCTTGATATCGGGGTATTTCTTGTTGAAGCCCTCGATCGTCGACTTCAGCGACGAAGCGGCGATGTTCCAGCTCCAGATCGTCAGTTCGCCGGATTGCGCCAAGGCCGGGCCGGAGCCCAGGGCAAGCAAAAGCGTGGCGCAGGTCAGTGTGGTGCGCATTGAAATCCTCCCATTTCGTTTGCTCTCTCACCGTGAGCATGGCTAGAATATGCGGCGCGGAAGGCTTGTCCCCGACAAAGGGAATAAGAAGTTGGCGGAAAGTAAGATGCCGGAGCGTCCGTTCTACCAGCCAGGCGCGGGCGTCGAAGGCCTGCCTTTCGCCATGCAGATGTTCCACAACCACCCGCTGGTGATGCTGAAGCCGCATTGGCACGCTCAGGTGGAAGTGAATTTCATCGTGCGCGGCAGCGTGCATTACCGCATGGCCGAGCATGAGATCTCGCTGTCGGCCGGCGAGATGTGCCTGTTCTGGGGCGGGCTGCCGCACCAGATGGACGATCTCTCCGACGACGCGATCTATGCCGGCGCGCATCTGCCGCTGGTGCATTTCTTCAGGCTGCATCTGCCGGCCGATGTCCGGCACCGGCTGATGACCGGCGCGACACTGGTGACGAATGCCACCGACCAGTCCGACAACGACAATTTCAAGCGCTGGAACGAGTATGCGCGCTCGGGCGATGCGGCCAAGGCCGAACACGCCGTCAACGAGCTGCTGCTGAGACTCGAGCGGGTGCGTTTCGAGCCCTACCGGCTGGTGCCGGAAACGGCAATCGGACACGGCGCCGGCAGCCCCTTCGACCAGCAGTCCTCGCGCAATGTCGGGCGGATGTGCGATTTCATCGCCGAGAATTTCCTCTACGACATCGACTGCGTGAACATCGCCTCAGCGGCCGACATCCATCCGAAATACGCCATGAGCCTGTTCAAGAAATCGACCGGCATGACGCTCAACGAATATGTCAATCTCTTGCGGTTGAGCTACGCGCAGGCGCTTCTCATGCATGAGGGCGCCAATGTGCTGAAGGTGGCCATGGACTCGGGCTTCGGCTCGCTCAGCGCCTTCAACAAGTCCTTCCGCAAGCTTGCCGGCATGTCGCCCTCCGATTTCCGCCGGGCGGGCGTGCGTTAACCTGCCGGCGGACGCACGGCCGGAAAGCTTGCGACCACGGCGAGCCCTGGATTGTTGTCCTCCAGCGTGATGGTGGCGCCATGCAGGTCGGCCACCGCCTTGACGAGGCTGAGGCCCAGGCCGCTGCCAGGCGTCGTGCGGCTGGAATCCAGCCGGTAGAGCCGCTGGAAAACTTTTTCGCGCTCCTCCGCCGGGATGCCGGGACCGTTGTCGCCTACATGGACCAGGATTCGGTCGTCCTGCCCGGTCACCGCCAGCTCGATCGCCGTGCCCGGCGGGCCGTGCCTGAGCGCGTTCTCGACCAGATTGGCGAGCATCTGCATCAGCAGGTCACGATCGCCGTGGATATACCATTTGGTGTCCGGAACGAGTTTTGTGGACAAGGACTTCCCGTCATCCTCCGCCACATCGGCATAGACCTCGCCGATGGTGCCGACGACGCTGCCGACGTCGAGATCGACGAAGCGCGCCTTGCGCGCGCCGGCCTCGATCTGGGCGATGCGCAGCAGCGCGTCGAAGGTCTCGTTGATCTGCCGGCTTTCGGCGCGGGCGTCCGACAGCTCGGCCGCGACTTCCTCGCCTGCAGCCGTCTTGTCGGCGGCCTGCTCCAGGATCATCTGCAGCCGGTTGAGCGGCGTCTTGAGGTCATGCGCGATGTTGGCGCTGACCTCGCGCATGCCCTCGACCAGCGCGGACAGCCGGTCTAGCGCGGCGTTGACCTGGGCGGAGACGGCGTCGATGTCGTCACTATTGCCGATCAGCGGGATGCGCGCGTCGAGCCGCCCGTGCGAGACGTCGACCATGGTGGCGGCGATGCCGTCGAGCCGCCGCTGGACACGCGAGGCGAGCAAGGCGCCGCCGGCAATCGCGAGCCCGGTGATGAACAGCGTGCCCCAGCCGAAGCTCATCAGCACGATGGTCTCCAGCTCGTCGGTCTCGGCCAGCGAGAAGGCGACGGTGAGGCTGTTGCCGCCGACCTCGCCCGTATAGGCGCGATACATCGTGTCGGGCGGCACCCCCGGCAATCTGGCGGCAAACATGGAAAAACCGTCGGGCAGGCCTGAAGCGGTGAAATTTCCGGCCAGATGGTTGCCGTCGGCGTCGCTCAGCGAGAAAAGCTGGTCCTTGTCGGGGCTGAGGTCGGCGTTGTTGTTGACCGAGGCGACAAGGTCCTCCTTCTCGTTCCCGGCATAGGTCAGGGCCACGACCGTATAGGTCTCCCTGATCGATTGATCGAGCCGTCTCGCCAAATCGGCGCTCATCAGCTGGTAGACGACAGCGCCGGACAGGATGAAGGCAAGCACGAACAGGAAGGCAAAGGTCAGCGCCAGCCGGAACGGCGTGCTGCGCAGCAGGCTGACGCGTGTTTCTTTCATCGCTCAAACTATTTGTTCTTACGCAATTCCGAACGGAAAACCGTTACACACTTTTCCTGGAATTGCTTTAGACGGACTTCGGCCAGAACAACCACAGCAAGGCCAGTGCCGCCAATATCCAAACCGCGATCATGAAGATCAGCCCCGCCTTGCTGACCGGCTTGGCGCGGCGCGTGGCTTCGTCGCGGAATTCCTGCATAAGACCGGCAGGGACCAGCTTCACCGCCAGCATGATGCCGAGCGGGACGATCAAAAGGTCATCCAGATAGCCGAAGACCGGGATGAAATCCGGAACGAGGTCGATGGGGCTGAGGGCATAGGCCGCGACCGCACCGGCAACGGCCTTCGCATACCAGGGAACGCGAGGATCGCGGGCAGCGAGCCACAACGCCACCACGTCGCGCTTGATGCCGCGCGCCCATCGCTTTGCAGTGTCCAGCATCGACATGCCGCCTATATACGGGCAGCTTGTCGGAGGCGCGAGATACGATCGAGCCTGGATCGTCAACCCTGGGGTCAACCTTGGGCGTGCAGGCTGTAGCCGGTGTTGCGCACCGTGTGGATGAGCGGCACCTCGAACGGCCTGTCCACCTTGGCCCTGAGCCGGCTGATATGGGTCTCGACGACGCTGGTCTTGGGATCGAAGTGAAAATCCCAGACGCGCTCCAGCAGCATGGTTCGGGTAATCACGCGGCCCTCGCCGCGCATCAGCACCTCGAGCAGGCTGAATTCCCGGGGCTGCAGGTCGATCACCTGGCCCTGCCGGGTCACGCGGCGCATGATCAGGTCCATTTCGAGATCGGCGACGCGCAGGCTGGTCTTCTGCTCCTGCGCCGCCGGCCGCCGGCCGAGCGCGTTGATGCGGGCGAGCAGCTCGGAAAAGGCGAAAGGCTTGACGAGATAGTCGTCGCCGCCGGCCTCGAGCCCTTCGACCCGGTCGTCGACGCCGCCGATCGAGGTCAGGAATATGGCCGGCGTCGTGACGCCCGCCGCGCGCACCGCCTTGATCATCGACAGGCCGTCGAGGCCGGGGACCATGCGGTCGGCCACGATGACGTCATAGGCATCGCGGGTCGCCGCGACGAGCGCGTCATGGCCGTTGCGCAGCAGGTCGCAGGCGTGCCCGGCTTCGCTGAGCCCCCTGACGATGTAGTCGGCCGTCCTTGGGTCATCCTCAACCAGCAGAAGTCGCATGTTGGCGTATCGTCCGGATTCCATCGCAGACGCCATGGTAGCATCGGCGATGAGCCATTCCCACAAGCCGGGCTTACGCGCGCCTGTCCAGCTCCTTACAAATTTGTAAGAATGGCCGAAAATACCGATCGGGCCTCGCAATGGGGTTGGAGAAAGGCTAGTGGGGTAACGTCCCGCCCGGGCCGGAGTGACCGAAACCGAATGGCTTACACATTGCTCAAGTCAGCGCCGAAAGCGTTCGACCAGCACAGGCGCCTGATCGTCGTCCAGGCCGCAGCGGTGGTGGCCATCGTGCTGCTGCTGTTCTCCAAGCCGTTTCTCAGCGAGGGCTCGAGCGGGCACGAGCTGGTGGAGACGGCCGGCTTCGGCCTCGTGCTCGTCTGCTTCCTCGGCCGGCTGTGGAGCATCCTCTATGTCGGCGGCAGGAAGAACGACGAACTGATCGTCTCGGGTCCGTTCTCGATGACCCGCAACCCGCTCTATTTCTTCTCGACCATCGGCGCGGTCGGCATCGGGCTGATGTTCGGATCGGTGCTGGCGGCCGTGACGCTCGGCCTCGCGAGCTTCCTCGTCTTCCGCTTCACTGCCGGCCGGGAGGCCGAGTTCCTGTCCGGCAAGTTCGGCGCCGCCTACACCGCCTATGCCGAACGGACGCCGCGTTTCTGGCCGAACCCAATGCTTTACCGCGACCAGGATCAGTGGGTGTTTTCCACCGGCGCGCTGAAAAGCACGTTCCGGGACGGGCTTTATTTCCTGGCCTTGTTCCCGCTCATCGAGACGGTCGAGCATTTTCGCGTGATCGGCATGCTGCCGACCTTGTTCACGATCTACTGATCGCGATCGGCCCGATTGCACCCAAAAGAAGTCAGCGGCAACGCCTTGAGTCTGGGCTGGCGAAGCATATACGTAAATATAACTTTGGCGGTCGGCTGGCGCGATGGACGTTCGCATATCGAAACACAATAGGCTCTCGGTGTTCGAGCTCGACGCCTTGCGAGAAGCTTTCAAGCGATCGGTCCGCGAGAACAACGTCACCGAAATCAAGTGGGCCGAGCACGCCGAGCTTTTCGTGAAACGCATGATCCGCAAGGAAAGCCGCGCCATCCGAGGCTGACCTGACCTGCCCGATGCCTGGGCTTAAAGCACGTCGCGTGGGAATGATTCACGCGCCCCGCTTCAAATCTTTGATTTCAAGCATGTCTTTGTCCCGAAACCGGTCCCACTTTCGGGAGACATGCTTCAGGTCCGGCCGCCGCCGCGCGCGGCGCGCCTCGTGCTTTCAAAAAGGATCGCCAGACAGCCGACCAGGATCAGGACGCCGCCGGCGAGCGGCGGCAACGCAAGCAGCTTCACGGCGCCGGCCACCAGGGCAATCAGGAGCAGCGCCAGAAGCGCGAGACTGCCGTCGTCGACGAACATGCCGATGAGCTCCTTCAGGACAAGGCGGATGATCCTCACCGGGCAATTCCTTCAGCGCGCGCCGCGTGGCTGCCGCGCAGCCGTCGCACCATGGCGAAGGATGCGGCGGCGATGACGGCAAAGATGGCAAGCAGCGCAAGGTCCTCGCCTGGCCATTCGGCGCCGAGGCCTTCGCCTGTCCAGAACACGCCGAAGCTGGTCAGCATCAGGCCGACGACGAATTTGAGCGCATTTTCCGGCACGCGCGCCAACGGCCGGTGCACGGCCAGCCCGATCAGCATCACCAGCATGAAGGCCGCCAGCGCGCCGAGGCCTGCTTGAAGCGTCCGGCCGTGGGCGCCGCCGACGGCAATGACGATGAACACCACCTCGACGCCCTCGAGCAGCACCGCCTTGAAGGCGGCGACGCCGGCCAGATAATCGGCGCGGCGGTCGTCGGCCTGGTGGCTGAGCGCGTCGGTCTCGCGCGAAAAGGCGGCCTCCTCGTCGCGGAGCGCGATGACGCCGGCGCTGCGCAGGATCGCCTTCCTGAGCCAGCGCATGCCGAACAGGACCAGAAGCACGCCGACCGCGAACTGCAGCAGCGTGATGGGGACGAGCGCCAGCAGCGGCCCGAAGGCCAGCACCAGCGCGGCCAGCAGGGCGAGCGCCGATGCGGCGCCGGTCAGCGCCGGTCGCCAGCCGCGCGTCACGCCGACCGCGAGCACGATTGTGAAGGCTTCGACCACCTCGACGAAGGATGCCAGGAAGGAAGCCGCAACGGTGGAGAGAACGGGCGTCAGCTCATGCATGAACAGGTGCCGGGCTCCGTTTTTGCCGCCCCCTTGCCGGATGGCGGGCCGCTTCGGCCTTGTTCAGCAGGCGATGAAGCACAAAGTATGGCGGATGGACAAATCAGGCGCCGGCGACCGGACATTCGACCGCGGGGGCGAACTTGCGCCCATGCGCAGGCCGGTGCCATAACTCCATGCTCATCGGAGGAAGCGGCTTCAGATGACGTTATCGGTGAGGGACCTTTCCTTGCACACGCCGATCGACGGCCGGCACCGGCAGATGCTGATCGATGGTGAATGGGGCGATTCGGTGAGCGGCCGGACCCTCGAGACGCGCAACCCCGCCACCGGCGCCGTGATCGGCACCGTGCCGCTGTCGGATTCCCGGGATATCGACCTGGCGGTCGCGGCGGCGCGGCGCGCCTTCGAGGGGCCGTGGAGCCGCTTCAAGCCCTATGAGCGTCAGCAGCTGCTGCTCAAGATCGCCGATCTGATGGAGCGGCATTGGGAGGAGCTTGCGCTTTCCGACACCACCGACATGGGCATGCCGGTCACCCGCACCTTGGCCAACAAGAACCGCGTGCTCGGCATGCTGCGCTTCTACGCCGGCATGGCGACGTCGATCCATGGCCAGACCATCGGCAACTCGCTGCCGGGCGAGATCGTCTCCTTCACGCGCAAGGAGCCGGTCGGCGTGGTCGGCGCGATCATCCCCTGGAATGCGCCCACCGCCGCCTCGATCTGGAAGATCGGCCCGGCCCTGGCCACCGGCTGCACCATCGTCCTGAAGCCCTCGGAAGAAGCGCCGCTGACGCCGCTTCTGATCGCCGACCTGATGCAGGAAGCCGGCGTGCCGCCCGGCGTCGTCAATGTCGTGACCGGAACCGGCGCGGAGGCCGGCGCGCCGCTGGCCGCGCACATGGATGTCGACAAGCTGGTCTTCACCGGCTCTACCGCCACCGGCCAGGCGATCCTGCGCGCCTCGGCCGCCAACATGAAGCGCGTGTCGCTGGAGCTCGGCGGCAAGTCGCCGGTGATCGTCCTGGCCGATGCCGACATCGAGCGCGCCGTGCCGGTGGCGGCGATGTCGGTCTTCGCCAATTCGGGCCAAGTCTGCATCGCCGGCTCGCGGCTCTTCGTCGAGCGGCCGATCTATGAGGAGTTCGTCGAGCGCGTGGCTGGTTTTGCCGCCAGGCTGCGGATCGGCGACGGCGCCGATCCCGCGACCGAGATCGGGCCGCTGATCTCGCCAAAACAGCTCGAGCGCGTCAGCGGCTTCATTGCGGACGGCGCGCGCGAGGGCGCGCGGCTGGTGACGGGCGGTCAGCGCATCACCGAAGGCGCTTTGGCCGCCGGCAATTTCATGACGCCCGGCATCTTTTCCGGCGTCACCGACGGCATGCGCATCGCGCGCGAGGAAATCTTCGGGCCGATCATCTCGGCGCTGCCCTTCGACACGCTGGACGAAGCGGTGCGGCGCGGCAACGACACGCCGTACGGCCTCGGCGCCGGCGTGTTCACCAAGGACGTCGGCAAGGCGCATCAGCTCGCCAACCGGCTGCGCGCCGGCTCGGTCTGGGTCAACACCTATCACGCGATCGACCCGGCCGTGCCGTTCGGCGGCTACAAGATGAGCGGCTACGGCCGCGAGGGCGGCGCCGATCATCTCGAGGAATATCTCAACACCAAAGGCGTATGGATCCGGATCGATTGACGGTCTGTATCCGGCTGCGTTGCGTTGAACCGCCGCTCGGCTTCGACTATCTGCCATGCGCAATCCCGAAGCGGGAGCCGTTCTACGCTTTTCCTGGTATTGCGTTGGAGCAACACGAGAGTTCGGGCGGCCGAGCAGGCCCGCCCTGAAGCGGAATGGAGCGCATGAAAAAGATCGGGTTTCTGTCCTTCGGGCATTGGTCGCCGTCGCCGCAATCGGGCACGCGCTCGGGCGCCGACGCGCTGCTGCAGTCGATCGACCTCGCGGTCGCGGCCGAGGAACTCGGCGCCGACGGCGCCTATTTCCGCGTCCACCATTTCGCCCGCCAGCTCGGCTCGCCCTTTCCGCTGCTTGCCGCGGCCGGCGCCAAGACCAGCCGTATCGAGCTCGGCACCGCCGTCATCGACATGCGCTACGAGAACCCGCTCTACATGGCCGAGGATGCGGGCGCCGCTGACCTCATCGCGGGCGGGCGTTTGCAGTTGGGAATCAGCCGCGGCTCGCCGGAGCAGGTGATCGATGGCTGGCGCTATTTCGGCTACGTGCCGGAAGAGGGCAAGACCGACGCCGACATGGCGCGCCGCCACGCCGAAGTCTTCCTCGAAGTGCTGCGCGGCCAGGGTTTCGCCCAGCCCAATCCGCGGCCGATGTTTCCCAATCCGCCCGGCCTGCTGAGGTTGGAGCCGTTCTCGGAGGGCTTGCGCGAACGGATCTGGTGGGGCGCGGCGACCAACGCCACCGCCGAATGGGCGGCCAGGCTCGGCATGAATTTGCAGAGCTCGACGCTGAAATTCGACGAGAGCGGCCAGCCGCTGCACATCCAGCAGGCCAAGCAGATAAGGGCCTACCGCGCCGCCTGGAAGGAAGCCGGCCACGAACGAGAGCCGCGCGTCTCGGTCAGCCGCAGCATCTTTGCTTTGGTCAACGACATGGACCGCGCCTATTTCGGCGGCAGCGAGGGCGAGGATCATTTCGGCTATATCGAGCCGGAGAAGCGCGCCGTGTTCGGCCGCACCTACGCCGCCGAGCCGGACGTGCTCATAGAACAACTCAGGGAAGACCAGGCGATCGCCGAGGCCGACACGCTGCTCTTGACCGTGCCCAACCAGCTCGGCGTCGACTACAACGCCCATGTCATCGAGGCGATCCTGAAGCACGTCGCGCCGGCGCTCGGCTGGCGGTGATGCTGTCGGCCGCAATCTGCGCCTGCGGCCGAGCATTGTCGACTATATCAAGTATGGCTAATATGTCTTGTTTGGGTTGGAAGGACCAACCGTGGAGAGGCGTCTCGCAGGCCTCCTGGCTGCGACGCTGGCTTGCTGGCTGGCGGGTGGCCCATCTTGGTCGCAGGACAGCCCGTCCCACAAATCGATATCCGAAGAAGCGGTGAGAACGGCCAGCGCTCAGAGGTATTCCGACCTTCTTGCGATGGAATGTTCGCATGGGCGGTTGTACTCGCGAAGCCAAATTGAAAGGGGTTTCGAGCGTCATTTCGAGGAATTGAGGCTGACACTGATCGCGGAAGGGTACACAATCGTGCCCGACGCGATCGCGAACGACCCATCCCGTCCAGTTTCGGAGATGGCGTTCGACGCCAGGCGACGGCTTGGCTTCGCGTCGCAGGCCGGGTGCCTTGCACCGTACTGGCTCGAAGACGATCGCGATTACTGAACCGTGTCGCCGGTTTTTGACGCCTGATTTTCAGAGATGATTGACACCTGGCAAGTCTGAACCCTATTTTGGTGCGTAATCGGTTACGTAACCGATTACGGCTCATTAAAAGTGGAGGAAAGCATGAGCAAGATTTCAAATACGCATGGGCTCGAGCTGGGCTCGTTCTCGCGTCGCCAGTTCCTCAAGACCAGCGCGCTCGCCGCGGGCGCGCTCGCGCTGCCGCTCGGACCGGCGCTCGCCGCCGACAAGCCGAAGGTCGGCCTGGTCATGAAGTCGCTCGCCAACGAGTTCTTCAAGCAGATGCAGGCCGGCGCGGAGGCGTACGCGGCCAAGAACAAGGACAAGTTCGATTTCGCCGCCGTCGGCATGAAGGACGAGCGCGACTTCGCCGCCCAGGTCGACGCGATCGAGAACTTCATCACCCAGAACTACAACATCATCGTCGTCGCGCCCGCCGATTCGAAGGCCATGGTCACCCCGATCGCCAAGGCGCTGAAGGCCGGCATCAAGGTCATCAACATCGACGTCGCGCTCGACGAGAAAGCCAAGAAGAAGGCCGGCGTCGATCTCGCCTTCTTCGGTCCGGACAACCGTGCCGGCGCCAAGCTTGCCGGCGACGCGCTCGGCAAGGCGCTGGGCAAGGGCGGCAAGGTCGTCATCCTCGAGGGCAATCCGGAGGCCGACAACGCCAAGCAGCGCAAGCTCGGCTTTGACGATTCGGTGAAGGAGTACAAGCTGAAGCTGCTCGACTCCAAGACGGCGCATTGGGAGACCGAGGAAGCCAACACCCTGATGACCAACTTCCTCACCCAGCACCCGGACATCCAGGGCGTCATGGCGGCCAACGATTCGATGGCGCTCGGCGTCGTCAAGGCGATCGACGCGGCCGGCAAGTCGGGCCAGATCAAGGTCGTCGGCTTCGACAACATCCCGGCCGTCGGCCCGCTGCTGAAGGAAGGCAAGATGCTCGCCACCGTCGAGCAGTATGGCGCGCAGATGGCGGCGATGGGCATCGACTACGGCCTGCGCGAGCTTGCCGGCGAGAAATTTTCCGGCTGGGTCAAGACGGACGTCAAGCTGATCACGGCATGAGGCTAGCAAGGGCGCCGGCACTCCCTCTGGCGCCTTCCATTCGCTTGTCTCATCATCGCCGCCGGCAGAGCGTCGGCGGCGATGACGCGCTCGTACCGCCGTTGCGGTAGAAGAGCGCCATTCAGGATTGCTGCATGGATGATGTGATTCTTTCCCTTGAAGGGGTCGGAAAGATCTTTCCCGGCGTCGTCGCGCTGAGCGACGTCTCGCTGTCGATCGCGCGCGGCGAAACCCATATCGTGCTGGGCGAGAACGGCGCCGGCAAGTCGACGCTGATCAAGCTGCTCGCCGGCATCTACCAGCCGGACAGCGGTGCGATCGCGTTCAACGGCAAGCCCTACCGGCCCAGGACGCCGCATGACGCGCATCAGAGCGGCATCCGCATCGTGCACCAGGAGCTGAACCTCCTGCCCTATCTCAGCATCGCCGAGAACCTGATGCTGGAAAACCTGCCGCGCCGCGCCTTCGGCGTCGTCGACCGCAGGGCGCTGAACCGCCGGGCCGTCGCGCTGCTCAAGGAGGTCGGCGTCGACATCGATCCGAGGACGCGGGTCGAGGCGCTCGGCGTCGCGCAGATGCAGCTGGTCGAGATCGCCAAGGCGCTGAGCTACGACAGCAAGCTCCTGGTGCTGGACGAGCCGACGGCGACGCTGACGCCGCCGGAGATCGAGCGGCTGTTTTCCATCATCAAGCGGCTGAAGGCCAAGGGCGTCACCATCATCTACATCTCGCACCGCCTGCACGAGGTGTTCGAGATCGGCGACCGGGTGACCGTCCTGCGCAACGGCCGGCTGGTCGCGACCCGCGACCTTCACGGCCTGTCGGTGCCGGATATCGTGCGCATGATGATCGGCCGCGACATCGCCGACGAATTCGGCTTCGATGCCAGGGTCGTGCCGGGCAAGGTCGCGCTCAGCGTGACCAATCTGAAGCGCGATGCCGCGACGCCCGCGATTTCCTTCGACGTCCGCCACGGCGAGATCCTGGGCGTCGCCGGCCTGGTCGGCAGCGGCCGCACCGAAGCAATGCGGGCCCTGTTCGGCGCCGATCCCAAGCTCGACGGCGTCGTCGAGATCGACGGCCGGCCGGTGGCGATTACGGCGCCCAAGGACGCGGTCCGGGCTGGGCTCAGCCTGCTCACCGAGGACCGCAAGGGCCAGGGCCTGCTGCTCGACCTGGCGGTGGACAGGAACATCACCATCACCGATCTCGGCAAAGTCTCGCGCCACGGGCTGCTCAACCGCCGGGCCGAGAGCGCGGCAGCAAATGATCTCGTCGGCCAGCTCCGCGTCAAGGCAAGCTCGATCGAGCAGGCGGTGCGCAACCTTTCCGGCGGCAACCAGCAGAAGGTGGTTTTGGCCAAGTGGCTGTTCCGCGGCACCTCGACGCTGATCCTCGACGAGCCGACGCGCGGCGTCGACATCGGCGCGCGGCGCGAGATCTACCAGCTTCTGTGGATGCTGGCGGCGGCGCAAAAGGGCATCATCATGGTGTCGTCCGACCTGCCTGAGCTGATGGGCATGTGCCACCGCATCATCGTCTTTTCCAAGAACAGGATCGTCGGCGAGGTGCCGCGACCCGAATTCGACCAGGAGCGCATCCTGTCGCTTGCCTACCAGGAGTACGTGCGGCCATGAGCGAGACGTCCCAATCCCTCGTGTCGGCGCCGGTTTCCCCCGGGCGGGCGAAGTTCCTGCGCTTTCTCGTGCGCGACGCCGGCGTGCTGCTCGCCCTGGTGCTGATCACGCTGTTCTTCTCAGTCAGCGCGCCCTATTTCGCCACGCCCGGCAACGCGCTCAAGATCTTCGTGCAGATCGCCATCAACACGGTGCTGGCTGCCGGCATGACCTTCGTCATCCTCACCGGCGGCATCGACCTGTCGGTCGGTTCGGTGCTGGCGCTCTGCACCGTGGTCGGCGCCACCGTCATGATCAATGAGAGCCTGTCGCCGGCGGTGGCGATCACGCTGGCGCTGCTCGCCTGCATGGCGACGGGCGCGGTCTGCGGCTTCCTCAACGGCTGGATCTCGACGCGCTGGAAGATCCCGTCCTTCATCGTCACGCTCGGCATGCTCAACATGGCGGCGGGCGCGGCCCGCGTCGTCAGCGACAATTCGACCATCACCGGCCTGCCGCAGAGCTTCGTCGATTTCGGCAATCTCATCATCGGCGGCTTCCTGCCGTCGATCTTCCTGGTCGCGGTGCTGGTGATCGCGGCCGGCTGGTTCGTGCTGCGCTTCACCGTCTTCGGCCGCATGATCTTCGCCGTCGGCACCAATGACGAGGCGGTGCGGCTCTCCGGCCACAATCCGGATTTCTACAAGGTCGCGGCCTTCACCATCAGCGGCCTGACGGCCGGCATCGCGGCGATGGTCTATCTTTTGCGCCTCAATATCGGCAGTCCGATCGCCGGCGTCGGCTACGAGCTCAACGCGATCGCCGCCGTCATCATCGGCGGCACCAGCCTCAGCGGCGGCAAGGGCTCGATCGTCGGCACGCTGGTCGGCGCCTGCATCCTGCAGGTCTTGAGCACCGGGCTGCAGCTCCTCGGCGTCGGCGACAATTTCAAACCGATCGTGATCGGCCTTGTCATCGTGCTCGCCGTCATTCTAGACGCTTATCGGGAGAGGCTGTTGCGGAGGATCCGCTAGAGCGGTTCAAGGAAAAGTGCATAGCGGTTTTCCGTCCGGAGTTGCGTAGGAAATCCAGGGAGTCACCGGGACCAAGGGACCATGACAACGATTGCCGATGTCGCACGCTACGCGGGGGTGTCCGTCGCAACGGTCTCGCATGTGATGAACCGCACGCGCCATGTCGAGCCGGAGACGGCCGAGCGCGTGCGCGCGGCGATCACCGCCTTGCGCTACAGCCCGAATTCGCTGGCGCGCAGCCTCAGGCGCGGCGAGACCAAGACCATCGGCCTGCTGCTCCCCGACAATTCCAATCCGTTCTTCGCCAGCGTGGCGCGCCAGATCGAGGATGCGGGCTTCGTCGCCGGCTATACGGTGATCCTGTGCAATTCCGACGGCAGCGCCGAGAAGGAGGAGCGCTATCTGTCGGTGCTGATGGCCAAGCAGATCGACGGGCTGATCTTCGCCGGCTCGTCCGACCATGCGCGGGTGTTTGCGAGCCTCTCCGCCGCGGTGCCGGCGGTGCTGCTCGACCGCGAGATCCATTCGGTCAATGTCGATTCCGTGCTGGTCGACCATGATCACGGCGGCTATCTCGCCGGGTGCCATCTGGTCGGGCTCGGCCACAAAAGGATCGGCGTCATCGGCGGCCCGCGCGATTCGAGCTCCAGCCCTGCCCGCCTGCGCGGCTTTACCCGCGCGCTCGAGGAAGCAGGCCTCGCACTGCCCCCCTCGTCGGTGGTCGATTCCGACTATCATTTCGCCGGCGGGCGGCTGGCGATGGAGCGGCTGCTGGAACAGGCGCCGGAGATCACAGCGGTGTTCGCCTGCAACGACCTGATGGCCATGGGCGCCATCACCGCGCTGCGCTCGCGCGGTTTGCGGGTGCCAGACGACATGTCGCTGATCGGCTTCGACGACATTCCCTACGCCGTCACCACCTGGCCGCCGCTGACGACGATCGCCCAGCCGGTCGAGAAGATCGGCACGCGGGCGGTGAGCCTGCTGCTCGAGCGCGTCGTCGAGCCGGAAGCGCCCTCGCGCCGCGAGGTGCTGACGCCAGTCCTGGTCGAGAGGGAAAGCTGCGCGCCCTTGCGCGGATAAAGTCAGGAGAAGCCAACGGGCTGAGGACCGGGCATGGACTTCCGGTCCGGTTCAGATGGCTTGTGGCGCTGGAACAGATCCATGTGGTCGGTTCCCCAGATCCGCAGCGCCTGGATGATCGGCTCAAGGCTGCGTCCCAGCTCGGATACGCTGTATTCAACCTTCGGCGGCACCTGCGCGTAGACGGTGCGGGTCACCAGTCCGTCGATCTCCAGATCGCGTAGCTGGTTGGTCAGCATTCGCGGCGTCAGACCGGGAACAAGCCGGCGAATTTCATTGAAGCGCGCGGTGCCCGCAAGCAAGTGATGCAGGATGACGGACTTCCACTTGCCGTCGATGAGGCTGATCGCGGCTTCCACGGCGCAGCCGGGATTGCAGTCGAACCGGGAATGCCGGGGTTTGGCCAAATCAGTATCCTTTCGATACTAGATGCAATATTTGTGCATATTACGCGTTTTGATCATATGCGCTAGCTAGGACCCAGACAAGGAGATCCATCAATGCGCGCAATTGCCTATCAAAAACCCTCGCCGATCACCGACGACGCCTCGCTCGTCGACATCGACCTGCCTGAACCGTCGCCCGACGGGCATGACATTCTGGTCGAGGTGAAGGCCGTCTCGGTCAATCCCGTGGACTACAAGATCCGCCGCAGCACGCCGCCGCAGGGTGGCGACTGGAAGGTCCTCGGCTGGGACGCGTCAGGCGTCGTCCGGGCAGTCGGCAAGGATGTGACGCTGTTCCAGCCGGGCGATCCCGTCTTCTATGCCGGTTCGATCACCCGGCCGGGCAGCAATGCCCAGCTTCACCTCGTCGACGAACGGATCGTCGGGCCGAAGCCGCAGACGCTGGACTGGGCCGAAGCGGCGGCCTTGCCTTTGACGGCGATCACCGCCTGGGAATCGCTCTTTGACCGGCTCGACGTGAAGAAGATTGTTCCGGGGGCAGCCCCTGCCGTCCTGATCGTCGGCGGCGCCGGCGGTGTCGGTTCGATCGCCGTCCAGATCGCGCGGCAATTGACCGACTTGACGGTCATCGCCACCGCATCCCGGCCGGAGACGCACGAATGGGTGCGCAAGCTTGGCGCGCACCATGTGATCGACCATTCGAAGCCGCTGGCGGCGGAGGTCGCCGCACTTGGCATCGGCGCGCCGGCATTCGTCTTTTCCACCACGCAGACCGGACAGCACGTCAAGGAAATCGCCGAGCTGATCGCGCCGCAAGGCCGCTTCGGTCTGATCGACGATCCCGGCGCGTTCGACATCATGCTGTTCAAGCGCAAATCGGTGTCGATCCACCACGAACTCATGTTCACCCGCTCGATCTTCGGCACGCCGGACATGGCAGAGCAAGGCAGGCTCCTCAAGGAGGTGTCGCGACTGGTCGATGCGGGCCGCCTGAGGACGACGCTCACCCGGCGCCTGTCGCCGATCAACGCGGCCAACCTCAAGATTGCGCATGCGCTGCTGGAAAGCGGCACGGCCCGCGGCAAGATCGTGCTCGAAGGCTTCGCGGCAAAATGAGGGAGCAGGACCAGGCTTCCGCGGGGGTCGCTTGATCGGCGACCGATGCCGGCCTCACGCGGCCGGCTGCATCTGCGCTCTCAGCAGCATGCCGAACAGGTCGCGCGGCTCGTCGGGGTCGGCGAGGAGGTCGAGCTCCTCATAGAGGCCGGTGGTCTGGAGCTGGTCGCGGACATAGCGCAGCGCGGAAAAATCCTCGGTGGCGAAGCCGACGGAATCGAACAGCGTGATCTGCTCCGGCGTCTTGCGGCCCTCGGCTTGGCCGGTCATCACCTGCCACAGCTCGGTCACCGGATGGTCGGCGTCGAGCTGCTGGATCTCGCCCTCGATGCGCGTCTGCGGCGGAAACTCGACGAAGATGTCGGAGCGCAACAGGATGTCGCGATGCAGCTCGGTCTTGCCGGGGCAGTCGCCGCCGACCGCGTTGATGTGCACGCCGGAGCCGACCATATTGTCGGTGAGGATCGTGGCGTACTGCTTGTCGGCGGTCACGGTGGTGATGATGTCGACGCCTTCCACCGCGTCCTGTCCGGTCTGGCAGATGGCGATGTCGAAACCCTTGCCGGCGAGGTTGCGGGCGCATTTTTCCGAGGCCGAACGGTCGATGTCGTAGAGCCGCAGCCGGTCGATGCCGAGCAGCGCCTTGAAGGCGATGGCCTGGAACTCGGACTGGGCGCCGTTGCCGATGATGGCCATGGCTCTGCTGCCCTTGGGCGCCAGGTATTTGGCGGCGACGGCGGAGGTGGCGGCGGTGCGCAGCGCCGTCAGGATCGTCATTTCAGTCAAGAGCATCGGATAGCCGGAACCGACATCGGCGAGCACGCCGAAGGCGGTGACCGTCTGGCGGCCCTCGCGCATGTTCTTCGGATGGCCGTTGACATATTTGAAGCCGTACATCTTGCCGTCGCTGGTCGGCATCAGCTCGATGACGCCGTCATGGCTGTGCGAGGCGATGCGCGGCGTCTTGTCGAACAGCTCCCAGCGGCGGAAATCCTCCTCGATATAGGCGGCGAGCTCGGTGAGAAAGCGCTCGACGCCGATGGCGAGCACCAGCTTCATCATGCGGTCGACGCTGACGAAGGGGACGATGGCAAGGCGCGAAGGCTGGGTCATGATCAGAGGCTTCCGGAATGGCTGCGGGTCGGGCGGTCCATGATGCGGCGGCCCATCAGGCTGGCGGTGAGGTCGACCATCAGCGTCGCGGTGCGGCCGCGCTCGTCGAGGAACGGGTTCAGCTCGACAAGGTCGAGGCTGGAGACCAGGCCGCTGTCGGACAGCATCTCCATCACCAGATGCGCCTCGCGGAAGGTGGCGCCGCCGGGCACGGTGGTGCCGACCGCCGGCGCGATCGACGGGTCGAGGAAATCGACGTCGAGGCTGACATGCAGGAGCCCGTTTGCCGCTTCGACTTTGGCCAGGAAAGCGCGCAGCAGCGGGGCGATGCCGTGCTCGTCGATGGCGCGCATGTCATGCACGGTCACGCCCGCCTCTTTCAGCGCGCGGCGCTCGGCCGGATCGACGCTGCGCAGGCCGATCGTGCAGATGCGGGCCGGGTCGACGGCGGCCGGCAGATCCGGAAAATAGCCCTGGAAACCTACCTGTCCGCTGGCATAGGCGAGCGGCACGCCGTGCAGATTGCCGCTGGTGGTGGTGTCGAGCGTGTGGAAATCCGGATGCGCGTCGAGCCACAGCACGAAGAGCGGCCGGCCGCGCTCGGCCGCGCGGCGCGCCACGCCGGACACCGTGCCGGCGGAGATCGAGTGGTCGCCGCCGAGGAAGATCGGCATGGCATCCCTCGAAGCCGCATAGGCGGTCTCGGCGATCGCCGTCGTCCAGGCGGAAATCTCCGGCAGCGCCTTGAGCGCAAGATTGCCATGCGCGACGGCGCGCGCCTGAGCCTTCTCGACCGCGCCCCAGTCCTCGACCTCGTGGCCGAGCTCCGACAGCACCGAGACGAGCCCGGCGGTGCGCAGCGCGCTCGGCCCCATCTCGCATCCCATCCTGCCCGCGCCGTCCTGCACCGGCGCGCCGACGATCCTGCAGCGCATGATTCTTTTTAGCCCTTTTGCGAATAGACCTTGCGATTTGATCGAGAGAGTGAACCATCGCGGCCTGGCGGTTTGAATAGGGAAAATTGGCATTTCGAAAAGCTTGATCTATCATATTGCGCAGATGTCCTGATCGAAATGGAAAAGCATGGATGCGCTCGACGAAAGGCTGGTGACGCTACTGAGGCACGATGCGCGGCGCAGCGTCTCCGATCTCGCGCTCGATCTCGGCGTCTCGCGCGCGACGGTCAGGGCGCGCATGGAGCGGCTGGAGAAATCCGGCGAGATCATCGGCTACACGGTGGTGCTGCGCGCCGACGCGGTCGACCAGAGGATACGCGGCGTCATGCTGATCGAGATCGAGGGCCATGCCGCCGACCGCGTGATCAGGGCGCTCGGCGGCTTTCCCGAGGTGTCCACCATCCACACCACCAACGGCCGCTGGGACCTGGTGGTCGAGCTCGGCACCGCATCGCTGACCGATTTCGACGCCGTGCTGCGGCGGATAAGGCTGATCCCCGGCATCACTGGCAGCGAGACGAGCCTGCTCTTGGCGACGCCGCGGACGACCAGGGCAAGGCTGGGGTAGGCTCTTTTTGGGGAAGCGCCAGCCCAGACGCGAAAAAGCCGCGGCGAACCGCGGCTTTTCGTTTGCTTGATCCTCGGTGAGGAAACTGGAGCGGGTGAGGCGATTCGAACGCCCGACCCCAACCTTGGCAAGGTTGTGCTCTACCCCTGAGCTACACCCGCTCGCGCGGCCTTGGGCCGCAAGCCGCGCCTATATGGCCGAAGAGCGCGCCGATTGCAACAGGGAAATGACGGTCTTTTTGGAGCTAGCTCTTCATGCGCAGACGGTTCGTTTCGAACCGGCGGAGTCCGTTGGGCCACTCAAAGCGTCTTGCGCAATTCCGGGCGTCTTGCGCAATTCCGGGCGTCTTTGCGCAACTCCGGGGCGTCTTTGCGCAACTCCGGGGCGTCTTGCGCAATTCAGGGCGCGTCTTACGCAATTGCGGACGGAAACCGCTTCGCGCTTTTTCTCGAATTGCTCCGGCGATCTTGCCGCGAGGGGATGGTTGGCCGTAAACGGCATATCCTTCCCGACGATGCGAGGACCGATGCCGAAGACCGAAGCCGAGCTTTACGCCTTTCTTGCCGATCTCGGCATCTCCGTCTCGACGGTGCGCCATCCGCCCTTGTTCACGGTCGCCGATTCGCAGGCGCTGCGCGGCGAGATCCCGGGCGGCCACACCAAGAACCTCTTCCTCAAGGACAAGAAGGACAATTTCTTCCTCGTCACTGTCGGCGAGGAGGCGGAGGTCGATCTCAAGCAGATCCATCATCTGATCGGCGCCGCCGGCCGCGTTTCGTTCGGCAAGCCGGAAATGCTGATGGAGCTGCTTGGCGTCATTCCGGGCGCCGTCACCGTGTTCGGCCTGATCAACGACACGGCCGGGCGGGTGAAGGTGTTTCTCGACCAGGAATTGATGAGCCACGAGGTCATCAACGGCCATCCGCTGACCAATGAGGCGACGACGACCATCGCCGCCGCCGATCTCGTCAGATTCGTCGAGGCAACCGGCCACGATGCTGTTATCTTGAAAGTCTCACTATCTTGAAAGTCGGGGCCTGATCGCCACATGGATGGCGAAACCGAACTCCGACAATGACGCGCCGCGCCTTCATGCCGGCGGCGGCGCGACCGAAAGGGCGACGACATGAGTGACAACAACCCGTTCAGCGGCTCATTTGGCGGCAATGCCGGCCAGTACGCCCAATCCGTCCAGTATGGCGGGGCAGACCGCGCCAAGGCATCGCTCGGCGAGGCGCCGGCGGCGGCCGACCTGATCAAGGACACCACGACCGCCACATTCGCGGCCGACGTCATCCAGGAATCGCGCCGCCAGCCGGTGCTGGTCGACTTCTGGGCGCCCTGGTGCGGTCCCTGCAAGCAGCTGACGCCGCAGCTCGAAAAGGCGGTCAAGGCCGCCGGCGGCAAGATCAAGCTGGTCAAGATGAACATCGACGACCATCCCTCGATCGCCGGCCAGCTCGGCATCCAGTCGATACCCGCGGTCATCGCCTTCAAGGACGGCCAGCCGGTCGACGGCTTCATGGGCGCCATTCCCGAAAGCCAGATCACGCAGTTCATCCAGAAGGTAGGCGGCAAGGGCGGCGGCGGCGCGCCGCAGATCACCGAAGCGCTGGCCGCGGCCGCCGAGGCACGCGAGGCGGGCGACGTCCACACCGCTGCCGACATCTATGACGCGATCCTCGAGCAGGCGCCCGAGACCATCGAGGCGATCGCCGGGCTGGGCGAGATCCTGTTCGAGGCCGGCGACAGCCAGGGCGCCGAGGCGGTGCTTGCGAAGGCGCCCGAGGACAAGAAGGACGCGCCGGCGCTTAGCGCCCTGCGCGCCAGGATGACGCTGGCGGCGGAAGCGGCCGCGCTCGGCAATCCGGCAGAGTTCGAGCGCCGGCTCGCCGCCGATCCGAACGATCATCAGGCGCGGTTCGACCTGGCGATGGTGCAGAATGCGCACGGCCAGAAGACGCAGGCCGCCGACAACCTGCTGGCCATCATCAAGGCCGACCGGACCTGGAACGACGACGGCGCCCGGGCGCAGCTCTTGAAGTTCTTCGAGGCCTGGGGGATGACCGACGAGGCGACGCTGGCGGCACGGCGCAAGCTGTCGTCGCTGTTGTTTTCCTGAGCGCTTTGCCGGCTCTATTGCCGGGCGGGCTTGCGCGAGGCGGCAACTGCGCCAGATAGTGGGCTTGCCCGGCCGGCGAACGGGTCGGACAAGCCGGGGCTGCGTCGGAGGAGATCGCCGGTTTCACACGCTGGCCGGCGACGACGCCTTTTTGGAGGGTTGAAGTGCAGGTCGGAAACGCCCGCTACCGGCTCGCGAGGGATCTGCCGTCGACGATCCCGGTGTTTCCGCTCGCCGGAGCGCTGCTCTTGCCGGGTGGCCGCATGCCGCTCAATATTTTCGAACCGCGCTATCTGCAGATGATCGACCAGGCGATGGCCGGGCCCCGGCTGATCGGCATGATCCAGCCAAGCCTCGACGGCGCGTTGCGCGACGATGGCGAGCCGGAGCTTTGCAGCGTCGGCTGCGCCGGGCGCATCATCTCGCTCGCCGAGACCGGCGACGGGCGCTACCTGATCTCGCTGCAAGGGGTCTGCCGCTTCCGCGTCACGCAGGAGCTGACGGTCAAGACGCCGTTCAGGCAATGCCGGATCGCGCCCTTCCTCGCCGATCTCGAGGAGGACCCGGCCGGGGCCGAGGTCGACCGGCCGGCGCTGCTCAAGGCGTTCCGCGCCTATCTGCAGGCCAATGACCTCGAGGCCGACTGGGAAAGCGTCAGCCGCGCCGAGAACGCCATGCTGGTCAACGCGCTGTCGATGATGGCGCCCTATGGGCCGGCCGAGAAGCAGGCGCTGCTCGAAGCGGCGGACCTGAAGACGCGCGCCGAGACGCTGATCGCCATCACCGAGATAACGCTGGCGCGCGAGGATGAGGATTTTGGGTCAAGCCTGCAATAGATGCAGTTGGACAAAGGAAAAAGAGCGATGGCGGCGGATGGACGTGACGCGCGGAAGGCCACGGTCGACCCGAAGCTGCTGGAACTGCTCGCCTGCCCGCTGACCAAGGGGCCGCTGACCTGGGACGCGGAGCGCGGCGAGCTGATCTCGCGCGTGGCCAAGCTTGCCTATCCGGTGCGCGACGGCATCCCGATCATGCTGCCTTCGGAGGCGCGCACGATCTCGGCCGAAGATGCGCTGCCGCCGCCACCGCGGCTGAGTGGGCCGTCGTGAGCGATAGCTGCAACGACGTAGAGGGGGGCGCTGTCCGCCGCCGACATCCAGGTTAGAGCAATTCCAGGAAAAGTGCGTAGCGGCTTTCCGTCCGGAATTGCGCAAAAACAAACGCTTAGAGCGGGCCGGCTATTCTTTGAAAAGCTGCACCGCTCTGGGTTCCTGCTACTGAAAATTCCTCCCCTTGGGCATGACCTCTTCTGCCTTTCCCGACAGCGTCTCGATGTCCTCGCGGACTGGCAGACTGCGGTTCGCCGGGGCAGACCGGTTTGCATCCGGCTGATGCTCGATTACGGGCGGCCGCAAAAGCACGCCCAGCCAGGGGGTCAAATCCTCGATCCTGTCGGCGACGATGTGGATGACATCCGATTCCTGCTGCAGCTTGCCGGTGACGCGGATGAAGCGCGCGCCCATCACGACAGAGCGGAAGCGGTCGAAGACGCGCGGCCAGATGATGACATTGGCGATCGCCTTCTCATCCTCAAGGGTGATGAAGATCGCATTGCCCTTGCCGGGACGCTGGCGCACCAGCACCAGGCCGGCGACGGTGACGCGGCGGCCGTCACGCACCGACGGCAGGCTGGCATTGGGCGTGATGCCGGCGCGGGTGAGCCGCTCGCGCAGGAAGGCGACCGGATGCTCCTTCAGCGACAGGCCGAGCGAGCGGTAATCGTGGACGACATGCTCGCCGAGCGGCATTTTCGGCAGCTTCGTCTCGGGCTCCAGCTCGCGCAGGCCGAGCGACGGCCGGTCGAACAGCGGCAGTTTTTCGGCAGCGCTCCTGCCGTCGAGCGCGCGCACTTCCCAGAGCGCGGCGCGGCGGTCGAGGCCGAGCGAGCGGAAGGCGTCGGCCTGCGCCAGTTTCTCGATCTCGCCGACATCGAGGCCCGAGCGCAGCCAGACATCCCTGACCGATCGATAGCCGTCGCCGCGACGGGCGACGGCGGCCTCCATGCGCTCCTCGGACAGTCCCTTGATCTGGCGGAAACCGAGCCGCACGGCATGAGCCGCCTCGATGACGCCGCGCATCGAGGCATGACGTTCGAGGATGCGGGACGGATCGAAGGCCGACCTTTCCAGCGTGCAATCCCAGACGGAATGGTTGATGTCGACCTCGCGCACCTCGACGCCATGGTCGCGCGCGTCGCGGACGAGCTGGGCCGGCTGGTAGAATCCCATCGGCTGCGCGTTCAGGATCGCGGCGCAGAAAACGTCGGGAAAGAAGGTCTTGAACCAGCAGGAGGCATAGACCAGCAGCGCGAAGGACGCGGCATGGCTTTCGGGGAAGCCATATTCGCCAAAACCTTCGATCTGCTTGAAGCAGCGCTCGGCGAAGTCCTGCTCGTAGCCATTGTTCATCATGCCGTCGATCATGCGCTGGCGGTAATTGCCGATCGTGCCGGTGCGTTTGAAGGTCGCCATGGCGCGCCGCAATTCGTCGGCCTCGCCCGGCCTGAAGCCGCCGGCGACGATGGCGATCTTCATCGCCTGTTCCTGGAACAGCGGCACGCCAAGCGTCTTGCCAAGGATCTTCTCCAGGTCCGGGCTGGGGTAATTGACGTCCTCCTTGCCCTGCCGTCTGCGCAGATAGGGGTGCACCATGTCGCCCTGGATCGGGCCGGGCCGCACGATCGCCACCTCGATGACGAGATCGTAGAATTCGCGGGGCTTGAGCCGCGGCAGCATCGACATCTGGGCGCGGGATTCGATCTGGAAGACGCCCAGCGTATCGGCCCGGCAGATCATGTCGTAGACGCGAGGGTGCTCCGGCGGCAGGGAATTCAAGCCATAGGGCCGGCCGTAGTCGTCCCGCGCTTCCGGATAATGCTGCGTGAGCAGGGTCAGGGCGCGCTTCAGGCAGGTCAGCATGCCGAGCGCCAGCACATCCACCTTAAGGATCTTCACCGCGTCGAGGTCGTCCTTGTCCCACTCGACCATCTTGCGCTCCTCCATCGCCGTCTTGACGATGGGCACGACCTCGTCGAGGCGGTCGCGGGTGATGACGAAGCCGCCGACATGCTGGGAGAGGTGGCGGGGGAAGCCCATGATCTCGTTGGCGCGCTCCAGTACCTGCCGCGACAGCGGATCGGTGCGGTCGAGGCCGCCGGCATTGGCTTCCCTTTCGCCGAGCTCGGAGGTCGACCAGCCCCAGATGGTGCTCGACAGGGCGCTCCTGACGTCCTCCGAAAGGCCCATGGCCTTCGCCACCTCGCGCAGCGCCGAGCGGCCGCGATAGCTGATGACGGCGGCCGCGAGCGCGGTGCGCTTGGCACTGTATTTCTCGTAGATATAGGCGATGACCTCGTCGCGCCGCTCATGCTCGAAGTCGACGTCGATATCGGGCGGCTCGTTGCGCTCCTCGGAGATGAAGCGCTCGAACAGCGCATCGATCCGGTCGGGGCCGACCTCGGTGATGCCGATGCAGAAGCAGATGACGGAATTGGCGGCCGAGCCGCGGCCCTGGCAAAGGATGTCCTTGCTGCGAGCGAATTTGACGATGTCGTGGACGGTCAGGAAATAGCGCGCGTAATTCAGGCGCTCGATGAGCGCGAGCTCTTCCGCGATGCGCCGCGTGACATGGACGGGAACGCCGGCCGGATAGCGTCTTACGGCGCCTTCCCGCGCCAGGCGTTCGAGCTCGGCCTGCGGGCCGAGGCCGGATTCGGTCGGCTCGTCCGGATAATTGTATTCGAGATCGCTGAGCGAGAAGGTCAATTCGTCGGCGAAGCACAGCGTCTCGGCCAATGCCTCAGGATGGCGGCGGAAAAGGCGCGCCATTTCGAGCGGCGGCTTCAGATGGCGCTCGGCATTGGCCGTCAGCTCCAGTCCGACCTCGGAAACCGGCGTGTTGAGGCGGATCGCGGTGAGCACGTCCTGCAGCGGCCGGCGGTCGGCGGCATGATAGAGCACGTCGTTGGTCGCCATCAGCGGAATGCCGGCGTGTTCGGCCATCGCCGCCGCCTGCTCGATGCGGAAGCGGTCGTTGCCGCCGTAATCCGGCGCCACGGCGAGCCGGAGCGCCGCGCCGAAGCGACCCTTAAGCCGGCTAATGAGCGCCAGATTGCCTTCCGCGCCTCCCGACAGGCCGGGCAGCACCGCCAGCGACATCAGGTCGCCCCATTCGAGCAGGTCGCCGAGCTCGAGCAGCGTCGCGCCCTTCTCGTTCTCGTCGCGCAGATTGGCCTGCGTCAGCAAGCGGCAGAGATGCCCCCAGCCCTTGCGGTCGCGGGGATAGGCGAGGATGTCGGGCGTGCCGTCGCGGAAAACCAGGCGGCAGCCCGGATGATAGGCGAGCTTCTCGACCTTGGCCTGCTGCCAGGCGCGCACGACGCCGGCAACCGTGTTCCGGTCGGCAAGGCCGATCGAGGAAAAACCGTAGAATTTGGCCGTCACCACCAGTTCCTCCGGCTTGGAGGCGCCGCGCAGGAAGGAAAAATTCGAGCTTATGCCGAACTCGGCATAGGGGATGACGGTCAGCGCGTTCATGCGAAGACACCGTGCATGAACCAGCGCGGCGCGGCCTGCGCGGCGCCGCCGTAGAGGCCCTGGCGGTAGAGCCAGTAGCGGCGGCCCTCGCTGTCCTCGATGCGGTAATAGTCGCGCGTCGGCGCTTCCTCCTCGCCGGGCAGCTGCCGCCACCATTCGGCGGCGATGCGCTCCGGCCCTTCGGCGCGGGCGACGCGGTAAAGCGCGCGCCGCCAGCGGAAATTCATCGGCGGGCCCTCGGGGATCTCGGTCGCCGGCACCTCGATCGGCTCGGGCGAGCGGAACAGCCGCACCGGCCGCTCCGGCGGATAGATGGTCATCGGCGGGGCGGCCCGGTCGGATTGTTTCGGCGGCATGCGCCTTTGCGGCGCTTCCGCGAAAGGAACGATTGCGACGGCGCGTTCCGGCAGGTGGCTTTCGACGACGACCGGCTTCAGCACGGCGGCCTCGCCGAGGCGGGCGCGGATGCGGTCGGCGAATAAAGCGATGTCGGCGTCGTCGTCGTCGGCCTCGCCGGCAAGGTCGCCCTGAGCCAAGTCGAAGGCGGCGACCGAAAGCACCGACAGCCGCACGAGGTCGAAGCCGAAGCCGGCGTCGATGTTCTGCTCCAGCGCGGTCAGCCGCTCATGGAACAGTTTTCGGATCAGCTGCGGCTCGCGCATCGGGCGCGAGGTACCGACCGCGATGCGGCTGACGGCGCCGTCGACGCGGAAGAGGAGAAGGGCGAGCGCCCTGGCGCCCTCGCCGCGGCGCTCGAGATCGGCCTTCAGAGCGGTGGCAAGCCGGCTCACCAGCCGCTCGATGTCGTCGGTGAGCATGACCGGTTCGGCAAGATGGCGCTCGACCGAGAGCGGCGCCACGGGAAGGCGCGGCGACACGGCCTCGTCGAGGCGGCCGAGCGCCTGATCGAGGCGCAGAAGCAAGGTGGCGCCGAAGCGGCGGGCGAGCGGGGCGCGGGGCGCGGCCATCACCGCGCCCGCCGTGCGCAGGCCGACGCTTTCCAGGCTGGCGCGGGTCTCCGGCGCGATGCGCAGCGCGGACAAGGGAAGCGGCGCCAGAAGCGCCTCCTCCTCGCCGAAGGCGACGATGCGGTCGCCGTGGAAGCGCGCCGCCGCCCAGGCGGCTCCGGGCGTCGAGGCAAGGCCGGCGCGGACATCGAAGCCCTGCTCGAAGAAACGGGTGAGGATCTCGTCCTGCATGGCGCGCTCGCCGCCGAACAGATGCGTGCAGCCGGTGACGTCAAGGAAGAGCCCGTCCTCGCCGCCGATCGCCACCAGCGGCGTGTAGCGGTCGCACCAGTCGGCGAGGCCTTCGAGCAGGCGGCGGTCGGCCTCCGTGTCGGCCTCCACCACATCGATCGACGGATGCATGGCGCGCGCATCGGCAATGCCCATGCCGCGCTTCAATTTGAGCGCCTCAGCCCGCTCGTCGAGGGCCGCGATGCGCTGGGTGTTGTTGTCGCGATGGCTGATCACCAGCGGTGGGAGAGGCGAGGGCAGGTGATGCGAGGGCCGGGAACGCCAGGACCGCCCCAGACGCTGGCGCAGGATCCGCTCCGCGCAAAGGTACGGGAACCACAGCGACAGAATTCTCTGTTCTTTCGGCAAAAACGTGCTCATCGGGGTTCCACTCCAGTGTGAATTGTCCGGGCAGGGCCGTGCGGCTCTTGCCGATATCGACGGTGAAGGCGGGGCGGCCGATCGAGCCGGCGAGCGGGCCGGCGACCGTCCGGCGCGCTGCCGCCGGCGCGGCCGAGACGATGAGGCGCACGGGCGCGGCGGTGGGCTCGGCCTCGCCGGCCTGGCGCAGCAAAAGCACCGGACGGCCGGCGCCTTGAGCGCGGGCGTGCAGCCGCCGCGTCGCGGTCAGGTCGAGGAGCCGCGGGCTGCCGCGGATCTCGAGGATGACGGCGGCGAAGGCCGTCATGCGGGCGGCCTCCTCGGCGATCCACAGCGCGTCGAGCAGTTTCGGCGCTTCGGAGAACAGCAATTGCTCGGGCTCGATGCCGAAGAGGGCGTGGAGCCCCCTGGCATAAGGAAAGCCGGCCTCGCGGAAAATCTCCGCCGTGCCGATCCAGAGGACCGGCAGGCCGTGCTTCTTTCTGAGGATCAGGCTGGCGAGGGAGAGCGCGAAGCCGGCGACGGCGCCGGCATCGCGGGTCTCCAGCCCATGGATTTCGCTGAGCGCCGCCTTGGGCAGGCCGCCGCCGAGTGCCGCGTCGAGACCTTCGATGCCGGTGTGCAGGAAGGCATCCGGCGAGGCCACGGCAAGGCCGCGCCGGACAATGTTGGTCCCGATGCCCGATCCGGCGGCATCGCCAGCTATTTGTTTTTCCGCAATTCCGGACGGAAAACCGCTTCGCACTTTTCCTGGAATTGCTCGCCCCGGAATTGTTCGGGGCGCGCCGCTTGCCGGCGCTTCCAGGCGCTCGGGCAGCGTTCCCTCGATCTTCGCGATCTGGCGGCGCAGGGCAAAAACAGTTTCCCGCGCCACGGCGCTCATCGCCATGACGTTCACTTCCGGCAGCAGTTGTTCCTGTTATGTTCTTATAGATTCCAGAGGGCTTCGGAAGAGTCAAGCGGAGTCATAAGGAATTTATTCCTTCCCTCTTCAGCCTAAGGCGGCCTGCCAGGCGGCTCATTTGCCTCTGTCGGCGCGAAAGCCTATATGCCGGGATCAAAGGAAATTTCATGGCCCGCATCTACAAGACCCGCACCTGGCACGACCAGCTCTCGCCGTCGATGGACGAAATGGAGCTTCTGGCGCTGGAGGCCTACGCCCATCTGCCGGAAGACTTCCGCAAGCTCACGGGCGAGATCATCATCCAGATCGCCGACTTCCCGACCGACGAGATCATGGACGACCTGTCGCTCGAGACGCCGTTCGACCTGCTCGGCCTGTTCGAGGGGCGCGGCATCGCCGAGCGCTGGAACCCGCAGACCGGCGAGGGGCCGAACCGCATCACGCTCTATCGCCGCGCCATCCTCGACTACTGGGCCGAGAACGAGGAGACGCTGGGCGACATCGTCACCCATGTCCTGATCCACGAGATCGGCCACCATTTCGGCCTCTCGGACGACGACATGGAGCGGATCGAGGAGGCGGCCGAGCAAGCGGCGGCGGGATAAACACACCTCGTCATCCTGGGGCGGAGCAAGGAGCGAAGCGACGCGGCGCAGACCCCAGGATCCATGCCGTGAGATCAAAGCCAGGACTGCGGTGCAGAACAGAGCGCCCGCCGCCGGACGCTGCAAATTCGTCAATTATATCCTGACCCGCCGCGCCTTTCGGCAGATGTAACGGCATGGATCCTGGGGTCTGCGCTCCGCTTCGCGTCGCTCCGCCCCAGGATGACGAACTGAGAGGGCCTTCGCCTTTTCCCTACCAATCGCTGAGCTTGCTGTCCGAGGTATATTCCTGGCCCTCGACGTCCTTCACCACGGCCTGGCCGCAGCGCATCGACTTGGTCGTCCTGTCATAGGCATAGGTCGGCGAGCCGAACAGGTGCCAGCCCTTGTTCAGGGCCGCCGTCACCTTGTGGCAGAAGGTGGCGTCGTCCGGACCAGACAGAAAGCGGTAAAGTTTCATTTTTTAACCCTGTCATGAATATCCGCGCATCATGCGCCGATGATTGCGGCCTTCGCCAGAAGTTTCTCGGCCTCGGCCAGATGCAGCCGCTCGACCATGCGGCCGTCCAGCGCGATGACACCCTTGCCGGCATTTTCAGGCAGCGCGAACGCGTCCCTGATCGCGCGCGCCCTGGCCAGCGCCTCCGGCGCCGGCGCAAAGGCGCGGTTCGCCGGCTCGATCTGGGCAGGGTGGATCAGCGACTTGCCGTCGAAACCCATGGCGGCCGCCTCGGCGCATTCGCGGGCGAAGCCGTCCAAGTCGCTAAAGTCGTTGGCGACGCCGTCGATCACGTCGAGGCCGCCGGCGCGGGCCGCGAGCACCAGCTGCATCAGCCAGGGCATCAGATAGCGCCGGTCGGGCGTCGCCAGAATGCCGGTCGCCTTCACCAGGTCGTTCGTTCCGGCAACGAAACAGGCCAGGCGGGACGCCTGGTCGCGGCCGAGCTCGGCGATGGCGCCGACGTTGAGCAGCGCCTTCGGCGTCTCGATCATCGCCCACAGCTTCACCGTATCCGGCGCGAAATTGTCGTCGAGCAGGTCGCCGGCCTCGAGGATGTCGCGCGGCGTGCCGCCCTTGGGCAGAAGAATGGCGTCGGGCTCGGCCTTGGCGACGGCCAGCAGGTCGTCGATGCCCCATTCGCTGGAGAGCGGATTGACGCGCACCACCATCTCGCAGCGCCGTTGGCGACCGGCAAGGATGCCGGCAACCCTGTCGCGAGCGGTCGCCTTGTCGGCGGGCAGGACGGCGTCTTCCAGGTCGAGGATGACGGCGTCGCAGGCCAGCGAGGCGACCTTGGCCAGCGCCTTCTCGTTCGAGGCGGGGATGTAAAGCACCGAGCGGCGCGGGCGGTAGGTGTCTTGAGCCATACGAGATCTATGCGGGGTGATGGCGAGTGAAGCAAGGCGCCGGCAGTTAACCAGCATTAAGCTGGATGGGGATTTTTGTAGTCTGTAATTTCCGGATTAGATCGAGCTAACTTTAGATCCCGGGTGCCGGTAGGAAATGCTTCTGCGTCAATGTTGATCTGCTGGTAGCTGTTAAGTATTTCCTCGTATTGCTTCCATAAAACCTCAGGGCTCGCCGGTATATCAAGTTGCCGATTTATCGCCGATTTGCACTGCCTCGAAACCCACAAATACCTATTCCCAATGCTTCTGTGACCTTCAGCAGCGTTTTGGAAATTAAAGAACGTCTGAACGGCACTCAACGAAGCTGCGCTGAACGTACAAAAAAGCGCCGCCATTGACAACCAAGGTAATTCTCCTTCAACATCACCAACTTTCGTGATAACAAGACTCAAGAGCAAATTTATAACAATAACGGGCACGCCGATCATTCTGTGCCAGATCAGCTTTCTTGCTGCAGCAGAAAAATGCTTTGACTTTGACAATTTTGAGTCTTCTCGCAGTTCATCAAGAGCAGAAAGAACGCCCCTCACATTTTCTTCACCCATTATGTGTCCCCCACAGGTCCCAATCGAGCGACGCATAGCTCATTTGATAGGGCACCTTCAATCATCACCAGTACCTATCGTTAGTGATCTTGCGGGTGATGCCTGCACCAAAACTGCAAATCCTTGCTGAAAAGCTCCGGGATTCCGCCGCGAGCTTTCCGCGTCGGCCAGCGACAAGGCCGGCATGCGAACACCTCACACATCCTGTTGCTCCCTGCCGCGCCGGCTCCGCGACGAAGGCTGGTGGCTCGTCGAGCCGCAAAGACGGCTGATCATGGCGACGGTGCTTCCCTTCAGATCGCGGCCGGCAGGCGGCGGCCGCAACACAGCCAGGAAGGCGCGGCGATGACGATGATGACCATGACAGAATCGGCGATGAAAGCGGCGCTCACGCCAAGCTATTGCCGCCGCATCGGCGCCGGCATCCTGCTGGTGGCGCTCGCGGATTTCCTTTTCTACGGCCAGCCGGCCGGCATCACGGTCTTCCTGTTCGGCATCGTGCTTGCCGGCGCGGTCGTCGCCATGCATCCCGCCGCCCTGAGCGACGGCCGGGTCTGGCTCAGGCCTCTCGCGCTTTTCGCAGCGCTGCTGCCGCTCATCGAAAATGTCAGCCCGCTATCGGTGCTGGTCGCGATCGTTGCGCTGGCGGCGTTCGCGCTGTCGCACGCCGGGCGGCTGCGGACGGGCGTTGCCCGTATCGCCGGCCAGCTCTGCCTCTTCTCGATTGCGGCGCCATTCCGGTTCGTTCGCGACTTCTTCCGCTGGCGCAAGGTGGCGCGCCGGCTCGGGCGGCGGCGCATCCGCCTGGCAGCGATCGCCGTCTGGGCAATGCCGCTGACCCTCGGCGCCGTCTTCCTGGCGCTGTTCGGCGCCGCCAACCCGATCATCGAACACTGGCTGTCGCTGATCGACCTCTACGCGCTGCTCGAACGCATCGAGGTCGGGCGGCTTGTCTTCTGGCTGATCGTGCTGGCCGGCGTCTGGGCTTTCCTAAGGCCGCGCCTGCCGCGCTTCCTGCCGCGCTTGCTGTCGGGCATCAAGCGGGTCGCGCGCGCCGCGCCGGCGGCGCGGCCGGCGAGAACCGCGGCCGAGGACATCATCTTCGGCAAGCCGGCCATCCTGCGCGCGCTGATCGTCTTCAACGCCCTGTTCGCCGTGCAGACCGCTCTCGACGCCGCCTATCTCTGGGGCGGCGTGGCACTCCCGGACGGGCTGACCTATGCCGCCTATGCGCATCGCGGCGCCTATCCGCTGGTCGTCACCGCGCTGCTCGCCGCCGGCTTCGTGCTGGCGGCGCTCGGGCCCGGCAGCGAGACCTCGAGCGACCCGCTGATCCGTGGGCTGGTCTATCTCTGGGTGGCGCAGAACATCGCGCTGGTCGTCTCCTCGATCTTGAGGCTGGACCTCTATGTCGGCGTCTACGCGTTGACCTATCTGCGCATCGCCGCCTTCATCTGGATGGGGCTGGTGGCGGCGGGGCTGGCGCTCATCGTCGCGCGCATCGGGCTCCAAAAATCCGGCGAATGGCTGCTCTCCGCCAATCTTCTGACGCTTTCGGCGACGCTTTATGCCTGCTCATACATCAACTTCGCCGCGCTGATCGCCAACTACAATGTCGACCATTCCTACGAGATGAACGGCCCCGGCGCCCACCTTGACATTCCCTATACCCGGTCGCTCGGCGCCGCCGCCCTGCCCGCCCTCGACCGTTTCTTCGACCATCAGAAAAAAGTCTTCCTCGCAGACAAGCGCGATCCGGCCGATGCGGTCACCGAAACCCGATATCGTGCCGAACGGACAAACTGGCGCGCCTGGAGCTTTCGCGACTGGCGGCTGTTGCACTATCTCGACAAAAGAGGTCCGCTCGTGGTTCCTCCAGGATACCAACCCGACATGCCGGATCTCTGATTCCATGCCGCACACCATCCTCGTCGCCGACGACGACCCGCATATCCGCGAGATCATCTGCTTCGCGCTGGAAAAGGCCGGCATGAAGACGCAGGCCGTCGCCGACGGCGCCGCTGCCCTCGAGGCCGTCGGCCGGCGGGCGCCCGACCTCGTCGTGCTCGACATCGGCATGCCGGAGATGGACGGGCTGGAGGTCTGCCGGCGGCTCAGGCAGCGCTCCGACGTGCCGGTGCTGTTCCTGTCGGCGCGGGACGAAGAGATCGACCGCATCCTCGGCCTCGAAATGGGCGGCGACGACTATGTGACGAAGCCGTTCAGCCCGCGCGAGCTGGTCGCCCGCGTCAACGTCATCCTGCGGCGCGCGCGTCCTCAGGCGGCGGCGGAGGAAGAGGACGGCCGGCAGTTCGCGCATGGCAAGCTCGTGCTTGTTCCGGCAAGCCATGCCGCGAGCTTCGACGGCAAGCCGCTCACCTTCACGGCCATCGAGTTCGCCATCATAAAAGGGTTTCTCGCCCGCCCGCTTCATGTGCTCGGCCGCGACGTGGTGATGGCCAACGCCTATCAATCGAACATCCATGTCTCGGAACGCACCGTCGACAGCCATATCCGCAACATCCGCGCCAAGCTGGCGGCCGTCGGCTGCCTGGACGCGATCGCGACCGTGCATGGCGTCGGCTTCCGGCTCGGCCGATGCGGTGGTTGAGCAAGGAAAGATGGCGGCCCAGGCTCGCCACCGTCGTGGTCGCCATCCTGATCGTGGTGATGGCGCTGCCGCTGGTCGGGCTATTCTTCTTCCGGCTCTATGAGAACCAGCTGATCCGCCAGACCGAAGGCGAGCTCATCGCGCAGGGCGCGGTCGTTGCCGCCATCTATGCCGATGCGGTGCGCGCGGCCGGCATTTCGCCTGAAAAGCTCGGCGCGCAAATTCCCCCGATGCATGACAGCGTCAACTATCCTTACGAACCGATCGAGCCGCAGCTCGACCTTGCCTCCGACTATGTCATGCCGTCGCGCCCGGCGGGTCTTCCCGCGGCGGCCGATCCGGCTTTCGCGGCCATCGGGGCGCGGCTCGACGGTATTCTCGACGAGACGCAGAAGACGACGCTCGCCGGCTTCCGGCTGCTCGACCCGCATGGCGTGGTGATTGCCGGCGGCGGTGAGGTGGGCTTGTCGCTCGGCCAGGTCGCGGAGGTGCGGCAGGCGCTTGCGGGCTCCTATGCCAGCGAACTCCGCCTAAGGATCCCCGACCAGCCGGTGCCGCCGCTTTATTCGGTGAGCCGCGGCACCAAGGTGCGCGTCTTCGTCGCCCTGCCGGCCGAAGTGGGAGGCAGGGTCGCCGGCGTGGTCTATCTGTCGCGAACGCCTAACAACATCGTCAAGCATCTCTATGGCGAGCGCGGCAAGGTGACCTTGGCGGCGATCGCCATCCTCGGCGGCACGCTGCTGATCGCGCTGGTGTTCATCCGCACCGTCAGCCGGCCGATCTATGCGCTGATCGAGCGGACGAAACGCATCGCCGCCGGCGACCGCGAGGCGATCAAGCCGCTCGACCATCACGGCACGCGCGAGATGGCGGCGCTGTCGGCCGCCTTCCTCGACATGGCCGCCAAATTGCAGGCGCGCTCCGACAGCATCCAGACCTTCGCTACCCATGTCTCGCACGAGCTGAAATCGCCGCTGACGGCGATCCAGGGCGCGGCCGAGCTGCTCAGGGATTCCGGCGGGACGATGGACGAGGCCGAGCGGCGGCGTTTCTCCAACAACATCGTCACCGATGCCGGCCGGCTCAATCTCCTGGTGCGCCGGCTGCTCGAACTGGCGCGCGCCGAAAACCTGGCGCCGAGCGGCGAAAGCACGACGCTCAAGGCGGCGCTGGCGCTGTTGCCGGTTGACGCCAGGCTGGAGGCGCGCCTCGAGGCCGGCGGCGATATCGGCCTCGGCATTTCTGGCGAGAACCTCGCGATCGTGCTCGCCAATCTCATCGACAATTCGGCGCGGCACGGCGCCGGGAAGGTGACGGTCGGCGCCGAAAGAGCAGGCGAAAGAGCGGCTGTCCATGTCGGCGACGACGGCGACGGCATTTCGGCCAGCAACCGCGCAAAAGTGTTCGAGCCGTTCTTCACCACACGGCGCGAGGCCGGCGGCACCGGCATGGGGCTCGGCATCGTGCTGGCCCTCCTGAAAGCGCATGATGGCACGATAACGCTGGTTGACTCCGAGCGCGGCACGCGCTTCGAGATCAATCTGCCTTTATCAAGTTGAGCATGATCTTATCCGAAAACCGGTACCCACTTTTCGGGATCATGCTCTGGAGCCGGAGAGCCGAAAGAAGTGCGCTACGACATCGTCATCATCGGCGGGGCCATCGTCGGGTCCTCGGTCGCCTATTATCTGCGCGAAGAGGGCTTTACCGGCTCCATCGCGCTGATCGAGCGCGATCCGCAATTCTCCCATGCGGCGACGACGCTGTCCTGCGCCTCGATACGCCAGCAGTTCTCGATCGGGGAGAACATCCGCCTGTCGCAGTTCACGCTGAAACTGTTCCGGCGGCTGAAGGAAACCTTCGGCGCCGATGCCGATATCGGTTTTCGCGAAGGCGGCTATCTGATCCTCGCCGGCGAGGCCGGGCTGCCGATCCTGAAGGCCAATCACGAGGCGCAGATCGCCGAGGGCGCCGACATCGTGCTGGAGGACGCCGGGCAGCTGACGCGCCGCTTTCCATGGCTATCGACCGAAGGCATTTCGGCCGGCGCCTACGGCCGCAGCGGCGAAGGCTGGTTCGACGCCCATGCGCTGCTGATGCTGTTCCGCAAGGCGCTGCGCGAGAAGAATATCGACTTCATCGCCGCCTCGGTCACCGGCATCGCGCGCCAGGGCAATCGCGTCACCGCAGTGAGCCTCGACAATGGCGACACGCTTGAAGCCGGCATCGCCGTCAACGCCGCCGGCCCCAACGCCGGCAAGGTGGCGGCTTTGGCCGGGCTCGCGCTGCCGGTCGAGCCGCGCAAGCGCAACGTCTTCGTCTTCGAGGCGCGCGAGAAATACGCCGACATGCCGCTGCTGGTCGACCCCTCCGGCATCTATGTGCGGCCGGAAGGCTCGGTCTACATCACCGGCGGCGCTGAGCCGGAGGAAGGCGACCATGCGCCCGATCCCACGGATTTCGAGGTGAATTGGCCGCTGTTCGAGGAGGTGATCTGGCCGACTTTAGCCACCCGCATACCGGCCTTCGAGGCGATCAAGCCGACGCGCGCCTGGGTCGGGCATTACGACTACAACACGCTCGACCAGAACGCGGTCATCGGCCCGCATCCGGAGGTCGAAAACTTCCTCTTCGCCAACGGCTTCTCCGGTCACGGCCTGCAGCAGGCGCCGGCGGTCGGCAAGGCGCTCGCCGAGCTCATCGTGCATGGCGGCTACCGGACGGTGGATTGCTCGGCCTTCGGGTATGCGCGCGTGGCGGAGGGAAGCGCGTTCCGGGAGCTGAATGTGATTTGAGGGCGCCTCCCCTTCCCCCCTTGTGGGGGAAGGTGGATCGGCGCGTAGCGCCGAGACGGATGAGGGGTGTTCCAGCGGAGTGAGACGTCAGTGTTCCCTGGAGCACCCCTCATCCGTCGCCTTCGGCGACACCTTCTCCCACAAGGGGAGAAGGGGAGGTCCCACGCCAAAATACCCCTGCAGCCACCCGAGCACCTGCGCCCACCCCTCCGCATGCTCTGCGGCGGCGTCCGGGAAGCCGGCGAAACCGCCGTGGCAGATGGTGAGCCGCGTGCCGCAAACGGTCGGCTCCAGCAGATAGGCGACCGTCGTTTCGTGAGGGCCGAGCGACGGATGGTCCCGGTCATAGCGCCGGGTCTGCACGATGCGGCGCGGCATCTCGATCTCAAGGAACGTCCCGCCGGCGGGCAGGCGCCTGCCGTCGGCCGTTCGCGCCGTGACGCTCCAACGCCCGCCGACGCGAAGATCGGCGGTCCAGCCGGTCATCCGGTAGGTGTCGGCCGAGCCCCACCAGCGCTCGACGTCGCTGGTGACGAGCGCTGCGACGACCTGCTCCGGCAAGGCGAGAATTTCGGCCGAAGCCATGACCGTCTCGCTGTTCGCCATGGCTTGCGGCCAGTCATGCGGCAGCATCATTGCAACCTCCTTGGCGGCTGTCCGGCGTCGAAGCTCAACCCTTTGACGGCGGGCGCTCATAGCCCTTGCCGGTCTCGAGCAGGCTCTTCAGGCTCGACAGCACCAGCGGCCAGCCCTTGGCCACGTTTGCGATCAGCTTGTGCGGGCCGTCGGCCTCGTGGGTGACGGCAAGCTTCATCAGCTCGCCATCCTGCTCGATGGTGAAGGTGCAGCGCGTGTAGCCGTCCTCCTTCACCTCCGGCATCCATTCGTTGCGCCATTTGATGACGAGGCGCCTGGGCGGGTCGATCTCGAGGATCTCGCCCGAGTCGGCAACGCGGCCGTCGGGAAACATCAGTTTCCAGCTCGAGCCGACCTTCCAGTCGCTCTCCTGATAGGAGCAGAGGAAGAACTGGCGGTTGAATTCCGGGTCGGTCAGCGCTGTCCAAAGCTTTTCGGGCGTGGTGCGGATGTAGGTGACATAGACGAAGCTGTTGTTGCTCACGGCTCTTCCCTTTCAAGTCGTTTCTTCAGGTCGCTCAATGCATCCAGCCGATGGCGCTCGAACTTGCCGATCCAGCGCTCGGCGATCTCGTTGATCGGAACGGGGTTGAGGTAATGCTCCTTCTCCCGGCCCCGGCGGACAGTGGTGACGAGGTTTGCTTCTTCCAGGATCGCCAGGTGCTTGGTCACCGCCTGGCGCGTCATCTCCATCCGTTCGCAGAGCGCGTTCAGCGTCTGCCCGTTCCGGGCATAGAGGCTGTCCAGCAATTGCCGGCGGGTCGGGTCGGCCAAAGCGCGAAAGACGGCATCCATGCTCATGACTCTAATATGCAACCAAATGGTTGCATATCAAGTGGCATGGCAGACCCGGGCAATCACTTGCCGGTGAATGGCGTCAGCGCTTGCGGGAGAACCAGAAGGCATCGGTCATGCGCTGCATGCCGATGCGCTCGTAGAAGCCGACGGCGTCGGGCATCGAGATCAGGCCGATGGCGACAGCTGGGCCGAGCTGCCGGCGGGCCTCGTCCATCAGGCCCCTGCCGACGCCCAGCCCCTGCGCCGAAGCCGACACGGCAAGCTCGGAGACATAGCAGACCCAGGAGAAGTCGGTGATGGCGCGGGCGACGCCGACGAGCGGCCTGCCTTCGACGTCGAGGCGCGCCGTCAGCACAAGATTGGCGCTGCCGAGCATCGACTTGAGGCGGGCTTCGTCATCGACCGGCCGCGTTTCGCCGAGCCCGGACTCCACCAGCAAGCGGCGGAAATCGGCAACATCGAGCGCGGGCTCGCTTGCGTAAAAAACCTTCGAAGTCGGTGTCATGCCGCCAAGGTGCACGAAAGACCCGCGTTTTGAAAGCAGGCGGTGCGATCTCAACTGCCAACAGTTGCCTTTCATTTGTCCGCTGCTTTGTGTAAAGCGTGCGCCAGCAAATCCCCCGCAGCGAGAAGAAGACGGGCAAGGAACCATGGACAAATTCACCAAGCTCACCGGCGTCGCCGCGCCCATGCCGATCGTCAATGTCGACACCGACATGATCATCCCGAAGGATTATCTGAAGACGATCAAGCGCACCGGGCTTGGCACCGGCCTGTTCGCCGAGATGCGCTACAAGGACGACGGCTCGGAGAATCCGGATTTCGTGCTCAACAAGCCGGCCTACCGCAAGGCGCAGATCCTGGTCGCCGGCGACAATTTCGGCTGCGGCTCGAGCCGCGAGCATGCGCCCTGGGCGCTGCTCGATTTCGGCATCCGCTGCGTCATCTCGACCTCGTTCGCCGACATCTTCTACAACAACTGCTTCAAGAACGGCATCCTGCCGATCACGGTCAGCCCGGAAGACCTCGACAAGCTGATGGACGACGCCTCGCGCGGCTCGAACGCGACGATCTCGGTCGATCTCGAGGCCAAGGAGATCCGTGGTCCGGACGGCGGCGTGGTCAAGTTCGACCTCGACGACTTCAAGCGCCACTGCCTCTTGAACGGCCTCGACGACATAGGGCTGACCATGGAGAAGGCCGGCGCCATCGCGTCCTTCGAGAAGAAGAACGCCGAGCTGCGCCCCTGGGCCTAAGACGGGTCTGAACTCATGGCCGGCCATCGCAGGCCGGGTTTGCGGCGGCTGAATGGAGGGACAGTCATGACACGCTCGCTTCTGGCCTGCGCCTGCGCTTCAATGGCAATCCTTCTGGCTGTGGCTGGCGCAAGCGCGCAGACGCAAACGTCCGCTGCTTCCGACCAGCCCGCCGCCGATCAAGGAGCGGCCGATCAAGGCACTCCCGCCGACGAGGATAGCCAAGCGCCAATCCCGTTCGAGGGCGGCCAGCTGACCATCACGCAGCCGGAGCAGGACGGCGAGAAGGTGCTGGCCTATGACGGCAAGGAGCTCGCCAGCAATTACGACGTCTTCTTCGACAGGATCGTCAAGATCGGCGACGTCAATGTCGCGCTGGTCGATGTCGGCGACGGCGGCAACCAATGCGGCCCGGCCAAGGTGATCGTCTGGAAACCGAAGGACGGCGAGATCCAGACCACCACGGTCGAGCAGGACGAATGCGGCGCGCCGCCGGCCGCGGTTTCCGACGCCGCCATCTATTTCGTGCCCTATCTGCTGCCGGGCGAGACGCGGCCGGCGCTGCAGTGGTCGCCGACCACCGGGCTGACGACGTCCGGCGAGCTCACCTATGCGCCGGAACCCGGCACCGACTGGAAGGATGTCGATCCGTCGAAATACGACAACATCATCGACGCCTTCCACAACGAGGCCGTCTCCAAGGCGGCCGAGGCGCTGCTCGGCAAGGCCATGCCCGACGTGGCGACCAGCCTGCTGGTCGGCGGCGGCACGGAAAAGACGGCTTCCGGCGCCTTCTATGCCAGCGGCTGCGTGCCGCATGATTGCGGCGGCAATGACGGCTTCATGGCGGTCGACCCGGTGAAGCACAAGCTCTATTTCGCCCGCCGCGGCGACAATCCCGAGCCGGACACCTGGCCGCCGGTGAAGGACTGGCCGGCGGATATCAAGAAAGCATATGACGACGCGCAGGGGTCGGCGAATTAGGTTCTTGCCAGACGGCGCGTGAGCGCCTTCTGCTCCGCCGCGATCCTTCGCGCCCCCCTCTGTCCTGCCGGACATCTCCCCCACTTGGGGGGAGATTGGCTGTTTCGGCGCCCCGCTTGTTTTGCAACGCTGGTGATTGGCGAAAACCGGCGTGACATCTGATCTCCCCCCAAGTGGGGGAGATGGCCGGCAGGCCAGAGGGGGGCGCTGGCCCGCCAGCATCAATTGTCTTGCACCGCAAACGTGCATCCCTTGGCCTATGGCCAGACGCCACCTTCCCCCTCAGGATAACCGCAACAACTGCGAGGCTTCTCATGCGTAAACTCATCTCCACAGGATCCCCCTTCGAGAAGACCGCCGGCTACTCCCGCGCGGTGGTGCAGGGCGACTGGTGCTTCGTGTCGGGAACGACCGGCTACGACTACGCCACAATGACCATGCCGGAGACCGTCGAGGCGCAGACGCGCAATTGTCTCGCAACAATAGCCAAAGCTCTTGCCGACGGCGGCTTCGAGATGGCCGATGTGGTGCGGGCGCATTACTACATCACCGACCAGGCCTATGTTGACGTTGTCTTCCCGATCCTCGGCGAGGCGTTCGGCGACATCCGCCCGGCGGCGACGATGATCGTTTGCCAGCTCAACAAGCCCGAGATGAAGATCGAGATCGAGGTCACGGCGCTCAAGCGCACGGCCTGATGCGGGTCGCCCAACTAGCCATTTGGGCAACGGCTGCATAAAGCGAGGATCAGCCCATGGTGAAGGTCAAGCGCATCGTCGCCAACATCGCCACGCAAGACACCGCCGCGGCGAAACATTTCTATCAGGACGTGCTCGGACTTGATGTGTTGATGGATCAAGGCTGGATCCTCACGTGCGGCTCGGCCGAGACGATGACCGTGCAGATGAGCTTCATGGCCGAAGGCGGATCGGGCACGCCGGTACCGGACCTCTCGATCGAGGTCGACGATGTCGATATGGCGTTCGATGCCATGAAGAGCGCCGGCTTCGCCATCGAATACGGACCCGCCGACGAGCCCTGGGGCGTGCGGCGCTTCTATGTGCGCGATCCGTTCGGCCGGCTGGTCAATATTCTCTCGCACCGTTGATGGTTCAAAGGCTTGCGCGGCAAGCGCTCGGCGTTTAGCAAGGCCGCGGTTCAAAAACTTTCCCGGGACGGTTCTCCATGGCTTCGAAAAATCTCTTCCTGCTCGCCGGCGACGGCATCGGCCCAGAGGCCATGGCCGAGGTGAAGAAGCTGATCGCCGCCATGAACGAAAAGCTTGGCAGCGGCTTTGCCACCGACGAGGGGCTGGTGGGCGGCTGCGCCTACGATGCGCATGGCGCGGCGATCTCCGACGCCGACATGGAAAAGGCTGTTGCCGCGGACGCCGTGCTGTTCGGCGCCGTCGGCGGGCCGAAATGGGACAAGGTGCCTTACGAGGTGCGCCCCGAAGCCGGGCTGCTGCGTCTGCGCAAGGACATGGAGCTGTTCGCCAATCTCAGGCCCGCGATCTGCTATCCGGCGCTGGCGGCATCCTCATCGCTCAAGCAGGAGGTGGTCGAGGGCCTCGACATACTGATCGTGCGCGAGCTCACCGGCGGCGTCTATTTCGGCGAGCCGAAGCAGATCATCGATCTCGGCAACGGCCAGAAGCGCGGCGTCGACACCCAGGTCTACGACACGTTCGAGATCGAGCGCATCTCGGGCGTCGCCTTCGAGCTCGCGCGCACCCGCAAGAACCACGTCACCTCGATGGAAAAGCGCAACGTGATGAAGTCGGGCGTTTTGTGGAACGAGGTGGTCAGCCAGACGCACGAGGCCAGGTACAGCGACGTCAAGCTCGACCATATGCTGGCGGACGCCGGCGGCATGCAGCTGGTGCGCTGGCCGAAACAGTTCGACGTCATCGTCACCGACAATCTGTTCGGCGACATGCTCTCCGACATCGCCGCCATGCTGACCGGCTCGATCGGCATGCTGCCTTCGGCCTCGCTCGGCGCGCCGGACGTCAAGACCAGGAAGCGCAAGGCGCTCTACGAGCCGGTGCACGGTTCGGCGCCCGACATCGCCGGCAAGGGCATCGCCAACCCGATCGCGATGATAGCGTCCTTCGCCATGTGCCTGCGCTATTCCTTCGGCATGGTGGCCGAGGCCGACAAGCTCGAAGCGGCAATCGCCGCCGTGCTCGACGACGGCCTGCGCACCAAGGACATCATGTCGGAAGGCATGACCGAGGTCGGCACGGTCGAGATGGGCGACGCCATCATCGCCAAGTTCCTGGGCTAGCTCCAATGGCGGTCGACGTCCGCTGGGCGACGGCCAAGGACGCCGAGGCGCTCGCCACCGTGCTTTGCGAGATGGCGGTGCATTATCGGCAGTCGCCGCTCGATCACGGCCGGGCGACGGCCGCAGCAAGGCGGTGGCTGGACGAGGAAAGCCCGGCCTATCCGCATTTCGCGCTGGCTTTTGCCGGTAGCCCGGTGGCCGGTCTGGCATCGGTCGCGATCGCTCATCCCGGCATCGATCTCGAGCGGCTGATGTTCCTGAAGGACCTGTTTGTGCGCGACAGCGCCCGCAATCGAGGCGTCGGCCGGGCGCTGGTCGGCTTTCTCGCCGGGCAATGCCTCGCCAAGGGTATCGGCCGCATCGACCTCACCACCGAGGACTGGAACGAAGGCGCGCTTCGCTTCTACGATCGGTTTGGCGCCGAGCGCCACGGGCAAAAGATCTTTCTTCGGCTATCGAGCGAGGCGCTGAGGACGGCCGCTAGATCCTGACGCCGGCCGGCACCGGTCCCCACTTGTTGTCCCCGGCCTGGGTCGGGATCAGCCCGAAGACGAGCGTCGCGAGCCCGCCGACATAGGGCAGGAAGCAGAGGATCGCGAGCCAGCCAGTCAGGCCGAGGTCGTGCAGACGGCGCACGATGAGGGCGACCCACGGCAGGAAGGTCAGCAGGATGTAGAGAACGACAAGGCCGATCATGACGATCGGCAGGTCGTCGCCCTGTTCGATGCCGCTTCCCAAATCCACGGAGAGGCCGACGCCGACAATGACGGCGAGGCCGATCGTCCAGAACAGGCAGAAGCCCCAGAACTCCTTGCGCCGGGCACGGCCGGAAAAGTTGACGTAGTTTGTGGTAAGGCCGCGCCAGAAATAGCTCCACAGACCAGTGGATTGCGCCGCTCCGTTCTCGGCGTTGCGGCCGAAATGGCTGGGCGCCGTGGGCGCGCTGCCCGGCAAGGGGCGAGGAGACGTCGCGGTCGGGGTGGCGGGCTCTGCCGGACCGGTCATGCGGGCGCGGACCGAAAAGATGTTGCCGGCACGATCGCCATTCGGCTGGAATTCGACCTCGGCGCCCCTGGCCAGCGCCATCTCGCGGCGCAGATCCTCGCGCGCGAAGCTGTAACGCTTGCCGTCGGCGCCGGTTATGAAGCCGAAGCCTTGCTGCTCGTCATAGTGCAGAACCTCGCCGTGCATCGCCCTGTCCCCCGTTGCCGCGCATGCCCAGACTGTTCAAAGTCGCGGCGAACCGCAAGAGGGATGCGATTTAGCGCACTGGCGGGCACCACGCCTTCGTCATTCTATGGCGGAGCAAGGAGCGAAGCGACGCGGCGCAGACCATAGAATCCATTCCGTGACCTACAAGCGTTGCAGCGGTCCAGAACAGCCCCTATTTCTACGCCTTCTCTATGCTTCGCGCGAGGCCACGGCATGGATCCTCGGGTCTACGCGTCCGCTTCGCTCCCGCTCCGCCCGTGGATGACGAAGGTCGGACGCTTCGGCTAATTTTCGAGGTTGGCGATTTGCCCGGACGTTCGCTGCGGGTCAGCTTCCAACCTGGCGAACCTACGCCGGCCGCTACTTCGGCTTCTTGTGCTTTGCCGGCTTGTCGAATTTCGGCCGGTCGAGTTTTGATTTGTCGAATTTCGGCTTGCCGGGCTTCTTCGCCCAGGGTTTTGAATCCGCCCCGGCAGGCTGATGCCCGCCCGGCCCGCGCATCTCGAACCCGGGCGCGTTCTGGTCGAAAGCGCGCTTGCCGCGATGCGGCCTCTTCTCCGGTTTCGGCGGCTGGTAGCCGGCCCGCGACAGATCCGGCGTGCCGTCGAGCCGCCTGACCGCGATGCTGCCCTGCAATTTGCGGTCGGGCCCGATCGCCGCGAAGAAACGATCGGCCCAGTCGGCGGCGATCTGCACGAAGGTCTCTTCCGGCTGCATCTTGATGGCGCCGATCTCGCGCTTGGAGATGCTGCCGGTGCGGCACAGCATCGGGATCAGCCAGCGCGGCTCGGCATTTTGCCGGCGCCCCACCGACAGCGAGAACCAGACGCTGTCGCCGAAATCGTCGCGGCGGCCGGGCGCTTCCTCCCTGCGCGAGAACTTCTCCTTCGACGGCGCGAACGGCGCGACGTCGAGCAGGTCTTCGGGCGCCGAGCGGCTGCCGCGGCAAAGCCGCACGAAGGCCGCGGCCACCAGTTCGGCGCCATGCCGCGCGAGAAGCGCCGTGGCGAAGTCACGCTCCTCGTCCTTCACCGGCTCGCCGAAGGCCGGATCGGCCAGGATGCGTTCGTCGTCGCGCCTCAGAACCTCGTCGGCCGAGGGTGGGCTCGCCCAGGTCGCGGTCAGGCCGGCATTGTTGAGCAGGCGCTCGGTGCGCCGGCGGGCGTTGCCCGGCACGATCAGCGCGCTGACGCCCTTGCGCCCGGCGCGCCCCGTGCGCCCGCTGCGATGCAGCAGCGTCTCCGGATTGGTCGGCAGGTCGGCGTGGATGACCAGGTCGAGATTGGGCAGGTCGATGCCGCGCGCCGCCACGTCGGTGGCGATGCAGACCCTGGCGCGGCCGTCGCGCATCGCCTGCAGCGCGTGGCTGCGCTCGTTCTGGCTGAGCTCGCCGGACAGCGCCACGACGGAGAAATTGCGATTGTTGAAGCGCGCGGTGAGATGGTTGACTGCGGCACGGGTGTTGCAAAACACCATCGCGTTGGTGGCCTCGTAATAGCGCAGCACGTTGATGATGGCGTTCTCGCGATCGGCGGGCGCGACGGAAAGCGCCCGGTATTCGATGTCGAGATGCTGCCTCTCCTCGCCGCCGGCCGAGATGCGCACCGCATCGCGCTGGTAGCTCTTCGCCAGCGTGGCGATGGAGCGCGGCACGGTGGCGGAAAACATCAGCGTGCGCCGCTCGGCGGGTGCTGCATCGAGGATGAATTCGAGGTCCTCGCGGAAGCCGAGATCGAGCATCTCGTCGGCCTCGTCCAGCACCACGGCCTTCAGCGCCGACATGTCGAGCGCCCCGCGGGTGATGTGGTCGCGCAGCCGACCCGGCGTGCCGACGACGATGTTGGCGCCGCGCTCCAGCGCGCGCCGCTCGCTGCGCATGTCCATGCCGCCGACGCAGGAGGCGACCGTCGCGCCGGTCAGTTCATAGAGCCATTCCAGCTCGCGCCGCACCTGCAGCGCGAGCTCGCGCGTCGGCGCCACGATCAACCCCAGCGGCGCGCCGGCCTCGGCAAAACGCTCGGCGCCGGCAAGCAAGGTCGGCGCCATGGCGAGGCCGAAGGCGACGGTCTTGCCGGAGCCGGTCTGCGCCGAAACCAGGGCGTCGGCCTGGCCCAACTCCGGCGCAAGCACCGCCTGCTGCACCGGCGTCAGCGCGACATAACCGCGCTTTTCCAGCGCCTCCGCAAGCGCAGGCACGATAGTATCGAAACTGGACATTTTCTTCTTTCGGAATTCGGAGCTTGCTTATCGGGCAGCACGCCGGGCTGACACATGCCAGCCAAAGGATATTGGGCGTTCGTACTTCCTGCGACCGCACTTGTATAGAGCAGGCGGCACCGCCTCTCCTTCTCCCCTTGTGGGAGAAGGTGTCGCCGAAGGCGACGGATGAGGGGTGTTCCAGCGGAGTGAGACGTTGGTGTTCCCTGGAGCACCCCTCATCCGTCTCGGCGCTTCGCGCCGATCCACCTTCTCCCACATGGGGAGAAGGGGAGAGCAGCGCCGATTGACTCTTTACACAAAGCGCGTAAAAGCCGGCACCGAACGGGATCATCCTCGATGCGCGGCCTTCTGATGGCTCTTCTTGCATTCGATGCCCCCAGCCGCGATGCACAACATCGGGCCGGGCGCTTCGGCGCGTCCTCTCGTTCCAGCAAAACTATGGCCAAAACCACCACCAAAACGGTGTGATTCCCTTGGCCTAACCACCCTCTCCCGGGTTCGGCCCGGGGGACGGAACCCGCATGAGGCCGGCGGGTTTTCTCCAACAACCAAGCGGAGAGGGACAGGAGATCTTTATGAGTTTCAAGGTTGCGGTAGTCGGCGCCACGGGCAATGTGGGCCGCGAAATGCTCAACATTCTGGACGAGCGCGGCTTCCCGGCGAGCGAGGTCGTGGCGCTGGCCTCGCGGCGCAGCCAGGGCACCGAAGTGTCCTTCGGCGACCGCACGCTGAAGGTCAAGGCGCTCGACACCTACGACTTTTCCGACACCGATATCTGCGTCATGTCGGCCGGCGGCAATGTTTCCAAGGAATGGTCGCCCAGGATCGGCAAGCAGGGCTGCGTCGTCATCGATAACTCATCGGCCTTCCGCTACGACCCGGACGTGCCGCTGATCGTGCCGGAAGTGAACCCGGACGCGATCGAGCTGTTCTCGCGCAAGAACATCATCGCCAACCCGAACTGCTCGACGGCGCAGCTGGTGGTGGCGCTGAAGCCGCTGCACGACGTCGCCACCATCAAGCGCGTCGTGGTCGCCACCTACCAGTCGGTGTCCGGCGCCGGCAAGGAAGGCATGGACGAGCTGTTCACGCAGACGCGGGCGGTCTTCGTCGCCGACCAGGTCGACGTCAAGAAGTTCACCAAGCGCATCGCCTTCAACGTCATCCCGCATATCGACGTCTTCCTCGACGACGGCTTCACCAAGGAAGAGTGGAAGATGGTGGCCGAGACCAAGAAGATGCTCGATCCCAAGATCAAGCTGACGGCGACCTGCGTGCGCGTGCCGGTGTTCATCGGCCATTCGGAAGCGGTCAACATCGAGTTCGAGAAGCCGATCACCGCCGACGAGGCGCGCGAGATCCTGCGCGAGGCGCCGGGTTGCCAGGTCTTGGACAAGCGCGAGAACGGCGGCTACATCACGCCGCTCGAATCGGCCGGCGAAGACGCCACCTTCATCTCGCGCATCCGCGAGGATTCGACCGTCGACAACGGCCTGTCGATGTGGGTCGTCTCCGACAATCTGCGCAAGGGCGCGGCGCTCAACGCCGTCCAGATCGCCGAGCTGCTGGTCGAGCGCGGTTTGATCCAGCCCAAGAAGAAGGCGGCCTGATTTTCGCTCACGGCCCGTATCGCCGCTGACGCGGCTGGGCCTCCGCGAGGGCGCCGGACGACCGGCGGCCCGCAGTCGCGGGCTCGGCCTTCGGCCATTGGTTTCGCTGACGGCCGCACCGTTGCCGGCGCGGTCCTGTCAATCGCGGGAGACCGGGCGGCCCTGACCGGTTTCCCAAATGGCTTTGAAGCGCTCGGCGATCGATAAAAACAGGCGCGGGGGCAGCAGGCCGTAGTCGTAGCGATCGGCAGAACGCGGCACCGGGCGAAGGTCGAAGCCTGGCCATGCGAAGCGATTGCCTTCGTGAAGCATCACCCACGAGCGCTCACTGTCGAGACCCAAATGCTGTTTGACAGCGGGCGGTAGCTCGATCGCCAGCCATGGGTCCACCGGCGGCACGTGCGTAACTGGCACCACTGTGACGATCAGTCCGTCTGCCCCGCGATCAACGGCGAGCACGATCACGCAAGGGCGATCCTTTCGCCCCTCATCCTGTCCGGTTTGGCGCTCATGATGCCAAAGATACGCGTAGGAGATAACGAGGCCGAGCTGTGGATCGGGTAGCGGCATGCCTACTTGGTGTCCATCAGGGCATTCAGATGGTCATGCTCTGATGACATGCGGCCGCTGGCGATAGCCTCCACCTCCTCGCGCCGCAAATCCCTGGTCGCAAATGACTGCTGAGCCAGGTTCTTGTAGCGCTGGAGGTCTTCATACTCGACCGCCGAGACAAAATAGCCAGTTGGGCGTCCATGGCTCATCACCGCAACGGGTTCTCGCTGCACGATTTCTCGATAGCGGCCAAAATTGCGGGCGAATTCTGTGGCCGGAACTTCTCGCATGGCGTGTTCCTCCTAAATTTCGTAATTTGCGCATTTCTCATAATTTACGCAATTTATGCGCTTCTGTCAAAACTCTGGGCCGGCGCTATCCGTCGCTAGCTGCTGCAGGATCGCCAGCGCTTCCTCGGCCCGGTCGGCCGGGACGAACAGATGGTCGTGATAGAAGGCCGAGACCGGATTGACGCCCATGCCGGCGGCAGCCAGCCGTGTTGTGATGGCGGCCAGGAAGCCGACGGCCTCTAGCGAGGAATGGATATTCAGCGTGATCATCCGGCAGCGGAACGTGCCGGCAAGGCCTGCTGCTTCCGCCTGGTCTTCGGGCACGATCAGCGTCAGGCCTTCCCACTCGCGAAAGCTCATGACTGGATCGAGACCATTCGGTTTGGCCACGCCCGGCGCCAGCGTGGCGAAGACGCAGATCTCGGGAAGCAGTTGCGGCGTCATCGACGCCAGCAGCTTTTGCAGATCGGTCTCGCCGGTCATTTTCTCTCCCTTGGTGGTTTGCCTCCGCTGCTCAAACGACATCGCAATGTCGCGAGCGGCCGAGCTTGCGGCGCCGATGAATAGCACAATACACAAAGATCAGGGCCGCCCGGCTCAGGCGCGGTGTCGGACTGTTTCGCGCAAGCGCGCAGTTTCCTGGAATTGCTCTTGAGGGGTTTCGATGATCGTTCGCCCGCGTCCGGGATTCCTGCACCTGTTCTTCATCATGCGCGGCTCGGTGGTGCCGCGCATCCTGCCGCAGATCTTTGGCTTCGCCGCCTATGGCGCGCTGGTGGTGCTGATTGTGCGCGCCCTCAAGTTGGAGTTCGGCAACGCCGGCACCGCGCCCTTCGCGTTGCTTGGCGTGGCGCTGTCGATCTATCTCGGCTTCCGCAACAACGCTGCCTACGACCGCTGGTGGGAGGCGCGCAAGCTGTGGGGCCAGCTCGTCTTCGACATCCGCAACCTGGCGCGCGCCTCGACCGGCCTGATCGATGACCGGGCCGAGCTGCGCGGCCTGTTGATGGAGGCGATCGCGTTCTGCCATTTCCTGCGCGGGTCGCTCAGGCGGGTGGACGCCGCGCCGGACGCGCGCGGCTTCATCGGCGATGAGGTCGAAGCCGTGGCCAAGGCCGTCAATGCCCCCGACGCCATGCTGCGCCGCATGGGCGCGCGCGTTGCCGGGCTGCGCAAGTCCGGCGCCATCGATACGATCGGCTACCGCATCCTCGACGAGCGCCTGTCGGAGATCGCCGCGGCGCAGGCCGGCTGCGAGCGCATCGCCGGAACGCCGTTGCCCTTCGCCTACACGCTGCTCCTGCAGCGCACCGCCTACGTCTTCTGCCTGCTGCTGCCGTTCGGGCTGGCCGCGCCCGCCGGCTGGGCGACGCCATTGTTCACGGCGCTGATCGCCTATACCTTCTTCGGCCTCGACGCGCTGTCGGAAGAGCTCGAGGATCCGTTCGGCACCCAGCCCAACGACCTTGCGCTCGATGGCCTTTGCCGCGTCTGCGAAATCTCGGTGTTCGAGGCGCTCGGCGAGCCGGCGCCGAAAATGATCCCGGCCGAACGGTTCTATTTCTCCTGAGGCCAGAGCGTTCCAGCCCTGGCCGTCCGTTTTGCGAGGCGGATGAGCGCTGCCCTGGATTCTGTTCTTGACACCGCCGCTTGACTCGGCCGGCGGCCTCTCGTATAGAACCAAAAGGTTAAATAACCATCTGGTTCAATAAACGTGACGACGGACAGCCTCAGCCTGACCCTCTCGGCGCTTGCCGACCCGACCCGCCGTGCCATCCTGGCGCGGCTGTCGCTCGGTGAGGCCTCGGTGACGGAACTGGCGGAGCCGTTTGCCATGAGCTTTCCGGCGGTGTCGAAGCATCTCAAGGTGCTCGAGCGCGCTGGCCTGGTGGCGCGCGGCCGCGACGCACAATTTCGGCCGCGCCGCCTGCAGCCGGAACCATTGCGTGAGATCGACGAATGGCTCGAGACCTATCGCGCGCTGTGGGACGCCCGCTTCGACCGGCTGGAAACCTATCTGCAAGCCTTGCAGGTTGATCCGGGCGGAGATCGAAATTGAAACCGGCTAACCAGCAAGCCGCTCATGTGCTGCAAGACAAGCCAGAGAGGGGAACATGACAGATCAGACCATCGACATTCCATCCGACGACCCGGTGATCGTCATCACCCGGACCTTCGATCCGCCACGCGCGCTGATGTTCAAGTTGTTCACCGATCCATACCATCTGGTGCGGTTCTGGGGACCGGAAGGGTCGACCTATCCGGTCTGCGAGATGGATGTGCGGCCGGGCGGGCAATGGCGTCTGACCATGCGCTTTGCCGACGGCAGCGAATATCCGACCAACAGCGTCTATCTGGAAATCGCTCCGCCGGAGCGGATCGTCTATCGCGACGCGCCGCTCGACCACAGCCAATGGCAGGATACCTTGCCGCCGCCCAACATGGTGACGACCATCCTGTTCGAGGATGCCGGCGGCAAGACGCGCATCGTCGCCAACATCCGCGCCAACTCGGTCGCCGCTCGCGACATGGCGGTGAAGATGGGCTTCGGCCAGATGGTTACGGCGAGCTACGCGCGGCTGGATGCCTATCTCAAGACGCTCTGAGCGAGAGTGCCGTCTGGCGCGTCGGAATGAGCCGCGCCTCGGTGAAAAAGATTCCGGGACGTGTCGGACCGTCAATTCGTGCCGCGTCCTTGGTTCGAGCCTGGCAAGGACGGCCAGCGTTCGAACCAAGATACCAGGAGGGAACGTCAATGAGCATTTCTCAAACCGCGACCGTGTCGTCGGGCGCCCTGTGGACCGGTCGTGTGCTGAGCGCCATCATCGTGCTCTTCATGATCTTCGACGGTGCCATCAAACTGCCGCCGCTCGACATCGTCACCCAGACGATGGTGCCGCTCGGTTGGCCGGCCGATCCCAATGTCGCGCGCATGCTCGGCATCATCGGACTGATTTCGACCGCGCTCTACGCACTGCCGCGCACCTCGGTGCTCGGCGCCATCCTGCTCACCGCCTATCTGGGCGGCGCCATCGCCACCAAGGTGCGGGTGGACAGCCCGCTGTTCTCCCACACGCTGTTCGGCGTCTATCTCGGCATCATCCTGTGGGCCGGCCTGTTCCTCAGGGATCCCAGGCTGCGCGCGCTGATCCCGTTCAGTCGTTAAGCCCGCGGGCAGGGAGAAGAAGACAATGCTCACCATTCTTGTCATCCTGGTCGTCATCATCGCCGCCGTGCTCATCTATGCCGCCACACGGCCGAACGATTTCGTCGTCAGCCGCTCGGCCAGGATCAAGGCGCCGGTCGAGGCGATCTTCCCGCTGATCAACGACTTCAAGCGCTGGCCCGAATGGTCGCCCTTCGAAAAGCTCGATCCGAACATGAAACGCACGCTCTCGGGCGCTGAAAGCGGCAAAGGCGCCGCCTATGCCTGGGAAGGCAACAGCAAGGCCGGAAAGGGCCGCATGGAGATCGTCAACGCGGTGCCGTCGTCGCTGGTCTCGATGAAGCTCGATTTCGAAAAGCCGTTCCGGGCGAACAACACCGTCGACTTCACCCTGGCGCCGTCGGGCGGGAACACGACCGTCACCTGGGCGATGCGGGGCGGCCGGCCGTTCATCGTCAAGCTCATGGGCCTGTTCATGAATTTCGACGCGCTGATCGGCAAGGACTTCGAGGCCGGGCTCGACAATCTGAAGCGCGCCACCGAGCGGTGAAACGCCAATAATTTCAATGATCCAGGTGAGGTTAGGAGCCCTGCGCCGGCGCTGGTATCGGCAATCTTCGATGTCCTCGGGATCAAATTAGCCGTCCGAGAGTTAACGGCATGGCGGCGAGGACGGCGTGTGAGAGGAACGACAAATGAAGAAAGCGATGATCATCCTGGCGTTGGCGACGGCACTCGGTGCCTGCTCGCAGACGGAAAAGGGTGCCGCAGTCGGCGGCCTGGGCGGCGCGGCCGTAGGTGCCGCCGTGGCAAATGATCCGGTGGAAGGCGCTGTGGTCGGTGGTGCCGTCGGCGCCGTCGCGGGCGCGCTGATCGGTCGTGCCAGCGAACCGGACCGCTGCCGCTACCGCGATCGCTACGGGCGGGTCTACATCGCCCGTTGCCCGCAAGGCTACTGACTCCTTCCGGGACGCCTGAAACAAGAACGGCGGGCAAAGCCCGCCGTTTTCGTTAACCGATTCGGGCCGGATTACTCGGCGGTAGCGGCTTCCGCCTCGACCGGTGCTGCGCTCGCCGCGGCAACGGCAGCGGCGGCGTCTTCCTGGGCCTTCTTCAGCAGGGCGGCGCGCTCCTGCGCCTTCTTGCCGGGCAGGGCCTTGTTCGGGTTCGAGCGGGCCTCGCGCTTGGCGATGCCGGCCTCGTCGAGGAAGCGCAGCACGCGGTCGGTCGGCTGGGCGCCGTGCGAGAGCCAATGCTTGAGGCGGTCGGCGTCGACCTTCACGCGTTCGCCGTCCTTCGGCAGCAGCGGGTTCCAGGAACCCAGCGCCTCGATAAAACGGCCGTCGCGCGGCGAGCGGGCGTCGGCGACGACGACGTGGTAGTAAGGACGCTTCTTCGAGCCCGCACGGGCCAGTCTGATCTTCAGTGCCATTCTTTATCTCCTAAAAGCTCTGATTTCTTTCATTGATCTCCGGCTGGTTAGCCGGCTTTCGTCACGCCGTTGGCAGCGGCGATCTGTTCGTGATGACGGATCACTTCGCGGATGACGAAGTTCAGGAACTTCTCCGCGAAATCCGGATCGAGATGCGCATCCTTCGCCAGCTGGCGAAGGCGGGCGATCTGCTGCTGCTCGCGCGCCGGATCGGCAGGCGGCAGACCATGCTCGGCCTTGAGCACGCCGACCGCCTTGGTGCAGCGGAAGCGCTCGGCCAGCATATGGATGAGGGCGGCGTCGATGTTGTCGATCGAAGCGCGGTAGCCCGCCAGAACGGCGCGTGCGTCGGCCATGTCCTTCTCCTCGTTCATCGCCCCTCACTTCTTTTTCCCGAGACCAGGCAACCCGCCGCCGCCGAGGCCGGGAAGGCCCGGCAACTTCATGCCGCCGGGCAGGCCCGGCAACCCGCCACCGGGAAGCCCGCCGGGCAACCCGCCCGGCAGGCCTTTGCCGAGACCGGCAGCCTGGGCCTGCTTCTGCAGGGCCTCGAGCTGCTTCGGATCCATCTTGGAGAGGTCGGGCATGCCGCCGCCCGGCATCATGCCGCCAAGGCCCATCTTCGAGGCAAGGCCGCCCATCATGCCGCGCATCAGGCCGCCGCCTTTGCCCTTGCCGCCCATCGCCTTCATCATGTCGGCCATGCCGCGATGCATCTTCAGAAGCTTGTTGATCTCGGCGGCATCCGTGCCGGAGCCGGAAGCGATGCGTTTCTTGCGCGAGTGCTTCAGGATGTCGGGGTTGGCGCGCTCGGCCTTGGTCATCGAGGAGATGATGGCGAGCTGGCGGCGGAACATCTTGTCGTCGAAACCGGCCGCGGCAAGCTGGTCCTTCATCTTGCCCATGCCGGGCATCATGCCCATGATGCCGCCCATGCCGCCCATCTTCGACATCTGCTGAAGCTGCGCGGCAAGGTCGTTCAGGTCGAACTTGCCCGACTGCATCTTCCTGGCCATCGCCGCCGCCTGCTCGGCGTCGATGGTCTCGGCGGCCTTCTCGACGAGCGAGACGATGTCGCCCATGCCGAGGATGCGGTCGGCGATGCGCTTGGGATGGAATTCCTCCAGCCCGTCCATCTTTTCGCCGGTACCGATCAGCTTGATCGGCTTGCCGGTGACGGCGCGCATCGAAAGCGCCGCGCCGCCGCGGCCGTCGCCATCCATACGGGTCAGCACCAGGCCGGTGATGCCGACGCGCTCGTCGAAGCTCTTTGCGAGGTTGACGGCGTCCTGGCCGGTGAGCGAGTCGGCGACCAGCAGGATCTCGTGCGGCGACGACACCTTCTTGATGTCGGCCATCTCGACCATCAGCGGCTCGTCGATATGGGTGCGGCCGGCGGTATCGAGGATGACGACGTCATGGCCGCCGAGCCTGGCCGCCTGCACGGCGCGCTTGGCGATGTCGACAGGGCTCTGGCCGGCGATGATCGGCAGCGTCGCCACCTTGGTCTGCTCGCCGAGCTGGCGCAGCTGTTCCTGAGCGGCCGGTCGACGCGTGTCGAGCGAGGCCATCAGGACCTTCTTGTTCTGGCGCTCGGTCAGGCGCTTGGCGATCTTGGCCGAGGTCGTCGTCTTGCCGGAGCCCTGCAGGCCGACCATCATCACGACGACGGGCGCCGGCGCGTTGAGGTCGATGGCGACGCCTTCGGCGCCCAGCATGTCGACCAGCTCGTCATGGACGATCTTGACGACCATCTGTCCGGGCTTGATCGACTTCAGCACAGCGGCGCCGACGGCCTTCTCGCGCACCTTGTCGGTGAAGGAACGCACCACCTCCAGCGCGACGTCGGCCTCGAGCAGCGCCCGGCGCACCTCGCGCAGCGCCGCCGAGACATCCGCCTCGGACAGCGCGCCGCGGCCCGTCAGGCCGTTCAGGATGGAGCCAAGGCGCTCCTGGAGGGATTCAAACATCGGTCGTCCTTCGATCTCGGTTCGGTTCGACCCGAGAGGTAGTGCGTTCGCGCCGGGTCGCCAAGCAAAAGTCCAAAGCCAAAAAGCACCCGGGGGCGCATCGCGCTGCCGGGTGTTGGCCTCCAGGATCGGTTTACAGCTCTGGCCCCAAAGGGCGTCGGCGTCCTGGTCGGCTTTCGCGGAGGTGTACTCGTCGCGGAATTCGTGCGCGTCTAGACAGGAAATCGGCGGCGGAGTCAAGGCTGGGGGTGGGAACGGAGCCAAAACGCCGCGATCTAGGCCAGCTTTTCGCCGTCGAGGATGCGCGTGTAGAGATCGAGATAGCCTTTTGCAGTCTTTGCGATCGGAAACCGGTCGGCGGCGGATTCACGGCACCGTTCGGGCGAAAGCGCGGCGATGTCGGCCAAGGCCTGCGCGAACTCGGCATCGGTGTCGAAGAGGCGGCCGGTGGCGTCGTCGACGATTTCCGGCAGCGCGCCGCGCGGCGTTGTCAGCACCGGCGTGCCGCACAGCATCGCTTCGACCGGCGCCATGCCGAACGGCTCCTCCCAGGCGATCGGATTAAGGAAGGCCCTGGCCTCGCCGAGCAGGCGCAGCTTCTCATCGCCGTCGACTGTGCCGTGGTAACGGAAGCGGCGGCCCAGGCTCTTGAAGAAGACGCCCTGGCGGCGAACCTTCGTGCGCAGCAGGAGCTGCCAGCGCGCGCCGCCGGCGATGTCGAGCTGGAAATCGAAGGCCCTGGCGAGATCGACGGCCCGGTTGAGGTTCTTGCCGGCCCGGGCGATGCCGGCCAGGAACAGCAGCCGGCTCGTATTGCTGGCGGACAGCCGATAGGCATCGATCGGAAAGCCGTTGTAGACGAAGGTTTCCCGCCCGTGATTGCGCGCATGGTTGGCGCTGACGAAGCTCCAGTTCTGCCCCTGTTTCTGGTATCCCGGGGCAAAGCCGTGCATGGTGTAGAGCGCCGGGCGCGACGTCTCGACGTACCAGCCGTTGAAATGCACGATGTCGGCGTCGGCCGGGATCGCGGCGCGGCATTCGGCGGCCGAAGACGCCTGCCGCACTTCGCAAAGCGGGTGGCTCGAGCCGCGACCGGCGATCAGGACCACCTTGTGGCCGAGGCGCGAAAGCTCATTTGCCAGCCAGTCGACCTGCCGCTCGGTGCCGCCATAGCCTTGGCAGGGAATGGTGCGTTCCGCCACCAGCGTGATGCGCATCAGCTGAGCCCGCCGTTCTTCTGCCCGACCCTGATCCGGTCCAGAAGCCGGTTTCCGCCTTTCCGGATCATGGTGCCTCCGGCCCGACTTTCAGGGGCGAGCGGCGATGCAGAAGCAAGAACATCGTCAGCAGCGTGCTCGCGACGCCGATCGCGGCGATGAGAGCAGCGTCCCAATTCGTCCAGCCGGGGCCTTCGAGCGGCCTGGCGGTGAAGAGGGCGAAGGAATTGTAGCTCTGCTGGTGCGAGATGAGCAGGAAGCCGGTCAGGTTGTTGCCGAGATGGGCGCCGAAAACGGCGCCCAAATTGCCGGTCACATAGACCAGCAGCGTCAGCAGCAGCGCGAATGTGCCGATCGAGACCAGCACGCAGGCATTGATGGCGAGCGTCGAAGCCGCGCTCCAATGCAGCGCGGAGAACAGGAGCGCCGGCAGCAGCGCCCAGATCAGCGGGCTGCCAAACCGGTTGCTGAGGCCGCGCAGCAGATAGCCGCGGAACAGGGCCTCCTCCGCCGAGGTCTGCAGGAAGGCGAGCGGCACGATCGGAACGAGGAAGAGCAGCCAGGACGAGAAGGCGATCGATCCGCGAGCGATCTCCGGCTGCAGCCAATAGAGCAGGACCTCCGAGAACAGCGAGGTGATCAGGACAGCGACCAGGCCCTTGAGAAAGCTGCCGCGCGAGATGCGGCGGTTGGTCCCGATCAGCGCCGAGAGCGGCTCGCCATGCACGAAGCGCATCGCCACCCAAAGGCCGATCCAGATGCCGGCAAAGGACGCCAGCGCGGTGAGGATGCCGACGGGCGAGGCAAGGAAATCCTGGATCGGCTGTCCGGTCGCCGGTCCAGGGAGGCGCAAGACGATGAAGGCGGTGGTGCCGGCGACGAGCACGACAAGCGTCATGGCGAGCCAGAAGAAAACGACGATCGCCGCTCCAAGCAGGAGCCGGAGCGGGGTGGTCTTCTCGTTCGGCGAGCGCCGGTAACGCTCGAAGGCGGCACTGTCGATGATCACGCGGCTCCCCTGCCGGACGCTTCCGGGTCGCCTGATCTAGGGGATTGGCGTTTTCGGCGCAATCGCTCGCGTCGAATCCGGCAACGGGTCGGATCGCTTGAGGCCGGTCGGAAACAATTTCGGCCGCGGATTAACCGTTTTGCCGCTTTTTCCGCTTAAGAAGCTCACCATGAAACGCGTCATCGCCATCGCCGACCGCGCGGCCCTCGTCTCGTTGAGACTGCTCGCAGCGCTCAACATGTTGTTTTTCCTGTCGTTCCTCGTCGTCCTGCTGCTGGCCGGCAGGGCGCATGCCGAAGCGCCCGCCTGCGCCGGCAGCGATCTGCTGGCAAGTCTCGCAAAGACCGATCCCGCCGCCTTCAAGAAGGTCGAGACCGAGGCCGCCGCCGTTCCGAACGGCAAGAGCCTGCTGTGGAAGCTGGAGAAACCGGGCGAAAGGCCGTCCTTCCTGTTCGGCACCATGCATATCACCGACCAGCGCGTCACGACGCTGCCGGCCGCGGCGCAGCAAGCCTATGACGGCGCCGACACCGTCATCATCGAAACCACCGACGCGCTCGATAAGGCCAAGATGATGGCCGCCTTGGCCGCCGAGCCTGGCCTGATGATGTTCACCGACAACACGACGCTGTCCTCGTTGCTGTCGCCCGAGGACGTGGCGGTGCTGAACAAGGGGCTCGACGCGCGCGGCATCCCGCCCCTGACGGTCGCCAAGATGAAGCCGTGGATCCTGTCCGCCATGGTGGCGCTGCCGGCCTGCGAGGTGGCGCGCCAGGCCGCCGGCGCGCCGGTGCTGGACGTCAAGCTGGCCGCCGAGGCCAAAGCGTCCGGCAAGGACGTCGAGGGATTGGAAACCGCCGCCGACCAGTTGCGCGCCATGGCCTCGCTGCCGCTCGCCTACCACATGAAGGGGCTGGTGGAGACGCTGAAGCTCGGCGACAGGGTGAACGACGTCAACGAGACCATGATCATCCTCTACCAACGCGGCGAGGTCGGCATGTTCTGGCCGCTGTTCCGCGCCGTGCTGCCCGACGCCGCGGACGACCAGGCCGGCTATGCCGCCTTCGAGCAGACCATGATCACCAGCCGCAACAAGGTCATGGTCGCCCATGCCATGCCGATGCTGGCCAAGGGCAATGCCTTCATGGCGGTCGGCGCGCTGCATCTGCCCGGCCCTGACGGACTGGTCGAAGATTTCCGCAAGGCGGGGTATACTGTTACCGCCGTCAACTGAGTCGTCTGGCGGCTGGGGAGCGGAAAACGCCGGTTTTTCAGCGCTTTCCGTCCGCCTGCGTGAAACCGATTGGTGGGATCGCGCGTTGATGGCTGTTGATTGAAGCCTTTCATTCCAAGGAGGACACGTTTTATGGCGAACCCTAACGACCCCTTCACCCCTCCGAGCACGCCTCCCTCGTCGGGCGGTGGCGGCAGCGGGTGGCTGATCGCCCTTGTTGTCATTATCCTGGCCATTGTTGCGTATTATGTTTTTGGCAGAACCGGCGGCGAAAAGGCCCCGGCGCCCGCCGAGCCGCCGGCCGCCAGCACGCCGGCTCCGGCGCCCGAGCCTGCAACTCCTGCTCCGGCTCCCGCGCCAGCACCGGCTGAGCCAGCGCCTGCACCGGCTCCTGCCCCTGCGCCCGCCCCGGCCCCTGCGCCGGCTCCTGCTCCGTCACCCGCTCCGGCTCAGTAACCAGATCGCGATTCTTGGAAAGACGGCCCGCCTTTCGGCGGGCCGTCTTGTGCTGGAGCACCACGCCTCGTCACCCAAGGGTCTGCGCGCGTCGCTTCGCTCCCTGCTTCGCCCTGGGATGACGAAGCGATGGAGGTTCGGCGCCAAGCGCGGTCAAATGTGGATCGGCTTGAAGAACGTGGCCAGCGCCGCTTCCTTGACCGCTTCCGACATCGTCGGATGCGCATGGCAGGTGCGGGCGAGGTCTTCCGAGGAACCGCCGAATTCCATCAGCACCGCCGCTTCGTGGATCATCTCGCCGGCGCCGAAGCCGACGATATGGACGCCGAGCACGCGGTCGCCAGCCTTGTCGGCCAGGATCTTCACGAAGCCGTCGGTGTGCAGCATGGCGCGCGCGCGGCCATTGGCGGTGAATGGGAATTTGCCGACCTTGTAGTCGATGCCGGCCCTCTTCAGCTCCTCCTCGGTCTTGCCGACGGAGGCGATTTCCGGGCTGGTGTAGACGACGCTCGGGATGACGTCGTAGTTCACGTGACCGGCCTGGCCGGCGATCATCTCGGCCACCGCCACGCCCTCGTCCTCGGCCTTGTGCGCCAGCATCGGCCCGGCGATGACGTCGCCGATGGCATAGATGCCCGGCACGCTGGTCCTCAAATGCGCGTCGGTCTTGACCCGGCCGCGCTCGTCCGTCTCGACGCCCGCTTCCTTCAAGCCAAGGCTGTCGGCATAGGGGCGACGTCCGGTGGCGACCAGCACGACGTCCGCCTCGATGGTTTCGGCCGCGCCACCCTTGACCGGCTCGAAGGTGACGCTGGCGCCTTTCTTCGATTTGGCGACGCCGGTGACCTTGGCGCCGAGCCTGAACTCGAAGCCCTGCTTGGACAAGAGCCGCTGGAACTGCTTCGAGACCTCGCCGTCCATGCCGCCGAGGATGATGTCGAGGAACTCCACGACGGTGACCTTGGCGCCGAGCCTGGCCCACACCGAGCCTAGCTCCAGCCCGATGACGCCGCCGCCCACCACCACGAGGCTGCCGGGTACCTTCGGCAGCGACAGCGCGCCGGTCGAGGACACGATCACCTTCTCGTCGAAATCAACCTTGACACCCGGAATGCCGGCGACGTCGGAACCGGTGGCAATCACGATGTTCTTGGTCTCGAGCTCCTCGACCTTGCCGTCCTCGCCGGTGACGGAAACCTTGCCGGCGCCGATCACCTTGCCGGTGCCGCGGAAGCTATCGATCTTGTTCTTCTTGAACAGGAAGGCGACGCCGTTGACGTTGGAGGCCACGGTCGCATCCTTATGCGCCAGCATCTTCTTGAGGTTGAGCTTCGGCGCGCCGACCTCGATACCCAGCGTGTCGAAGGAATGCGCGGTTTCCGCGAACATCTCGGAGGCGTGGAGCAGCGCCTTCGACGGGATGCAGCCGATGTTGAGGCAGGTGCCGCCGAAGGTGGCGTTCTTCTCGACCACAGCCGTCTTCAGGCCGAGCTGCGCCGCCTTGATGGCGCAGACATAGCCGCCCGGTCCCGATCCGATGATAACGACGTCATAAGCCATGGTCTTGTCCCTTGTTCTGGCGCAGGAACGGTTCGAGCCGCCCCCGGTATTTCTTTCTACGCAATTCCGGATGGAAAACCGCTACGCACCTTTCCTGGAATTGCTCTAGCGGCCGCCGCTCACATCGAGGATCGCGCCCGTTATATAGGAGGCCGCATCCGACAGAAGATAGAGAACCGCGCTGGCGACCTCGTCGGCCGTGCCGGCGCGCTTCATCGGCAGCATCTCCCGCATCCGCGCCACGCGATCGGGCTGGCCGCCGGAGGCATGGATCTCGGTTTCGGTGATGCCGGGGCTGACCGCGTTGACGCGGATGCCCTCCAGCGCCACCTCGCGCGCCAGGCCGATGGTCATGGTGTCGATCGCGCCCTTGGAGGCGGCGTAGTCGACATATTCGCCGGGCGAGCCCAGCCTGGCCGCCGCCGAAGAGAGGTTGACGATGGCGCCGCCCTTGCCGCCATGCCGGGTCGACATGCGCTTCACCGCCTCGCGCGCGCAGAGGAAGGAGCCGACGACGTTGACGCGCATCATGCGCTCGACCCGCTCGGCGCTCATCTCGTCGACACGCGCCTTGACGTCGACGATGCCGGCATTGTTGACGAAAGCGTCGAGCCGGCCGAAGGCCCGGTCCACCGCCTCGAACATCGCCATGACATCGGCCTCGCTGCCGACATCGCCCTTGACCGAGAAGGCCTCGCCGCCGGCGGCTTCGAGCTCGGCGACCAGCGCGTCGGCCGCAGCCCGGTTGGAAAGATAGTTGACCGCCACGCGATAACCGGCCAGGACGGCCTGCCGGCAGATGGCGGCGCCGATGCCGCGGCTGCCGCCGGTGACCAGCAGCGTCTTTTTCTCCGGGCTCATTCCTGGCAGCCTTTCAGCATGAAGATGTCCCACGGCACTTTCGAGAAGCCGCCGGGACCATAAGCGGCCGACATTTCGAGCGACGGCCCGAGATCGGGCAAGACCAGGCTTTTCGGCGCGTCGGCACCCTCGGCCGGCAGCAGGCCGACGCTGCCCTTCTCATCGGCGCTGTAGATGACGCCTTCCCAGACCGTGCAGGCGGCAAGCTCCTCGCCGGTGACATCGCCGGTCGGGCATTTGTACATCAGCGAGCCGTGCGGGCGCCCGGCGTTCCCCTCGGTCCACATGGCGATGCCGTCGAGCACGGTATTGTTGTCGAGGATCATGCGGAAGGTGTTGGTGATCGTCGCCGAGGTGCCGGTCGGGGTGAAGTCGATCTCGGCGCCGCTCTTCGCCTCGCCATAGACGGCAAGCTGGATCGGGCAGGCGGCCTGGGCAGCGGAATTCGAGGCTGTGAGAGCCAGCGACCCAGCCAGAAGTCCGATCATGGGCGAGGTAACGCTCGTCATCGATTGGCCCGGTTGCTTTCGCGGCCGTCGGCGTTTTCGAGCACTTCGAAGTCGGTCATCAGGAGCAAGGGCTCGCCGGTCGCGTCCAGTCCCCAAAAAGATCGATACGCGCCATCGCCATAGCCAGTGTCGAACATGGCGACATTGAGCGGATTCCCATCGATCGGACTATCCATGCCAAACGTGTCGAGAGAAGACGCAACATTAGCCAAATAGTCGTCAAGTTCCTCTTGGTCAGACATTATCGTCAGGAAAGACTTGTCCATAAACGACGCAACCGCGTCATCAACGATAAATTCAAACTCATAGCCCGATGGGCGGTCTCGAGCAAAGGTCGCCAATTCCCAACGCACCGGCAAGCCAGAGCCGAAACGCAATGCCGCCACGGCAATCTTGGTCCGAACCTGAAGCAATATGACCGGGTAGCTCCCCGGCTTTACCTTGCGGCTAAACGGCGGCCGTCCCAGTCCGGTGATCAGCGGATCGCAGGCGACGATTTCGCCGGTGGGCAATTCAAGCTCACCGATCGTGATGGCGGTGATTTTCCGTTCCGCCATTTCGGCAGAGCTGAGAGCGAAGACGCCGAGGTTGCTGCTGATCTCAGAGGCGCCCCAATCGGCGGGCGAAGCGACCACGGGCAAATCGGAGAAAAGCCAGACCCGTCCACGCCGAAGGAATCGGCGTAAGGCATCTGACCAACCACTCATTGCGGATACGCTCCGATCACAGATCGAGCACCAGCCGCTCGGGATCCTCGAGGCTTTCCTTGACGCGCACGAGGAAGGTCACCGCTTCCTTGCCGTCGACGATGCGGTGGTCGTAGCTGAGCGCGAGGTACATCATCGGCCGGATGACGATCTGGCCGCCGACCACGACCGGCCGGTCCTGGATCTTGTGCATGCCGAGGATGCCCGACTGCGGCGCATTGAGGATCGGCGTCGACATCAGCGAGCCATAGACGCCGCCATTGGAGATGGTGAAGGTGCCGCCCTGCATGTCCGCCACCGACAGCTTGCCGTCGCGCGCGGCGAGGCCCAGCCGGCCGATTTCCTTCTCGATCTCGGCGATGGACATCTGGTCGGCGTCGCGCACCACCGGCACCACCAGACCCTTGTCGGTACCCACCGCAACGCCGACATGGGCGAAGTTCTTGTAGATGATGTCGGTGCCGTCGATCTCGGCATTGACCGCCGGGATTTCCTTCAGCGCATGGGTGACGGCCTTGGTGAAGAAGCCCATGAAGCCGAGCTTCACGCCATGCTTCTTCTCGAACACGTCCTTGTACTTGGCTCTCAGCGCCATCACCGCGCTCATGTCCACCTCGTTGAAGGTGGTCAGCATGGCGGCGGTCGACTGCGCCTCCTTGAGGCGGCGGGCGATCGTCTGGCGGAGCTTGGTCATGCGCACGCGTTCCTCGCGCGAGGCATCGTCGGCCGTGGATGGCGCGCGGGCAGCAGCGGGAGCCGGCGCGGGCGCCGCCTTCGGCGTCTCGGCAGGCTGCGAGGGCGCGCCCTTGGCAATCGCGTCGAGCACGTCGCCCTTCAGCACCTGACCGCGCTTGCCCGAACCCGACAGGTGGTCGACCGCGAGATTGTGCTCGGCGATGAGCTTGGCCGCGGCCGGCGCCGGCGGCATGGTGCGCGGTTCGATCGGACCGCCGCCGCCGGCAACCTTGGCGGTTTCGGCCGCGGCCTGCTTGGTCGTGGACGCGGCGTCCGGGCTCGAGGCCTGCGCCACCGCGTGCGGCTTGGCGGCGGGAGCTGCCGCTTCGCCACCGGCGGAGATGGAGCCGAGCAGCGCGCCGACATTGACCGTCTCGCCTTCCTTGACGGTGATCTCGGAAAGCGTTCCGGCACCCGCGGCAGGCACCTCCACCGTCACCTTGTCGGTTTCGAGCTCGACCAGCGGCTCATCGGCGGCGATCGCGTCGCCGACCTTCTTGAACCACTTGCCGACGGTCGCCTCGGTCACGGATTCGCCGAGAGTGGGGACGCGGATTTCGGTAGCCATTGTGCCTGTCCGTTCTTTTCTCTTCTTGAGGTCTGTTCGTCCGGTCTGCTTATTCGCCCAACCTGCCTACTCACCGAGCGCGTCGTCGAGCAGCGCGGCGAGCTGGCTGAGATGCTTCGACATCAACCCGGTCGCCGGCGAGGCAGAAGCCGGCCGGCCGGTGTAGCGCACCCGCTGATGCTTGGCGTCGATATGCGCCAGCACCCATTCCAGATACGGATCGATGAACGACCAGGCGCCCATGTTCTTGGGCTCCTCCTGGCACCACACCATCTCGGCGTTGCGGAAGCGCGACAGCTCGGTGATCAGCGCCTTGGCCGGGAACGGATAGAGCTGCTCTACGCGCAGCAGGTAGATGTCGTTGATGCCGCGCTTCTCGCGCTCCTCGTAGAGGTCGTAATAGACCTTGCCCGAGCACAGCACGACACGGCGGACCTTGGAATCCTTCACCAGCTTGATCTGCTGGTTGGGCAGCAGCTGCGCGTCGTCCCACAACAGCCGATGGAACGAACTTTCGCCGGCCATTTCCGACAGCGTCGACACCGCCCGCTTGTGGCGCAGCAGCGACTTCGGCGTCATCAGGATCAGCGGCTTGCGGAAGTCGCGCTTCAGCTGACGCCGCAGGATGTGGAAATAGTTAGCCGGCGTGGTGACGTTGGCGACCTGCATGTTGTCCTCGGCGCAGAGCTGCAGGAAGCGCTCCAGGCGGGCCGACGAATGCTCCGGCCCCTGGCCCTCATAGCCATGCGGCAGGAGGCAGACGAGGCCCGACATTCTGAGCCACTTGCGCTCGCCGGACGAGATGAACTGGTCGAACACCACCTGGGCGCCGTTGGCGAAGTCGCCGAACTGCGCTTCCCAGAGCGTCAGCGCCTTGGGCTCGGCCAGGCTGTAGCCATATTCGAAGCCGAGCACCGCCTCTTCCGAGAGCATCGAGTTGATGACCTCGTAGCCGGCCTGCGCCGCCGACAGATTGTTGAGCGGAATGTAGCGGTTTTCGTCGCGCTGGTCGTAGAGCACGGAGTGGCGTTGCGAGAAGGTGCCGCGCTCCGAATCCTGGCCGGAGAGCCGGATCGGGTTGCCGTCGAGCAGGATGGCGCCGAAGGCCAGCGCCTCGGCCGTCGACCAGTCGATGCCTTCGCCGGATTCGATCGCCTGGCGGCGGTTCTCGAGGAAGCGCAGGATCGTCTTGTGCGCCTCGAAATCCTTCGGCACCTCGGTCAGCTTCTTGCCGATTTCCTTGAGCGTGCGGACCGGCACCGCGGTCTTGCCGCGCCGCTGTTCGTCCTGGTTGTCGGCGGTGCGCAGGCCCGACCAGGCGCCGTCCAGCCAGTCGGCCTTGTTCGGCTTGTAGGATTGGCCGACTTCCCACTCCTGCTCCAGATGCGCGCGCCAGTCGGCCCGCATCTTGTCGACCTCGGCCTGGGTGATGTGACCTTCGGCGATCAGCCGGTCGGCATAGACCTGCACCACCGTCTTATGGGTGCGGATGCTGCGATACATGATCGGCTGCGTGAAGGCCGGCTCGTCGCCCTCGTTGTGGCCGAAGCGGCGGTAGCAGAACATGTCCACCACCACCGGCTTGTGGAACTTCATGCGGAACTCGGTCGCGACCTTGGCGGCATGCACCACCGCTTCCGGATCGTCGCCGTTGACGTGGAAGATCGGCGCCTCGATCATCTTGGCCACATCCGACGGATAGGGCGACGAGCGCGAGAAGCGCGGATTGGTGGTGAAGCCGATCTGGTTGTTGATGATGACGTGCAGCGTGCCGGCGACGCGATGCCCGCGCAGGCCGGACAGGCCGAGGATTTCGGCGATAACACCCTGGCCGGCAAAGGCGGCATCGCCGTGCAGCAAGAGCGGCATCACCTTGGCGCGTTCCGAAAGCGGCACGACCTCGCCGCGCTCGCGGCCGGCGAACTGGTCCTGCTTGGCGCGCGCCTTGCCCATCACGACGGGGTCGACGATCTCCAGATGCGAGGGATTGGCGGTCAGCGACAGATGCACCTTGTTGCCGTCGAACTCGCGGTCCGACGAGGCGCCGAGATGGTACTTGACGTCGCCCGAGCCTTCGACCTCGTCTGGCGCGGCCGAGCCGCCCTTGAATTCGTGGAAGATGGCGCGATGCGGCTTGGCCATCACCTGGGAAAGCACGTTGAGGCGGCCGCGATGGGCCATGCCGAGCACGATCTCCTTCAGGCCGAGCTGGCCGCCGCGCTTGAGGATCTGCTCCAGCGCCGGTATCAGCGACTCGCCGCCGTCGAGGCCGAAGCGCTTGGTACCCTTGTACTTGACGTCGATATACTGCTCGAAGCCCTCGGCCTCGACCAGCTTCGACAGGATCGCCTTCTTGCCGGTAGCGGTGAAGGTGATCTCCTTGTCGGCGCCCTCGATGCGCGCCTGGATCCACGCCTTCTCCTCGGGGTCGGAGATGTGCATGAACTCGACACCGAGCGTCGAGCAATAGGTGCGGGTGAGGATGTCCAGCATCTGCCGGATGGTGCCGAACTCGAGCCCCAGCACATTGTCGAGGAAGATCGGCCGGTCGTAGTCGGCCGGGGTGAAACCGTAATTTTCCGGCGACAGCTCGTTATAGTCCTCGAGCGGGTTAGCGATGCCGAGCGGATCGAGATTGGCATGCAAATGGCCGCGCATGCGGTAGGCGCGGATCATCATGATGGCGCGCACGGAATCGCGCGTCGCCTGGTGCACGTCGGCGTCGGAAAGCGCGGCGCCGTTGACGACCGCCTTTTCCTTCACCTTCTTTTCGATGTGCTTCTCGATGAGGCCCCAATTGCCGTCGAGCGCCGACACCAGCTCGCCATTGGCCTGCATCGGCCAGGAAGGCTTCGCCCACGAGGCGCCCTTGGCGTTCTTGCGGACGTCCCCGGCATCGTCCTTCAGCGCCGCGAAGAAATCCTGCCATTCCGGATCGACGGAGGCCGGATCGTCCTCATAGGCGGCATAGAGCGCGTCGATATAGTCGGCATTGCCGCCATAGAGGAACGAGGTGAGCGAGAATTGGTCGTTGCTTTGATCTTGTCGTGCCATGTCGTTCCGCGGGGCCTTGGCTCCGTCTCCTTCTTGGAGCGAATAGTGAGTAGCGAATAGCGAGTAGGGAATTCCCCGGTCGCCGTCGTACTCTGTTTTCCCTATTCGCTATTCACTATTCGCTACTCACTTAACCCTTGATCGCCTCGACGAGCGTCGTGCCGAGCCTTGCCGGCGACGGCGAAACCTTGATGCCCGCTGATTCCATCGCCGCGATCTTGTCTTCCGCACCGCCCTTGCCGCCGGAGATCACCGCGCCCGCATGGCCCATGGTGCGGCCGGCCGGCGCCGTGCGCCCGGCGATGAAGCCCGCCATCGGTTTCCTGCGGCCGCGCTTGGCCTCGTCCTTCAGGAACTGCGCGGCGTCTTCCTCGGCCGAGCCGCCGATCTCGCCGATCATGATGATCGACTTGGTCTCGTCGTCGGCGAGGAACATCTCGAGCACGTCGATGAATTCGGTGCCCTTGACCGGGTCGCCGCCGATGCCGACCGCGGTGGTCTGGCCGAGGCCGACATTGGTGGTCTGGAAGACCGCCTCATAGGTAAGCGTTCCCGAGCGGGAAACAACGCCGACCGAGCCCTTGCGGAAGATGTTGCCGGGCATGATGCCGATCTTGCATTCGTCAGGCGTGAGCACGCCAGGGCAGTTCGGACCGATCAGCCGCGAGGTAGAGCGGTCGAGCCACGCCTTGACCCTGACCATGTCCATCACCGGGATACCCTCGGTGATGCAGACGATCAGCGGGATCTCGGCCTCGATCGCCTCGATGATCGCTTCGCCCGCGCCCGCCGGCGGCACATAGATGACGGAAGCGTTGGCGCCGGTCTTTTCCTTGCCCTCGGCGACGGTGGCGAAGATCGGCAGGCTCTCGCCCTTGGAGCCGGTCCAGGTCTCGCCGCCCTTCTTCGGATGGATGCCGCCCACCATCCTGGTGCCGTGATAGGCCAGCGCCTGCTCGGTATGGAACGTGCCGGTCTTGCCGGTCAGGCCCTGAACCAGCACCTTGGTGTTCTTGTCGACGAGAATGGACATGGGTGGGAACGCCTCTGACTTCAGCGATTACAGGAAAGGATTGACGGCCCGGACCGAGCCATAGACCTGGTTGTGGTTGAGATCTTCGGTGTAGAAAACCGGCGCGCCGAGATACGCCGCCGCCGCAAGCAGCGCGGCGTCGTAGTAGTGAATTCCGTAGCGCCGCGCGAGGTCCAAACCCGCACGGACATAAGTTTCGTCGACAGGTGCCAGCGGGCAGGTTCCGAGGAACACCAGCCATTGGTCGAGCAGATCATCCCCGACAAGGGACTTCCCACGCGCCACGGCGACGAATTCAGCCAAGATCTGCCCAGACACGCCAAAGACGGTCCGCGAGATAAGCTCTTCGGCGATTGGCGCGCGGCGCGGATCACGATTTTTCTCCGAAGCCGCGTAGATCAGGACGTTCGTGTCGAGAAAGCAATCGATCTTCCCGGTCGGCATAGGCGTCCCTTCGATCCCATTTGTAGGGAGTGTCGGCGCTGTCGCTTCGTTTCGCCGCCTCGTCCATGAGCCGCTTCATTCCGGCCTTGGCCCAGGCAATCCTGTCTTCCTGCTCGACCTCATGCTCAAGCAGCGCACGGATAAGGGCGTTGAGCGTCGTCTTGCGACGCCCGGCAAGACCACGCGCCCTTTCGAGCAGGCCTTCGTCCACAGCCAGGGTGACGTTCTTCATCGGTCATCTCCACATAAATACACAGGGTATATATGTGTGATTATGTGTAGTTCTTCAACCGCCTTGCCCGCGATCTCCATCGGTTCAGCCTTCCCCGGAAGGCGAGACGCGCCGGTAGAGGCCGCTCACCATGTCTTGCCAGGCATCGCTGCCGGCGGGCTTGAATTGAAGCTTCATGCGGTAGATATCGGCGCCTTCAAAAACATAGGTCACGCGCGCGGCGCCGCGCGGGGACGACCGTTCGAGCACAAGCTCGTTGCCGCTCCAGGCGCCTGTGGCCGGCGCCGCCGGCACAAACCCCATCGAATCGAACTGATGCATGGTGACGACGCCGTTCTGCTGGTCGAAGCCGAACACATTGTGCGCGCCGAACGAGATCGTGCCGTCACGGCGCTGGCGATAGCGCTGCACCACGAACAGGCCGCCGAACTCGGGCTGCGCCTGCACTTCCGAAGTCGCCGTGCCGGCATCGGCCCATTGCGTGGCCGACACCTCCTCCTCGCCGCGCCACGCGCCGACCAGCGCCTGCAGGCGCTGGTGGTCGGCCGAAAGCGAAGAGAAGGCGTTCATGGTCAGAGCCGCTTCAGATCGATGACGGTGAGGTCGCTCTTGGCGTTGCCGGTGTTGAGCGTCGTCGCCGGCTCGAACATCAGCACCACCGGCTCCTTGGTCAGCGAGCGCGGCCGGTGCTCGACGCCGCGCGGCACGACGATGAAATCGCCCTCGCCGAGCTCGACCGGCCCGTCGCGGAAATCGATGGCGATGCGGCCACGCAGCACCAGGAAGGCTTCATCCTCGTTGTCATGCGCGTGCCAGTCGAAGATCTCGCCGAACTTGGCGACCTTGGCCTGGCTGTCATTGACGTCGCCGGCGACATGCGGATCGAAGACCCTGGCGATCTTCGCATCCGCCGCCTCGACCAGGTTTATCTTGCGCGGAGGCATTGCTTCATTCCTCTTTCATCTGGCGTCCGCAAGGCGCTGGTCGCCAATCTCAACGTTCAAATAATGCTCTGGTGCAAGACCAAGAACATTCTCCTTGCCGTACATCCAACCTCTCATCTTCATTGAAGGCTTGAACGGACTTTTCCCGCTTCCAACGACAACGTACCACTCACGCCCAACCTCGTCTGATGCCTGGTACAGCCAGAAATGCCGCCCATCTTCCGTTTGCTCGGCGACGGCGCCGCGCACTTCGTAGTGCATCGGCTTCTCATCCAACATCCAATGATTGTGGCACCACCAAAGATACTGTTCGATTTCATCGATCGAATAGGGACACACGACCGACTGATCGAGGCTCTGAACTTCTTCCTCCCAATGGACTGGGAAGCTACTCAACTCAGCCTCCTCCTCAGCCCTTTACCGCCTTGACGATCTTCTTGGCAGCGTCGTCGAGGTCGTCGGCCGACACGACGTTCAGGCCGCTGTCGTTGATGATCTTCTTGCCGAGCTCGGCGTTGGTGCCTTCCAGCCGCACCACCAGCGGCACCTTCAAGCCGACTTCCTTGACCGCGGCGATCACGCCCTCGGCGATCACATCGCACTTCATGATGCCGCCGAAGATGTTGATCAGGATGCCTTCGACCGCCGGGTCCTTGGTGATGATCTTGAACGCCGCCGTCACCTTCTCCTTCGAAGCGCCGCCGCCGACGTCGAGGAAGTTGGCCGGCTCGGCGCCATAGAGCTTGATGATGTCCATCGTCGCCATGGCAAGGCCGGCGCCGTTGACCATGCAGCCGATATTGCCGTCGAGCGCGACATAGGCGAGGTCGTATTTCGACGCCTCGATCTCCTTCTCGTCCTCCTCGGTGGTGTCGCGCAGCTCCATCACGTCCGGATGGCGGAACAGCGCGTTGTTGTCGAACGACACCTTGGCGTCGAGCACGCGCAGGTGGCCGTTCTTCATGACGATCAGCGGGTTGACCTCGAGCAGGCTCATGTCCTTCTCGACGAAGGCCTTGTAGAGGAGCGGGAACAGCGTGCCGCCGTCCTTGGCCGCGTCGCCGTCGAGCTTCAGCGCGGCGTTCAGCTTGTCGACGTCATCCGCCGTCACGCCCTTTTCCGGATCGATGGCGACGGTGAGGATCTTTTCCGGCGTGTCATGCGCGACCGCCTCGATGTCCATGCCGCCCTCCGTCGAGACGACGAAGGCGATGCGGCCGACCGAGCGGTCGACCAGGATCGACAGATAGAGCTCGCGCTCGATGTCGGCGCCGTCCTCGATATAGAGACGGTTGACCTGCTTGCCGGCCGGTCCGGTCTGCTTGGTGACCAGCGTGTGGCCGAGCATTTCGTTGGCGTTGGCCACCACTTCGGCCGCCGACTTCGCCAGCCTGACGCCGCCCTTGGCGTCGGGGCCGAGTTCCTTGAACTTGCCCTTGCCGCGGCCGCCGGCATGGATCTGGCTCTTCACCACGTAGAGCGGGCCGGGCAGCGCCTTGGCGGCGGCCTCCGCCTCGCTTGCCTTGAACACCGGAACGCCGCTTGCGACCGGCGCGCCGAAGGACTTCAGCAGCGCCTTGGCCTGATATTCATGAATGTTCATGCGCTTGGTCTCCGGAGAGGAACGATTACTTGCCGGCGAGATTACTTGCCTGCGAGATGTGGGGCGATCTTGGTGCAGGCCTCGGTCAGGCCCTGAACGGCGGCCACCGAATTGTCGAACATCTTCTGCTCGGCCTTGGCGAGGTCGATCTCGATGACGCGCTCGACGCCGCCGGCGCCGATCACCACGGGAACGCCGACATAGGTTCCCTTGACGCCATACTGGCCGGAGAGATGCGCGGCGCAGGGCAGCACGCGCTTCTTGTCCTTCAGGTAGGATTCGGCCATCGCGATCGCCGAAGCCGCCGGCGCGTAATAGGCCGAGCCGGTCTTCAGGAGGCCGACGATCTCGGCGCCGCCGTCGCGGGTGCGCTGCACGATCTGGTCGAGCTTCTCCTTCGAGGTCCAGCCCATCTTGACGAGATCGGGCAGCGGGATGCCCGACACCGTCGAATAGCGGATCATCGGCACCATCGAATCGCCGTGGCCGCCGAGCACGAAGGCGGTGACGTCCTCGACCGAGACCTTGAACTCTTCGGCCAGGAAGTAGCGGAAGCGGGCGCTGTCAAGCACGCCGGCCATGCCGACGACATGGCTGGTCGGCAGGCCCGAGAACTTCTGCAGCGCCCACACCATGGCGTCGAGCGGGTTGGTGATGCAGATGACGAAAGCTTTCGGCGCGTATTTCTTCAGGCCCGCGCCGACCTGCTCCATGACCTTCAGATTGATGCCGAGAAGATCGTCGCGGCTCATGCCGGGCTTGCGCGGCACGCCGGCGGTGACGATGCAGACATCCGCGCCCTCGATGCCGGCATAGTCGTTGACGCCGGTCAGCCTGGCGTCGAACCCGTCGACCGGCGAGGACTGGGCGATGTCGAGACCCTTGCCCTGCGGGATGCCCTCGGCGATATCGAACAGCACCACGTCGCCGAGATCCTTGAGGCCGATCATATGGGCGAGCGTGCCGCCGATCATGCCCGAGCCGATGAGCGCTATCTTGTTGCGTGCCATGTCAGGATGTTTTCCCTTTGTCTGTGACGGTGCCGTGACGGGGCCGGGGAGGCCGAAAGGATGCGGGAACCCGCGAGATTTCGCCGCACCCAATAGCTCCGGCGTGGAAGAAATTCAAACGATTATTTTGAGCCTAGTGTTTTCAATCGGTTAGATGCATTGGGACTTACGTAAACGTCAAAACTTGTGAGCCGACTGAGGAGAATTTACACAATGAACGTCGAAATCAGAAGGCTTCATCCCGGCGATGACGCCCTTGTGATGCAGGTGGCCGAAGAAGTGTTCGACGAGCCGGTCCGGCCCGATCGCCTCGCCGCCTATCTCGCCTCGCCCGGCCATTTCATGATCGTGGCGATAGTCGACCAAATTGTGGTCGGGCAGTGCGCCGCCGTCATCCACCGCCATCCGGACAAGGTGAGCGAGCTCTATATCGACGAGGTTGGCGTCGCGCCCGCCTTCCAGCGCCAGGGCATAGCGCGCAAGATGCTGGACGCCATGTTCGCGCTCGGCCGCGAGCATGGCTGCGAGGAAGCATGGGTGGGGACGGAGCCCGACAATGGGCCGGCGCGGGCGCTTTATGAATCGCGGAACGAGCCGCATGGACCGGCGGAGGATTTCATGATGTATGTGTACGGGCTTCGAGATTAGCCGAAAAACCCTCCGCTTCGTCATTCTAGGGCGGCTGGCGGAGCCGTCCCTCCAGTCGTCATTCTAGGGCGGAGCAAGGAGCGAAGCGACGCGCGCAGACCCTAGAATCCATTCCGTGACATAGAAGCGATGCCACGAGGCAGAACGATCTAACAGAGAGGCGTCGGCAAGACTCCACTCTGAACCGCTGCATTCTATGTCCTAAGTCACGGAATGGATTCTAGGGTCTGCGCGACGCTTTGCGTCGCTCCGCCCTAGAATGACGAAGGTCACGACAGCTTTAGGCCCCCACCTACCCCTGCGCCTGCCGCGCCTCTGCCGGCGCCTCACGCTCGCGCCGTTCCGCCCAGCCTTCCAGCCAGTCACGGCTCTGCATCTCGACCAGCCGCGAGGCCGTTCGCTCGAATTCGAACACCTCCGTGCCGCGCCTGGCGGTGTAGAGCCCTTCGGGCTGCGCCGCTGCGCTCATCACCAGCCGCATGCGGTGGTCGTAGAGCGTGTCGACCAAGAGGATGAAGCGCTTGGCCTCGTTGCGCTTGCCTTCGCCGAGCACCGGCACATGGTCGATGAAGATGGTCGAGAAGCGGCCGGCGATCGCCAGGTAGTCGCGCGCGCCGAGCGGCTTTTCGCAAAGATCGGCGAAGGAGAAACGCGCGGCTTCGCCGGCGGCGCGGGGCACGACGAGCTGGCGCCCTTTAAGCGTCAGCGTCACCGCTTCCTCCGGCCTGCCATGCGTCATCGTCTTCCAGGCCTCGTCGAGCGCCCGGTCGGCCGCCGCGTCGGCCGGCGTCACATAGACCGGCAGGCGGTTGAGCTTTTCCTGCCGATAGTCCTTTTCGGCATCGAGCGTCAGTACCTCGGCATTGCGTTCGAGCAGGCCGATGAAGGGCAGGAAGAGCTGGCGGTTCAGCCCGTCGCGGTAAAGGTCCCCCGGCGCGACATTGGAGGTGGCGACCAGCACGACGCCGTTGGCAAACAGCGCCGAAAACAGCCGCGACAGGATCATCGCATCGGCGATATCGGTGACCGAAAATTCATCGAAGCACAGCACCCAGGCTTGCTCGGCCAGCGCGCGCGCCACCGGCGGGATCGGATCGTCTTCCTTGACGTCGCCGTTCTTACGCGCCGCCCGGTGCTTCTGGATGCGGTCCTGCACGTCGGCCATGAAGTCGTTGAAATGGACGCGGCGCTTGCGCCGGACCGGCAGCAGCTCGAAGAAAACGTCCATCAGCATGGTCTTGCCGCGCCCGACACCGCCATGGATGTAGAGGCCCTTGACTGCCTCGTGCGGCTTTTTGCTGCGCGCGAACAGCCAGCCCAGCGCGCTCGATTTCTGCGCCAGCCTTTTTGCCGAGATTTCGTCGGTCAGCCGGTCGAGCGCGGCGACGACGCGCTCCTGCGCCGGATCGCGTTCGACCACGCCGGTTTCGACAAGATGGTCGTAACGCTGCCTGACGGTCACATGGGTCTGGAGGCCGTCACGCAGATGCATAAGTCACGTCGTTTGCTCTGAGCAGAATGCTCTAGAAAGAGTTAGGGTGTGTTGAGATTCAGGTCAGGCCGAGCCGAGAATGGCGGCTTTCGAGAACCGGAGCGGAGCGTACCTGAAGTACGTGAGCACCGGAAGCGGAGAAAGCCGCCGTTTCGCAGGCCGGCATCACCTGAATATCAGCATACCCTAGCCTTACCTTGTAAACGATATCGGCTGCCCACTGGAAGTCTGGCCGTCGAACTTTTCGCCGCCGGAGGAATAGAGTCTGGCCAGGGCGCCGCCGTTTTCGTCGTAAAGCGTCAGCTGCTTGCCGGCGACGTTCCACGACTTGATGCCGTCGATCGGGGCCGGGCAATGCAGCGGCCCGGCGCGGTAGCCGGCGCCGAACTTGGTCTGCGGCGTCGCCACCTTGCAGCCCTGACCGCCGACGCTGACGTTCCAGACACCGGCGACGCTGGCCGCGGTCAGGTCCGTGGCGCCAGCGGGCGCGGTGCCGTCCGGCGGCAGCGAGGCGACCTGGCTGTTCTTCGGCGCATTCGGGAATTGCGACGGGTCGGTGGTGCCCGGAGCGGCCGGCGGCGGCAGCTGGTTCTGCGTCACCGTGCCGGACGGCGCCGGCGTGAGCGGCGCCGGCTGCTGGTCATCCATCGACGAGAAGCGCGAGGTCGAGCAGCCGCTCGCAACGAGCGCGGCCAGCGATACGGCCAAAAGGCCAGTCCTATAAAAAGTCATTCCAACCTCCGTCGGATCCGGTGGGGGGCGCCGTCCGCGTAAAATACCTGCTTCACCAAGATGGCGAAGGTGGCAGAATTTCAACCCGATATGGTTAAAATAGGGTTTTCGGGGCCGCTGTTGCAAATTTATCGCAACCGCCATCGTCACCCGGTCCGGACCGCGAACGTGGGTCCTAACGTGTTGAAATCTCAGGCCTGCAGCCGCGCGCTGGGCACGAAGACATAGCCGTCCGGACCGACAATATAGCATTCGCGCAAGCCATGCGGCTTGTCGATCGAGCCCGCCAGCACGATGTGGCCGAGCGCTGCCGCCTTTTTCTCGGCCGCATCCGGATCGGCGCCATAGAGACGCAGCTCGATGCCGGCGCCGCGCATTTCGGCACCCGTGGTCACGCCGGTCATGGGATTGTCGAGATAGGAGTGGTCGGCATGCAGCATGAAGATCGAGCCCAGCAGCTCGATCGCCGCGAAATCCTCGTCGGCATAGATGATGCGCGCGCCAAGCACGTCGCTGCAGAAAGCCTCCATCGCCGCCATGTCAGTGACCAAAAGGTTGACGCCCAGCCCATGCGGCAGCGAGCGGCCGAAATCCTCGGCCTTCATCCACGGTGTCCTGGTCCGCTTCATCGCCACGATGATGTCCCTCCGCAGGGCTGATCCCAGAGCATGATCCGGAAAAGTTGCAGACTTTTCGGAGAAGAATCATGCTTCAAAAACAAGAAGCCTAGTCGAAGCCGGACTTCGGCCCTTGGCATTCGCCGGCGAAACGCTTGCGCCAGGCTCCGGCGCCCTTATTTCAGGACAAGGGATAGCGAATAGGCGGAGAACGATGGTCGCAAGAAAAGCAGCAGCCAACCGCTATTACAGCGGCCCGCCCAGCGACCATTTCGACGGCACCCTGTTTTTCAATCCCGACGGCAAGCCGCCCGGGCGCTTCGCCGATCTTCTCAAATGGCAATTGAGCGGCGGGCGTTCGAAATGGCCGCCGGCCTCGCCGAGCCCCTATCCGCAGGCGAAGCCCGAGCAACGGATCGAAGGCGCGGCGCTTCGGGTCACGATGGTCGGCCATGCCTCGCTGCTTATCCAGACCGCCGGGCTGAACATCCTGACAGATCCGGTCTGGTCCGGGCGCGCCTCGCCCTTCGCGTTCGCCGGGCCGAAGCGGGTCAATGTGCCGGGCATCGGCTTCTCCGACCTGCCGCCGATCGACCTGGTGCTGGTCAGCCACAATCACTACGACCATCTCGACCTCGCGACGCTCGAGCGGCTGAAGCAAAGCCACGACCCGCGAGTGCTCACGCCGCTCGGCAACGACGCCATCATCGGCGCCGCCGTGCCCGGCATGCGAGTGTCGGCGCATGACTGGGGCGACAGGATCGAGTTCGGCAACGGCGCGGTCATCCATATCGAGCCGACGCATCACTGGTCGGCGCGCGCCGCGCGCGACCGCCGCATGGCGCTGTGGGCGGGGTTCGTCATCGAAGCGCCAGGCGGCAAGCTCTATTTCGCCGGCGACACCGGCTTCCATGGCGGCGCCAACTACCGGCTGATGGCGGAAAAGCATGGCGGCTTTCGGCTGGCCATCCTGCCGATCGGCGCCTACGAGCCGCGCTGGTTCATGGCGCCGCAGCATCAGAACCCGGAGGAAGCGGTGCAGGGCATGAGACTGTGCAACGCCGCCCATGCCGCCGGCTGCCACTGGGGCACGTTTCAGCTGACCGACGAGCCGATCGAGGAGCCGGCGCAAAAGCTCGCGGAGGCATTGGCGGCAGAGCGCATGTCGCATGAGCGATTTCGCGCCATGCGCCCGGGCGAAGTGTGGGATGTGCCGTCCGCCTAGCCCGCTCGGGCGACGGAACCGGAAGCACATGGCCGCGTTGCTTCCTTGACACAATTCGGCAGGGAGCCGTCTCTCATGATCAAGTGGATCATCATCCTTCTGATTGTCGCGGCCGCCGCGAGCCTGCTCGGCATGCCGGCGCTGGCCGGCACCGCCGCCCTGGGCGCGCGCATCCTGATCGGCATCGTGCTGATCCTGTTCCTGCTGCTCCTGCTCGGCGTCTTCGCGGTAACCTAGGCACGACCACTTGGTCGTCGCCGGCGCGGCGTCTTCGCCGCAGCCAGGTCCGCGCCTTCGCCGTGGCCAGGCCCGCGCCGGACTGGTAATTCCCGCCCGTTTCCGCCATATAGCGCCAAACGGTACACGGAAATGACGGGATCGATGGCAGGCACCGCCCCCTTCGCCAAGATGAACGGCATCGGCAACGAGATCATCGTCGCCGATATGCGCGGTCGTGCCGACAAGGTGACGGCGGCTGCCGCGATCGCGCTCAATGCCGACGCGGCGACCAAGTTCGACCAGATCATGGCGATCCATGATGCGAGGACGGCGGGCACCGCCTACTATGTCGACATCCTGAATTCCGACGGCTCAGGTGCGCAGGCCTGCGGCAACGGCATGCGCTGCGTGGTGCAGGCCTTGGCCGCCGAGACCGGCCAGAAGGTCTTCACCTTCGAGACCCGTGCCGGCATCCTCAACGCAAAGGAACATGCCGACGGCACGATCTCGGTCGACATGGGCAAGCCGCGCTTCGGCTGGCAGGAGATCCCGCTCGCGGAGGAGTTCCGCGACACGCGCATGATCGAATTGCAGATCGGCCCGATCGACGCGCCGGTGCTGCATTCGCCCTCCGTCGTGTCGATGGGCAATCCGCACGCCATCTTCTGGGTCGACCGCGACGTCTGGTCCTATGAGCTCGACCGTTTCGGCCCGCTGCTCGAGAACCACCCGATCTTCCCCGAGCGGGCCAACATCACCATTGCCCAGGTGACGTCGCCGCAGACGATGATCATCCGCACCTGGGAACGCGGCGCCGGCCTCACCAAGGCCTGTGGCTCGGCCGCATGCGCCGCCGTGGTGGCCGCGGCCCGCACCAAGCGCACCGGCCGCAGCGTGTCGCTGCTCACGCCGGGCGGCGGCGAGCTCAATGTCGAATGGCGCGACGACGACCACGTCATCCTGACCGGCGCCGCCGAATGGGAGTTTTCCGGCAGCTTCGATCCCTCGACCGGCGCCTGGGCCCGCGATACCGAAAGCGCCGCCTGATGTCCGCTCTGCAAAAAGGTCCGGTTTCTGCGGACCCCATCTCTAAAGGAATCGACGTCGTCACGTTCGGCTGCCGCCTCAACACCTATGAATCCGAGGTGATGCGCCGCGAGGCCGAGAACGCCGGCCTCGGCGCGCTGGAGGGCGGCGCCGTCATCTTCAACACCTGCGCCGTCACCGCAGAGGCCGTGCGCCAGGCCAAGCAGGCGATCCGCAAGGCGCGCCGCGAGAACCCTGAAGCGCGCATCATCGTCACCGGTTGCGCGGCACAGACCGAACCGCAGAATTTCGTCGCCATGGACGAGGTCGATCTCGTGCTCGGCAATGAGGAGAAGGTCAAGGCGAACTCCTACCGCGCGCTGCCCGATTTCGGCGTCAACGACACCGAGAAGGCGCGCGTCAACGACATTTTTTCGGTGCGCGAGACCGCAGGCCACATGGTCGACGCCATCGAAGGCCGGGCGCGCGCCTTCGTGCAGGTGCAGAACGGCTGCGACCACCGCTGCACCTTCTGCATCATCCCCTACGGCCGCGGCAATTCGCGCTCGGTGCCGATGGGCGCCGTGGTCGAGCAGATCAAGCGCCTTGCCGGCAACGGCTATGCCGAGATTGTTCTCACCGGCGTCGACATGACCGGTTGGGGCGCCGACCTGCCCGGCAGCCCGAAGCTCGGCAAACTCGTAAAGACGATCCTGCGCCAGGTGCCGGAGGTGAAGCGTCTCAGGCTCTCCTCGATCGATTCCATCGAGGCCGACGAAGATCTGCTCGATGCTATCGCCACCGAGCCCAGGCTGATGCCGCATCTGCATCTGTCGCTGCAGTCGGGGGACGACATGATCCTGAAGCGCATGAAGCGCCGGCATTTGCGCGATCAGTCGATCCGCTTCTGCGAGGACGTGCGCAAGCTGCGCCCCGGCATCGTGTTCGGTGCCGACATCATCGCCGGCTTCCCGACCGAGACCGAGGCGATGTTCGAAAATTCGGAAAAGATAGTCGAGGAATGCGGGCTGACGCATCTGCACGTCTTCCCGTTCAGCCCGCGCGAGGGCACGCCCGCCGCGCGCATGCCGCAAGTCCGCCGCGAGGTGGTCAAGCAGCGCGCCGCCAGGCTGCGCGCCGCAGGCGAGGCGGCCTACCGCCGTCATCTCATGTCCCTTGGCGGCACGCGCCAGTCGATCCTGGTCGAGCGCGACGGGCTCGGCCGCACCGAAGGTTTCACGCTTGCCGCGATCGCCATTGGACAGCCGGGCGAGATCGTCGATGCTGTCGTCACCGGCCATGACGGCGCCCGTCTGATCGCGGCACCGCTCGCCGCCCAAGCCGCCTGAGACTGCGAGACGCATGGCTGGTTTCTTCAAGAAGGTATTTTCGTTCGGCAGGAAAGAGGTCGTCGAGGAGCGCGTCGACGAGACTGCGCCGCTGCCGCCGATCAAATGGGACGCGCTGGAGGCGCTGAAGCCGGAGGCGCAGCCGGCGCCCCACCCTCCCCTCGATGGGGAGGGTCGCCACGAAGTGGCGGGGCGGGGTGACGGCGCCGACGCTGGTGCCGATCGCCCCCACGCCCGAACTGCGCTCGGGACCTCTCCCATCGAGGGGGAGGTAGAGGCCGCGCCTCAACCGGCTCCCGAGGAACCGAAGCCCGAGCCTTCACCGGCTATCCCACAGCCGCCGGAACCGACAATTCCCGCCGAGCCGGAACCGCTGCCGCAGCCCAAGCCGGAAGAAGAACCGCAACCGGCTCCGGAGACACCCGAACCGCCGGCGCCGGAGGTGGTGCCGGTGCCGCCGGCGGAACCCGAACCAGAGCCGGCACCCGAGCCGCAGCCGCAGGAAGTACCGCCGCCCGCCCCGGTCGAGCCGGAGATCGTGCCCTCGCAACCGGAGCCCCAGCCGGAACCCGCGCCGGTCGAGATACCCGCGACGGTGCCGGAAATTCCCGTCGAGGCACCCACGCCCGAGATTCCGCCGGCCGAGGTCATGCCGCCCGTTCGCCAGCCTGCGCCCGTCGAGCCTGAGCCGGTGCGTGCCGAGATCGCTCCGGAGATCGAAGCTGCGCCAACGCCCCACCCTCCCCTCGATGGGGAGGGTCGCCACGAAGTGGCGGGGCGGGGTGCCAGCGCCGACGCTGGCGCCAGTCACCCCCACCCCCGAGCTGCGCTCGGGACCTCCCCCATCGAGGGGGAGGTAGGGCCGGCACCCGTCAGTCAACCTTCGCCAAAGCCCGCGCCGTCCGCCGGCAAAGTAACCGTCGCGAAAAAGGTCGAGCAGAAGGCCGAGCCGCAAAAGGCGCCGGAACCGGCGCCGCGGCGCTCCTGGTTCCAGCGCATGCGGGACGGGCTTGCCCGTTCGTCGCGCGAGCTCACCGGCAACATCGCCGGCGTCTTCACCAAGCGCAAGCTGGACGAGGACACGCTGCAGGATCTGGAAGACGTGCTGATCCGCGCCGATCTCGGCGTCGAGACGGCCTTGCGCGTCACCGATTCGCTCGCCTCCAGCCGCTACGGCAAGGACGTTTCCGACACGGAAGTCCGCGCCGTGATGGCGGCGGAGGTCGAGAAGGTTTTGACGCCGGTCGCCAAACCGCTGGAGGTCGACCTCAGCCACAAGCCGCATGTCATCCTGGTCGTCGGCGTCAACGGCACCGGCAAGACCACGACCATCGGCAAGCTGGCGGCCAAGCTGACCGAAGGCGGGCTCTCGGTGATGCTCGCCGCCGGCGATACGTTCCGCGCGGCCGCAATCGAGCAGCTGAAGATCTGGGGCGAGCGCACCAAGTCGCCGGTCATCGCCTCGAAGCTCGGCGCCGATGCCGCAGGCCTCGCCTATGATGCCTTCGAGAAGGCCAAGGAGGCCGGCTCGGACGTGCTGATCATCGACACGGCCGGGCGCCTGCAGAACAAGGCCGAGCTGATGGCGGAGCTGGAAAAGATCGTGCGCGTGCTGGGCAAGCTCGATCCGGAAGCGCCGCACACCGTGCTGCAGACGGTCGACGCCACCACCGGCCAGAATGCGCTCAGCCAGGTCGAGATCTTCCGCAATGTCGCCGGCGTCAACGGCTTGGTCATGACCAAGCTGGACGGCACGGCGCGCGGCGGTATTCTGGTGGCGATCGCCGCCAAGCACAGGCTGCCGGTCTATTTCATCGGCGTCGGCGAGCAGGTCGACGACCTCGAACCTTTTTCGGCCGGCGAATTCGCCAGGGCGATTGCCGGTGTAGCTTGAACGATCCCAAAAGCGCCGACTTTCGGGACAACAAGGACTTTCATGAACATCCTCGAACGCGACCCGTCCGACCCGCAGAAGCAGAAGAAGGAAGGCCTCAACCCGCTGCTCAAGCTGGTGCTGGAGCTCGGGCCGTTGCTGGTCTTCTTCTTCGCCAATGCGCGCGGCGAATGGCTGGTGCAGAAGGTTCCGGCGCTGGGCGAGCTCGGCGGCCCGATCTTCGTCGCCACCGGCCTGTTCATGGCCGCGACCGCGATCGCGCTCATCGCCTCCTGGTTGCTCACCCGCACCTTGCCGATCATGCCGCTGGTGTCGGGCGTCGTCGTCCTTATCTTCGGCGCGCTGACGCTTTATCTGCAGGACGACATCTTCATCAAGATGAAGCCGACCATCGTCAACACGCTGTTCGGCTGCGTGCTGCTCGGCGGCCTTTTCTTCGGCAAGTCGCTGCTCGGCTATGTTTTTGACTCGGCCTTCAGCCTCGATGCCGAAGGCTGGCGCAAGCTGACCTTCCGATGGGGTCTGTTCTTCCTGTTCCTGGCCCTCGTCAACGAGGTGGTGTGGCGGAATTTTTCGACCGACGCCTGGGTTACCTTCAAGGTCTGGGGCATCATGCCGATCACGCTGCTCTTCACCTTCAGCCAGATGCCGCTGATCATGCGCCACTCGCTGGAGGAAAAGGCCAAGGGAGAGAACGCCGGCAAATAAAGCAATTCCAGGAAAAGTGCGTGGCGGTTTTCCATCCGGAATTGCGGCGAGACAAACCGGACAATTCCGGGAGGGGACGGCATGGAATTTCTCACCACGCGCGACGAGCTGAGGACGATCTATAAGACGCCGCGTCCGACCGACGGATCGATCCGCAAGGAATTGAAGGCGCTCGACGGCCACTGCCGCTCCTTCATCGGCAAGAGCCCCTTCGTGCTGATCGGCTCCTCGGACGGCGCCGGCAATGCCGATGTGACCCCGAAGGGTGACAAACCCGGCTTCGCCGCTATCCTCGACAACGCCACCATCGCCATCCCCGACCGTCCCGGCAACAACCGGCTGGACACGCTGGAAAACGTCATCCGCAATCCGTCGGTCGGGCTGCTGTTCCTCATTCCCGGCATGAACGAGACGCTGCGCGTCAACGGCGACGCCCGCATCACCGTCGATGCGAGCTTGCGCGAGCGGCTGGCCGTCGACGGCAAGGAGCCGCAAAGCGTCATCGTGGTGACGGTCAAGGCCACCTATATGCATTGCGCCAAGGCCTTCATGCGCTCCGACCTGTGGAAGCCGGAGACCTGGTACGACCGCGCGACCCTGCCGACGCTCGGCCAGATCATCCGTGACCAGCTGGCGCTCTCCGAGACCGCCAATGAGATAGACCGCGAGCTCGACGACGATTACCGGCAGACCATGTGGTAGGCTTGGGGCACGATTCGCCTGAGCAACCCGCCTCCTCCCCGTGCTGAATATCCTCGCCATCTCCGGCAGCCTCCGCGCCGCCTCGACCAATTCGGCCCTCATCGCGGCTTTAGCCGCCAACGCGCCGGCGGATTGCCGCGTCACCGTCTATGACGGGCTCGGCCGGCTGCCGATCTTCAACCCGGACGACGAAGGCGAGCGGACGCCGCCGGAAGCGGCGCGCCTGATCGACGCCGTCACCCGCGCCGACGGCCTCATCGTCTCCTGTCCCGAATATGCGCATGGCGTGCCGGGCGGCATGAAGAACGCGCTCGACTGGCTGGTGTCGCGCGACGCCGCCGTCGGCAAGCCTGCGATGCTGGTGCACGCCTCGCCGCGCTCGCTCTATGCGCGCGCGGCGCTTGCCGAGATCATGCGCACGATGTCTTTTGCGCTCCACGAAGAGGCCGCGCTCGAGATCGCCCTGCTCGGCAAGAAGCCGCCGGAGATCGAGGCGATCCTGGCGAAGGCCGAGAACCGGCAGGCGATGCGCGAGGCGGTCCAGGCATTCGCCGGCTTCATCGGGGCTCGCTGAGCGGCCGCTCCCGCCAACATGCGGCATCTTCGAGTTGCCTCAGCCCCGCGTGTTGCCTCAGCCCCGCGTGGCGGCAGCGTATGCGACGATCACAGCCTCAATAGGTCTTCGCCCCATTGACCATCAGCCGCACCATGTAGAGCGAGGTGGTGCCGGCGATGTAGAGGCAGTTGCGCTTGATGCCGCCGAACACGCAATTGGCGGTCACCTCCGGCACCTTGACCTTGCCGATCAGCGTGCCATCCGGATCGTAGCAATGAATGCCGTCGGCCGCGCTCGTCCAGATGCGCCCTGCATCGTCGAGCCGGAAACCGTCGAACAGGCCAGCCGTGCAGTCGGCGAACACCTTGCCTCCCGAGACCTTCTTGCCGCCCTTGCCGACATTGAACACGCGGATATGCGCAGGGTTCTGGGCGCCATGCGTGCGGCCGGTGTCGGCGACGTAGAGAAGGCTCTCGTCGGGCGAGAAGGCAAGCCCGTTCGGCCTGACCATATCGGTGACGACGGCCTCGATATCGCCCGTGCCCGGATCGACGCGAAATACGTAACAGGCGCCGATCTCGCTCTCGGCCTTGTCGCCCTCATAGTCGCTGTCGATGCCGTAGGACGGATCGGTGAACCAGATCGATCCGTCCGACTTCACGACCACGTCATTGGGCGAGTTGAGCCGCTTGCCCTTCCATGTGTCGGCGATGGTGGTGATCGAGCCGTCATGCTCGGTGCGGCTGACGCGGCGGCCCGAATGCTCGCAAGTGACCATCCGGCCTTGCCGGTCGACCGTGTTGCCGTTGGAATTGCCCGACGGCTGGCGGAAGACGCTGACGCTGCCGTCGGTCTCGTCATAGCGCAGCATTCGGTTATTGGGGATGTCCGACCATACCACATAGCGGCCGGCGGCGAACCAGGCCGGACCCTCCGCCCAGCGGCAGCCGGTGAACAGCTTGTCCACCTGCGCGTTGCCGACGAACAGGCGCGCGAAGCGCGGATCGAGAACTTCGTAGTCGGCGGCCGCCATGCTTTCCTCCCGGCACGATGTGACGCGCGGATCAAGCCAGCCGATGACAAAGAAGGCAAGGCCAATGATGGCAGCTTCACCGCGTCTTGAGCGTCCTGGGGCAGCCATGGCGATCCAGTTTGGACCGACGGCTGGGTAACGGCCGGTTAACCGGCTATGCGCTGGCTGCAATGGTGCATTGCAACATCTTTCTTTTGCAATGCACCATTCCTATGTCATGCTGGCAATCGATCAAGGGAGGAACAAACCGCCGCGTGAATGCGGCAGAGAAGGAACCTCGTCATGATCTTCGACAACTTCGTCTCCCGCGCTCGCAACAACATCGCCAAGCGCCGCCAGTACAACCGTCTCGTCGCCGAAATCGAGAACCTGTCGAGCCGCGATCTCGCCGATCTGCGTGCCGACCGCTCCGAGATGCTCTACCAGATCCACAAGCAGGTCTACGGCTGAGTCTTTTTGCCGACCAGCGCGGCCCGACGGCGCGTTGAGATTCAGGTCAGGCCGAGTCGAAAATGGCCGGCATCACCTGAATATCAATGCGCCGTCAGCGCTTTCTCGATCTGCGGCAACAGCAGATCCCGGGCCGACTCCGGCGTCAGCGGCCCGACATGCTTGTAGGCAATCCTGCCGTCCTTGCCGACGACGAAGGTTTCCGGCACGCCGTAGACGCCCCAGTCGATCGCCGCTCGCCCGGCCGGATCGACGCCGATCGCCTGGTAAGGATTGCCGAGATCGCCAAGGAAGCGGCGGGCATTTTCCGGCTGGTCCTTGTAGTTCAGCCCCGCCAGCGTGAATCGCCTGTCCTGCGACAGCCCGAGAAGCACCGGATGCTCTTCCCGGCACGGCAGGCACCACGATCCAAAGACATTGACCAGCGTCACCTTGCCGGCGAAGGATTTTGGGTCCAGCCCCGGCAGGCTCAACCCTTCGAGCGGCGGCAGCTTCGTCTGCGGGGCCGGCTGGCCGATCAGCGCCGAGGGGATTTCCGAAACGTCGCGGCCGGACAGAAGCTGCGCCAGGAACAGTCCGGCCAATCCCAGGAAAATCAGCAGCGGCAGAAGCACCAACAGGCGACGACGGGGCGGCGCCGAGGATCCGGTTTCGATGCTCATGGCTTCGCCGTCCCGGCCTTGTCGGAGCGGCGCCGCACGCCGGCGGCTTCGAGCGCCGCGAGCTCGCGCCTGCGTGCCCGCTGGTCGAGCAGGATCCAGCCGATCAGGCCGATGAGCACAATCGCCGTGATGGCATAGGCGGCGGCGACATAGAGGGCATGCGCGCTCATCTCAGCCGCTCCGCGCGCGCAGCTTCCGCGCCTGCCATGTCAATCCGCTTGTCATGCCTTCCTTTAACCTTGCGCCGCCGGTCCGGCAATCAGTCGCGGTGCCGCAGACTTGAGAACGTCCGACAGACCTCAATCCGTTCCGTGGCGCAACGCCAGCGCCGCCGACAGCGGCCCGACCACCGCAAGAAACAGCGTCAGCGCGGCAAGAATGAGGAAGGGCTGCAGGAACGGCGCCGGATCGGCCACCGCGCCGTAGCTCGCCGAGACGCCGAAGATCAGCACCGGGATGGTGAGCGGCAGCACAAGCACCGAGATCAGCAGCCCGCCGCGCGGCAGCGCCACCGCCACGGCAGCGCCAGCGGCGCCGATGAAGGTGATGGCCGGCGTGCCGACAAGCAGCGTCAGCGCCGTGGCGCCGATGCCCGTCGGCTCCATGTTCATGAACAGGCCGAGCAGGGGTGCCGCGACCACCAGCGGCAGCACGCTGCCGGTCCAGTGCGCCAGGCACTTCACCAGCACCGTCAGCGCCAGCATCTGGCGGTCGCTGTTCAGCACAAGGAGATCGAGCGCGCCGTCCTCGCGGTCGGCTTGGAACAGCCGATCGAGCCCGAGCAGGCAGGCGAGCAGGGCGGCGATCCACAGGATCGCCGGGCCGATGCGGGACAAGAGGTTGAGATCGGGCCCGACGCCGAACGGGATGGTGGCGATGACGGCCAGGAAGAAGATGACGCCGATCAGCGCGCCGCCGCCGGCGCGGATCGAAAGGCGGATGTCGCGGAGGAAGAGGGACCACATTATGAGGCGATCCCCTCGTAAGGTATGCGTTCCTTCGCGCCCCCCTCTGTCCTGCCGGACATCTCCCCCACAAGGGGGGAGATCAGACGTCGCCGGCGATTTCGCCAGCCTCCAACGTTGAAGGCGGGGCGCCGTCGGCGAAGCTGCCAATCTCCCCACTTGTGGGGGAGATGTCCGGCAGGACAGAGGGGGGCGCCGTAGAGCGCCGACATCAATGGCCAACCCTCATTTGCAGCTCGCGCGCCCCTTCCAACCCCAGCGGCAGATGCGTCGCCGCCACCACAATCCCCCCATCCGCCAGATGCACCCTCATCAACCCCGCGAACCTCTCCTCCGAGGCCTTGTCCAGCCCCGCCGTCGGCTCGTCGAGCAGCCAGACCGGCCGCCGGCTGATCAGAAGCTTGGCGATCGAAGCCCGACGCCTCTGCCCGGTCGAAAGATAGCCGAACGGCAGGTGGCCAATGCCGCCCAGCCCCACCGTCTCCAGCGCCTCCTCGACGCCCAGTCCCGGCTCGCCCTGGAAGGCGCGCCAGAAATCCAGGTTTTCGTCGACGCTGAGCGCCATCTTCATCGCATTGAGATGGCCGAGATAGTGCGAGGCCGAAGCGACCGAGGGGAATTCATCGCCGCCGCCTTCGACCGTCACCCGGCCCCCGGCCGCCGGCAGCAGGCCGGCGATCACCCTCAGAAGCGTCGATTTGCCGGCGCCGTTCGGCCCGGTGACGATCAGCGCCTCGCCCTTTTCGAGCGCGAATCCGATGCCGGAAAAAACCGTCTCGCCGCCGCGCTCGCCGCCCAGATTTTCGGCGATCAGCCGCATCCTTGCCCGTCCCGAAAGCACCGTTTCGCGGCCGCCGCCGCATCGCACAAATTTGCCTTTCGACTGTCTAGAACTATTCCAGGAAATTCTCTATATGCGGTTCATCCGTGCCAGCGGTCGGCGCGGGAACAGAATTTGCGCCGAACCAGCGCGCGCGCCGCCTTGAACGGCTCGGGTTGCTCGGGAGCGGACAGCGGAAATGGCCGTACCCGCACCTTTGCGCGTGATTGCATGCCATCGGCGTCCGTTCCCTTTCAGGCTGAACAGACAAGGACGGATCGCACGTGTCAAAATCCCTCGACAGTTTCCATTGCCGCCGCACCCTGACCGCGGGTGGCGCGGACTATGTCTATTTCGACCTCACCGAGGCCGAGAAGAACGGCCTCGCCGGCATCGCCAAGCTGCCCTATTCGATGAAGGTGCTGCTGGAGAACCTGCTGCGCAACGAAGACGGCCGCTCCGTCACCAAGGAGAGCATCCAGGCGGTCGCCGCCTGGCTCGCCGACAAGGGCACCGCCGGCGTCGAGATCGCCTATCGCCCGGCACGCGTGCTGATGCAGGATTTCACCGGCGTTCCAGCCGTGGTCGATCTCGCGGCCATGCGCGACGGCATCAAGGCGCTCGGCGGCGATCCGGAAAAGATCAATCCGCTGGTGCCGGTCGACCTCGTCATCGACCATTCCGTCATCGTCGACGAGTTCGGCACGCCGATGGCCTTCGCCCGCAATGTCGAGCTCGAATATGAGCGCAACGAGGAGCGCTACAAGTTCCTGAAATGGGGCCAGCAGGCCTTCCGCAACTTCCGCGTCGTGCCGCCCGGCACCGGCATTTGCCACCAGGTCAACCTCGAATATCTGGGACAGGTGGTGTGGACCAACGCCGAGGACGGCGAGACCACCGCCTATCCCGACACCTGCGTCGGCACCGATTCGCACACCACCATGATCAACGGCCTCGGCGTGCTCGGCTGGGGCGTCGGCGGTATCGAGGCGGAGGCCGCGATGCTCGGCCAGCCGGTCTCCATGCTGCTGCCCGAGGTCATCGGCTTCCGCCTCACCGGCAAGTTGAAGGAAGGCGTCACCGCCACCGACCTGGTGCTCACCGTCACCCAGATGCTGCGCAAGAAGGGCGTCGTCGGCAAGTTCGTCGAGTTCTTCGGCCCCGGCCTTTCCAACATGACGCTCGCCGACCGCGCCACCATCGGCAACATGGCGCCGGAATATGGCGCCACCTGCGGCTTCTTCCCGGTCGACAGCGAGACAATCCGCTACCTCACCATGTCCGGGCGCGAGGAGAACCGCATCGCGCTGGTCGAAGCCTATTCGAAGGCGCAAGGCATGTGGCGCGACGCAGGCTCCGCCGATCCGGTCTTCACCGACCTGCTCGAGCTCGACCTCGGCGACGTCGTGCCGTCGATGGCCGGGCCGAAGCGCCCCGAGGGCCGCGTCGCCCTGCAGGACATTCCGGCCGGCTTCGCCAAGGCGATGGAGACCGAGTACAAGAAGGCCGCCGAGATTTCGAAGCGCTATGCGGTGGAAGGCACCGGCCACGACCTCGGCCATGGCGACGTCGTCATCGCCGCCATCACGTCCTGCACCAACACCTCGAACCCGAGCGTTTTGATCGGCGCCGGCCTGTTGGCCCGCAATGCCAACCGGCGCGGCCTGAAGCAGAAGCCGTGGGTGAAAACCTCGCTCGCCCCCGGCAGCCAGGTGGTGGCCGAATATCTCGAAAAATCCGGCTTGCAGAAGGAGCTCGACCAGATCGGCTTCAACCTGGTCGGCTTCGGCTGCACCACCTGCATCGGCAATTCCGGCCCGCTGCCGGGGCCGATCTCCAAGACCATCAATGACAAGGGCCTGATCGCCGCCGCGGTCTTGTCCGGCAACCGCAACTTCGAAGGCCGCGTCTCACCGGACGTGCAGGCGAACTACCTGGCCTCACCGCCGCTGGTGGTGGCGCACGCGCTGGCCGGTACCGTCACCAAGGACCTGACCACCGAGCCGCTCGGCGAAGGCAGCGACGGCAAGCCGGTCTATCTCAAGGACATCTGGCCGACTTCGGCCGAGATCCAGGAGTTCATCGAGAAGAACGTCACGCGCGAGCTCTTCGCCCGCAAATATGCCGACGTCTTCAAGGGCGACGCGTACTGGCAGAAGGTGAAGGCGCCGGAAGGCCAGACCTACGCCTGGGACGACCATTCGACCTATGTGCAGAACCCGCCCTATTTCGCCGGCATGGGCCGCGCCTTCGGCAAGGTCGGCGACATCAAGGGCGCGCGCGTGCTTGGTCTCTTCGGCGACAAGATCACCACCGACCACATCTCGCCGGCTGGTTCGATCAAGGCAGCTTCGCCGGCCGGCAAATATCTCACCGAGCATGGCGTCGGCGTCGCCGACTTCAATCAGTACGGCACGCGGCGCGGCAACCATGAGGTGATGATGCGCGGCACTTTCGCCAACATCCGCATCCGCAACCACATGCTGGGCGAGAACGGCCGCGAGGGCGGGTACACGATCCACTATCCCTCGAAGGAGGAGATGTCGATCTACGACGCCGCGATGGAATACAAGCAGGAAGGCGTGCCGCTGGTCATCTTCGCCGGCGTCGAATACGGCAACGGCTCCTCGCGCGACTGGGCGGCCAAGGGAACGAATCTGCTTGGTGTCCGCGCGGTCATCGCCCAGTCCTTCGAGCGCATCCACCGCTCGAACCTGGTCGGCATGGGCGTCATCCCCTTCGTCTTCGAGGACGGCACCTCATGGGCCTCCCTCAACCTCAAGGGCGACGAACTGGTCGAGATCGACGGGCTGGACGCGATCAAGCCGCGCCAGAAGATGGTGGCCAAGGTCACCTATGGCGACGGCACGGTGAAGAACGTGCCGATCGTCTGCCGCATCGATACGCTGGACGAGCTCGACTACTTCAAGAACGGCGGCATCCTGCAATACGTGCTGCGCGATCTGGCTGCGTAAGCAAGCGAATAAGGGGGGTAGGGCAGTAAGGGAGTAGGGAAAAGGTACGCTACTTCCTACCCCCTCCTGCCCAATCTCCAACAATGAAACCGCAGCCGGCCAAGCATTCGCCGGCGCGGTTCAAAGTCCAAGTCCGGCCCGCTCGCAATAGAGATCGGCCGGCATCGGAAAAGTTTACCGCATGGCGGCGATGCGGCCCCGAAATCGAACCGCGTCGAAAAATGCAGTGGCCTCTCTGTCGCCACCTTACCTGCGGCCGCGGCAACAAAAATTTCACCGCAACGTGACTTCCCGTTGACTGTCCGTTCTGCCACATATTTTGGCAATCAGAACAAGGCCGGCGTCACCGGCGGGAATTGGAACAGTCATGGCTTCTCGAGGACCATTGCGGCTTGCGGCAGTTGCGCTGGCCCTTTCAACATTTGCCGGCGCCGCGCCGGCAAGCGAGCCCGATAAGCCGCAAAACGACAAGCTCCAGGCCGAAAAGCCTCAAGCCGAAAAGCCTCAAGCCGAAAAACCTCAAGCCGAAAAACCTCTGGGCGTGGTCGAGCTTTTCACCAGCCAGGGCTGCAGCTCCTGCCCGCCGGCCGATGAATTCTTCGCCGAGCTGGCTGCCAAGGAAAACGTCGTCGCGCTCGCCTACCACGTCAACTACTGGGACTATCTGGGCTGGCAGGACACGCTGAGCAACAAAGAGAACACCGACCGGCAGTATGACTATATGCGCGCCTTCGGCAGCCGCTCGGTCTATACCCCGCAAGCCGTCATCAACGGCCGCAGCCACGTCAACGGCGCCAGCCGCAAGGATGTCGACGGCGCGCTGGCCCGGATGGACAGGACCGGCGAGGGCATGCGGGTCGGCATCAAGGTGAGCCGCACCAGCGACCGCGTCATGATCGATGCCGGCGACGCCGGCAACGGCCCGACCGACGCTCATGTTGTGATCGTCTATTTCGATCCGCCGCAGACGGTGCAGATCGGCCAGGGCGAGAACAGCGGCCGCAACCTGACCTACTGGAATTCCGTCTCCGACATCCAGACAGCCGGCATGTGGCACGGCAAGGCGCAACGCTACGAGCTGCCGATGACCGAGATTGCCAAGAAGGGCGGCTGCGCGGTGCTGCTGCAGTCGGTCGGCAAGGACGGCATGCCCGGCCCGATCCTCGGCGCCGCCTTCATCCGCAAGCCCGAGCGGCTTTAGCGGCTCCTTTCCCTTCTCCCCTTGTGGGAGAAGGTGTCGCCGAAGGCGACGGATGAGGGGTGTTCCAGCTTGGCGAAGACATCCGTCGAGGTAGGGCGCTTGGCGGCAGGATTGCCAGCGTTTCACTCCGCTGGAACACCCCTCATCCGTCTCGGCGCTGCGCGCCGATCCACCTTCTCCCGCAAGGGGAGAAGGGCATCCCGCTCCAGCCAATAAAAAACCGGCGTCAGCTTGCTTCTGACGCCGGTCATTCAGGTTTTGGGATCGTCGCACCTGATTTTTCCAAGGAAAAACCGAGGTTGGTTCGATCCGACGCTGACCCGTGGGCGGGGGGCTTGGGGTTTACGAGCCGGTGCCGGACCGAACCGTCTCAGGCAACGCCGGTAAAGTCGTCGGACATTGGGGCATGAGCGCGGATTATTTGTGGCGAGAATGTGGCGGAGCATCACCAATTCCAACACGCGTTTTGCAAACGTGACTGGACCTTTCGGAAACCGCGCAGGCCCCGCATGCTTGGCCGGCCCTTGCAATTCGGCCGCGAAAGCGCGAACCTCGGCTGCGAGATTCAAGTGAAGGATCGAAGCATGACCGATCACGGCTGCGGGACGGAGGATGGGGAAGCATCCGGAATATTGATCCCGCTGCATGAGGCGCGCAGCGCGCGCCTCGACCAGCCGGTGCGCTTCGACCGGCGCGAACTCGACCAGATCCTGAGGCTTTACGGGCGTATGGTGGCGGCCAATGAATGGCGCGACTATGCGATCGACCATCTCACTGATCGCGCTGTCTTTTCGGTCTTCCGCCGGGCCAGCGAAGTGCCGCTGTTCCAGATCGTCAAGGACCCGAAACTGGCGCGCCGGCAAGGCGCCTTCGCTGTCATCGCCGCCGGCGGACGTATCCTCAAGCGCGGCCAGGAGCTCGGCCGCGTGCTCGGCGTGTTCGATCCCAAGCTGAAGCTGGTCCAGGCGTGAAGAGGAACTGGAGAATTGAAGAACTGAAGAATTGAGGAAAAGAGGCGCTAAGCGCCTGATATAAAATTGTCTTTCTTCAATTCTTCAATTCCCCAGTTCTTCAATTCCCAATTCCCATTTTCTCATTTCCCTCCGAGCCGGAACTTCCGCTCCGGCAGCGAATCAGCATCCGGCGGCAGTGCCGCGCCGCCGTTGAGCGGCAGCTGCATGAACACCGTGTCCAACCAGCGTCCGTGCTTGTAGCCCGATCCTTCCAGGCGTCCTGAATGACGGAAGCCAAGCTTCTCGTGCAGCCGCACCGAGGCGCTGTCGGCATGGCCGTCGCCGATCACCGCGATGATCTGGCGAAAGCCCGCAGCGCGCGCCGCCTCGATCAGAGCCTGCATCAGCAGGAAACCGACGCCCTGGCCCTTGGCCTCGGGCGCGACATAGACCGAATCCTCGATGACGAATCGGTAGGCGGGACGCGGCCGGAACGGCCCCGCATAGGCATAGCCGAGCACGATGCCGTCCTTTTCCGCCGCGAGATAGGGAAAGTCGCCTGCCGTCAGGCTGTCGAATCGATTGCCCATTTCGGCGCGGCTGGGCGGTTCCAACTCGTAGCTCGCGGTGCCGTGCGTGACGGCGTCGGCATAAATTTCCGTGATTCGGTCGAGGTCGGCCGTGGTGGCGGCCCTGATCGCAATATTGCTCATAATTTATGCAGGTCGTTTTCCTGCCTCGATAACAGCAGAGGGACGCGCAAAAGGAAAGGGCGGCCGTTGGGCCGCCCTTCCGAAGTCTATGGTCCAGCAGAACCGGGTGCTCGCCTTAGCGGCGGTCGCCCATGAACTGCAGCAGGAACATGAACAGGTTGATGAAGTCGAGGTAGAGCTGCAGCGCGCCCATGATCGCCTTGCGGCCGGCAACATCCGCGACGTCACCCTCGTAATACATCTCCTTGATCCGCTGCGTGTCGTAGGCGGTCAGGCCGGCGAACACCAGCACGCCGACCGCCGAGATGGCGAAGGCCAGCGCCGACGACGCCAGGAAGAAGTTGATGACCATGGCGATCAGCAGGCCTATCACGCCCATGATCAGGAACGAGCCGAACGCCGTCAGGTCGCGCCTGGTGGTGTAGCCGTAGAGCGACAGCGCGCCGAAGGCGGCGGCGGTGGCGAAGAAGGTCTGGGTGATGCTGGTGCCGGTGTAGACGAGGAAGATCGTCGACAGCGACAGGCCGACAAGGCCGGCATAGACCCAGAAGGTGGTCTGAGCCGCAGCCACGCTCATCGACTGGATCCTGAAGGACAGGAACATCACGGCAGCGAGCGGCGCCAGGATGACGACCCAGCGGAACGCGCTTGCGTAGATGAGCTGGCCGAAGGCGGTCAGCTGGCCGTCGCCGGTGACGGCGAGCTGGAACGCGCCCCAGGCGGCAAGGCCGGTGATGAGCAGGCCAAGCCCCATCAGGTTGTAGACCTTGATCATATAGGCCCTGAGGCCCTGATCGATATCGACGCGCGCGCCGGGGGCGGCGGACGTCTGGTAGTTGCGAATGGGATCAGCCATTGGAAATCCTCTGTTGCTTCTGCCCCGTCCGGTGACAGGTCGCCCGATCATCACTTTGGGATGACCTCTTCGGGACCAGGCGCCGCTGGCGGGGCTCCAGCATGCCTGCGCAAAATATGAGCGTTCTCGACGTCAAGAACAAGACGGTAACGAGGGGTAACGCTTCGTGAGATAGCAAAAGCCCGGTTTTCGGCCGTTTCGGCCGGGCATTCTTACAAAGATTTAAGACGCGCAGTTCCCGGCATGCCGGGTCAAAGGTTGCGCAGCACCGGCGCCGCCTTGTGGCCGAGCACCCGCCAGGTGCCGGCAAGGCCGATACCGACGGTAACAGCCAGCGACACGAGGATCGTCGCCACCGCCACTTCCGGCATGAAGTGCGACGGCAGCGTCATGATATGCGCGACGACGAACCATGCCGCGATGCCGCCCGCGGCAAGCGCGAACAATGCGGTCGCAAGGCCGATCAGCACATATTCCAGCGAGAAGGCGACGATCAGCGTTTGCCTTGTCGCGCCAAGCGTCTTCAGCACCACCGCGTCATGGATGCGCGCCCGGTTGCCGGCGGCCAAAGCGCCGGAGAGAACCAGCACCGAGGCGATCAGCGCCACGCCGGCGGCGGCGCGGATCGCCGTGCCCAATTGGGCGACCAACCGGTTGACGATGTCGAGCGCGTCCTTGACCCGCACGGTCGTCACCGCCGGAAAGGCGCGGGTGACCGCGTTGAGCAGCCTGGCGTCGTCGGCCGTGGTGGTGCTCTTGTCGGTCAGCGTCGCCAGCCAGCCATGCGGCGCGCCGGCGAAGGTGTTGGGCGAGAACACCATGACGAAATTGATGCCCATGGTTTCCCACTCGACCTGGCGGAAATTGGCGATCCTTGCCATCACGTTGCGGCCGAGCACGTTGACGGTGACGGTGTCGCCAAGCTTCAGCCCGATCGCCTTGCCCTCCTCGGCCGAGAACGACACCAGCGGCTCGCCGGAATAGTTCTGCGGCCACCACGTCCCCTCTGTCAGGGTGGCGTTGGCCGGCTGCTTCGCATCATAGGTCAGCCCGCGGTCGCCGCGCAGCACCCACGCGCCGTCGGCGGAGACCTTCACCTTGTCGACGTCGACGCCGTTGAGCGCCATGATACGGCCGCGCAGCATCGGCACCTTGACCAGCGTTCCCCGCGGCGCCTCTTTGCCGACCAGGCCGGCGAAGGCATCGACGTCGCTGCTCTGGATGTCGACGAAGAAGAAATTCGGCGCCCGCTCCGGCAGGCTGCCGGAGATCTGGCGCCTGAGATTGCCGTCGATCAGCGCCAGCGTCACCAGGAGCGTCAGGCCGAGCCCGAGCGACAGCACCACCGACGGCGTCAACGCGCCGGGGCGGTGGATGTTGCCGAGCGCCAGCCTGAGCGACACGAAACGCGCGCGCGGGCTCTGCTGGGCAGCCCACTGCACCAGCGCGGCCACCAGCCGCAGCACCAGGAAGGCAAAGACCGTGGCGCCGACGAAGATCGAGGCGATGCGCCGATCGTCGGCGGAAAGGATGGCGAGCGCGGCCAGCGCCAGCACGATCGCGAGGGCGGCGCCGACATAGGGCAGGCGCGGCCAGCCGCGGCTCTCAAAACCCATCTCGCGAAACAGCGCCGTCGCCGGCACGTCGCGGGCGCGCCCGAGCGGCAACAGCGCGAAGGCCAGCGTCACCAGGAGACCAAAGAGCGCGGCCATGGCGAGCGCGCCAGGATAGAAGCCGCCCTCCGCCGGCACCGGGATGACCGACCGCAGAAGCGCGCTCGCCACGAACGGCATCGCCGCGCCCAGGATCAGGCCGAGCACGATGCCGAGGCCGGCGATCAAGAGGATCTGCACGAGATAGACCGTGAAGACGAAGCCGCCTGAGGCGCCGAGGCTCTTGAAGGTGGCGATGACGCCCCGCTTGCCGTCGAGATAGGCGCGCACCGCGTTGGCCACGCCGACGCCGCCGACCACCAGCGCCGTCAGCCCGACCAGCGTCAGGAACTGCGAGAAGCGCTCGATGTTGGAGGACAGCGCGGGCGCCGCATTGCTGCGCGTGCGGATCGACCAGCCCGCTTGTGGAAAATCTTTCGCGGCCTCGGCCTGGATCGCCTTGATCCGCGCCTCACCGGCGCGGTCGGGCAGCCGGACCTTGTAGGCGTTCTCGACCAGGCTGCCGGGCTGGATCAGTCCGGAGGCGGCAAGCCCGTCGTTCGAGATCATCAGCCGCGGCGCGAAGCCGAAGCCGTCGGATATCGCATCGGGCTCGCTGACCAGCCTGGCTCTCAGTTCGAAGGTGGCGCCGCCAAGCTTCAGCCGGTCGCCGATCTTGAGATTGAGGCGATCGAACAAGAGATCGGGCGCGGCGGCGCCGAAGATGCCGGCTTTCTCGCCGAACAGCTCCTTCTTCGGCAGCGGCGGGTCGGTTTCCAGCGAGCCGTAAAGCGGATAGGCGTCGTCGACCGCCTTGGCCTCGACCAGCGCCTGGTCCGAGCCGTCCTCGAGCCGCGCCATGGAACGCATGCCGGAATTCAGCGAGACCGTGCCAAGGCTGTCGAGGAAGCCAAGCTCCGCATTCGAGGCGCTGCGCTGGTTGATCTGGAAGCGCAGATCGCCGCCAAGCAGCGTCTGGCCCTGATTGGCGACGCCTGCCGTGATCGCCTGCGCCACCGAATTAACGCCGCCGATCGCGGCCACGCCGAGCGCGATGCAGGCGAGGAAGATCATGAAGCCGGACAGGCCGCCGCGCATCTCGCGCAGCGAGAAGCGGATGGCGAGCTTCAGGGTCCGCATCAGGCCGGCACCTTCACCTGCTTGGGCGCATCCTCGATGCGTCCCGAGCGCATCGATACCTGGCGCGCGCAGCGGGCGGCAAGCGCCGGGTCATGTGTGACCAGCACCAGCGTCATGCCGCGCTCGGCCGCCTTGGCGAACAGAAGGTCGGCGATCTGTTTCCCCGTCGCCTGGTCGAGGTTGCCGGTCGGCTCGTCGGCAATCAGGATGCGCGGCGAGGGCGCCAGCGCCCTGGCGATCGCCACGCGCTGCTGCTCGCCGCCGGAGAGCTCGCCGGGATAGTGCGTCACACGGTCGCTCAAGCCGACCGCCGCCAGCTCCTGCGCCGCCACGGCGAACGGATCGGCATGGCCGGCGAGCTCCAGCGGCACCGCGACGTTCTCGAGCGCCGTCATGTTGGGGATCAGGTGGAAGGACTGGAAGACGATGCCGATGTTTCGCCCCCGAAACGAAGCAATCTGGTCCTCGCTTTTGCCGTTGAGCAGTTCGCCGGCGATCCGCACGGTTCCTGAATCGACCCTCTCCAGCCCGGCCAGAACCATCAGCAAGGTGGACTTGCCGGATCCCGACGGGCCGACGATGCCGGTGGCCTCGCCGCCGGCCACGTCGAGGCTAATGCCCTTCAGCACATGGACGGAGGACGCACCCTCGCCGAGCGTCAGCGAGACATCCCTCAGTGCGATGACGGCTTCTGTCACAATGAAAGCGTCCTATATGGTGGAAAAGGGAGACGAGAATGCCTCCTCCAACGATCGTTTCGGTCATATGGGGCTCGCCGCATGGCTTTCAAACATACTCTTGCCGCGGCCCTCGTCCTTTTCCTTTCGGTTTGCGGCGCCATGGCGCCGGCGGGCGCGGAGACCTTCAACATCGTCGGCTTCGGTGACAGCCTGACGGCAGGCTTCGGGCTCGGCCCGGGTCAGGGGTTCACCGACAGGCTACAGGCGGCGCTGAAAGCGAAGGGCCATGATGTCGCCGTCGCCAATGCCGGCGTTTCCGGCGATACCACGAGCGGCGGATTGGCGCGGCTCGACTGGTCGGTGCCGTACGGCACGGGGCTCGTCATCCTCGAGCTCGGAGCCAACGACATGCTGCGCGGCGTCGCGCCCGACATCGCTGAAAAGAATCTCGATGCGATGCTGGCCAAGCTCAAGCAGCGCAAAATCCCGGTGCTCCTGGCCGGCATGCGCGCGGCGCCCAATCTTGGCGCCGACTACCAGAAGGCCTTCGACGCGATCTATCCGCGGCTGGCCGCAAAGTACGGCATTCCTCTCTACCCGTTCTTTCTCGACAACGTCGCCGGCCATCCGGACCTGCAGCTGGAGGACGGCCTGCATCCCAACCCGAACGGAGTTGATGTCATGATTGAGGGCATTCTGCCGGTCGTCGAAAAGGCCATCGCCGCCAATGGCGGTCCGTCGTGAGTCCCAAACGCCACGGTTTCCGTTGGGGAAACCTTGTGGACAACAAACCGCTTGCCCCGCGCCGATATCGATGATTCGCTAGGGGTAGAGTTTCGATTCGAGGACAGGAGGCTTCTCATGCCACGTCTTTTCACCGCCCTCGAAATTCCGCGCGACGCTGCTCTTTCGCTGTCCCTGCTGCGGGGCGGCCTTCCCGGAGCCCGCTGGATCGATGTCGAAAACTATCATCTGACGCTGCGCTTCATCGGCGACATCGAAGGCCATGTCGCCGACGAGATCGCCAACGCGCTCGACCGCGTCAACCGTCCCTCCTTCCCCTTGACGCTCTCCGGCGTGGGCGCCTTCGGCGGCAAGAAGCCGCATGCGGTGTGGGCCGGCGTGTCCGCCTCGCCCGACCTGGTGGCGCTGCAGGGCGAGATCGATCGCATCTGCCAGCGGCTCGGCCTCCCGGCCGACCCGCGCAAGTTCTCGCCGCATGTGACGCTCGCCCGCCTGCGCAATGCGAGCCCGCTCGACGTCGCCCAATATCTTTCGGCGCGCGGCAACTTTTCCGCGCTGCCCTTCCGGGTCGGCCGCTTCGTCCTGATGTCGTCGCGCGATTCGGTCGGCGGCGGCCCCTACATCGTCGAGGAAGCCTGGCCGCTGGTTGGTGCTGACACACGCGCGTCCAGCCGCTTCGCCAGCGCCTCCGACGCCTCGCGGATCATGCGGTAGACCGAAGCAAAGGCCTGCTGGTCTTCATAGTAGGGGTCCGGCACGTCGCGCGCGTGTCCGTTGGCAAACTCCAGGAACAGGTGGATGCGGTCGCGCGCGGCCTCAGGCGCCAGCGCCTTGAGGTCGCGCACGTTCGACCGGTCCATGCCGAGGATCAGGTCGAAACGGGAAAAGTCTTCCGGCGCGATTCTGCGCGCCCTTTGCCCGGAAATATCGATGCCGTGGCGAATGGCGACCGCGATCGAGCGCGGATCGGGAGCGGAGCCGGCCTCCCAGCCGCCGGTCGCGGCCGAATCGAGCACGATGCCCTGATCGTCGCCGCGCTCGCTCAGCACGGCGCGAAAAACAGCTTCAGCCAGCGGCGAGCGGCAGATGTTGCCGAGGCAGACGAACAGAATGGATTTTATGGGCTTTATGCTCATTCGATATGCGCCGTTTGTGCATCTGGAACCCCAAAACCGCAAAGCACCTTTGGGCGACTTGCGTTATGGTGAGGTCAAATTCGAGATAGCACGGGAAATCATCATGACGAGAGAAAAACTCAGCAAGGACGCCATCACCGCTGCGCTTGCCGAACTCCAAGGCTGGTCGCTGGCCGCCGACGGCGCCTCCATCAAGCGCAGCTTCGGCTTCAAGAACTTCTCGGAGGCCTTCGCCTTCATGACGCGCGTGGCACTGGCAGCCGAGAAGATGGACCACCACCCCGACTGGTCGAATGTCTACAAGGTCGTCGACGTGACCCTGAACACGCACGACGCCGGCGGCGTGACGGCGCTGGATATCGAGCTTGCCAAGCGGATGAACCGTTATTTCGGATAGGGCCGACCAACCGCGTGCAGTCCGATTTTCCGGGCCCGGCAACGCGCGAAGTCTTGCAGCAGGCTCCCGCTTTCACCACATCTTTGCGCGGCGGGCTTGCCACGCAAGGTTGCGCGCGGCCGCCAAGGAGAGATGAATGGCGCAGGAATCCCGTTTCGATTTCTTCGGTTTCGGCGACAGGCTCGCAGGCGAAGGAGAGGTGCGCGAGAAGTTCTGGCGCACCGCCAAGAAAGCCGCCCGGCAGATCCCGTTCATGGACGAGGTGGTCGCCGCCTATTACTGCGCCATGGACAAGGACACGCCGCTGCGCGCCAAGGGCACCCTGCTTGCCGCGCTCGGCTATTTCGTGCTGCCGGTGGATTTCATCCCCGACTTCGTCTTGGGTCTCGGCTTCACCGACGACCTTGCCGTGCTGACCGCCGCGATCGCCGCCGTCAGCGCCCACATCACGCCCGCGCACCGGCAGGCCGCCAGGGACGCGCTGGCCGACAAGCGTTGACCCTTGGGGTTGACCCTGGCTTACATTTCGGCACGACGAGGCCGCGAAAGCGCCCGCGCGAAAAGACAAACTCTTGCCGTTTTCGTGGCCTCCAAGTTCGCGCCGGGACGTCGTGATCGCCGCACTACCAGCGGCGGCGCGAATGGTGGCGGTTTCCTGGGGTGAGCTCCTTTTCTTGAGGACAATTCACCGTTTGGTAACCCTGATTAAATCAAAATGAAGCGACGGCAGGACGCCACGCGGCCCGCCTCCGCACCAGTTGGAATACGGGAAGAACGATGCGCGGATTGATTGCTACAGTTTCCAGCCTGGTCCTGGCGGCCGCCTTCGTGACGTCGGCCATGGCCCAGCAGGCGACCAAGATCGGCCAGCACAACGCCTGGGGCACCTACAGCTATCAGTCGCAGGCCGGCAAGGTCTGCTACGTGCTGACCGTGCCGACCGACAAGCAGCCGCCGTCGCTCGACCACGGCGACATGTTCTTCTTCGTCAGCCAGCGCCCGGGCCAGCAGGTTTCCTACGAGCCGCAGTTCATCGCCGGCTACAATTTCCAGGAAGGCTCCAAGGCCACCGTCACCATCGACAAGAAGTCCTTCTCGATGTTCACCCGCGGCAAGTCGGCCTGGGTCGAGAACGCGGCCGAAGAGCCGGTGCTGATCGCCGCCATGAAGACCGGCACCGACATGAAGGTGCAGGCCAAGTCCGGCCGCGGCAACCCGACATCCTATGTCTTTTCGCTGAAAGGCATCTCGGCCGCGCTGGCCTCGATCGCCAAGTGCAAGTAGTCGCGAAGGCTCCGCGCGACTAGGCAGGCGTGGCTGCCCGGCTATGCGTCGCTCGGCATTTTTCGCGTCAACGACCAATCATTGGCCACGACCTCGATGGTGTCGTCTCGGAAACAGAGCAGGAAATGCCGCGAATCAGGGCCGTCCGGCGCCAGGACATCCCAATCATCCTCGCTGACTGCCCGGCTGTCCCCGGTCACCTCGTAGAACTCTCCCCATTTTGGAGCCTGCTGGCCGTTAAACCAAGCGTGGTCGTCTGAGGCATCCCATCGGATTCGGCTACAGCCAACAAAGTGAAGCGTTCCCATCTCTCTGAGCTTGGCGCCGTCGGCCGCTGGGTTCATGAGAAAGGAAAGCCGCGCCGAATTGCCCTCGATATGCAACTCAACGTCGGGAGCACTCGGCTCGGCGTTCCAGTCGAGGCTCAGGTGCCGGAAAGTCAACTCGCTCATGCATCGATATTGCACGCCGGCGCGGCACCTTCCATCCATAGTCGCCCACTGGGCTTGTTGCAGGACCAGCCGATTGCTGTGTTGGGATGTCGCTCAGTCCTAGTGCGTTTCACCGTTTCACGGAAACGGCGAAACGCCCTATCTCCTTGTTTTTACGCAATTCCGGACGGAAAACCGCTCACAATTTTCCTGGAATTGCTCTAGTGGGTTCCCGGCGCCGTCTCCGCCCGCCGCCGCCGGATCGCCTCGGCGACGAACACGCGCGACAGCGCGTGATAGAGCGGCTCGTTGGAGATCAGCCGCGCCGTGCCGTAGCCCAGCACCGCCGCGCACATCAGCGCGATGACATTGTCGTGATTGCCGGTCATCTCGAGGATGATGACGAAGGCCGTCATCGGCGCCTGCACGACGCCAGCGAAATAGCCGGCCATGCCGAGCAGCGCGGCGAGGCCGGTGCCGGCGCCGAGGACAAGGCCGAGCGTGCTGCCGAGACCGGCGCCGACCGCAAGCGACGGCGCGAAGATGCCGCCCGGAATGCCCGACACCATCGACAGCACCCCGGCGGCAAATTTTTCGAGGAAGAAGAACGCCGGCAGCGGCGCGCCTTCGACGGCGCCGCGGGCCTGCGCATAGCCGGTGCCGAAGGTAAGGCCGCCTGAAGCAAGCCCGATCACCGCCACCGCCAGGCCGCAGATGCCCGCCACAAGCAGCGCGCGCCACAAGGGCTGCAGCGCGTTCCAGCGCCGGATGCGCCGGGTGACCTTCAGCGCCAGCAGCGAGAACAGCGCGCCGAAACCGCCGCCGATGACGCCGCAGGCGATCACCAGCGGCCAGTCGGTGGCAAAGGCCACCGTGTCCCTGGCGACGCCGAAATAGGTGTAGTTGCCGAGCAGGCCGAGCGAGGCGAGGCCGGCGAGGATCACCGCCGTCAGCACCAGCCCGTTGGTGCGCGATTCATAGGCGCGGCCCATCTCCTCGATGGCGAAGACGATGCCGGCGAGCGGCGTGTTGAAGGCGGCGGCGATGCCGGCCGCCGAGCCCGCCAGGATCAGGCCGCGGGCCTGTGCCATGCCGCCCCAGCGCGCCGCCTGCAGCATCAGCGACGCCCCGACCTGCACCGTCGGACCCTCGCGGCCGATCGAGGCGCCGCAGGCGAGGCCGATAACGGTGAGCGCGATCTTGCCCGCCGCCAGTCGCAGCGAAAGCAGATGCCCGCGATCCTCGTCGTCGCGCAGGTGGCGCGCGGCGATCGCCTGCGGAATGCCGCTGCCTTGCGATCCCGGGAAGAAGGAGTGGGCAAGCCAGGCGCAGGCGACGAAGCCCGCCGGCGTCATGATCAACGGCAGATAGAAGCGCCAGCCGCTGCCGCCGGTGACGATATGGAACAGCGCCTGCGCCCTGTCGGCCAGCATGGCGAACAGGACGCTGATCAGGCCGATCGAGACGGCGCCGGCCCAGAAGACGAGCCGCGGCTGCCAGACACGGCGCGAGGCCCACATCGCCTGCGAGCGCCGCAGCATCGGGTGTCTTCGCGATATGCCGGCCATGCCTTGTCCTCATGATGATCACCCGCCCCTAGCATACTGAAGGGGGCGATCAAGCCTGTGAGGTCAGGCCGGAAAGCGGGGCCGACGACGAACATCGGAGATCAGGCTACCGGGCAGGATCCGCGCATTTGGACATATCCCGCCGGCTTTTGCCGGCGGGCAGCGCGAGGGTTGGCGAGGTCCAGATATCCTCACATCGCCATTTTTTCACATTCGGCCTGGGCCTTCTTGGTCGACGTATCGACCATGTAGGTTTTGCCCTTGGCGTCGGTGATCATCATCATGCAATGCTTGACCGGCTTCGCCATCTTCATCATTTCGGCGCTCGTCTTGGCGTCCGGCATCATGGTGCCCATATGGCCGTCCGGCATGATCGCCGTCACTTGCCCGCCCTTCATCATGGTCATTGTGCCCATCGCGTCCTCGGCGAATGCCTGCGAGGCGCAAAGGCTTGCAAGACCGGCCATGGCAACAAGCTTGATCGAATGCATTCCGCGTACTCCCATTTTTGCAAGGGCATGGTCGCCCCTTTCAGGTTCGCGGGCGCGCTTCGAGCTGTTACGCCTACACGAATATGTGATCTGTTTCCGCGGCGGGATTGGCGACACCGGCCGTATGGGCCGCCTACATGACTCCGCCTGCAAGCTGTGCTATGCGCCGCGCTTCATTTCGGGCACGATGCTGAAATCGGCCGCAAACCGCTTATATTGGCGCAACCATGACCCTTTCATTCGATCTGACCGCCGAAGGCGCGCGCGACGCCTTGCGCCGCGCAACACCGGCCGAGACGCCGTCGCTGATCGGCCTGACCCGCGCCGAGCTCGGCGCGGCGCTGGTTGCCGCCGGCATCGTGCCGGAGCGCCAGGCGAAAATGCGCGCCCAGCAGCTCTGGCACTGGATGTATGTGCGCGGCGTTTCCGACTTCGCCCACATGTTCAACATCTCCAAGGATTTGCGCGCCGCGCTCGACAGGCATTTCACCGTCGCGCGGCCCGAGATCGTCGAGGAGCAGATCTCTTCCGACGGCACGCGCAAGTGGCTGTTCCGCTTTCCGCCGCGCGGCGCCGGCCGCCCGGTCGAGATCGAAACCGTCTATATCCCGGAGGAGGGCCGCGGCACGCTCTGCATCTCCTCGCAGGTCGGCTGCACGCTGACCTGCTCCTTCTGCCACACCGGCACGCAGAAGCTGGTGCGCAACCTGACGACGGAAGAGATCCTGGCGCAGTTGCTCACCGCCCGCGACCGGCTCGGCGACTTCCCCGACCGCGACACGCCGGACGGCGCCATCGTGCCGGCCGAAGGCAGGAAAGTCTCCAACATCGTCATGATGGGCATGGGCGAGCCGCTCTACAATTTCGAGGCGGTGAAGAAGGCGCTGCTGATCGCTTCCGACGGCGACGGCCTGTCCCTGTCGAAGCGCCGCATAACGCTCTCGACCTCCGGCGTGGTGCCGGAGATCGCCCGCACCGGCGAGGAGATCGGCGTCATGCTGGCGATCTCGCTGCACGCCACCAATGACGATCTGCGCGACCTTTTGGTGCCGATCAACAAGAAGTTCCCGCTGAAGGAACTGATCGCCGCCTGCCGCGCCTATCCGGGGCTGTCCAACGCCCGCCGCATCACCTTCGAATATGTGATGCTGAAGGACGTCAACGATTCGCTCGAGGACGCCAAGGCGCTGGTCAAGCTGCTCAAGGGCATTCCGGCCAAGATCAACCTGATCCCGTTCAACCCATGGCCCGGCACCAACTACCAGTGCTCGGATTGGGAGACGATCGAGAAGTTCGCCGATTACATCAACAATGCCGGCTATGCCTCGCCGATCCGCACCCCGCGCGGCCGCGATATCCTCGCTGCCTGCGGCCAGTTGAAGTCGGAGTCCGAGCGCATGCGCAAGGTGGACCGGCTGGCGCTGGAAGCCATGATGATCGCGGGGCATGGCGAGGCGTGAGGCGTATCATCGCCTATCTCGTCCGCTTCGCCGCCATCCTGATCGGCTATGCCATCGCCTCGCTGGCGGCGAGCGCCTTTCTTAACGTGCTTTTCCTCGGCCATTTCGGCTATGCGCCGGAGCCCGGTCATCCGACGATCGCGCCGGCGCTCTATTTTTCGGTGCCTTTCGTGGCGCTGTTCGTCGCCTATTTCGGCTTCATGCCGGCGGCAATCGTCATCCTGATCGCCGAGGTGCTCGGCCGGCGCGACTGGCTGTTCTACGCGCTCGGCGGCGCCGCCGTCGCCGTCGTCTTCCTCGGCTTCGCGCACAATGTCGGCGATGGCGATTTCGATGTCGCCGACAACAATGTCAGGCTCGCGCTGGTCGGCAGCGGCATGGTCGGCGGCATCTTCTACTGGCTCTGCGCCGGCCGCTGGGCCGGCGCCTGGCGCCGCGAGCCGCTGCCCGACGCCGAAGCCTGAGATCGGCGCCAGCGAGGCGAGGCTTACTTCGCCTGCGCTGTCAGGATCTTCAGCGCGAAGGCCGAGAACACGCCGCCGAACAGATAGTCGACCACGCGCGTGACGCGCGGGCTCGCCTTCATCGCAGCCGCGAATTTCTCTGCCGCCAGCACCATCGGCGCCGTCACCGGGATCGACAGCACGATGAACATGACGCCGAGGAAGAACAGTTTTCCCGGCGCGTTCGGATCGTGCGCGGAGACGAATTGCGGCAGGAAGGTCATGAAGAACAGGATGATCTTCGGGTTGAGCAGGTTGACGCCGAGACCGGCCGCCCAGCTGCGGAACAGCGAGATCTGCGGCCCGCTCTTCTTCTCCGGCGAGAAGGCCGACCCCTTGGCGATCGCCTGCCAGGCCAGGAAGACGAGATAGCCGGCGCCGAAGATCTTCAGCGCGAAGAAGGCCATCGGCGAGGCGACGATCAGCGCCGAGACGCCGACCACCACCAGCGTGGTGTGGATCAGCGTGCCGGTGAGCGCGCCGGCCATCGAGGCAAAGCCGGTGGCGCGGCCCTGGCTCAGTGTTCGCGACACGAACAGCGTCATGTCCGGTCCCGGCGTGATCGCCAGGATGACGGTCGCGATGGCGAACTGGATCAGCGTCGTGGTGTCGGGAATGAAGGACATTGCTCGCTCCTGGGAAGCTTTGCGCAGCCTATAACGCAGCCATTTCCCCGCCGCCAGCATCTGCTGCAAGAAGTATCTGGCCCAGCCTCTGCCTAGGCCCTGCGCCCGTTCGTCTCTTGCGCCACCCGGAAACCCCGTGATACCTCGCCCGCGAACACTGTCCCTGCGGAACCGCCAAGATGTCCAAGACCAAAGACGTGAAGAAAGTCGTGCTCGCCTATTCCGGCGGCCTCGACACCTCCATCATCCTGAAATGGCTGCAGACCGAGCTCGGCGCCGAGGTCGTCACCTTCACCGCCGATCTTGGCCAGGGCGGCGAGTTGGAGCCGGCGCGCCGCAAGGCCGAGATGATGGGCATCAAGGACATCCGCATCGTCGACGTGCGCGAGGAATTCGTCGCCGACTTCGTCTTCCCGATGTTCCGCGCCAATGCCGTCTATGAAGGCACTTATCTGCTCGGCACCTCGATCGCCCGGCCGCTGATCTCGAAGCATCTGGTCGAGATCGCCAGGGAGACCGGCGCCGACGCGATCGCGCATGGCGCCACCGGCAAGGGCAACGACCAGGTCCGTTTCGAGCTCTCGGCTTACGCGCTCAATCCCGACATCAAGGTCATCGCGCCGTGGCGCGACTGGTCGTTCAAGTCGCGCACCGACCTGATCAACTTCGCCGAGCAGCACCAGATCCCGGTGCCGAAGGACAAGCGCGGCGACGCGCCCTTCTCGGTCGACGCCAACCTTTTGCACTCCTCCTCCGAGGGCAAGGTGCTGGAGGATCCGTGGAGCGAGCCGCCGGAATTCGTCCACCAGCGCACCGTCTCGCCGATGGACGCGCCCGACGCCGTCACCGAGATCGAGATCGAATTCCTCAAGGGCGATCCGATCGCGCTCAACGGCAAGAAGCTGTCGCCAGCCACCATGCTGGCGGCGCTCAACGACCTCGGCCGCGACAACGGCATCGGCCGCCTCGACCTGGTCGAGAACCGCTTCGTCGGCATGAAATCGCGCGGCGTCTATGAAACCCCCGGCGGCACCATCTTGATCGCCGCCCACCGTGCGATCGAATCGATCACGCTCGACAGGGGTGCCGCGCACCTCAAGGACGAGTTCATGCCGCGCTACGCAGAGCTCATCTACAACGGCTTCTGGTTCTCGCCCGAGCGGGTCATGCTGCAGGCGATGATCGACAAGAGCCAGGAAGACGTCGAAGGCAAGGTGCGGCTGAAGCTCTACAAGGGCAATGTCATCGTCACCGGCCGCAAGTCGAAGAAGACGCTTTATTCCGACGCGCTCGTCACCTTCGAGGACGACCGCGGCGCCTACGACCAGAAGGACGCAGCCGGCTTCATTCGCCTCAACGCGCTCCGGCTCAGGACGCTGGCGGCGAGAAGCCGCAAGGGCTGATGTCCGAACGTCGAAAGTTGAGATGAGCGGGAACCCGGCGGCGACGCCGGGTTTTTATTTCACAAAGCTAATATAATAGAAGTTCAGTCCACTTCAGAGAAATTATCGTTTGACCTTTCCGCCGCTCCAATTAAGTTCGCCAGCGGGGTGGGGGTTGACAGTGAAAAGTAGTATTTCTCTTTTGCTTGCGGCGGCGTTGACCTTAATGGCGTGCGGGTCTTCGCAAGCAGGCACACAGCAGGCACCTGAGGCTAATTTGGACGGGTGCATCTCCGCTGTGCATTTATGGAGCATCACGTTCAAGCACGAAATCGCCTCTTTCATGGGCGTCTCGCAGGAGCGCATGCCGGCCTTGTTCTGCCAGCGCATTGCCGAGGGGATACGCAGCGGGCGGATCAACTACTCCGATTTGAATAGAGTGCAGTTGGACCTACCGACCGAGATATGGCTGGTCATCAAGGGCAAGTCCAAGGCTGCGGCTACGGCCACGGTGGCGCCGCGGACGTCCAGCTTCCGTACCTGCTATCGTAACAACGGCGCCTTCCAGATTCCCGCTTCCCGGAAATGCCCGTTGAGCGGCCACGCACAGTTTGACCAACCGACCAAAATCGACATGAAGGGTAAGTCAAAGACGCCTACCCCAGCGCCGCGGAACCCCAAATTCCGTACCTGCAACGGCATTACCGGTACCTTCCAGATTCCCGTTTCCCGGAAATGCCCGTTGAGCGGCTACGCGAATGATTGAGAGTTAGGACATGAGATCGAACCCGGTCGTTCCGGGTGGTTGGGTTTTGACCCTTGCTCCGTAACAAAAAGCCCGGCGCCTGGCCGGGCTTTTTGTCTATGTCAGATAGGTTCCATCAGTTGGCGTCGATCGCCTCGGCTATGCGGGCGATGGCCTGCTGGTAGACGCTGGCCGAATTCCAGCCGGCGATGGCGCCCATATTCGCCTCATAGCTCGCGCCGGCGCGCCAGCCGTGACCCTTGAGGAAGTTGGCGGTTGAGGCGAGCGCGGTGTTCCTGTCGCGCAGGTTTCCGTTGCCGACGCCATATTGCAAGACATTTCCGGGCAGGAACTGCGTGTGGCCGATCTCGCCATGCATGGCGCCGACCGAGGAAGCGCTCAGCGCGCCGCGATCGACCAGCTTCAGCGCCGCGATGGCGTGCGGGGTAAAATAGTCCGGACGGCGGCAATCATAGGCAAGCGTCAGAATGGCGGAGACCGTGTTCTGGTTGCCCATGGAGGCGCCGAAGCCGGTCTCCATGCCCCAGATGGCGAGCAACACACCCGGCGGCACGCCGTAGTTCTGTTCGATCCTGTCGAACATCGCCGCGTTCTGCTTCTTCAGCGCGCGGCCCCTGGAAATGATCGCTGCCCCGCCCCGGCGCTTCATGAAAGCCTCAACCGAGCCGCTGAAAGCCTTGTGGATGGCGCGGTCGGCGGCGATCGTCCTTGTCGCGTAGGTCGCGCCGGCCAGCGCCGACAGGCCCTTCTGGCCAACGCCGTTGGCCTGTGCTTCCGCGGCAAACTGCTGTTTCCACGCGTCGAAGCCGGCGCCGTTCTTGCCACAGCTGCCCGCTGCCTGAGCGGCCGTCGCCAGCCCGAAAACCGCCACAGCGGCGGCCACGAAAATCCTTCCCTTGGCAAAAAATGCCATTCTGTCTCTCCTGGTTGCCTGAATCACGTCCCGGTTGCGAATTTGCCAGTGAAACGCCCGGTTGTCACCGCCCACACGGGGCTGCGCGGCGCTCGGCGCTGGCGAATGCCGGGGAATTTGCGCATGATCAAGCATTAATTATGGCGCAAGCTCATTGTGGCGGGGGTCTTTATGGAAGACGTTGATGTTGTGATCATTGGCGCAGGCTCGGCAGGGCTTTCCGCGGCCAAGACGCTCAGGGCAGCCGGACTTTCCTTCACGCTCCTGGAGGCGATGAGCCGCATCGGCGGCCGCGCCTGGACCAGCGACCGGCATTTCGGCGTACCCTTCGACATCGGCTGCGCCTGGCTGCACGCCGCCGACCGCAATCCCTATTTTCCCGAAGCGCAGGCCGCCGGCTGGACGCTGCATCACCACGACATGAATGTCGACCACCTCTATTACCGCGAGCGCAAGGCGAGCGAGGCGGAAGAGGCCGCGATGAAGGCCGCCGACGCAAGGCTGTTCGAGCTGCTTGCCGCCCATCAGGTCGAGGAAGGCGACGACGACCGGCTGTCGGCGCTGCTCGCCAAGGGCCACGCGCCGCGCGCCGCCGCCACTTTCGCCGGTCCGATGGATTTCGGCGCCGACGAGGACGAGATCTCGATCCGCGATTTCCAGGCCGCCGCCGACCTCGATCCGAATTATTTCACCAAGGAGGGCCTCGGCGCGCTGGTCGCGCATTTCGGCGCCGACGTGCCGGTCGAGCTGTCGACGCCGGTGCGCAAGATCCTTTGGGACGTGCCGGGGGTCGCCTGCGTCACCGACCGCGGCACCATCCGCGCCAAGGCGGTCATCGTCACCGCCTCGCCGGCGGTGCTCGCCTTCGAGGAGATCGAGTTCGCGCCGGCGCTGCCCGACACGCATTTCGGCGCCTTCTTCGACCTGCCCATGGGCATGCTCACCAAGCTGCCGGTGGAGATCAAGGGTACCCGGCTCGGCCTCGAGCCCTTTGACGACCTCTTGATCGAGCGGATGGCCAGGCACGACATCTATTTCCTCTGCTTCCCGTTCGACCTCGACCTGATGGTGGGGTTTGTCGGCGGCGACTTCGCCTGGGAGATGTCGGCCGCCGGCGAGGCGGCGGGCGTCGACTTCGTCGTCGACCGGCTGTGCGGCATCTTCGGCGGCGACGTGAGGAAACATGTCGGCCGCGCCATGATGACCAATTGGGGCGCGGAGCGCTTCGTGCGCGGCGCCTATGCGGCGGCCCGTCCCGGCCGTTCCGAAGCGCGCGCCACGCTGATGCAGCCGGTGGCGGAAAAGATCTTCTTCGCCGGCGAGCATGTCGCCGGACCGCTCATCCAGACCTGCGGCGGCGCGCGGTTGTCGGGCGAAAGCGTGGCCAGGCAAGTCATTGCGCAGCTCGCGACGAAATAGCGTCGGAACGACGGGCGACGACGGGCGTTTGGGCGATGCCCGACGCCGTCACCCCATGCTGTGGTTCGATTACCGATGAAGCTGTTCGACTGTCCTCATTGCGGTCACCGCCTTTATTTCGAAAACGCGCAATGCCTGAACTGTTCCAGCCTGGTGCTCTATGACCCGGAGCGCGCGCGTTTCACGCTTTCCGGCGCCGACGACGCCGTTCCATGCGGCAATGCCGACGAATGCGCCTGCAACTGGCGGGCCGAGCCGGGCAGGACCTTCTGCCGCGCCTGCGGGCTCAACCAATTGATCCCCGACCTCTCGGTGGACGGCAACCGCCAGCGCTGGATCCGCGTCGAGGCGGCCAAGAAACGCGCCGTCTATTCGCTGCTCGCCTTCGGCCTGCCGGTCGCGCCCAAGGCCGGACCCCAGGACGAGGCGGGACTCGCTTTCGACTTCCTCGCCGATCCGATCGGCGGCGGACCGGGCGGCGAGCGCATCCTGACCGGCCACGACAACGGCCTGATCACCCTCAACGTCGGTGAGGCCGATTCCGCCGAGCGCGAGCGGCGGCGCGTCGAGATGGGCGAGAACTACCGCACCTTGCTGGGCCATTTCCGCCACGAACTCGGCCACTATTACTGGGACCGGCTGATCCGCGACGATCCCGGGCGGCTTTCGGCCTTTCGCGCTCTGTTCGGCGACGAGCGGGCCGACTACGAGCAGGCGCTGAAGGCCCATTATGCCAATGGCGCTCCGCTGGACTGGCAACAGCGCCACATCTCGGCCTATGCGACGTCCCACCCCTGGGAAGACTGGGCCGAGACCTGGGCGCACCACCTGCACATCACCGACACGCTGGAGATGGTGCATGCGCTGAATTTTCCGCTCGGCCGGCTGGAGACGGTGGAAGCCAACGAACTGCCGCGTGGCGACACCGGCGGGCATGCGCAGCCGACGCCCGCCGAGCCCGATCCGGCGCCGGAACCGTTCGAAAAGATCCTCGCCCGCTGGCTGGTGCTGTCGGAGGCCTCGAATTCGATCAACCGCTGCATGGGACTGCCCGATCTCTACCCCTTCGTCATTTCGGACGTGACGGCTCAAAAACTGGCCTTCGTTCACCAGCTTTTGACCAGTACGCCGAAAAAACCTGGAACAATTCGTGAGCAGGCGACGGCACTTTAGCCGGAACGCATAAGGCCCGGTTTCGTTTTCGAGCCCGAGGGAGCGTTGAAAACGGAGAGTAAAACCATGAAACGCATACTGTTTCCGGCGGTTGCCGGCGCGCTGCTCGCCATGTCGGGCGCGACCCTTGCCGACACGCCCGTCTCGGCAGTGGCGGATTTGAACGTCCGCGCCGGCCCGGGTCCGCAATATCCCGTGATCGGCGTGCTGGCCGCCGGCCAGTCGGCCACTCTTACTGGCTGCATCGCAAACAGCAAATGGTGCACCATCGCCGAGGCCGGCGGCAACGGCTGGGTCTATTCCGACTATGTGACGGGTGATTTCGGCGGCAGCCGGGTTGTCGTCACACGTCGACCGGCCGAGGCCAGTATCGCTGTCGTGGCGCCGCCGACCGACGATATCTATTCGCAGGACGACTACACCGGCGCCATCGTTTCGGGCGATGCGGTCGAGCCGATCGCCAGGCCGCCGGCCGAGGTCGGCACCTATGTCACCACCCACAGGGTCGACCCGGTCTATCTCGAAGGCGAGGTGGTCACGGGCGCAACGCTGCCCGACACGGTCGAGCTGCGCGAGATTCCGGACTACAATTACCGCTATGTCTATGTGAACAACCAGCCGGCGCTGGTCGATCCGGGCACGCGGCGCATCGTCTATGTGATGCGCTGATCAACGGTGATTTTGGTAGAGCGGCCGCCGGAGATGGGCGGCCGCTCGTTTGAAGAAGCGCCGACGCCAGGTCGGGCTGCCTGCATCCGCTCGCCGGCGTCGACCCTCCTGCCCTCCACCAGATCGGTATGACGTTTGGTTGAGCCGTTATCCTGATCTTCGCCAGAGCTTCACGCCCGCGGATGCGCCCGTTCGTAGACTTCGAGCAGCCTTGCCGTGTCGACGCCGGTATAGACCTGCGTGGTCGACAGGCTGGCATGGCCGAGCAGCTCCTGGATGGTGCGCAGGTCGCCGCCGCGGCCAAGCAGATGCGTGGCGAAGGAATGACGCAAGGCGTGCGGGGTAGCGGTGTCAGGCAGGTTCAGCGCCGAGCGCAACTTCGCCATCTCGCGCTGGACGATTGCCGGGTTCAGCGGGCCGCCTCGCGCGCCGCGGAACAGCAGGCCCTTCGGATCGATATGGAAAGGACAGAGCCGCCGGTATTCGGCGACCGCGCGTGACGCCACCGGCAGCACCGGCACCAATCTTGTCTTGCCGCCCTTGCCGGTGACGCGCAGCACGGTGTCGGCCTCCGAGGCGAGGTCGGCGCCGGCGAGGCCAAGCGCTTCCGAGATGCGCAGTCCGGAGCCGTAGAGCAGCGTGAGCACGGCCGCGTTGCGGGCGGCGATCCACGGCTCTTCCGCCAGCTGGCCCTCCACGGCCACGACCTGTTTCGCATCGCTCGCCGTCAGCGGCTTGGGCAGCGATTTCGGCTGGCGCGGCGCGCGCAGCGCCGCCGCGCCCGCCGCGTTGGCGAGGCCGCGCCGCTCGAGGAAGCGCAGCAGCGAGCGGATGCCGGCCAAGCCGCGGCCGAGCGTGCGGGCGCCGGCGCCCGAGTTGCGGCGCGCGGCGAGGAAGCCGCGCAGATCGGCCGGCCGCAAATCGGCGATCTCGGAGATGCCGGGCGGTCCGCCGCAATGCCCGGTCAAAAAATGCAGGAATTGGCGCGTGTCGCGTTCATAGGCCTCGACCGTCTCCGGCGACAGCCGGCGCTCGCGCGCCAGCATTTTCAGCCAGGCCTCGCGTGCCGCTTGAAGATCCGGCTTTGCCGGGATGAGGAATTCCTGCATGGCGGCAGTTTCGGGCAGCGAGGTTAGGAAGCGGTGAAGAGGCCGTCATTGAAATGGCGGCTCGAGGGCGTTAGAGCAGTTCAGCGATTGGCAAAATCGCTGAACTGCTCCAACTACTTGTTTTTCCGCAATTCCGAACGGAAAACCGCTACACACTGTTCCTGGAATTGCTCTAGAGCAAGGCAAAGGAAGCGCTGCCGATGTCCAAGCTCGAGAACCCCGTCCAGATGGCCGTGATCGGCGCCGCGCACGGCATCAAGGGCGAATTGCGAGTAAAAACCTTCACCGGCGATCCGCTGGCGCTCGCCGATTACGGGCCGCTCCACGCCAAGGATGGCCGCGCCTTCCAGATCCTCGACATCAGGCCGGCCGGCACGGTGGTGGTGGTGCGCTTCAAGGGCATCAACGACCGCAACGCCGCCGAGGCGCTCGCCGGCACCGAACTGTTCGTCGACCGTTCGGTGCTGCCGGACGACGGCGAGGAGGACGAGTTCTACCACGCCGACCTGATCGGCCTGGAGGTCAGGGACGATACCGGCGTCATCGGCAGGGTCGTCGCCGTGCATAATTTCGGCGGCGGCGACATACTCGATGTCACGCTCGCCGGCCGCAAGGGTGTGCTGATCCCGTTCACCCAGGCCGCGGTGCCGCATGTTTCAATCGCCGACGGTTTTGTCGAGGTCGATCCCATGGCGGCGGGGCTGGTCGATGACGAGGAGAGCGAGGCGCCTGGCGGTTCCGGCTTCGACCCGAAGGGACGGCCGCGCGGACCGAAGGACGCCGGGGGCAACCGGTGAGCTTTGCCGCCTCGGTGCTGACGCTCTATCCCGAGATGTTTCCCGGCGCGCTCGGCCTGTCGCTCGCCGGCCGGGCGCTGGAAGCCGGCACCTGGTCGCTGGAAGCGATCCAGATCCGCGACTTCGCCACCGACAGGCACCGCACCGTCGACGACACGCCGGCCGGCGGCGGCGCCGGCATGGTGATGCGCGCCGACGTGCTGGCCAAAGCCATCGATCATGCCTCGCCGCCTGGCGATACGCGCCCGCGCCTGTTGATGAGCCCGCGCGGAAAACCGCTGACGCAGGCGCGGGTGCGCGAGCTCGCCGCCGGGCCGGGCGCCGTGATCCTGTGCGGCCGCTTCGAGGGCGTCGACCAGCGGCTGATCGAGGCGCGCGGCCTGGAGGAAGTCTCGATCGGCGATTTCATCCTGTCGGGCGGCGAGCCGGCGGCGCTGGTACTGCTCGACGCAGTGGTGCGGCTGCTTCCCGGGGTCATGGGCAATGCCGTCTCGGGCGAGGAAGAAAGCTTCGAGAACGGCCTGCTCGAGCACCCGCACTACACAAGGCCGCAGGAGTTCGAGGGGCGGCAAATTCCCGACGTGCTGATCTCCGGCAACCACAAAAAGATAGCCGACTGGCGCCGCGCCGAGGCGGAGAAGCTCACCAGAGAGCGGCGGCCGGATTTGCTGGCGGCTGCTCAGCCTTTGACGAAGTAGTAGAACGCCAGGAAAAGGCCGACGGCGACGACGAAGCCGCGCACGACGCCCTGCGGCACGCGCTTGGCGATCCAGACGCCGGCATAGCCGCCCAGCGCGCCGGCCGGGATCATGACGATCGCCTGCGGCCAGGCGACGACGCCGCCCGAAACGAAGACGAGGATGGCGATCGCGGCGATGACCACGGCCAGCATGTTCTTCAACGCATTGAGCTTGTGGTAGTCCCCGGCCTGCGTCAGGCCGAGGGTCGCCAGCATCATGACGCCCATGCCGGCGCCGAAGAAGCCGCCATAGACCGATGTCGCGAACTGCGCCAGCGATCCGGCGAGCGAACCGACCGAGGCCTGGTGCTCCGGTCCCGCCGTCGGCTTGAGCCACGGCCCGGCGGCGAACAAGGCGGTGGCGGCAATCAGCAGCCACGGCACGAGCGCGCGGAAGGACGGGTTGGAGAGCGCGAGCAGGATGAGCGAGCCGGCCAGCCCGCCGAGCGCCGAGATCAGGCAAAGCAGCAGGGCCCCGCGCCAGAAATGCCTGATGTCGTCGCGATAGGCGAGCGTCGAGGTGATGTAGCCGGGGAACTGCGTCACCGAGGAGGTGGCGTTGGCGACGATTGGCGGCACGCCGACCAGCGTCATGGCGCCGAAGGTGACGAAGGTGCCGCCGCCGGCGACGGCATTCACCGCGCCGGAGACAAAACCCGCGGCAAAGAGAAGGACGGCATCGAAGAAGGTCATTGGGGGAAGGCCTGGGGGATACACTTTCCCCCGCTTAGGAAGCTTGCGAGGCTCGCGCAACCCGGCACGACGGCGATATGATGGTGCCATGGCGCAAAAAAACGCCTCGAAGGCGTGACAAAGCGCCGAAATAGCTGTATGTGGCCGCCCGAACCGGAAGAACGATCTTGCAAGAACGCTCTTCCGGGCCCGTCATCAATGGCGGTGTAGCCGTCCCTGTCCGATGCTTGACCGCAAAGGGCATAGCCGAGCGGTCAATGGAACTGCAAGGCGAGCCGAGGACGCTCTGACTGT